>NZ_JAJGSX010000041.1 GCF_021245725.1 Pseudonocardia sp. TRM90224 | reverse complement strand
CACCACAGGACAGGAAAGTGGCTTTCCTGGCACCCCGGCCGGCCCAGTCCTGGGTCGCGTGTGACCGGGCAGACCACTGCGCAGACCCAGGTGTGTCCGCGCAGACCGCGCACGCTCTGCGAGGACACACCGGGCTCTGCGAGGTCGCCGACTTCCGGCCCTCGACCTACTCGCGGGCCGCGGACCCGAGCGCGCCCCAGCTGGGATTCACATCCCTCGTGGCGGCCCCGGAGGGCCATGGCGGACTTTCCTGCCCTTCCCACACCCAAGTGAACTGCGCGAACGGCACTTTCGAACGATAGGTTGGCCCGAAAGTGCCGTTCGCGCGCTTCCCGCGCTCGCCGAGGCGGGTGTGCTCGTCGAGCTGAGTGTGCTGAGGGCTGCCTCGACAGCCCTCAGCACACTCACGATCGGCCAGCCCCAGGGACCTCGGGCGCGGGTCCACCGCGGTGGCTGCAGCGATCCACCTGACAGCCACTTTCACGCAACGTGGTTGCATGAAAGTGGCTTTCTGACGCCCCGGGCGGCCGGGTGGGGTTGCCTGGAAAGTGGCTTTCCCGGCAACGTGTGCGTTTCGCACGCACCCCGACCTCGCCGGTGGAGTCACGGCAGCAGCGCCGCCCACGGCGACGCGTCGATCACCGGGATCTCGCGCGGCGGCCCGCCGAGCCGGACGGTGAGGGTCTGCGCCAGCCGCAGGATGGCGTGCGCGGCCGAGGCGGCGCGGATCCCGTCGACGGCGGCCTTCACCATGCTGACGCTGATCGCGCCCGCGGGCCCGCCGCCCGGGCCGAGCACGGCGACGCCGAAGCAGATCATGCCGAGCGCGGTCTCCTCGTCGTCGACGGCGTAGCCGCGCGTCCGGACGCGGTCGAGTTCGGGGCGGAGCTCGCGCAGGGAGTCGATGCTGTGCGGGGTGAGGGTGTCGAACCGGGCGTCGGCGTAGAGCGCCCCGACGCTCCCCGGCGGCAGTGCAGCCAGCAGCGACTTCCCGCTGGCCGTGCAGTGCGCCGGCAGCCGCATCCCGATCTCGTAGTGCACGGCGACGGGACGGCGGCCGTGGCGTGTGTCGACGTAGGTGACCTCGCGCCCGTTCAGCACGGAGAGCACGATCGTGTCGTCCGCGAGCAGCCCGAGCTCGCCGTCGACCCGCCGGAACTCGGCGGCGATGTCGGACCGGCTCAGGTACGACCGCCCAAGCTGGACGACCTTGAGCCCGAGCCGGTAGGTGCCCCCCGCGGTGCGGACGAGCATCCCCGATTCGACGAGCGTCGTGCAGACGGCGAGGCAGCTGCTCTTCGGCGCGCCGATCGCGCGGGAGAGCTCGGTGAGCGTCATCCCGTCGGACTCGGCGACGACCTCCAGCATGCGGACCGCACGCGCCACGGCGGGCACGGCCGGGCGGGTGGGGTCGTCGGTGTCGCTCACGGTGTGCGGGTCCGTTCTTCGCAGCGGAGCCCGCAGCCTATGCGTGTCCGGCGCCGACACCGAGGTGCCGCTCCAGCAGGTCGGCGTGAGCGTCCAGCTCGGCGGCCGTGACCTGCGCCGCGACCGTGCCGCGGTCGAGGAAGTACACCCGGTCGGCCACCCTGCGCACCATCGAGAGGTCCTGCTCGGCGATCAGCACGCCGACGCCGCTCGCGTGCAGCGCGGCGATGATGTCCCCGACCTGCCGGACGATCTGCGGCGCCAACCCCTCGCTGGGCTCGTCCAGCAGCACGAGCAGCGGGTTGGTCATCAACGCCCTGGCGATGGCGAGCATCTGCTGCTCGCCGCCGGAGAGCGTCCCGGCGAACTGCCCGGCACGCTCGGCCAGCCGCGGGAACAGCTCGTTGACCCGGTCCATCGTCCACGGCTCGTAGCCGGCCCGCGCCGGCCGCGCGACGACGGCGAGGTGCTCGGCGACCGTCAGGCTGCGGAAGATCCGCCGCCCCTGCGGCACGTACCCGATGCCGGCGCGCGCGATGTGGTGCGGCGCCTTGCCGTGCAGCTCGACGTCACCGAACCGGACGCTGCCCGCGGAGACGGCGGGCTCGGCGAGCCCCATGACGGCACGCAGGGTGGTGGTCTTGCCCATCCCGTTGCGCCCGGCCAGCGCGACGGCCTCGCCGGGCTCGACCGTCAGGTCGATGCCGTCGACGACGGGGTGGCCCTGGTAGCCGGCGGCCAGCCCGGCGACGGTGAACGTGCTCATGCGCTCTCGCTCTCACCGAGGTGGACCTCACCGAGATAGACCTCACGGACGGCGGGGTTGGTGCGCACCTCGCCCGCCGGGCAGTCGGCGACGAGCCGCCCGCCGGCGAGGCAGAGCACGCGGCGCACCAGCCCGAGCACGAGGTCGATGTCGTGCTCGATCAGCAGAACGGTGACGTCGGAGGGCAGGTCGCGGATGGCCTCGGAGATCAGCACGCGCTCGGCGGCCCCCAGCCCGGCCGCCGGCTCGTCGAGCAGCAGCAGCCGCGCGCCCGTCGCGAACGTGACGGCGAGCTCGACGAGCCGCTGCTGCCCGTACCCGAGCGCAGACACCGGGGTGTCGAGCTGTCCGGCCAGCCCGAACCGCTCGACGACGGGCTCGATCCGGTCGGCGGCCCGTGCGGCGAGCAGCAGGTTCTCCCGCACGGTCAGGGAGCCGAACAGCTCCGTGATCTGGAACGTCCGCCCGATCCCCATCCGGGCCCTGCGCCGGGCGGGCACCCGCGCGATGTCGTGGCCGGCGAACGCGAGCGTGCCGTGGCTGGCCCGCTCGGCGCCGCCGATCACGCGGAAGAGCGTGCTCTTGCCGGCCCCGTTGGGGCCGATCACCCCGACCCGCTCGCCCTCGGCGACGCTGAAGCTGACCTGCGCGAGTGCGCGCAGCCCGCCGTACTCGCGCCCGATGTCTTCGAGGTCCAGCACGGTCCTCGGCGCGGTCTTGAGTGCGTGGGTCACGGGGTGCCTCCCTGGTAGCCGCGGGAGAAGATGGGCCGGGAGAGGTACTCGTCGTAGCTGAGCCCGCCGGTGGCGCCGACGTCCGGGATGGTCTCGGTGACGGTGTTCCAGGGCAGGTTCCCCGGGCCCGCCGCGACCTCCCGCAGGTAGACGCTGTAGACCGGCTGGCCGCGGTCGTCGACGGTGATCGGGCCGAACACGCTGTCGGGGTAGTCGATCGAGCGCATCACCCGCACGAAGTCGGCCGCCTCGCCGACCTTGCCGCCGTTCGCCGCGATCGCCCGTGCCGTCCAGTCGACGGCGAGGTAGCCGCTGGCGGCGTAGTAGCTGGGCAGCTTCTTGTAGGCGCGCTGGAAGGACTCGCTGAACTTCCTGGTCAGCGGGTTGTCGCGGCCCTCGGCGAAGTGCCCGACCGAGACCAGCCCGACGGCGTCGGCGCCCACGCCGCGCAGCACGGCCTGGTCGAACGCGGGGTCGGAGCCGAGCAGCGTCGCGCGTCCGGACATCCCGAAGTCCTTCCACGCCTTCAGGAACTTCACGCTGTCCGCGCCGATCAGGCCGACGAACACGGCGTCGGCGGGCGTGCGTTGCAGCTGTGAGATGAACGGCGCGAAGTCGGAGCTGCCCAGCGGCGGCCAGATCTGGGAGATGAGCTCGCCGCCGGCGGCGCGGAACCGGTCGGCGAAGCCGCCGCAGACCTGCTGGCCGAACGCGTAGTCGGAGCAGATCGTGACGACCCTGCGGTGCCCCTTGGCGACGGCCCACTGCCCGAGCGGCGCGTTGAACTGCGGCGCCGTGCCGGTGACGGGGAACACCGTCGGGTAGTTCTCGTGGACGAACACGTCGCTCGTCGGGATGGGGTAGACCAGCGGGACCTCGGTGGTGGTGACGTACCGGCCGAGCGCGACGCCGACGTTGCCGGCCAGCGGCCCGATCACGAGGTCGGCGCCGTTCGCCTCGACCAGCCGCTTCGTCACCTGCACGCCGGTCTCGGTCGAGCCGTGGTCGTCCTCGACGAGCAGCTCGACCGGGCGGCCCGACATCGTGCCGCCGTTCTCGTCGAGCCAGAGGCGTGCGCCCTGCAGCATGTCGGTCCCGGCGCCGGCGAGCGGCCCGGACAGGCTGTCGACGAACCCGATGGAGAGCGGTCCGGTGGTGCGGTGCACGTCGACGTCGTCGGCAGCGGGTGGGGCGCAGGCCGCGAGCGCGAGCGCCATGAGGGTGATGGTGAACGCCCGGGCCCTCATCGGGCGCCCTGCGCGACGGGCTCCCGGGCCGGTTGCGGTGGGACGGCCGTTCTTCGTCGCAGCCGGCCGCGCAGGGTCCCGGAGATCCCGTCGGGGGCGAAGAGCACAACCGCGACCAGGATCAACCCCATGATCGTCGCCCACCGCTGCGTCTCTGCGGAGACGGCAGCGCGCAGGACCGTCAGCACGATCGCGCCGACGGCGGGTCCGAGGTACACCGACGACCCGCCCGCGATGACCATCAGCATGAACAGGATCGACATCGACAGGTGCGCCGTCGACGGGCTCACCACCGGGTAGTAGCCCGCGTAGAGCACGCCGGCGACGGCGGTCACGGTGCCGGAGGCGAGGAACGCGACGAACCGCTGCGCCGCGGGGGAGTAGCCCATGCTCGTCATCCGGGCCGCGCTGTCGCGGGTGCCGCGGATGCGCATCCCCGCCCGGGAGCGCTGGAAGTACCAGAGCACCACCGCGACGGCGACGAGCACACCCAGCACCAGCCAGTAGTACTGGTAGTAGCGCGTGACGCCGGCCGGCCGGACCCCGCTGACCGAGCCGTTCTCGCCGCCGGTGAGCGACGACCAGCGGTGCGAGAGGCCCCAGACGAGCATCCCGACGGCCAGCGTGATCATGAGGAAGTACATGCCGGTCGTGCGCACCGCCAGCGCGGCGACCAGCGCCGTCACCGCGATCGTCACGCCGATCGCGAACAGCCCGGACGTCGCGAAGCCCAGGTCGAGGTGCTGCTGAGCGAGCGAGGTCGCGTAGGCGCTGGTCGCGAACAGCCCGGCGTGCCCGACGGAGACCAGCCCCCCGAGGCCCATGAGGACGTTGAGGCCGAGCGCGACGATCGCGAAGATCGCCGCCTCGGTGGCGATGCCGACCCAGTACTCGCCGACCCCGTAGGGCAGCAGCACCGCGAGCACGACGAGAACGACCAAGCCGGTGACACGCATGTTCACAGCCGACCTCCGAGGATTCCGCGGGGCCGCAGCACGAGCACCAGCAGCATCGGCCCGAACAGCACGAAGTAGAGGAGGTCGGGCGCCAGCGCGACCCCGAAGCTGTAGACCAGCCCGACCACGACGCTCCCGACGACGGCGCCCTGCAGGCTGCCCAGCCCGCCGACGACCACGACGACCAGTGCGAACAGCAGCATCTCGGCGTCGGCACCCGGGTAGACGCCGAAGAACACCCCACCGACGACCCCGCTCGCGCCGGCCAGCAGCGCGCCGAGCACGAACACCGCGGCCGCCACCCTGCGCACGTTCACGCCCAGCGCGTCGAGCATCTCCTCGTCGTCGACGCCGGCCCGGATGATCGCGCCGACGCGGGTGCGGCGCAGCAGCACCGCCAGCCCGATCATCACGAGCACCGCCGCGACGATCACGGCGAGCCGGAACCGCGGCACCACCAGCCCGCCCAGCTCGACGCTGCCGGCGAGCGCGGCGGGCGGGGCGATCGTCAGGGAGTCGCCGCCGAACTGCGCCAGCGCGAGATCGGCGAGCACGAGCGAGATGCCCACCGAGAGCAGCACCTCCGACAGCTCGATCCCCCGCACCCTGCGGAAGACGAGCCGTTCCAGCACCCCGCCGCCCAGCGCGACGCCGAGGGCACCGGCCAGCAGCGCGAGCACCCAGCTGCCGGTCGCGCCCAGCGTCACCAGCCCCAGGTAGCCGCCCCACAGGTAGAAGCTGCCGTGCGCGAGGTTCAGCACGCCCATCAGGCTGAAGATCAGCGTGAACCCGCTCGCGACGAGGAACAGCAGCCCCGCGAAGCTCAAGCCGTTGAACGTGGTGAGGAGCAGTTCGCCACCGGACATCACCCGTCTCCTTCCGGTTGATCGCACTCGGGCTCGGACTCGGGGTCGGTCCACCGCGGGACGGCCGGTGCGTCCGACCGGTCCGGCCAGAGCCGGTCGGCCGCTTCGTCGAGCGCGCGCAGCACCCGCTCGGGTGTGATCGGCTGGTGCCAGACGCGCGCGCCTCGCTGGGCGAGCGCGTTGTTCACCGCGTTGTGCACGGCCGCGGGCGCGCCGGCGGCGCCGGCTTCGCCCGCACCCTTGACGCCCAGCGGGGTGGGGCTGGGCGTCTCGATGTGGGTGATCCGGATGTCCGGCAGGTCGGGCGCGGCGGGCAGGAGGTAGTCGAGCAGCGTCGAGGTGAGCAGCTGCCCGTCGCCGTCGTAGTGGAGGCGTTCGAGCAGCGCTCCGCCCACACCCTGGGCCACGCCGCCACGGATCTGCCCGTCAACGATGTCAGGGTTGATGAGCACACCGCAGTCCTCCACGCAGACGTAGTCGACGATCCGGACGAGCCCGCTGCTTTCGTCGACCTCGACGACCGCCCCGTGCGCGCCGTTGTTGAACGTGACGTTCGGGCCGCGGTACTCGCCGATAGCCGCGAGCGCGACCTGCAGGTCGTCGGGGAGCTGGTGGGTGCGCCAGTGCGCGACCTCGGCGACGTGCGCGACGTCGATGCGGCTGTCGGGAGCGCCCGCCACCCGCACGGCGCCGTCGACGATCTCCAGGTCGCTCGCGTCGACCTCCATCAGGTGCGCTGCGATCGCCAGCATCCGCGCCTTGACCTCGCGCGCGGCCGCGGCGGCTGCGCCGGAGCTGACCACGGCGGAGCGGCTGGCCCAGACGCCCGTGCCGTGCGGCATCGTGCGGGTGTCGCCGCTGAGGACGTTGATCCGGTCGAACGGGATCCCGAGGTGGTCGGCCACGACCTGCGCCGCCGTGGTGTGCAGGCCCTGGCCCTGCCCGGGGGTGCCGAGCAGCACCGTTGCCGTGCCGTCGGGCTCGACCCGCACCTCCACCTGGTCGTGGGCGGTGATCGGGGCACCGCGGGCGCCGTAGAACGCGACGCCCGGCGCCGTGACCTCCACGAAGCAGGCGATCCCGACGCCGAGCAGCGTCCCGCGCCTGCGGGCGGCCGCGGCATGCCGGCCGATGTCGATCCGGTCGACCAGGCGCTCCAGCGACTCCCGGTGCGAGCCGGAGTCGTACACGTGGCCGGCCGCGGAGGTGTAGGGGAGCTCCTCGGGCTTCAGGATGTTGCGCCGCCGCAGCTCGGCCGGGTCGAGCTTGACCGCGCGCGCCGCCTCGTCCAGCAACGCCTCCATGACGAGGATCGCCACCGGGTGCCCGACCGCGCGGTAGACCGCGAGCGGCGCTTTGTTGGTGATCGCCACCCGCAGGTGCGAGCGGTAGGCCGGCACCCGGTACGGGCCCGGCATGATCGTCGAGACCTGGATGCCCTCGGTGACCATGCTGCGCGGGTAGACCGAGTACGCGCCGCCGTCGCTCACGATCTCCGAGCGCAGCCCGATGATCGTCCCGTCGCCCGCCAGCGCGATCGCTGCCCGGACCCGCTCGTCGCGGGCCTGCGTGTCGGACTGTAGCGACTCGGCCCGGTCCTGGATCCACGACACCGGCCGGCCCAGCAGCATGCTGGCCGCGCAGGTCGCGATCTCGTCCGGGTAGACGTGCGCCTTCATGCCGAACGCGCCGCCGACCTCGTCGGTGAGCATCCGCACGGAGTTCTCCCGCAGGCCGAGGATCTCCGCGAACGCCGACTGCAGCATGTTGGGCGCCTGCGTCGAGATCCGCACGGTCAGCTCGCGCGCGACCGGGTCGTACTCGGCGAGCACTCCACGCGGCTCCATTGCGGTCGCGGTGTGGCGCGCGGTGCTCATCGCGACCTCGACCACGGCCGTGGCCTGCGCGAACGCGGCGTCCACCGCGTGTTCGTCCTTGGTGCCGAACCACGACTCGAATGCCAGGTTGGCGCCCAGCTCGTCGTGCACGAGCGGGCCGCCGGGCTCGAGCGCGGCGATCGGGTCGACCACCGCGGGCAGCTCCGCGTACTCGACGTCGACCAGCTCGGCCGCGTCCTCCGCCTCCGCCCGGCTCGCCGCGACGACGATCGCGACCGGCTCGCCGACGTGGCGGACCTTCCCGGAGGCGAGCGGGCGCTGGTCGCCCGCGGCCAGCCCCGGCCAGTCCAGGAGGCCCTTCCACGGTGTGCAGAGCGGGTCGAGGTCGGCAGCGGTGAAGACGGTGGCACCGGCCTGCACGGCCTCGGAAGCGTCGGTCGCGACGATCGTCGCGTGGGCGACGGGGGAGCGGACGAACGCCGCGTGCAGGCAGCGGGTGGGGCGAACGTCGTCGACGAAGCGGCCGCGGCCGAGCAGGATCTTGGGGTCCTCGGAACGCCGGACGCGGCGCCCGACCCAGCCGTCGGTGAGCGTCACCGGTCTTCCCCAGCATGCTCCGCTGCGCGATCGGCCGAGAAACCCTCGACGGCGTCGACGATCGGCTGGTACCCGGTGCAGCGGCAGACGTTGCCGGAGAGGCGCTCGCGGATCCGGTCGCGGCTCATGTCCGGCTCCTCGTCGACGGCCGCGAGGGCGGCCATCAGGAACCCCGGCGTGCAGAAGCCGCACTGCAGCGCCTGGTGGCGCCAGAACCGTTCTTGCAGCGGGTGCATCGTGCCGTCCGGCGCGGCCAGCCCCTCCACGGTCCGGACCTCGCGCCCGTGGGCCTGCACCGCGAGGGTGAGGCACGAGCGCACGGGGTTGCCGTCGAGCAGGACGGTGCAGGCCCCGCAGACGCCGTGCTCACAGCCGAGGTGGGTGCCGGTCAGGCCGAGGCCGTGGCGGAGGTAGTCCGCGAGCGTGGTCCGCGGCGCGACGGCGGCGCTCTCCGTGCGGCCGTTCACCCTGGCCGTCACCGGTGCCGGCTCGTGCGTGTCACGCACGGGCGGCCGCCCTGCTCGTGGTGGTGTCGTGGGCGCGGTCGGCGGCCTCGTCGAGCGCCGCGGCGACCAGCCGGGCGCCGGCGCGGCGGCGGTACTCGGCGGAACCGTGCAGGTCGCCGAGCACGTCGACGCCGGTGAAGGCCAGCTCGGCGGCCTGCTCGACGCTGAGCCCGTCGACGATCTCGCCGAGCAGCGCCTCCTCGGCGGCGGTGGCGCGCACCGCGGTGGCGGCGACGCCGAAGAGCACGACGCGGGCGTCGTGGCAGCGCCGGGAACGGTCGACGTCGAGCACGCAGATGACGCCGACCAGCGCAAAGTCGCCCGAGCGGCGCGCGATCTCCCGGACCGACCAGCCGGCGGACGCCGCGATCGCGGGCAGCGTGGCGGCGGCGACGAGCTCGCCGTCGTCGATGGAGGTGGTGTAGGGCCCAGCGACGAACTCGGCGGCGGGGACGACCCTGCTGCCGTGTGCGGCGACGAGCTCGACCGACCCCTCGACGGCGAGCAGCAGCGCCGGCAGCTCGGCAGCAGGATCGGCGTGGGCGAGCGAACCGCACACCGTGCCGCGGGTGCGGATCTCGACGTGCCCGATCCGGGCGAGGCAGCTCCTGATCAGCGGGTGCACGCCGGGATCCGTCTCCAGCGTGCGGGTGGTCACGGCGGCGCCGACGGTCACTCCGCCGTCGTGCACCTCGTGGTGGCGCAGGTCCGCTGCCGTGCTGATGTCGACGAGCACCTCCGGCACCGACATCCGCAACGCCATGAGCGGCAGGAGGCTCTGGCCGCCGCCGAGGACCCTGGCCTCCGGCCCGTGCACGGCCAGCGCATCGACGGCGTCGGCGAGCGAATCCGCGCGGTGGTAGGCGAAAGCGGGCAGCTTCACGACACGCGTCCTCCTTGACGGGTCTCGCTGTGTTCGAGATGCGGAACAGCGTGCGGCGTTTCGAACGGGAGGGAGTCTTTGGGAGACCTGGTTGCGGAGTCAACCGACCGGGCGGTCGAACCTGTCCGTCGGGTGAGGAAACGGACGAGTGGTATACCAATCGACGTGTCGCTCTCCCTGCCGCCGCTGGGCCGGTCCACCACCCGGTCCGATCTCGTGGCGGCCTCGATCCGCACGGCGATCCTGTCGGGGCAGCTGAAGCCCGACGAGGTGCTGGTCGAGCGCAAGCTCGCCGACCTGCTGGGGGTCTCGAAGACGCCGGTGCGGGAGGCGCTGATCGCGCTGACGTCGTCGGGGCTGCTCACGCCCACCCGTGGCCGCGGGCTGGCGGTGCGCCGGCTGGAGGACGCCGATGTCCGGCGGGTCTACGAGATGCGGGTGCTGCTGGAGCCGTGGGCGGCCGGGCGGGCCGCGGAATCACCGACCACGGACGTCGAGGAGGCGGCGCGGGCGCTCGACGAGGCGGCGCGCTGCGCGCAGGCGGGCGACCGGCTGGGCCTGATGCTGGCCAACCGCCGGTTCCACCGGCACCTCTACGCCGGGTGCGACAACCCGCTCGTCGTCACGGCGCTGGACGACCTGCAGGATCTCACCGCGCTCGGCATCGTCACGCTGCTCTGGGAGCAGTGGCCGACGTGGCAGGTGGAGGCCGGCGAGCACCGCGACATCCTCGCGGCAGTGAAGGACCACCGCCCGGAAGCGGCGGAAAAGCTGCTCCGAGAGCACATCGAGAGCTCGATCAAGCGCCTGGCCTGACCGGGTAGACCGTCGACAACGACGTTCTGGTCGTTTGTTAGCGCTAACAACAGCCAAAACGTCGTTGTCGACGCTTCAGCGGGTGCGGTACTCGCGCAGCGTGTCGGCGTCGGGCGGGTAGGTGCCGCGCAGCGGGGCGCCCGCGTCGATGCGGTCGAGAACGAACTCCTCCAGCCGTTCCTGCTCGACGGCGTCGGCGGCGACCTCGTCGGCGAGGTGGCGGGGCACGCAGACCACGCCGTCGGCGTCGCCGATCATGATGTCGCCGGGGTAGACGGGCACCTCGGCGCACCCGATCGGCACCTGCATGTCGACGGCGTGGTGCTGCGCGAGGTTGGTGGTCGCGCTCGCGCCGGCGGCGAACGAGGGCAGGTCGAGCGCCGCGAACCCGGCGCTGTCGCGCACGGCGCCGTCGGTGACGACCCCGGCGGCGCCGCGGCGCAGCAGCCGGGTGGCGAGGATGTGCCCGAGCGACGCCGCCCTCGTCCGGCCGCGGGCGTCGACGACGAGCACCTGTCCGGGCCCGACCGACTCGACGGCTTTGCGCTGCGGGTGGTCGTAGTCCTGGAACACCGAGAGCACGTCGAGGTCCTCGCGCGACGGGATGCAGCGCAGCGTGAACGCCTCACCGACCATCCGCGCGCGTCCGGGGTTCAGGGGCGTCAGGCCGTGCAGGAACGTGTTGCGCAGCCCGCGGGCCATCAGCTGTGTCGTGACGGTCGCCGTGCTCACCACGGCGAGCCGCTCGAAGGTTGCGGGGGAGAGCGGTGTCATGGGGGTGCCTCGCACTTCTGGTCTCGCGTGTTGTCGACAACTTTGGTATACCAATACACCAAGATACCGCAGACCTCGACGGCGAGGAGTGACGATGAGCGACCCGGCGCGTCCCGAGGCACCGGCAAGCGCCCCACCGGCGGCGAGCTTCCTCGGCTACCTGACGGCATTCGGGCCCGGCATCGTCGTGGCGCTGAGCTGGGTCGGGACCGGCGACCTGATCGACAACTCGGTCGCGGGCGGCAACTACGGCTACGCGCTGCTCTGGGTGCTGCCGCTCTCGCTGGTGTTCCGGTACGTGTTCGTCAACGCGCTGGGCAAGTACCCGCTCTACAACGTGCAGCGCGACCCGAGCATCGTGCGCGGGATCGCGCGGGCGCACCCGGCGTTCGGCTGGCTGATGCTCGTCTCGTTCGTGATCTACACCCACATCCTGATGGCCTTCACGCTCAGCGGCGTGGGAGTGGCCCTGGAAGGGCTCTTCGGCGGGCTGCCGTCGTTCTGGTGGGCCGTCGTGGGCGCGCTCTCCGTGTTCGCGGTGACGCTCAAGGGTGCGTACCTGCTGGTCGAACGGATCTTCAAGGTCATCCTCGTGGTGATGGTGCTGACGTTCGTAGTCGGCATGATCATGGTGGGGATCAACTGGGGCGAGCTGGTCAAGGGATTCGCGTTCGAGCTGCCGGCGCAGCAGGGGCTCTTCGACTCGGGGCTCGTGGCGTCGAGCCTGGTGCTGGCGACGCTCGGCTCGATGGCCAACCTGTTCTACCCGGAGTTCCTGCGCGAGAAGGGCTGGACGACCCCGGCGCACCGCAAGGTCCAGCAGTACGACCTGCTCTTCGGCACGGTCGTCGTGCTGTTCCTCGGCGTCGCGATCTGGGCGATCGGAGCCGAGGTGCTCTTCGGCAAGCAGGGCGTGAGCGACGCCGGCGACATCGCCGGAGCGCTCGGCACGGCCGTCGGCCCGGTCGGTCCGTACATCTTCTACCTCGGCCTGCTCGGCGCTGCGTGGACGACGGTCGCCGGCTCGATCTTCGCGCTCGGCAAGATGGTGGTCGAGTCGCTGCACGTCGTGCGCCCGCACCGTGCCGAGCGGTACCCCGGTGCCCCCGCGAAGGACCCCATCTACCGCTGGATGATCGTCTGGGGCCTGGTCGCGGTGCTGTGGTCGCTGCCCGGCGCTCCGGGCTTCATCGCGCTCGTCGTGGTCTCCCACGTCCTCACGTCACCGTTCCTGCTGCTCATCGTGATCGCGCTGATCGTCGTGCTGAACCGCGCCGACATCATGGGTGTGCACCGCAACAGCTGGAAGGAGAACGTCGGGCTCGGGCTCGTTGCCCTGTTCGTCGCCGCGGCCGCGGTGCAGGGGATCACGAAGGCCATCACGACGATCGCGGGCTGATCACCCCGCGCCCATTCCGGTCGGTGTCGGAAGAGACACCCAGAGTGGTCGCTAACGCGCGTCCGCGCGGAAGCGACTCTCCACACGGGCCGGGAAGAGGCACCCCCGCACGGGGCCGCCGCAGCAGTCGTATGCGGCGGGCGGGGCGAGGAGGGGAACGTCCGTGTCACTTGCGGGCAGATCGGATGGCGCTTGTTGTACTCCTTCGACCATGCGCCGCTGAGGCGTCGCTACCGCGAAATTCTGTTGCCTGCACTTGACGCCGTCACCTGGGCTGTTGCCCTATTCGTCGGCACCTGGTCGCGATTCGACGGCGACCTTTCCGCGATCGATCTCAACGCAATCCTGCTGGCATTGGTGATCGCTGTTCCGGCCCAATGGGCGGGCGGTGTGCTGTCCGGCGCCTACCGCGGGCGGCACTACCCGGGCAGCGCCGAGGAGGCCGTCACGCTCGCGCTCGTCGCGGCCGGCGTCGCCGTCGTGCTCACGGCCGTGGCGGTCGCCGCACCGCTGCAGCTGCCCCGATCGGTGCCCTTTGCCGCCGCGCTGGTGATGATCCCGCTCGCCGTCGGGGCGCGGGTGCTCTGGGTGATGGCGAAGGAGGTGCGTGGCCGCAGGGCCCGCACGCCGATGCGGCCGGTGATCGTGTTCGGGGCCGGCGACGCCGGCCGCCAGCTGATCCGGGCGATGCACGCAGACCCGCGAGGCAGCTACCGACCGGTCGCCGTGCTCGACGACGACCCGGCGCTGCGCCACCGCAAGGTCGCGGGCATCGCGGTCGGCGGCGGCAGAGCGGACATCGCGGAGGTCGCCGCCCGGACGGGAGCCGGGCGGTTGGTCATCGCGATGCCCAGCGCCGATCCGTCCACGGTGGCCGAGATCGCGGAGGCCGCCGCGCAGGCCGGGCTCGGCGTGCAGGTGCTGCCACCGCTGAAGGAGCTGTTCAAGGACTGGGTCGGGCTCAGCGACCTGCGCGACCTGGACGTCACCGCGCTGCTGGGCCGCCGGCCCGTCGACACCGACGTCAGCGCGATCGCCGGCTTCCTGCGGGGACGCAAGGTGCTCGTCACCGGGGCCGGGGGCTCCATCGGGTCCGAGCTCTGCCGCCAGATCGACCGGTTCGGGCCGGCCGAGCTGATGATGCTCGACCGCGACGAGTCCGCCTTGCACGCCGTGCAGCTCTCGATCAAGGGACGGGCGCTGCTGGACACGTCCGACGTCGTGCTCGCCGACATCCGCGACATCGGCGCACTGCACGACATCTTCCAGCTCAGGCAGCCGGACGTGGTGTTCCACGCCGCCGCGCTGAAGCACCTGCCGATGCTGGAGCAGTACCCGGAGGAGGCGTGGAAGACCAACGTGCTCGGCACGCAGAACGTGTTGGAGGCGGCGCTCGGCGCCGGTGTCGACCGGTTCGTGAACATCTCGACGGACAAGGCGGCCGACCCGATCAGCGTGCTCGGGCGGTCGAAGCGGGTCGGCGAGCGGCTCGTCGCGAGCGTCGCGACCTCGACCGGCCTCCCGTACATGTCCGTGCGGTTCGGCAACGTGCTCGGCAGCCGCGGCTCGGTGATCACGACGTTCGCGGAGCAGATCAGCAGCGGCAAGCCGCTCACGATCACCCACCCCGACGTCACCCGCTTCTTCATGACTATCCCCGAGGCCGTCGAGCTGGTCGTGCAGGCCGGTGGGATCGGCCGCCCCGGCGAGGTCCTCGTGCTGGACATGGGTGCGCCGGTGCGGATCGTCGACCTCGCGGAGCAGCTGATGGCGCTGGCCGGGCAGACCTGCCCGATCGTCTACACCGGACTGCGCGTGGGCGAGAAGCTGCACGAAGACCTCTTCGGGGCGGGCGAGCAGGACCTGCGCCCCCTGCACCCGGCGATCTCCCACGTCGACGTGCCGGCACTGGACCTCGACGAGATCGCCGGACTCCCGATGGTGGGCGACCCGTCCGGTTCGATGATCGAGCTGACCGGTGGGCGGCAGCCACACAGGCCCCGGCTCGCAAGCGCCGGCGGCGGCTCGGGCAGGGCGGGCTCGGGCGGGGCGGCCGCACACGCGGAAGCGGCGCCGTAGCCGGCCGAGCGCGGCGTCGACGACCAGTAGAAGGTCCCCACCGTTTTGCCAACTTGCACACCCGCAGGGGCGTGCAGGTTGGCAAAACGGTGGGGAAGTTCGGGCTGTTCCTGCGGCACGACGTGGTGCGCCGCTACGCGGTCTTGCCGAGCACCCGCTTGACGCCTTCGAACGTGTGGTAGCGGAGTCGGGCCCGCAGCGGCCCGACCCCGGACCAGGTGACGAGCGCTCGGAACTGCTCCGTCGAGGTCTGGCGGGTGATCGCGATCCGCTCCAGGCAGGCGCCTTGCTCCCAGCGCCGGTTGGGGCCGGGGAGCGAGCCGAGCACGTGCGTGTAGCCGGTCCGCAGGGCGGCGAGGTGCTCCCGCTGGCGGCCGCGCCCTTCCGGGAAGGACACCGCGGTGACCCGGCTGCCGGCCCACTGCTGCAGCACCTGCCGGCTGGTGACCAGCTCGTCCCGCAGTTCGTCCGGGGTGAGGACGGTCAGCGGCCGGTGCGTGCGGGTGTGGCTCTGCACACCCATCCCGGCTGCGCTGAGCACCGCGCCGTCCCCCGGGCCGACGCGGCCCACCGTGCCGATGAGGTCGGACACCACGAAGAACTCCGCGACCATTCCGCGCTCGACCAGCATCGGCAGCACGACCTCGACGTTCGAGACGTCGCCGTCGTCGAACGTGAGGACGATCCGCTTGTCGGCTGCCGGTCCGTCCACCTCGTCGAGGCGCCGGGTGCGGTACCCGGCCTCGGAGATGGCGTCGAGCTGCCGCGCGAAGTCGTCGCGCCGGACGCTGGTGACGGGATGGAAGTGCCCGCGCTCGGCCGGCCCTTCGGGGTCGTCGTGCACGCCGTGGTAGAGCAGGACGGGCGTTGCGGTCGCGCGTTGACGGCGAGTCGTCGCCCCCCACGCTCCCGGCGCCCGGTACCCCTCCACACGCCCCCTCCTCGCTCTGCGCGGTGGCGACGCCTCACCGTCGACGGGTAACTCGCACCGAACTGCGGCCGGCGTTAACGACGGCGACGGTGATTTTTCAGCTCGTCGACTCGAGGAACGTGAATCCCGTATGGCAATCGTGCGTGCATTTGTCGACGGGTCCGATGTGGTCGAGCCACCAGTGCCCGCCGCGCCAGACGAGCCGTTCCCGCCAGCAGAGCCGGCACCATTCCTCGGGGATGGTGGGGCCCAACGTCCCGTCGGGGGCGTCGGCGGGAGGGGGTGCCACGCGGGCGAAGTCAGCGGGTCGAGGCGAGGTCACAGCACCGTGCTCCCGTCACCGTCCATCTCACCGACCGCCAACCCGATCGCTACGTAGAGTGGTCGCGAGGAGAGTACAGCAGCTCGAACAGGTCGGCCCGGCCAGCAAACCTTGACACCCGTCCAGCCCATCCGTTTCACCCGCGTTGGGGACGTCGTCCCTCGAACGAGGTTCGGGACGTAGGTCAGGAAGCGGGGGTCCCGGCGCGCGCCGCCAGCATCGCCTCCACCTCGTCGAGCCGCTGCGCGTAGCGCGGCCACGCGAACCCGCTGCTGGTGAACGCCGCCCGGGTCTCGGTGGCGATCCGGCGCGCTTCGTCGACGTCGCCCGAGGCCAGCGCGAGCGCGGCCGAGACGGGGCGCGCGGTGAACCACGACGTCGTGCCCGGTTGCAGGGTGCGGTAGGCCTCGTCGAGCAGCTCACGCGCCTCGCCGAGCTCGCCCTTCATGATCAGGACGTCGGCCAGGTCGGGGGCACCCGCTCCGGAGCCCGGCTCGCTGGTGGTGACGGCGGTTCGGCCGTGCGCCTCGGCGTCGTCGAGGCGTCCTTCGGCGATGGCGACGCTCGCCCTGACCATGGCGTTGGTGGGCATCACCTGGTGGTCGTCGATGCGGCGGGCGTACTCGTCGGACTCGTTGGCGAGCCGCAGCGCCTGTTCGTGGTCGCCGGTGCCCAGCAGCGCCTGCGCGAGGTTGCAGAGGCTCACGGACAGGCGTGGCTCGTCGCCGCGCTCCTTGTCGATCGCGATCGCCACGCGGTACTGCTCGGCGGCCCGTTCCGGCTCGCCGGAGATCAGGTACGCGGTGCCGAGCGCGTCGGCGAAGGTCGCGGCCCTGCGCAGGAGACCGGCCGCTCTCGCCAGCTCCTCGCCCGGCGCGAGCGCGGCGATGGCGGCCGCGGGCCGGCAGCGTTGGATGTCGACGAACCCCAGGTAGTAGCGCACGGCGAGGGCGAGCTCGGGGTCGTCGATGGTCGCGGTGATCTCGGCGGCGGCGGCCAGCAGCTCCGCCGCCTCGTCGAGGCGCTGCGCCTGCAGCGCGTGGTAGCCGTGGGCGCTGAGCGCGCGGGCCTGCTCGGCCGGCGCGAGCCCGGGCGCGCCCGACAGGCGGGCGAAGTGCCGGACGGCCTCGCGGAACCACCCGCGCGCCACCCACGGCGTGTGCAGGGCGTTCGCGAGCCGTAGCGCGTCGGTGGCCCGCTCGGTGCCGGCGGCCAGCTCCAGCGCCGAGAGCAGGTTGGGCCACTCGGCGAACACCGCGGTTACGGCTCCGGGGGAGGCGAAGTCGTCCTCGCCCAGCTCACGGACGTACTCGAGGCACCACCGCAGGTGCCGCGCGCGCATCGCGTCGGTCTCGTCGCTGCCCGCCAGCTGCGCGAGCGCGTAGTCGCGCACCGTCTCCAGCAGGGTGAACCGCTGCCCGCCGGTTGCGGTGCTGCCCACTGCTGTGACGAGGCTCCGGTCGACGAGGTCGGCCAGCGCCGGCGCGACGTCACCCGTCTCGTCCTCTGCCAGCGCCGCGACGAACTCGGCGGCTTCGAGGCTGAACCCGCCGGTGAAGACGCCGATGCGGCGCAGCACCGTGCGGCTCGGCCCGTCGAGCAGCTCGTGGCTCCAGTCGAGCGCTGCGCGCAGGCTGGTGTGGCGCCCGGCCGCGTCCCGGCGACCACCGATGAGCAGCCGCAACCGGTCGCTGACCCGGCCGGCGAGCTGGGTGACCGAGAGCGTCCGCGTGAGGCCGGCGGCCAGCTCGATCCCGAGCGGCAGCTCGTCGACGGCGGCGCAGATGGTGGCGACGGCCTGTTCGGTGGTGGCGGGATCGGCGGGGAACGCGTCGGCCGACGCGCGGTCGGTGAACAGCGTCATCGCGGCCTTGCGGGGCAGGGGCGAGACTCGGCGCTGGGACTCCTCGGCCAGCAGCAGCGGCCGCTGCGACGTCACGAGCACGGTGAGGCCGGGTGCCGCGGTGCGCAACGCCTTCACGGTGGCGCTGACCTGCTCGACGAGGTGCTCGGCGTTGTCGATCAGCAGCAGCGCGCCGTCGATGGCGGACGCGACGGCGCGGATCGCGTCGCCCGCGCCGGCGTCGACGCCCGCGGCGGAGTTCAGCGCTGTCGCCATCGCGTCCTCGCGCTGCACGGGGCCCAGCTCGACGACGACGACGTGCCGGCCCTGCTCGGCGATGCGGGCCGCGGCCTCGATCGCGAGCCGCGACTTCCCGCTGCCCGGCCCGCCGACGAGCGTCACCACACCGGGCTCCTGCAGCTGGGCGGCGAGCGCGGCCAGCTCACCGTCGCGGCCGAGGAAGCTGGTCGACGGCGCGGTGATCGGCGGCCGGGCCTGCGGTGTCGCGGGTGGCACCGTCGCAACAGCCGAGATGGGTGCGGTGGCCACAGGTGTCGCGAGCAGGCCGGGGTCCTGCCGCAACAGGCGCAGCTCCAGCTCGGCGGTGTCCGGCGCCGGGTCGACGCCCAGCTCGTCGGCGAGCGCGCGGCGCAGCTTGGCGAGGCGGTCGAGCGCGTCCGCCTGCCGGCCGCTGCGGTAGAGGGCGTGGGCGAGCAGCCCGGCGATCGGCTCGTGCAGGGGGTACTCGCCGGCGAGCGTCGCGAGTTCGGCGATCAGCTCGCCGGCACCGCCCAGGGCGATCTCGGCGCGCAGCCGGTGCACCGTGAGCTCGACCCGCCACGCGTCGAGCCGTTCGGACTCCATGGCCGCGAACGGCACAGTGCGCAGGTCGCCGAGTGACGAGCCGCGCCAGCAGGCCAGGGCGGTTCGCGCGGCCTCGCGGACGGTGTCGTAGGCCCCCGCGCGGGCGGCCGCGTGCATCCGGTCGGCGGCGGCCTGCGCCGCGACGAGGTCGCTGGTGTGCGCCGCGGCCTGGTACCCGGCCGGGGAGCGGGAGATGGTGGCGGCGTGCTCACCGAGCGTCGCGCGCAGCCGGGACACCACGACCCGCAGCCGCGCGGTGAGGCGGTGCGGTTCGAGGTCGCCCCACAGGTCGGCCGCGAGCCGCTCGTCGGGGACGGGATTCCCACCGGCGATCGCGAGCCGTGTGAGCACGGCGCGTTCGAGCATCCGGTCGACCGTGAGGGCGTTCTCCCCGGCCATGATCGACGTGGGACCGAGCACGAGAACGTCGAGGCGGGGCTTCGGCACGGATCAAGGATGACACCACGCGCCCGTTTGATACCGGAGGGTCAACGCACCGGGTGGCGGCGGTCCCGCAGGGCGGGCAGGAGCGCGGCAACGACGATCGCGGTCGTCAGCCCGAACGCGACGGGGTAACCACCCGCCCCGGCGACGGCACCGAACCCGGCCGCACCCGCTCCGTAGCCAGCGTCATACCCGAGGTTCCACAGCGCGCTGACCGTGCCGTACGCAGTGGCGGGCGCGCGGTTGTACATGATCATCATCGAGGCGCTCTGCGCGACGCCGAACCCGGCCCCGAAGAGCAGCATCCCCGCGACGGTCGCGACCGGCGACCCCACCAGCAGCGCACCCGTACCGACGGCGACCGCGAGCACCCCGGGCACGAGCAGCCGGGCCGGGCCGTGCCGGTCGCCGTAGCGCCCGGCGAGCCAGCGGGCGACGGTCGCCGTCACCGACTGCCCGAGCAGCGCGATCGCCGCGATCTCGCCGACCGCCAGCGGGAGGAACGTCGCGGTGATGCCGGCAGCGGTCGCCGTCGCCGCGAAGATCAGCGCGGGCCGGCGCAGGCCCGGGCTGCGCAGCGCCGAGCCGAGGCTGCTTTCCTCGTTGCTGCCTTCGTCGTTGCCGCTCCCGTTGCCGATCACGGCCGGCACCCAGCGCAGCGCGGCGATGCCGGCGAGCGCGGCCAGCCCGCCCCCGACGAAGACGGCGGTGTAGCCGACCTGCGCGACCAGCCAGATCCCGGCCGGCAGCGCGACGATCGCCGGGATCCCCGCAACGATGCCGTACAGCCCGAGGCCTTCCCCGCGCCGCTCCGCCGGCATCAGCGAGGCGGCGACCGCACCCGCGACGACGACCACGATCGCGAAGCCGACGCCGCGGGCGAGGCAGATCAGCAGCACCGCGGTGAGGTCCGAGGCCAGCGGCAGCAGCAGCGCCGGCGCCCCGAGCAGCACCAGCCCGAGCCCGAACGCGGTGCGGTAGCCGATCCGGGACACCAACCACGCGGTCGCGAACTCCGCGGTGACGGTCGCGAGCATCATCACGCCGGTGGTGAGGCCGGCGCCCGCCTCGCCCGCCCCGACGACCCCGGTGAACATCGGGATCGTGGAAAGCAGCAGGTAGAAGCTCACCAGCGCACCGAAGTTGGCGGCGAAGACCGCCGCGAGCGGGCGGGACATGATGCCGGTGCGGACCGTCGATGTGCTCATGGGAAGAGCCTGATCCGGATCGGGCCCCGCGGAATCGGGGCGGACCACGGACGCACCACGGACCGGCTACGGAAACCACGGTCACGGCCTCCGGTACGTCAGGAGGGCCAGCGCGCCACCGACGGTCCGGGCGTCGACCAGCTGCATCGGCAGCTCGCCGGTCACCCCGGCGAACAGGCCCGCGCCGGACCCGAGGACGACCGGGCAGACCATCAGCCGCAGCTCGTCGACGAGGTCGACGTCGAACAACGTACGGACGAGCCGTCCGCTGCCGTAGACGACGATGTCGCCGTCCACGTCCGCCTCGAGGCTCTTCAGCCCTGCGCTGTCGACGACGGTTGTGTTCTCCCACGTCGGGGCCCGGAGATCGGTGGCGACGACGTGCTTGGGCAGGGTGCGCAACCGGTCGGCCCAGGCGCCCGTCCGGCTCGGCCAGCCGGCGCCGACGAACCACTCGTAGGTGCGGCGGCCCATGAGCAGTGCCGCGGCGCGCACCGCCTCCTCGTGCAGGACTGCTGCCCACGCCTCCCGGTCGAGGCCGGGCAGCCGGTTGAACCAGCCGCTGTGGTCGAAGGCGCTCTCACCGATCGGGTCCTGCACAACCCCGTCGATCGTGACGTTCTCGCTGACGATGATCTTCCCCATGCTGGTTCTCCTGTGGTGTGGTCGGCTTCCACCGGTATGGACACCGCAAGACGCTCATTGGGGCCGTTCGGGAGGAGCGCCCCCTTCGCGGGCCGGCCGGTGTCGGTACGGGAAGGAGGTGAGCGGCGATGGGCGAGGTGGCCCTGATCGCGCGGGCGCGGGCGGGCGACGACACCGCGTTCCGCGAGCTGACCGAGCCGTATCGCCGGGAGCTGCTGGTGCACTGCTACCGGATGCTCGGGTCGCTGCAGGACGCCGAGGACGCGCTGCAGGACACCCTGCTCGCGGCCTGGCGCGGCCTCGACGCGTTCGAGGGCCGGGCGTCGATGCGCACCTGGCTGTACAAGATCGCCACCAACCGCTGCCTCAACCTGCGTCGATCCGCCGGCCGGCGGCCCGCGAAGGGGTGGGACGTGCCCGGTGTCGAGCCGCCTGCGCCGACCCGGCACGGCGACGTCGTCTGGCTGGAGCCGTTCCCGGACGTCCTGCTCGACGAGTTGCAGGGCCCGGAGGCCCGCGCGGAGCGGGCCGAGTCGGTGACTCTGGCGTTCGTGACGGCGCTGCAGGTGCTGCCGCCGCGCCAGGTCGCCGTCCTCGTTCTGCGTGACGTGTTGGGGTTCCCGGCGGGCGAGGTCGCCGGGATGGTCGGTTCGAGCGTCGAAGCGGTCAAGGGGGCGCTGAAGCGGGCGCGGGCGGGCCTGCGGCAACGGTTGCCGGCCGACGCGCGGGAGCCGGCGCCGGCGGTCGGCTCGCCCGCCGAGAACGCGGTGGTGGCGCGGTTCGTCCGCGCGTGGGAGGCGGCCGACCTCGACGCGCTGGTGGCGCTGCTGACCGACGACGTGTTCATGTCGATGCCGCCGATCCCGTTCGAGTACGAGGGCCGCGACGTCGTCGCCCGGTTCTGCGCCAGCATCTTCCGCGCGGGCCGGCGGTTCGACCTCGTCGCGACGCGGGCGAACGGGCAGCCGGCGTTCGGCGCGTACCTGCGCTCGCCGTCCGGGGTGAGCCGCGGCGCCGGCCTGTACGTCCTGACGCTGTCGGGCGACCGTGTGAGCGCCATGACGCGGTTCGAGAACGGGGTGCTGCCGAGGTTCGGGCTGCCGCGCTCGATCGGGGGAGGATGACGCCATGGCGAACGGCTCCCCGGAGATCGACCTCAGCGTGGGCGACCTGCAAGCGGTCACCGGCTTCGCGGTGACGTGCGCGACGACCGCGCTGGCGATCTTCGAGGAGGTCCGGCCCGACGACGGGCGCCCGCGGACCGCCATCGAGGTCGCGCGCGCGTTCGCGGACGGCGGCAGGCGGACGAAGGCGATCCGGGACGGTGCGTGGGCTGCGCACCGGGCGGCGCAGGAGGCCCGCGACGACGAGCAGGCCGCGGCGAGCGCCGCCGCGCGGGCGGCGGGTCACGCGTGTGGGGCGGCGTACCTGCACCCATTGGCGAAGGCGACGCAGGTCGGGCACATCCTCGGGTCGGCTGCCTGCGCCGCGCCGGCGCGGGAGCTCGTTGCCGGCGACGACCCGGCAGTCGCCGCCGAGCACATCGCGCAGGCCGTGGCGCTCGCGCCGGCGGTCGTGGTGGACGTCCTGCGCCGGTTCCCGACGGCGCCGTCAGGTGGCGGGCGGGTCGGGGAGCTGATCCGGGAGCTGGATTCGGCGCTCCGCTAGCGCACCGGCTCACAGGTTGATCATCGCGAGCTTCGCCGGGTCGGTGGTGGCGGATATCGCGGTGATGCGGCCGTCGACGACGGTGAACGCGAGCACCGAGAGCGGTGTGCCGTCAGCGCGCCACGCGACGAATCCGGGACGGCCGTTGATCAGCGCGGCCCGTGCTCCCGCGGCCCCGCCGGCGGCGATCCGGGCGCCGGCGCCGGTGGCGACCTTGGTGGCGCCGATGACGACGACCGCGCCCTCGGGGCGGTCGATGGTCAGCTTCACGTCGGGGTCGAGCAGCCGCAGGAGGCCGTCGAAGTCGCCGTCGCGGGCTGCGGCCAGGAACGCCTGGACCACATCCCGCTGCTCCCGGGTGGCCCGTGCCGGCCGGTCGGTGGCCTGCACCTTCTTGCGCGCCCTGCTGGCCAGCATCTTCGTCGCGGCGGTCGAGCGGCCGAGGATCCGGCCGATCTCGTCGAACGGCACGGCGAACAGGTCGTGCAACACGAACGCCAACCGCTCGCTCGGCCCGAGCGACTCCAGCACGACGAGCAGCGCGAGCCCCACCGAGTCGGCGAGCGCGACGTCGTCGTCGGGGGTGGGGGAGTCGTCGAGGGTCACGACGAGGTCGGGGAGCCGGTCGTCGTAGGGCGACTCGGGGTGGGTGCGGCGCGACCGCAGGACGTCGAGGCTGATCCGCCCGACCACGGTGGTCAGCCAGCCGGCGAGGTTGTCGATGGCCGCGTCGTCCTGGCGGGAGAGCCGCAGCCACGCCTCCTGCACGACGTCCTCGGCGTCGGCGTGCGAGCCGAGCATGCGGTACGCGACCGCCCGCAGCCGGTCGCGCTGCGCCTCGAACGCCGTCGCCGCGTCGGTCGGGCTGGTCTCGGTCATGTTGTTACCTTCCTCGGCTCTGCTCCGTCGTGGGTGATGACGAGCCCGGAAGGGCACAGGTAACCGATGAGGGAGAACCACCCGTGCAAGCACGCATTGACGATTCCGCCAACCCCGACGTCACCGCCGCCGTCCGGCTCCTCTACAAGGCGATCCACTCGGGCGGCGTGGACGGGCGCCTGCTGGAGCTGGTGCACCTGCGCGCCAGCCAGATCAACGGCTGCAGCCCGTGCATCTTCGCCGGCACCCACGCGGCGAAGAAGAACGGCGAGACCGACGAGCGCCTGCACACCGTGGTCGCCTGGCGCGAGGCCCCGTTCTTCAGCGACGAGGAGCGCGCGGCGCTCGCCCTGACCGAGGCGGCCACCCGGATCCAGGACGGCGCCCCGGGCGTGACGGACGAGATCTGGGACGCGGCCGCCGACCACTTCGACGAGAAGCAGCTCTCCGCGATCATCCTCAACATCGCGGTGACCAACTTCTTCAACAGGATCAACCGGGCGGTGCGGACACCGGCGGGCACGACGTGGTGACCGTCGACAACGACGTTCTGGCGGTTTGTTAGCGCTAACAACAGCTATAACGTCGTTGTCGACGTCAACCTCGGGCCGGTGGGACATCATGTTCGCGTGAGTAGCCGCGTTGGTCCCGTGTCCGAGCGGGAGGCCGAGGTGCACGTTGCGCTCGGCGAGCACCTGAGCAACGCCGAGATCGCGCACCGCCTGTTCATCTCGGTGCGCACGGTCGAGAGCCACGTCTCGTCGTTGCTGCGGAAGTACGGGGTGTCCGACCGGCGTGCGCTGGCGGCGCTGGCCCCGCAGCCGCAGGAGCAGGGCGGCGGTGCGCCGGCGCCGCAGCCCGGGCGGCTGGGTGGGCTGCCGGCGGCGCGCACGACGTTCGTCGGGCGGGCGGAGGAGCGCACGGCGATCCTCGAAGCACTGCAGGCCGAGCGGCTGGTGACGCTGGTCGGGCCGGGTGGGGTGGGCAAGACGCGGCTGGCGGCCGTCTCGGCCGAGGCGGCGGCTTCGACGTTTCCGTTCGGTGGTGCGTTCGTGGACCTCGTACCGGCCCGCGACGGGTTCGTCGAGCAGGCGGCGGCCGCGGCGCTGGGCGTCGTGCCACGCGCGCAGGAGGAGCTGGCCGGCGCGGTGGAGGAGCGGCTGCGCCGCGGGCGTTCGCTGCTGGTTCTGGACAACTGCGAGCACCTGGTGGAGGCCGCGGCGGCGTTCACCGAGCGGATCCTCTCGGCCTGCCCCGAGACGACCGTTCTCGCGACGAGCCGCGAGCGGCTCGGCATCCCCGGCGAGCGGATCGTGCCGGTGGCGCCGCTGCCGCTGGCGTCCGACGCGGAGGCGCTGTTCCGGGACCGCGCCGGCGCGGTCGACCCCGGGTTCGCGGCCGACCCGGACGTCGTCGCGCAGCTGTGTGCCCGCCTCGACGGCATGCCGCTCGCGATCGAGCTGGCCGCGGCGCGCAGCGGCTCGCTCGACGCCGCCGACCTGCTCGCCGGGCTCGACGACGCCCTGCGCCTGCTGGCCGGCGGGCGCGGCACGGACGAGCGGCACCGCTCGCTGCGCGCGGTGATCGACTGGAGCTACTGCCTGCTCGCCGACGACGAGAAGGAGATGTTCCGCAGGCTCGCGGCGTTCGTCGGCGGGTTCGACCTCGACGCCGTGCTCGCCGTCGCCGCGCCGCAGCCCGCGCAGCGGGGTGCCGCCGCCGATGTGCTGGGCCGGCTGGTCGACAAGAACCTCGTCGTGCGCAGGCGGTCCGGCGGGTGGCGGCTGCTGGAGACGGTGCGGGTGTTCGCATCGGAGCTGCTGGCCGGCAGCCCCGAGCTGCCCGCGGTGCGGCAGCGGCACCTGGGCTGGGCGGCGGTGACCGCTCGCGAGCTGGAACGCCGTGATGACGGGTGGACGGCCCGGTTCGACGCCGCCGCCGACGACCTGCGCAGCGCGCTCGTCAGCGCACAGGACGAGGGCCAGGACGAGGGCGGGGCGCACGGGCTCGCCCGCTCCCTCGCCACGCTGTGCTTCGCGCGGCGGTTCCTGATGGAGTCGCTCGACCACTTCCGGACCGCCGCCCGGCTGGCCCCGACACCGGCCGACGCGGCCGTGGACCTGCGGGCCGCCGCCGACTGCGCGCACGTCGCGACCGCGTCCCAGCTCGCCTTCCAGCTGCTGGTGGACGCCGCGGAACGGGCCCGGGAGAGCGGCGACGGCACGGCGTTCGCGATCGCGCAGGCCCGGGTGGTGGAGCTGGCCGACCGCTTCCACACCTTCTTCGACACCGGAATCCCCGTCGACCGGCTGCGGATGATGCTCGCCGAGGCGACCGCCGCCGCGGGCGACGACCCGACCCCGATTGCGCGGGCGCGGCTCGCGATCGCGGCCGCGTGGACCGCGGGTCCGGAGCGGATGACCCCCGACCCCGAGCTGGCGACGGCCGGGCTGGCCGCGGCCCGGGCGGTGGGCGACCCGCTCGTCATGAGCGCCGCGCTCGACGCGGTGATCTCCGCCGCCGCGCACGCCGGTCACCTGCGTGAGGCCAACCGGCGCAGCGGGGAGCGGCTGGCCGTGCAGGCGACGCTCGACCGGTACGAGCCCGCGGCGGCGCCCGAGATCGAGGACGCCTTCCACGTCGGCGCGGTGTGCGCGATCGCGGCGGGCGACCTGCCGACCGCGGTGCGCATCGCCACCCGGGTGCGCGACGACGACCTGGTCGGCGAGCACCCGTACATCTCGGCGAGCAACATCGTCCCTGCGCTGGTGCTGACCGGCGACCTCGACGAGGCACTGCGCTCGGCGACGACGATGTGGGAGTTCTGGGAGCGCGCCGGCCGGCCCGCCGCGGCGTGGATGGCCTCGGTCGTGGCGTTCGCGGCGCTCGGCTACGGGCTGCACGGCGACCACGCGGGGTTCGTGCGCTGGCGGGCCCGGGTGGCCGAGGTGGCGAGCGCGAGCACGGCCTCGTCGTCGCGGAACCTCGCCCCGGCCGCGGCGTTCGCCGACGCCCGCTACGCCGTGCACACCGGGGACCTCGCCGATGCCGCAGGCCAGGTGCAGCGCGCCTTCGCCGACCACAGTCGCAGCAACTACTGGCCCTACACCCTGGCCGCCGGTGCCGAGCTGGCCGTCGTCGCCGGCCTGCCCGACGCCGCGGAACGGGTCGCCGGCGCCGCAAGCGCGGCGGCGGAGAACGACTGGGCCGCCGCGGCCGTCGCCCGCGCCACCGGCCGCCTCAACGGCGACCGGGCAGCGCTCCAGACCGCCCTGGACGGCTGGGACCGCATCGGCGCCCGCTTCGAACACGCGGCAACGCTGGCGCTGCTCGACGGCTGACGCACGCCGCCCGCACACGGGAGACGCCACGGGGTCCCGGGGAGGGCAGCAAAGCCACTTTCCTGCCCTCACAGGGCCTGAAAGTGGCTTTCCTGCCCTCGCGTGCGGAACGTACGCATCCCCGGCCCGGCCCGGTTGGCTTCCGCGCGGGACGGTCAGCCGACCAGCAGACCCCCCGGCCCCAGCGCCAGCTTCGCGAAGCGTTCCCCGATCCGGCGGTGGGCCGCGGTGTCCGGGTGCAGCTGGTCGGGCAGCGGCAGCTCGGCGGCGTCGGCCTCCCCGTAGAGCTCGCGCCCGTCGAGGTAGGACAGGTGCGGGTCGGCGGCCGCGCGCTCGGCGGTGATGCGGGCCAGCTCCGCCCTGACGACCGTGAGCGTGAGCTTCCCAGGGCCGGGCTCGCCCGTCGCCCGGAACTGCGGCGCGCCCGTGCTGAGGTCCATGACGCACGGGCCCGGGGTGTCCTCGTGGATGGGGCAGAGGATCGGCGAGACGACCAGCAGCGGCGTGCTCGGGTGGCCCTCGCGGATGGTGTCGAGGAACCCGTGGACGGCCGGGCCGAACGCGCGCAGCCGCATGACGTCGTGGTTCACCACGTTGATGCCGATCTTGATGCTGATCAGGTCGGCCGGGGTGTCGCGCATGGCGCGGGCGGTGAACGGGTCGAGCATCGCGCTGCCGCCGAAGCCCATGCTGACCAGCTCGACCCCACCGTGCGCGGCCGCCACCGCGGGCCACGTCGAGGTGGGGCTCGCGGCGTCCGAGCCGTGGCTGATCGAGCTGCCGTGGTGCAGCCACACCCGGCGGCCGCGGTCCGGGATCGGCCCGACGGGTGTGTCGGTGCGCAGCGCGACGAGCTCCGTCCGCTCCCGGTGCGGCAGCCAGATCTCGACGTCCTTCTCCCTCACCGGCAGGTCGGTGAACCGGACGGTGGTGACGGGGCCGGGCTGCAGCTGCGCCGCACCGGTCGTCACATCGACGGTGAGGACGTTCCCGCCGTCCGCGACGGCGCTCGCGGTGGGGACGCCGTCGACGAGCAGGTCGTACACGCCGTCGGGCCGCGGCGCGACCCCGGCGTAGGCGAGCTTGGTGGGCAGGACGTCCAGCTCGACGGCGGTTGCCGCCGTGCGCATCGCCAGCCGCACGCCGGAGGGCTGCGCCTCGACCATGGCGAGCTGCGGGTCGGTGTTCTGCGCGCGGGCGCGCGCCGGTAGCCGGTGCGGCAGCAGGCCGTGCTCGGTGCGTTCCAGCTCCGCCGCGCCGCGCAGCAGCCGCTCGTCGAGCGGTGTGGTGATCCAGCTGTCCATGAGCAACAGCATGCCCTTCGCGGAAAAGTGCTCATGAGGTGAGCACTTCAACCGGGAGGATGTGACCCATGGACATCGTGGAATGCGCGGACGCGACCGAGTTCGAGCGCTGGCTGGAGCAGCACCACGACACCGCGAAGGAGGTGTGGCTGGCGATCGCGAAGAAGGGCGCGCCCGTCCCCACGGTCACCCGGGACGCAGCGCTCGACGTCGCCTTGTGCTTCGGCTGGATCGACAGCCAGACCCGAACCATCGACGAGCACCGCTACGTCCAGCGGTTCTCGCCCCGCCGCAAGGGCAGTCCCTGGTCGATGATCAACGTCGGGAAGGTCGAGGAGCTGGAAGCGGCCGGCCGGATGCGGCCGGCGGGCCGTGCCGAGGTCGCGACCGCCCAGGAGGACGGGCGGTGGGCCGCCGCGTACGCCTCCCAGAGCACCGCGACCGTCCCGGACGAGCTCGCCGCGGCGCTCGCCGCCGACCAGGCAGCCGGAGCCGCGTTCGAGGCGCTGTCCCGCAGCAAGCGCTACGAGCTGCTGCTGCCGCTGCTGAAGGCACGCACGCCGGCCGGGCGCACGAAGTGTGTCGAGCGGATCGTCGGCAGGCTAGGAGCGCCCTGAACGACTGGGACCTACTGCGCGGCGCCCAGGCGGCGCCCTCGCGGCGTTGCGCGGATACGTCGGTACAACAGCGGTATCGCCGTATCCGCGCGCCTTGCGAGGACACCGCCTGGACGTCGCTCGCTACGGCCCCAGTCGTTCAGGACCCTCCTGGAAACGCCCGTGCGACGCCCGTGAGAGGCCGCCGGAGGAAGCTTGCAGGGTGCTGACGCTGATCTACCTGGTGGTCGCCGCCGCCGCGGTGGCGCTCGCCTGGCTGCTGCGACGCCGGGTCGCCGCCGGCCGCGCGGGCAACCGCCCGCCCCAGGCGTTGAGCCCGGTCGAGGTGGGTCATCTGGCCGGCGGCGACGTCTTGGCGCTGACCTGCGCACTCGCCGCGCTGCGATTGCAGGGCCTCGTCGCGACGGCCGGGCGGGACGTGCTCGTGGCGATCGGTCCGACTCCCGCGCAGGCGCCGCCGCTGCAGCGCGCGGTGCACGCGGCCGTCGCGGCCGGGACGGATCGCCTGCCGGCGCGCCCGACCATCCGCGCCGCCGGGGTGCTCGGCCGGCTGCCCGGCGACCAGCGCGTGCGTGCGGCACTGGACGCCGTCGAGGACGGGCTATGCGCCGACGGCTACCTGCTGACCGCCGCCGACCGGGAGACGGCGCGGCGGCCTGCGTTCCTGCCGCTCGCCGCGATCGCCGCGGGCCTCGTGCTGGCGGCGTTCGCGGTGCTGACCGGCTCGTCGACCGACGGCATCTTCACGATCATGGTCGGGTTGGTGGCCGCGGTCGGGTGGCTGCTGGTCGTCGTGCCGAGGCGCACGCGGCTCGGCACCCGCACGTTCACCGAGGTCCGCGCGAGGCTCGATCACCTCGCGCCGCGCTGGGAACCGTCGTGGCCGCTCTACGGGCCGGTCGCCTACGCCATGGCGATCGCGCTCTTCGGCGGCGCGGTGGTGTGGCGGGCCGACCCGGGCTTCGCCGCCGACGCCATGCTGCCGAAGTCCCGCCTCGACGCACAGGGCAACGTGATCCGCAGCGGCTCGGGCTCGGGCTCAGGCTCGGGCTCATCGAGTGGGAGCGAAGGCGGGCTCAGCTGTGGGGGCGGGGACAGCGGCGGCGGCAGCAGCTGCGGGAGCAGCAGCTGAGACTCACCCGTGCATGCGGTGCAGCCGCTCCCGGGCCAGGTCGAGGTGCTGGCGCATCGCTTCCGTCGCGGCCGTGGCGTCGCCGGCGGTGAGCGCCTCGACGAGGTCGCGGTGCTCGTTGATCGCCTCGTTGCCGGTGCGCCAGCCGTAGTAGAGCCGGTAGAGGTGCAGGTGGGCGTGGGTGCGGTCGAAGGCGGCGCGGACGGCTTCGTTGCCGGCCAGCTCCAGCACAAGGTCGTGCAGGCGTCGGTCGTGCGCGGCGAGCGCCCGGTAGGCCTCGTAGCCGCTGTCCGGTGGGGCCTGCTCGCACGACGCCAGCTCCGCGCGCAGGCGTCTCGCGCCGTCGGGCGTCATGCGTTCGGCGGCGCGGCCCGCACTGGGCGGCTCCAGCATGAGGCGCAGCTCGTACAGCTCGTCGACCTGGGCGGGGGAGAGCAGCGGCGTGCAGACGTACCCGCGGCGGGGCAGCTTCACCACGAGCTCGTCCGATTCGAGCCTGGCCAGCGCCTCGCGCAGCGGGGTGTGCGAAACCCCCAGGTCACGGGCCAGTACGTCGATGGTGATCTTCGAGCCGGGCGCGATCGCGTTGTCGAGGATCAGCGCCTTGACGCGCTCGTAGACATCGGACGACTTGGCGAGCACCGCCTTGACATCGTGCACACGCACCAGCATATCCTATACAAAACCCTATAGGATTTGCAGGCAGTCCAACGGAGGAGCCGATGCGGGTGTCGTACCGGAAAGGGCTGGCCAAAGCGGTCGCCACGATCGCTGCCGTGGCGGGGCTCGCGGCGTGTGGGGGAGGCGGCGGGACCGCCGCGCCCGACGGGACGATCGCGCTGTTCACGTGGGTCGGCAGCGAGAACGACCGTGCGCAGTGGCAGGAGTTCGTCGCGGCCGGCCAGAAGTCGAAGCCCGACCTGAAGGTCTCGATCGACGGCCCCAACTTCGAGGACTACTGGACCAAGGTCAAGACGCGGCTGTCGGGCGGCGACCCGCCGTGCCTGCTCACCACCCAGTCGGCGCGGGCGCAGGAGCTGGCCGCGCTGCTCACCCCGCTCGACGACCTCATGGCCACGCACAACATCAAGAAGACCGACTTCGACCCTTCGATGATCGAGGGGATGACCGTCGACGGCTCCGTGCGCGCGATCCCGTACGACGCGGAGCCGATCGTCGTGTTCTACAACGTCGACAAGTTCACGCAAGCCGGGCTGACCCCGCCTGGCGCGACCTACTCCCGCGACCGGTTCGTCTCCGACGCGAAGGCGCTGACCAGCGGCGGGAAGTTCGGGCTCGGGATCTCGCCGGGCCTGTTCCCCGCGCTCGCGCACGCATCCGCCGGCGGCAGCACGTGGCTGGCGAACGGGCAGCTCGACCTGACCAACCCGGCGTTCGTGAACGACATGCAGTGGTACTTCGACCTCGCGAACGTGCAGAAGGTCGGGCGCAGCCCGGAGGCGTCTACGAAGTCCGACGAGATCCACCAGTCCTTCATCAACGGGGACGTCGCGATGATCACCGAAGGCCCGTGGAACTACGGCGACTTCGCCAAGGCCGTGCCGTTCCAGCTGGGCATGACGGTGGTGCCCAGCCCGTCGGGCGCGCCCCGGGCGATGACCGCGGGCTCGGGGTTCGGGATCGCGGCCAACTGCGCCGACAAGGACGCCGCCTTCGCCGCGATCGTCGCGATGACCAGCGTCGACGCGCTCGGCACGGTCGCCGGCTCCCGCGGGATCGTCCCCTCGCGGGCGGAGTCGCTCCCGGCGTGGTCGCAGGGCAAGACACCCAGCGCCACCGCGGTGATCGAGGCATCGCTCGGCAACGCCGTGGCGCAGCGCACCACGCCGACGTGGAACCAGGTGGAGACGCTGTTCACGCGCTACATGTCCGAGGGCTTCACCGGCCAGCGCACGGCGGCGGACATCCTGCGCACGATCCAGGGCTCCGTGTCGGGTGGCTGACGTGAGCACCCGGACCGCCGAACGCCCGACCGTGGCAGAACCCGTTCCCGTCGCCGTCGCGCCACCCGCGCGGCGGCGGCAGGACGGGCGGGTCGCGGCGCTGTTCCTCGCTCCCGGCATGGCCGGGTTCGTCGTGTTCATCGTGGTGCCGCTGGTCGGCTCGCTGGTGATCAGCCTGTTCGACTGGCCGCTCTTCGGCACGCCGGAGTTCGTCGGCGTCGCCAACTACGTGCGGATGTTCAGCGCCGACCCGTCGTTCTTCACCGTGCTGGGCAACACCGTGCTCTTCGCGGTCGTCTACACGGTGCTGAACCTGCTCGTGGCGCTGGCGATGGCGCTGTGGCTGAGCAGCGGTGTCGCGACGAGCGGCTTCTTCCGCGTGGTCTTCTTCCTCCCGGTGATCACCCCGATGATCGCCAACGCGCTCGTGTGGCGGCTGATGCTCACCGACGACGGGCTGGTCAACGGTGTGCTGGCGGGCTTCGGCATCGACGGGCCGAACTGGCTCGCCGACGGCAACTGGGCGATGGCGTCGGTGATCGCGATGTCGGTCTGGCAGAGCTTCGGCTACAACGTGATCGTGCTGGGCGCCGGCATCGCGGCGATCCCCAAGGAGATCGTCGAAGCGGCCAGGGTCGACGGCGCCGGCGCGTGGCGACGGCTGCGCACGATCGTCGTCCCGATGATCTCGCCCTCGCTGTTCTTCGCCAGCATCATGACGATGATCGGCGCCTTCCAGGTGTTCGTGCAGCCGCAGGTGCTCACCGCGGGCGGGCCGGGCGAGGCGACCAACACGATGGTCCTGCACCTGTACCGCAACGGGTTCTCGTTCGACATGCTCGGCTACGCGTCGGCGCTGGCCTGGGTGCTGTTCGTGATCGTCATGCTGATCACGGCGCTGCAGTTCGTCGGCCAGCGCCGGTGGGTGAACTATGACCAGTAAGCGGACCAGTAGGCGATCGATCAGGTCGTGGCTGAGCACTGCCGCCCTCGCCGTGGTGGCGTTCGTCTTCACCATCCCGTTCCTGTGGATGCTGCTCACGGCGCTGAAGCCGCGCAACGAGGTGTTCACGCAGACTCCGCAGCTGTTCGGCAGCGAGATCCTGTGGTCCAACTTCGCCGCGGCGTGGACGGTCGTGCCGTTCGCCCGGTTCGTGATCAACGGGTTCGTCGTGGCGGTGCTCGGTGCGCTGCTGTCGGTCGTCGTCGCGGTGCTCTCGGCGTACGCGTTCTCACGCCTGCGGTTCCGGTTCCGCGACCGGCTCTTCCTGCTGTTCGTCGGCACGCTCGTGCTGCCGCAGGAGGTGCTGGTGGTGCCGCTGTTCATCATGATGAACGAGCTGGGGCTGGTGGACACCTACGTCGCGCTGATCGTGCCGTTCGCGTTCACGGCGTTCGGCACGTTCCTGATGCGGCAGTTCTTCCTGACCGTGCCGGTCGAGTACGAGGAGGCCGCGCGGATCGACGGCGCCACGCGGCTGCGGACGTTGTGGAGCGTCCTGCTGCCGCAGCTGCGCGCGCCGCTCTCGGTGCTGGGCGTCTTCTCGTTCATCGGCTACTGGAACAGCTACCTCTGGCCGCTCATCGTGATCAACTCGCAGGAGCTGGCGACGATCCCGCTCGGGCTCTCGATGTTCACCGGCGAGCGCGGCACGGAGTGGAACTACGTGATGGCGGCGTCGACGATCGCGGTCGTGCCGAGCGTGCTGATCGTCGCGCTGCTGCAGCGGCAGCTCGTCAAGGGAGTGAGCATGGGGGGATTCGGTGGGCGCTAGTGATAGCGGGGGGAGCGACGGCTGCATCGTCGAGGCGTCGGCGTGGCTGTGCGACATCCCGGTCGAGACGGTCCGCACCGACGCCGTGCAGTCGTTCGTCAAGCAGGAGACGATCTTCGTGCGGGTCAGGACGAAGGGCGGCACGGAGGGCGTCGGCTACAGCTACACGATCGGCAACGGCGGCGCGGCCGTGCTCAGCCTGCTGCGCACGCAACTGCTGGAGCTGCTCGTCGGGCTCGACGTCGACCGGCCGGAGCATGTGTGGTCGACGCTGTTCAGCAGCACGCGGGCCACGACGGTCGGGGTGCTTACCTCGCTCGCGCTCGCGGCCGTGGACACCGCGGTGTGGGACGCCCGGTGCCGGCGCGCGGACGTGCCGCTCTGGAAGGCGGCGGGCGGCGCGCGCGACCGGATCCGGCTCTACGACACCGAGGGCGGCTGGCTGCACCTCGGCACCGACGAGCTGGTCGCGCATGCGCTCGCGACGAAGGAGCGCGGCTTCTCCGGCGTGAAGCTGAAGGTCGGCAAGCCCGGCGCGCACGAGGACCTGGAACGGCTGCGGGCGGTGCGCGCGGCCGTCGGGCCGGGGATGGATCTCATGGTCGACGCGAACCAATCGCTGACCTCGGCCGAGGCGATACGCAGGGCGGCGCTGTTCGAGACCGTCGACGTGATGTGGTTCGAGGAGCCGCTGCCCGCCGAGGACGTCAGCGGCCACGAGCGGCTCGCGGCGTCGACGAGCGTCCCGGTGGCCGTCGGCGAGAGCATGTACGCGATCGGGCAGTTCAAGGAGTACCTGCACCGGGGCGCGGCGGGGATCGTGCAGGTCGACGTCGCGCGCATCGGCGGGATCACGCCGTGGCTCAAGGTCGCGCACCTCGCGGAGGCCTACAACGTGCAGGTCGCGCCGCACTTCCTGATGGAGCTGCACGTCTCGCTGGTGTGCGCCGTGCCCAACGCGCTGTACCTGGAGCACATCCCGCAGCTGCGCGCGGTGACCAGCGCCGAGATCCGCATCGAGGACGGGCACGCGCTGGCGCCCGACGCGGCCGGCATCGGGATCGCGTGGGATCCGGACGCGTTGGAGGCGCATGCGGTCATGTGATCGATGAGGCTTGCCCCGGGGCGGTAACGTGCCCCGCGGTCTGCCGAGACGAGGAGGGGCTCGTGAGCGTCCTGATCTGCCGCACATGCGCGGTCGAGCACAGCGAGAAGGTCGACGTCTGCAAGATCTGTGCCGACGAACGCCAGTGGGTGCCAGCGGAGGGGCAGGTGTGGACGACGCTCGACGAGCTCGCCGACGCCGGCTACCGCGTCGAGCTCACGGAGTTCGAGCCCAACCTCTACGGCATCTCCAGCACGCCGAACTCGGGGATCGGGCAGTACTCCAAGCTGGTGCGCACGCCGGCCGGGAACCTGCTCTTCGACCCCATCGGCTACCTCGACGACGAGGGCGTGCGCGCGGTCCAGGAGCTGGGCGACGTCGTGGCGATCATGGCCAGCCACCCGCACATGTTCGGCGTGCAGGTCGAGTGGAGCAAGCGCCTCGGCGACGTGCCCGTCTACGTCTCCGAGCCGGACCTGGAATGGGTGGCCCGCCCCGACCCGGTGATCCGCCCGTGGAGCGGCACGCTCGAGCCGCTGCCCGGCGTGACGCTCTCGCAGCCCGGCGGGCACTTCCCCGGCAACTCGGTCGTGCACTGGGCGGCGGGCGCGGGCGGCAAGGGCGTGCTGCTGGCGAGCGACACGATCTTCGCCAACCCCGACCGGACGTCGGTGAGCTTCATGCGCAGCTACCCGAACCGGATCCCGCTCTCCGGGGCCGTCGTCGAGCGGGTCACCGCGCACGTGGAGCGCTACGAGTTCGACCGGCTCTACGGCAACTTCGCCAACATCATCGACCACGACGCGCGCGCCGTCGTCCGCCGCTCCGCCGACCGCCACATCGCCTGGGTGAACGGCGACAACGACCACCTGACGTAGATCCCCCGAAGTTTGCGTTCCGGTGGGGTCACTCGTCTGATAGGAACGCACGATGCACACTGAGGCGGTTGGTGCACGGTCGTGGTTCCGGTCGATGACGGGCAAGGAACGCCGGACGTTCTGGGGTTGCTTCGGCGGCTGGGCCGTCGACGCGATGGACGTCCAGATCTTCAGCCTCGTGATCCCGGTGCTGATCGCGACCCGGTTCCTCGCGGACAACACCCAGGCCGGCCTGATCGCGACGGCCACCCTGCTCAGCTCGGCGCTCGGCGGCTGGCTCGCGGGCGCGCTGGCCGACCGGATCGGCCGGGTCAGGGTGCTGATGCTGACCGTCATCTGGTTCTCGGTGTTCACGTTCCTCTGCGGGCTCGCGCAGGACTGGACCCAGCTGCTGATCTTCCGGGCGCTGATGGGCTTCGGGTTCGGCGGCGAGTGGGTCGCCGGTGCCGTGCTGATGGGCGAGACGGTGCGGGCGCAGTTCCGCGGCCGTGCCGTCGGCAGCGTCCAGTCGGGATGGGCGATCGGGTGGGGAATGGCGGTGCTGCTGTTCGTCGTCACCGACCAGCTGTTCGCCCCCGAACTGGCGTGGCGCGTGCTGTTCTGCATCGGCGTCCTGCCGGCGCTGCTCGTCCTCTACATCCGCCGGCACGTCCAGGAACCGCCCGTCTTCCACGCGGCCGATCGGGTCGCGCCGGCGAGGTTCCTGGCGATCTTCGCGCCGTCCCGGCTGCGGGTGACGTTGCTGTGCGCGCTGGTCGGCGTCGGCGCGCAGGGCGGCTACTACGCGCTGACGACGTGGCTGCCGAGGTTCCTCGCCGACACCCGCGGCCTGCGGATCTTCGCGCTCGGCGGCACGCTCGCGCTGGTGATCGTCGGCGCGTTCTGCGGCTACCTGGCCGGGGCGTGGCTGTCGGACCGGCTCGGGCGGCGCTGGGCGATCGTCGTGTGCTCGGTGCTCGCCGTGGTGATCGTCATCCCGTTCACGATCGCCGACCTGCCGGGACCGTTGTTCACGATCCTGTGCTTCCCGCTCGGCTTCTTCAGCGCCGCGTACTTCGGCGGGCTGGGCGCGTTCTTCACCGAGCAGTTCCCGACGGAGCTGCGCGGCTCGGGCCAGGGTTTCGCGTACAACTTCGGGCGCGGGGTCGGCGCGGTGTTCCCGCTGCTGGTCGGTGTGCTCGCCGACGCGCTCTCGATCGGCGTCGCGATCGCGCTGTTCGCCGGCGCCGCCTACCTGGTGATGGCCGCCGCGGCGCTGATGCTGCCCGAGACCCGCGGAACCGTGCTGGCCGGGGAGGCCACCTGATGATCGGTGGCGCGGTCGACGTGCACGCGCACGTGCTGGAGGCGCCGCCCACGCCTTTCGAGAACGTCGCCTACCAGCCGTTCGCCGCGCCCGTCGCGGACTACCTGACCCACCTCGACGACCTCGGGTTCGCCAGAGGCGTGCTGGTCAACCCGAGCGCGTACCACGGCGACCACACCGTGCTGCTCGCCGCGCTGCGCGCGCACCCCGACCGGCTGCGCGGTGTTGCGGTGCTGCCATCGACCGTCGACGACACCGTGCTCGACGAGCTGCACGACGCCGGCGTGCGCGGGATCCGCGTGCAGGACCGAATGCGGGGCGGGCTGGCGATCGACGAGCTGCCGCGCTGGCTGCCGCGGCTCGCCGAGCGCGGCTGGCACGCCGAGGTGTGGACCGACCTCGAAGAGCACCTCCCCGCCGTCCGCGCGGCCGTCGAGAGCGGGGTGGCGCCGGTCCTGCTCGATCATCTGGGCAACCTGCCGCCCGGCGGTTCCGGCACGGCCACGCTGCTGGAGCTGCTGCGCGCCGGGCCCAGCTGGGTGTGCCTCTCGGGTGCCTACCGGCTCTCGCCGGGGGCGGCGGAGGCCGACGCGGCGGCGCCGCTGGTCGACCGCGTGGCCACGATCATCGAGACGGCGCCGGACCGGATAGTGTGGGGATCGGACTGGCCCTACGTCGCGCCGCCGGGGCCCCGCCCGACCCTCGCCGACCACGAGTCGGTGCTGGCGCGCTGGCTCCCCGAGCCCGACGTGCGCGAACGCGTCCTCGCCACCAACCCCGCACTTCTCTACGGATGGACATGACGACGACTCGGCCCGTGACTCGGCTCTGGATCGGCGGCTACGCCGACGGCGACGCTCCCGAAGGCATCTGGCGGGTCGACCTCGACGTGGACGGCGCGACGTTCGGCGACGCCGAGCTCGCCGCGACCGTCGCCGCGCCCTCGTTCCTCGCGCTGCACCCCGCCGGCCACACGCTCTACGCGGTCTCCGAGACCGGGCAGGGGCAGGTCAGCGCGTTCGTGGTCGACGGCGCCACGCTGACCCCGCGCGGCGAGCCCGTCCCCTCCGGCGGGTCCGGGCCGTGCCACCTGCTGGCCACCGCCGATGCGGTGCTGGTGGCCAACTACAACGACGGCGTCGCGGCCGAGCTGCCGCTGCTCGCCGACGGTGGTCTCACCGGCGAGGTCAGGACGTTCCCGCACAGCGGCACCGGGCCCGACCCGGAGCGCCAGGAGGGCCCGCACGCGCACTTCGTCGGCACGGTCGGCGGCGCCAGGTGGGTGGTCGACCTCGGTACCGACGAGCTGCGGCTGCTCGAAGGCGGGATCGCCGCCGACGTGCCGCCGGGCACCGGCCCGCGGCACTTCGTCGAGGTCGCGGGCGGCGTGGTCGTGGCCGGTGAGCTCGACTCCACCGTGCACGTGCTCGTCGCGGAGGGCGGGAAGCACCGCGCGGTCGAGCAGCACCCCGCCACCGCGACTCCCGCGCCCGACGGCGGCCGCAACTACCCCTCGCACATCACGGCCACCGGCTCACGTGTGATCGTCGCGGTCCGCGGGGCCGACGTGCTCTCGACGTTCACGGTCGGGTCCAACGACGGCGCTCCGGTGCTGGCGCACCTGGCCGACACCCCGACGGGCGGGGCGTGGCCGCGGCACTTCGCGGTGCTCGACGACCTCGTGGTGGTCGCCAACCAGAACTCGTCGGAGCTGACGCTGCTGCGGCTCGACCCCTCGACCGGCCACGGCACGGTGCTGGACCGCCGCCCGCACCCGGCCCCGGCCTGCGTGCTGCCCGACCCGCGCTGACCGGCCGCGCGCAAGGGCAGCAAAGCCACTTTCCGGCCCTCACAGGGCAGGAAAGTGGCTTTCCTGCCCTCCCGGTCACCTTGCGGACCGGTTAGACGATCTTCTCCAGCCGTGCGATCCACTCGTCCCAGCCGGCGCGCAGCGCGGTGTAGCCCGACTCGGTCTCCTCCGGCCCCGTCCAGGTGTTGGTGATCGACACCTCGGTGCGGCCCGGCTCGACCTCGCGGATGGTCACGGTCACCTTCTCGTCGCTGATCCGGTGGTCCGGGGTCTGCAGCGCGCTGACGAACGTGAAGGCGACCGTCTCGTGGGGTTCGAGTGTCAGGTACTCGCCGGTGAAGCCGTAGACGTTCCCGTCGTCCTCGTGGTTCTCGATGCGGTACCGGCCGCCGACGCGGACGTCGGCCTCGACGACCGTCGCGAACCACTGGCGCATCCGGTCGGGCACGGTCCATGCCGCGTAGAGCGTCTCCGGGGATGCCGGCAACGTCCTCGCGACCGTGATGCTGTGCTGGACGACGGCGCTGGTCTCGCTCATTCGGGGTCCTCCTCGGGTGCCGGGGTGACGAACGCTTCGAGGGCGTCGAGGCGTCCGGTCCAGAAGCGCTCGTAGAAGCGCAGGTGGTCGCTGGCCGCCGCGAGCGGTTCCGCTACGAGCCGGCAGACGTGCTGGCGGCCCCGCACCGTGCGCTGCACGATCCCGGCCCGTTCCAGCACCTTGATGTGCTTCGAGGCGGCGGCGAGCGAGATCGGGTGCGGTGCGGCGAGCTCGCCGACGGTCCGGTCGGCACCGGCGAGCGTCCGCACCATCGTCCGGCGCGTGGGGTCGGCGAGGGCATGGAACACGGCGTCCAGTTGCTTAACCACATGGTTGACAATAGACGCAGAGTGACCGGATCGTCAACCGATCGGTTGACGGTTGGAGAATGGCGGGGTGATCGATTTCCATACCCGCGCTTCCGGTGTGCTGCCGGAAGCGTCCGAGTTGCTCGCCGCCATGGACGCCGCCGGCATCGAGGCCGTCGTGGTGCAGAGCGTGCACAGCTCGAAGAGCACCGACGGCCAGAAGGGCAACGACGAGCTCGCGGCGTTCGTCATGACGGACCGGTCGCGCATGGTCGGTCTCGGCACCGTTCACCTGGGCGGCTCCGGCGCGGTCGACGACACCCGCTGGGCCGTGAACGAGCTGGGGCTCGCCGGGCTGTGGCTCGACCCGGCGCGGCAGGGGACCACGATGCACGACCCGATGCTGGGCGCGGTGTGCGAGACGCTCGCCGAGTGCGGCGGCATCCTGCTCGTGCACGACGCCGTCCCGGCCACCTCGCCCGGCCAGGTGGCCGAGCTGGCGCGCCGCTTCCCGCAGCTGCGGGTCGTGCTCGGGTGCTGCGGCGGCCCCGACGGGTGGCGCGAGGCGCTCGCCGCGGCGGCCGTGACCGACAACGTGCACCTCTGCGTCAACGGCCTGCCCGCCTACGCTGCGCGGCACGTCGTCGAGGCGGCCGCGCCGGGGCGGGTGGTGGTCGGCTCCGGACTCCCGGTGACCGATTCCGCCGGGGTGGCGGCCGCGCTCGCCGCCGTCGACGACTGGGGGATCGACAGCAGCCTGCGGGAGAACCTGCTGGTCCACAACCCGCGCGCGCTGCTCTGGGGGAGTGCCGGATGACCGCGATGATGCCGAAGGTGATCGACGCGCACGTCCGGCTCGGTGCGGGCCGCGAGGTGTCGCTGGAGACGGCGGCGCTCCTGGGGGCGATGGACGAGCTCGGGATCGAGCACGCCGTCATCGCGCCGGGGGAGCGGTGCACGGTGCTCGACGAGCCGGCCGGCAACACCGCAACGACGACGGCGGCCGGGGAGTCCGCCGGGCGGTTGCGGGCGTGGGCCGTGGCGAACCCGTGGCGGGGCAGGGACGCGCTGGTGGAGCTGGCCCGCGCGGCCGAGCTCGGCGCCGTCGGGCTGGCCGTCGACCCGCAGTTGCAGGGCTTCGACCTGCACGACGGCCTGCTCGACCCGCTGCTGGAGCTCGCCGACGACCGCGACTGGCCGGTGTACGTCCGCGGCGGGGTCGCGGCCGCGCCGCTCACGCTCGCGCTGCTCGCCGCCCGCTACCCGGACGTGCCGTTCCTGCTGGGCGGGGCCCGGCACCCGGCGGACGTCGTGGCGGCAATGCGGCACGCGCCGAACCTGAGCGCCGACACCACGTCGTCGGCCGTCCTCGACGCCGTGGCCGCGGACCCGGACCTCGCGAACGCCAGGCTGGTGTTCACGAGCGACAGCCCGTACCGCGTGGCGGGCGCCGAGCTGGCCAGGGTGCGTGAGTGGGCCGGCGACGACCCGTCGCGCGCCGGCGTGCTCGGCGCCAATCTGGACGCCCTGCTGCCCGCGCCAACTTCCACGCCCGCCGACCTCACGTAGAAGTTCCCCACCGTTTTGTGCACCTGCGCACCCCCTGCGCGCGCAAGTGCCCAAAACGGTGGGGAAGTTCGCGGCCTTGCAGGATCTGCCCTGAAGGATCTGCCCTAAAGGATCTGCTTGGCCCCGGGGATCGCGCGGACGGCGGCGGCGAGCGCCCAGCAGGCCGGCACCGCGATGACGGCGACGACCAGGAACTTCACCGCGGCCAGGGTGTGCAGCCCGATCAACGCGTAGCTGATCGAGACCAGCACGATCGGGTGCAGGACGTACACGGCGAACGCGTTCCGGGAGAGGAACCGGCCGAGGCGTCCCTGCTTGTTGAACCGCTCGCGGAACAGCACGGTCAGCCCGATCGCCATCGACACGGCGAAGATCGCCTCCCAGAGCGGGATCAACGGCGAGGAGACGTCGCCGCTGAGCATGCCGGAGAACGGCAGGAGGACGACCGTGGCGACAGGCGCGACGGTCAGCGCGATCGGCGCGGCCTTCCGCGGCAGCGCGGCGAACCAGCCCTTGCGATGGGCCACGACACCCACGGCGAACAAGCCGACGTACTGGGGCATGTAGCTGACGCTCGGCAGGCCCAGGTAGGGGATGTACGTGCCCGACGGGAAGACGAACCGCCACGCGTACGTGACCGCGGCGAGCACGAGGACGAACCCGGCGATCGCGAGCAGGCCGGGCGCCTTCGGCTCGGTGATCGGCGCCGGTGCCGGCCGACGGCCCCGGAAGGCGGCGTAGACCAGCGTGAACACCAGCAGTACCTCGACGAACCACAGCGGCCCCGGGTCCCAGCTCGCGATGTAGTACTGCCAGTAGGGCAGGCCCGACTCGATCGCGCTGGGGATCGTCAGCAGCGGGCGGATCAGGAGCGCGAACAGCAGCAGCGGGACGCCCAACCGGAACAGCCGGTCCTTGACGAACCTGCCCTGGCCCTTGCGGTCGTACGAGGCCGGCACGAAGAAGCCGGAGACCATGAAGAAGAAGCCCATGAAGAACGTCTGGTTCAGGACGACGAGCAGGTCGAGCAGCAGGCCCGACTCGTCCTGCGCGGTCTCGACGTAGTACCAGACCGGGATGTTGCCGTAGGTCACCGCGACGTGGTGCAGCACCACGAGCACGGTGAGCGCAACACGCAGGTTGTCGACGTAGAACAACCGTGGAGCTGCGATCTCGACGGACGCCGGTTGTTTGCCTTCTGGCCTGGTCATGTGGTTCCCCCCTCGGAAGTTTCGGCGCGTGCGGCCCGGACGAACGCCTCCGCGAGCTGCGCGGCGTGTGCTTCGAGGTCGTGTTCCGGGCGGGCCGACCAGTAGGCGAACATCCCGTCGACGGCCGCGGAGTGGCTCACGGCCATCACCCTCGGGTCGAAGTCGCGGAACTCGCCGGTGCGCTGCCCGAACCGGTAGATGTCCTCGATGGACATGAACACCGGCTCGTTCGCCTCGACCCCGAAGCGCGGCATGCCGTCGGGCTTGCGGAGGTTTCGGAAGATCTCGCCGAGCGCCATCAGCTGCGTGCGGTGCCCGCGCATGTACGCGGCCACCCCGGTGATGTGCGCTCGGACCAGCGCGGTGCCCGTCTCGGCGCCCTCCATGCCGGCGAGGACGCTCGTGCCGATGTCGCCGTAGACGTGCTCGACCGTCTTCTCCATCAGCTCGTCCTTGCCGGCGAAGTGATAGGAGATGACGCCCTTGCTGATGCCCGCGTGCTTCGCGATGAGCGCGAGCGACGCACCCGCGAACCCGACGTCGGCGATGACCTCCACCGCCGCCTCGATGATCTGCGCCCGCCGGGCCTCCTCGATGAACGAGCGAGGTCTTTGGCCGTCGGGCTGAATTTCTGGCCGCACGGCCAGAAAGTAGCACGCGGGGTCAGGCAGCCACAACGGCGAACGGCATTCGCCGGCCACCCGGGCCGGTCGGGGTGCCAGGAAAGTGGCTTTCCTGTCCTGTGGCGCCAGGAAAGCCACTTTCCTGGCACTGCTGACGCCTCTGGGGTGCGCGACCTGACTGCTCAAACCGGACGGCCCGCCCGTCCACCAGGTGGACGGACGGGCCGTTGTGGCACCTCCGTCTAGTCCCAGTCGAGCGCCCCGCCCGACTGGTACTCGATCACCCGCGTCTCGAAGAAGTTCTTCTCCTTCTGCAGGTCCATGGCCTCCGACATCCAGGGGAACGGGTTCTCCTGCTCGCCGAAGATCGGCGCCAGCCCGATCTGCTGGGCGCGGCGGTCGGTGATGAAGTGCATGTACTGCTCGCACAGCTCCGCCGACAGCCCGAGCACCCCGCGCGGCATGGTGTCGCGCGCGTAGGCGACCTCCAGCGCGCACGCCTCCAGGAGCATGCCGCGCACCTCCTCCTGGAACTCCGGCGTCCACAGGTGCGGATTCTCGATCTTGATCTGGTTGATGCAGTCGATGCCGAAGTTCAGGTGGATCGACTCGTCACGCAGGATGTACTGGTACTGCTCGGCGATCCCGACCATCTTGTTGCGCCGCCCGAGCGACAGGATCTGCGCGAACCCGGTGTAGAACCACATGCCTTCGAACACGACGTAGAACGCCACCAGGTCGCGCAGGAAGTGCTGGTCGGCCTCCGGTGTGCCGGTCGCGAAGTCGGGGTTCTCCAGGTTCTGGGTGAACCGCAGCGCCCACGCGTCCTTGTCGGTGATCGAGGGCACCTCCCGGTACATGTTGAACAGCTCGCCCTCGACGAGCCCGAGGCTCTCGCAGATGTACTGGAACGTGTGGGTGTGCACGGCCTCCTCGAACGCCTGCCGAAGGAGGTACTGCCGGCACTCGGGGTTGGTGATGTGCCGGTACACCGCGAGCACGATGTTGTTCGCGACCAGCGACTCCGCGGTTGCGAAGAACCCGAGGTTGCGCTTGAGCATCGTGCGCTCGTCGTCGGTGAGCCCGTTCGGCGACTTCCAGAGCGCGATGTCGGCCTGCATGGACACCTCGGTGGGCATCCAGTGGTTGTTGCAGGCCGCGAGGTACTTGTCCCACGCCCACCGGTACTTCATCGGCAGCAGCTGGTTGACGTCCGCGCGGGCGTTGATCATCCGCTTGGAGTCGGCGTCGATCCGGCCGGCGCCGCGGTCGATCGTGCCCAGCCCCGTCGCGTCGGGAGATTCGGTAGTCGTCACTGGCAGGCCTCGCAGTCGGGGTCGTCGATCCGGCAGGCCGCGCCGTCGACAGCGGTGAAGTCGACGTCAACTGCCGGGAGCTCCTGCGGAACAGCCGGAGCCGTCTGCGGCACCGCCGGGACGGCAGCCGCGGGGGACGGGGCCGGCGACGGTGCCGTCACCACCGGTGCCGGTGTGGGAGCCGGAGCGGGTGCCGCCGGAGCCGCGGCCGCGACGGCGTTGAGCTTGCCGTCGGTGCCCTGCAGGGTGCTCTTCTCCACGTGCGTGGCCGACTGGGCACGCAGGTAGTAGGTGGTCTTGAGCCCCTTGTGCCACGCGTACCGGTACAGCTCGTCCAGCTTGCGGCCGCTCGGAGCCGAGATGTACAGGTTGAGCGACTGCGCCTGGTCGATCCACTTCTGCCGCCGCGACGCCGCGTCGACCAGCCACTTCGACTCCACCTCGAACGCCGTGGCGTACAGCGCCTTGAGGTCGGCCGGCACGCGGTCGATCGAGCCGAGGCTGCCGTCGAAGTACTTCAGGTCGGAGACCATCACCTGGTCCCACAGCCCGCGGTCCTTGAGGCTGCGCACGAGGTGGGGGTTGATCACGGTGAAGTCGCCCGACATGTTCGACTTGACGAACAGGTTGCGGAAGAGCGGCTCGATGGACTGCCCGACCCCGCAGATGTTGGAGATCGTCGCGGTCGGCGCGATCGCCATCACGTTGGAGTTGCGCATCCCGACGGTCCGCACGCGCTGGCGCAGCGGTTCCCAGTCGAGCGTCGTGGACATGTCGACGTCGAGCGCGTCGCCCTGGCGGGCATCGGCGAGCAGCCGCATCGAGTCGATCGGCAGCACGCCCTGGCTCCACAGCGAGCCCTCGAACGTCGAGTACGCGCCGCGTTCCTGCGCGAGGTCGGCCGAGGCCGAGATGGCGTAGTAGGAGATGTGCTCCATGCTGCGGTCGGCGAACTCGACGGCGGCGTCGCTCGCCATCGGGATGCCCAGCTCGAACAGCGCGTCCTGGAAGCCCATCAGCCCCAGCCCGACCGGCCGGTGGCGCAGGTTGGAGCGGCGCGCCTCCGGGATCGTGTAGAAGTTGATGTCGATCACGTTGTCGAGCATCCGGACCGCGGTGCGGACGGTCCGCTCCAGCAGCGCGGTGTCGAGGCCGGCAGGCCCGACGTGCTTGAGCAGGTTGACCGAGCCGAGGTTGCAGACCGCGACCTCGGCGGACTCGCCGGCGCTGGTGTTCAGCGTGATCTCGGTGCACAGATTGGACGAGTGCACCACCCCGACGTGCTGCTGCGGCGAGCGCAGGTTGCACGGGTCCTTGAACGTGATCCACGGGTGCCCGGTCTCGAACAGCATCGTGAGCATGCGGCGCCACAGCTCGACCGCGCGGACCCGGCGGAAGACCGTGATCTCGCCGCGGTCGGCCGCCTCCTCGTACTCGCGGTAGCGGCGGGCGAACGCCGTGCCGTAGAGATCGTGCAGGTCAGGGGTCTCGTCGGGGGAGAACAGCGTCCACGACGCATCGGCCTCGACCCGGCGGAGGAACTCGTCGGGCACCCAGTTCGCGGTGTTCATGTCGTGGGTGCGGCGGCGGTCGTCGCCGGTGTTCTTGCGCAGGTCGAGGAACTCCTCGACGTCGATGTGCCACGTCTCCAGGTACGCGCACGCCGCGCCCTTGCGCTTGCCGCCCTGGTTGACCGCGACGGCGGTGTCGCTGGCGATCTTGAGGAACGGCACGACGCCCTGCGACTGCCCGTTGGTGCCCTTGATGTGGGCGCCGAGGCCGCGGACGGGGGTCCAGTCGTTGCCGAGCCCGCCGGAGTACTTCGCGAGCAGCGCGTTGTTCTTGTACGCCTGGAAGATCGAGTCGAGGTCGTCGTCGACGGTGGTGAGGAAGCACGACGAGAGCTGCGGCCGGGTGGTGCCGGAGTTGAACAGCGTCGGTGTGGACGCCATGAAGTGGAACGTCGAGAGCAGCTCGTAGAACTCGATCGCGCGCGCCTCACGCTCGCTCTCGCGAACCGCGAGCCCCATCGCGACCCGCATGAAGAACGCCTGCGGCAGCTCGTAGCGGGTGCCGTCGTGGTGCAGGAAGTACCGGTCGTACAAGGTCTGCAGCCCGAGGAAGCCGAAGTCGAGGTCGCGCTCGGGGTGCAGCGCCGCGGTGATCCGGTCGAGGTCGAACGTCGCGAGCTGCGGGTCGACCCGCTCCAGCTCGATCGCGCGGTGCAGGTAGTCGCGGAAGTACCCGGGGTAGCGGACGCCCATCTCGGCCTGGCTGGCCTGGACGGGACGCCCGTCGAGGTAGGTCAGGGCCTCGCCGCGCAGCTTGTCCAGCAGGAGCCGCGCGCTCACGGAGGAGTACTCCGGCTCCTGCTCGACGAGCGTGCGCGCCGCCATGATCTGCGCGAGCGCGAGCTCGTCGGCGGAGATCCCGTCGTAGAGGTTGCGGCGGGTCTCGGCGAGCACCGGCTCGGCCGACGTGCCCTCGACGCCGTCGACGGCCTCGCCGACGACGCGGGTCACACGCTCCCAGTCGAGCGGGCGCAGGGTGCCGTCGGCGTCCTTGACGCTGATGACACCGGCCGCCGGCTTCGGCTTGGCCTCCTCGCGGGCGCGGGTGCGCTCCTCGCGGTAGAGCACGTAGTCGCGGGCGACCTTGTGGTGGCCGCCGCGCATCAGCGCGAGCTCGACCTGGTCCTGGATCTGCTCGATGTGCAGCGGCGCGTCGGGCCCGGCGTGGCGCAGCAGCGCGGCGCGCACCTGCGTCGTCAGGTCGTCGACGAGGTGGTGCAGGCGCGAGGAGTTCGCCGCGTCGTCGCCCTCGACGGCGAGGAAGGCCTTCGTCATCGCCACGGAGATCTTGGTGGGGTCGAAGTCGGACGTGGCGCCGTCGCGGCGGATCACGCGCACGGCGCTCTCGGTGGCACGGGTTGTTTCAGGGATGGGCGTACCCAGTGTTCGGGTCAAGGCTCTCTCCTCGCGAGCTCGACGGCCAGTGCCGCGCGCCGGTGGCGCGTGGGCCGGGGCAGGTGTTCGGACTCGCGGGCGGGACGGGCCCCGGGTGATCGGACCGGTGCCCGTCGGACCTACTGGCCGTCGCTTCCCAGGCTGGCTGCCCAGTGCTTCCACCGACCCTCCGTCGAGGGCGGTCACGGCGTTCGTTCCCGCTTACCGCTGCGGGGCAGTCCCGGGTTCGCACCGGGTTCCCTCTTGCGTCACGCTCCTTGCGGGGCGTGAACCTCCAGCGCCATGGAGACTACATCTTGTGTCCGACAATCCGCGGAGCCCCTACATGTGCGGCGCGTCTCGTTCCGAATCGGTTTCGGAGCGTGACGGAACAACCCGACTGTGACGCCGGGGAGCGCCTCGGGAACCGATCTGATCAGCGCAGGACGACGGAGCGTGCCATCGTCTGGAACGCCGGCACCTGGTCGGGATGGACCTTGGAGTCGAAGCTCCCGGCCAGCACGAGCGACCAGTCGCCCGCGAACAGCACGACGAGGTACACCGACAGCCCCGGGCCGCGGTCGAGCATCTCCCAACCGGTGAGCCCGGACACCTCGATCGGCGTGGCGGAGTCGTAGGCCTTCTCGCCGGTGAGCGACTCCAGCTGCTGCTCGGCGAAGATCTTCCGATCGGCGGCCGCGATCGGCGCCTGGATGTTGGGCGCGCTCGCGACGAGCAGTGGCGCACCGGGCGCCGTCGAGCCGTCGAGCGACACGGCGATCGTCGTGCTGCTCGGCAGGCGCTTGAAGCCGGCGGCCGGTGTCAGGTCGAAGCCGAGGCTGCCGGCGGCCGCGACGTCGAGCCAGCGCGCATCGAGGAGCGAGGTGAGCAGCGCGGCGGGGGTGAGCGGGTCGCCCGGCGCGATCGTGCCGTCGAGCAGGACGATCGAGTCGTTGCTCACGATCGAGACCATCGCGCGCCCGAGAATGCCCTCCTGCACCGCCTGCGTCGCCTCGACGGCGACCGCCGGGAAGCCCGCCACCTGCACCTCGCGGATGCTGGCGACCTTCAGGTCGGCGAGGTTGGCCTGCGCCTCCGAGCGGTACCCGCCGGCGACCTGCTCCACCACCTTCGGGGCCGGTTCGTTGGGATCGCGGGCGGTCTCGATCACCCGCACGGTCGTCGCGACGTCGGTGCGGGCCAGGCCGGGCAGGGTCTCGTCGACGACCATCCCGTCGGGCGGCTTGATCGCGACCCGGGTGCGCGGGATCGGCAGGTGCCCGGTCGACGGGGCGGAGGTCGGGGGCGGCCCCAGCTGCAGCGATGGTGCCGGTGGGCCGACCGGCGGCGGGGGCGGCGGGGGCATCGGCGGTGCGGAGCCGCAGGCGGCGAGCAGCAGTGCGCCTGCCACGGCGATCGCCGTGAACCTGACGATCGCAGGGGTGATCGCAGGGATGATCACCGGGCCCGCCGTCGGCCGCCGGCCGGGACTCCTGCCGCACGCTGCCGACATGGCGCTCAACCTAACAGCGAACACGAATGGACGAACATCGTGTTCCGTCTGCTCTGGTGATCGGCGGAAACGAAAGTTACTGTCGGTAGGTTCCGGAAGTCGGGGCGCACCTGGAGGCGCGAAATGTCGGAGAACCACGTCGACGTCCTGATCGTCGGGGCCGGGCTGTCCGGCGTCGGCGCCGCCGTCCACCTGCGGCGGGAGTGCCCCGAGCGGTCGGTGGCGATCCTCGAGGCGCGCGGCGCCATGGGTGGCACGTGGGACCTGTTCCGGTACCCGGGCATCCGGTCCGACTCCGACATGCACACCCTCGGGTACCGGTTCACCCCGTGGCTCGCCGAGGACTCGATCGCCGACGGACCCTCGATCCTCGACTACGTGCGGCGAACCGCGCGCACGTACGGCGTGGACAAGCGCATCGGCTACCACCGCAAGGTCGTCTCGGCGGCCTGGTCGAGCGCCGAGCAGCGGTGGACCGTCGACGTCGAGCACACCGACACGGGCGAGCGTGAGCAGTTGACCTGCGGGTTCCTCTACCACTGCTCGGGTTACTACAACTACGACCAGGGCTTCACCCCGACGTTCCCGGGCCGGGAGAAGTTCGCCGGGCAGATCGTGCATCCCCAGCACTGGCCCGCCGACTTCGACTACGCAGGCAAGCGGGTCGTCGTCATCGGCAGCGGCGCGACCGCCGTGACGCTCGTGCCCGCGATGGCAGCCGACGCCGGGCACGTGACGATGCTGCAGCGCTCGCCGACGTACTTCGTCTCGATGCCGCGCCAGGACCCCCTCGACCAGCTGCTGCGCAAGTTCCTGCCGGTGAAGGCGACCTACCCGATCGTGCGCTGGAAGAACGTGCTGATCCAGGCGGCGTCCTACCAGCTCAGCAGGCGACGCCCGGCGAAGATGAAGGAGATCCTCCGCAGGGGCGTCGAACGTCAGCTGCCGGCCGGCTACGACGTAGACACCCACTTCACGCCGCGCTACAACCCGTGGGACGAGCGGCTGTGCCTCGTGCCCGACGGCGACTTCTTCGAGGCCGTCAGCAACGGCTCGGCGTCGATCGTCACCGACGAGATCGACACCTTCACGGAGAAGGGCATCCGGCTGCGGTCCGGCGCCGAGCTGGAGGCGGACATCATCATCACCGCGACCGGGCTGAACCTGCAGCTGCTCGGCGGGGCGCCGGTGACCGTCGACGGTGTGGAGGCGAAGCTCGCCGACCGGCTCACGTACAAGGGCCTGATGCTGGAGGGTGTGCCGAACCTCGCCTACACGTTCGGCTACACCAACGCGTCGTGGACGCTGCGGGCCGACCTGGTGGCGGAGTACGTCTGCCGGCTGCTCAACCACATGCGGGCCGGTGGGTTCGCGGTGGCGGCGCCGAAGAACACCGACTCCGCGATGCCGACGAAGGCGCTCTTCGACTTCCAGCCGGGGTACGTGCGGCGTGCGCTGGCGACGCTGCCGAGGCAGGGCGCGCGCCGGCCGTGGCAGGTGCGGATGAACTACCCGCTCGAGCTGTTCCAGCTTCGCCGCGGGCCCGTGACCGACGGGATGCGGTTCGAGCACCCCGTGTCGGCGCGCCCGCAGATCGCGCAGCCCGAATCCGTCACCGAAACCGACATGGCAGCCGAACCCGCCCGCGCCGCCGGCTCCTGACCGAACTTCCCCACCGTTTTGCCAACCTGCACACCCTCGGAGGTCTGCAAGTAGGCAAAACGGTGGGGAAGTTTTCCGTCAGCCGGCCTGGTTGACCGCGAACGGGTTGGCGATCTCCGGGCGGGAGCGGGCCTTCGGCTCCTCGGCGGGCGCTTCGGCGGGGGTCGCAGCGGGCTCTTCGGCCACCTTCGGGGCCGCCTTCGGGGCTTCGGCCGGGGCGGCGGCGGCATTGCGGTTCAGGTATGCCTCGACGACGTGCGCGGGCACGCGGCCGCGCTCGGAAACGGTGACCCCGTTCTCGCGGGCCCACTGGCGCACGGCGGTCGCGTCGGGGCCGGCGGCCGGCGTGGACGCCCCGCCACCTGCCGGTTTGCGGGCCGAGCCGACGCGGCGCGCCGCCGCGACGTAGTCGGCGACAATGCCGCGCAACCGCGCGGCGTTCTCGCTGGAAAGATCGATCTCGTACTGCCGGCCGTCGAGTGCGAAGGCGACCGAATCCGTCGCCTCCGATCCGTCGAGGTCGTCAACCAGTTTCACGTCGACACGCTGCGCCACGGGGTTTTGTCCGTTCGATGCTTGATGGATAGGGGCGAAGGCGGCGAGCGCACTTCACCGGGGACGTAACACGCAGGGTAACCGGAGGCCGTCGACGGTTCGACGGATGCCACGCCGCATCATCGTGATCGGTGCTCGGAATACGGGGCGGCCTTCGACGGCTATCCGCCTACGAGTCCTACAGAGGGGGAGACATGCCGGAGATCAACGGAACTGTCGAGGACGGCTTCGAGTCGGTGCGCGAGGCGTTCGCGGCCGTCGCGCAGCAGGAGGGCGGCGACTACGCCGCGCAGCTGGTCGCCTACCGCGACGGCGAGCGGGTGGTCGACCTGTACACGGGCCCCGGGATCGGGCCCGATTCGGTGACGGGGGTCTTCTCCTCCACGAAAGGTGCCACGGCGCTGGTCGTCGCGCTGCTCGTGCAGGACGGCGTGCTCGACCTCGACCAGCGGGTGAGCCACTACTGGCCGGAGTTCGGCGCCGAGGGCAAGGGTGCGCTCACGCTGCGCGAGCTGATGTCGCACCGGGCCGGTGTCGTGGGTGCCGAGGGTGGGTTCCTCGTCGAAGAGCTGGCCGACGACCAGGTGGTGGCCGCCCGGATCGCCCCGCAGCGGCCCTACTGGCGCCCGGGCACGGCGTTCGGCTACCACGCGCTGACGATCGGCGCGCTCGCCAACGAGGTCGTGCGCAGGGCGACGGGCCGCTCGATCCAGGAGTTCTACGAGGAGCGCGTGCGGGCGCCGCACGGGCTGGACTTCTACATGGGCTTCCCCGAGGAGCACGAGCCGCGCTTCCTCACGACGCTGCCGATGCTCCCCACCCCCGAGCAGCAGGCGCTGCTGGAGGCGAACGCGTCGGGACCGACGAGCATCAGCGGTATCGCGTTCAACCGCAACCACCCGGAGGCTGCCGACCTGCAGGAGCTGCCGAACGTCCGGGTCGTGCGGGAGAAGGGACCCGCCTCCGTCGGCGGGATCGGCTCGGCGCGGGGCATGGCGGCGATGTACGCGGCGGTGCTCGGTGGGCTCGACGGCGCCGAGCCGCTGCTCAAGCCGGACACGCTGGCCGAGGTGGGGCAGATCCACTCGGTGGGCACCGACCTCAGCACCCGTGGCCCGAACGCGTTCGGTGTGGGCTTCTCGGTGGTCTCCGAGGACTACCCGGTGCTGGGGCAGGGTGCGATCGGGCACAGCGGCGCGGCCGGCTCGATGGCGTTCGCCGACCCGCGCGGCGGGTTCGCCTACGGCTACAACCGGCGCCGGTTCGCGTTCCCCGGCGGTGCGGCGCCGGAGAACGTGCTGCTGGTGAGCGCGGTGAACTCGGCCGTCCACCGCAGCCGCCGCCGATCCTGAAAGATCAAGGCATGACCTGCACGCGGCTCGGGCCGCCCGACCCCCGCCTCGACCACCTCGTCTACGCCACCCCGGAGCTCGACGCCGCGGTGGCCGCGTTCGCGGCCGCGAGCGGCGTGGAGCCGGTGGAGGGCGGCCGGCACGTCGGCCGGGGCACCCGCAACTACCTGGTCGGGCTCGGGCCGACCAGCTTCCTGGAGATCATCGGGCCGGACCGGGACAACCCCGTCGAGCCGGGGAACGTGCCCTTCGGGATCGGCACGCTCACCGGGCCGCGGCTCGTGACCTGGGCGGTCGCGCCGGCAGACATCGACAAGGCCGTGGCGGCGGCCGGCATCGGCCCGATCGAGCCGATGGCGCGCCGCACCCCGGCCGGTGCGCTGCTGGAATGGCGGCTGACGTCGTCCGAGGCGTCGCCGCCGGGTGTGCCGTTCCTGATCGACTGGGGCACGACACCGCACCCGGCGGCCGCGCTGCCGCGGATCGGGCTGACGGGCCTGGGCGCCACGGTGCCCGAGCCGGCGGCCGCGGCCGAGCTGCTCACCGCTCTCGACGTCACGCTCCCCGTCGAGGCCGGCCCGCAGTCGCTCGTCGCGCTCCTCGACACCCCGCGCGGCCCCGTCACCCTCACCTGACCGAACCTCCCCACCGTCTTGGGTGGATGCGCGCCAAATCGGCGCGCATGTGCCCAAAACGGTGGGGAAGTCGGCTCAGCAGAGCAGCTCCGGGGTCTCCCAGTCCTTGCCCAGCACGTGGTGGTCGAGGAACGCGGTGACGGTCTGGTACCAGACGACGGCGTTGTTCGGCGTCAGGATCCAGTGGTTCTCGTCGGGGAAGTACAGGTAGCGGTGCGGCAGCTCGTCCGGCGGGCCGTCGTGCCGCGACACCAGGTCCCACCAGAGCCGCAGCGCCTCGCCGACCGGCACCCGGTAGTCCTTGTCGCCGTGGATCACGAGCATCGGTGTGGTGATCGCGTCGGCGTGCAGGTGCGGGCTGTTCGTCGCTGCCATCTCGGGCGTCATCTCGTGCAGCCAGTACGCAGCGTCGTCGGTGGTGCCGCCGAACTGGTCGAGCGCCCACAGGCTCGCGTGCGTGACGATCGCGCGGAACCGGTCGGTGTGGCCCGCGACCCAGTTGGCCATGTACCCGCCGAACGAGCCGCCCATCGCGGCCGTCCGGTCGCCGTCGACGTCCGGGCGGGCGATCGCGGCATCGGTGATCGCCATCAGGTCGGTGTAGGGCTCGTCGCCCCACGCGCCCCAGCCGCGCCGCACGAAGTCGAGCCCGTAGCCGGTGGACAGGCCCGGGTCGGGCAGCAGCACCGCGTAGCCCCGTGCGGTCATGAGCCACGGGTTCCAGCGCCACTGCCACGCGTTCCAGCTGCCCAGCGGCCCGCCGTGGATCCACAGCAGCAGCGGTGCGGGCGCGTCGGGTGACGCGTCCGGCGGCAGCGCGAGCCACGACCGCAGCGGGGTGCCGTCGAGTGCCGTGGCCTCGACCTCGACGAGCGTGCCCGGCACCACCGGCACCGGGGCCGGCGCCAGGAGCAGCACGGGCTGCTGGTCGGGCACGGCCGCGTCGAGCCGGACCGGGGCGGGCGGTGTGTCGATGGCGCTGCGCAGCGCGTAGACGTGCTGGCCGTCGGGCGCGACGACGACGTCGGTGTACGCGCCGTCGTCGCCGGTGAGACGGGTGACCTCGCCGGACGCGAGCTCGATGCGGAATACGGGGGAGCGGCCCAGCTCGTCGGCGATGACGATCAGCGCGGAGCCGTCGGGCGTCCAGGCGACCTCGTTGGCCCATCGGTCCCACCCCTGGGCGACCTCGCGCAGCTCGCCGCTGCCGATCGGCAGCACGACGAGCCGTAGGTCCGGCGGCTCGGTCGGCGCGGGGATCCGCTCGCGGATGCAGGCGATCTGCCGCCCGTCAGGGCTGATCACCGGGCCGTGCAGGTCGAACCGCTCGTCGTCGGCGATGACCTGCCGTTCCCCGCTCGTGGTGTCGATCGCGACCAGCTGCTGCCGCGACCCACCGCCGGAGACGGGCGTGCGCCACGACGTCACGACGGTCGAGCCGTCCGGGGTGACGTCGAAGCTCGTCTCGTGCAGGCCCTTGCCCGGGGTGGGGGTGAGGTCGCGCCACTCCGCCGCCCCGTCGCCGTCGAGAGCGGCGACGACCAGCCGGTCCTCGTCGGGGCCGAGGTCCTGGTCCCAGTGCCGGACCGGCAGCCCCGCGTGCAGGATCCCGGTCACCTTCTTGTCCTTCCGGACCTTCCGGCGGGCCTCGTCCTCGGCATCGGTGACGGACGACGGCAGCACGGCGGTCGTCGCGACGACGACGGCGGCGGCGCGGGCGGCGACCACGACGCCGATCCCACCGGCGCGGGTGCCGACGACCTCGGCCTCACCGGCCACCGGGAGGCGCCACAGCGCGGCCGGAGCGTCGTCGGACTGGCCGGTGCGGTCGGGGTCGGGCCTCGACGAGGTGAACAGCAGGTCGCCAACAGCGGTGAAGGCGGCTCCCGACTCGCCCTTCGACCCGCGGGTGAGGCGGCGGGCCGGCCGCTCACCTGCGGGGTCGACCTCCCACAGCGCCGCGCGGAACCGCGTCCCTTCGGCGTCGATCGCGGACACGGCCGTCACCAGCCGCCTCCCGTCGGGGGAGAGAGCGAGGCCGCTCAGCCGCGGGAGGTGCTGGTAGGCGGACAGGTCGTGGAAAGGACGAAGATCGTCCGGGGATGCCGTCACCCGCCATATCTAGCACGATCGGACGGCCCTCCGGCCACGATTCAGGGGATCAGCAGAACCTTGCCCGTCGTGCGCCTGCCCTGCAGGTCCTCGTGTGCTGTGCGGGCCTCCGCAAGCGGGTAGGTGCGCCCGATCCGGACATTCAGCCGGCCCGCGACCACCTCGCCGTAGACGGCCGCGGCCCGCTCGACGAGCGCCTCCCGCGTGGCGATGTGGTGGAACAGCGTCGGACGGGTGAGGAACAGCGAGCCGCCCCGGTTGAGCACCTGCGGGTCGAGCGGCGGCACCGGACCGCTGGACGCGCCGAACAGCACGAGCATGCCGCGCATGCGCAGGCTGGCGAGGCTGGCGTCGAACGTGGTGCGCCCGACGCTGTCGTACACGGCCGCGACGCCCTCGCCACCGTTCAGCTTCTTGACCTCGGCCGCGAGGTCGTCCACCTCGGTGTAGCGGATCACCTCGGCGGCGCCCGCGCCGCGCGCGAGCTCCTCCTTCTCCGCCGTGGAGACCGTGCCGATCACGCGCGCGCCCTTCGCGGTGGCGAGCTGCGTGAGCAGCAGCCCGGCACCGCCCGCCGCGGCGTGCACGAGGACCGTGTCGCCCGGCTGGACGGGATAGGTGTCGTTGACGAGGAAGTGCGCCGTCATGCCCTGCAGCAGCGCACCGACCGCGACCTCGTCGGAGATGGCATCGGGAACCGCGACCGCACGCGCCGCCGGCACCACCGTGAGCTGCGCGTAGCTGCCGAGCGCCTCGGCCCACGCCACCCGGTCGCCCACCGCGAAATCGCTGACCCCGGCCCCGAGCGCCCGCACCCGCCCGACACCCTCCATGCCCGGCACGTACGGCAGCTGCATCGGGTAGGTGCCGTCGCGCTGGTAGGTGTCGATGTAGTTGACCCCGGCTGCGGCGACCTCGACGAGCAACTGCCCCTCGCCCGGCTCCGGATCGTCCACCTGGGACGGAACGAGCACATCGGGCCCACCGGTGACAGAAACCTGAACAGCAAGCATGACCCGATCATGCCCCTGGGCTCTGTGCGGCCGCGAGCGGGTGATGCTCGGGGAAGGTCAGGAAAGCCACTTTCATGCAACCACGTTGCATGAAAGTGGCTTTCCTGACGCCCCGTGGCGGGGGGTGGCTGTTGTTCGGTCCGGCCAGGCCGGGATCGGACGACCAGGCCCTGGGGGCGCGCCGGCATGCGTGTGATCCGCACGCGAGGGCAGGAAAGTCCGCCATGGCCCTCCGGGTCGCCACGAGGGATGAGAATCCGTGCCGGGTGCGGCTCCGGGTACGCGACCGCAGACCGGGGTGGGTGCCCGAACAGGGCGCGCGACCCGCGGCCAGGGGCGGGGCTGTGGTGGCCGGCCGGGGTGTGTGCGTTGCGCACGCGAGGGCAGGAAAGCCACTTTCCGGTCCTCACAGGGCAGGAAAGTGGCTTTCCTGCCCTCCACGAGCGACCCACCTCCCGGCGCCTCGGGGTGCGTAGCGCACACCCTGCGTCCGCCACTGCCCGGCGACGCTTGCCGGCCGTCTTGTCGGGTGGCTCAGCGGAGCTTGACGGTGCGGGTTGCCAGGGCCGTTGCCGTCGCTGTCCAGGCCACCAGGACCAGCACCGGGCCCCAGCCCGGGGCGTGGCCGTCGGCCAGCGCGCCGCGCAGTCCCTCGGCCAGCGCGCCGGACGGGAGGGCGCTCGCGACGGCGGCGAGGGGGCCGGGGAGCTGGGCGATGGGGAGCGCGATGCCGCCGGCGAGGAGCAGGACGAACCAGACCAGGTTGGCGACGGCGAGGGTGATCTCCGCCCGCAGCGACCCGCCGAGCAGGATCCCGAGCGAGCCGAACGCGGCGCAGCCGAGCAGTACGAGCAGCACCGCCCAGCCGATCCCGGCGCCGGCCGGCTGCCAGCCGAGCAGGGCGGCGAGGGCGCACAGCAGCACCACCTGGATCACGACGACGCCCAGCAGTGCCGCGAGCCGGCCCGCCACCAGCAGCCACCGCGGCAGCGCCGTTGCGGCGAGTCTGCGGATCACGCCGTAGCGCCGGTCGAAGCCGAACGAGATCGCCTGGCTCGTGAACGCCGTCGACATCACCGCGAGCGCCAGCACCCCCGGCGTCACCGCCGCCACCCGCGGTTCCGGCAGCGGCACGACGTCGAGCAGGCTCAGCCCGACCAGCAACGCGACGGGGATCAGCAGCGTGAGCAGCACCTGCTCGCCGTTGCGCAGCGCGAGCCGCAGCTCCGTCAGCGCCTGCGCGCGCAGCATGCGCAGCGGCGCGCCCGGGCCGGGCCGTGGGGTGAAGGTGCCGGTCTCGAACCGCGGCTCGACGGTCACGGGCGCAGCTCCCGCCCGGTCAGCTCCAGGAACACGTCCTCCAGGCTGCGCCGCGCCACCTGCACGTCGTCGGCGAGCGCGCCCTGGCCCGCGCACCACGCGGTGATCGTGGAGAGGATCCCTGGGTCGATGCGGCCCTGCACCAGGTAGCGGCCGGCCTTCGTCTCGGCCGCCCGGTACTCGGCCGGCAGCGCCGCGGTGAGCCCGGCGAGGTCCATGCCCGGCTTCGCCCGGAACCGCAGCTCCTGGTGGGTGCTGCAGGCGGTCAGCGCGGCCGGGCTGCCCTGCGCGACGACCTTGCCGTGGTCGACGATCACGACCTCGTCCGCCAGCGCCTCCGCTTCCTCCATGAGGTGCGTGGTGAGCAGGACGGCGACGCCGTCGCGGCGCATCGCGTCGATGAGGTCCCACACCAGCCGCCGGCCCTGCGGGTCCATCCCGGCGGTCGGCTCGTCGAGGAACACCAGCTCGGGCCGGCCGACGATCGCGCAGGCGAGCGCGAGGCGCTGCTGCTGGCCGCCGGAGAGCCGCTTGAACGGCGTGCGTGCGCAGCTCTCGAGGCCGAGCACCCCGATCAACCAGCCGACGTCGAGCGGGTGCGCCGAGCAGGCCGCGACGACCCGCAGCATCTCGGCCGCGTGCACCCCGGGATAGGCGCCGCCGCCCTGCGGCATCACGCCGATCCGGGCGCGCAGCGCGTCGGGCGCACCGGCCGGGTCGACGCCCAGCACGCGCACCTCACCGGCGTCGGCGGTGAGAAAGCCCTCGCACACCTCGACGGTGGTCGTCTTGCCGGCACCGTTCGGCCCGAGCAGCGCCAGGACGCTGCCCGCGGAGAGGGCGAGGTCGAGCCCGTCGACGGCCGTGGTGCGGCCATAGCGCTTGACGAGGCCGCGCACGTGCACGGCAGGTGGCGGCGGGCTCACGGGCCGGATTCTATGGGCGCCGGCCACCGGGCCTGGGCTACGGGGCAATGGAGTGCGGTCCCCGCCCGGGCAGCGAGTCGATGTCGTAGCCGGTCTGGCCGGTGATCAGCCGGCGCTGCACCAGCAGGACGATCGCCAGCATGATCAACCCGGCGAGGATGGCCATCGGCAGCTGGTACACGCGGAAGTTGAAGTCGGCTCCGGTGGGCGGCACGAGCAGCGCCAGCACGGCCGAGGCCGCGAGCACCCAGCGCCGGTATCGCGGCAGGCCCTGCGTCGCGGCCAGCGGCACCACCGACCAGAGCAGGTACCAGGGGTGCACGATCGGGCCGAGCAGCACGACGGCGGTGAGCCCGCCCGCCATGCCGGTGACGACGTCGAGCTTGCCGCGCAGCGTCGCGAAGAGCAGAACGACGACGAGCGAGGCGCCGATCGCGAGCCCGAGCGTGCGGGTGACGCCCAGCACGGCCTCGGTGTGCTCGCCCAGTCCGAGCAGCACGCCGAGCTGGCCCGCGAAGATGCCGGAGTTGGTGGAGATCGACATCCAGCTGTTGATCAGTTGTGGGATGTTGAGCGTGGTCGTCCACCCGAACCCGGTGCCGGTGGCGAACCCGAGCCCGGTGAAGATCCCGCCGGCGATGATGCCGAGCGTCACGGCGGCGATCGCGACGTCCTTGATCTTCGCGCCGCGCCGGCGCGCCCACTCGATGCCGAGGAAGCCCAGCGCCACCAGCGCGGGCGCCTTGACGGCCGCGCCGGCGACGATCAGCAACGCACCGATCATGAACCACTTGTCGAACAGCCGCCGCCCGCTGCGCAGCCCCAGCTCCATGCCGGTGAGGGTGAGCCCGAGCATCAGCGCCTCGTTGTGGATGCCGCTGACCAGGTGGAACAGCACGAGCGGGTTGGCGACGCCCAGCCACATGGCCAGCCCGGTGTCCAGGCCGCAGCGGCGGGCGAGCTTCGGCAGCGCCCAGATGATGAGCGCGAGCCCGGCCAGCGCGAGGATCCGGTGCAGGAAGACGCCCAGCACGACGTCGTTGCCGGAGAGCGCGGTGATGCCGCGCCCCAGGATGAGGAACAGTGGCCCGTACGGGGCGCCGGTGTCGCGCCAGATGTTCGGGATCGAGCGGACGAGCGGGTCGTCCACCCCGAACGCCTCCGCCGGCCCGAGCGTGTACGGGTCGAGGCCGCGCGCGAGCGTCGCGCTCTGCGCGATGTAGCTGTAGACGTCGCGCGAGAACATGGGCGGCGCGGCAGCCAGCGGGATCGCCCACAGGACGGCGGTGCGGGTGAGCTGCCTCGGTGTGGGCGCCGGCTCCTTCGCGCCGTACCAGCGCAGCATCTTGCCGATCCACAGCCACGCCAGCACCACGAGGAAGAGCCCGGTGTAGGCCAGCGCGATCGAGATCGTGGCGTTGCGCGCCGGCAGTCCGAGCAGCCGCATGCCGAAAAGCGGGTTGGGGACGGGCAGCGCGCCGGAGCCGAGCGCGCCGATCGCCATCAGGAGGCTGCCGGTGAGCCCGAGCCGCCTGGCCACCCGGCTGGGGTCGCGCGGCGGTGGCACGTCGAGCGTCGACGGGCTCTTGCCGTCGAGCGTGGATGCCACCATGCCCGCAGCGTAGCGAGGCCCTTCCGGGCGACGGCGACCCGTGGTCGTCGGGCCGGTCCGCGTACCGTTTTGCCTACTTGCACGCCCTTTCCGGCGTGCAAGTAGGCAAAACGGTGGGTGACTCGGCGGAGTGTGACGGACGCTACGTCGGCCCACACGGTGCAGATGACCACCCCCCGTTGCCCGCTCAGGGCATATAAGCAACACTGGTGTTGTGAAAACAGGAGAGCCGTCCGTCGAGGTGCACTCGACCGGTGACGGCCGCACGCGGGAGGCGGTGGCGCGCCTGCTCATGGAGCAGGGGCCGGTCACCGCCGCCGCCGTCGCGGCCGCGCTGCGGCTCTCCGCCCCCGCTGTCCGCCGCCACCTCGACGCGCTGATCGCCGACGGTGAGGCGGAGGTGCGGCAGGCGTCGCGCCGCGGCCCGCGCGGCCGCGGCCGCCCGGCCCGCCAGTACCTGCTCACCGACGCCGGCCGGGCGCGCTTCGGCCACGGCTACGACGAGCTGGCCGTCGCGGCGCTGCACTACCTCGCCGAGCACGGCGGCGACGACGCGCTCGACGCGTTCGCCCGCAGCCGCGTCGAGCAGCTGCTCGGCCCGTCGGCGGCGCAGGTCGCCGCGGCCGGGACGCCCGACGAGCGGGCCGGCGAGCTGGCGAAGGTGCTCACCGCGCGGGGTTACGCGGCGCAGGCGCGGGAGGCCGGCACCGGCGTGCAGCTGTGCCAGCACCACTGCCCGGTCGCCCACGTCGCGGCCGCGTTCCCGGTGCTGTGCGAAGCTGAGACCAAGGCGTTCGCAGAGCTGCTCGGCACCCACGTGCAGCGGCTCGCGACCATCGCGCGTGGCGACTCCGCGTGCACCACACACGTTCCGCTGGACCTTCCCGAGGCCCGGCGGCACTCCGTCACCACCACAACGATCCCGACAGGGAGGCAGTCCGAATGACGACCACTCCTGAGGCGCTCACCCAGGAGGAGACGCTCGCGACGCTCGGCCGGTACGACTTCGGCTGGGCCGATCCGGACGCCGCCGGTGCCAGTGCACGTCGCGGCCTTTCCGCTGACGTCGTCGCCGACATCTCCGCTTTGAAGAACGAGCCCCAGTGGATGCTCGACTTCCGGCTGAAGGCACTCGACCTGTTCGAGAAGAAGCCCATGCCGCGCTGGGGCGCGGACCTGTCGGGCATCGACTTCGACAACATCAAGTACTTCGTGCGCTCCACCGAGAAGCAGGCCGCCAGCTGGGAGGACCTGCCGGAGGACATCAAGAACACCTACGACCGGCTGGGCATCCCGGAGGCCGAGAAGCAGCGGCTGGTCGCGGGCGTCGCGGCGCAGTACGAGTCGGAGGTCGTCTACCACCAGATCCGTGAGGACCTCGAGGAGCAGGGTGTCATCTTCCTCGACACCGACACGGGCCTGCGTGAGCACCCGGAGCTGTTCAAGGAGTACTTCGGCTCGGTCATCCCGAGCGGCGACAACAAGTTCTCCGCGCTGAACTCGGCGGTCTGGTCGGGTGGGTCGTTCATCTACGTGCCCAAGGGCGTGAAGGTCGACATCCCGCTGCAGGCCTACTTCCGGATCAACACCGAGAACATGGGCCAGTTCGAGCGCACGCTGATCATCGTCGACGAGGGTGCCTACGTGCACTACGTCGAGGGCTGCACGGCGCCGATCTACAAGTCCGACTCGCTGCACTCGGCCGTCGTCGAGATCATCGTGAAGAAGGGCGGCCGCTGCCGCTACACGACGATCCAGAACTGGTCGAACAACGTCTACAACCTGGTCACCAAGCGGGCCAAGGCCGAAGAGGGCGCGACCATGGAATGGGTCGACGGCAACCTCGGCTCCAAGGTCACGATGAAGTACCCGGCCGTCTGGCTGATGGGCGAGCACGCCAAGGGTGAGGTGCTCTCGATCGCGTTCGCCGGCGAGGGGCAGCACCAGGACGCCGGGGCGAAGATGGTGCACCTGGCGCCGCACACGTCCTCGACGATCATCTCGAAGTCGGTCGCCCGAGGCGGGGGCCGCACGTCCTACCGCGGGCTCGTGCAGGTCAACCCGCGCGCGCACCACAGCCGCTCGACGGTGAAGTGCGATGCGCTGCTGGTCGACACGATCAGCCGCTCCGACACCTACCCCTACGTGGACGTCCGCAACGACGAGGTGTCGATGGGCCACGAGGCCACCGTCTCGAAGGTGAGCGGCGACCAGCTGTTCTACCTGATGAGCCGCGGGCTGACCGAGGACGAGGCCATGGCGATGGTCGTGCGCGGGTTCGTCGAACCCATCGCGCGCGAGCTGCCCATGGAGTACGCGCTGGAGCTGAACAGGCTCATCGAGCTGCAGATGGAGGGTTCGGTCGGATGACCGAAGTTGCTGGGTTGGCCCCTGAACTCGAGGGCGCCAAGAAGGGCCAGGGCGAGAGCCCGATCGCGTCGGCGAGCGAGCGATTCACGTCCTACGACGTCGAGGCGTTCGAGGTGCCGGGCGGCCGCGAGGAGAACTGGCGGTTCACCCCGCTGCGCAGGCTCCGCGGGCTGCACGACGGCACCGCGGCGTTCGACGGCACCGCGACGATCGCCGTGAGCGAGGCGGCGTCGGGGGTGCGGGTCGAGACGGTCGCGACGGACGACCCGCGGATCGGCCAGGGCGGTGTCCCGGCCGACCGGGTCGCCGCGGCCGCGTGGTCGGCGAGCAAGGACGCCACCGTCGTCACGCTCGACGGCGCGCCGGAGCCGGTCACGATCACCGTCACCGGTCCCGGTGAGGGCGCGACGGCGGCGGGCCACCTGCAGCTGCGCACCGCGCCGCACGCCGCCGCCACCGTCGTGGTCGAGTACCGCGGCTCGGGAGCGCTCGCCGACAACGTCGAGGTCGTGCTCGGTGACGGCTCGCGGCTCACGCTGGTCGTCACCACCGAATGGGCCGACGACGCCGTGCACGTCGGCGCGCAGCACATCTCGGTCGGGCGCGACGCCACGCTGCGCGCCACCGCGGTGGCGCTCGGCGGCGACCTCGTGCGGATCAGCCCGACGGTCAACTACCGCGGCCCCGGCGGCGACGCCGAGCTCGCGGGCCTCGGGTTCGCCGATGCCGGCCAGCACCTCGAACAGCGGCTGCTGGTGGACCACTCGGTGCCGAACTGCACGTCGAACGTTCTCTACAAGAACGCGCTGCAGAGCGCGAAGGGCGCCACCGCGCACACCGTCTGGATCGGCGACGTGCTGATCAGGGCGGCCGCGGAGAACACGCAGACGTTCGAGCTGAACCGCAACCTCGTGCTGACCGAGCACGCGCGGGCCGACTCGGTGCCGAACCTGGAGATCGAGACCGGCGAGATCGCCGGCGCCGGCCACGCCAGCGCGACCGGCCGCTTCGACGACGAGCAGCTGTTCTACCTGCAGAGCCGCGGCATCCCGGAGGACGTCGCGCGCCGCCTGGTCGTGCGCGGCTTCTTCGGCGAGATCCTCTCCCGCATCACCCTTCCCGAGCTGCGCGAACGCCTGGAAGCGGCGATCGAGGCCGAGCTCGCCGTCACCGGCGCCTGACCCACCACCCCATACGGAGCACTGACTACATGTCCACCCTGGAGATCAAGGACCTGCACGTCTCGGTCGCGACCGACGACGGTGCCAAGGAGATCCTGAAGGGCGTCGACCTCACCGTCCGCGCCGGCGAGACGCACGCGATCATGGGCCCGAACGGGTCCGGCAAGTCCACGCTCGCGTATGCCGTCGCCGGGCACCCGAAGTACGAGATCACCTCGGGTTCGGTCGCGCTCGACGGCGAGGACGTCCTCGAGATGACCGTCGACGAGCGCGCCCGTGCCGGCCTCTTCCTCGCCATGCAGTACCCGGTCGAGGTGCCCGGCGTGTCCACCGCCAACTTCCTGCGGTCCGCGGCCACCGCGGTCCGCGGCGAGGCCCCCAAGCTGCGCACCTGGGTCAAGGAGGTCAAGGAGGCGATGTCCGATCTGGACATCGACCCCGCCTTCGCCGAGCGCAACGTCAACGAGGGCTTCTCCGGCGGTGAGAAGAAGCGCCACGAGGTGCTGCAGCTCGCGCTGCTCAAGCCGAAGATCGCCGTGCTCGACGAGACCGACTCCGGCCTCGACGTCGACGCGCTGCGCGTAGTCAGCGAGGGCGTCAACCGCTTCCGCGCCTCCGGCGACGTCGGCGTGCTGCTGATCACGCACTACACGCGGATCCTGCAGCACATCACCCCCGACGTCGTGCACGTCTTCGCCGGTGGGCGGATCGTCGAGTCCGGCGGCCCCGAGCTCGCGCACGAGCTGGAGAAGAGCGGCTACGTGCGGTTCACCGGGGCAGCGGTCTGATGACCGCACTCGTCGAGGCACCGGACGTCACCGCGATCCGCGGCGACTTCCCGATCCTGTCGCGCACCGTGCGCGGCGGGCGCCCGCTGGTCTACCTCGACTCGGGCGCCACCTCGCAGCGCCCCCGCCAGGTGCTCGACGCCGAGCGCAGCTTCCTCGAGCAGCACAACGCGGCCGTGCACCGCGGCGCGCACCAGCTGGCCGAGGAGGCCACCGACGCCTACGAGTCTGCGCGGGCGCGGATCGCCGCGTTCGTCGGCGCCGACCCGGGTGAGGTCGTGTTCGTCAAGAACGCCACCGAGGGCGTCAACCTCGTGGCGTACGCGATGAGCAACGCCGGCGTCCGGACCGGGCTCGGCCCCGAGTCGGAGCGGTTCGCGCTCGGGCCCGGCGACGAGATCGTGATCACCGAGCTGGAGCACCACGCCAACCTCGTGCCGTGGCAGGAGCTGTGCCGGCGCACCGGCGCCACCCTGCGCTGGTACTCGGTGACGCCCGACGGCCGGGTCGACCTCGACTCGATCGAGCTGTCCGAGCGGACGAAGCTGGTCGCGTTCGCGCACCAGTCGAACGTGCTCGGCACCGTGCTGCCGGTCGCGGAGCTGGTGCGCAGGGCGAAGGCGGTCGGCGCGCTCACGCTGCTCGACGCCTGCCAGTCGGTGCCGCACATGCCCGTGCACTTCGGGAACCTGGGCGTCGACTTCGCCGTGTTCTCCGGCCACAAGATGCTCGGCCCGTCCGGCGTCGGCGTGCTGTACGGGCGCGCCGAGCTGCTCGACGCGATGCCGCCCTTCCTCACGGGCGGCTCGATGATCGAGCTGGTCCGGCTGGAGGGCTCGACGTACGCGCCGCCGCCGCAGCGGTTCGAGGCGGGCGTGCCCATGACGTCGCAGGCGGTCGGTCTCGGCGCGGCCGTCGACTACCTCACCGGCATCGGCATGGACGTCGTCCACGCGCAGGAGGCGCGGCTCACCGAGGCGACCCTCGCGGGCCTCGCCGGGATCCCGGGCGTGCGGGTCGTCGGACCGACGACGATGGTCGACCGCGGGGGAGCGGTGGCGTTCGTGGTCGAGGGCGTGCACGCGCACGACGTCGGCCAGGTGCTCGACGACCGCGGTGTGGCCGTGCGGGTGGGACACCATTGCGCATGGCCGTTGCACCGCAAGTTCGGGGTGGCCGCCACCGCGCGCGCGTCCTTCCACGTGTACAACACGCTCGACGAAGTCGAAGCATTGGTCGAGGGCGTGCGGGCGGCCCGAGAGTTCTTCGGGGTGAGCTAGTGCAGCTGGAACAGATGTACCAGGAGATCATCCTGGACCACTACCGATCGCCGCACGGCGCCGGACTGCGGGAGCCGTTCGACGCCGAGTCGTTCCAGATCAACCCGACCTGCGGCGACGAGATCACCCTGCGGGTGAAGCTCGACGGCGATACGGTCTCGGATGTCTCGTACGAGACGCTCGGCTGCTCGATCAGCCAGGCGTCCGCGTCGGTGCTGACCGATCTCGTGGTGGGGCGCAGCGTCGAGGAATCGATGCGGGTGCTCACGGCGTTCCAGGAGATGGCGCAGGGCCGCGGCCAGGTCGAGCCCGACGAGGACGTGCTCGGTGATGGCGTCGCGTTCGCCGGCGTCGCCAGGTACCCGGCGCGCGTGAAGTGCGCGCTGCTCGGGTGGATGGCGTTCAAGGACGCGGTCGTGCGGGCACCTGCTGCCGACGAGAAGGAGCACATCGATGGCTGACACCGAAACCTCCGAGGACGTCGTGCGCGGCGCGGCCGGGATGCCGGAGCCGCCGACGGCGGCGCCTGCGAGCGACGTCTCCGTCGACGACCTCGAAGAGGCGATGCGCGACGTCGTCGACCCCGAGCTGGGCATCAACGTCGTCGACCTGGGCCTGGTGTACGGGATCGCCGCCGAGGGCGGGGTCGCGACGATCGACATGACGCTGACCTCCGCCGCCTGCCCCCTCACCGACGTGATCGAGGAGCAGGCCCGCGCGGCGCTCACCGGTGGTTCCGACGGCGGGCTGGTGAACGACATCAAGATCAACTGGGTCTGGATGCCGCCGTGGGGGCCGGAGAAGATCACCGAGGACGGCCGCGAGCAGCTCCGGGCGCTGGGCTTCCGCGTCTAGCATCTCGCCCCACCGTCCCCGGGGACGTCAGGAAAGCCACTTTCATGCAACCACGTTGCATGAAAGTGGCTGTCAGGTGAATCGCCGCATGCCCTGGGTCGACGTTGCACACCGTCGACACACGTTGCACATGGCCGGCCATGTGCAACGCACACCCACGGTATGCAACGTCGACCCCACCCGGTCCCACGACGAGCGGTCGGCCA
>NZ_JAJGSX010000040.1 GCF_021245725.1 Pseudonocardia sp. TRM90224 | reverse complement strand
CCTCATCACGGCATCATGACCACACACTGACCCGCACGGTGTCGAGCACGAACTCCACCACTCAGCGGGACGTGACCCCTCCGCTGGGTTGGGGCACGAGCGCGCCCGCGCCCTGGAACGTCAGCAAAGCCACTTTCATGCAACGTGGTTGCATGAAAGTGGCTTTCCTGACCCCCCGCCGGCTAGCTCGCGGCGACCGCGAGCGTCGGCTCGCCCGGCTGGTCGAACTGGGTGCGGTGGAGCTCGGCGTAGCGCCCGCCGCGGGCCATGAGTTCGGTGTGCGTGCCGCGCTCGATGACCCGGCCCGCCTCCAGCACGAGGATCTGGTCGGCCGCGCGGATCGTGGAGAGGCGGTGGGCGATGACGATGGCCGTGCGCCCCTCCAGTGCCTCGCCGAGCGCCTCCTGCACCGCGGCCTCCGAGGTGGAGTCGAGGTGGGCGGTGGCCTCGTCGAGGATGACGACCCGCGGCTTCGCGAGCAGCAGGCGGGCGATGGTGAGGCGCTGGCGCTCGCCGCCGGAGAGCCGGTAGCCGCGTTCGCCGACGACCGTCTCCAGCCCGTCGGGCAGCGAGGCGACCAGGTCGGCGAGCCGCGCCCTGCGCAGGACGTCCCACAGCTCGTCCTCGGTGGCCTCCGGCCGGGCGAGCAGCAGGTTGGAGCGCAGCGACTCGTGGAACAGGTGCCCGTCCTGCGTGACCAGGCCCAGCGTCGCCCGGATCGTGTCGAACGACAGCCCACGCACATCGACCCCGCCGATCCGCACCGAACCCGAATCGACGTCGTAGAGCCGGGGCAGCAGCTGCGCGATCGTCGACTTGCCCGCACCGGACGAGCCCACCAGCGCGATCATCTGCCCCGCCTCGGCGCGGAAGGAGACGTCGTGCAGCACGGTCTCCCCGCCGCGACCGTCGAGCTGCGCGACCTCCTCCAGCGACGCGAGCGACACCTTGTCGGCCGCCGGGTAGCCGAAGCGGACCTCGTCGAACTCGACCGCGAGCGGTCCCTCCGGCAGGTCGATCGGCGTTGCCGGCTCGGCGATCAGCGGCGGGAGGTCGAGCACCTCGAAGACCCGCTCGAAGCTCACCAGCGCGGTCATCACCTCGACCCGCGCGCTCGCCAGCGCAGTGAGCGGCGCGTAGAGGCGGGTCAGCAGCAGCGCGAGCGCGACGACGTCGCCCGCGGCCATGCCACCGCTGAGCGCGAAGTAGCCACCCAGGCCGTAGACCAGCGCCAACGCGAGCGCGGAGACCAGCGTGAGCGACGCGATGAACACCCACTGCACCATCGCGGTGCGCACCCCGATGTCGCGCACCCGCGCCGCCCGCGCGACGAACTCGCGGGTCTCCTCGGCCGGCCGCCCGAACAGCTTGACGAGCGTCGCGCCCGGCGCGGAGAACCGCTCGGTCATCTGCGTGCTCATCGCGGAGTTGTGCGCCGCGGCCTCCCGCTCGAGCTTCGCCAGCTTGCGCCCCATCCGCCGGGCCGGGAGCACGAACACCGGCAGCAGCACCAGCGCGAGGACGGTGACCTGCCACGACAGGCTCAGCATCACCCCGAGCGTCAGCGCCAGCGTCACGAGGTTGCCCACGACACCGGAGAGCGTGTCGCTGAACGCACGCTGCGCGCCGATGACGTCGTTGTTGAGCCTGCTGACCAGCGCGCCCGTGCGGGTGCGGGTGAAGAACGCGACCGGCTGGCGCTGCACGTGGTCGAACACCGACGCGCGCAGGTCGAGGATCAGCCCCTCACCCAGCGACGCGGACAGGAAGCGCTGCCAGATGCCGATGCCCGCCTCGACGACGGCGATCACGGCGATCAGCACCGCGAGCCCGACGACGACGCCGATGGGGCCGCCGTTGACGATCGCGTCGACCACCCGCCCCGCCAGCACCGGGGTGGCCACCGCCAGCACTGCACCGACGACGCTGACCAGCAGGAATGCGGCCAGGCGGCGGCGGTGCGGCGCCGCGAAGCCCGCGATCCTGCGCAGCGTCGCCATCGAGAACGGCCGGCGGTCCTCCTGTGCGTTCGCGGCGTGGTACATCGAAGTCCACGCCACCATCTCCATGCTCATCCCGTGCTCCCTCGGTACAGGCGCCATCCGGCTCTCCCACGTTCTGACCACTGATGTGGCCGGAACTCATCGGTGGGCGCCTGTGTCGATGATGGCGGGTGGCACCGACAGTTCCGGTGCCGCTCGTGTGCGACCACGCTAGGAGCTGAAGTCAGGTACAGGTCAAGCCCGCGTGTCCGGTCGCCGGATGTTCACCGTGATCTGGCAGCCTGATGCCGTGACGACCACCGAGCCACCGCTGCGTGGCCGCGGATCGGCCATCGGCGCCGGCGTGAGCTGGACCGCGCGCTGGAGCCTTCGACTCGTGCTCGTCGCGGCCGGTGTCGCGCTGGTGGGCTGGGTGATCGCCTGGCTGTGGTCGATCGTGATGCCGGTGCTGCTCGCGCTGATCCTCGCGACGCTGCTCTGGCCGCCGACCGACTGGCTGCGCCGCCGCGGCTTCCCGCCCGCCGCGGCGGCCGGCACCGTCGTGCTGGCCGGCATGATCGCGCTCGCCGGCATCATCGCGCTGGTCACGACGTCGGTCTCGGGCAGCATCGGGCAGATCGCGCAGAGCGCGTCGAGCGGCATCCAGGCCATCCAGCAATGGCTCTCCGGCCCGCCGCTCAACCTCGCGCAGAGCCAGCTCGACGCCGCCCTGATGCAGGTCACCAACCAGCTGCAGCAGAGCGTCTCGACGATCGCGACCAGCGTGCTCACCGGGATCGGCGGTGTCGCGTCCGGCGTCGTGACCGCGCTGCTGACGATCGTGCTCGCCTTCCTCTTCGTGAAGGACGGCCCGCGGTTCCTCCCGTGGCTGCACGGTGTCGCCGGCGACGGAGCCGGCGGGCACCTCGCAGAGGTGCTGCGCCGGGTGTGGAAGACGCTCGGCGAGTTCATCCGCACGCAGGCCGTCGTGAGCCTCGTCGACGCCGTGCTCATCGGCATCGGGCTGGTCGTCGTCGGGGTGCCGCTGGCGCTGCCGCTCGCCGTGCTGACGTTCATCGGCGGGTTCGTGCCGATCGTCGGCGCGCTCGTCGCCGGTGCCCTCGCGGTGCTGGTCGCGCTGGTCAGCAACGGGTTCACCGCGGCCGTGATCGTCCTGGTGATCATCCTCGTCGTGCAGCAGCTCGAGGGCAACGTCCTGCAGCCGATCCTGCAGGCGCGCAGCCTCGGCCTGCACGCAGCGGTCGTGCTGCTCGCCGTGACGGCCGGCAGCACGCTCTACGGCATCGCGGGCGCGTTCCTCTCCGTGCCCGTCGCGGCGGCCGCGGCCGTCGTGCTGCGCTACCTCGGCGAGCAGATCGACATGCGGGCCGGGATCGCGCCGGTCGTCGCCCCCGTGCCTCCGGTGGCCGAGCCCGAACCGGAGCCCGAACCGCTGGCCGACGAACCGCCGCGCACCTCCTGACTGGTGTGGTGGCCACGAACGTTGCCGGGTCGATCGCGTGATCCAGGCCCAAGTGATCTTCAGCGCGTCGCAAGGCGCCGCCCGCAGCTCAGACCGGGCGTCATTGCAAGGGCGGCAGCGCCGCGAGGCGTCGTCTGGGCGCGCGAGCGGCCCGGTGGACGTTCGTGGCCGCCGCACTAAGAGCACTCGATCGATGTGATCGGGTGTCGCTACGCTCCGCCCGCCGGCACACCACGCGTCGGCGATGGAGCCCGAGAGAGGCGCTGTGATGAGTCCAGTCGAGGAGATCCTGTCCCAGATCCCGATCAGCCAGCTGGCCGGTCAGCTCGGCGTCGACGAGCAGACCGCGGAGCAGGCGACTCGGCAGGCGCTGCCCGCGCTGCTGGGCGGCATCCAGGCCAACACGGAGGACCCCGGCGGCGCATCGTCGTTCGCGCAGGCCGTCCAGCAGCACGACGGCGGGCTGGTGGACGGCGGGGTCGACCTCGACCAGGTCGACACCGCGGAAGGCCAGAAGATCGTCGGGCACGTGTTCGGCCGGAACGAGGACCAGGTCGTCCAGCAGCTCGGCGGGCTCGGCCCCGGCGGCAAGGAGCTGATCGCGCAGCTGCTCCCCATCCTCGCGCCGATCGTCATGGCGTGGCTCGCGAAGAAGCTCACCGGCGAGACGATGGCGCCGTCCGCGCCGGCGCCGCAGGCCCCGGCCGCACCGGCGGGTGGCGGCATCGGCGACGTGCTCGGCGGGCTGCTCGGCAGCGTCCTCAGCGGTAGCGGCTCCGGCGCGCCCGCCGGCGGCCCGAACATCGGTGACCTGCTCGGTGGCCTGCTCGGCGGCGGGCGCCGCTGACCGGCCCGTCCGCCCGGTAGGGGAGAATCGCGGCCGTGCGTGTCTACCTCGGTTCCGACCATGCCGGCTTCGAGCTGAAGGCGAAGCTGGTCGAGCACCTGTCCGCCCTCGGCCACGACGCCGTCGACGTCGGCCCGATCTCCTACGACGCCGCCGACGACTACCCGCCGTTCTGCGTCGAGGCCGCCCGGCGGACCCTCGACGACGAGGGCAGCCTCGGCGTCGTTATCGGCGGCTCCGGCAACGGCGAGCAGATCGCGGCCAACAAGGTGCCGGGCGTGCGCGCGGCGCTGGCGTGGAGCGTCGAGACGGCCACGTTGGCGCGTCAGCACAACAACGCGCAGGTCGTCTCGATCGGCGCGCGCATGCACTCGACGGAGGACGCGCTGGGGATCGTCGCCGCCTTCGTGACGACGCCGTTCTCCGGCGACCCCCGTCACCAGCGCCGGATCGACCTGCTCGCCGAGTACGAGCGCACCGGGGTGCCGCCGGCGCTGCCGCCCGAGCAGGTCCCGTCGGCCCGGTAGGGCGGCGCGAACCATGCCGGAAGGGCACACCCTGCACCGGCTCGCCCGGCAGCACCGCGCGCTGTTCGCCGGGCGGGCCGTCGGCGTATCGAGCCCGCAGGGCCGGTTCAGCGCATCGGCCGCGCTCGTCGACGGGCGGGTGCTGCGGCGCACCGAGGCGCACGGCAAGCACCTGTTCCACCACTACGGGCCCGACGCCGTCGTGCACGTCCACCTCGGCCTGTACGGGGAGTTCAGCGAGGAGCCGCTGCCGGCCGGTGAGCCGCGCGGGCTCGTCAGGATGCGGATGATCGGCGAGACGCACGTCGTCGACCTGCGCGGACCCACCGCGTGCGAGCTGCTCACCGCCGCGGAGGCCCGTGCGATCAAGGCGCGGCTCGGCGCCGACCCGTTGCGCCGCGACGCCGATCCCGACCGCGCCTGGGCCCGCATCGGACGCTCCCGCGCCCCGGTCGCGACGCTGCTGATGGACCAGGCGGTGATCGCGGGCGTCGGCAACGTCTACCGGGCGGAGGCGCTCTTCCGCCACCGCATCGACCCGCAGCTGCCCGGCGCCGCGCTGACCCGCGAGCAGTGGGACGCGCTCTGGGCCGACCTCGTGACGCTCATGCGGGCCGGGGTGCGCAAGGGCCGCATCGACACCGTCGCGCCCGAGCACGACCCGCGGCGCACCGGGCGCGCCCCACGCCGCGACCGGCACGGCGGCGAGGTCTACGTCTACCGCCGCGCCGGCATGCCGTGCCTGGTCTGCGGCACACCGATCGCGCGCGCCGAGCACGCCGCGCGCAATCTGTTCTGGTGCCCGACGTGCCAGCCTGCGGCTATCCCAGCTTGACGGGGAGCGCGCTCAGCCCGTTCATCAGCAGCGCGGGGTAGCGGGCGGGCTCCACATCGGGCTCGGCGAGCCGCATCTCGGGGAAGCGCCGCAGCAGCGAGCCGATCGCGATGCGGCCTTCGAGGCGGGCCAGCGGGGCACCGAGGCAGTGGTGGATGCCGTGCCCGAAAGCCAGGTGCTGTGCCGGCTCCTTGGTGACGTCCATCGTCTCCGGGCGGTCGAACCGCCGCGGATCCCGGTTCGCTGCGAGCAGCGCCGGCAGCACGACGTCGCCCGGCTCGATCGTCACGCCGGCGATCTCGATCCGGGCCCGCGCGATCGAGGGGACCGGGACCATCAGCGGTCCGTCGAAGCGCAGCAGCTCCTCGACGGCGGCCGGCAGCCGCTCCGGCTCCGCGCGCAGCAGCGCCCACTGCTCGGGGCGGGCGAGCAGGGCGGCGACGCCGGAGCAGATCAGGTTGACGGTCGTCTCGTGCCCCGCGACGAGCAGCAGGAACACCATCGAGCTCAGCTCGTCCTCGGAGAGCCGGTCGCCGCCTTCGCGGACCGCGATGAGGTCGGAGAGCAGGTCGTCGGCCGGCGCCTCGCGCTTCTGCGCGATCAGCTCCCTGACCAGGCCCACGATGGAGGTCGCCGATGAGATGAACGTCTCCGCTGTCTGCACCGAGGCGTTCACGATGACCGACGACCACCTCCGGAAGTTCTCCCGGTCCTGCACCGGCACCCCGAGCAGCTCGGTGATCACCGTCATCGGCAGCGGGTAGCCGTAGGAGGCGACCAGGTCGATCGGACCCGGGGACCGCGCAGCCATCTCGTCGATCAGCTCGGCGGCCACCTCCTCGATTCGCGGCGCCAGCTTCTCGGTGCGGCGCACGGTGAACGCCGCGGAGACCAGCCTGCGCAGCCGCGTGTGGTCGGGCGGGTTGGCGCTGAGCAGGTGCTGCTCCATCGCGTTCCCGATGTCCGACGGCAGCTGCTCGTGGAACGGGCCCGCGCCGATCGCTTTGACGACATCCGGGTGCGCCAGCAGCTCCCTGGCTTCCGCGTACCCGGTGACGACCCAGGCCGGCACCCCGGTGAAGAGCATCACCTTCTGCACCGGGCCCGCGGCAGCCAGCTCGGCGAACCCCGCGTGCCGGAGCGCACCACTGGTCTCGGTGAAGGGAGAGGGCACGGTCTCTGTGGTCATACCACCACGATAGTGATGATCATCTATAACTCGACTGACGTTCCGATGAAGCCACAAACGTCCACAGGGCATGAGCTGGGTATCAAATCGTGGCATCTTCGCCTCACCAGGAGCGAAACCTCTTGTGAGGAGACTCCAGATGGCCGTCAGCTTCGGGTTCGTACCGACCACCCGCCGCCCGTACGACGCTCCGCTGCTGCGCGGCATCGACGGCGACACCGTCAACATCGCCCAGTCGGTCCGGATGGTGTCGATCGACACCCCTGAGTCGAAGGTCGGCGGCGCCCCGGCCACCGCGCAGGCCACGCTCGACCGCTGCCGCGAGCGCCTGCTCAGCGGCGCCTACGACGCGATTCCTGCGCCGCTGCGCGACCACTTCGTCGCCCGGCTCACCCGCGACGCGGCGCTGCGCCACCTCACCGCGGGCCACCGGGCGGCCGACGAGTTCACGCGCATGCGCACCGAGCGGCTGGTGTTCGACGCGGAAGGCCATGCCGATGTCGGCGTGATCGTGACCGGTGAGGTGATCGAGGAGAACGGACGCCTGCTCGCCTACGTCACCCCCTGGCTCAAGCCGCCGCTCCCGCCGCGCGACGACCCCCGACGCCGGACGTTCAACCTGCAGCTGATCGAGGAGGGCTGGGCCGTCCTCTTCCCGATCTACCCGTCGCTGCCGCGCGACGACGACCTGAACACCGCGCTGAAGGCCGCCGAGACGGCGTGGCAGCAGAAGCTCGGCGCGTGGGCGGAGTTCGGCGCCGACCTCCTGCTCGGGTACGAGTACCGCGCCTGCATCAAGCTCGGCGCGCGCGACCGCACCGACCGGCCGCCCGTGCCACCTGCCGAGCGGATCGCCTCGGCGTTCCGTCGCGTGTGCGTCGACGTCCGCACGCGCGAGGAGCTGGGCCTCTACGGCTTCCACAAGATCGAGCCGCCGTACCGGATGTGGATCTGGCAGGACGACCTCGAGGAGGCCCGCCAAGCGCTCGACCTGTAGAACTTCCCCACCGTTTTGTGCACTTGCGCGCTCCCAGAGCGCGCATCCACCCAAAACGGTGGGGAAGTTCGGGGGTCAGCGCGCTGCGGCTCGTAGGAGTCGGGCGCCCAGCGCGGCGATGTGCTCCGCGAGCTCCGGCGGGTCGAGCACGTCGAAGTCGACGCCGAGGAAGCCCAGGTAGTTCGCCAGCATCGGCAGCGAGTCGGAGCCGGTGCTGAAGACGCAGTGTCCGTCGTCGAGCGGTTCGAGCGTGCCCATCGCGGGTGTGATCCGCCCCGCGATCGCGGCCGCCGGGACGTGCAGTCGCACCCTCGCGCGGGCCTGCCACATCGCCGAGCCGGCGCCGCGCGTCACGTACTCGGCGAGGTCCTGCGCGGGCGGTTCGCGCGGGACGAACCGCGGGCCAGTCGGGATGCGCGGCCCGACCCGGTCGGCGCGGAACGTGCGCCAGCCGTCCCGCTCGACGTCCCACGCCACGAGGTACCAGCGACGACCGGTGTGCACCAGCCGGTGCGGCTCGGTGTCGCGGCGGGTCGTCCGGCCGGCGTGGTCGGCGTAGTCGAAGCGCAGACGCTGGTGGTCTCGCACCGCGGCGGCGATGGCTGTGAGCACCTCGGCCGCGACGGTCGGCCCGGCGCCCGGCGCCGGCACCATCGCCGAGGTCAGCGTCGACACGCGGTGGCGCAGCCGCGACGGCAGCACCTGCTCCAGCTTCGCGAGCGCACGAACCGACGTCTCCTCGATCCCGCCGACCGAGCCCAGCGCCGCCGACCGCAACCCGACGGCCACCGCGACGGCCTCCTCGTCGTCGAGCAGCAGGGGCGGCACCTCCGCGCCGGGCCCGAGCCGGTAGCCGCCGCTCGGCCCCGGGGTCGCGTCCACCGGGTAGCCCAGCTCGCGCAGCCGCTCGACGTCGTTCCGGACGGTCCGGGTGGTCACCCCGAGCCGGGCGGCGAGCGCCGGGCCGCTCCACTCGCGGTGGGCCTGCAGCAACGACAGCAGGCGGAGCAGACGGGCCGAGGTCGGCAACATCCGTCGATTCTCGCACCAAGATGCGGAACATTCCTTTCCGCAATTGCTCGTAGCGTTCTCCTCATGGACACCAGCACCGAGGTCAGGCCCTTCCGCATCGACGTCCCGCAGGCCGATCTCGACGACCTGCGCGACCGGCTCTCCCGCACCCGCTGGCCCCGCGAGCTGCCCGGCGTCGGCTGGGAGCGCGGCACCCCGATCGGCTACCTGCGCGAGCTGGCCGAGTACTGGCGCGACGGCTTCGACTGGAGGGCGCAGGAGGCCCGTCTCAACGAGCTGCCGCAGTTCGTCACCGAGATCGACGGTCAGCCCATCCACTTCCTGCACGTGCGCTCGCCCGAGCCGGACGCGCTGCCGCTGCTGGTCAGCCACGGTTGGCCGAGCTCGGTCGTCGAGTTCGAGAAGATCATCGGCCCGCTCACCGACCCGCGCGCGCACGGCGGCGACCCGCGCGACGCGTTCCACCTGGTCATCCCGTCGCTGCCCGGCTTCGGGTTCTCGCCGCCGGTCACGACAACCGGCTGGGGCCTGCCGCGCACGGTGGGCGCCTACGCCGAGCTGATGCGCCGGCTGGGCTACGAGCGCTACGGCACGCAGGGCGGGGACGTGGGCGCGGGCGTCGCGGGCATGCTGGCCGGCGCCGCTCCCGGCGCGGTGGCGGGCATCCACATGAACGGCCCGACGAACTTCGGCCCGGCGCCCGACGAGTCGGTGCTCACCGACGTCGAGCGCGACCGGCTGCGGCGGGCAGCCGAGTTCGACCGTTCCGGCTCCGGCTACCTCACGCTGCAGTCCAACCAGCCCTCGACGATCGGCGTCGCGCTCAACGACTCGCCGGTCGCCCAGCTGGCGTGGATCGTCGAGAAGTTCCAGGCGTGGACCGACCCGGCGAAAGGGCTGCCGGAGGAGGCCGTCGACCGCGACCAGCTGCTCACCTCGATCACCGCGTCCTGGTTCAACGGCGCCGGCGCCGCGTCGGCCCAGTTCATCTACGAGAGCATGAACGGCCCGAACGCGTGGTCGCTCGGCGAGGACGCACCGCAGGTGTGGGACGCTCCGGTCGTGCCGACCGCCGTAGCCGTCTTCGCCATCGACTTCTCGGTGCGCGCCATGATCGACCAGGGCAACATCACGCGCTGGACCGAGTACGGCACCGGCGGGCACTTCCCGGCCATGGAGGTGCCGGACCTGCTGGTCGACGACGTGCGGGCGTTCTTCGCGGGGCTCCGGTGAGCGAGGCGCTCCCGGTGCTCGGGCAGCGTGCGCTCAACCGCGCGCTGCTCGAGCGCCAGCTCCTGCTGCGCCGCGCCGAGATGAGCGTCGCCGATGCCGTCGCGCACCTCGTCGCCGTGCAGGCGCAGGTGCCCGGCGCGCCCTACCTCGGCCTCTGGTCGCGGGTCGCCGGGTTCGACCCCGCCGAGCTCGGCAAGCTCGTCGCCGACTACTCGCTGATCCGCGCGGTCACGCTGCGCGCGACGATCCACCTGACCACCCCCGACGACAGCCTGATGCTGTATCCGCTGGTCAGGGCGCTGCACCACCGCGTGTTCGGGCCGGTGGGCAAGGAGCTGGTCGGGGTCGACGTCGACGAGGTCGTCGAGGCGGGCCTGGCGCTGCTGAAGGACCAGCCGATGACCACGACGGAGCTCGGCACACTCCTGGCCGAGCGGTGGGACAACAAGCCCTCGCAGCTGGGCCTCGCCGTGCAGTACCACGCGCCGCTGCTGCAGGTGCCGCCGCGCGGGGTGTGGGGCAGCACCGGGAAGGCGCGGCTCGCGCTGCTGCCCGAGACGCTCGGCCGCCCGCTCGGCACGTCGCTCGACGCCGACGAGCTGGTGCTGCGCTACCTGCGCGCGTTCGGCCCCGCGACGACGTCGGACGTGCGGACGTTCACCGGCGTCGGCGGGATCCGCGACGTCGTGAAGCGGCTGGACCTGCGCCGTTTCGCCGACGAGAAGGGCCGCACGCTGCTCGACGTGCACGACGGCCCGCTGCCCGACCCGGAGACGCCCGCGCCGCCGCGGTTCCTCGGCGAGTTCGACAACGCGCTGCTCGGGCACGACGACCGCACCCGCATCCTGCCGACGCAGCACCGGTCGAAGGTGCTGCTGCTCCCCGTGCGGCCGCTGCTGGTGGACGGCATGGCGGCGGGGCTGTGGAGCACGGGGCCCGACGGGATGCTCGTGCGCGCCTTCGAGCCGTTCGCCGACCCGGACGCCGTGGTCTCGGAGGGTGAACGGATGCTCGCGGCGCTGTGGCCCGAGCTCCCGGCGAGGGTGCGGATAGAACCCCACCCATAGGCACCCACGTCGGCCGCTACCGGCGGATGGCTGACCGCGTTCGGCGGCCGCATCTGTGCGTTCCGCACGCAAGGGCAGCAAAGCCACTTTCCGGCCCTCACAGGGCAGGAAAGTGGCTTTCCTGCCCTCGTCATCGCTCGGGCGCGCTAGAAGTCGCCGCCCCCGAAGCCGCCGTCCATCCCGCCGCCGTCGAAGCCACCCCCGTCGAAGCCACCCCCGTCGAACCCGCCGCCGTCCATCCCGCCGTCCATGCCGCCGCCCTGGTCGCCGCCCCAGTCGGCGCCGACGTCGCCCTGCGCGTCGTCGTAGGCCATGCCGGCGTCGAAGCCGTCGGCGTAGGCGACGCCGGACATCCCGGCGAACATGCTGCTGAACAGCAGCATCGACCCGACGCCCCACGCCCCGGCGATCAGCGCGGGCCGCCACCACGGCTCGGAGTACCAGCCCTGCGGCACCGGGCGGCCGGCGACGGTGCCGCCGGGGTAGTAGTGCCGGTTGCGGTCGGACGGGTTGGGCGACGCGCTGTACGCGTGGCCCTCGACCTCGACGTCGCGCTCCTCGCTGACCGCGCCCGCGCGCTGCTGACCGGGCAGCGGCGGCAGCTCCGGCCCGGGGTCGAGGCCCATCGCGGTGCGGGCGGCGCGGACGTAATAGAGGCCCTCGTACGCGGTCTCGGTGACCTGCCGGGCCTGCGTGACGCTGCGCGCTTGGTCCATCTGCGAGCCCGCGGCGTTGTACCGCTCGGCTGCGTCGGCCATCGCCTGCCGGGACGCGTCGTCGGTGCCTTCGAGGTTCAGCACCTGGCCGCCGAGCCGCTCCACCCAGCGCCGTGCCTCGGAGCGGGCGTCCTCCAGCTCGCGTGCCTGCGCGGCGGAACGCTGCCGCACGAGCCAGAACACGCCGGCAGCGATCAGGACGACGACAACGATGGTGATGATCGTGCCTGTCATGTCCATCAACTCCCTCACCAGGCCCAACGGGATCCGGAGGCCCATCGTTCCCTACTCTGGCGCCCGTGAGCGACCAGAAGCCGATCGAGTGCTGGATGACCGACATGGACGGCGTCCTCGTGCACGAAGGACGTCTGATCCCCGGTGCCGATGCGTTCATCGAACGGCTGCGCGCGACCGGCAAGCCGTTCCTCGTCCTGACCAACAACTCCATCTTCACCCCGCGCGACCTGCAGTTCCGGTTGCGGTCGAGCGGGATCGACCTGCCCGTCGAGTCGATCTGGACCTCCGCGCTCGCCACCGCGGCGTTCCTCGACGGGCAGCGCCCGCAAGGCAGTGCGTACGTCGTCGGTGAGGCCGGGCTCACGACGGCCCTTCACGAGATCGGGTACGTCCTGACCGACAACCGGCCCGACTACGTCGTGCTCGGCGAGACCCGCACCTACAGCTTCGAGGCCGTCACCACGGCGATCCGGCTGATCAACGCGGGTGCGCGGTTCGTTGCCACCAACCCCGACGCGACCGGGCCGTCGAGCGAGGGCGTGCTGCCCGCGACGGGCTCCGTCGCCGCGCTGATGACGAGGGCCACCGGGGTCGACCCGTACTACGTCGGCAAGCCGAACCCGCTGATGATGCGCGCCGCGCTGAACCGGCTGGAGGCGCACTCCGAGACGACGGTGATGATCGGCGACCGGATGGACACCGACATCGTCGCCGGCCTGGAGGCCGGCATGCGCACGGTGCTCGTGCTCACCGGGATCGTCGCCGCCGAGGAGATCGACCGGTTCCCGTACCGGCCGCACCGGGTGGTGTCGTCGATCGCGGACCTGGTGGACGAGATCTAGCCCGGCTACGGGTAGGGCAGGAAAGCCACTTTCAGGCCCTGTGAGGGCAGGAAAGTGGCTTTCCTGCCCTCCAGCGATCGCCGCAGCTAACCCGCCATCGGCAGGCAGCCCGGGACCCCGCTGCGGCGGCCGATGTCGAACGCCCCGATCCGTTGGAACGGGTCGCCGTGGTCGCGGCTGGTCGTCCACGGCGTCTCGTCGGCGGCCTCGGTGAGGGAGTTCGCGATCTCGCGGACGTCGCCCTCCTCCAGCGTCAGGAGCCCGTCGTTCGCCGCCCCGTACAGCACGGCGCCCGCGAAGCAGTCGGCCTGCAGCTCGCTCTGCTGCGAGTTCTGCGCCTCGGCGATGCGTGCCTGCACGGCGTGGCCCCACTCGTGGGCGATGATCAGGTAGACCCAGCCGTCGCCGATCACGACCCCACGCGCCATCAGCGAGACGTCCCAGGCGACGAAGTCGCCCTCCGGGCAGTACAGCGCGTTGTCGGGGGGCAGGGGCTCACCGCCGCAGGTCGGGAGGTCGGGGCTGGGCTTCGAGCCGTCGTAGAGCCCGACGACGCGCGGCGGCTGGTAGGTGCTGCCGGGGAAGAACTCGGCCCAGTGGTTCTGCCAGTACGTGTTGACGATCTGCTCGGCGTTGCGGACGTCGTCGGCGATCTCGGCGGGGTCGACGCCGACGGGCAGCGCCTGCGTGGTGCCGGGTTGCTGGCCGGCGGGGGCGGCCGCGGGGCTCGCCATCCCCGTGACCGCTACCGAGCAGCCGGTCAGCACCATCACGAGCAACGCGGACGCGGCCGTGCGTCGCCACCGCGACCGCGGCCTACGGGCGGGCGTTGCTGCAGCTGAACCGGTCGAGGACCACGTCACGGGTCGAGCCTCCCGAAAATGACAGGGGTGTGATTTACCGTGCTCGGCATGGAGACGACCGACACAACCGGCTGGTGGAACTGCCTGGGCTGTGGCGTCGAGGCCGAGCTGGCCGGCGCCGAGCACGTGGGGTGTGAGGTGCCGTGCCCCGACTGCGGGGCGGCGATGACGCAGTGGCGGCAATGGGAGACCGCGGCCTGAGCGGTCACGCCAGCGACCGCGCCATCAGCACGTCGTCGACGAACGTGCCGCCGAGCTTGAACTCACCGCGCAGCACGCCCTCGACCTCGAACCCGCACCGCTCGTAGAGCCGGCGGGCCACGAGGTTCGACGCCAGCACCCGCAGCGTGATCTTGAGCGCGCCGCGGCGGCGGGCCTCCTCGACGGCCGCTTCCACCAGAAGGTGCCCGACCCCGCGGCCCTGCGCGGCCGGGTCGACCGCGAGCCCACGCAGCTCAAGGACGTGCTGGTGCGACGGCATCGGGCTGGTGTTGCCGATCGCCGCGTACCCGGCCACCGCGCCGTCCAGCTCGGCGACCAGGACGTCCTGCGGGTCGGCGCGTTCGAAGAACGACCACGGGCCCGACGGTGCCGGTGCGGGGGACACCGTTTCCGTCCATGTGGCGGCGTCGATCGCCACGAGCTTGGCGTCGTCCGACGGGTCTGCCGTCCGGATACCGGTCACCCCTCCAGCTTGCCCGAGTTCAGCGGGATTGCACGATGAAGTTGGAGATGGTGCACTGGTCATATGGCTGCTCCGACGCGACACACGTTCTGCGTGTGCCTCCTCGCGATGGACCAGCTGTCGGTCGACGACCGGCGGTGTCGCCGGGGTTCGCGCGCCCGCTGACCTCTCGGGGCCGGGTCGCGCACGAGCGCCCCCGACCCGTCGTCACGAGGACAGCCATGACCGACACCACCCCACGCCGCACGAGCCTCTGGCGCCGCTTCGTGCGGCGCGTGAGCGCGATCGTCGCCGCGGCGCACTCCGCCACCGTCCCGTTCTGAGCGGCTGTACCTACCCCACGTGCGCCAGGGCGATTGCGGTGTCCCGATGGTGTCCTGGGGAGGGCAGGAAAGCCACTTTCCTGCCCTGTGAGGGCCGGAAAGTGGCTTTCCTGCCCTCGCGTGCGGAACGCACACATCCTGCGCGACCTCGCGCACCGCAGGTGTTGCCGCTCCCTTCAAATGACCGTACATTAGCCGTCGTGATCCGCAGGGTGGGAGCGTCGTTGTGACGCTGCTGCTCGCCGCGGTGCTCGGCGTCGTGATCGGGCTCGTCATCGGCGCCTTCGGCGGTGGCGGCGGGGTGCTGACGGTCCCCGTTCTCGTCTACGTGCTCGGGCAGAGCGCGCACGACGCCACGACCGGCAGCCTGATCATCGTCGCTGCCACAGCACTCACCGGCACGCTGGCCCGCGTGCGCTGCGGGCACGTCCGGTGGGGGACCGGGATCGCGTTCGGTGCGGTGGGCGTTCCCGCCGCGGCCCTCGGGTCGGTCCTCAGCGCGCGGGCGCCGGAGCACGTGCTGCTGCTCGGGTTCGCCGGCCTCACCCTGCTGGCGGCGGTGGCGCTGCTCATCGAGGCGAGCGGAGAGCGCCGGCACGACGACGTTTCCGCTGGTGGCGGCATTGCGGTGATGGCGCCGCCGGTGACCGCCCTCGCCGTGCGGATCGTGCTCGCCGGTGCGCTCGTCGGGTTCCTCACCGGGCTGCTCGGCGTCGGCGGCGGGTTCCTCGCCGTGCCCGCGCTCATCATCGGGCTGCGGTTGCCGATGACGTCGGCGATCGGGACGTCGTTGCTGGTCATCACGCTGAACTCGGTCGCGGGCCTGGCCACGCGAGCGGGCTCGATCGACGTCGATCCGGCCGTTGTGCTGCCGTTCGCCGCCGCGGCGGTCGTGGGCACGCTCGTCGGGAAGCGGTTGACCGACAAGGTGTCGGGGCCCGCGCTCGCCACCGCGTTCGCCGTCGTGATCGGCCTGACCGGCGTGTTCGTCGGGCTCGAAGCTCTCCTTTAGAGCACCCGCCGGACAGCGGCCGCGAAGTCGTCGGCCGCTTCGAGCGGCCCGAAGTGCCCGACGCCGGGGAGCATCGTGAGCCGGTGCCCCGGCAGCGTCGCCTCCAGGCCCGCGGCGAATGCCGGGGGGAACACCGGGTCGGCCTCGCCCCACAGCACCTCCGCCGGAACGGTAACGGGTGGCAGCGGCGGTTGGTTGCGCGCGGCCAGCGCCGCCGGGATCGTCGACGCGCCGGCCCGGTACCAGTTGACGCTCGCGCGGAAGGCGCCCGGCGGCTGGTAGGCGCGGACGACGGCGTCGAGGTGGGCGGGCCCGATCGCCGGCTGCCGCTCGCCCCAGTGCCCGTAGAAGTGCCGCAGGTAGGCGCGGACCGCGCGCGGGTCGCCGTCGATCAGCTCCTCGGCCATGTCGAGGAGGTGGAAGTCCTGGTACCAGAACTCCCCGCGCCGCTCGGGTTCGAGCGCGAGCGTGCCGGCACCGGGGTGCATGGGGTTGCCGAGCACCAGCGCCGCGACCCGCTCCGGGGTGTCGCGGGCGATCTGGACGGCAACACCGGAGCCGACGTCGTAACCGACCAGCACGGCGCGCTCGACGCCGAGCGCGTCGAGCGCCGAGCTCACCGCCGCGGCCTGCGCGGCGCGGGTGTACTCGGCGAGCGGGAGGTCGGGGCGATCGGATCCGCCGAAGCCGCGCAGGTCGAGCGCGATCACGTCGGCGTCCGGTTCGAGCAGCGGCCGCAGCCTGCGGTAGTCGTACCAGAAGCCGGGCCAGCCGTGCAGGCAGACGACTGTCGGGCCGCGCCCGCCGCGCGTGTAGTGCATGCGGTGTCCGGCGTGGTCGGTCACGTGCCCGTGACCCCATTCCGCCGCCTCCGGGGGCAGGTCGGGATCGGTCATGCCGGCAGGAACCGGAACGTGGACGGCTCGCCGGCGGCGAGCGCCCGCAGGTGATCCGCGGCGTTGGTGAGGTCCGCGAGCGGCGTGCCGGCGGCCAGCGCGGCTGCCACCCTGGCCTCGACGCGCTCGATCTCCTCGGCCCTGTCGAGCGCCGCTTCGATCCGCTCGGCCGGGGCGATCAGCAGCCCGTCGTCGTCGCCGAAGACGATGTCGCCGCTGCGGACCGGCACGCCGCCGATGTCGACGGGCTCGTCGAGCACGGCCGGCCCGGCCATCGTCCCCGCCGCGGGCACGGAGCCGCGCGCGAACACCGGCAGCCCCACATTGCGCAACCCGCGCAGGTCGCGGCAGTAGCCGTCGATCACGATGCCGGCGAGCCCCTTGCGTCGGGCCTCGCCGGCGAAGAGCTCACCGGAGGCGGCCAGCTTCACCCCGCCCGTCGCGACGACCAGCACCTCGCCCGGCTCGGCCGCACCCAGCGCCGCGACCATGCCGAGCAGATCGCCGTCGGCGCGGACGGTGCGGGCCGGTCCGGCCAGCGTCACGTCCGGCAGGACCGCCCGGATGGCCGGGTCGCATATGGGGAGCGTCTTGTCGGCGTCGCTGAGCGACGACACCTGCAGCGCGCGCAGCCGCGCGACCAACTCCATCTCAGACCCCCACGGTGACGGTTCGCCGCATCGCGAGCACGAGGTTCGTCGTCGCGGCGGTGACGATGGCCGCCCCCAGGACGTGCGTGGCGACCAGCGGGACGGGTAGGCCGCCCGCATACTGCGCGAACCCGATCAGGCCCTGGACCAGCGACGCCACGAGCAGGAGCCCGGCGGCGCGGCGCTGGTGCGCCGGGGCCAGCGTGATCCGCAGCGCCACCAGCACGGCGAGCTGGACGCCCATGAAGACCAGCACGGAGTCGGCGTGCGCCTGGCTCATCGTGGCCGGGTCGAGGCCGAACCGGCGGGCGTTCTCGTCGCCGGCGTGCGGCCCGCTGCCGGTGACGACGGTGCCCAGCACGAGCACGATCACCAGCAGCACCGGCAGCGCCGTGACGAGCCAGCCGATCTCGCGGTGCGTCGGTTGCCCGGTGCGGGCGTCCGGCCTGCGCAGCACGTCGACCAGGACCGTGACGGCGGCGACGATCACCATGCTGACCAGGAAGTGCACCGCGACGATCTCGGGGGCGAGCTCCTGCGTGACGCTCAGCCCGCCGATGAACCCCTGCGCCAGCACACCGACGAGCGCGCCGACCGCCAGCCCGACGGTCAGGCGGGTGCGCCGGCCGTGCCGGACGGCGGCGTAGAGCAGCGCGAGGGTGATGAAGCCGACGATGATCCCCATGGCCCGGTTGCTGAACTCGATCAGGCCGTGGATCCCCATCTCGGGGGTCGTGACGAACGAGTCGGTGGTGCACCGCGGCCACTCCGGGCAGCCCAGGCCGGAACCGGTCAGGCGCACCAACGACCCGGTCAGGACGATCACGATGTTCGCGACCAGCCCGGCGACGGCCGTCCACACCGCCAGACGGTGCCCGTGGATGGGCGCGGCGGCATCGTCGCGGGTTCTGAGGCTCACGCACCCATAGTAGGAACGGGCGTGCCGTCGACGCCGCAGGGTCAGGCCGGCCGCGTCTCGAGCTTCACGTCCTTGCCGCTGATCGAGACGACCTTGACCAGCAGCACGTCGAGCCACCGAAGACGAGGTCGCAAGCAAACGACGCACACACCAGCGTTGGCGTGACGTGGCGGCGGGGTCGGGACGACACGATGTCGCTATGGAAACGCGGAACGAAGCCCGGTACGACGGTCACGCCACGTGGTACGACCAGACCAACGAAACGAGCCGCGTGGCATCGCCAGGAGGTCGCCGGGCTGCTCGGACCCGGGTCCGGCCTGTGCCTCGACCTGTGCTGCGGGACGGGGCAGTACGTCGCGATGCTGGACGGCACGGGCCGGCAGGTCGTCGGGCTCGACCGCTCGATCGACCAGCTCAGGATCGCGCAGCGGCGGGCCGGGCCGCTGATCCAAGGGGACGCGGCGCAGCTCCCGTTCGCCGACGGAACGTTCGACCTGGTCACCGCGATGTGGATCTCGACAGACGTGGACGACTTCGCGGCCGTCGTCGCTGAATCCGCCCGCGTCTTACGTCCGGGTGGGACGTTGTTGATCTACGGCGTCCACCCCTGCTTCAACGGCCCATGTGTGGAAGGCCGCGACGACGGTGGTCAAACGGTGCACCCGGGCTACCGGATCGCCGACTGGCACCGTGAAGCACCGTGGTGGCGTCCGGACGGTATCCGGCGACGTGTCGGTATGCGGCACGTCCCGTTGGCGGACCTGTTCATGGCTGTGCTGGCCGCGGGATTCGTCATCGAGCGCGTGGGCGAGCACGGCGCCGGCCCGCTTCCGAACGCCCTCGCCCTCACCGTGCGCCTGCCGGGGCGCGACGGGCCGCCACAACGTGCTGGTCGGGGTGGCGGGATTTGAACCCACGGCCCCTCGCTCCCAAAGCGAGTGCGCTACCAAGCTGCGCTACACCCCGTTGACGGCAGTGTATGCGCACCGCGCGACCGGGTTCCGGCGCGGTCAGATGTGGAAGATCGTGAGCCACTCGGCGGCGCGGGGGACGTAGCGGTAGCGGGCGGACAGGAACGTCACGACGGGGTGCACGTGTTCGGCGCCGTAGACGACGGCCACCTTGATCGGTTCGTGGCCGCGGGTGTCGACGATCTCCGCGAGAGCCTGCGTGAGCAGCGCGTCGCGCTCGTCGCCGATCACACGTCGCAGCTCGAGGTCGGGCTCGTCGCGGAGCATGATGACGTCGTCGTCGAGCTCGGCCATGCTCGCCAGGTACTTCCGCGACGCGAACAGCCGCATGTGCAGCCCAACGACCGGCGCGAGCGCCCACACCATCGCCCGCTCCCAGCGCCGGATCGTCCGCCACCGCTTCTCGAACTCCGGACCGGTCATGTCAGGCCGTACGAGCGGCACCCCGACGTCGATCATCCGGCCGGGCTGGACCACCAGGCCCAGCCGCGGGTTGTCGCCGGCGAAGCGGTAGGTCAACGTCAGGAGGTCGGTCGGCACACTCGACCCGACGCCCTCGGCGACGATCAGGTCGTGGGTGCGCAGCTGCTCCGCGACCGCGTCGTAGAACGCGGGCTCCCCGACGTGCATCATCGGGAACAGGGTGAACGTCAGCGGCAGCGTGCGGTGCCGCAGCGTCAACACCACGGTCCGGACGCTGACGTCGTCGACCACGATGATGTCCATCGATCCCCCCGGACCAGTGTCCGGTATGTCCGGCCGCTGCGGCGCGCCGATTTCGGGGGTGGCGGTGGTGGCCGGAAACGGTCACGACGGCATCCGCTAGGCTGAGGGGGTTCGCGGGCCCGCCCCGCGGGCACGCGGGCGTAGCTCAATGGTAGAGCCCCAGTCTTCCAAACTGGCTACGCGGGTTCGATTCCCGTCGCCCGCTCCAGCTCTGACCAGCAGTTTCTCTCCGACGGTGAACGCCGTTGTCGTCGGTCGGCACCAGCCTCTTTGCGGTGTCATGTCCGTCGGACACGATGGGCCGGTGATGAATCCGCACCTGCTCGAACCGGTCGCGGCAGCCGGTGCTCCGGCCGGCAGTGCACGCGCGGCCGCTGTCGTGGTGCACGGTCGGGACCAGGACCCGGAGTACATGCTCGCGGTGCTGGACCGGGTCGCGGTCGACGACGTGGCCTATCTGCTGCCCCGCGCGGCGGGCCGTACCTGGTACCCGGGCCGGTTCACCGAGCCGGAGGCGCGCAACCAGCCCGCCCTCGACCATGCGTTGGCCGCCATCGAGGCGGCCGTGGCAGCGACGGGTTTCGGCCTCGACCGGACAGTGCTGGTCGGCTTCTCCCAAGGGGCGTGCCTGGTGACCGAGCTGCTCCTGCGTGCGCCGCGCCGGTTCGCCGGCGCCGCGCTGCTGACCGGGGGATTCTTCGGGCCGCCCGGGTACCGGCCCGGGCCGGGCGGCTCGCTGGAGGGGACCCCCGTGCTACTGGCGAGCAGCCGCCACGACGCATGGGTCCCGCTCGATCGGGTCGACGAGACGATGGTCGTCCTGCGCGATCGTGGCGCGGTGGTCGATCGGCGGGTTTACGACGATCGCGAGCACCGCGTCAACGACGACGCGGTCGCCGCTACCCGGGAGTTGCTCACCTCGGTGCGCTGAGCCCCGCCCGGTACTCGCCGGGCGTGCAGCCGTGGACCTGCCGGAACAACCGGTTGAAGTGGGGCGTGTCGGTGAACCCGCGCGACGCCGCGACGGCCCGGATGGAGCGGGCTGCCAGCGCCGGGTCGGACAGGTCGCGGGCGACCGTGTCGAGCCGGCGGGTGCGGATCCAGCCGGCGACGGTGTGCCCCCGCTCCGCGAACGTGCGGTGCAGCAGCCGCGGCGAGACGAAGTGCGCCGCCGCCAGGCTGCGCGGGGTGAGCGCCGGATCGGCGATGTGCACGTCGACGTAGGCCGTGACCTGCGTGAAGAGCGCATCGACCGGCCGGTCGATGTTCGCCGTGGACGAGCGGTCGGCGCTGAACACCATCCGCACCATGTCCGCGACGCAGTCACCCAGCCCGGCCGCGTTCGCGTCGAGGCTGCCGTCCTCTATGCGGTCGGCGAGGTTGCGCAGGAACGACCCGGCGATCGCGACCGTCCCCGACCGGCCGTCGAGGGTGCTGGCGGTCCGCGCGCAGATCGCGTCGGCGCGGGCGCCGAGCAGCGTCCGCGGGAGCGTGAACAGCAGCAGCTCGAACGGCCCTGCCGACTCGACCCGGTACGGGTGCGACGTCTCGTAGCCGGCGAGATCACCGGCGCCGACGAACGCGGTGCGGCCGCCCTGCTCGATCCGGAACCGGCCCCGCACCAGGTGCGTGACCTGCAGCTCCTCCGGATCCTGCTGCGCCACGAGCCGTGCGGTCCGCTCGATCGCCGACGCGTCACCCTCGATGCGGAACACGGTGACGGCCCCGACGCGGTGGGCCTGGATGCGACCGGTGAAGGGATCGCGGCCAGGGCGATCGAGGCGCAGCGGGTGCAGGACCCGGTCGTGCGCACCGGCCCAGTAGTCGAACCGGTCGGGCGCAGGCACGGTGCTGGTGTCGACGAGCAGGGGCATGTCGGTCTCCGGTGACGACGTTGCCGACATCATCGCGGCCGTTCCTCACGGGCACCAGGTCTCGATGGTCGCCCCCGGGATTGTCAGGGAGCGCACCGCCGGACCGGATCGTTGTCGTGCAGCGCCGGCAATGCCACACCTCGGCGCGCTCGTCCTAGCGTGGGGCCGTCCGGCGATCCAGCGGAGGTTCCCATGGCCCATCTCGACGGCAGCCACCACGTGACGTTGTCCGTGGGATCCGCACAGGAGGACGTCGACTTCCACGTCGGCACGCTCGGCCTGCGCTTCATCAAGCGCACGGTCCTGTTCGACGGTTCGACGCCGATCTACCACCTCTACTACAGCAATGCGGGCGGCGACCCGAGCGCGGTGGTGACGACGTTCCCGTTCCGCCAGGCCGGGCTGATGGGCAGGCGCGGGACCAACCAGGCCCGCGAGGTGCTGCTCGCAGTGCCGAGCGGGTCGCTCGACTACTGGTCTGCGCGACTGGCCGAGCGCCACGTCGACGTGACCGACGCCGAGGTGCTCGGCAGGCGGCGGCTCCTGCTGCGGCACCCGTGCGGCATCGAATACGCGCTCGTCGGCGTGGACGGCGACTCGCGCGCGGGCTGGACGGGCGGCGGGGTCCCGTCGGAGCACGCGATCCACGGCGTCCACGGCATCGGGGTGCACGTCGCGAACCCCGAGAACATGGTCGAGTTCACGTCGGCGCACATGTTCGCGAAGGACCTCATCGAGGAGGGTGACCGCGTCGCGCTGCAGGTCGGGGCGGCCGATCGGGGTGGCGCCGTCGAACTCGTCGTCAACCGCACCGACGACCCCGGGACGTGGCGCTACGGCGAGGGCACGGTGCATCACTTCGCGTGGAACGCCGAGACGCTCCAGAACCAGGACGAGCTGAAGTTCGCCATCGAGGGGGCCGGGTACACCGACATCTCCGAGCTCAAGGATCGCAAGTACTTCAAGTCCGTCTACGTGCGCAGCCCGGGCGGCGCGCTGTTCGAGCTCGCGGTGACCCACCCCGAAGGCGGTTGGACCTGCGACGAGTCCCCCAAGGAACTCGGCAGCGCCTTCCAGCTGCCCGAGCAGTTCGAGTCCCGGCGCACGGAACTGCTCGACCAGCTCGAGCCCATCGACATCTGAACCGCCTGCACCCGCCCGGACACCGGAGTCGACGATGGCCATCACCACGCAGACCATGACCGATGAGCAGCGCAAGTCGGTCGCGCTGGAGTACCTCAAGGCGTTCGACCACGGCGGCACCACGAGCAGTGGGGGGAGCATCCTCGACCTGTTCGCCGGGGACGCGCAGGTGTACTTCCCCAAGTGGGGCATCGCCGAGGGGTGCGAGCAGATCGGCCGACTGTTCAGCGACGTCGGCGGCACCATCACCGCGATCAAGCACGACTACGCGAGCTTCAACTGGATCTTCTCCGGCGGCGACACGATCGTCGCCGAGGGCACCAGCTTCGGTGAGCACCAGGACGGCCCGTGGCGCGCAGGTGTGCCCGACTGGGGCGCCGGCCGGTGGTGCGACGTGTTCGAGATCCGCGACTTCCTGATCCAGCGCTGCTTCATCTACCTCGACCCCGACTACGCCGGCTCCGACACCGCGCGCTATCCGTGGCTCAACGCCGCCCGCCGAGATTGACGTGATGGCCGTTTCTGGGCCCGGAATCGGCAATGACGTCATTCTCGGCGGGTGGCTCAGAGTGCTCGCGGACCGATGCCGGTGTACACGTGAGCCGTCCGGCTGCCGGGGATCGTGTAGAGCTCGGCACAACCGGTGTGGATCGAGACGAGGGTGTCGGGCCGGTACCACCACGTGTCGGCGAGCCCGGCCGTCTCGGGCACGGGTTCCATCCCGGTGAGATCGACGTCGGCGACCGCGTCACCGGAGTACCTGGTGATCGTTTCGGCGCGCTCCATCGCCGCGTAGGCGAGCGCAACTGCTTCGACCCAGCCTGCTATCGAGGCGTGCAGCGGTACGACTCGGTCGTCTTCGTGTCCGAAGGTCCCGTCGGGGCCGATCACGAAGGTCGCGGCGAGTGCGGTTCGGGCGGGACCTGCATCGAACCACCAGCCCGGCCTCGAAAGGTCGTCGATCCACAGCGGGTCGGTGGCTTCCAGCACGCGCGGGCCACCGTCGTAGCTGTCGTCGAGGGGCATCGGCGGCAGGATCAGCCCGCCCCACATCGCCTGGAACGCCTTCATCCGGTCGATCACCTCGGAAGGAACCCCGAGATCGTTCTCCCACTGCTCCCGAAATGCGTCGATGTCAACGAGATCTGCGGGGTCGATCCACACCGCGGAGGTCGCGAGCAGGCGCTCCGCCCGCCGGCTCAGACCTGGCGGCAACGCCCGGTCGGGCCAGGTCGCGGCTCTTCCCCTCACGAGATGCCTTCTCGATCTCCGCACACCGGATGAGGATCTCGGACGGTCGGTCGTGAGGCGACGTGGTTTCGCCGAGAACGACGCGGTGCCGATCTTCGTCGACCCCACTCCCGACCTGCGGGCGTCCGTCGTTGGCATGAAGCGGCGGTACTGGGTGGCGACGTTCTGACGAGGAGTCGCGCTCGGCCGCGCACACAGGCCCGCGGTGGCCAGGGGCGGATGCGTGCGTTGCGCGCGCAAGGGCAGGAAAGCCACTTTCCGGCCCTCACAGGGCAGCAAAGTGGCTTTCCTGGCCTCCCCGGGACCGTCCGGCCCCAGGCCGGCCGAGCCCGAGACGATCATTCCCGCGACAGGCGGAGGTCGTCTCCCCAAGCGTCGATGATGTCGCCGCGGCGACCAGCACGTCGAGTTCGTCGCCTTCGGCCGCCAGGTCGGGCAGCGCGCGGTCGTGCTCGATATCGGATACGTCGAGGCCGTAGTTCAGCACCGGTTCGAAGCTACCCGTTTCTTCCCCATTTCAACGTATAGCGCACCCCCGGGCTTGCGGCAAGACCCCATTCTTGCCGCACAATTCGCGGCCGAACGCCTGGGACCAGGCGGGACAGGGAGTGTGTGGTGCGAGTTCTGTTGTCGACATGGGGGTCCCGCGGGGACGTCGAGCCGTTGCTGGGGCTGGCGCTCGAGCTGCGGGCACAGGGGGTCGACGTGCGGATGTGCGCGCCTCCGGACTTCGCGGAGCGGGTGGCCGAGGTCGGTGTGGAGTTCGTGGCGATGGGCTTCGCGGTGCGGGCGCTGGTCGCCTCGAAACCGTCGCCGGCGGACGTGGCCGCCGCGCTGGTCGCCGAGCACTTCGAGGTGATCGGGAAGGCGGCGCAGGACTGCGACGCGATCGTCGCAAGCGGCCTGATGCCCGCAGGCGTCCGGTCGGTGGCCGAGCACCTCGGCATCCACTACGTGCTCGCCGGGTTCCACCGGGTCGGGATGCCGTCGCTGGTATACCCGCCGGGCCCGCGTCCGGGGAAGCCGTTCCCTCCCGGCGAGACCGACCTGCGGGTGCTGTGGAAGATCGACGCCGAGCGGGTCGACGCGCTGTACGGCGGGCCGCTCAACACCCACCGGGCCGCGCTCGGCCTGCCGCCCGTCGAGAACGTCCGCGACCACGTCTTCACGTCGCGGCCGTGGCTCGCGGTCGACCCGGTGCTCTGGCCGTTCGAGGGCGCGCTGGGGTTCGACGTCGTGCAGACGGGCGCGTGGATCATGCCCGACGATCGGCCGCTGCCGGCGGACCTCGTCGAGTTCCTCGACGCCGGCGACCCGCCGGTGTACGTGGGTTTCGGGAGCATGCAGATGGCCGGTGCGCCCGACGCGGCCGCGGTGGCCGTCGAGGCGATCCGCGGGCGAGGTCGCCGCGTGCTGGTCTCCCGCGGCTGGGCGGATCTGGCGTTGGTCGACGAGAAGGACGACTGCTTCGCCGTCGGCGACACGAACCACCACGAGCTGTTCCGGCGCGTGGCGGCGGTCGTGCACCACGGCGGTGCCGGCACGACCACGACGGCGGCGCTGGCAGGCGCGCCGCAGGTGATCGTGCCGCAGATCGTGGACCAGCCGTACTGGGCGCGGCGCGTGGCTGCGCTGGGCATCGGCGCAGCGCACGACGGCCCGACGCCGACCGTCGAATCCCTCTCCGCAGCGCTCGAGCCCGCGCTCCGCGACGACACGGCTGCGCGGGCGGCGGAGGTGAGCGTCGCCATGCCCGTCGACGGCGCGGCGGTGGCGGCGCGGATGCTCGTCGAAATGGTCGAATGAGTTCCGCGCCGGTGCCACGGCCGGTAGCATTCGCGGCGGGTGAAGATATGTGGCCGAAACCACTTCTGGTGAGGTAGCCGTACCGGATTTCCGTGGGCGGCAAGCGCTCGACGCATGGTTGCGGGGGGCACGATCTCGGATTGGCCTGCCAAGGCGCGAACCCGGACAGCCCGGAACCTCTGATGCACGGGCGGGTCGTCGACCAGTCGCCGCCACCGGGCACGGTCCTGCAGCGTTGGGACGTCGTCACGCTCGTCGTCGCACGGCCGGAGGAGACGGCCGGCGTGCGTGAGCCGCGCCGGCCCCTGCCGCTGGACCGGTCCGGTCGGGGCACGAAATTGCAGACCTGAATCGTCCCTGCTCAGGGGCGTTCGGTCCGGGCCGTGGTGCGGGTCCGCTCGCCCTGCGGTCCGAACAGGTTGAGGATCTCCACCGGCTTGCCGTCGGAGCTGCCGATCCAGTGCGGCACGCGGGTGTCGAACTCGGCGATCTCGCCGGGGCCCAGCACGACGTCCTGCTCACCGAGGATGAGCCGGAGCCGGCCGCTGAGCACGCACAACCACTCGTGGCCTTCGTGGGTGCGCGGTTCGGGATGGGGCTCGGCGCTGCTCCCGGGGAACAGCTGCTTGTAGGCCTGCAGCCCACCCGGGTACCGGGTTAGCGGGACGATGGTGCGCCCGTGGTGGTTCCGCGGCTTCAGGTGCAGCCGCGGGTCGCCCGTCGCGGGCGCGCCGACGAGCTCGTCGAGCGGCACGCGGTAGTAGCGAGCGAGCGGGATCAGGATTTCGAGTGTCGGGCGTCGTTTGCCGGATTCGAGCCGGGAGAGCGTGCTGATCGAGAAGCCGGTTTCCGTGGCGAGCTCGGCCAGGGTGGTGTCGCGGCTCCGGCGCAGCGCGCGCAGCCGCGACCCCACCTGGGCGAGCACTTCCTCCACGTCGTCGGTCACGCCGCCATTTGCACGTCCTGCAAAGAACTTTGTCAAGCGCGCCCGACCGGGCCGATGGTCGTGCCTCGGAGGTGGCGTGATGGACATGCAGGACGTGGTGGTGGTCGGCGGCGGGGCGGCCGGGTTGGCGGCAGCGTTGACGTTGGTGCGGGCGAGGAGGTCGGTGCTGGTCGTCGATGCGGGTGAGCCGCGCAACGCGCCCGCCGACGCCGTGCACGGCTACCTGGGGCGCGACGGCGTCCCGCCGGGGGAGCTGCTGGACATCGGTCGCCGTGAGGTCGAGGGGTACGGCGGCCGCGTGCTGCTCGGCCGCGTGACGGCGGCGTCCCGATCCGACGACGGGTTCGTCGTCGACATCGAGGGTGCGGCTCCGGTGCGGGCGCGCCGGCTCCTGCTGGCCACCGGGCTGGTCGACGAGCTGCCTGCCGTGCCGGGGTTGCGGGAACGCTGGGGCCGGGACGTGCTGCATTGCCCGTACTGCCACGGGTGGGAGGTCCGCGACCGCACGATCGGGGTGCTCGCGACCGGGCCGATGACCATGCACATGGCGTTGCTCATGGGCCAGTGGAGCAGCGATCTGACGCTGTTCAGGCACACCGGGTTCGCCCTCACCGACGAGGAGCGGGAGCAGCTGGGCGCCCGTCGCGTGCGGGTGGTCGACGGCGAGGTCACGGCGTTGGCGGTGGCCGACGACCGGCTGCGCGGGCTGCGGCTGCGCAGCGGCGAGGTGGTGGCGTGCGAAGCGCTGGTGGTCACACCCCGCTACCTGGCTCGCGACGTTCCGGGGCTCGGCGTCGAGCTCGCCGAGCACCCGGCCGGGATCGGGCAGCGCGTGGGCGCCGACCCCGCGACCCTGCAGGTCGCGCCCGGGGTGTGGGCGGCCGGCAACGTCGACAACCTGATGGCCCAGGTCGGCAACGCCGCCGCGGACGGCGTGCGTGCCGCCATCGCGATCAACTCCGACCTCGTCGCCGAGGACGTCCGGCGCGCTGTCGACGCGAGCCGGTCCGTCAGCGCCGCACGGTGAAGTGCAGGTGCAGCACGCGGTCGCCCTGAACCACCTGGTCGGGGTCGTCGAGCAGCACCGTGCCGGCGTGGCTGCCGAAGAAGCGCACCCCCTCGCCGAACACCACCGGTACGACGTCCATCACGACCTCGTCGACCAGGCCGGCCGAGAACGCCTGGCCGCCGAGATCCCCGGCGGTCACGCAGACGAGACCGTCGCCGGCGAGCTCCTTCGCGAGCGCGATGCCGGACTCGACGGAGTCGGCGGTGTGGAACGGCGCGTCCGGGTGCTCGGCGAGCCACTCGTCCGGCAGCGGTCGGTGGGTGACGACGACGAGCTGGTCGCCCGAGGCCGGCTTGCCCTCCCAGCCGTTCGTGGTGTCGAACAGGTGGCGGCCGATCACCGTCACCTTGATCGCGTCCCAGAACGGCTGGGCGAACTCGGCCGACGCCTTCGAGACGGAGAACTTCCAGTCGCTCGGCCTGGCGATCAGCTCGGTGTCGCCATTGAAGTACCAGTCGAACAGCGGCCCGACCGAGTCGTCGGGATAAGCGATGAAGCCGTCGACGGACACAACCGCCTGGATAGCTACGTTGCCCATTTCGCTCCTCAGTCGAATGTCGGGACGACGACGTGCGTCGGTTCCACGAGGAAGGCCTCGCGGACGTCGCCCCGCGGGTACGGGCCGCCGGTGTACTTCGCGAAGATTCGATCGACGATAGCCCAGCCGGCGTCGCCGCCGACGCGCTTCACGACCCGGCCGCGGACGATCGCGCTGCGGACCAGGTTGTCCCGGTCGGCGATGGAGATCGCGACGCGCGAGTCGGCGTCGATGTTGCGGCCCTTCCGCGATTCGGGCGAGGTGAAGAAGGCGATGTACTCGCCTTCGAAGTCGACCATCACCGGAACCGAGTGCGGCCCGCCGTCCGGCATGAGGGTGGCGATGTGGGCGATGTTGGACCCGGCGAACAGGTCGCGGGCCTCGTCGTTGAGCTCGGTCATGGTGAGTCCTCCCAGCGGTTACGTCGAAACGCTAGGCCGGAACCGGACATCGCTCTTGAACGAATCCGTCATCCCGCGTGCGCGCACGCGAGCCGCAAGGGATGGGGCGGCAACGCATGCGGGACGCATGTGTTGCCGTCCCGGCCTGACGGGGCTGGGCCGGCCGGGCGCTAGGCCGAGGTCTTCGCCCGCGGTGTCGGTTGCGGGCGCGGCGGTGCCGCGGCGCCGTTCTCCGACGCAGGCAGCTCCGTCGTGCTGGTTCGGTCCGTGGTGTCGACCGGGTCGGCGGGCGGGGTCGGGTCGAGCGCGGTGGGCACGGTGACCTCGCGCTCGGGCGCCGGGCTCGGCACCGTGATGCTCTGGGTGACCTCTTCGGTGCGGCGCGACAGTGCGGCGGCCGCGACCGGCTCGGCCTGGGCCGGTGTGTCGCGGTGCGCCTTCGGCGGCGCCATGGAACCGGGGGCCATGGTGAAGACGGCGCCGATCACCGTGGCGCGCACCCGGCGCAGCGCCTCCGCGGCCGCCTCGACCCGGGCGTCCGCGGTCCGGCCGTGCCGCACCAGCAGTAGCGTGGCGTCGCAGCGGGCGGCGAGGATCGCGGCGTCGGTGCTGGGCAGCAGCGGCGACGAGTCGATCAGCACGACGTCGTACTTGCGCTTGACGTGGTCGAGCAGGTTGACCAGCCGCTCGGAGTCGAGCAGCTCGCTGGGGTTGACCGGGACCGGTCCGCCGGGCAGGACGTCGACCACCCCCGCCCAGCTGAAGATGGCGTCGTCGACCTCGCACCTGCCGGCGAGGACGGAGCTGAGCCCGGTGCTGCCGTCGATGTTCATGCGTTGCGCGACGCGCGGGGTGCGCAGGTCGGCGTCGACGAGCAGGACGCGCTGGCGCTGCTGCCCGTAGGCGAGCGCGAGTTCGCAGGCCAGCGACGTACGGCCCTCGCCGGGAACGGCGCTCGCGATCAGCAACGTCGTGATCTCGCGGCCACCGGCCGCGAACCGCACGTTCGTGCGCAGCATCCGGACGGCCTCGGCGTTGCGGCCGGTGCTGCCGTCGGGGGTCGGTGAAAGGCCGGCCTGGCGGCGCGACTGCTTCGGCAGGCTTGCGAGCAGCGGCGCCCCGGCGAGCCCTTCCAGCGCGGCCGGCTCGCGCACGGAGCGGTCCAGGTTGCGCCGCAGCAGCGTGATCCCGACCCCGACGAGCAGGCCGATCAGCCCGCCGAGCGCGGTCGAGAGCCGCAGGTCGGGAGCGACGGGGTCGGTCGGTTCCGCCGCCTCCGCGACGACCCGGACCGTGATGACGGTGGAGAGCAGCCGGTCCTGCGGGCGCTCCAGCTCCGAGACGAGGTTGGCAAGCTTGCCCGCGGCGATGTTGGCGATCCTGGCGGCCAGCTCCGGCGACCACGTGCGGGCCGTGACCGTCACCACCGGGCTACCGGCCGACGCCTGCCCGGAGATCACGCCCGGATCGATCGGCTCGCCCAGCACGTTCGCGGTCTCGGCCCGGATGCGCTCGCTGCTCATCAGCTCGGCGTAGGCGCGCGACTTCTGCTCGGCGAGGAGGCTGCCCTGGTAGGCCTGCCCCGGCTCGCCGCCGCCCTCGATGGCGGCCACGTACAGCGTGGTGCTCGCCGAGTAGACGGGGTCGGTCGTCTGCGCGGACAGGAACCCGGCCGCCAGTCCGATCAACAACCCGGCGGAGATCCACCACCGGCCATCGCGCAGCAGGCGGAGATATGCGCGGAAAGACAACTGCCCCCCAAAAACCAACACAAACGAGTCGCAGCGCACCGACTGGTACGACGTCGCTGGTTATCTCGTACGGCTCCGCGTGATCGTTCATGGATCCGGGTCGCATTCACCCGTTCAGACCATGCGGCCGATCCTTGTAACGGTGCGTCCGGCGCACCCGAGCTGAAACGAGTGACCGTTCAATCGACCGGGGGTGTGCGCAAGGCATCCGTCGCGCCCAGTGGGCCCCCTGTTGTCGTATACGCCGTGACGGTCGCGCGTTCGGCCGTCGTGTTGTTGCGCGGCCAGCTGGCCGCGATGCGTGCGCAGGGCTACCGGGTCGTCGTGATCTGCTCGCCGGAGGACGAGATCGACCTCGCCGGGTTCGCCGCGGCGGAAGGTGTCGAGGTGGTGCCGCTGACGATGACGCGCGGGCTGGCCTCGCCGGCCGACGTGCGCTCCCTCGTCGCCGCTGTGCGGGTGCTGCGCCGGCTGCGGCCGTCGATCGTGAACGCGAGCACGCCGAAGGCCGCGCTCGTGGTCGGGCTCGCCGCCCGCCTCGCCGGCGTGCCCGTGCGGATCTACTCGCTGTGGGGGCTGCGCCTCGAAGGCGAACGGCCGGGCTCGCTGCGGTACCGGCTGCTGCACGCCGCGGAACGGGCGACATGTGGGCTCGCGACGACGGTGCTGTGCGCGAGCGGGTCGTTGCGCGATCGCGCCGTCGAGCTGCGGTTGGTCCGCGAGGAGCGGACCCGGCTGCTCGGGCGCGGCTCGACGAACGGGATCGACCTCGAGCGCTTCCACCCGTTCACCCCGGACGAGGTCGTGGCGGCGAAGGCGGCGGCGGGATTCGCGGAGGGCGCGTTCGTCGTCGGGTTCGTGGGCCGGCTCGTCGCGGACAAGGGGATCGAGGCGCTGCTCGCGGCGTTCGAGACGGTCGCGGGCAAGGGGGCCGCCGCCGGCCGCGACGCGCGCCTGCTGCTCGTCGGCGACCTCGACGCGGCCGACCCGCTGCCCACCGAGCTCGCCGAGCGGATCCGGACCGACCCGCGGATCCACGTGACGGGTGTTGTCGCCGATCCCGCGCGCTGGTACCCGGCGATGGACGTGTTCGTGCTGCCCAGCCGGCGCGAAGGCCTGCCGAACGTGCTGCTGGAGGCCGCGGCGTGCGCGCTGCCGACCGTGACGACGTCCGCGACGGGCTGCCCCGACGCCGTCGACGACGGGCGGACCGGGATCGTGGTCGGGGTCGACGACGCCGGCGCGCTCGGGACGACGCTGGCGGGGCTCGCCGAGCAGCCCGCGCAGCGGCAGCGCCTCGGTGCCGCCGGCCGGACCTTCGTCGAGCGGCACTTCGCCGAGCACGTGGTGTGGGAGCGCATCGTGGACCTCTACCGGGAGCTGCGTAACGAGCGGCGGCGAGCCGGCGAGTGAGCAGTCGGAACGATCTTGCTGAGCCCTTCCCCCATCCTGTGGCGCGGACGAGTCGCACGAGGAGCTGTGCATGAGTGCGATGCGGATCGCCCACATCGGGCCGGCCTCGCTGCCGGTCGGTTATAAGTTCGGCGGTGCCGTCGAGCGGCGGATGATCGAGCTGGCCGCCGCGCAGGTGGCCCGCGGCGACGAGGTGCTGCTCGTCTCGATGAGCCCGGACGGCCCGCGGGAACCGGGGGCCGCGAAGGGCGTGTCGATCCACGACGTCCCGTGCCGCACCCGGCGCCCGATCCGCGACCTCGAGCTGCTGGCGCGGGCCCGCGGTGCGCTGCGCCGGTTCGCCCCGGACGTCGTGCACGTCCACAACAGCGCCGCGGGCGCGGCGATGCTTGCCGGCATCCCGGCGGCGAAGGTGCTCACGTTCGACTACTTCCAGTACCGCGGCACCGCGCGGCCCGCGGTCAAGGCCGCCTACCGGCGCGCGTTGCAGCAGTTCGACCTGCTGCTGCCGGTCTCCGAGTTCTGCGCGCGCGAGGCCGCGACCTGGTGGAACCTGCCGCGCAACGCGTTCACGGTGCTGCCCAACGGGGTCAACGTCGAGCAGTTCCGCCCCGACGAGGAGCGCAGGGCCGCGGTCCGGCGCAAGTACGACATCGACGACGACGTCGTCATCGGCTACGTAGGACGGGTCTGCGAGCAGAAGGGGTCGGACACACTCGTCGAGGCGTTCCGTTCGGTCAAGGGGCGGTTCGCCCGCTCGACGCTGCTGATGGCCGGGCCGAGCGACTGGTTCGGCACCGCGGGCCCCGACCCGACCCCGCTGACCGACGAGATCGGCCGGGTCGGCGGCCGCTGGCTCGGGCCCGTGCCGGAGGACGAGCTCGCCGACGTATTCCGCTCGCTCGACGTCTGCGCGATGCCCACGCGGCAGGACGAGATGTTCGGCATGGCGGCGGCCGAGGCGCTCTCGTCCGGCACCCCGGTCGTTTGCTCCGACCAGGGCGGGCTGCCGGAGGTCGTGCCGTCGACGGCGGGGGTGCTGGTGCCGCCGGGCGACGCGGAAGAGCTGGCCCGGGTGCTGCTGGCGCTGTGCGAGGACGCGGAGAGCCGTGCGCGGTTCGCCGCCGCCGCACCGGAGGCCGCCCGGAAGTTCACCTGGCCCGCCGTCGCCGACCAGGCCGACCGCATCTACCGCGAGGTGGCACGGCGGTGATGCGGCACGGCGGTGATGCGGCAGTGAACCGGCTGTGGGCGCGGGGAGTCGCGCTGCTGCGCGAGCCGACGCTGCGGGCCGCGTTGAACGGCGGTGCGTGGGCGCTGGCGGGGACGTTCGTCGGCAGGGTGATCAACGTCGGCGCGCTGCTGGTGGCGGCGCGGGTGCTGGGCAGCGCCGACTTCGGTGGGGTGTCGCTCGCGCTCTCGACGGCCCTCGTGGTGAGCGCGGTCAGCGGGCTCGGCCTGCCCGTCGCGACGCAGAAGCTGGTCGCGGAGGCGCGGTCGGTCGACGCGCCGCGCGCCGAGCGGCTGACCGACGCGGCGCTGGCCGTCGCGGCGACCGTCGGGATCGCGGCGGTCGTGTTGCTGGCCACCACCGCGCCGTGGGTCGCGACGCATGTGCTCGACCAGGACGGCATGGTCGTCCTGCTCGCCATCGCCAGCGCACTCGTCCTGCTGACGCCCACCGTGGAGCTGCTCGCCGGGCTGCTCTCGGCGCACGAGCGGTTCGCCGACGTCGGCCGGTTCCGTGCGGTGCAGGGCCTGCTCGCCGGCGGCGTGCTCGGCGGTGCGCTCCTGCTCGCCCCCGGCCCGGCGAACGCGCTGTGGGCCCTGGTCGCCGCCGAGGCGACGACGTGCCTGCTCGGGCTGTGGCTGGTCCGCCGCGGCCGCCCGGCCGAGCTGCGCCGCGTCTGGTTCACCGGCACCCGCCCGGCGGTGCGGGATCTGCTGAAGGTCTCGCTCCCGGCGATGGTGGCGGGGGTCGCGCTGCAGCCGGCGCTGTGGCTGGGGCAGGTGGTGCTCGGCCGGCAGCCCGGCGGGCTGGAGCTGGTCGGGTTGTTCGCCGTCGCGCTGCGCTGGCACGCGATCGCGCTGTTCGTGCCGGCCACGATGGGCTCGGTGCTGCTGCCGATGCTGGGCCGGCTGCGCGCGACGGACCGCGTGGCCGACGCGCGGGACCTCTTCGTGCGCTACGGCGCGATGACGCTGGCGTTCTCCGTGCTCGCGGCACTGGTGCTGATCGTGCTCTCCGGTCCGCTGATGGCCCTGCAGGGGCCTGGGTTCGCCGGCGGTGCCGCCGTGCTGGCCGCGCTCGCGCTGGCCGTGGTGCCGACGGCGCTGAACAACGTGCTCAGCCAGCGGGCGCTCGCCGAGGGTCGGGTGGCGCTGTGGGTGTGGAGCGACGCCGCGCTCGCGGGCACGCTCGCCGTCAGCGCGCTGGTGCTGGTGCCGCTGTTCCAGGGGGTCGGGCTGGCTGTGGCCTACCTGCTCGCCTACATCGCGACCTGCGCCGTGCTGCTGCCGGTCGCACGCGCGGCCCGCCGGACGGTGGCCGGCCGATGACTGCCCCGACGGTCTCCGACGACCCGCGCGCCGCCACCGACGGGCAGGAGCCCGTCTCCGGCGTGACGCTCGGCGTGACGCTCGTGCTCACCCTCGTGGCCGCGCTCGTCTGGGCGTGGGCGCACCAGTACAGCCCCTACACCGGCCGCTTCCCCGCCGTACCGGTCGCGATCGGGACGTTCGCGGCGGTGCAGGTGCTCGTGCCGCGGGCCCGGTGGCGAGCCGACCGGGCGCTCGCGCCCGGCAACGTCGCCGTGCTGCTCTTCGGGCTCCAGCTGGTCGCGCTGCCGGTGCTGACGATGCTCAGCGGCCCGACGCCCGGCTCGCTGCCCGTGCTGCCCGACGACCGGTTCATCAACCAGGCGTTGCTGATGCAGGCCGCGGCTTACGCGGCGTTCGCGGTCGGGCTCTGCTTGCTGCGGGCCAGGCCCATCCCGAACCGCCTGCTCCCCGACGCCGGCGCGAACTCCGCACCGGTGATGCTGGCGGCGTCCTTCGTCGTGATCGGCGGGATCGGACTGTTCCTCGCCTTCCCGTCGGTCGGCGCGCTGATCGACTACTTCTCCGGGCAGGGTGACGTCTTCTCGATCCCGGGCGCGACCTCGACGCTCGGCGAAGCCGCCGCGTCGTTCCTGCGGCCGTTCCTCTCGATCGGGCTCGTGATCGTCTGGGCGCTGCTGATCATGCGGCGGCGACCGGGCCGGCCGATGGTGGTCTCGCAGGTCGCGGTCGCGTTGTTGCTGCTGGCCGTCTCGGCGACCTACGAGTACAACCGGGCCGCGATCCTCATCCCGCTGCTCGGGCTGCTCACGGCGTACAGCTTCACCGTCAAGCGCGTGCGGATGCTGCGGCTGATGTTCGTGCTGGTGCTGCTCGGGACGATCGGGTTCCAGTTCGGCCAGTACCGCCAGAACTACCTCGGCACGCAGGGCGGGCGGATCAGCGCGACCGACGCCGGGCTCACCGGCCCGTCCGACACCATCGCCGACACCGTCCAGCTGTACGGCGGCGGCGCCCAGTTCTGGGCGGTCGTCATCGCCGACACCGAGGCGGCGGGCTTCCACGGCGGTGCGACGCTCGTCGGCTCGGCGTTGCTGCCGGTGCCGATCCTCGGCAAGCCGTACCGCGCGGGCAGCGGCCCGGTGCTCTACAACGAGATGCTCTACGGGCGGTCCGGCATCACCGACCAGAACATCGTCTTCGGCGCCGAGCTCTACTGGAACGGGGGGTTGCTGGCGGTTGTCGCCGGCTACGTCCTGCTGGGCGTCGCCGTCCGCAGGCTCGACGACCTCGTTGCGGGCGCGCAGGACCCGCTCGCCGCCTATACGTGGACCTACTGCGGCCTGTGGACCGCCACGCTGGTGATCAACTCGCTGTCGGTGCTGGCCCAGATCGTCGTCTACTTCATGCCGCCGATCGTCCTCATCGTGCTGGTGGCCCGCCTGTACAGGAACCGGATGCCGGAGGCACAACCATGAGAGTCCTGATCGTCGGCGGCGTGTTCGGCCGCGATGACGACTACCGGCGCAGCATCAACCCGACCCCGGAGATGACTCTCTCGAAGGGCCTGCGCGAGCGTGGTGTCGACGTCGTCACCGCGGGGCACATCTGGCGGCATCGCCTCGACGGCATCGACGTCGTGCACGTCCACCACGTGGCGAAGAGCCTGCCCCTGCTCGCCGGACTGCGCCCGCTGCACCGGGTGCCGCTGGTGTTCACGCGGCACAACGAGGAGCGGACCCTGCCCGCCGCGCGGGCCGCGTCGCTGTGGCTGATGAACCGGGCCGCCGACGCGATGGTCGCGCTCTCGCACCAGGAGGCGGCCCGGCTGCGCACGCAGGTGCGCTGCCCGGTGACGGTGATCCGCAACGGCATCGACGCGCCGGAGCGGGTCACCCCGCCGGTCCGGCCCGCCGACGGTGAACCGTGGCGCTTCCTCTACGCCGGCCAGCTCATCCCGCGCAAGGGGATCGACGTGCTGCTGCGCGCCATGGCCGCGATCCGGGCGACCACCCCGGTCGCGCTGCGGCTGGTCTTCCACAACCCCGGCCAGCTCGCGGAGCTGCAGGCGCTCGCGGGGCAGCTGGGGCTCGCCGACGCCGTCGAGTTCGTCGGGCGCAAGGACGTCGCGGGGATGGCGGCGGAGTACGAGCGCACCAACGTGCTCGTGCTGCCCAGCCGCGCGGAGGCGGAGTCGCTGCCGAGCGTCATCACCGAGTCGCTGCTGGCCAACCGGCCGGTTGTGGCCACCGACGACGCCGGCGTGCCCGAGCAGGTGCTGCACGGCGGGGTGCTCGCCCGCCCCGGCGACGTCGACGACATGGCGGCGGCGATCCAGCGGCTGGTCGCCGACTACGACATGTACGCCGAGGGCGCGCGCAAGCGGTCCGACGAGCTGCATCCCGAGTACGATGTCGTCACCATGATCGACCGGCACCTCGAGGTGTACGAGTCGGTGGTGGCGGGGAGGCGTGTGATGCGGCGGGCGGCCCGATGACCCTCCCGGTCCCGGCCGTCAGCGTCGTGATGCCGGTGCGCAACGTCGAGCGCAGCATCGACGCGACGATGCGCTCGCTCGTCGGGCAGACCCTCCGGGAGTGGGAGCTCGTGGTCGTCGACGACGGCTCGACCGACGCCACGGTGGCCCGCCTGCGGGCCTGGGCAGCGGCCGACCGGCGGATCGTGGTGCACGTCGACGGGCGCAACCAGGGCATCTCCGCGCGGCTCAACCAGGGTGTTGCGCGCTGCCGCGCCGAGCTCGTCGCGCGGATGGACGGCGACGACATCTGCTACCCGCAGCGGCTGGAGAAGCAGGTCGCGTACCTGCGCGCGCACCCCGACGTCGATCTGGTGGGCGCGGGCGAGATGGTGTTCTCCTCCGACGGCACGCCGCGCGGCCCCCGCACCGTCGAGGGCGGGCACGAGCTGGTCACGGCGGACGTCCTGCACGGGATCCCGCTCAGCCACCCGACGTGGCTGGGCCGCCGCCGGTGGTTCGTCGAGCACCCCTACGACGGGCGCCGCAACGGGTGCGAGGACCAGGACGTGCTGCTGCGGGCGCATCGGACCAGCCGGTACGCCAACATGCCCGACGTGCTGCTGGCGTACCGGGAGGACGGCATCAAGCTGCGCCGCAGCGTGCGCACGCGGTTCGTGCAAGGCGGGATGCTGGTGCGGTGGGGCCTTCGCAACGGGCGGTTCGCCGCGAGCCTGCTGGCCGCGGCCGAGCACCTCGCCCGCGGCGCCCGCGACGCGCTCGCCGTCGCCACCCACCAGGAGCGGCGCGTGCTGGCCCGCAGGGTGCGCACCCCGACCGCGGCGGAGCGGTCGGTGTTCGCCGAGCTGTGGAACCGGGTGAACCTGCGGGACTCCCCCGAACGAGTAGGGCCATGACGCCGCTGCCAGCACCAACGCTCACTTATCGTCCCGCCGTGCGGAACCGGTGAGCGAGCCGCAGTCGACGCCAGGTCGACATCGTCGGCAACGGTTGCGCGGGGAGGGCCGCGCAATGGACACCGTGCGACTGCTCGCCCTCGCCCTCGTCGTCGGCTTCGCCGTGACGACCTCGGCGCCGTTCGTCCCGCTCCCCGTCAGCGACCCGAACACACCGCCGACCGAACCGATCCCGCCGACGATCGGGGGCCCCGTGTCGTCGATGGCGTTCATCACCGAGGTCTACGGCGACGGAGCCACGGCCGCCACCGCGCGTCTGAACGGCGGGCTCGCCAACGGCCTCAGCATCCATCCGCCGATCAGCCGGGCCGAACGCCCGCTTGTCGCCGGGAACGACGTGCCCTTCGTCTACTTCTCGGTGCCCACGGAGGCCGGCGTCGGGAGCTGCTACCCGGAGACCACCGACCAGGACACCGCCCGGACGCTCGCCGACCTCGGCCGGACGTCCGGCTGGGCGTGGCGGCTCGGTTCGCCCGAGTTCGACCAGGGCGGCGGCTGCTGGGCGGAGGGCCGGCCGAGCCCGGAGGGGCTCTCGGACGCCGAGGTGCACGCCCAGTGGCTGCGCTACTACCGCGAGACCCGCGGGCTGGATCCCGTGATGGGGCAGCCCTCGGCCGAGCGCGGCTACCAGTGGATGTCGCTGTGCGCGTACGCGTTCTGCCCTCAGTACGCCTTCGAGCTCGGCTCCGACGCGGTGCTGCTGGAACGCAACAACGACGAGATCAGCGCCATGAGCCCGGGCCTGTCCTTCGTGCGCGGCGCGGCGCGGCAAGCGGGCGACAAGGTCTGGGGCGTCGACATGTCGACCTACCGCTACTGGACCGGTGGGCCGACCGTGTTCGACGCGAACGGCACGCTGCTCACCGGCTGGTCGCCGAGCACGTTCGAGCGGAACATGTACGCGGCGTACATGGCGGGCGCCGACGTCATCCTCAACGAGGCCGCCGACTACACGACGGGCGGGCCGCCCGGCGGCCTGAACCCGCTCGGCCGGACGGTGCAGGCGTTCGCCGATTTCAGCCTGAACCGCCACACCGACCGCGGCGAGCCGCACGTCCCGATGGCGGTGGTGCAGGACCACGCGTCCGGCTACGAACCGCGCTTCGGTGAGTTCGAGCAGGCTTCCCGCAAGTGGTACCGCCACAACCCGTTCACCGCGGGCGACCGCACCCTCGACGGGATGCTGGCGCTGGCGTTCCCCGGCCACGAGACCTGGGGCACGATCCCGCCCGGCGCGCCGTGGGAGGTGGCGAACGGTGCCACCCCCGCCGTCGGGCCGAGCCAGGCCGCCCAGCGGCAGCTGCTCGCCGCCGGCGCCGACCCCCGGCAGTGGGAGCCGATGGGCAGCACGCGGTGGGGGGAGTCGCTCGACGTCCTCACCGACCGGGTCGGCCTCGACACCTTGCTGCGCTACCCGGTCGTCGTGCTGGCGACGTCGACCGCCGCCTCGCCCGAGTTCACCGCGGCGCTGCAGGAGTACACGCGGCGGGGCGGCACGCTCGTGATCAGCGCCGCGCTGCTGCCCGCCGACTCGCAGGCGTGGAGCGGTGTGGTCGCGTCGGCGCAGCGGGCCGAGTCGGCGGCCGGGATCTGGGCGGCCGACGGCTCGGCGCTGACCGGCGAGCGCCCGTTCAGCCACGCGGCGCTGCAGCCGGCGGGCGCGCAGGTGGTCGCCACCACCGCGGCCGGCGCCCCACTGATCACCCGCAACGCCGTCGGCAGCGGCGCGGTCTACGTCACGGCGGTCGACCACATGGTCGACGCGGGCGGCCGCATCGACGCGGTCGACCAGCGGCTGTTCGACGAGCTGCAGCAGGGCACGGCGAAGGTCACGGTCGCCGGGCCGCCGCTGCAGTACCTCGTGACGAGCACCGCGCGGCAGACGATCATCACGCTGATCAACACCGACGTCACGGGCAAGGAGTGGAGCGGCACGCTGCGGTTCCGCGACGCGCAGGCCGGGACGCTGCGGGAATGGACGAGCGACACCGCGGTGGCGGGGTCGGGCCCTGACGCGGATGCACCGGACGTCGTCGAGGCGACGGTGTCGGTGCCGCCCTACGGGGTGCGGGTGGTCGCCGTCGACAACGCCGGCTGAGCGGACTGGGCGGACTGAGCGGGCTGGGCGGACTGGGCTGGTGTGCCGGCCGGCGGGGCGTCCTCGCCGCGTCGCATGAGCCGGTCGCGCCACAACAGCAACGCTTTTGCCGCGGCCCGCAGCCGCGGGTTCCCGAACTGCACGTAGAACTTCGCGCGATAGGCCAACCAGGTCGCCGCGAACACGATTCGACCGCCGGCTGTCCGGTCCTTCTCGATCCGGAAGAAGATCTGCTGCTCGGATCGGGCCCACTCACGTTTGTATTCCGAGGTGCCGGTCATGAAGTCGAACACCGTGCATCGCGGGTTCAGCACCAGATCCTCGATCAGCTTGCTCACGAAAAGCTTCCCGAGACTGCGTTTGCGCAGCTCCTCGTCGGGGGTGCTGGCGTGCTGGTAGAAGTAGTAGGTGCCGTCCTCGATCAGGCAGTAGGCGAACGAGAGCAGCCGGCCGCCGCCCTCGAGCACCGCGACCTCACCGCGGCCCTGCCGGGCCAGCTCCACCATGGCGTCGGCGTAGGGCGCGAAGCCCGCTGGCGTCTTCCAGGCAAAAGACGTGAACTCGCTGGCCCAGCGCTCGGCGAACAGCTCCTGCACCCTCGGCAGCACCTCGCGCAACCCGTCCTCGTCGCGAACCACCCGGAACCGCAGATCGGGCAGATCCTCGATCAGCCGGCGTTCCTTGCGGCGCACGCCCTGCCAGTACTTGCGCCCGTGCAGCGCCACGAACTCGTCGTGCGTCGCCGGTATCGGAAACGTCACCGACGTCGAATAGGGGAAGTATGCCGTCAGCTTTTCCGGGGCGGCCGGGCTGCGCTCGAGAACCAGCCGCGGAAAGGGGTTGTACTCGTTCTTGACGTACTCGAACACGCTGTGCTCCTGGCCGGTCCCGCGGGCGCGCCGGCGTCCGGTCTGGTACCGGCCACCGCGGAGGTACTCGCTCGGAAACGCCTTTCCGTTACCGCCGCAGGGTGCCGCGCAGCCCGTAACGGGACCCGCGCAAGGAGCGAGTCACCTGATGGCACGGATTAACGGGGGGCCGCCGCATGACTGCGCGTTTCGTACTTTCCTTCGACTGCGAAGGCAAGTGGGGCGTCGCCGACCACCTCACCGAGGGGGTGCACGCATCGCTGTCCGACGCGCGGCTGCGTGCCGCCTACACGAACCTGGTCGCGCTGCTGGACGAGTTCGCGATCCCGGCGACGTTCGCGTTCGTCGGCACCTTCTCGCTCGACCCCGCCGGGCTGCGCGACCTGCTGCCGGCGCTGCACGACATCAACCGCGAGGTGCCCGGCTACCTCGGCGACGCGCTGGACGACTGCGTCCGGACCGGTGCACAGGGCTGGACCGGCGACTGGGCGATGGCCATGGTCGACGCCGCGCGGACGGAGCACGAGATCGCGCTGCACGGCGCGACGCACATCCCGTGGGACTGGCCGGGGCTCACCGCCGACGCGGCCCGCCGCGAGCTCGGCATGCTGTATGCGGCGAACGTGCCGCTCGTGAGCCGGGCCAGCACGTACATCTACCCGCGCAACGCGGTGGCGCACACCGACGTCCTCGACGAGTTCGGCCTGGCGGGCGCCCGCGCGGCCCGGCTGCGATCGTCGCGACTGGCGTCGCTCGCCGCGGAGTTCAACCTGAACACGGCGCCGGACCCCGATCCGGCGCCGGCCCGCCCGCTGGTGATCCCCGCGGGCCACTTCGTCAACTGGCGAAGCGGCGCCCGCCGGATCGTGCCGCCCGCGGTGAGCGCGCTGCGGGCCGCCCGCATGCTGCGCCGCGCGGCCGGCACCGGCGAGGTCGTGCACTACTGGACCCATCCCGAGAACATCGCGTCGGCGCCGGGCACGCTCGACGTCCTGCGCGGGATCCTCGCCGAGGTCGCCCGGCTGCGCGACGAGGGCCGCTGCGACGTGCAGACACAGGAGCAGTACTGCCGGATCGCCCAGCCCGATCACGTGGCGCTCTGCGACGAGCGCAGGGCACGGCAGGTGCCGTGACCGCAACCAGCGAGGGAGAGCAATGACAACCGAGAAGCGGATTCTCGTCACGGGTGGCGCGGGCTACCTCGGGTCGGCGGTCACGAAGATGCTGCTGGGCCGGGGTCGGCAGGTGGTGGTGCTCGACGACCTCACCTACGGCACGGCCGGGCTCGACGGCGTGCTCGACGACCCGCGGCTGGAGCTGATCCGCGCCGACGTCCGCGACCGCGCCGCCGTCCGGTCCGCGGTGCAGGACGTCGAGGCCGTCTTCCACCTGGCGGCGATCGCCAACGACCCGTCGGGCGACCTCGACACCGCGCTCACCCGCTCGATCAACCTCGACGCCTACGCCCCGCTGCTGGAGGAAGCGCGAGCGGCCGGCGCGCGGCTCTTCGTCAACGCGTCGTCGTTCTCCGTCTACGGCGTGAACGTGACCCCCAACATCACCGAGACCGACCCGCTCAACTGCCGGCGGGAGTACTCGCGGTGCAAGGCGGAGAGCGAGGCCGTCGTGCGGTCCTTCACCACCGACACGTTCGCCACCGTCAGCATCAGGCTCGCGACGATGTGCAGCTGGTCGCCGCGGATGCGCTTCGACGTCATCGCGAACCAGCTGCTCGGGATCGCGCAGGTCGAGCGCAAGGTCGTCGTCCACGGGGGTGAGCAGCAGCGTCCGCACATCGACATCCGCGACGTCTGCGACCTGTTCGAGGTGCTGCTCGAAGCCCCGCGGGAGAAGTACAGCGGCGAGGTGTTCAACGCGGGCGGGGAGAACGTGACGATCCGCCAGCTCGCCGAGCTCGCGCGCGACATCGTCGGGCAGGACGGCGGCGAGCCCGTCGAGCTGACCTACGAGCCGGGCCGGGCGGACGAGCGCTCGTACCACGTGAACTCGGACAAGCTGGAACGTGTGCTGGGCTTCCGGGCCAAGCGCACGATCCGCGAGTCGATGCAGTCGATCGCCGACGCGTACGCCCGCGGCGAGTGGTCCGACTCGCATGCGGACGAGTACCACAACATCCGGCACCTCGGGAACCGGCTCGCGGCCGCAGCGGTCGGCTGAGGTGCAGGCGGAACTGGTCGCCGACAGCGGGGCAGCGGCCGTCGAGCCGGAGTTCTTCCGCAGTGGGACGTTCCTCGCCGCGGAGGGCGTGACGCACTCGCTCGTCGTCGGTGACGGGCGGCTGGTCGTGCCGCTGATCCGGCGGGAGATCCGGGACGGCCTGTTCGACGCGATCTCGCCGTACGGCTATCCGGGCGGCACCGTCATCGACGCGCCCGTCCCCGTCTCGGAGATCGACTTCTCCGGCACGGGCCTGGTCAGCATCTTCCTCAGGGACCGGCTGGGCGCGCCGGCGATCACCGGTGGCGACGAGCGCGGTGAGGTGCTGCTGCACCGCCCGGACGTCCCGCGGTCGGTGCAGCGCAGGGTGGCGACGAAGGCGCGCAGCAACGAGCGCGCGGGATATCGGTTCGAACCGCTGCCTGCGAAGGCGGTCGACGACGACCTCGTCGACGCCTTCACCGCCGCCTACACCGAGACGATGGACGCCGCGGCCGCGAGCGACCGCTACTACTACAGCGCCGACTACCTGCGCGCGTGCCTGCTGGGCGAGTCGTCGTGGCTGGCCGCGGTGTGGGGCCCGGACGGTGATCTCGCCGCAGGCGCGATCGCCGTGCTCAGCGACGGGTACCTGCACTACTACCTCGGCGGCACGGCCGACGCGCACCGGTCGCGCTCGCCCGCCAAGAACATGATGATCGGGATGATCGACCTCGCCGACGAGCTCGGCGTCCCGCTCAACCTCGGTGGCGGGATGCGCCACGGCGACAGCCTGCACACGTTCAAGGCGAGCTTCACCAACGCGGCCTCGCCGTACGTCACGCACAGCATCGTGTGCGACGAGGAGGCGTACGCGGCGCTGGCCGGGGACGCCGACGGCACCGCGTTCTTCCCCGCCTACCGCGCACCGCGGGCGAGGTAGCGGCCATGGCCCGCGCTGGCATTCGCCCGTACATCCCCGCCGACGCTCCGCAGGCGATCGCGCTGCACCGCAAGACCCTCACCGGCGGCAAGCCGCTCGCCCCCGCCGCCGACACGTTCATGACGGCGTTCTACGAGCGTGTGCTGTTCGACAGCCCGTGGGCGGATCCCGCGCTCCCGTCGCTGGTCTACGAGGACGCACAAGGCCGGGTCGTCGGGTTCCTCGGGATCATCCCGCGGCTCATGACGTTCCGGAAACGCCCGCTGAGCGCCGCGCTGATCACCCGGTTCTCGGTGGACCCCGACGAACCCGACGCGTCGCTGGTCGCCGCCGCGATGTTCCGCAAGGCGCTGCGAGGGCCGCAGGAGCTGACCTTCGCCGACGTCGTGAACGAGCCGGGGCGGCGGGTGTGGGAGGCGTCCCGCGCCGCGCTCGTCACCGCCGGGAGCCTGTGGTGGACGAGCCCCGGGCCGCTGGACGGCCCACCGGATGGCGAGGTGTGGCGCCCGCCGCCGACCGGGCGCGGGCTCGAGGTCGGCGAGCTGCTGGAGGTCGTCACACGTGCGTCACGAGGGCGGGACCTGTGCCCGGCTTACGACGAGGAAAGCCTCAAGTGGCTCGTCGCGCACCTGGAGGACGCACGGCACCGCGGCGAGTTCCACCGCCGGCTCGTGCTCGACGACGCGGGCGCCCCCGCCGGCTGGTACCTCTACTACGCCAACCCCGACGGCTTCAACGGCGCGCAGCAGATCGGGACGCTCGGCGGCGACCCGCACGTCGTGCTGCGGGATCTGCAACGGCACGCGGCGGCGGTCGGCGGGGCACCCGTCACCCGCGGCCGCGTCGACGTCACGATGTCCGCGGCACTGGCGGCCGAACGCTGCACCCTCTCCTTCGGGCCCTGGATGTACGCCCACTCGCGCGACAAAGACGTCCTGCTGGCAATAACGGCCGGCAATTCCTTCCTGACGAGGCTGGAAGGCGAGCTCTGACCCGAAGTTCCCCACCGTTTTGGGCACATGCGCGCCAAAACGGCGCGCATCCACCCAAAACGGTGGGGAACTTCCGCTCGCGCGCCGAAAGTTGCCCACCGTTTTGCCAACCTGCACGCCCTGCGGGGTGTGCAGGTTGGCAAAACGGTGGGGAAGTTCTACGGCGTCGTCCCGGCACGGGCGACGGCCACCGCCACGGCGACGGTGCTGCTGTGCGCGATGCTGACCGTTGCCGCTATGCCCATCTCCGCCAGGCGCTGCGCCAGCACCACGAGCGGGCGCCCGTCGGGGGCGGCGACGATCTCGACGTCCCGCATCGTCGCCGGCGCATACGGTGAGACGGCCTTGACCACCGCCTCCTTAGCGCACCACCGCCCGGCGTAGCCCTCCGCGGGCCGCCCGAGCGACGTGCAGTGGCGGTGCTCCTCTGCGGTGAACAGCCGCGGGTCGGGGGTCGCCCAGCGGGCGACGTCCTCGGTGTCGACGCCGACTCCCGGCAGCCCGTCCAGCCCGAGGGCGTCGACGAGCAGGTCGCGGACCTCGGCGCTCGTCACCGCGCGGCCCCGATCGTCACCCTGCGCGTGAACGTCTGCAGCAGGTCGCGCCCGTCCCAGAGGTGGCTGAAAGAGAGCGCCTGCCCGAAGGGCACCATGCGGTCGATGCCCCGCCCGTTGAGCGCGACGGCGAGCTCGCGCAGCTCGGCGCGGTCGAAACCGTGGTGGGTGAGGGTCTGGTCGCGACGGCCGATCCCGGCGACGACGTCGAGCAGCTCGGCGGTCCGGTACTGGAAGAACGTGCCGGCCCCGCAGAACTCGCCGCCGATGGCGGGGAACTGCGCCACCGAGAGCACGGTCAGCGCGCTGCCGTGGAACTCGTAGCCGGTGATCTGCTGGTCGACGGCCGCCCGGTACCCGAAGCCGAGCTTCGCCACGGCCGACGCAGCGTCCACGGCGTAGCCCTTGCGGACGGCCTGGGCCTGCAGCCGCGGGAAGAAGTCGGCGCCCGCCGCCGCGCACTGCACCTCGTCGCCCACCCACACGACCGCCCGCGGCGACGAGCAGCCCAGCTGGTCGAACCAGTAGGCGTCGTTGAAGAAGTCGACGACGAGCCGGTCGCGGGCCTCCTCGGTCAGCGCCGCGTACGCACCCGCCTTGATGACCGCGAGGCTCGACCGGTCGGCGAACGTGACGTCGGTGGCGTGCGGCGGCAGCGGGCTGCGCCTGATGGCGTCGACCGTGCCGTCGCCACCCCAGATCACCCGCAGGTCGCACGCCGCGGAGAGCGCGTCGGTGATCGACTGCTCGTGGCCGTAGCTGAGCATGAGCGTCGAGTCGCGCACACGCGGGTGCTCGCCGAGCCGGTCGCGCAGGACGTCCAGCAGCAGCTCGGACGCCTCGGAGCTGCGCCGGGACAGCCGCACGACGGTGCGGTTGCCGGTCAGGACGGCCAGCAGCCACGAGTACACGAACAGCGTGTCGACGTTGGAGGGCGGCACGTGGAAGACCGTTCCTTGCGGGACGAGCAGCGTGGCGTCGTCCTCGCGGGCGGCGAACGCCTCCGCCAGGCGGGTCACCTCCGCCCTGCGCATCCAGAACGCCAGCGCCTGCACCTCCGGCAGGTGCCGGGCGCGACGGGCGAGCGTCCGGGCGAGGTCGGCACAGAAGTCGAGCGCTTCCGGGCTGAACGGGCGGCTCGTCGGGGCCGTCGCGAACTCGGCCAGCAGCGGCGTGAGCTCGCGGTTCGCCGGCTCGGGCAGCACAACCTCGACGCGCGCCGCAGTCCCGACCTCGATGGGTGTCGCCGTCATGACGCGCTCGCGTAGGCATGCGTGTCGCTGCACCCGCGCAGCTCGGCGCGCGGGATCCGCCCGATCACCTCGAGCTTCTTGCCCGCCCACCCGGTCACCGGAGAACCGGCCCCGTGCACGACGCCGAGGTCCTCGGTGAGCAGGACGTGCCCGGGGTAGCTGCGCGGCAGCGTGCTGAGCACCTCGATCACACCGACCTGGCCGTCCGGCGCCTCCGCCCAGGTCACCGGGTCGCGGATGATCACATCCGAGAAGTTCGGCGGGTGCAGGTAGCCGTCGGGCCCTTCCAGGAACACCCCGCCCACCTGCTCGACCATCCCGTAGAAGTTGTGGATCCGCCGCAGCCCGGTCGAGCGTTCGAGGCCCGCGCGGAACTCGGCGTTGCCGACCGCCTCGTCCTGCAGCTTCTTCCAGCCGCCGCTGTGGATCAGGACGGCGCCGGAGAGGTCGACGTCGAGCCCGCGGCGCTGGATCTGCTGGTGGAAGTACTTCCAGACCATGAAGGTGAACCCGAAGACCAGCACCGGCTGCCCGCTGAAGCGCTCGGCGAAGCGCTCCAGCGCTCCGACGTCGATCGCCATGTCGTCGTCGAGCACGTACGTGTGGTGCCGTCCGAAGCTGAGCATGCCCAGCACGCCGGCGCCGCGCGCGCTGAACGTCCGGCGGTCGCGCACGACGTTCGGCGTGTCGACGATCAGCATGGGCAACCTGCGCGGCCCGAGCACCGTGGTCATGACGGCCGCGAGCGCTCGGGCCTGCAGGTCGGCGGTGGTCCGGTCCAGCACGACGCGGCTCACCGCCTGCCCGGTCGTCCCGCTCGACGTCATCACCTTGAACACCTCGTCGTCGGGGATGCTCTGCAACAGGTGCGACTTGAACATCGAGACCGGGAGGTACGGCAGGTCGGACAGACCGCGCCCGGGCCCGTCGGGCAGCGCGTCGAGGATCCGCCGGTAGCCCGCGCAGGCGTCGCGGTGGTGCTCGACCAGCTCACCGAGCCGGGGGAGCAGCAGTGCCTCCTTCTCCTCCTGCGGGATGCTGAACTGCGGGCGGGTCAGCAGCTCGTCAAGCACCGGTGCCCGCCTTGCGCCGCTCCAACGCCTGGTAGTCGGTCTTGCCGTTCGCCATCTTCGGCAGCGCGTCCATGCAGGAGAACCGGATCGAGCTCAGCGGGAGCCGCAGGTCGTGGGCGAGCCGGCGCCGCCTGCCGTCGAGCTGATCCCCCGAAGCGGGTTGCTCGCAATAGACGAGCAGCTTGTCCGCCCCGGCGACGACGGCGACCGGGCCATCGGCGTCGAGCATCTGCTCCACCTCGTCGAGGCTCACCCGGACCCCGAAGATCTTGCCGATCCGCTTCGTGCGCCCGGTGACGAAGAGGAACCCGTCGTCGTCGAGGTGGCCGACGTCGCCGGTGTGCAGCCGGTTGCCGTGCACGTCGCCGAGCGCGAGGTCGGCGGGCTGCTCGGCGTACCCCATCATCACATTCGGTCCGGAGTAGACGACGTCACCCGACGCTCCCACCGGGACGGCCTCGCCGAGCTCGTCGCAGATTTCGATCGTGCCGCCGCGCAGCGGCAACCCGGCCGAGCCGAGCTTCTCGGGCAGGCTGCTGCTCGGCAGGCACGTCATGCGCGGGCCCGCCTCGGTCTGCCCGTACATCACGTGGAAGGCGCCGCCGCGGCGCTGCATCTCCGCGTGGAACTCCTTGACGATCGTGGTCTCCAGCCGGCCGCCGGCCTGCGTCATCGTCCGGATCGACGGCACGTCGAGCTTGTCCAGCCCGAGCCTGCGCAGGATGTGGAACGTGTAGGGCACCCCGCTGAGCGACGTCGGCCGGTCGCGGCGCACGACGTCCCAGAAGTCCGGTTCGAGCATCGTCGTGCCGGTACGGATGACGCTGCCGCCCGCGGCGAGGTGGGTGTTCACGATCGACATGCCGAAGCTGTAGTGCAGCGGCAGCGTGGCGATCGCCCGGTCCGCGGCGTCGATGCCGAGCGACTCGATGATCGCCGACGTGTTGGCCTCGAGGTTCGCCCGCGAGAGCCGGACGAACTTGGGGCTGCCGGTGCTGCCCGAGGTCGTGAGCAGCACCGCAAGCGCGGGATGTGTCGGATGGGCGGCGCGCTCGTGGCGCCACACCCCCGGGCTCGCGAGGTGGTAGCCGGCCAGCTGCGGCCCGATCTCCGCGGTCGCGTCGACGACGACGGTCGGCCGGTAGCGCCTCACCAGCTCCTGCGCGCCCGCCGGCCGCATGCTCGCGTCGAGCAGCGCGACGGGCGAGCGGTGCTGCAGCGCAGCCACGTACGCGACGAGCGTCTGCACCGACGTGTCGGCGAAGAGGAAGACCAGCTCGTGGGGCTGCTCGTACTGCGTTGCGAAGTCCGCCGCCGCCGCGGCGAGCTGTCGGTGGCTCAGCACCCGGCCGGTGTCGGCGTCGATGACGGCCGGCGCGTCGGAGTCGGGGTGCAGGAACACGGCTCGCTCCTAGATCAGCATTCCGCCGTCGACCCCGAGCACCGTCCCGGTGACGTACCCGGACAGGTCGGAGGCGAGGAAGAGGACGGCCCTGGCGACGTCGTCCGCGGTCCCGACGCGGCCCATCTTGATGGCGGCCGCGCGCTGCGCGAACTTGGCTTCCGGCAGCGCGCGGGTCATGTCGGTGTCGATGAACCCCGGCGCGATCGCGTTCACCCGCACCCCCATCGGCGCGAGCTCCTTCGCCGCGGAGCGGGTGAGCCCGATGACCGCGGCCTTCGATGCGCCGTAGACCGCCTGGCCCTCGTTGCCGGTGACCCCGATGATCGACGCGATGTTGATGATCGACCCGCCGTCCCCGCTGCGGCGCATGAGCCTGGCCGCCGCCTGCAGGTGCTGGATCGGGCCGATGGCGTTGACGCGGAAGGTGTTCTCCAGCGCGTCGTCGGAGATCATCCCGATCAGCGCGTCGTCGAGCACGCCGGCGCTGTTGACCAGCACGTCGAGTCGCTTGAAGGTCTGGTGGATGGTCCGGTAGGCGGCCTTGATCTGGGCCGGCTCCCTGGAGTCGCACACGACACCGAGTGCGGGCGTGCCCCACCCGGCCGTCAGTTCTTTCGCCCTCGCCTCGGCGGCCGCGAGGTCGGAGGAGCCCGCTACGACGACCGACGCGCCGTGCTCGGCGAGCAGCTGGGCGGTGGCCCATCCGATGCCGCGCGTCGATCCGGTGACGAAGGCGACGCGCTCGCGGAGGTCGAGGAGATCACGCAAAGTCGATCCCGTACTTCCCGAGCAGCTTCCGGGCCACGACGTAGCTGTTCATGTCGATGACGTCCTCGGTCTCGATCATGATGTCGAAGACGTCCTCGAGCTCCGCGATCAGCCGCATGTGCGCGACCGAGTCCCACTCCTCGATCCCGCGGTAGCTCAGGCTCTCCCAGTCGGTGTCGGGCGCGATGTCGAGCGAGTCGACGAACGCCTTCCGGAGGGTGCTCTCGTCGGTCATCGGTTGGTTCTCCCCATGTTCGTGTCGTTCGTGTCGATGCTGCTCAGCCGGTTTCCCGCAGCGGTGGGGGAGAGGCCACGCCAGTGCCCTTGGCCGCTTCGGCGTTGCTCCAGATGTCGATGAGCTCGCCGGACTCCGTGCGGAACCCCTCGTTGACCCCGTTGTCGCCGCGCACGTCGGTCGGTCGCACCACGCGGGCGACCGTGCGCAGCAGGATCGTCATGTCCAGCCGCAGCGACCGGTTCGCGATGTACCAGAGATCCAGCTCGATCCGCTCCGCCCAGCTGATCGCGTTGCGCCCGTTGACCTGCGCCCACCCGGTCAGGCCGGGGCGGATCCCGAGGCGTCCGCGCTGCCGTTGCGAGAAGTGCTCGGCCTGCACGGCCAACGCCGGTCGCGGGCCGATGAAGCTCATCTCACCGACCAGGATGTTCCACAGCTGGGGCAGCTCGTCGAGCCCGCTCGCCCGCAGGAAGTGCCCGATGCGCGTGATGCGCTCGATGTCCTCCTGGCCGTGGTAGTCGGCGTCGCGCATGGTGCGGAACTTGACCAGCGTGAACGGGCGGCCCGCCAGGCCGGCGCGGTGCTGGCGGAACAGCACCGGACGGCCGATGTCCAGCGCCACCAGCAGCGCCACGACCGCGACGATCGGCAGGGCGACCAGCCCCACCGCGAGAGCGACGACGACGTCGACGAAACGCCTCATTCGGTTGCCTCCGAGAACACTTTCCCCACCGCGTCCGCCACCGAGCGGACGTCGGCCTCTGCCATGGCCGGATGAACGGGCAGGACCAGCGAGTGCCGTCCCAACCACTGCGCGACGGGGAGCGTCTGCGGGCGGCCGACCGCGTCGAACGCGCGCTCGCGGTGGATCTCGGTGCACCCGCCCATCGAGCAGTCGACGCCCTCAGCGGCGATCGCCGCGACGATGCGGTCGCGGTCCCAGCCGGGGCGCAGCAGCTCGGGCCGCACGTGCCCGTAGAACCGGTAGTAGGCGTGCTCGACGCCCGGCGCGACCACGGGGAGGCGCAGCGCCGCGAGGTCGGCGAAGGTCTGCCGGAGCACGTCGGCGTTGGCGCGCCGCTGCGTGACCCAGCCAGCGATCTTCGGCAGCTGCAGCCGGCCGATGCTCGACTGCACCTCGGTCATCCGGCCGTTCGTCCCGAACGAGTCGTGCAGCCAGCGGAAGCCCGGCGGGTGCTGCTGCTCGTGCACCGCGTAATAGCTCTTGCCGTGGTCCTTGAGCTCCCAGCAGCGGCGCGCCAGCACCGTGTCGGACGTGGTGATCGCACCGCCTTCGCCGGCGGTGGTCATGATCTTGTCCTGGCAGAACGACCAGGTGGCGACGCGGCCCGCCAGCCCGACCATCTTTCCGTCGCGACGCGCGCCGTGCGCCTGCGCGCAGTCCTCGACCAGGTCGAGCCCGAGCTCGTCGGTGAGCGCGACGAGCGGGGCCGTGTCGGCGGGGTGGCCGCCGACGTGGACGACGATCACCGCGGCGGTGCGCTCGGTGACGGCGGGGCGCACGGTGTCGGCGGTCAGCGCCTGCGTATCGGGGTCGACGTCGACGACAACCGGCCGCGCCCCGCAGGCCGCGACGGCGCTGGCGGTCGCGATGAACGTCGCGGCGGGGACGATGACCTCGGCGCCAGGGCCGATGCCGAGCGCCCTCAGCACGATCTCCAGCGCCACCGTCCCGTTCGCGACGGCCACTGCGTGATCCGTGCCGGCCCAACCGGCCAGCTCAGCCTCGAACGCCCGGCCGTGCTCGCCCGTCCAGTAGCTGACCTTGCCCGAGAGCAGCACCTGCGCCGCCGCGTCGGCGTCGGCTTCGTCGAACCGCGGCCATCTCGGGAACGGCCCGGTGCGGACGGGGGCGCCACCGTCGACGGCCAGCAGCGCGAGGCCCGGCGGGGCCGGTGGGGAGAGCGTCACGGGAGCTCCTTGACGAGGTGCTCGGCACTGCCTCTGCGGTTGCCACTGCGGTTGACGGTGAGCGCGGGGCGCAGCCGGGCGACGGGCTCGTCGTCATCGAGGACCGTGAGCCCGTGCATGAAAGCTGTGGCGGTGTCCGACCCGACCGGTTGCAGCACCCAGCTCGGGTCGAGCGCGGGCACCCGCACGTGCGACACCGCGGGGTGCACCGGGCGGACGTCGTGCTCGCCGTCGCCGAACAGCTCCTCGTGCAGCTTCTCGCCCTCGCGCAGGCCCGTGAAGAGCAGCTGCACCGGCCGGCCGGCGAGCGACGCCAGCTGGGTTGCGATGTCGGCGATCCGCACGGGCTCGCCCATGTCCAGCACCAACGCCTCGCCGGGAGCGCCGATGGCGGCGGCCTGGATGACCAGCCGGACCGCCTCGGGGATCGTCATGAAGAACCGGGTGACGTCGGGGTGCGTCACGGTGATCGGCATGCCCGTGGCGATCTGCTCGGCGAAGGTGGTGAGCACGGAGCCGCGGCTGCCGAGGACGTTGCCGAACCGGACCGAGACGTAAAGGCCGTCACCTGCGCGCGATGCCGCCTCCGCGACCAGTCGCTCACCGATGCGCTTGGAGCAGCCGAGCACGCTGATCGGGTTGGCGGCCTTGTCGGTGGAGATGTTGACGAAGGTCTCGACGCCGGCTTCGAGCGCCGCGTCGAGGACGTTGGCGGTGCCGACGACGTTGCTCTGCCAGGCCTCGTGCGGGTACTGCTCCAGCATCGGCAGGTGCTTGAGCGCCGCCGCGTGGAAGACGACGTGCGGGCGGCGTTCGGCGAGGATCCGGGTGAGTGTCGGCGCGTCGCGGATGTCGGCGAGGATCACGTCGGGGGAGTCGAGCAGCGCCCGACCGTGGATCGAGAGCTGCAGGGTGTGCAGCGCCGACTCGTCGCGGTCGAGCATGAGCAGCTCGGCAGGCCCGTAGTTGCGCAGCTGCCGGCAGAGCTCCGAGCCGATCGACCCGCCGGCGCCGGTGACGAGCACCCGCTTGCCGGTGAGGTAGCCGGCGATCGAGTTGACGTCGACCTCGATCGGCCTGCGCCCGATGAGGTCGGTGATGTCGAGGTCACGCAGGTCGGAGAAGCCGATCCAGGGCCGGAAGAGGTCCATGAGCGCGGGGATCACCTGCACCCGCAGCCCGGCTCCCGTCGAGGTGCTGCTGATCTCGCGCATCACCTCGGTGTCGAGGTTGCGGATCGCGACGACCAGCACCGACGCCCCCGTCGAGCTCGCGACGGAGGCGATGTCGGCGCGCGAACCGAGCACCGGCACGCCGGAGATCCGGCGGGATCGCGCGCTCGGGTCGTCGTCGAGCAGCGCGACGGGGAGGTAACCGCTCTCCGCATCGGCCAGCATCGAACGGATCAGTTGCTGCCCGCCGACCCCGGCTCCGACGACGATCACGCGGGCGGCCGATTCGGCGTCGGGGCGGGCCCGTTGTTCTTTCAACGTGCGCAGGGTGAGCCGGATCGCCAACGCGATCACGGCGGTGACCAGCGTTGCGGTGATCGGCACCGAACGGGGAACGGCGATCAGGCCGACGGCACTGCCGATGAACACGGCAAGCCCGACCACTGCGGTGATCCGTGCCACATTGAGTACGTCGTCGACCGTTCCGAGTAGTGCGCGACCCTGGTACTGAATGCTCAGCAGTGCAAGTCCGATTTGGGCGAGAACCGCGATTGTGATGGCCAGAAGAATCCCCGACAGGGACAGTTCCGACATGTCGCCGTCGAAGCGGAACCAGGTCGCGGCGGCCAATGCCGGTATCCACGCGATGGCGTCGGCAACTGCGAGCGCGAGTGCGCTGTCGGCGCGTGAACGTGCCCCCCGACGTGGTGCATCCGGCATCCGCGGCTCCTTCCGTATCCCCCCGACCACGAGTGCGCGTTGATGCACTCGGACTTGGGGGGCCGGTTCGTTACGGCCGCGTGTTGCACCGCCGTTACACGGGAGAGCTGGGCCCCGTTCGGAAGCGGCCGGCAAGATGATCCACAGCCAGCGGGATGCCTAGAACGACCACGACGGCGGCGCACAGGCTCGCCACGGTGTCGCTCGCGTAGTGCAGTCCGTTGGCCACGAGCGCGACCGTGATCGCCGACCAGACCGCCAGTACACCGACGGCGGCGATCGCGGCGACGACCGTGCGGGCCCGCTTCGGGACGAGGTTGACCACAACGAGCGCGGCGGCGATCGCGACCGACGTCGCGCCGCCGGCGTGGCCGCTCGGCAGTGCGAAGCCGCCTTCCAGTGTGCGCCCGATCAGCGGCTGCAGCGTGGTCGTCACCAGCCCGGTCACCGGCGGACCGGCGAGCACCACCAGCGCGAGCCGTGGTCGGCGGGCCACGAAACCGACCGCGCCGAGCAGGATCGTCATGAGGACGACCTGCGGCGGGCTGCCCAGCCGGACGAACGTGCGCAGCTGCGACCGCACGGGTGCCGCGGTGTCGCGGATCGGCCCCTCGACCGAAACGTCGAACCAGCTCGGCCCCTCGACGCCGGCGTAACGCACCGCGAGCACGCCCAGCGCCGCCCCGGCGAGCGACACCGCAACCGCGGTGGGACGCCTCGCCGGTTCGGGGAGGACCGGGGTCGGCGGGGTCGCCAGCATGATTCGCACGATACCTGCGGGCGCGGTGGACGCGGCCGGATCAGCCCGGGGCATCCCCGTACCGCAGGCCGTTGAGGAGCAGCGCGAGCAGGCGATCGGCCTGGGCCGAACCGGCCGGTGTGCGGGGAGCGTCCTGGACCGCCGACGCGATCGCGCCGACCATCTTGAGCACGTCCGATACGTCCGCGTCGGCGACCACCGTCCCGGAACGTCGCGCTCGAGCAAGCAATATCTCGCCGATTTCGAAGAGTTCCGCGTGCCAGTTCGATACGAGGTCGTTCCGATCGGAGGCGGAATTCAGCGCGGCCGCCGCCAGGCCGCGGTAGGACAATCCGTGCGCGAGTGCGGCGCGCAACCACGTGGCCAATGCGTCGAATGCGGCAGCCGCGGTCGAGAGGCTGCGGCCGAGCTCGACCAATTCCGCGATCTGCTCGGCGAGCACGACCTCGATCAGGTCCAGGCGCGTCGGGAAATGGCGGTACAGCGTGCCGCTGGCGACGCCGGCGCGCCGGGAGATCTCGTCCAGCGATGCGTCGGCGCCGAACTCCGCGAACACCGCCTTGGCCTGCTCGACCAGCTGCTCGTAGTTGCGCCGCGCGTCCGCCCGCTTCGGGGGCCCGACGCGCGGCCTGGGCTCCTGACCTGCCAGGGCGACCACCACTCCTTGCTTACCGGACGCATGGTCCGTTACGTTTCCGAGCGAAACGGACTGTGCCTCACCTTAGCTGGCACGGAGATCGAACCAAGCAGGGGGCGTGACGTGTCGCTGTCGGAGCCGGTGGTCGAACCGCGAGTCGTGATGGAGCGCCACCGGCAGGCGGCCGTCGACCGATCGGTCGAGGAGATGCGCCGGCTGTATGCGCACGACGCAGTTCATGAGTTCCCGTTCACCGCCCCTGGGCTCCCGTCGCGGCTGGAGGGGCGCGACGAGATCGTGCGCTGGATCGCCGCGGGCTGGCAGGCAGATGCGTTCCGGTACGAGCTCTACCGCGTTCTCGCCACCTACTCGACCGACGATCCGGCGACGATCGTCGTCGAGCAGGAGGCGATCGGGACGAGTGCCATCACCGGTGGGTTCGTGCTGCCCAACATCGTCGTTCTCACGGTTCGCGACGGGCAGATCGCGCACCTGCGCGACTACGTCGACGTCCTGGCCGCCGCGGCCGTCGTCGGGCACGACCTGGCGGCGTCACGTGGTATCGAACCCGCGGGATGACGGGCTGCCGCGAGGTTCGCGGTGCCTGGTGAGGGCAGGAAAGCCACTTTCCTGCCCTCACAGGGCCTGAAAGTGGCTTTCCTGCCCTCGCGTGCGCGATGCGGCTGACCGCTCCGGTATCGGGCGATGGTCCGGTTCGGGTGGTTCGGCCCGCCCGATCCGATACGCCCCGCCTGCGCGGCTGGATTGCACGAATTGTCCCGGACTTGTCGCTCAGATCGGAGAAAAGGGACATGATGCGCATTGCTAATCAAGTGTGGGGCAAATAGGACGACCGTCGATCTCCGCTCTGGACAACGGACAGCCGAGGGCGTATCAATCCCATACGGTATACAGTATGTCCCAGCTCACAGTGTCAAAGGAGACGCCGTGCCCAGCGATCTGTCCTATCGAGGAGCGACGAAAGACATCTGCGGCGGAAAGGGACGAAAGTGACGGCCGCAACCGGCGACTACACGATCGTCACCGACGACAACGGTCGCCGGTACCGGATCGGTGAGTCGCCGAAAGCGCTGATGGGCCATCCCCGATCCATCATGGTATGGCTGCCGTGGATCGCCATGATGGGCATCAGCGTGTTCGAATACGGCTACGGTGCCGCCGCGAAGACGCTGCAGGCGGTGCACGGCTGGACCCTCGGTGAGGCCTTCTGGATCGTCACGATCTGGGCGGTGTTCCAGGCCGGCATCGCGTTCCCGGCCGGGCGGCTGCGCGAGCGCGACATCCTCTCGGCGCGCTCGGCCATGCTGCTCGGCGCGGTGTTCACCGCCATCGGGTTCCTGGCCATCTCCCATTTCAGCAACCTGATCGTCGTGTACATCGGCTACTCGGTGCTCGGTGCTCGGTGGCACCGGCGCCGGCCTCGTCTATGCCACGTGCATCAACATGGTCGCCAAGTGGTATCCGGAGAAGCGCGGAACGCGCACCGGATTCGTCAACGGCGGGTTCGCCTACGGCGCCGTGCCCTTCATCTACGTCTTCAGCTACTTCTTCACGCCGTCGAGCTTCACCACGGTGCTCGACCTGATCGCGCTGTACATGTTCGTCGTGCTGTTCGCCTGCGCGATCTTCTTCAAGGACCCGCCGAAGAACTGGTGGCCCGCCGAGGTCGACCCGCGCGCATGGCAGCAGGAGACGAAGGCGGCCAAGATCCGCAGCCTCGCGAAGAACCCGCCGGCCACGGCGCAGCTGGGCCCGCTGGCTGCGATCAGGACGGGCATGCTTCCGCTGCTGTGGCTGGGGCTCTTCCTGATCGGCAGCGTGTCCCTGTTCGGCAGCGCCTACCAGGTGCCCTTCGCCGAGTCCGCAGGATTCACCACGCTGATCGTCGCCGGCTCGGCGGGTGTGCTCTCCATCGTCAACGGCGCCGGCCGGGCCGCGGTCGGCTGGTTCTCCGACCTCGTCGGGCGCAAGCAGGCACTGCTCTGGGTGATGGTGCTCGAAGGGCTCTCGCAGTTCGGGCTGCTGTTCTCCGGCCAGGCGCACGCGGAGGTCCCGTTCCTGCTCTGCGCGGTGCTTGCCGGTGTCGGTGGTGGTGCGTTCTTCCCGATGTACGCGGCGCTGACCCCCGACTACTTCGGCGAGAACAACAACGCGACCAACTACGGGCTGGTTTACAGCGCGAAGCTCGCATCGGCGATCGTCGGGATCGGAATCGGGTCGAGCGTCATCGAGAAGCTCGGGTTCGCCGGCGCCTACATCGTGGGTGGCGTGCTGTCCTTCGTCGCGGCGGCGGTCGTGCTGTTCTACCGGCAGCCCGGTCGCAAACCGACGAATGCCCCCGCCGCGGATGAGGAAGCCCGTTCAACGAGCGTGTCGTGAGATCCGGACTACCGTCGACGGCATGGGGAATCTCGACGGCAAGGTCGCGCTGATCACCGGCGGGGCGCGCGGCCAAGGCCGCTCGCACGCCGTGACGCTGGCGGGGGCCGGCGCCGACATCGTGGTCTGCGACATCGCAGAGCCCATCGGTTCCGTGCCCTACGCGCTCAGCTCGGCCGCGGATCTGGCCGAGACGGTCGCGCAAGTGGAGAAGGTCGGCCGGCGCTGCGTGGCAGTGCCGGCCGACGTGCGGGTGCAGGCCGAGCTCGACGCCGTGGTCGGGCGGGCGGTCGCCGAGCTCGGCCACGTCGACATCCTGCTCGCCAACGCCGGGATCGCCTCCTACGGCCCGATCGCGGAGATGAGCGGCGCGCAGTGGCAGGACATGATCGACGTCAACCTCACGGGCGTCTTCAACTCCTTCCGAGCGGTCGTCCCGCACATGATCGAGCGGCGGTCGGGGCGGATCGTGGCGACGTCCTCGATCGTCGCGCGCATGGGGGCGACGAACTCCGGGCACTACGCCGCGGCGAAGTGGGGTGTGCTCGGGCTGGTCAAGTCGCTGGCGCTGGAGGTCAAGCAGTTCGGTATCACCGTCAACGCGGTGCTGCCGAGCGGGGTCAACACGCCGATGCTGGACAACCCGGCCATGTACGCGGTTTTCCGTCCCGACCTGGAGAACCCGACCCGCGACGACGTCAAGGAGATGTTCGACGACAACTCCGCGATCGAAGGGCTGCTCGACCCGGTGGAGGTGTCCAACGCGATCCTCTTCCTGGTGTCGGACGCCGGCCGGCACCTGAGCGGCGAGGCGATCACCATGTCGGGCGGCATGAGCGCCGGCATGACGTAGCGGGTGATCGGGTGATCAGTGGCAGTCCCACGACGCGAGGTGGGTGCCGCAATGCAGGCAACGGAACAGGTAGGCGGTCGGGGAGCCGTCGCGGTCCAGCTGGTGGAGCATTTCCTCGATGTCGTCTTCCGGCCAGTCGTAGATTCGGCAGTCGGCCCGGATCGAATCGAGTGCGTCGGGATGCGGTTCGAGCTCGGCGTAGCCGGCCGGGCCGAGGAAGGCCGCGCCGTCGGCGCAGTGGTAGAGCCAGTACCCCTGCTGCCAAGCGGTGAACCCCGGGGTGCGCTGGGTGATCTCGTCGACGACTGCGATCGGCACCTCCGCAGGTACGTCCTGGGCGTCGCTGAAGGAGGCTGCGATGTCTTCCGGCGCACCCGGTGTCGCCAGCGCGCGTGCCGCTTCCCCGGAGTGAATGCAGTGCAGGCAGACGCTCTCGGGCTGGCTGCCGTAGATCGGCCCGTCGTAGCGGGTCTGCCGGCGGACACCGCAGACGGCGCACACGTGGTCGTCGGGGACCGCGGATTCGGTGGCGATCGGATCCGGGTGGTACCGGAACACCGGGTCGGGCATGATCGCCATCATGCCCCTCGGGCGGCGTCGCTCACCGGGACTGCCGCCGCATCGCGTCGGAGAGCACGAGCAGGGTCCGCAGGTCCGGGATCCAAGCCCCAGCACAGCACCTGGCCTGCGATGCTTCGCGCCCGACGAGAACTCATCACGCACCCTTCGGCGGATCGGCCCGACATGGGGGGACGACCTCACCAGCGGCGGAACCGTTGGGGCGAGGCAGGTGGTGAGACGCAGGTCACACCGGCGCGACGACGATGAGGTGCCGGTAGGTGACGGTGTCGGTCGGCTCACCCACGGGCACACCGTCAACCTCCACCCACGCGTGCGCCTCGAACGGCGGGGTGCGCACGCCGGTGCACCACACCGGCCAGACACCACGCAGCCGGCAGACGATCGCCGTCGCGATGGAACGCTCCAGGCAGTACCGGCCGGAGCAGAAGACGCTGACCGCGACGACGTCCTGGCGGGCGGCGAGCGCCTGTTCGTGGGTGGCCGCAGCGGCGCCCCGCCGGAGCAGCTCGAACGTCCGGCGGATCCGCACCGGCGCGAGTCGGGCCAGCCCACGGGCGATGCCGACCGCGACGTGGATGACGAGCCGCCGGCCCAGCGGCGGCCGCTCGCCCCGCTGCAACGCCTGGCTGCTGCTCACCGCCGCCCCCCACAACTTCCCCACCGTTTTGTGCACATGCGCGCCGTTTTGGCGCGCATCCACCCAAAACGGTGGGGAAGTTCTCGCCTGCTCATGCGACCACGAGTCCTGCCTCGGTGAGCCGCCGCAGCAGGTCGTCGACGTCGGCGGCGGCCTCCTCGGGGCCTACGGCGTAGGTCTCGGTCAGCCGCTGTGCGGCATCCTCGCCCGCGAGCACGGCGTCGAGGATGAGCGCCCCCGATCGGTTCAGCTGGAAGTAGCGGCCGGTGCGTTCGTCGAGGAGCACACGCGCGTCCTCCGTGTCGACGGCAACGACGTCAGTGCGCAGCCGCATGATGGTCCTTCCGCAGGTAGGCGGGTGTCGGGTTGGCATCGAGGTCGCGCAGCCACACCTCGTGGCTGATCGTCTGCTCCAGCGGCTGCATCGGGACGGTGGCCAGCTGCGGGCTGAGCAGCGCCCGCCGTAGCGGATCGGCGTCGGCCAGGCCGTACCGGACGAGCCGCGAGTCCTCGGCCAGCGCGGCCAGCGCGGGGCGCTGCGCCTTCAAACCGGCGAACCACTCGTGCCCCGACCCGTCCTTGCTGGTGCGGGCCAGGATCTCGGCGGGAACGAGCCCCTGCATGGCGTGCGCCAGCAGCGGCTTGTACTCCCACGGCGACGCGGTCGCCTCGGGCCGGACCGCGAGGCAGGCGTCGATCACCTTGTCGTCGCAGAACGGCGAGTCGCTGACCATCCCCCGCATGGTCAGCTGGCGACCGGCCCGCCCGGCGAACTGCGCGTAGTGGATCCGCGCATGCTGTCCGCGGGCCGGGTGCAGCGGCTCGGCGTCGTTCCGGCGCAGCATGTCCGCAACCACCTCGACGGCGGCGTCGCTCGCCCAAGGAGGCATCCTCGGCGCCATCCCCCACGGGTCCACCCAGTCGGCCGGCGGTGCCGTCAGCGAGCCGGCGGTCGCAGCCAGCCACTGGCGGTACGGGGTCCGGTCCAGCAGCATCCGGACGGTCGCGGCGCGCGGCCAGCGGTGCCGGGCCCGGTAACCCGACGCGCGCCGCAGCGCCTCGAGCGGGGAGCGGCGGAACAGCTCGTGCACGTACGCGGGCGGGGCGAGCACCACGTGGTCGCCGCCGTGGCCGCACAGCCGCAGGTCGACGCCGCGCGCCGCCATCTCCCGGTCGATCGTGTCCTGCCGCACGCCTTCGCGCACGTCCGCCACCGGTTCGTCCTCGGAATCGGTGCTGGGCTCGCCGAGCCCGGTGAAGAAGGCCGGCAGCTCGCCCGGCCCGTAGACCAGCCGCTCGCAGTCGGGCAGGTGCGCGGCGGCGCGATCGGCCCACATCGCGTCCTCGTTCCCGGCAGCCGCCCACTTCAGCGTCACCGTCACCAGCCGGACGCCGGTGCGGGCGGCCAGGAAGCAGAGCGAGGTGGAGTCGAGCCCGCCCGAGAGGTCCATGCCGAGCACGTCGCGCCCGCGGGCGCGCACCGCCACCGCTTCGAGCAGCGCATCACGCAGCCGGGGCGCTCCGTCTTCCAGCGTCAGCTCCGGTTCCGGCGAGCGCCACCAACGCCGCACATCGACGCGCCCGGCGCGGTCGACGGCCAGCAACGAGCCGCCCGGCAGGGCCTCGACGCCGCGCCACATCGCGGTGTCCTCCATCGGGTGCGGCGGCTGCGGGTAGGCCATCCGCATCGCGACCTGCTCCTCGTCCAGCGGCGCGTCCGCGAGCCACGCCAGCGTCCTGGCCCGGTCGGCAGCGACGGCCACGCCGTCGACGAACGCGTGGTAGACGCGGTGTGTGCCGGAGACGCTCCCGCGCACCCGCACGTTCCCGTCATGGGAGGCGATCAGGTGGAAGGCACCCGCCGGCTCCGGTTCGACGCCCCGCTCCATCCACCGTTCGAGGTCCACCTCCGTCGCCGACGACGTCCCGATCACGGCGACCCGGCCGGCGTCCGAGGCGCCGATGGCGATCCCGTCGGCGGCCCAGCAGCCCACCAGCCACGGCCGGCCCGACGCGTGCGCCACGGAAGCGCACGCGAATGGTTGCACCCGGCGCGTGATGGCGATCGCCGAATCCGAATCGGGCAGCACCACGAACCAGCGCCCGCTTTCCACGGGAAACCTCCTCCGACGGAGATCGGCAATTGCATGACGACGACGGCGAGCGCTGGCTCCGAGGTCGGGAAGACCAGGAGCCGGCGCCCGCCGCACCGATCAGGAGTGCTCGACTCAGCAGTCGAAGTAGTACAAGCGCGGGCGCCCTTCGGGCGTCCGGCTGCACGCACCCATCGTCATTTCCGTGAAGCCGCCGACCTCGACGAGTGCCGGCGGTTCGTAGGTTTCGCGGACAGGGCTCGACTGCTCGTAGCTTTCCGTTGTTTCCATGGAATCCCCTCTTCGATGGAGGTTTCAGACTATGTCTACTGCATACAGTATGTCAAGATTTGTCCGTTGTGTTGCCTATGTTGTTGCCGCAAACAGGCAAGTGATCAGCGCGCAGCCAGGGGGTTGCGCGAGCCCCCGGTTCTGCGAGGGTGATCGTCGTGAGCGACGTGCTGGAGTGGCTGCTCGACTCCGATCCCGCACTGCGGTGGCAGGTGCAGCGCGACCTCGCGCACCTGCCGGAGGACGTCTGGCGGGCGACGCGCACCCGCGTCGCGACGGAGGGGTTCGGGGCGCGGCTGCTCGCCGCGCAGGATCCCGACGGGCAGTGGGCCGGCGGGGCGTACTTCCCAGCCCCGGCGCAGCGGCCGGATCCCGAGGAAGCCGGGCAGCCGTATACGGCGACGACGTGGTCGCTCACCACGCTGCGCGAATGGGGGCTGGACGCCGCGGTGCTGGGCGACACCGCGGCGCGGCTCGCCGCGAGCTCCCGCTGGGAGTACGACGACCTGCCCTATTGGGACGGCGAGGTCGACGCCTGCATCAACGCGATGACCCTCGCCAACGGCGCGTGGCTCGGCGTGGACGTCTCCGGCATCGGCAGGTGGCTCGTCGAGCACCGCATGGCGGACGGCGGGTGGAACTGCAACTGGGTCGAGGGCGCGACCGTCTCGTCGTTCCACTCGACCCTGAACACGGTGAAGGGCCTGCGCTACCACGAGGCGGTCACCGGCGGGACGGACGAGCTGCGCGCCGCGCGCCGCGGCGGCGAGGAGTACCTGCTCCGGCGGCACCTGTACCGGCGCCTCTCGACCGGTGAGCAGGTCGCACCGTGGGCGTCGGAGCTGGTGCACCCGTTCCGCTGGGTCTACAGCGTGCTGCACGCCGCCGACCACATCCGGGCGGCATCGCTGCTCGACGGGTGCGCGCCGGACCCGCGGATGGCCGAGGCGATCGGGATGATCCGGGCCGGTCGGCAGCCGGACGGCCGATGGCTGCAGGGTGGGCGGCATTCGGGCCGCGTGTGGTTCGAGGTCGACGTCGAGCCCGGTGCGCCGTCGAAATGGCTCACGTTCTTCGCGACGCGCGTCCTCGACCGGTGGGACGCGCCATAGCGACGGCTGATGCGTCGCATCACTTCTTCGCATTGGGCAGCGCGCTTACCGCTTCCTAGGCTGGAGCGATGATGCATCCGCTCCTCGCGCGATTCCGCGAGATCAACGGCGACCACCGGATGACGGATGTCGACGACGCTTACGTGACGGCCGAGTTCGTCGTGCTGGACGACCTGTGCCGGGCGCGCGGACGCGACGTCGACGAGACGCATGAGCTGATGCTCGCCGGCCGGCTCCCGATGCCGAGCTATGTGCGGTCCGACGGCGCGATGATGGTGCCGGCCGATCTGTTCGACCTCGCCGACGAGGCCGGCGGGATCGACCGGCTCGAACAATGGTTCCGCGCGCAGTGGGCCGATCGGGAGCAGGCCGGCGAGGAATGGCGGTCCTACCTCAGCGGGCAGTACGTCTGCATGCGTGCCGTCACGCCGGTCGCGTTGCAGCGCAAGGACGAGCTGACGGCCGCGATCACGGCCGCGCCGGACCTGCCGGACGCCGGCACCCCCGGCTGGAACGCACGTCTGCACGGGCTGGTCGACGAGCTCGACGGGCTCGAGCGCGAGTTCACGGCGTACGACCGGCTGCGGTTCGGCGGCCCGACCTCGCGCGACCGCTGCATCGACGCCGTGCGGGCGCGGTTCCCGCGCAGCTGACGTCGTTCAGGCGGGCAGCGCGTTCCGGAGCGCCTCGACGACGGCGATCGCCGCGTCGGCGTCGCCGCTCTCCTGCCAGAGCTCGAGCCACTCGTTCTCCTCGTCGTCGAGGATCCGGGTGAGCGCCGCGCGAGCCAGCGCGAACAGGTCCGGGTCGACCGCGACCGGTTCTCCGGCGGCTACGAAGTTCGGCCCGTAGTTCGGGTTGGGTCGGGGGCCGTCGGGAAGCTGCGCGGCGACGATCGCGGCTGCGGCAATCGCCAGGTCCGCCTCGTACGAGTCGAGGTGGTCGGCGGAGGCGGCGTTGTCGAGCGCCTCCCTGAGCAACGCTGGGCGGTCCGCTGCCGTGGCATCGTCGAGGTCGCCCGCAAAATCGGCGGCGTTGTCGTTGTCGAACGAGCCCGTTCCCCAAGTGCCCATCAGGTGATCTTGTCAGCCACGTATGCGGCGGCCTCGGCCAGTAGTGCCTGGTCGTACTGGGCGTCCTTGGTGGCCTTGCTCGACATGATCGCGAGGACGATCGGCGGTGCGCCGCCGGGTGGCCATCCGACGGCGATGTCGTTGGCCGTGCCGTAGTCGCCCGTCCCGGTCTTGTCGGCGACGCGCCAGCCGGCCGGCAGGCCGGCGCGGATTCGGCGGTCGCCGGTGGTGTTGCGTTCGAGCAGATCGCGGAGGAACCCACGTTGCTCGACGGGCAGCGCCTCGCCGAGGACGATCCGCTCGAAGTTCGTGCCGAACGCCCGCGGCGACGACGTGTCGCGCGGGTCGCCCGGCGTGGCCTCGACGATCGCGGGCTCGATCCGGTCCATCTGCGTGACGGTGTCGCCGATGCTCCGCGCGTACGTCGTCAGCTCGCCCGGCCCCCCGAGGTCGCGCAGCAGCAGGTTGCCGGCCGTCCCGTCGCTGAAGCGCACCGCGGCGTCGCAGAGCTGCCGGATCGTCATCCCCGACGCGACGTGCTCCCTGGTCACGACGGCGCTCTTCAGCAGATCGGCCTCCGTGTAGGTCAGGACGGTCTCGAGGTGCGAGATCGGGTTGCGTTGCAGGACGGCGGCCGCGGCCAGTGCCTTGAACGTCGAGCAGAACGCGAACCGCTCGTCCGCCCGGTGCGCGACGATCGCACCGCTGCCGGTCGAGAGCGCGTAGACGCCAAGACGGGCGTCGAACTTCCGCTCCAGCCCGACGAGGTGGTCGTGCCGTTCCTCGACGGGCGGGGGTGGGGGAGTGGGCGGTGCCGCCGGTGGTGCGCTGGTCGCGCTGGTTGCGCAACCGGCCAGCGGCAGCAGGGCCGCCGCTCCCAAGAACGTCCGGCGGCCCATGGCCGGTGGTGACGACACAGCCCAGATCCCCCCGCGGATGATCAACTCGGGGCAGGGTAGCCCGGCAGCGGCGAGTCGCCCGCTCCAGAGCGGTGAGTCGCCACTTCGAGCACGGCGAGTCGACACTTTCGGCACGGCGAGTCGACACCTCCAGCACGGCGAGTCGACACTTCCAGCACGGCGAGTCCCACGTTCCCGCGGGCGAGTCCCACGTTTCAGCGGGCGAGTCCCACGTTTCGGGGCGGGCTCGTCGCGGTGGGTGCTGTCTTCGCTGCCTGCATCCCGCTACTGGGCCGTGCCGGCCAGCAGCCACCTCGACGTCGGCACCTCCAGCAGCACCCGCGCGCCGAAGCCCGCCCACTCCTCGAGCACGTCCCAGCCGTCGTACTTGCTCGCGAACTCGGCGACGACGTCGGCCGGGAAGTCGCTGCGCCGGACCGCGGCCTTGCCTTCAGCGACCACCGGGTGCAGCCCGCCCTCCAACGCGATCGACACCCTGGCGTCCGCTTCGACGTTGCGCACCTTGACGTTGCGCTCGCTGCTCCCGATCCACCACGTCGGGTCGCGGAAGACGAACCAGATCGGTGTGACGTGAGGTGATCCGTCGCGGCGGAGCGTGCAGATCCAGGCGATGCGCTCGTGCACGATCCGGTGCACGACGTCCGGTGGCGGTTCGGCTCCCATGGATCAAGCTTCGCACCCCCGTAAGATCGGTTTCATGCGTTGACCGACGCCCGCCGCGCGGGCACCCCCGCACACCTTCGTGTCCTCATCCCCGCACACGAAGGAGAATCCTTGACCATCAGCGTTCCAGCGGCCCTCGCCGCATCGATGAACCACGACGCGGCATGGCTCGCGGCGCTTCCGTCGCTCGTCGCCGACCTGCAGCAACGCTGGTCGTTGCGCGCCGACGGGCCGCTCCGCCACGGCATGGCCGGCATCGTGCTGCCTGTGCTGCGCACCGACGGATCCCCTGCCGCGCTCAAGGTGCAGCCGGTGGCCGACGACAACGCCGCGACCGCGCTCGGGCTGACGCTCTGGGCCGGCAACGGCTCCGTCGAGCTGTTCGAACACGACCCGAGCAGCGGCGGCATGCTGCTCGAACGGCTCGACGCCACCCGCCCGCTCGCGAGCCTCGCCGGCACCGACACCGTCACCGACGTCGCCGCGATGCAGATCCTCGCCGAGCTGCTGGCCAGGCTCGTGGCCGTGCAGGCCCCGGCGGGTGTGCGTCGCCTGGCCGACATCGCGGCCGCCATGGTCGACGAGACGCCGGGCGCCGCACGTGCGCTGCCCGATCCCGCCGAGCGGACGCTGCTCGGTACGTGCGCCGCGGTCGTCGCGGATCTCATCGGCGAGGCGGGCGACCGGCTGCTGCATTGGGACCTGCACTACGACAACGTGCTCGCCGGCGAGCGCGAGCCGTGGCTCGCGATCGACCCCGAGCCGCTCGCGGGGGATCCCGGTTTCGATCTTTGGCCCGCGCTGAACAGCGGGTGGCAGGAGATCGTCGTGCCGTCGGGCGACGTCGAGCGGACCGTGCTGCGCCGCTTCGACCAGCTCACCGCCACGCTCGGGCTCGACCGTCGACGCGCGGCCGGCTGGACGTTGGGGCGGGTGCTGCAGAACGGGCTGTGGGACGTCGAGGACGGGAGCGCGGCGCTCGACCCGGCGCAGGTCACGCTCGCCCGGATCCTTCTGGAGCACCGCATGCTGTGACCCGGATCACGTAGATCATGAGCACGGCGCTGTTGATTCCGCCGGTCCTCGCGGGTCGTCCCGGTAAGAGGACGACGAGAGGACCGGCGGACATGACCATCGACACGACACCACCGAAGGCAGGTCGGCGGGAGTGGGCCGGCCTAGCAGTGCTGGCACTGGCCGTAATGATGATCTCCTTCGACATGTTCGTGCTGCTGCTCGCACTGCCGGGCCTCACCGCCGACCTGCAGCCCAGCGCCGTGGAGCAGCTGTGGATCCTCGACATCTACGGGTTCATGGTCGGCGGGTTCCTCATCACGATGGGCACGCTCGGCGACCGCATCGGCCGGCGCAAGCTCCTGATGATCGGCGCGGGGTGCTTCGCGGCGGCGTCGCTGCTCTCGGCGTTCGCCACGAGCCCCGAGCTGCTCATCGCCGCTCGCGCGCTGCTCGGCATCGCCGGCTCGACGCTCGCGCCGTCGACGCTCGCGCTGATCAGCACGATGTTCCGCGATCCGAAGCAAATGGGGGTCGCTATCGGTGTGTGGGCGAGCGGGTTCACCATCGGTGCGGTGCTCGGTCCCGTCGTCGGCGGGATCATGCTCTCGTACTTCTGGTGGGGCTCGGTGTTCCTGCTCGGAGTGCCGATCATGGCGGCGGTGATCGTGCTCTGCATGTTCCTCGTGCCCGAGTACCGCAACGCAGGTGCTGGCAGGCTCGACCTGGCCAGCGTCCTGATGTCCCTGACAGCCATGCTTGGGCTTGTCTATGCACTGAAGGAAATGACCAGGCATGGGTGGCAGCCCGGCCCGATCGCGGTCGGCGTGGCCGGAATCGTGATCGGCGCGGCGTTCGTCATGAGGCAGGGCAAGCTCGCCGAGCCGCTGCTGGAGATCGCGCTGTTCCGCATCCGCTCGTTCAGCGCCATGGTCGCCGGCCTGCTGCTCTACGCGATCATCGGGGCGTCGAGCGTCCTGTTCGTCACGCAGTTCTTGCAGTCCGTCGCCGGCCTGACCGCCTTCCAGGCCGCGCTCTACCTGGTGCCCGGGATGCTCGCGGGCACCTTGAGCACGACGGTGTCGCCGCTGCTCGGCCGCCGGATCCGGCCCGCGCCCCTGATCGGGGGCAGCCTGCTGGGCGTCGCGGCGGTCTTCGTGTGGTTCACCCAGCTCGGCCCCGGCTCGAGCCCGATGGTGCTCGCTGTGGGCTTCGCGCTGCTCGGCCTGCTCGAAGGGCCGTTGCTGTCGCTGGGGACGAATCTCGTCGTCAGCGCCACACCGCCGGAGAAGGCCGGCTCGTCGTCGTCGCTCGTGCAGATGGCCAACGAGGTGGGGGCCGCGCTCGGGGTGGCGATCATGGGCAGCATCGGGGCGGCCGTCTACGTGGGACGCCTCGCGTCGAGCGCGCCGGCCGGGCTGCCGGACGACGCCGCCGCCACGGCACGGGAGAGCGTCGCGGGCGCGGTCGCCGTCGCGTCCGAGCTGCCGCCGGCGGTAGGCGACCCGCTGCTGGTTGCGGCCCGCGCCGCGTTCACAGACGGGTTCACCGTCTACTCCGCCGTCAGCGTCGCCGTGCTCGTCGTCGCCGCGGCCGCCATCATCACCGTGCTGCGGCACGTCCCACCGACCGGCCGACAGGCCTGAGACCGGCACGAAGAAAACAACGGAGGTAACGATGCCCCAGTACGCGATCTTGATCTACGAACGGGAGATCCCGGTGGCCGACATCCCGCCGGAGGTGATGGAGGCGAACATGGCGGCGTCGGAACGGATCGTCGCGACAGGCGGCCGGATCGTCGACGAGACGGCGATGCAGCCGGCGAGCACCGCGACGACCATCCGCAAAGGAGGGGTCGTGACCGACGGGCCGTTCCTCGAGACGAAGGAGGCGTTCGCCGGCATCTTCGTGGTGGAAGCCCGCGACCTGGCGCACGCGATCGAGATCGGCAAGCTGCTGCCGATCATGGACGGCGGGGTCGAGATCCGGCCGCTCATGCAGCTCTAGGAATCAAACCCGGACGGACCGCAGCGCTGTTGGTGCTGCGGTCCGTTCAGTTCTTGTACTTGTACTTGCGCGCGATCGTGCTCCACACGCTGTCGAACCAGGCGATGCCCTGGTCGACGTACTGCGTGCCGGCGCTGGCGTCGTCGTCGGTGCGGGAGTGGTGCAGCAGCACCGGGCTCGATCCGTCGAGGTCGTAGATCGCCTGCGGCTGGCCGTCGAGCGTGTGCTCCTGCTCCCGGACCGGGTAGAAGCCCAGGAACATGTCCTTGCCGTTGAGCACGTAGAGCTTGAACATCGGCGCGACCGGATGCACCCGCACCTGCGCCGTCACCTCTTTGACCAGCCCGATCTCGCCGAGCTCCGTCACGTCGTCGACGATCGCGATCACGTTCCTGCGCATGATCTCCTCCATACGCTTGCGGAACTCGGGGCTGTCGGAGTGGTCCTCGACCGTCGACGGCAGTGCCCACGGCACCTCGGGGTCGGGAACCAGGATCCGGATGTGGATCGACTCGGGGGTGTACCGCCCGACGCGGATCTTGTCGATCGGCGGCCGCACCGCGGCCATCAGCGACTCGCCGGAGAAGCCGGCGAAGTCGAGCGTGATGTGGTCGGCCGAGAACGCCCGCTCCATGAGCGGCCCCAGGCCCACGGGACGGTCGGTGCGCTCGCGAACGAAGACGCCGCTGCCCTGACGCGAGATGATCAGGCCTTCCTCGCGCAGCAGACGCAGCGCGCTCTGCACCGTCATCGGAGCGACGTCGTAGCGCTTCGCGAGCTCGTTGCGTGACGGCAGCTTCTCACCACCCTTGACGGCCTTCGTCAGTATCGCCGCCCGCAGGGCCGACGCGATCTGGATGTAGGGCGGCCTCGAGTCGTCAGGATCCAGAGCCATGCTTCTCCTCTCGAGCGATCCATCCTTGCCCCGATCGCGCATCGATGGGCAAGCATAGGCCGCTACGCCTAGCTCGCCTAGAAGCCTGTCCCCAACAACCCTCTTGACTTGATTAGGCAACTTATCTAGTATTCTGCAGCGTTAGAGCAGGTAGAGCGGCTGTCGGAGCAGGGAGATGGGCATGGCAGTTCCCCACCACATACGTATCCAGCGGCGGATCCCCGTCGACGAGGCTGTATCCGATCAGCCGGTGCAGCCGGCCGAGGTCAAGAAGGCGGCATGACGATCGTGCGGCCGTCAGGGGAGGCGGTCGCCCGCTGGAACACCGCGTTCGCCGAGCAGACGAGCGCGCTGTACCAGGCCTCGAAGACCGGGGACGCGGAGGCGGCGGGGCGGCTGGCACTCAGCTACGCAGCTGTGGCTCAAGCGTGGCGGGTACTCGCCGGCGACCTCGCGGCGCCGTTGTGGGCGCGGCATGCCTGCGCGGTTGCCGCCGTCGAGTTCGAGAGACGGGCGCAACTGGAGAGCGCCCGCAAGTCAGGCGTCGAGCTGCGCTAGCGCGGCAGCGACCCGATAGCCGGCGCGGGGCGGGTGGATGAGCGTGCAGGCCCCTGCCCGCCCCGCGCCTTCCACAACCAGGGAAGGCAGTGGAGTGATGAAGCTACGCCTGTTCGGCAAACGCGCAAGCGTGCCCGCGCGCGTTCGCATAGCCCGCACGAAGTGCCCGCACTGCGGGCAGGGCGGATGGGCCCGCCACGAGATCGGCTCGCCACCGTGCTGCGCGATCGCCCGATGGAGCCATCGCCCACTCCACGCGCGTTCGACGGTGGCTCGATCCGCACCTCACACACCGGATGGCGCCGTCACACAGAGCATGACCTGTGTGACGGCACTACCACCTTTGTGACGGCACTACCACCTTCGTGAGGCCGCGCGAGTGGCCTTCATCGTGTCGGAGGTGTCGACTCGCCGTGCCGAAAGTGTCGACTCACCGTGCTCGAAGTGGCGACTCACCGCTCCGGAACGCGCGACTCACCCTCGGCGCGTCAGACCGGTACGGCGGCCAGCAGTTGGGCGGCGTCGCGCGATCCCGGGCGCTCGTTGTCCGCCGCCATCTCCACGGCCGTGCCGAGCAGGAGGGTGTTGACCGGGGTCGGGACGCCGACGCGGCGCCCGATGGCGACGATCTCGCCGGTCAGGAACTCGGCCTCGGTCGAGCCGGTGGCGCGCTGCAGGCTCTGCCACGTCGAGCCGCCCTGGCGCTTCTCGCCGTCGACCGGGTGCATGCTGATCAGGTCGCCGCGCCGTTCGACGTCGTCCGCCTGCGACACGACGTCGATGCCCGCGGTGGTGAGGCACTGCTCGCCCTCGGCGACCGCCGCGCGGACGAGGTCGGGCAGCCCGGGGTCGCCCGGGCCGCAGGCCGCTTCGGCGGCGTTGCCGAGGTTGAGCAGCAGCTTCCGGTACTTCCACGGCATGATCGACGGGGTCGGCTCGGAGCTGAACCCGGCCGCGGTCAGGTCGCCGGCGATCTGCATCGTCAGCTCGTCGGCGCCGCTCGGGTAGCGCCCGATATCGAGCACGCCGGGGCAGGGTGCCGAGTACGCGACGACCCGGCCGGGGGTGAGGTGCTCCGCCGGCAGCATCACGCAGATCGACTGGACCTCCGCGAACCGGTTCGCGGCGAACCGCTCGTTCGCGACACCGTTCTGCACGCAGACGACCGGGGTGTCCGGTGCCGCTTCGGAGAGGTCGTCGAGCACCGCGACGCTGTGCTGCGACTTCGTGCAGAGCAGCACGACGTCACCGGGGCGCCAGTCGATCTCCGTGACGTGGGCCACAGCGGGGATGCGCAGCGTCCGCGACCGGCCCGGCTCGTCGAGCCGCAGCCCGTGCAGGCGCAGCGCATCGAGGTGCGCACCCCTCGCGACCAGCACAACCTCGCGGCCCGCCTCGTGCAGCCGGCCCCCGATCGTCCCGCCGATGGCACCGGCGCCGACCACGACGTATCGCATGATCCTCAACCTATTCGGTGCTCAACAACCCCCGCGGGCGGCCCGGTCGTAGGCGATGGCGGCGACGGCGGCGAGCACGAGCCGCACGCGGTTCACCCGGTGCCAGCGCGTGATCAGCCGCTCCCGCTCGGCCTGCTCCAGCGGCGGGCCGTCGTCGATCAACCGGAAGATGACCGTGCGCACGACAAAGCCCGTGAGCCCCACGCCGGCGACCGTGCTCACCGCCGCCGTCGCCAGCGCACCCCGCGCCGGACCGCGCCGTCCGGTGACGGCTGCCGCGACCGCGCCGCCGACGAGCGCGGGGAGGGCGGGCACGTAGTAGCGGACCGGGCTGGGCAGGCGGGCGCGGCCGGAGTCGTGCTCGTCGGCCAGCCGGTCGGGCATCCGCACGAGCTCCTCGTACAGGTTCCCGAAGAACCAGTGCGCGTTGGCAGCCCGCGCGATCGTCAGCAGCACCGTGCCCGCATCGGCCATCAACCGATCATGACAGGCGGTCGAGGACCCCGGCCAGCCCGGAACGGACGTCCTCGTCGTCGCCGGTCTCCAGCCCGTGCTCGACCTCGTACCACGGCCCCAGCCGATGCCACAGCAACGCGCGCCCGCGCAGGTCGGGCGGCCCGCCGTACGCGGTGGCCACCGCGTCGGCGAACGCGGCAGGTGTGCCGTGCAGCGGCCAGGCGAGGTCGAGCGCGGCATCGCCGACGTGGGCGTCGGTGAAGTCGATGACGCCGGACAACACTCCGTCCGCGCACAGGACGTGCTCGGGCCCGAGGTCGCCGTGCACCACCGTGTCGGCCGGCTGACGCCCGACCTGCTCCAGCAACGTCAGCCCGGCGGCGCGCCGGTAGGCCGGCAGCAGCGGCACCACCCGCTCGCGGAACCGGGCGGTGGTGGCCGCGGTCTCGGCCCGGGCCGCCGGCCCGGGCCGCAGCCCGAGCACGACGGCCTGCTCGACGTCGGCCGCGTGCAGCGCACGCAGGAACGTGCCGAGCGCGGTGCCGTTCGCCGCGTCGAGCCGCGTGATATGCTGGCCGACGACCAGCGGGTGCCGCACCACCAGCGGCTCTTCTTGCGCCACCACCGGCACCGGGACCGCGAGCGGCAACCCTGGCGCGAGCCACGGCAGCACCCGCGTCTCCATCACGAGGTTCGCGGCGATCTCCGGGCGGCGCGGCCTGCGCTCGATCCAGCGCCCGTCGACGAGCGTGGTGATGCTGTCCCAACCCTGCTCGATGATCATCTGCTCGTCCGTCATCGCGCGGCCACCGGCACCCGCATCGTCGGCGCGAGCACGTAGACCAGCACCATCAGCGCGCCGGCGCACGCGACGGCGAGCCGCAGCCCCACCGCGCCCTCGAGCACGCTGATCACCACCGGGCCGGCGAGGAAGCCGAGGTAGCCGCACGTGGCGACGGCCGCGACCGCGCGCGAGGGCGCGTGCGGCTCCATCCTGCTGGCGCTGCTCCACGCGAGCGGGACCACCGCGGAGACGCCGACCCCGACCACCGCGAACCCGATGATCGCCACCGCCGGCACGGGCACCAGCGTGACCAGCGCGAATCCGGCGAGCGTGATCACGGTGACGACCCTGACGAGCGCAACGATCCCGACCCGGTCGGTCGCGCGGTCGGCCACCAGCCGAACGCCGATCATCGCGAACGAGAACGCGAAGTACCCCAGCGACGTGACGGCGGCCGGCGCGGCGGTGACGTCGCTGAGGTAGACCGCGCTCCAGTCGTTGACCGTGCCCTCCGCGAGGAACCCGCAGAAGGCGATCACGCCGAGCGGGATCAGCGCCTTGCTCGGCAGCGCGAACGCCGATGCGCCCTGGCCCTGGTCGGGGCCGGTGCGGAAGAGCCGGAGCGTCGCGAACGCGCCGATCGCAAGCAGCAGCACGGCGGCCCAGGGGAAGTGCACGGTGATCGGGACGTGCACGGCTTCGAGCGCGGCGCCGGCCCCGGAGCCAACGAGCCCGCCGATGTTCCAGAACGCGTGGAAGCCCGCGAAGATCGGCCGTCCGTACTCCTGCTCGACCCGCGCGGCGTGGGCGTTCATGGAGACGTCGAGGACGCTGTTGCCGACACCTAGCACGAACAGCGCCGCGACGAACCAGGCCTTGCCCGGCGCGAACGCGATCACCGGGAGCCCGGCGCAGAGCACCACCGCGCCGATCATCGCGCCGGCCCTGCTGCCGATCGTGACGATCAACGGGCCGGCCGCGAGCAGCGCGATCACCGAGCCGGCGGCGAGCGCGAACAGACCCAGCCCGAGCTCCCCGGTGGACAGGCCGAGACGCTCCTGAACTGCGGGAATGCGTGCCGCCCAAGTCGCGAACGCCGCGCCGCAGATCGCGAAGACGATGCAGACGCCGACCCGCGCCTTCCGGAGATCGGGGTCCATGCAGCCGACCCTACGGGGCGGTGTCACGCCCATTTCCCGCGACGGCGTGGTCGGCCGCCCCCGCGCCGGGCGAGGTCAGGAAAGTCCGCCATGACCCTCCGGGCCGCCACGAGGGAGGTGAATCCGTGCTGGGCGCGGCCCGGCCCGCCGGGCGGTCGGGAGTGCCTTGCGCACGCATCCGCGGGGCCGTGCTGGGGCTGGGATGTGTGCGTTGCGCACGCGAGGGCAGGAAAGCCACTTTCAGGCCCTGTGAGGGCAGGAAGTGGCTTTCCTGCCCTCCACCTGGGCGACGCGCCTGCTTCAGGGTGCGGTGCCCCCCGCGACGGCGTGGTCGGCCGCGAGGTCGCGGGTGCGGGTCTCGGTGTAGGTGGCCACGGCCACGACGGAGATCACGGACGACAGCGCGACGTACACCGCGACCACGTAGCCGTTGCCGAACTGGGTGAAGAGCAGCACGGCGATGGTCGGCGCCAGCCCGCCGGCGACGATCGAGGCGAGCTGGTAGCCGATCGACACGCCCGAGTAGCGCACCTTCGTGCCGAACAGCTCGGAGAGGAACGCCGCCTGCGGGCCGTACATCGCGCCGTGGAACAGCAGGCCGCCGATGACGGCGAGCGTCGTCAGCAGGAAGTTCTCGGTGTCGATCAGTGCGATGAACACGAAGCTCCAGACGCCCACCCCGGCCGCGCCGAGCAGGTAGATCGGCCTGCGGCCGAACCGGTCCGAGAGCGCGCCCCACATCGGGATCGTCACCAGGTGCACCACCGCGCCGATCAGCACCGCGTTCAGCACGAACGAGTTCGACAGCGAGTGCAGCTGCTTGTTCGTGAGGTAGGTGATGATGACGATCGTGAAGATGTAGTACGAGACGTTCTCCGCGAAGCGCGCGCCCATCGCCGTGAGCACCTCACGCGGGTACCGGCGGAACACATCGACGATCGGGACGACCTCCCGTTCCCCGGCCGCCGCCCGCCGCTGCGCCTGCGCCTGCGCTTCCTTGAAGATCGGCGACTCCTCGACCGACAGCCGCACCCACAAACCGATGAGCACGAGCACCGCCGAGAGCAGGAACGGGATCCGCCAGCCCCAGGCCAGGAACGACTGCTCATCCTGTACCAATGCGAGCAGGGCGAGCAGGCCGTTGGCGAGCAGCTGCCCCATCGGGACGCCGGCCTGCGGCCAGCTCGCCCAATAGCCGCGTCGGGCCGCGTCGCCGTGCTCGGAGACGATCAGGACCGCGCCGCCCCACTCGCCGCCGAGCGCGAAGCCCTGCACCAGCCGCAGCGCCACCAGGATCAGCGGCGCAGCAATTCCGATCGTGGCGTACCCCGGCAGCAGGCCGATCGCGAAGGTGGCGATCCCCATCAGCAGCAGGCTGATCACCAGCAGTGTCTTGCGGCCGATCCGGTCACCGTAGTGCCCGAACACGAGCCCGCCGATGGGTCGCGCGATGAACCCGATGGCGAAGGTCCCCAGCGCGAGCAGCGTGGCCGCGCTCGGGTCGCTCTGCGGGAAGAAGACCTTGCCGAAGACGAGGCCCGCGGCCACGCCGTAGAGGAAGAAGTCGTACCACTCGACGGTCGTGCCGGCCATGCTGGCCGCGACCACCTTGATGATGTTGCTGCGCGGTTCGTCCTTGGCGGTCGACATGTGATCTCCCCGTTGAGGTCGGCGTCGCGGCCCGGAGAGGCGAGGGTACGTCCGCAGAGACGAACCTGCTTATGCGTCTTCTGGCAGTTCTCTCATTCCGTCATTCCGATGAAGCTGTCCGTTCAGGGCTGAAGTACTCGGTACCTTTCACCAGTGCCACCCGCCCGATGCCGCCGTAGCGGTTCGCGTAGCCGAGTGCCCGGGCGAGGTCGGTGACCCCGTTGGTGCGAGCGGCGTCGACGAACTGCGTGCTCAGCACGCCCGACGCGCGTCCGTACTCGTCGAGGTAGCCGCTGCCGGAGTCGCCGTGCCCGCCCGGCTCCGCCGAGCGCACCCGGTGGGCGAGCCCGTCGGTCGAACTGCCGAGCGCGACCCCGACCCTGAGCGCCCCACCGTTGTTCGGCTGGTAGCTGTAGACCGTCTCGCCCGGGTCCGCACCGTCCGTGTCGATGCCGTCCGGGCCGCCGACCTCAGGGACGGTCGGGTTGACCAGCCCGACGGCCTCGGGGTCGATCTCGACCAGCGCGAAGTCGTTGAGCGCGCAGAGCTCGTCCGCCGCCTCACCACGTCGCTGCATCGCGAGCCACGAGCTGTATGCCAGCCGGCCGCGCACCTGCGCGCCGTCGCTGGCCTGGACCGCGACGGGTGTGCCGAGCGGGAGGACCGCGGCCGAGCAGCCGTCGTCGAGCGGGTTCGGCTCCGCCGCGGCGCAGTGCGCGGCGGAACCGAGGTAGACCTCGCCACTTCGGCCGGTGAAGACGAAACCTGCTGTGCACGCCGACGCGGCATCGTCGCGGAACGGCGTGTACAGGAGCGCCCCCGGCGTGATCGTCGCCGTCGCGGCCGATGCGAACCGGGGCGCCGGCGGCTCGGCGATCGTGTCCGACGGTGCTGCGAGCCCGAGCACGACCAGCGCTGCGGCGGATGCCGCGACGATGCTGTGTCGGCCCACGCACCGAGGGTAGCGGCCGGATCAGACGGGCCCGAAGAGGATGTTCCCCGCCGCCTTCGGGTCGTCGCTCGTGTAGAACTCCTCGACCGAACGCATGTGCTCGGCCCGGTCGAGATAGCCGTCGCCGTTGGTGTCGACCTTGTCGAAGAAGGACATCATGTCGGCCTCGGAAACGGAGTGCGCTCGAGCCGCGACGAGCATCTCGGCTCGGCTCAGCCGGCCGTCGCCGTCGGTGTCGTACGCAGCGAAAATGGCGTCCGCCAATGGGGCGATCAGCTCCCGGAACTGGGCGCTGGATCCCCAGAGCGCGGAACTCGCGAACTCCTCGCGGCTGATCTCGCCGTCGGCGTTCGCGTCCAGGTTCGAGCGCAGGCCGTCCCACAGCCGGTCGTAGGCCGCCATGACCTGGGCGTACCTGGGCGAGCCCTCCGGGTCGCCGCCGGCCGCGGCCATGCCGGAGCCCATGCGGGTGAAGTCGTCGCGGGTCAACCGGCCGTTGTGGTCGGCGTCGAACGTATCGAAGAGGCGGTCCGCCTTCTTCTGCATGATTGCGGTGGCCATCGGTTCTCCTCAGATGATGAATGAATGCATCGGACGGAGCTCAGGAGGCCTTATGGACGGTAGTCCGGTGGTTGCGCAGCCCACATCTACTCACACGGGTGATCGGTGTGAAACGCGGCCCGCGGTGAAACGCTCCGCGACTACCTGAGGCTGCGGGTCACCCGGCGCAAGGTGCAGAGTGACGGCCCTGGGTCGTTCACCTGGAAGACCGCCCGGACCGTCGGGGTGTGCGGGAGCAGCCCGCGCAGCGCGGTGCCGCGCTCGCCCGCCATGAACATGCGCCAGAGCGCGTACAGGTCTTCCTCGGCGCGGAAGTGCACGCCGGTTCGGTAGCCGAGGCCGGTGGGGGTCTCGCCGAGCAGGAGCGACGTCCAGATCGCCGGAAGGTTCGCGCCGGCCCTGACCGCGAGGGCGAGGGAGTGGTACAGCCGCGGGTTGAGGTCGATGACGTAGCTGGCGCCGTCCGACTCGATGAGCTGGAGGTTGAAGATGCCGCTCCACTCGAGGCTCTTGATCAGGGTGCGGGTGGCGGTGTCGAGCTCCTGGTGCACCGGCACCGTCCGGGCGTAGGAGACCATCCCGCAGTCCAGCGGCCAGGTGCGTTCGGCGAGCTTGTGCACCGAGACGACGACCTCGCCGTTCCAGGCGACCCCGTTGACCGTGCGGATGTGTCCGCGCAGGTAGGGCTGGACCAGCCCGGCCTGCCCCGGCAGCGTCCGCAACGCCGCCTCCAGCTCGCGGACGTCGTCGACCTGGACGACCTCGAAGCGCTGCAGCTGCCCGTCGTCGGTGTCCAGCTCGGAGCGCAACGGCTTCACCACCGCCGGGAACCGCAGCTCCGGCACGTGCGTCGGCAGGTCTTCCAGGGTGACTAGCGACGTGGGGGGAATCGTGAACCCTGCCTCGGTGGCGAGGTCGGAGAGCGCCTGCTTGTCCGTCGCCTTGAGCGTCGCGGCCTCCGGCGGTGCACCGACGGCGACGGTCTCCGGGAAGACGTGGCGGTAGGTGCCCAGCGCCAGCAGCGCCGACTCCGTGCCGGGCAGCACCACCGCCGCGCCGATGCGGTCCGCTGCCTGTGCGAGCTCGCCGGCGAACGCCTCGGCGTCGGTGCGCGGGTCGGGCACCCGCACGGTGCCGGCCGAGGCGCGCGAGCGTGCTCCGTAGCCACCGGCCGCCGAATCGGCCGCCCACGGTTCGAATCCGGCCAGGCGGAGCGCTCGGATCGCAGCCAGCCCTCCGGGGTACTCGCTGCCGGTGACGAGAACACGCGGTGTGCACGGGCGGGAACTCACGGGCTGCACTCTAGGGTGCAGCTGACCATTCGTGGCCAACGCGTGACCCTTCTTAGCGACGTGTTCAGGACTAATGTGGACTCAGGGTGCAAACTGGACACGATGGGTGGAGTGCGCGCCCGGTTCTTGCCGGAGGACGTACCCGTATCCCGGCCACTTACGCGACCGAAGAGCAAGACGTGTGAACCGCCGAGGCGTTGCCCGCCGGCCGCACTGGCTCGCCCATAGTGAGCCAATGGCCTAACCCGCTGCTCCGGCCGGCCCTGCCCAGGCGAACGAGAGCACTGCTCTTGACGGGTGTGGCGTTCTGGTGTTCACTGATCTCAAACGAGAGCACTGCTCTCAGGGAGATGGGGAGCCACGATGACCGCACAGCGCTACGTCAAGCCCGCACGTGCCGACGAGATCTTCAGCCGGGCGATCACCGCCGTCACCAAGCTCGGCGTGAGCGTCGCAGGCAGTCGCATCCTGGCCGTCCGCGGACGCAAGAGCGGAGAGTGGCGCACCGTGCCGGTCAACCTGCTGACGCTCGACGGCCGGCGCTACCTCGTCGCGCCGCGGGGGCACACCCAGTGGGTGCGCAACATGAGGGCCGCGGGTGGTGGGGAACTGCGGCTGGGCCGGCGCGCGGAACCGTTCACGGTCGCCGAGCTGGACGACGCAGACAAGCTGCCCGTGCTGCGGGCCTACCTGAAGCGGTGGGGCTGGGAGGTCGGCCGGTTCTTCGAAGGCGTGACCGCCTCGGCCACGGACGACGAGCTGCGCGCTATCGCGTCGGGATTCCCGGTCTTCCGTGTCGTGTGATGCGACTGCGAAGACCCTGCTGGCGGGGAGGTGGATCAACCGGTGCCGGCGGAGGCTCCCCTTGTTCCGCCGGCCCCGGTCACTCCCTCAACGGCCGCGGTGCGGCGGAGTTGCGGCCGATCTCTCTTCGCCGGTGAACGGACGGACACTGTCGGTAATCGGTTCAGGCCGCGCTTGCACGCTCAACGGTCGCCGCCGAGCGATCGGCGGTTACCGATCGGCGCCGAGCGGGCGCGTCGTTGAACTGCTCAGCCGAGCCTCGCCGCGAACTCCAGCAGGGCCGTGTTCACCTCATCGGGGCGTTCCTGCTGGATCCAGTGCCCACATCCGGCGAGCAGCGTGGTTCCCCGCAGGTCGGTGAGGCTCTGCCGCAGCACGGCCTCGATGGAGTCGCGGTCGAGACCGAGCACCACCGGGTCGTCCGCGCCGCCGATGTACAGCGCAGGGGTGCCGGTGGTGGCACCGGCCCACGCGGCCGTCAGCTCCCAGTTCCGGTCGAGGTTGCGGTACCAGTTGAGCCCACCGGTGAAGCCGCGCCCGGCGTCTTCGGCGTACTCGGCGACGTAGGCGCTGATGTCGGCCTCGGTGAGCCAGCCGGGCAGCGCCTCCGGAACCGGCCGGGTGCCGAGGAAGCCCTTGCCGGGCGCGGCCGTCAGCGGCTGCGGCTTCCGCCCGCCCGAGACCGACGCCAGCATCACCCGGAACGTCCGCTCGGGATCGGCGCCCAGCTCGGCGTCGGCGACTCCCGGTTCCTGGAAGTAGAGCATGTAGTGCTCGGCGCCGAACCGGCTCGCGAGCCCCTCGGTGGGCCGCCCGGCCGACCGCGGGAGCAACGGCACCGACAGCCCCACGACACCACGGACCCGGTCGGGCCGCAGCATCGCCGTGTTCCAAGCCACCGGAGCGCCCCAGTCGTGCCCGACGACGAGCGCCTGCTCCGCACCCACCGCGTCGAGCACCCCGATGGCGTCGCCGACGAGGTGCAGCATCGTGTACGCGGCAACGTTCGCCGGGGCGTCGCTGCGCGCGTACCCGCGCTGGTCGGGTGCCACGACGTGGAAGCCGGCCGCGGCCAGCGCGGTCAGCTGGTGGCGCCAGGAGTACCAGCACTCCGGGAAGCCGTGCAGCAGCAGCGCAACCGGACCGTCAACGGGCCCGGCCTCGGCGATGTGCAGCCGGAGCCCGTTGACGTCGACAAAACGATGATCGATCACGAAGTCGAGCCTACGGTCCGGCCGTCGGGTGGAGTGGGTCAGGAAAGCCACTGTCATGCAACGACGTTGCATGAAAGTGGCTGTCAGGTGAATCGCCGCAAGCCCTGGGTCGACGTTGCACACCGTCGACACACCTTGCACATGGCCGGCCATGTGCAACGCACACCCACGGTATGCAACGTCGAC
>NZ_JAJGSX010000004.1 GCF_021245725.1 Pseudonocardia sp. TRM90224 | reverse complement strand
GGCGCTGTGCCGATGATTCGCTCGCTGCCGCTCGCTCATCGGCTGTCCACCAGCCTCGGGTCGAACTTGTCGCGCAGCCCGTCGCCCAGCAGGTTGAACCCCAGCACGGCCAGCGCGATCGCCAGCCCGGGCCAGAGCGCCAGCTCGGGCGTCGAGTAGAGCAGCTGCTGGGCCTCCTGCAGCATCCGTCCCCACGACGGCGTCGGCGGGCGCGTCCCGAACCCGAGGAACGACAGCGCCGCCTCGGCGAGCACCGCGATCGCGAACGACACCGAGGCCTGCACCAGCAGCAGCCCCGCGATGTTCGGCAGGACGTGTCGCGCCGCCACCGCCGGGCCCGGCCGGCCGGCCGCTCGCGCCGCGAGCACGTACTCCGTGCTCATCACCTGCATCGTCCCGCTGCGAGCCAGCCGCGCGAACGACGGCACCGTCGCGATCCCGATCGCCACCATCGCCGTCAGCGTGCTCGGCCCGAACACCGCGCCGAACATGATCGCGAGCAGCAGCGCGGGGAACGCGAGCACCAGGTCGTTCACCCGCATGAGCAACTCGCCGAGCCAGTTCGGCGCCATCCCGGCGAGGATCCCGATCGGGGTGCCGAGCACGGCGGCGATGCCGACCGCGACCACCCCGACGAGCAGCGTCGTCCGCGCGCCGACGAGCAGCTGGCTCACGACGTCGCGCCCGAAGATGTCGGTGCCCAGCCAGTGCGCGGCGCTCGGGCCCTGGATCCGGGAGGTCGGATCGACGGCCACTGCGTCGTAGGGCGTCCAGACGAACGACAGCAGCGCGCCCAGCACGACGATCCCGACGAGCGCGCCGCCGACGATCAGTCCCGTGCGCCCTCTCATCGGGCCCTCCGCAACCGCGGGTCGAGCACTGTGTACGCGACGTCCACCAGGAAGTTCACCACCAGCACCGCCAGCACCAGCACGATCACCACACCCTGGACGAGCAGCAGGTCGCGGTTCGCGACCCCGTCGAGCAGCAGGCTGCCCAGCCCCGGGATGACGAACACCCGCTCGACCACCACCGCCCCCACCAGCAGCGTCGCCAGCTGCAGCCCGAGCACCGTCACCACCGGGATCGCGGCGTTGCGCAGCCCGTGGCGCACCAGCGCGGCAGTGGGCCGCAGTCCCTTCGACCGCGCGGTGCGCAGGTAGTCCTCGCGCAGGACGTCGAGCACGGCCGAGCGGACGTACCGGGTGAGCACCGCGCCCTGCACCAGCCCGAGCGAGAGCGCGGGCAGGATCAGCTGCCGCAGGAACGTCCCGGGATCGGCCGCGGGCGGCGTCCAACCGCCGGAGGGCAGCCAGCCCAACCGCACCGCGAACACCGTGACCAGCAGGATCCCGGCGAGGAAGCTCGGCACCGCGACCCCGACCTGGCTGAACGCCGAGATCACCGTCCCGCTCGCGCTGCGGTGGCGCACCGCGGCGGCGATGCCCAGCGGCACCGCCACGACCAGCGCGATCGCCATGCCCGAGAGCACGAGCCACATCGTCACCAGCAGCCGGTCGACGACCTGCGGCCCGATGTCGGCCTGCGTGACGTAGGAGCGGCCGAAGTCGCCGAGGGGCAGCCCGCCGACCCAGTCGACGTACTGCACGAGCAGCGACCGGTCGGTGCCGAACGCCGCCCGCGTCGCGGCGACCGCCTCCTCCGTGGCGTTCACACCCAGCGCGACCCGCGCGGGGTCGCCGGGCAGCACCGCCATGAAGAGGAACACCACGACGGTCGCAACAGCGAGGCTCACCACGAAGACGGCGGCCCGCTGGACGATCTGCAGCAGCATCAGCCGCGCGAGAGGGTGGTCAGCTCGAGCGACTCGCCGATGCGGTTCTTCGGCAGCCCCTTCACGTCGGTCTCCGCGACGATCAGGTTCGGCAGCAGGAACAGCCAGTCGGCGGCGGCGTCCTCCGCGATGAGCCGCCCGACCTGCTTCATCGTGGCGTCCTGCTCGGCGGCCGGACCGCTGTCGGCCTTCGTCAGCAGTTCCTGGACCTGCTTGTTGTCGTAGCGCCAGTAGTACGTGGGCGTGCCGAACGTCCTGATGTCACGCGGCTCGACGTGCGCCACGATCGACAGGTCGTAGTCGGCGCCCTTGAACACCTGCTCCAGCCAGCGTGCCGGGAACTCCATCGGCTCGATCTGGGCGTCGATCCCGACCGCCTTGAGCTGCGACTGGACGACCTGCGCCGCGGCGACGGCGTAGGGCAGGTTCGCGATGCGGAAGCGCAGCTTCGGAGCGGGCTGGCCGGCCTCGGCGAGCAGCGCCTTCGCCGCCTCCGGGTTGTACGGGGTGACGTCCGGGAGCGGCTCGAACCACGGGTCGGTCGGCGGCACCATCGTGTCGATCAACGCGCCGCGGCCGGCCCACGCCGTGTCGAGCACGGCCTTGTGGTCGATGGCCATCGCGATCGCCCTGCGCACCCGCACGTCGCTCGTCGGGCCCGCCGCGTTGTTCATGGCGAGCGTGACCTCGCCGTTCGTGGTGCCCTCGATGACCTGGAAGCGCGGGTCGTTGGTGAACTGCGCGAGCGACTCGGGCGACTGCACCGTGCCGATGACGTCGATGCCGCCGGTGAGCAGCGCGTTCGTCGTCGCGGTCGCGTCCTTGAAGTAGCGCAGCGTGGCCTTGCTGATCGCGGGCTTCTGGCCCCAGTAGTTCTGGCGCGCGGTCAGGTCGATGCCGTCGCCCCTGCGGAACGCCGTCACCTCGTAAGGACCGGTGCCCACGGGCTTGTTCGCGAGGTCGGCGACGCCCGACGGGTCGAACATCGCGCCGATGCGCGTGGTCATCCGGAAGAGCCAGTTGTTGCTCGGCTGCGAGAGCACGACCCTGGCTTGCGTCGGCGAGACGACCTCGACCGAGCTGACGACCGACATGCCCTCCTTGAGCGAGATCGTCCAGTCGGCCGACTTCACCCGCTCGATGCTGAACTTGACGTCGTCGGCGGTGAACGGCTCGCCGTTGGAGAACGTCACACCCTGGCGAAGGGTGAAGTCGTAGGTCAGGCCGTCCGGGCTGACCGTCCACTTCTCGGCGAGCGCCGGGACGACCTCGCCGGTGGCCTGGTCGATCTTGACGAGACCCTCGTAGACGTTGACCAGCAACGCCTCGGGGATCGCGGCGCCGTCGGTGCGCGTGAAGTCGAGGTTGGCCGGCTCGGCGGTGAGGCCGATGGTCAGCGTCGCCGCGCCGGGCGCTGCCGGGGCCGCGCCGCCGGGGGCGGTCGACCCGGCCGAGCAGGCGGCGGTGGCGGCGAGGAGCGCGCCGGTGAGCACGGCCCTCAGGGGCCGGAGTCGAAATCGCATCGCCGGACGTCCTCTCGCAGACTGGTCTGACCAGTATCCTCACTGCGGCGTCACACTGACACGGGCCCCTCCACGGGTCAAGAAGGAGCCGCATGGGCGTCCCGCCGCGTTTCGAACCGGTCCGGCCCGTACGGGCGTACGAGCGGATCGTCGAGCAGATCGAGGACCGCGTGTACCGCGGGCTGCTGGCGCCGGGGGAGCGGCTGCCGAGCGAGCGGGAGATGATGGCGCAGTTCGCGGTGAGCCGCTCGACGGTCCGCGAGGCGCTGCGGGTGCTCGAGAGCGGCGGGCTCGTCCAGTCGCGGCCCGGTGACCCGCGCGGCCCCGAGATCATGCCCTTCTCACCCGCGGCGCTGCGCAAGTCGGTGACGCGCATGGTGCAGGTCGACGAGGTGGGGCTCGGCGAGCTCGTGCAGTTCCGGATGCTGCTGGAGAGCTCCGCGAACCTGCTTGCGGCGCGCATGGCCAGCGCCGAGGAGCTCGACGCGATGGACGAGGCGCTGGCGGCGATGACGGCGGCGATCGACCGCGGCTACGAGGAGTTCAGCCGCGCCGACGTCGCCTTCCACGACACCGTCGCGCGCGCCAGCCGCAACACGTTGATCGAGGTCTGCAGCGACGTCGTGCGCGGCGTGGTGCTCGGCCTGATCTCCCACAAGATCGCCCACTCGCCCGACCAGCGCGAGCTGATGGAGCAGTCGATGCGCCACCACGCCGAGGTGCTCGACGCCGTCCGCAGCCGGGACGGCGCACGCGCCTCCCGCCTGGCCCGGGAGACGCTCTACGCCTACTACGCCGGGTACGTGTCGGAGGCGGAACGCCCGATGCTGCGGGCGCTGCTGGAGGAGTAGGCGCGGTTCACAGGAGCACGCCGCGCCGACGCTCGCGCAGCGCGATCACGAACGCCAGCGTGAACACCGGGAGCGTCAGCGCGTCGGCATTCCGGGCGCCCCTGCGTGCCCTCGCCGGGTCGTCGGTGACGAAGTACGGGCGCGCCGGTACGTATCCGGGCGGGGTCGACGGCTGCTCCACGCGGATCGACGACCGCTCGTCGTTGAAGTGACCCGCCCCTGCGCAGAGGAAGCCGGCCACCGCGCTCGCCACGACCAGCAGCTTCGCCGGTTGGGGTGCTGGGGGTGCCGGGGTGATTCGTTGACAACGACGTTTTGGCTGTTTGTTAGCGCTCACATCGACCAAAACGTCGTTGTCGACGAGTTCGCCCGCTCCTCCGACCTCGGGCCCGCCCGTACGCCCGCCTCGGCGACCGCGGGGATGCGCGAACGGCACTTTCGTGCCAACCCATCGGTCGGGGTGCCTGGAAAGCCACTTTCCCGGCCTGTGGTGCTGGGAAAGTGGCTTTCCCGGCAACGTATGCGTCCCGCACGCCTGCTGCCCTCGCGTGCGCAACGCGCTCGCCAGGGCGGCGTGATCCGGCCGGCCGGAAAGAAGCCCTTCCTTTGCCGTTCATGCGCCGTTAGAGTGCGCTCCAATCAGAAACGCACCATTTACGCACCTCGTTCCTAATTCGGGTGGTTGCGCGTGACGTTCGTGATCGGCGTGGTGTCCCACACCCGCAGCCTGCCCATGTTCCGGGAGGCCGCGCGGACGCTGACGGGCGTCGAGCTGGAGTGGGTCAGCTACGAGTACGAGGACGGCATCCGGCCGGCGGTGCAGCAGCTGCTCGCCGGCCGCCAAGTCGACGGGCTGCTGCTCGGCCCGCTCCCGTACACGGTGTGTCGCGACCTGCTCCCGCCGCAGGTGCAGGTGACGATCACCCGTCCGACCCCGACCGACCTCGCGCTGATGTTCTGCCAGGCCTACGCGCGGGGGTGGGCGGCGACGCCGGTCAGCATCGACACGTTCGAGCAGCACTTCATCGACGAGGTCGCGAGCCGGCTCGGGCTGGACCCGGCCGCCATCCGGTGCCTCCCGTACGCCGCCGAGCAGACGGCGACGGAGCTTGTCGACTTCCACCGCGCGTTCCTCGCCGACCACCCCGACGGGCTCGTGATCACCATGCGCACGGCCGTCCGGCAGGCGCTGAGCGGCTCGGTGCGGCTGCTCAACATCGAGAAGGTCACCTCTACGGTGCGCGCCGAGCTGCACGAGCTCGCGCTGCGCATCGAGACCGAACGGGCCAGCGCGCAGCGTTTCGCGGCAGGGGTCTTCTTCGTCTCCAAGCAGGACGGCGGGATCGACCTCGACCGCGCGCGGGTCCGGCTGATGAACCTGCTGGTGGAGACGCCCGAGTTCGCCGACGCCTGGATCGAGAACCGCGGCCGCCGCGGCGTGGTCGTGTTCGCGCACAAGGCGCTCTTCGAGCGGATCACGAACAGCTGGGTCTCGGTGCCGGCGCTGGGGCACGCCGCCACGGCCATCGGCTCGCGGGTCGTCGCCGGGTTCGGCGTCGGGGCGTCAGCGCGCAACTGCGTGCTGCTCGCCGAGCGCGCCGCGGCCCGCGCCGACCAGGAGCACGGCCCGTGCGGCTACCTCGTCGAGGACAGCGGGCTGATCATCGGGCCGATGGGCCCCTCGCACCAGGCGCTGACGTTCGCCTACCGCGAGCACGCCGCCGAGCTCGAGCAGCTCGCCTCGCACGTCGGGCTCTCCGCCAGCACGCTTTCCCGCCTCGCGGCGGTCGAGGAGCGGCTGGTCGGACGCCCGATCGCGCCGAGCGAGCTCGCCGACTCGCTCGGCATCACCGACGCCAGCGGCCGGCGGCTCATCCGCAGCCTGGTCGCAGGGGGCCTCGTCACGCCGGAAGGCACGGCACAGGCCCATCGGAAAGGACGTCCGACCCGCCTTTACCGCCTAGGCATCACCGCCGCGCTCGAACGGAAGGGATCCCCATGACCCCCACCCGCACCCAGATCAGCCGTCGAACACTCCTCGGGGCCGCCGCGGCCCTCCCGCTGCTCGCCGCCTGCGGCAACCGGGGCGGCTCCGGCGGCACCGGCACCGTCCGCTTCGAGGGCTGGGACTACGAACCGCCGCTCGTCGAGGAGAACATCGGCAATTTCTCCAAGCTGCACCCGGAGATCAAGGTGCAGTACACGCCGATCACCAGCGCCCAGTACCGGCAGAAGGTGGTCGCGGAGTTCACCGGCAAGAACGGCCCGGACGCGCTCTACGTCTACGACGACTCGCTCGGCACGTGGGTGCAGTCGGGCTACCTGCAGCCGATCGACGGCCTGCCCGGCGTCGACGAGGTCTACAACGGTATCTACGACGCCAACGCGAAGGCGATGACGTTCCAGGGCAAGCGGTACGGCCTGCCCTACTACACCGACTGCATGGGCCTGATCTACAACGCGGAGATCCTCGAGAAGGCAGGCATCTCGGCGCCGCCGAAGAGCCTCGACGAGCTCGAACAGCAGTCGCTGAAGGTCAAGGACGCCGGCCTGATGCCCTACCCGCTGGCGTTCGCCGCGCAGCTGCAGGACACCTGGCAGAGCTGGATCTGGGCGCTCGTCTACTCCAGCGGCGGGCAGCTGTTCTCCGACGACATGAAACCGGTGATGAACGGCGCCGACCCGGTCGCCGGGCAGGCATTCGAGTGGCTGCACCGCGCCTCCAACCAGTCCAAGATCGTCGACCCGGCGTCGCTGCAGCTCACGCCCGTCCCGCTGGACAACGCCATGAAGGCCGGCCAGTACGCCTTCAACTTCGGCGCCCGCTACGCGCTGCGCGACTACAACGACCCCGCGCGGTCGCAGCAGGCCGGCAAGCTCAAGCTCGCCCCGATCCCGAGCCTCGACGGCACGCTCAAGGGCACGGTCGGCACCACGCGCATGTACTGCCTCGCGGCCGACACGGACGTCAAGGACCAGGCCATGACGCTGCTGAACTACCTCGGCGGCTACACCGACGGCCAGCCGGCCACCGCCCGGTACTGGTTCCTCAAGCGCGGCCTCGGCTTCACCTTCAAGGACCTCGCGCAGGACAAGGAGATCACTGAGGCGCTGGCGAAGTTCGTCGACCCGACGATCTACGCGCAGCTCGCCGAGGTGGCGAAGGCCCGCAACGTCGTGCACGCGCCCTGGTACGCCGAGTTCGAGGCGTCGCTGCAGAAGACCACGCAGCAGGTGCTGACCAACCAGTCGACGGCACCCGCCGCGATGACGGCGTTGGCGGATTCGGCGAACGCGCTCGCTAAGAAGTACTCCTGACCGTGCTGCGCAAAGAGGCCGCCGCACGGCGGCAACCGTGGAGCGACACCGCCCGCGGGTACGCGCTCAACGTGCCGGCGTTGCTCGCGATCCTGCTGCTGGTGGCGTATCCGATCGGATACTCGTTCTGGGTCAGCCTGCACCGCGACAACCTCGCCCAGCCCGCGCTGCGCCGGTTCATCTGGTTCGACAACTACCTCGGCCTGTTCAGCGACCAGGCGTTCCTGCGCTCGCTCTGGGTGTCCGCGCTCTTCGTCGTGCTCGTCGTCACCGTGACGGTGCTGCTAGGGCTGTCGATGGCGCTCGTGCTCAACGAGACGTTCATGGGCCGCGGCGTGCTGCGCAGCCTCGTGCTGCTGCCGTGGGCGATGCCCGGTGTCGTCAACGGGCTGATGTGGCGCACGGTCTTCGACGCGAAGACCGGCGCCCTCAACGGCCTGCTGCTGCAGCTGGGGCTGATCGACAGCTACCAGGCGTGGCTCACGTCCACCACGGGGGCGTTCGTCTTCACCGCGATGGCGCAGGTGTGGAACACGCTGCCGTTCGTCGTGATCGTGCTGCTCGCGGGCCTGTCGACGATCCCCGGCGAGCTGTACGCCGCCGCGACCGTCGACCGTGCCGGGGTGTTCCAGCGCTTCCGCGAGGTCACGTTGCCGTGGTTGATGCACCCGCTGCTGATCGTGCTGATCCTGGAGACGATGAACGCGTTCCGCGCGTTCGACACGATCTACGTGCTCACCGGCGGCGGACCCGGCGACACGACGACCACCGTCGCGCTGCTCACGGTGCAGCGGGTGCTGACCTTCACCGACGTCGGGCTCGGCAGCGCGTACGCCTGGGTGATCACGCTCATCACGCTCGTGATCTCCGTCGGGTACGTCTCGCTGCTCTACCGCAGAGGGAGCTTCGAGGTATGACGACGACGATTCCCCTGAAGTACCGGATCCCCTGGAAGAAGATCGTCGTCTACATCGCGGCGGTGCTGTTCGCGCTGTACCTGGTGCTGCCGTTCTACTGGATCGTCGCGATGAGCTTCATGCACGAAGTGGATGCGATATCGCTGCCACCGCAGTGGATCCCGCAGGACCCGACGGTGGAGAACTACGCCAGCTTCGTCAACCCGGAGGGGCTGCAGGCGCTCGTCGGCTCCCGCGCGGTGGAGGAGACGCCGTACGCGCTGGGCAACAGCATGATCGTCGCGACGCTGACGGCGCTGCTGAACCTGGTGCTCGGGGTGTTCGCCGCCTACTCGTTCTCGCGGATCCGCTTCCGCGGCAGCCAGGCGCTGATGATGCTCTACCTGCTCACGCGGATGGTCCCGGGCATCGCGATCATCATCCCGTTCTACCTGGTCATGCGCGAGCTGGACCTGCTCGACACCTACCTCGCGCTGATCCTGTCCTACACCACGTTCGCGCTCCCCGTGACGATCTGGGTGCTCAAGGACTTCTTCAGGGCGGTGCCGCGGGAGCTGGAGGACGCCGCACGCGTCGACCGGTGCGGCTGGTTCCGCACGATGTGGACGGTCGTGCTGCCGATCTCCGCGCCGGGGCTGGTCGCGGCCGCAGTGTTCTCGTTCATGACGGCGTGGAACGAGTTCATGTTCGCGCTGTTCCTGACGAGCACGACGGCGTCGAAGACGATGCCGGTGATCGCGGCGAACTTCGCGACCGACCTCAATACGCAGTTCACCGTGATGGCGGCCTCCGGCGTGCTCGCCGTGCTCCCGCCGCTCGTACTGGTGCTGATCTTCCAGCGGCTGATCGTGCAGGGCATGGCGGCCGGTTCGGTGAAGGGATAACGCGATGGCTGAAGTTCGGTTGGAGGCCGTCCGCAAGGAGTTCGGCAAGGCGGTGGCCGTCGAGGACCTCTCGCTCACCATCCGCGACCGTGAGTTCCTCACGCTCGTCGGGCCGTCGGGCTGCGGGAAGTCGACGACGCTGCGCATGATCTGCGGGCTGGAGCGGGCGTCAGCGGGCGAGATCTTCTTCGACGACAAGGAGGTCGGCTACCTGCCCGCGAACAAGCGGGACGTCTCGATGGTGTTCCAGAGCTACGCGCTCTACCCGCACCGGACGGTCGGGGAGAACATCGGGTTCGCGCTGCGCATGATGCGCGTGCCGAAGGCGACGATCCAGGAGAAGGTGCTCACCGCGGCGACGACGCTCGGTATCGAGGACCTGCTCGACCGCAAGCCGCGCGAGCTGTCGGGCGGGCAGCGCCAGCGGGTGGCGCTCGGGCGCGCGATCGTGCGCGACGCCGGCGCGTACCTGCTGGACGAGCCGCTCTCCAACCTCGACGCGCAGCTGCGGGTGACCATGCGTGCGGAGATCAAGCGGTTGCACGCCGACCTGCGGCGCACGTTCATCTACGTCACGCACGACCAGGTCGAGGCCATGACGATGTCCGACCGGATCGCCGTGCTCAAGGACGGGCGGCTGCAGCAGTGCGCGGCCCCCGAGGAGATCTACGACCGGCCGGCTACGAGGTTCGTCGCGAAGTTCATGGGCAGCCCGCCGATGAACTTCCTCTCGGGCGAGCTGCGCGACGAGGACGGGGTGCGCCGCTTCCGCTCCGGCGACCTCGCCGTCGACCTGCCGGGCCTGCCCGACCTCGACGAGTCGCAGGTCGAGCTGGGCATCCGACCGGAGCACGTGCGGGTCTCGGCGACGCCGCAGGAGGGCCACCTGCCCGGCAAGGTGTTCGTCACCGAGCTGCTGGGCGCCGACGTGCTGGTCACCGTGAAGGTGGGGGAGGCGCTGGTCAAGGCGCGCGTGCCCACCCCGTTCGAGATCGGGCTCGACTCCGCGGCGTACGTCGGGATCGACCCGCGCAAGGTCCACCTCTTCGCGGTGTCCGACGGACGGGCGCTGCACAACGCCTCTTCTGCGCAAGGTGCTGCCCAGAAGAAGGCCCAGAAGAAGGCCCAGGAGACGGGAGTCGCGTGAGAGACCCGGAATCAGCCACCATCACCGTGCCGCGGCCGGACGACTTCGACGCGTTCTGGTCCGCGACACTCGCCGATCTGCCCCCGACCGACGTCGAGCTCACCCCGGTGCCGCGGCTCTCGACGGAGCTGGTCGAGGTGTTCGACCTGCGCTACACGAGCTACCAGGGCGTCCGCGTCGCCGCGTGGTACTCGGTGCCGCGCAACCGGCCTGCCGGGCCGTTGCCGGGGATCGTGAACATCCCCGGCTACATCTCCGAGCCGCTCCCGCCGAGGGCGTGGTCGGAGCGCGGGTACGCCGCGCTCGCGGTGGCGCCGCGCGGCAAGCTGCGGTCGAACGCGGTGTTCAACCCCGGCTACCCGGGGCTGCTCACGCACAACATCGTCGACCGCTTCACCTACGGCTACCGCGGCTTCTACGTCGACGTCGTGCGGGCCGTCGACGTGCTTGGGCAGCTGCCCGGTGTCGACCCCACGCGGATCGGGCTGCAGGGCTCCAGCCAGGGCGGTGGGCTCGGGATCATCACCGCGGCGCTGCGCCCCGACGCCGTCCGGTGCGTGGCCGCGGGCGCGCCCTACCTGTGCGGGATCCGTGAGTCGGCGCGGCTGACCAGGTCGTACCCGTACGAGGAGATCAACGAGTACCTGCGGGTGCACCCCGAGGACGAGGAGCGCGTCGCCGAGACCGTCGCCTACTACGACGGGCTCAACTTCGCGGCCGACGTGCGCGCGCCGACGTTCGTCTACCTCGGGATGGAGGACGACGTCTGCCCGCCGGAGACGGGTTTCGCGGTGTACCGCGCTATCACCGCGGAGAAGGAGCTGCACACCTACCCGCGCTGCGGGCACTCCGCGGGCCTGCACTGGGTGTTCCCGAAGGTCGAGGCGTTCCTCGACACCCACCTCACCCCGGAGGGAGTGCGATGAGCGGGTTCGAGGAGTACTGGACAGCGGTCGACGCCGAGCTGGCCGCGGCACCGGCACGGCCCGTGCTGACGCCCGTGCCGGCCCGCAGCACGGATGCGTTCACCGCGTACGACGTGCACCTGTCGAGCGTCGGCGGGTACCGGATCTTCGGGTTCCTCTCCGTGCCGCGCGGCGACGGGCCTTTCCCGGGCCTGCTGGACACGCCTCGGTACGGCAGCGTGAACCTCGCGCCGCACTACCGCGACCGGCTGCGGTACGTCGTGTTCGCCGTGATGCACCGCGGGCAGCGGCTGGCCGACTCGCCGTTCCAGGCGGCCTACCCTGGCCTGTTCACGATGGGCATCGACGACCCGGCGACCTACGTCTACCGCGCGATCGTCGCCGACTGCCTGAGGGGCGCCGAGTTCCTGCTCGACCACCCGGCCGTCGACCCGGCTCGCGTCGGCGTGCGTGGCGACGACCTCGCGCTGGTCACGGCCTCGCGACGGCCGCGGTTCAGCGCGGTGTACGTCAACGCGCCGTTCGACGCGCCCGGGGAGCTGGACGACCTGCTGCGCGCCGAGCCGGCGGCCGAGCCGGCCGCCCGCGCGACGCTCTCGCTGTTCGACCCGGGCCTGCACGCCGTCGATGTGCCCGTGCTGCGGGCCGGGCACGGGTTCGAGCTGACCCACGAGGACGCCGCCGACGACACCGCGGCGGACGCGTGGCTCGCGGGCAAACTCGGGGTGGCGCCGATCGCGAAGTTCGCGGTGACCTGATGACGGGACACACGACGGGATACGCGGAGCTGGGCGTCCGACCGGTGATCAACGCGGCGGCGACGCTGACGGCGCTGGGCGGCTCGCTGCTGGCCCCTCCGGTGCTGCCCGCGATGACGGCGGCGGCGGAGAGCTTCGTCGACCTCGTCGAGCTGCAGGTCGCGGTCGGGGCCCGGCTCGCGGAGCTGACCGGCAACGAGGCCGGCCACGTCACGGCGGGGGCGTGGGCGGGCGTGACGCAGTGCGTCGCGGCGTGTCTGGTCGGCGTCGACCCGGTCGGGACGGCCGCGCTGCCGTCGGTCGACGGGCTGGCGCGCACCGAGGTGGTCGTGTACCCCGGCCAGCGGCTCGGCTACGAGGACGCCGTGCGCGTGACCGGGGCGACGATCACCGACACCGTGGGGCCGCGCACGGCGTGCGTGCTGTGGTTCGCGGGGGAGCGGTTCGCCGCGGGCGGCCCGCCCTTGGCGGAGGTCGTCGCCACGGCGGGCGTGCCGGTGATCGTCGACGCCGCCGCGCAGATCCCGCCCGTCTCGTCGCTGTGGCGGTTCACCCGCGAGCTGGGCGCCGACGCGGTTGTCGTCAGCGGCGGGAAGGGGATGCGCGGGCCGCAGTCGACGGGGCTGGTGCTCGGGCGGGCCGCGATCGTCGAGGGCTGCCGGGCCAACGGCGGGCCGCGGCACACCGTCGGGCGCGGGATGAAGGTCGGGAAGGAGGAGCTGCTCGGGCTGCTCGCGGCCGTCGAGTGGACGCTCGCGCAGGACGAGCAGGCCGTCATCGCCGGGTACGAGACGGTGGTGCAGGGCTGGATCGCGGCGCTGCGCGACGTGCCCGGGGTACGGGTGGAGCGCGGGTTCCCCAGCGAGGCCGGGCAGCCGCACGCACGCGCGATCGTCCACGTCGGGGAGCGGCGCGACGCCGTCGTCGCGGCGCTCTGGGCCGGTGACCCGCGGATCGCGGTCGGCACCCAGACCGACGGTGCGATCGCCCTCAACCCGCAGACCCTGCGCCCCGGCGAGGACGTCGTAGTGCGCGACGCGCTGCTCGCCGCGCTGGCCGGCTGAGAGTTCCCCACCGTTTTGCCAACTTGCACACCCTCGGAGGTCTGCAGGTTGGCAAAACGGTGGGGAAGTTCGTCTGATAATCCTCCGGACCGGGCAATCCGCGTTCGGCCGGGACGTCGTAATGTCCCTCTCACCATGGACCGGCTCGAACACAACGACCCCCGGACCCTCGGGCCCTACCGCGTGCTGGGCAGGCTGAGCGAGGGCGGCATGGGCCAGGTGTACGTCGGCATCGACCCCGCAGGGCGGCGCGCAGCGCTCAAGGTCGTGCACAGCGAGCTGGCCGCCGACCCGGGCTTCCGCGAACGGTTCCGGCGCGAGGTCCGGATGGCCGCGACAGCGCCGCCGTGGTTCACCGCACCCGTGCTCGCCGCCGATCCCGACGCCGAGCGCCCGTGGCTCGCGACGGCGTTCGTCGACGGCCCGTCGCTGCAGGCCAGGGTGCAGGACCACGGCCCGCTCCCGCCTCCCCAGCTGGCCGCCGTCGCCGGGCGGCTCGCCGACGGGCTGGCGGCGCTGCACGGCATCGGGCTGGTGCACCGCGACCTGAAGCCGTCGAACATCATGCTCGCCCCCGAGGGCGCCCGGCTGATCGACTTCGGCATCGCGCGAGCGGCCGACTCGACGTCGCTCACCCGCACCGGGCACCTGCTCGGCACCCCGTCGTTCATGTCGCCGGAGCAGGCGACGGGCTCGCGCACGATCGGCCCGCCGAGCGACGTGTTCTCCCTCGGCGTGGTGATGTTCTACGCGGCGACGGGCGAGTCGCCGTTCACCGCGGAGACGCCGGCCGGCACGCTCTACAAGATCGCCAACCACGAGCCGGACCGCTCGGCGGTGCCGCCGCCGCTGCGCGACGTCGTCGGGGCGTGCCTCACGAAGGACGCGTCGACGCGGCCCACCGCCGCGGAGGTCGCCGGCGCGTTGCGGAACGGCACCCGGCTGCGCGCCGCGCCGACCGTCTACGCCCCGCCCACTGCGACCAAGGTCGGGATGCCGCTCCCGCTGCCCCAGAACCAGGGACCGGCCCCGACCCGAACGGAGAACCCGGCCGCACCTGCTGGGGCGCCTCGGCGGCGCGGCCGGTGGATCGCGGCTGCTGCCGCCGTGCTCGTCGTCGCGCTCGGCGCGGTGCTCCTGCTGCGGCCGGAGCTGCTCTCCGGTTCCAGCGCGGGCCCGGCCGACATCGGGTCGGACTCCGCGCCCGTCGACGCGGCCGCCGACCCGCGCTTCGGCAGCCCTGCCCGGTTCAAGACGCCCTCGGGCAACATCGCCTGCCAGATGAGCACGACGGAGGTGCGCTGCGACGTCCTGACGCAGAGCTGGGACGTCCCACCCACCCCGGCGAGCTGCCGCGGCACCTGGGCACAGGGCACCGTCCTCGCCGCCGGCCGGCCGGGCGAGCTGTCGTGCGTCGCCGACTCCCTCGCCGCCCCGGAGCTCGGCGTGCTCGAGTACGGCGAGGCGGTGCAGCTGGCCGGTGTGGTGTGCGTCAGCAGGCAGACCGGCGTCCGCTGCGAGAGCCGGACCACCCTGCACGGGTTCTCGATCTCCAAAGCCGCGTTCGAGCTGTTCTGAGCGGTTCACTAGCGTGTTGTTGTGACGTCCTGCGGGGGAAGTGGTGTGGTCGACGTCGCCGTGGTGGGCGCCGGGCCCGCCGGTGCGGCAGCTGCGTTGCGGGTGCTGCAGCTGCGCCCCGACGCGCAGGTGCTGCTGCTCGACGCGGCCGCGTTCCCGCGCGACAAGACGTGCGGCGACGGCATCTCGGCGCACGTGCTGGAGCTGCTGGCGGCGCTCGGCGTCACCGGCGTGGCCGAACTGGGGCCCGAGGTGGCCGGGATGCGGATGCGCAGCCCGGGCGGCCGGGTCGTGAGCCGCGTGTGCGCGCGTCCCAACCGGGTGATCCCGCGGCAGGTCTTCGACGCGCACCTCGTGGCGGCCGCCGTCGCACGCGGGGCGCAGCTGGTGCGCAAGCGGGTGCGCGCGCTGGACGTCCGCGCCGGCCACGTCGTGCTCGACGGTGAGATCGCGGCGCGGGTCGTGATCGGTGCCGACGGCGCCAACTCGACGGTCAGGCGCCTGCTGGGCGCGCCGCGGACGCCGCCCTCGGCCACCGCGGTGGCGATCCGCGGATACGCCCCGACCACGCTCGCGCCCGACGACCTCGTGATCGAGTTCGCGAAGGGCCGCTTCCCGGCCTACGCGTGGTCGTTCCCGCTGCCGGCCGGCTCGAACGTCGGGTTCGGCGTGTTCGACCGCCGCGGCGGCGCCAACCGCGCCGAGCTGCTCGACCGCCTCGCGGAGCTGCTGCCCGGCCACGATCCCGATCCCGCCACGGTCCGCGGCCACCACCTGCCGCTTTCCACGGGCCCACGGCACCACCCCGACGGCAGGGTGCTGCTGGCCGGCGACGCCGCGGCTCTCGTCAACCCGCTGACCGGCGAAGGCATCTTCGACGCCGTCGCGTCGGGGGTGCTGGCCGGGCGGGCCGCGCTGGAGGGCGACGCCGCCGGGGCGGCGCATCGCGCGGCGATGCACCGCAGCTTCGGCGTGCACCACCAGCACGGCGCGATCCTCGCCCGACTCGTCCCGCATGCCCGGTTCCTCGACGCCGCGGTCGCGGCCGCGGCACGCAGCCAGAAGGTGTTCGACGCCGCCGTGGATCTCGGGTTGGGTCGAGGTACCGCTACTGTGCATGCGCTTGCAAGTGTGGTGGGGCGATATGTGACGCTCAGTGGGTGAACGCCGGCCACCCGTTCCACGTCAGAGTGACGTGCTCGGCGACCCGGCGGTGAAGGACCAGTGACCGACACCACACTTCTGGTGCGTGCGACGAGGGTTACCGCGCCTTCGTCGCAGGTCGGTCGTTGGACGAATGACGGAAAGGCCGAACGACGGCCGACACGACGGGGGAGCCTGCGATGGTCGGTGGAGCCACCAACGGTCGGCGCGCCGGCGACGACTCGGTTCCGGAGAGATTGATGACCGAGGATCGGCCGTTCGAGCCGTACGACGACGCCCACCCGGCGCCGCCGGTGCCACGCGGCATGGGTGTGCCCTTCGACACAGCGATCGAGGAGCTGCGCCGCCGGCGCCTCGAGATGGAGAGAGTGGCGGTGGCCGCCGAGGAGGCGGCTGCCGACGCGGCGAGCATGGCGGCCGCGGCGATCGGCGCTGCCTCGCGGGCCGCCGAGGCCGCGGAAGCGGCGGCCGACCGGGCGGCGCGCGCCGCCGAGGCGGCCGAGGAAGCCGCCGCCGCGGAGCAGGAAGCGATCGCGCAGGCACAGGCGCAGGCCGGTGCGCGCCACGCGCACGGCGCACCACCGCGGCCGCGCCCGTCGAGCGACCGGGGCGGGGATCGTGCTGGTGAGCGCGGCGGAGATCGCGCCGGCGAGCGTCCCCGCGAGCGGCGTGAGCCGCGCCGGGAGACCGCGACCGACGTCCAGACCGACGCCATCGCCGCCGTGCGGCCCGACGCCGCGCCACGCACCGGTGACCGGGAACGCGGTGACCGGGAGCGCGGGGACCGGGAGCGCGGGGAGCTCCAGGGCGAGCACCCGGCCGCCGAGCCGGTACCGTCGCCCCGGCCCGACCCCACGGCCGACGGCCCGGCCACGATCCGGATGCCGATCGCCGCAGCGGCCCCCGGCAGCGCGGCGAGCAGCAGGGCGGCCCGCAGGCGGGCCCAGGAGGCGGCCGCGGCGTCGGCCCGTGAGGCCAACCGCGACCCGGTGACCGAGCGCCTCGCCATCCAGAAGGCCGAGCCGACCGAGCTCATCAAGACGGCCGAGCCGGAGCCCGAGGAGGAGCTGGTCGAGCCGGAGCTCGTCGAGCAGGACGACGACGATGACGACGAGCCGATCAAGCGTCGGATCCCGGTAGCCCTGGTGGCGGCCGGTGTCGTCGCGATGATCACGGTGGCGGCGGTGGCCGCGATCCTCATGGGCCGCGGCGGGAACGAGCAGCCGGTGGAGCCGGAGGCCGGCCCGACGCCGCAGAGCCAGTCGGCGCCCGACGTCGCACCGACCGGCGCCGAGAAGCCCAAGGTCGACCCGAGCAGCCGCAAGGCCGTCGCGTTCCTCGACGCGCTGCGCCAGTCCAGCGTCCCCGTCAGCCGTTCCGGGCTGGTGGAGACCGAGGCGGCAGCCACGATCTGCGACCAGCTCGACCAGGGCACCGCCGAGGCCGACGTCGCCAAGACGCTGCCCGCTGTCCTGCCCTCGGTGAACAAGAAGCAGTCGCCCCAGGTCGTGACGGCGGCCAAGCGCTTCTACTGCTGACCGCGCGCGTCCCCGCCCCTGCAGGGACCTTCCGCGCCGGCCCCCACCGGGCGGGGAGGGCAGGAAAGCCACTTTCAGGCCCTGTGAGGGCAGGAAAGTGGCTTTCCTGCCCTCGCCCGGAGGGCGAGGTCGCCCCGGGCACCCTTACGGCGGGCAGAGGGTCGCGGTCGTCGGCAGCACGCCGTTGACGAGCATCGCGTCGACGACGCGCTGCACGCACGGGGTGCGCGGGTAGGCGCCCGTCCCCGCCCCCTGCCAGGTCAGCAGCTGCGTGGAGGCGAGGCTCTCGGCGGTGCGCCGCGCTCCCTCGGCGGGTCCGCGCGGATCGGCGGCGGTGCCCAGCACGAGGATCGGCGGCGCTCCCGCCGCCGAGTTGCGCACCGGCGCGGGGCCCCCGGTCGGCCAGGGCGCGCACGCGAGCATGTGCATCGCCATCGTCTCGCCGAACAGCGGGTACGTGCCCTTCCACTGCTGGGCGAGCCCGCCGATCTCACCGGGTGCGAGCCGCTTGCGGGTGTCGTTGCAGGACGTCGCGAGCGTCATGTCGAACGTGCCGCGCGGGCCGAGCGCGAGCACCAGCATGCCCAGCAGCGGCTCGGGATCGCCCTCGACGGCCGCGGCCAGCGCGCCGGCGGTCACCGGCCACTGGTCGGGGTCGCGCAGGCCGGTGAGCAGCGCGGCGATCGTGGCCCCGGCGGTGAGGCGGGTGCCGTCGGCCGCGAGGATCGGCCGGGTGCGCAGGCCGTCGAGCAGGGATGTGACGGCCGCCCGCGGCTCGGGCAGCAGCGGGCAGTCGGGACGGGCCTTGCAGGCGACGGCGAACGCGTCGAACGCGGCCTCCGCCGACTTCGCCCGGCCCTCCGAGAGCTCGGGTTCGTCGGCGTCGGGCGCCGGCGGGCTGTCCAGCACGAGCCGGCCGACGTGCATCGGCTGGGCGCGGGCCCAGCCGGTGAGCGCAGCGGCGCCGTCGCCGACCCCGACCGCTGCGAGCCGGTCGACCCCCAGCTCCTGCCGTAGCAGCTCGATGTCGGACGACGTGGTGGCCGTGCGGTAGGCGCCGATCCCGGCGTCGAGGTTGAGCTGGCAGTCCTGCACGACGAGCCGGGCCTGCTCCAGCAGCGCTGTGAGCGCGGCCTCGCCGCTGTTCGTGGCGTCGACGAGCGCGGAGCGGGTCGACGGGCGCGCGCAGTCGAGGAAGTCCTCGCCCGCGCCGCGGCGGTCGATCCCGATGAGGCTGTAGCGGCCCAGCAGCTCCGGCGACACCTTGCCGGCCATGGTGATCGCGGCGCGCGCGGTCGGCTCGCCCGCGGAGTCGCCGACCACGAGCAGCGGGGGCAGGTTCGGCGTGGCGTCGGCGGACCCGACCCGCAGCACCTCGAGCAGCACCGAGCCGGCTTGCGGCGCGTCGGGATCGGCCGGCACGCTCAGGTCGCCGCACTCGATGCGCAGGCCGGGCGCGGGCGGCGGGATGATGACCGGGGTGAGGTCCTCCGTGCAGTCGTAGAACGGGATCGTCGTGGCAAGCTCTTCCGGCTCGGGGAGCTCGTCGATCGAGGGCGGCAGCTGCGGCACGGCGGTCGGCGGGGCGGGCATGTTCTCGCCGCGCACGGCGACGGGGGGCCGGTCCGAGGGCCCCACGGTGCAGCCCGCGAGCAGCACGGCGATGGACAGCAGCACGATGGCGGCAGCACGCCGGGACACCGCTCCACGCGGTGCAGCTCTCACGTGCCCTCCCCAACCGGTCGTGCTGGTCGGGGTCGAGGTTGCCGCATCACCGGTGTGACCCCCGTGAGCGGGGTCCCCACCCGAACTTCCTCACCGTTTTGTGCACTTGCGCGCCGTACGGGCGCGCATCCACCCAAAACGGTGGGGAAGTTTCAGGTGACGCGGGGCGCGCGGGTCGGGGCGTCGAGGTCGAGCAGCACGCCGACGGGCAGCGTCGTGATGCCGAGCGACTCGCGTGCCGTCCCCAGCACCTCGTCGTCGAAGCGGCGCAGCACCTGGGCGACGTCGGCGTCGTCGGCGAGCCACAGCGTCACCCGCAGCGCGGGTGCCGTCGCGGGCCCGACGAGCCGCGCCCGCGCCTTGGCCACCCCCGGCAGCCGGCGGGCTTCGGTCGCGACGGCGTCGGCCGCGGCTCCGGAGCTGACCACGATCGACGTCTCGGCGCCCGCTTCCAGCACCAGGTCGGGCCGCCGTTCGGGTCGCACCGAACCAGCCGCCCACAGCAGGCCGAGCAGCGCGAGCAGGGCGCCGACGACGATGGCGGTGATCCGCGCGGCGAGCGGCTGAGCGCGGAGGGCGTCGACGATCATGGGGTCGAGCAGCGGGCGGCTCGCCCGCGGCACCCCGAACACCCCGTACGAGAGCAGCGCGACGAGCACCCCCGCGGCGAGCAGCACCAGCCCGATCAGCACGACGAGCGATCGGTCGCGAGCGGCGGAGCGGGCCAGCGCCGACCGGGACCTGCGGCGCACCGCAGGGTCGGCCGGGGCACCGGCTTCCTTGGTCAGCACGACGGTGTCCTGCTCGGTCATCGCACACCCTCCCGGTCGCGCACGGTCACGCTCACCCGCGGCCGGCGGTGCAGCGGGAGCTCGTCGAGCAGCGCCTCGACGGTGTCGTGGATGCTGCTGCGCAGGCCGTCGGCCCCGCCGTTCCAGGACTGCGCGGCGACGGAGACCTTGCGCGCCGAGGCCGTGACGGTCGCGGCGGCGACGTCCTCACCCGCTCGCACCCGCGTGCCGACGAGCCGGGCCAGCACCCGCGGCGACGTCCTGACGGCGAGCTCCGGGTTGGGCGCGTCGAGCTGGATGTTGGAGCGCCGCGCCAGCAGCCCGACCAGCACGAGCAGCAGGCCGAGCACGGCGACGGCGATCGCGATGCCGGGCACCGGGTTCTCGTCCCAGCTGAGCTGCTCCAACGTCGTGCGCCACTGCGGCCACGGCACTACGAGGCCGGCCGTCGCCACCGGGCGCACCCACGCCGCGACGACCTCGATCACGAACAGCACGCCCGCCGCGGCGAGCGCGAGCCCGAGCAACGGGGCGAGCACCCTGAGCAGAACACGCATGTCCGTCCCTTCCTCCTGCTCGAACTACTTGCTCGAACTACTGGGGTGTGCGCGTGAGGCGCGCGACCGTCGGCGCTCCGCGCAGCCCCGTGACGGTCACCTGCATCGCGCGCACCCGATGCCCGGCGATGCGGTCCAGCTCGTCGCCGACCTTCGCCCGCACCGCCTCGATCACTTCCCGGACCGGCGCCGGGTACTGCAGGATCAGCTCCAACCGCACGTCGACGGCGTACGGGTCGCCGGAGCCGGTCGTGATCCTGGCGCTCGCCCCGGCCTCCCCGACGTCGATGCCGGCGAGCCTGCGTTCGAGCCGAAGCGTGCCCGGCACCTGGTCGGCGGCGAACTCCACGATCTTGCGGAGCACCGCGGGGTGGATGTCGAGGTTGCCCCGGTCCTCGGCCTCGCGCGGCGCCGGGGCGGTGGCGGTCACCGGTCCTTGCCCCGGCCGAGCACGCCGCTGATGTCCAGCTCCCCGTCGAGCACCCTGCCGATGATCAGCCCGATCAACCCGACGAGCAGCGCGATGAGGAAGGCGGAGAAGCCGCCGATCGCGCCCGCTGCGCCGAGTACTAGACCCGCCAGCAAGCCGGTCTGTGTCGCGTTCATTTCTTCTCTTCTCCTTAGTCGACCCGACGGCTGCGGTGCCAGCGCACGGTCCGGATGAGCGCCACCGCCACCCGGACCGGAACGGGCAGCGGTTTCACGATCTCGATGGGTGCGTCGTAGCGGGCGTCGTCCGGATCGGGCTGGGACGACGGCGAGCGGGTGAACCTGGCCATGCCTTCGACGAACACCTCGGGGTCGCCACCGCGGTCGGGGTGGTTCGCCCTGATGAAGGCGCGGTAGGCGGCCCGCTCGGACTCGTTCACGACATGTCCACCGCGTCAGCCAGCACGATGTCCGCCACCACGATGTCGACGACCGATCCCGGGCACAGCGCGCTCACGTCGCGCCGCACGGACCGGACCACCTGCGGGATCGGGTGGCCGGCATGCACGACGAGCCCCACCTCGACCGGTTCGTCCCCATCGCCGATGCGCACACCGACGAGCTTGCGCCCTGGCAGGTAGGTCGCAACAGCCCCGAACTCACCACCGTGCAACGCGGCGACGGCCGGGTGCGCGGTGACGACCGCCGCGACCCGTTCGGCGAGATCGGCGTAGGGGTCGGCCGGGTGGCTCACTCGACGCGGGCGGACTGCACGACCGGGAGCTCGCCCGTCTCCTCGATCTCGGGGAGGTGGATGTCGTTGACGGCGATGTTGACCTCGATCACCTCGAGGCCCGTCATCCGCTCGACGGCCGTGATCACGTTGCGGCGCACGGCACGGGCGAGCTCGACGATCGAGGCGCCGTACTCGACGACGATGTCGAGGTCGATCGCTGCCTGCTTCTCGCCGACCTCGACCTGCACACCCGCGATGTTGGACGCGCCCGCGCCGCCGCCGGGGATCCGCTCGCGGATCGCGCCGAACGCGCGCGAGACACCGCCGCCCATGGCGTAGACGCCGGAGATCTCGCGTGCCGCGATCCCGGCGATCTTCTGGACGACGGACGCCGCGATCGTGGTCTTGCCCTGTGCGGTGTCGTCGGCGAGCCGGGCAGGGGTGCCGGCTGTCGTTGCGCCGACGGTCGTCGGCGCGGTGGTGGGGGTCGGGGTGGAGACGCTGGGCTTGGCCTCGGTCATGTCTGCTCCCTCTTGCTCATGCTCAGTCTTCGCTGGTGTCGCAGAGTTGGACGCAAGCAGCAGCCCCTTCCTCATGCCAAGTCACCCGATCGGAGTATCTCGCTGGTACCGCAGCAGCAGCGTCCCGTCCTCGTGCAGTGCGCTGACCAGTCGCATCGACCGGGGCAGCGCGCCGTCGGGTCCGGCGGAGATGCGCGGTGCGGTGCCGCCGGTCAGCAGCGGGGCCACGGACAGGCACAGCTCGTCCACCGCGTCGGCGGCGATGAACTGCCCGTGCACGGCGGGCCCGCCCTCGCAGAGCACGCGGTGCAGGCCGCGGGCGGCGAGCTCGGCGAGCAGCGCGTCGGGGGTGAGCCGCTCCAGCACGACGACGTCGGCGCCCGCGGCGGTCAGCCGTGCGAGCCGCTCGGCCGGCGCGGTCGGCAGCGTCAGGATGATGGGCGCGACCTTCGTATCGGTGAACAGCCGCGACCCGGGGTCGAGTTCGGCCGAGCCGGTGATCACCGCGATCGGCGGCGGCGTCGACCCGCCGATCGTCGGGCGGCGTGCGCCGCGGTAGTCCTGGGCCCGGACGGTCCCGGCGCCGACCAGCACCACGTCGGCCAGCCTGCGCAGCAGCACGAACACGCGGTGGTCGGCGGCGTTGCTGAGCCCTTCGGAGCGACCGGCGGCCGCGGCCGCGCCGTCGGCGCTGGCGACGAAACCGACCCGGACCCACGGTGCGGCCAGGTCGTCGGGGTAGGCGTAGACGGCGGCGAGGGCCTCGTCGTCCAGCTCGGCGAGGTCAGCGTGCGCCGGCAGGAGCGAGATCACCGCGACATCTCAGCACGGATCCCCGGCCGCGGGCCGGCGGCCCGCCGAGGGGTGCCCCGATCCGGGCCCTCACCCACCAGCCGTGACTCTCCGCGGTCGGGGGGAGTTCAGGAAAGCCACTTTCCTGTCCCCACAGTTCAGGAAAGTGGCTTTCCTGAACTCCCACGCACGGACGGGTGCTCACGCGTGGTGACTGCCGGCGGACGTGGCCGGCGGGTTCATGGGGGCGCCGGGAAAGTGGCTTTCCCGGCGCCCGGCGCCCGGTGCCGGCAACGTGGCTTTCCCGACAATGTGTGCGCGCACCCCGGGCGGACGGGTGTTGGCGCATGGTGACGGGTGTGGTGGCCGTGAGCGCTTGGTCACCGCGCCCGGCTCTGGGATCGAAGGGCAGCCTCACCTATTGTGAGCACGGCACTCGTCCGGAACCTGGGAGGTCCTCGATCGTGGTGGTGACCACCCACGCCTCGCCGGTGTCGAAACCCGACGGCAAGCAGGCCGTGCGCAAGCTCCGCGCCAAGCGGCTGGGCGGGCTGGCGTTCCTGGTCGCCGTGCTGGTCGCGTGCTGTTTGGCGAGCATCGCGGTGGGCGCGAAGCCGATCCCGATCGGCAACGTCTGGGATGCGCTCTTCTTCCCCACCGGGACCGAGGACGACATCGTGGTGCGCTCGCTGCGCATCCCGCGCACGTGGCTCGGCGTGATGGCGGGTGCCGCGCTGGGTCTTGCGGGCGCGCTGATCCAGGGGCACACGCGCAACCCGCTCGCCGACCCCGGCCTGCTGGGCGTCAACGCCGGCGCCGCGTTCCTGGTCGTCATCGGCATCTACGTCTTCAACGTGACCAGCCTCTTCGGGTACGTCTGGTTCGCGTTCGTCGGCGCGCTCGCTGCCGCCGTCGCGGTGTTCGTGCTCGGCTCGACGGGCCGCGGCGGGCCGAGCCCCGTGACGCTTGCGCTCGCCGGCGCCGCGGTCACGGCGTTGCTGCAGGCGTTCACGTCCGCGGTGATCCTCATCGACGTCCAGACCCTCGACGCCTACCGCTTCTGGGCCGTCGGATCGCTCGCCGGTCGTGATCTCGCCATCGCCGAGCAGGTGATGTGGTTCCTCTACGTCGGTGCGGGGATCGGGCTGGCCAGCGCGCCCGCGCTGAACGCGCTCGCGCTCGGCGACGACGTCGCGAAGTCGCTCGGCCACTCGGTGAAGCGCACGCGGATCATCGGGATCATCGCGATCACGCTGCTCGCCGGCGGCGCCACCGCGGCGTGCGGCCCGATCGCGTTCGTCGGGCTGGTCGTCCCGCACGTCGTGCGGGTGTTCACCGGGCCCGACTTCCGCTGGCTGCTCCCGACGTCCGCGCTGGCGGGCTCGGTGCTGCTGCTCGTCGCCGACATCATCGGGCGGGTCGTCGTGCGGCCGGGAGAGCTGCAGGTCGGCGTGGTGCTCGCGCTCGTCGGCGGTCCGTTCTTCGTGTGGCTGGTCCGGCGGCGGAAGATGGTGCAGGTCTGATGGCCACCCTCGATCTCGGACGGGCGCGCGTCACGAAGGGCCGCGTGCCCGGCCGGCCCGCGATCCGCTCCGGCCCGCTCTCGGTGGTGTGGCGCCCGCGGACGGTGACGGTCCTGATCGCGGCCGCGGCGCTGCTCCTGCTGGGCATGGCGCTCAACATCGGCCGCGGCGAGTTCCCCATCAGCATCGGCGACGTGCTCGCCGTGCTGTTCGGCGGCGGCGAGCGCGGCCAGCGGTTCATCATCCTCGACCTGCGGCTGCCCCGGTCGCTCACCGGCGCGCTCGTCGGCGGCGCCCTGGCCGTCTCGGGCGCCATCACCCAGGCGATCGCCCGCAACCCGCTGGCCAGCCCCGACGTCATCGGCTTCACCGCAGGCGCCAGCGCTGCCGCGGTCTTCGTGATCGTGCTCGGCGGCGGGTTCGGGGCCGTCGGCGGGCTCGCGGCCTCGGCCGGCATCCCGATGGCCGCGCTGGTCGGCGGGCTCATCTCGGCGACCGCGATCTACGGGCTGGCCTGGCGCAAGGGTGTGCAGGGCTTCCGGCTCGTGCTGATCGGCATCGGCATCAACGCGATGCTGCTCGCGATCGTCGAGTGGTTGCTGGTCGTCGCGGAGGTCTTCGAAGCCGCCCGCGCCTACACCTGGCTCAACGGCAGCCTCAACGCCCGCGGCTGGGAGCACGTCGTGCCGGTGGGGCTGGCGCTCGCGCTGCTCGTGCCGGCCGCGCTGATCCTCGCGCACGTGCTCGGCGGGCTGCAGTTCAACGACGACACCGCGCGCGGGCTGGGCATCTCCGTCAACCGGTCGCGCTCCGCGCTGCTGCTGGTCGCGGTGGGGCTCGCCTCGGTCGCGACGGCGTCGGCCGGGCCGATCGTCTTCGTGGCGCTCGTCGCGCCGCAGATCGCCCAACGCCTGGTGGGCGCGGCCCGGCCACCGATCACGGCGTCGCTGCTGATCGGCGCGGCGCTGACGGTGATCGCCGACCTGATCGCGCGCACCGCGTTCGGCGGCACCGAGCTGCCCGTCGGCATCATCACCGCTGTGCTCGGCGCCCCGTACCTGCTGTTCCTGATCGCCCGTCACGGCCGGGAGGCCCGCGCATGACCCAGACCGGCCCCGCAGTCGATTTCGCCAAACGGGTCGCCCCGCCGCAGACCCGGCTGAAGGCCGAGCAGGTGCGGCTCGGCTACGGCGAGCGGGTTGTCGTCGACGCGCTCGACATCGACGTCGTCTCCGGCACGGTCACCGCGGTCATCGGCCCGAACGGCTGCGGCAAGTCGACGCTGCTGCGCGCGCTCGGCCGGTTGCTCAAGCCGAGCGCGGGGCAGGTGCTGCTCGACGGCAAGCGCATCGACAAGCTGCCGACCCGTGAGGTCGCGAAGGTGCTCGGGATCCTCCCGCAGTCACCGTCAGCTCCGGAGGGGCTCACCGTCGCCGACCTCGTCGCCCGCGGCCGGCACCCGCACCAGGCGTGGTACCGGCAGTGGTCGGCCGACGACGAGGAGGCGGTGGCGCAGGCGCTGGAGTGGACGGGCATCGCCGACCTCGCCGAGCGGCCCGTCGACGAGCTCTCCGGCGGCCAGCGTCAGCGCGCGTGGATCTCCATGGCGCTCGCGCAGGGCACCGACCTGCTGCTGCTCGACGAGCCGACGACGTTCCTCGACCTCGCGCACCAGGTGGACGTGCTCGAACTGGTCAGGCGGCTGCACACCGAGGCCGGGCGAACGGTCGTGATGGTGCTGCACGACCTCAACCTCGCCGCCCGCTACGCCGACCGGCTCGTCGCGATGTGCGACGGGCGGATCGTCGCGGCCGGCGATCCGCACGACGTGATCACCGAGGAGATGCTCTTCGAGGTGTTCGGGCTTTCCGCCAAGGTCATCGAGGATCCGGTGGCCGGCACTCCGCTGGTCGTCCCGATCGGGGCCCGACCGGTCGCCTGACCGGCCCATTCGTAACGCTGTGTTGCTCCTGCCGTCACGCTCGTCATCGTGTGTCACCATGGCGCCCTACGACCGAGAGGTGCGCACTGTGGACCACCCCGTGTTCAGCCACATCGGGCCTTGGACCGAGGACGACTTCCTGGGCCTCGGCGAGAAGGACGTGCCGGCGGACGGTCGGGTCGAGCTGATCGAGGGCGCGCTGCTCATCGGCCCGGCCACGGCCGAACACCGCGGTGGTGTGGTGCGGAAGGTCCGTGACGTGCTCGAACGTGCCCTGCCTTCCGGTCTGCGGGTGCTCGGGCCGGTGCCGCTGCGGGTCGGCACCGACTGCGTGCTCGTCCCCGACCTGGTGGTCACCCGCGCTGCGGCCGAGGGCGACGGCACGGAGGCGGCCGACGACACGACGTCGGCGGTGATCGACGCGGCCGACACGCTCATGGTCGTCGAGATCATCGGCCGGGAGCACGGCGCCGCCGACCGGACGTTCAAGCCGCAGCTCTACGCGCGCAGCCGCATCCCGTACTCGGTGCTGATCGACCACGACGGGCCGTTCGGCGTCGCCAACATGATCATCGGTGGCCGGTACCACGAGTACGCCCGCGCCGCGGCGGGGGAGACGCTGCTGCTCGAGGAGCCGTTCCGGCTGGAGGTCGACCTCGACGCCGTCTCCGTGCGTGCCGAGCCCGAGGACGACCCGGGGGAGCCGGTGTACGAGCCCGACCCGGCCGCGACGACCGGGCCCGACATCGGGTCGGAGACCGCCGCCGTGCCCATCGTGCTGCCCGACGACCTGAAGTTCGACGACCTGCGCTGACCCGCTGCCCCGGGTGCCCCAGGCGTCCCGGGGAGGGCAGGAAAGCCACTTTCCTGCCCTGTGAGGGCCGGAAAGTGGCTTTCCTGCCCTCGCGTGCGGAACGCACACATCCCACCCGGACCTGGGCACGCCCGCGGCGCCCACCAGCCGCGTCGGGCTGCGGGCCGTGCCGGAGGCACTACGCTGCGGCGGGTGTCGAAGTCCGTGCGTGGGACGTTCCGTGTGACGAAGGATCTCGACCTGTCGATGGTCGACCCCCGAGGCCGCCCGACCGGGCCGAAGGACAAGGCGAGCGCCGCCGAGGACATGGCGGAGGTCGCGGCGCGGCTCGACACGCTGCAGGAAGCCCTCTACGCGGAGGCGAGCGGCGGCGGCACCCGCGCGGTGCTGCTCGTGCTGCAGGGCATGGACACCTCGGGCAAGGGCGGCGTGATCCGGCACGTCGCCGGCCTGGTCAACCCGCAGGGCCTGCACATCGCGTCGTTCAAGAAGCCGACCGACGAGGAGCGCCAGCACGACTTCCTCTGGCGGATCCGCCGGCAGGTGCCCGAACCCGGGCGGATCGGTGTCTTCGACCGCTCGCACTACGAGGACGTCCTGATCGCCAGGGTCGACTCGCTGGTCCCCGAGGTCGAGTGGCGCGCCCGCTACGCGCAGATCAACGCGTTCGAGGCGGAGATCGCCGCGACCGGCGTGACGATCGTCAAGTGCATGCTGCACATCTCGCCCGACGAGCAGGCCGAGCGGCTGCTCGCGCGGCTCGACGACCCCGCGAAGCGGTGGAAGTACAACCCCGCCGACCTCGACGCCCGCTCGAAGTGGCCGGCCTACCAGGAGGCCTACCGCGACGCGCTGCGCGAGTGCTCCACCGACGCCGCGCCGTGGTACGTCGTCCCGTCCGACCGCAAGTGGTACCGCAACTGGGTGATCGCCTCGCTCCTCGCGGAGACCCTCGCCGAGCTCGACCCGCAGTTCCCCGAGGCGACGATCGACGTCGACGCGGAGCGCGCCCGCGTGAAGGCCAGCCTGGGAGCCTGAGGCCGCTCAGCCGACGAGGGATCGGGCTCGAGGGTGGGCAGGAAAGCCACTTTCCGGCCCTCACAGGGCAGGAAAGTGGCTTTCCTGCCCACGCGTGCGGAACGCACGCATCGCGCCCCAGGCCGCCACGGCCTGGCCGCAGGGCCCCGCTCAGCCGACGAGGGACCGGCCGATGATCTCCTTCATGATCTCGTTGGTCCCTCCGAAGATCGACTGCACGCGGGCGTCGATGAACGCCTTCGCGATCGGGTACTCGAGCATGTAGCCGTACCCGCCGTGCAGCTGCACGCAGCGGTCGACCACACGCTTGAGCACGTCGCTCGCCCACCACTTCGCCTTCGCGGCGTCGGCGACGGAGAGCCGTCCCGCCACGTGCTCGCTGATGCACTTGTCGACGAAGACCTGCGTGATGGTCACCTCGGTGTCCATCTCGGCCAGTTCGAAGCGGGTGTTCTGGAAGTTCGCGACAGGCCGGCCGAACGCCTTGCGCTCCTTCGTGTACTGCAGCGTGAGCGCCAGCGCCGCCGCGGCGCCCCCGATCGACCCGACGGCGATGGAGAGCCGCTCCTGCGCGAGGTTCTGCATCAGGTAGATCAGGCCGCTGCCGACGTCACCCAGCACGTTCGCCGCGGGCACGCGCACGTCCGTGAACGACAGCTCGGCGGTGTCCTGCGCCTTCAGCCCGACCTTCTCGAGGCGGCGGCCGCGCTCGAACCCCGGCATCCCGCGCTCGACGACCAGCAGGCTGAACCCGTGGCTGCCGGCCTCCGGGTCGGTCTTCGCGACGACGATCACGAGGTCGGCCATGATGCCGTTGGTGATGAACGTCTTGGAGCCGTTGAGGATCCAGTCGTCGCCGTCGCGGCGCGCGGAGGTCTGGATGCCCTGCAGGTCGCTGCCGGTGCCCGGTTCGGTCATCGCGATCGCGGTGATGATCTCGCCGGAGCAGAAGCCCGGCAGCCAGCGCCGCTTCTGCTCGTCGTTCGCGAGCCGGAGCAGGTAGGGCGCGACGACGTCGTTCTGCAGCGGGAACCCGAGCCCGCTCGCGCCGGCCGCGGCCAGCTCCTCGGTGAGGATGGCGTTGTACCGGAAGTCGGCGACGCCACCGCCGCCGAACTCCTCCGGCACGTCGGTCCCCAGCAGTCCTGCCTTGCCGGCCGCCAGCCACACCTCCCGGCTGACCTGGCCGTCGCGCTCCCACTGGTCGTGGAAGGGCGCGATCTCCTTGGCGATGAACGTGCGCGCGAGGTCGCGGAAGGCGTCGTGCTCGGCGTCGAAGATGTCCCGCTGCATGGACCCGAGTCTCACATACTGACGGGTAACCCGGGATAGTGCGCTCACTCGGATCGTGGGGGAGCTGCCGATGTCGGAGCTGAAGCCGAACAACGTCGTACGGCCTGGTGGTCGGAGTGGCCGGACTGATCATGGCGGGGGCAGGGCTGCGAGCGGTGACCCTCGTCGCCGGGTTCGTCGCGCTGGGCTGCGGCATCGCGGGTGACGTGCTGACGCGTCGCGGCTATTCCGGTGGGCGGCTGGGGGTCGCCACGATCCTGCTGGGCATGATCTGCATCGCCGCCGCATTGATGGAGCCACTGTCGGCAGCCGGGTCTACCGCTCGGTAACTGGCGCTAGGCTCTCTCACCGTGAGCGACGACTCCGTCGACCGCATGGTGCAGGAGTGGGCCGCGCGCGACGACCAGCTGGACGCGAGCCCGCTGCACGTCGTGGGGCGGCTCTTCCGAGGCGCCGACTACGGGCGCCGGGCCGTCGTCGACGCACTGCGCCCGTTCGGGCTGACCTACGGCGACTTCGACGTGCTCAACACGCTGCGCCGCAGGGGCGACGTCGACGGCACCAACCCCGGCGACCTCGCGCAGGCCGCGCTGATCACGTCCGGCGCGATGACGACCCGGCTCGACCGGTTGGAGCAGGCCGGGTACGTGCACCGCGCCGTCGACCCGGCCGATCGCCGCGGCGTCCGCGTCCGGCTCACCCGGCAGGGCGAGGAGCTGGCGACGGCCGCGCTCGACGCCGTGCTCGTCGCCGACGAGCAGTTCCTGGCGCCGCTCTCGCCCGCTGAGCGCGACCAGATCGCCGGGCTGCTGAAGCGCCTGATGCTCCCGCACGAGCAGTAGCAGCGACCTCCCGCCCGAAGTTCCCCACCGTTTTGTGCACTTGCGCGCCTTTTCGGCGCGCAGGTGCACAAAACGGTGGGGAAGTTGCGGGGCTCCCGGGCGGCTACCGTCTCCGTATGGATCTTCTGGCGGCCGCGGCGAACCTGGTCGGCAAGGCCACCGGCGGGGTCGCCGACCTGCGCCGGATGCCGCGCGAACGGGTTGCGGTGCGGGCGGACGGTTCCGCGGTGCTGCACCGCTACGAGGGGACGGCCACCGCGGGCGAGCCGGTGCTGCTCGTCCCGCCGCTCGGCGCGCCGGACTTCGCCTACGACCTGCGCCGCGGCTGCTCGCTCGTCGAGCACCTCGTGGGCACGGGCCGTCCGGTGTACCTCGTCGACTACGGCCCGATGTCGTTCACCGACCGGCGCCGCGGCATGGAGCACTGGGTGGACGGCATCGTGCCGTGGGCGGTCGAGCAGGTCGCCGCTGACGCGTCGGCGCAGGTCAACGTGCTCGGCTGGTCGCTCGGCGGGATCTTCTGCATGCTCGCCGTCGCCGGCGCGGCCGATGCCGGCAAGCCGTTGCCGGTGCGCACGCTGACGGTGGTCGCGAGCCCCGTCGACATCGCCGCCGTCCCGCTGGTGGCGCCGCTGCGCCCGCTCGCGGCCGTCACCGGCGGCCGCGGCCTCTCCGCGGTCTACCAGCTCATCGGCAGCTTCCCGGCGCCGATCGTGAGCGTGGCGTTCCAGCTGACCGCCGTCGACCGGCTGGTGACGAAGCCGCTCACCGTGCTCTCCCGGCTCGACGACCGCGACTGCCTCGCCCAGATCGAGGCCGTCGACCACTTGATGCGCAACATGCATGCCTACCCCGGCCGCGTCTTCGGGCAGATCTACCACCTGCTGCTGCGCAACAACGACCTTGCCGACGGCACGCTCGCGCTGCGCGGCCGGGAGATCCCGCTCAGCGCCGTCGACGTGCCGGTGCTCGTCGTGGCCGGCCGGCGGGACGTGATCGCGCCGCTGGCCTCCGTCGAGAAGGCCGTGACGCTGCTCACGGGCGCACCGGAGGTGCGGTTCGAGACCGCCCCCGGCGGCCACCTCGGCGTCCTGACCGGGCGCGACGCCCGCACGACGACCTGGCCGGCCCTCGACGCCTTCCTGAAGCACCACACCCCGGCCGCCTGATCCGCTGCCCGATCCGGCCCTGCCGGCCGCGGGAAGCGGGAGGATGGACGCATGCGCTACCTCGACCTTCCGACGTCCAAGCGGTACTCCGTGATCGGGCTGGGCACCTGGCAGTTCGGGTCCCGCGAGTGGGGTTATGACGCCGCTTACAACGAGACCGAGGCGGCCCGGATCGTCGCGCGCGCCCGTGAGCTGGGCGTCACGGTGTTCGACACCGCAGAGCTGTACGGCTTCGGGCGCAGCGAGCGGATCCTCGGCGCGGCGCTGCGCGACTCCGGCGGGTTCGACGACGTCGTGGTCGCCACCAAGATCTTCCCGGTGTGGCCGACGGCGGCGGTCGTGCAGCAGCGCGGAGTCGCCAGCGCGCACCGGCTCGGCGTCCGCAAGATCGACCTCTACCAGGTGCACGTGCCGCACCCGATCGTCGGCGACGCCACCACCATGCGCGGGATGAAGGCGCTGCACCAGGTCGGGCTCGTCGACGCCGTCGGCGTCTCCAACTACTCGCTGCGCCGCTGGCAGCGCGCCGAGGCGGCGCTGGGCGCGCCGGTGTTGTCGAACCAGGTGGAGTTCAGCCTCGTCGCCCGCGCGCCGCTCTCGGAGATGCTGCCGTGGGCGCAGCGCACCGGGCACGTCGTGATCGCGTGGAGCCCGCTCGGGAAGGGTCTGCTCTCGGGGCGCTACACGTCGGACAACCCGCCGTCCGGGAACGTCCGCACGAGCAACGCGATGTTCCTGCCGGAGAACCTCGACGCCGCGACCCCGCTGCTCAACACGCTGCGCGACATCGCCTCGGCACACGGCGCGTCGCCCGCGCAGATCGCGCTGGCGTGGCTGGTGCACCTGCCCAACGTCGTGGCGATCCCGGGTGCGTCGAGCGTCGCGCAGCTGGAGAGCAACGTCGCGGCGGCCGACATCCGGCTCAAGGACGACGAGCACGCCTCGCTGACCGCGGTGGCGGAGGCCTTCCAGCCCGTGACGGGCGCACCGGCGATCCCGGGACTGGTCCGTGCGCGGGCCCGCCGTTGGTAGTTCGCCCGATTCCGTTGCGCGATTCGGGGGTGTGATTAATCGCCCCTGATCGAGAGGCTGGGCAGCTGGGGCATCCGCGGACTAGCGTCGTGGTCATGAGCGTGATCGGAACGTCGAGGAGCGCATTCTCGCTGGTCTCCCCGGCCGCACACGCGGCAGCCGTCGCCGATCTTGTGCGGCGCTACCGCGAGCTACCGCCGGGTACGAGGGTGCGGCTCGGCAAGAAGACCTCCAACCTCTTCCGGTTCGGCGCGGCGCCGGCGCAGCGGCTCGACACGTCCGCGCTCACCGGCGTGATCAGGGTCGACCCGGTCGCGCGCACCGCCGAGGTGCAGGGCATGACGACCTACGAGGACCTCGTCGAGGTCACGCTCGCGCACGGCGTGATGCCGCTGGTCGTCCCGCAGCTCAAGACGATCACGCTGGGCGGCGCGGTGACCGGGCTCGGGATCGAGTCGACGTCCTTCCGCCACGGGCTGCCGCACGAGTCGGTGCTGGAGATGGACATCCTCACCCCCGACGGCGACGTGATCACCGTGACACCCGATGGGGAGCACGCCGAGCTCTTCCGCGGCTTCCCCAACTCCTACGGCACGCTCGGGTACGCCGTGCGGATCCTCATCGAGGTCCAGCCGGTCACCCCGTACGTCCGGCTGGAGCACCGCAAGGTCGGCACGGCGGACCTGCAGTCCACGATCGTCGACGTCTGCGGGCCCGACGGGCCGCAGTTCGTCGACGGCACCGTCTTCGGCCCCGACGACCAGTACCTGACGCTGGGCACGTTCACCGACGACCCCGGGCCGGGGATCAGCGACTACACCGGCCAGAAGATCTTCTACAAGTCGATCGAGCAGCGCGCGGTCGACCACCTGACCACCCGCGACTACATCTGGCGGTGGGACACCGACTGGTTCTGGTGCTCCCGCGCGCTCGGCGCGCAGAACCCGGTGGTCCGCAGGCTGTGGCCGAGCCGGCTGCGCCGCTCCGACGTGTACCGCAGGCTCGTCGCGCTCGACCGGCGCACCGGCTTCTCCGGGCGGGTCAACTCGGTGCTCGGGAAACCGCAGCAGGAGCCGGTGATACAAGACGTCGAGATCCCCGTGGAACGGCTCACGGAGTTCCTGGACGCGTTCCACAAGGACATCGGGATCACCCCGGTGTGGCTGTGCCCGCTGCGCCTGCGCGACGAGCGGACATGGCCGCTGTACCCGATGAAGGCGCACGAGCTGTACGTCAACGTCGGCTTCTGGTCGGCCGTCGACGAGGTCCCCGGCAAGCCCGACGCGCACAACCGTCGGATCGAGGAGCTCGTCGCCGAGCTGGGTGGGCACAAATCGCTGTACTCGACGGTGCATTACGACGAGCGTGAGTTCTGGGAGCACTACAACGGGGTGGCCTACCAGGCGTTGAAGGAACGGTACGACCCGCATGGGCGGCTGCCGGATCTCTTCTCGAAGGTGACCGGGTCAGGGAGGGCATGATGCAGGTCGCGGAGATCATCTCCAGCGTTGTCGGAGCCGACGTGCCGATCCGAGTGATCGCGTACGACGGCAGCAAGGCGGGGCCGGACAGCTCCGAGGTAGCGATGCGGATCACGTCGCCACGCGCGCTCGCGCGGCTGGCGACTGCGCCGGGCACGCTCGGGTTGGCGAGAGCGTACGTCGCGGGCGAGATCGAGGTGGACGGCGACATCCACGACGTCCTCGACGCGATGGCGGACCTCACGCTGAACGACATCACCCGCGCCGACCAGGTGAAACTGGCGCGCAAGTTGTTCCCCATCTGGTTGCGGCATCGGCAGCCACCACCGCCGCTCGAGTACCGCCCGCCGGGGCGGCTGCACTCGAAGGCGCGCGACAAGCAGGCGATCTCGCACCACTACGACGTCTCCAACCGCTTCTACGAGTGGGTGCTGGGGCCGTCGATGGCGTACACGTGCGCGGTGTACCCGAACGACGCGGCGACGCTCGAAGAGGCGCAGGCCACGAAGTTCGAGCTGGTGGCGCAGAAGCTCGCGCTGGAGCCGGGTCAGCGGCTGCTGGACGTCGGCTGCGGCTGGGGCGGCATGGTCATGCACGCCGCGGCGGAGCACGGCGTGAAGGCGCTGGGCGTCACGCTCTCGCGCCTGCAGGCCGAGTGGGCGCAGGCGGAGATCGAGCGCCGCGGCCTCGGTGACCTCGCCGAGGTGCGTCACCTCGACTACCGCGACGCGCCGGAGAGCCAGTTCGACGCGATCAGCTCGATCGGGCTCACCGAGCACATCGGCAAGGCGCAGCTGCCGGGGTACTTCCGCTCGCTGCACGCGCGGCTGAAGGAGGGCGGGCGGCTGCTCAACCACTGCATCACCCAGCCGCGCGACCCCGGCAAGAAGCGGCTCGACCCGTTCATCGCCCGCTACGTCTTCCCCGACGGGCAGCTGGAGCCGATCGGCCTGCTGGTCACGGAGATGAACGAGGCCGGGTTCGAGATCCGCCACGAGGAGAACCTGCGCGAGCACTACGCGCGCACGCTCGCCGCGTGGGGCGCGAACCTGGAGGAGAACTGGGAGGAGGCCGTTGCCGAGGTCGGCATCGGTCGGGCCCGGGTGTGGCGGCTGTACATGGCGGCGTCGCGGCTCGGGTTCGAGCGCGACAACATCCAGCTCCACCAGGTGCTGGGCGTGAAGCTGGACGGTCGCGGCCAGTCGGGCTTCCCGCTGCGGGGCTGGCGGTAGGCCCTCGGGCCGCCGCCGGGCGCGGTGCGGCGAGGGTCAGGAAAGCCACTTTCCTGCAACGTGGTTGCAGGAAAGTGGCTTTCCTGACGTCCCGCGCCTCCGTGCGGCGGCTGCTCACCCGCGCGTGGCGGCACTAGGGTCGAGTGTCGTGCCGGACCGATTGTCGTCGCTCGACGCCTCGTTCCTCTTCGCCGAGCACCGCACCGCGGCGATGCACGTAGGTGGCGTGATGACGTTCGCCCCTCCGGAGGGCGGGCCGTTCGACGTCGACGGGTTCACCGAGCTCATCGGCAGCAGGCTCGGGCTCGTCCCGCGCTACCGGCAGAAGCTGCGTGAGGTGCCGGGGCGGCTGGGGCTGCCGGTCTGGGTGGACGACCCCCAGTTCGACCTCGCGTTCCACGTCCGGCACGCCGCGCTGCCCGCGCCGGGGACCGAAGCGGTGCTGCGGGAGCTGGTGGGGCGGATCCTCGGGCGGCAACTGGACCGTTCACGCCCGCTGTGGGAGGTCTACCTCGTCGAGGGGCTCGGCGACGGCCGCCTCGCGGTGATCACGAAGACCCACCACGCCATGGTCGACGGGCTGGCGTCGATGGACATCGGCACCGTCCTGCTCGACCTCACCCCGGAGCCCCGCGAGACCCCGCCCGACGACTGGCGCCCCGGTCGCGAGCCGAGCGGCCTGCGGCTGCTGCTCGGCGCGGCCGACGTGGCGTTGCGCCGGCCGCGCACGGTGGTGGAGACGGCCGCCCGCGCCGTCACCGACGTCCGCGAGACGGTGTCGTCGGTCGGGCGGACGCTCGGCGGTGTGATCGACGCGGGCCGGCGCGCCGTCGAAGCGAAGCCGGTGCCAGCGCTCAACGCCGCGACGGGCGCGCAGCGGCGCTACGGCATGGCGCGCACGACCCTCGCCGACCACCGGAAGGTGCGCAAGGCGCACGGGGGCACCGTCAACGACGTCGTGCTGACCGTCGTCGCGGGTGGGCTCCGGCGATGGTTGATCACGCGGGGCGAGCCGTTGACGGCCAGCACCGTCGTGCGGGCGATGGTGCCGGTGAGCGTCCGCGCCAGGGCCGGCACGAACGCGGGCAACAACATCTCGGCCTACCTCGTCGACCTCCCCGTCGCCGTCGACGACCCGACGGAGCGGCTCGCGATCGTCCGCGAGGCGATGGCGGAGCACAAGCGCGGCGGGCAGGCGGTCGGCGCGTCGGCGCTGATCGGGCTCGTCGGGCTCGCGCCGCCGATCCTGCACAGCCTCGGCGCCCGGATGGCCAGCCAGTACTCGAGCATGCTCTACAACGTGCTGGTCACGAACGTGCCCGGGCCGCCCCGCCCGCTCTACGCGATGGGCGCGCGAATGCTCGACATGTTCCCGATGGTCCCGCTCGGCGGCGGCCAGTCCGTCGCGATCGGCATCACCTCGTACGACGGCGGGGTGCACTACGGCCTCACCGCCGACCGCGACGCCATGCCCGACGTCGACGTCCTCGCCGATGCCCTCACCGACTCGCTGGCGGAACTCGTCGCCACCCGGTGACCACGAGCCCGAACCTCCCCACCGTTTTGTGCACCTGCGCGCCCTGGGAGCGCGCATCCACCCAAAACGATGGGGAGATCGGGGCCGGCCCGGCAAACTTCCCCACCGTTTTGCCTACTTGCACGGCCTTGGAGGTCTGCAGGTTGGCAAAACGGTGGGGAAGTTCCGGCGCGAGTCGCGTGGCGCCCCCGACTTCCCCACCGTTTTGGGTACTTGCGCGCTCCGCGGGCGCGCATCCACCCAAACGGTGGGGAGATCGGGGCCGGCCCGGCAAACTTCCCCACCGTTTTGCCTACTTGCACGGCCTCGGGGGTCTGCAGGTTGGCAAAACGGTGGGGAGGTTCAGCGGTTCGCCTTCACCCACTCGATGAGGCCGGGGGTCGCGGCCCGCACCATCGCGAGCACCTCGCCGAAGCCCTCGTCCGGCCCGTAGTACGGGTCGGGCACCTCGGCCCCCGGCGGCGCGGACGGGTCGAACGAGCGCAGCAGCCGCACCCTCTCCGGCTCGGGCACCATCGACTGGACGGTGCGGCGGTGGGAGTTGTCCAGCGCGACGATGAGGTCGGCGGCCAGCTGCTCGGCGTCGATCTGGCGTGCGCTGTGCTCGTCGGCGTACCCCTCGGCGCGCAGCAGCCGCACGGCGCGGTCGTCGGCGGGCGAGCCGATGTGCCACCCGCCGGTGCCGGCGCTCGTGACCTGCACGTCGTCGTCGAGACCGGCGTCTTCCAGCTCCTGGGCGAACACCTTCTCGGCGATGGGGGAGCGGCAGATGTTCCCCGTGCAGACGAAGACGACGTGAAGCCTCTTGTGCGTAGCGCTCACCAGCAGAACCGTAGTGTGCACCGCATGGATCACGCCGACCCGGACCTCCGCCACCACGGAGACGTCGACGCCGAGCCGGGGCTGCTGGACTTCGCGGTGAACGTGCAGGGTGACGGGCCGCCGCGCTGGCTGCGCGACCGCCTCGCGGAGACGCTCGACGGCCTGGGGCGCTACCCCGCGGCCGCGCACGCCAGGTCGGCCAGGGAGGCCGTCGCTGGCCGCCACGGCCGCCACCCGGACGACGTTCTGGTGCTCGCGGGGAGCGCGGAGGGGTTCGCGCTGCTCCCGGCCCTGCACCCGCGCCTGGCCGTGGTCGTGCACCCGGGCTTCACCGAGCCGGAGGCGGTGCTGCGTGCCGCCGGTGTGCCGCTCGTCCGCGTCCTCACCAGCGCCGCGGACGGCCACGCGCTGCACCCCGAGGCGGTGCCGGCCGAGGCGGATCTTGTGGTCGTCGGCAACCCGACCAACCCGACCGGGGTGCTGCACCCGGCCGAGACGGTCCGCGCGCTCGCCGCGCCCGGGCGGACGCTGCTGGTCGACGAGGCGTTCGTCGACGCGATCCCTGGCGAGCGCGAGTCGCTGGCCGGGGAGGCGCTGCCGGACGTGATCGTCTTCCGCAGCCTCACCAAGACGTGGGCGCTCGCCGGCCTGCGCGCCGGCTACGCGCTCGGCCCACCCGACCTGCTCGCGCGGCTGGCCGCGCCGCGCCCGCCGTGGCCGGTGTCGACGCTCGCGCTGGAGGCCGTGATCGCGTGCAGCGAGCCGGCTGCCGTCGCGGAGGCGGGCCGCGCCGCCGAGCGCCTCGTGGCGCAACGCGCCGAGCAGGCGGCCGCGCTCGCGGCCGTCCCCGGCGTCGACGTCCTGCCCGGCGAGGCGCCGTACCTGCTCCTCCGCCTCCCCGACGGTCACGGCGAGCGGGTGCGGGCCCGGCTGCGCACCGCGGGTGTCGCCGTCCGGCGCGGCGACACGTTCCCCGGCCTCGGCCCCGATCACATCCGCGTTGCCGTCCGACCGGCGGCGCAGGCGTCCGTGCTCGTCACGGCGCTCGCGGACGCGTTGACGGCGGTGGCGGCATGAAGCCGACCGTCTGCGAGGTGATCGCGGCGCTGGAGGCGGCCTACCCGCCGGCGCTCGCCGCCGACTGGGACGCCATCGGGCTGGTCTGCGGCGACCCCGCGGAGCCGGTCGGCTCGGTGCTGATCGCCGTCGACCCGGTCCCCGCGACCGTCGACGAGGCCATCGGCTCGGCCCAGCTTCTGGTCACTCATCACCCGCTGCTCCTGCGCGGCGTCCACGGCGTCGGTGCCGACACCCCGAAGGGCGCGCTCGTGCACCGGCTGATCCGCGCCGGCACCGCCCTCTACACCGCGCACACGAACGCCGACTCCGCCGATCCCGGGGTGTCCGACGCGCTCGCGGAGGCGATCGGGCTGACCGTCGAGGGCCCGCTGGTGACGACACCGGAACCGGCGCTCGACAAGATCGTCACCTTCATCCCGGTCGGGCCGGCCATCACCGCCGTGCACGACGCGCTCTCGGCCGCCGGCGCCGGCCAGATCGGCGACTACAGCCACTGCTCGTTCGCCACCGCGGGCACCGGTCAGTTCAAGCCGCTGCAGGGGGCGAACCCGACGATCGGCGAGGTCGGTCGGCTGGAACGGGTCGCCGAGACCAAGATCGAGATGGTCATGCCGCGCGGCAAGCGCGCCGCGGTCGTCGCGGCCCTGCGCGCCTCGCACCCCTACGAGGAGCCCGCGTTCGACGTGCTGGAGCTCGCCGACATCCCGTCCGACCGCGGTCTCGGCCGGATCGGCGTCCTCGCCGAGCCGGAGCCGCTCTCCGCGTTCGCCGACCGGGTCGCGGCCGCGCTGCCCGCCACCGCATGGGGTGTGCGGGCCGCTGGCGACCCGGACCGGATGATCCAACGGGTGGCGGTGTGCGGGGGAGCGGGCGACTCCGCACTCGGTGCCGCGATCGCCGCGGGCGTCGACGCCTACGTCACCGCCGACCTGCGCCACCACCCCGCCGCCGAGCACCTGCTCACCGGCCCGACCGCACCCGCGCTCGTCGACGTCGCGCACTGGGCGTCGGAGTGGCCCTGGTGCGAGCAGGCGGCCGGCGTGATCCGCGCGGCGGTGGGCGGCAGCGTCGACGTCCGCGTCTCGCGGCACCGGACCGACCCTTGGACCATCGGGCGACCCTGAGCGGCGCGGCTACCCGCGCTCGACCGCGGTGAGCAGCCGCGCGAGCAACGTGTCGAGCACGACCCGCTCGGCGGCGTCGAGCGGCTCGACGATGCGCCGCTCCGCGTCGTCCCTGATCTGCATGGCCTGCAGCCAGCGCTCGTGCCCGCTCGGGGTCAGCTCCACGTCGACACGGCGACGGTCGTCGTCGCTGCGGACGCGGGTGACGAGGCCGGCGGCGGCAAGGGTGTCGAGCCGTCCCGTCATGCCGGCCGGTGACAGCATCAGCTCGGCGGCCAGCTCGCTCGGCGTCGCGCGCCACGGCTCGCCACGCGCTGCGAGCCGGTGCAGCGTCTCGAACTCGAAGTCCTGCATCCCGACCTGCGCGAGCGCGGCTTCCTTCGTCGCGCGCAGGTGCTTCACGAGGAACTGCATTCGCGACACGATCGCCTCGACCTGCTCGTCGTAGGGGGCCTTGCCCTTCCAGAGGGCGAGGTGGCGGTCGACGGAGTCGGGCATCCGCCGATCCTATCGAAAGATGATTCGCCAGCGAAGTATTCGCTAGCGAAATATTTGCCACCAAACTACGGTCGATGCGTGTCCCCGGTCTACCGCATGCTCCTCGGGCGAACCCTCTCGGCGCTGGGTACGGCTCTCGTTCCGGTCATGCTCACGCTCGCCGTGCTGCGGATCTCCGGCTCCGCGGGCGACGTCGGGCTGGTCCTGGCCTGCGAACTGCTGCCGATGCTGGTGCTGCTGCCGGTCGGGGGCGTTGTGGCCGACCGCGTCCACCCGGCGAAGGTGCTGCTCGGGGCCGATCTGGTCCGGTTCGCGGCGCAGCTCGCGATCGGCATCCAGCTCGTGCTCGGCGGTGCCGGTATCGCATGGCTCGCCGGGCTGTCCGCGCTGACCGGGGTGGCGATCGCGTTCGGCTCGCCGGCCGTTCCGACGCTGGTCGCGGCCGCCGTGGCGGCCCCGGACCGGTTGCGCGTCAACACCCGCATCGGCATGGCGACCGGCCTGTCGGCAGTGGTGGCGCCCGCACTCTGCGGTGCCGTTGTGCTGGTGGCCGGCCCGGGTGCGGTCGCGTTGCTGGCGGCGGCGCTCTTCGCGGCGTCGGCACTCACGCTCGGCGGCGTGCGGACCCCCGCTGCCGCGCGGCCCTCGACCGGTGCGCACCTCGGGTTCCGCACGCAGCTGCAGGAGGGGTGGACGGAGGTCCGCTCCCGGCGGTGGTTCCTGCTCAGCGTGCTCGGACACGCCGTGTGGCATTTCGCCGCGGGGTTCTTCCTCGCGATCGGGCCGGTGATCGCGGTGCGGGAGCTCGGCGGCGAGCCTGCGTGGGTGCTCATCGTGCAAAGCGGCACGGCGGGGATGCTGATCGGCGTGTTCGCCGCGCCGCGGTTGCGGATCACCAGGCCGCTCGCGGTCTGCACGATCGGCGTCGCGCTGCTCGGGCTGCCGCTCACCGCGCTCGCCGTGGGGGCCTCGGTCGTCGTCGTGGCCTGCGCCTACCTGGTGGCGATGCTCGGGCTCGGCCTGCTGATCCCGCTGTGGGAGACGGTGGTCGCCGACCGCGTGCCACAGCACGCGCTGGGGAGGGTCCGCTCGTTCGACTCGCTCCTGTCCTTCGCGGCACGACCGCTCGGGCTCGCGGTGGCCGGGCCGATCGCCGCCGTTGCCGGTCCCGCCGTCCCGCTGTTGGTGTGTGCGGCGCTGGTCACGGTCGTCGGGGTCGGGACGCTCGGGGTGCGTGCCGTGCGCGAACGGCAGCAACCGGCGGTGTCCCGGTGATCGGCTCGTCGTGGGCCGGCGGCGGCGCGGTAGCGTCGATGTCCACGTCTCACGGAGTCGGCTCGACCCGTGGACCATTCAGACCCTGATTCGATAAGGATGGCTGCATGAAGGCCGACCCCGCCGTCCAACGAAGGTTGCTCGACCTCGCCGAGGTCGATGCGGAGCTGTCGCGCCTCGCGCATCGCAGGCGGACGTTGCCCGAGCACGAGGAGCTCACCGCTGCCGAGGCGGCCGTGCGCACCGCCAAGGACAAGCTCATCGAGATCGAGACCGCGGCCGGTGACCTCGACCGCGACATCCGCCGGATCGAGCGCGACGTCGAGGGCGTGCGCAGCCGGACGGAGCGCGACAACCAGCTGCTCGCGGGCGCCGGCATCGGCGCGAAGCAGGCCAACGACCTGCAGCACGAGCTGGAGACGCTCAAGCGCCGCCAGACCGTCCTCGAGGACGAGCAGCTCGAAGTGATGGAGCAGCGCGAGGCCGTCGGGGTGGACCTCGAGCACTCGCGCGGCGTGCTCGCCGCTGCCGAGGAGTCCGTCACCGTGATCGTCGCGCGGCGCGACACCGCGATCGCCGACATCGACGCGTCCGAGGCCGGCCGCACGCGGGCGCGCAAGGAGGTCGTCGTCTCGATCCCCGACGACCTGCTCGGGCTCTACGAGAAGCGCCGCGAGCAGCGGGGGGTGGGCGCCGCGCTGCTCCTGCAGCGCCGCTGCCAGGCGTGCCGCCTCGAGCTGGACCGCACCACGATCTCCGAGCTGCGGACGGCGCCCGCCGACGACATCGTCCGCTGCGAAGAATGCGGCGTGATCCTCGTGCGCACGCCGGAATCGGGTCTGTGAAGCTCGTCGTCGAGGCCGACGGAGGGTCGCGGGGCAACCCGGGGCCAGCCGGCTACGGCGCGGTCGTGCTCGACCCCACCGCCGACGTCGTGCTGGCCGAGCGCGCCGAGAGCATCGGTGTGGCCAGCAACAACGTCGCCGAGTACCGGGGCCTCATCGCCGGGTTGCAGGCTGCGAAGGAGCTCGGCGCGACCGACGTGCACGTGCGGATGGACTCGAAGCTCGTCGTGGAGCAGATGTCGGGCCGCTGGAAGATCAAGCACCCGGCGATGAAGCCGCTCGCGCAGGAAGCGGCCGAGCTCGTACGCGAGATCGGTTCGGTGACGTTCGAGTGGATCCCGCGAGCCCGCAACGCGCGCGCCGACGCGCTCGCCAACAAGGCGATGGACGGGGAGCAGGTCGACGCGGCCGCGCCGGCGTCCGTCGCCTGGACCGGCCAGGTCGGCACCCCCACGAGGCTGTTGTTGCTGCGCCACGGGCAGACCGAGCTGTCGGTGCAGCGGCGCTACTCCGGGCGCGGCAACCCGGAGCTGACCCCGCTCGGGTTGCGGCAGGCCGCCGGCGCGGCCGCCCGGCTGGGCGCGATCGACGGGATCGCCGCCGTGTTGACGTCGCCGTTGCGGAGGGCCGTGCAGACCGCGGAGGCGGTGGCCGCCGCGACCGGCGCGCCGCTCGTCGTCCGGGACGGGTTGATCGAGACCGACTTCGGCGCGTGGGAGGGCCTGACGTTCGCCGAGGCCCGTGAGCGCGACCCCGAGCTGCACGCGGCGTGGCTGGGCTCCGAGGAGGCGGCGCCGCCCGACGGGGAGAGCTTCGCGGCGGTCGGCAGGCGGGTGGACGTCGAGCGGGCTGCCGTCGTCGAGGAGTACCCGGCCGCGACGGTGGTGCTGGTCAGCCACGTCACGCCGATCAAGATGCTGCTGCGGGCCGCGCTGCTCGGCGGGCCGAGCATCCTCTACCGGCTGCACCTCGACCTGGCGTCGCTGTCGATCGTCGACTTCTACGAGGACGGCGGTGCCAGCGTGCGGCTGGTGAACGACACCGGCCACCACCCGGTCACGTGAGGGCCAGGTAGATCCCGACGGCCGTGCCCAGCACGACCACCGACCAGCGCAAGGCGGGCTCCGGGAGCCGGCGCGCCAGCCGGGCCCCGACGAAGCCGCCCAGCAGCGTCGTCGGGGCCAGCAGCGCGACCGCGAACCAGTCGACCGGTGCGCCGCCCGCGAAGATCAGCACGGTGATGACGGCGACAGCGAGCGACAGCGCGCCCTTGAGGGCGTTGAGGCGCACCAGCGAGTCGTGCGTGCACAGCGAGAGCGTCGCCATCAGGATCACGCCCAGCGCACCGCCGAAGTAGCCGCCGTACACGCCCGCGAGGAAGATCGCCGGCAGCAGGGCGACCAGCCGGTCGGGCATGTCGGGCCGCGACGGCCCTGCCCACTTCCGGGCCGCCGGCTGCAGCGCCAGCATCGCGCTGGCCAGCAGGACCAGAGCGGGCACAACGGCGTCGAACACGGCGCCGGGCAGCATCAGGAGCAGCACGCAGCCCACCACGGCGCCCATGATCGCCACGAGCGCCGTCAGCAGGAGTCGCTCACCCTGCCCGCGCAGGTCCTCACGCGTGCCGGCGACGATCCCGACGTACCCGGGTGCCTGCGCCACCGAGTTGGTGACGTTCGCTTCGAGCGGCGGGAACCCGATGGCCAGCAGTGCGGGGAACACCATCAGCGAACCCCCGCCCGCAACGGCGTTCACACCGCCCGCCAGCAGGCCCGTGACAACGAGGAACGCCAGCGAACCGGGGGTGTACTCGACCACCGGCGCACGTTATCCCGCAGGATGGAGGGGTGTCCGACGAACCCGAGGGCGGCGACGCGGTCTGCTGGCTCGACCGCCTGTGCCCCGAATGCGGCGCGATGCCCACCGCGGAGTCGCCCGACCGCTGCTGGCGGTGCGGGGCGGCGCGCGACGGGGGCGACGGGGAACGGCCGCGGCGGCCGTCGGGTGGCCAGGAGGATTGAGAATCCGTGCCGCCCGGCTGGGGCGGGACGTGTGCGTTCCTGCCCTCCCCGGGGCACGCGCCGCAGTCCTGGCGGCCGTGTCCTGCCCGCTCCGGGCGGCCGGCCGGTGACGGCGTAGAGTGATCACGCGGACGAGCTGGCTGGGCGACCGCGTCGGCAGTGCTCCGGTGCTGCCGCCGAGGAAAGTCCGGACTCCGTAGGGCAGGGTGGTTGTCAACGGCAACCCGGGGCGACCCGCGGGACAGTGCCACAGAGAACAGACCGCCCCGCACTTGTGCGGGGTAAGGGTGAAACGGTGGTGTAAGAGACCACCAGCACCCCGGGTGACCGGGGTGGCTCGGTAAACCCCACCCGGAGCAAGACCAAGAGGCGCCGACCCCGGTCGGCGCTGCGCAGGCGTTCGAGGGCGGCCCGCCCGAGCCTGCGGGTAGGTCGCTCGAGCCTGCTGGTGACGGCAGGCCTAGATGGATGGTCGCCGAACGGTGCACCGCGAGGTGCCCGGGAACAGGATCCGGCTTACAGGCCAGCTCGTCCGCACCACACCCCGGGAGCGGCCCCGCGTGGGTCAGCCCTTCGCTTCGCGGACGTCCGCGCCCTGCTCGGCGAACGCCTTGAAGTCCTGCATGTGCTGCAGCGACTGATTGCGGAAGACACTGCGCATGAAGGGCCCCGCCAGTCGCATCGGCAAGCTGCTGAACCGGTATTCGTTCTCGCTCACCCAGAGCGTCGTCTCCGGACCGGCCTCGGTGAACCGTTCGCGGGCGGCGTTCCACATGCCTTCGGCGACGATCTCGCGCTCGTAGTGGACGACGCTGTCCCTCGGGATCCCGTGCAGGCTCGCCGGCTCCCGGCGCGTGATGGTCTCGGTGGCCTCGATCTCCTGCTGTCCCGCCAGGAGCACGACCCGCGACTCGGTGCCGACCTGCCCGTGCTCTCCGCTCAGCGGCTCGTGCAGCACCAACCCGCGCAGCCACTTCGGCAGGTGTGTGGAGTCGGCGAGCAGCTGGACCGTCCGCTCCCGGGGCAGGGCGATCTCGATGGAGACGGTGTACTTCATGGGGGAGCGCTCCAGGTTCGCTGGTGAACGGAGGCCTACTAGCAGGCTCGGCTTATATTAGCACGGTCTTATGCATGTTCGGACTCCGCCGGTGCGGGAATAGCGCCCGCGCCGGCACGGGTTCGCTGTGACATGACGATCGCCCTCTCGCCCGACGTGCGAGCCCTGATCGACGGCCGGAACTTCGCCACCGTGGCGACCCTCGACCGGGATGGTGGGCCGCAGACGTCGATCGTCTGGGTCGGTCTCGACGACGGCGCACTCGTGTTCAGTGCCACCGAGGACCGCCTGAAGGTGCGCAATCTGCGTCGCGATCCGCGAATGAGCGTGTCGGTGGCCGATGCGGCGAACCCGTACCGCCACACCCAGCTGCGCGGCACGGCGACGATCATCCCGGATCCGGACAAGACGCTCTCGAAGCTGCTGAGCCACAAGTACCTCGGCCAGGACCCGCCGCCGGAGGGTTCGGAGGTCGAGCGGGTGATCGTCCGGCTCGACGTTCACAAGGTGGCGGGCAACGTCCGCTGACGGAGCGGCTGCCGGCAGGCGTTGAACGAACGGCATCATGGCGATGTACGAGCAGTACGCGCCACGTCGGTCACGCCGATCTGCTGCGGAAGCGGTGGACGGCCTGACCGGCGAGCAGGGAGTGATCACGTGCATGACGGGCCCCCGCCCTTCACCGTGCCCGAGCTCGGCATGTTGCGCGAGCACGGGATCGCCTTCTTCGCCGGCCGCGTCGTCCACGATGCGCAGCCGCCGATCACCGCGGAGTCGCTGGAGTTCGTCCAAGACTCCATCGCGGGACCGATCCCTCCCGGCCTGCTCGATTTGTGGCGGACGACAGCGGGTGGGCAGCTTGCGTACGACCTGGAGGTCACGATCGGCGGGCAGCCGCGGGCCTTCGGCTGGTCGGAACTGTTCTTCCAGGGCAGCGACGGCTACTACGACCTGCACGGATGGATCGAGCAGGAGCTGGAGGGGAACGCGGCCGGCCGGCTCGACCTGCTGCCCATCGGGGGGTTCGAGTACCTCGACCGCGTCTACGTCGTCGTCGACCCCGAATCCAGTGGCTATGGGCAGGTCGTGGCGTTCATGGGGGCGACCCCGGCGTGGACCGGCGGCCCCACCGAGGACTCGGCCGCGCTGCTCGCCACCGACCTGTCGAGCGCATTCGCGGCGCTGCGGCTGGACGCGCACCCGCTCCCCGACGGCGAGGCCGACGTCGACGCGACCGGCATCGAGCTCGTCGAGTACCTGGACGTGCGCTGCTCCGACGACGGCCTACCGGAGTCGCTGGCACAACGTGTGATCGACTTCTACGCCCTCGCGGCGAGATGAGCGGCAGCGCTGTTCAAACAGTGATGGGGTTCATCTCGGGCGGGGCCAGCGTGTGACGGCTGCGTACGACGTGCCCGCGGCGGTCGGCCGCAGCTCGAACGTCGCCTCCTGTCCGCGCCGCTCGCTGTCCCACTCGCGGACGGCGTCGGCCATCCGGGCGGCGAGGGTGGCGCCGCCCTTCCCGTGTCCGATGACGCCGATCTCGAAGAGGTTCGCGCCGTCGGTTCGTTTGGTGAGGTAGGCCAGCGCTGCGCCGTCGACGGTTGCCATCGAGCCCCACCGGTACAGCCGCTCCACTGCGGCGCCGCCGATGGCGGGCATCCGGCTCAGTCCGTTCGCGAGTGTGGTCGTGAGCCACAGCTCCAGCCATACCAGCAACTCGGCCGATCGGACGATGGTCCCGGTCCACACGACGTGGCGTGGTTCGTCGAGGACGCCGTCGACTCCGGAGGGGTCGACGTCCTGGTCGCTGTGTACGAACAGGGCGACGCCCTCGGCCAGGTGCACGACGCGGCGGGTGTCGTGGGCGATGCCCCGCAGCGGCATGAATCCGGCGAGGACGCTGCTCACGCTCACCCACGTGCCGTGGTGCTGCTCGAAGGCGATGGAGCGGGATTGGCTCCCGCGGATGCGGAGCGGGACGACGAGCCGGCCGCCGGGCCGGAGCTGGTCGAGCCAGGTGCGTGGGACGTGGTGCGTGCCAACCGTGGCGATGACGCGGTCGTAGGGCGCGGCGGGCGGGTGCCCTTCGGCGCCGTCGCCGAGCACGACCTGCGCGGCGCAGCCGGCTGCGGCGAGGTTGGCGCGGGCTGTCGTGACGAGCTCGTCGTCGACGTCGATGGTGGTGACGTGTCCGGTCGGTCCGGCGAGGTGGGCGAGCAGCGCGGCGTTGTAGCCGGTGCCGGCGCCGATCTCCAGCACGCGGTGCCCCGGTTCGCAGCCGAGCTGTTCGAGCATCGCGGCGACGATCGACGGTTGCGACGCGGCGCTGATCGAGCCCCCGTCCTTGTCTGTTTTGGTGGAAACGGGCTGGTCGGCGTAGGCGTGGCCGGGTTCGACGCCGGGCAGGAAGAGGTGGCGCGGCACCGCTCGCATTGCGGCCTCGACCTCCCTGGTGATGATCGTCCCGGCCGACCCGAGCCGGTCGACCATCTCGCTGCGCAGCCGATCGTTCACCTGTCCGCAGGCCGTACGGGCGGCACGCTGAAGACCCCGCTGCAGGACGCGACGGGCCGGGTGTCGTTGGTGATCTCGCACCCGGCGAACGCCAGCCGCGACCCCATGCGTTTGAGGGTCGTCCGGGCCTCGATCCAGTCGCCGACGGCCGCGGATCCGGTGTAGTCGACGGTCAGGCTCGCCGTGAGGAGGCTCAGCGCCTTCCCGTGCGCCGCCAGGGCGCCGTACCCGAGCGCGACGTCGGCGAGGGTGGTGAGCACTCCGCCGTGGACGCCGCCGCGGCTGTTCGTGTGCTTCTCCCCGATCCGCAGGCCGTAGACCGGCGAGCGCGGATCGGCGTCGTCGACGTACAGGGGCCCGATCAGGTCCAGGAAGCCGCTGCGACGTTCCACCGGACGGAAGCCGGCCGGCGGGGGTGTCGCGTGATCGTCCACCGGTCCGAGAGTGCCAGGAAAGCCACTTTCCTGGCACCACAGGACAGGAAAGTGGCTTTCCTGGCACCCCAAAGCTACTGGCGAGTAGCCTCGTGCGGGACAGCATCGTGGACGGAATGGAGATCACCCGGTGACCGACGCAGTCATCCAGCTGTTGCGGGACCGCGCGCAGCAGGGCAGCACACAGGGCAACCGCAGCGACGACGCCCGGCTGGTGCTGCTGATCGAGGGCGGCAGCTCGCGGGGCGCTTACTCGAGCGGCATGACGGTCACCATCGAGCAGCTCGGCCTGCTGCCGGCGTTCGACGCCGTCTACGGCAGCTCCGCGGGAGCGCTGAACGCGGCGTGGCTGCTGTGCGGGCGGGCCGAGAGCAGCATGCACGTGTGGTGGGACCCGGTCGTCATGGGCACGACCATCGACCCGCGGCGCGCGCTGCGCCGGCTGCCGGTCGTGGACACCCGCTACCTCGTCCACACCGTGTACACCGAGATCATGCCGATGGGATTCCAGGAGATCCTCGACAACCCCGTCGAGTTCCACCCGATCGCCACCGACGCCCTCACCGGTCAGGCCGTCGACCTGCACGAACAGGTCCACGACCAGGCCGGCGTGCAGGCTGCGCTCCGCGCGTCGACCGCGCTGCCGCTGCTCGCGGGCGAGCCGGTCGAGATCGGCGGGCGGACGTACGTCGACGCGGGGGTGAGCGAGTCGGTCCCGGTGCGGACGGCGCTCGCCCAGCAAGCCACCCACGTCGTCGCCTTGCGCACCCGGCGGACCGACGAGATCGCGACGGCGCCGTCCCGCGGCGAGCGGTTGGTGATGTCGCGCTGGTTCGCCCGCCGCGCCCCCGGCGCGCTCGCGGCGTGGATGGGCCGCGAGGCCGCGCGGGCCGAGGAGGAGCGCCTGCTGGCGTCGCACCCTGCGACGTTGCAGATCCGCCCGCCGCTCGGGAGCGCCCGGATCGGCCGCACCGAGCGCCGCCCCGGCCCGCTCCGAGCGGCCGTCGACACCGGGCGGCGAGCGGCGATGGACGCGCTGCAGGCCTGCGTCGAGGCTGAGCGGCTGACAAGCTAGAAATCGGCAATGACAGCGAGCCGGTCGGTGCCGGCCACGTAGCCCGCCGCCCGCGCGTGCGCCACCGCGTCGGCGGCGACCCGCGCGGCCGCCGGGTCGCCCCTGGCGACCAGCAGCTCGACCTCGGCGAGGCGGGCCTCGTGATGCCCGAGCGGTGGACCGGTGGCCAAGGCCCGGCGGACCAGCGGCTCGACACCGCCGGTGCGGCCGGCGGCCAGCCGCACCAGCGCCGAGCGGGCGGCAGCCCATGATCCGAAGAGGCCCAGCGACTCGCCGGCGAGGCGGGCGGAGTCGTCGAACGCGGCTGCTGCGCCGTCGAGGTCGCCGCGCCCGGCCAGCGCGATGCCCAACGCCCGGTGCGCCGTCGCGGTCCAGCCGCGGTGGCCCGCCGCCGACGCGAGCGCGAGCGCCTCTCGGGCGTCGGCCTCGGCCTCGTCGACGCGCCCGAGCGCGGCGAGCGCTTCCGACCGGTGCCACAGCGCGTAGGCCTGGCCCTCGGTCGCGTCGAGGTCGCAGGCCAGGCGCAGCGCTGCCGTCGTCTCGTCGAGACCCTCGGCCGGGCGCCCGGCGAAGACGAGACCGTGCCCCATCGTCGAACGCGGCGTGACGACCCGCAGGAGCTCCCCGGAGGCGTCGAACAGGCGCGCGACCCGGCCGAACTCGGCGATCCCCTCGGTGATCCGGCCCTCGAGGAACACGGCCATGGCGCGGCCGTCGAGGATGCGCGCCACCCCGGCAGCGTCGCCGAGGCGCCGGTAGGCGCTCAGCGCGGCCTCGGCGCGTTCGCCGGCGCGCTCGGCGCGGTCGACGTTCATGTCGATCACCGCGGCCGTCTCCAGTGCGAACGCCGTGGCCTGCTCGTCGCCGCCCGCCTCGACGAGCGCCAGCTCGGCCAGCTCCGCCGCCTGCCTCGTGTCGCGGGCGCCGAAGGTCAGCATGGCCAGCCGGGACAGCCGCCGGGCCCGGTCGGCGCCCGGATCGGTGATCCGCAGCGCGGCCGTCAGGTCGGCCGCGGCGTCGGCCTCGCCGTGCGCCGCCCTGGCCTGCGCGCGGATCTCCAGCAGCTCGGCGCGCACCGGCACGGCCGGCTGCAGGTCGAGCCCTGCCGACGCGAGCGCGACGGCTTCGGTTGTGGCGTGGGTCGTGAGCGCGCGGGCGGCCGCGGTGGCGTAGGCGAGGGCGGCGGCGCCCGGATCACCCGCTCCGCGGTGGTGCCGCGCGATCTCCGACGGGTCGGCGTCCTCGGCCGCGAGCGCCCGCGCGAGCATGCCGTGGATCCGGGCCCGGCCGGCCGCGTCCATGCCCTCCGTGACGACCTCGGTGAGCAGGTCGTGCGCCGTCGCCCAGCCCTGCTCGCCGAGCCGGGCGAGCCCGGACGCAGCCAGTCCGGCCAGCGCCTGCAGCGCCACGTCGGCGGCACAACCTGCGGCGACGGCCAGCGTGCCCGCCGAGATCTCGCGGGCGACCAGCGCGAGCAGCTCCAGCATCTGCGCGCGCAGCCCCGTCTCCCGGCGGGCCCTGCGCAGCGCGGTGCGGCGCTGCCCCGCCCGGCCCAGATCCGCGACGAGCGGTAGGTAGGCCCCGCTGCCGGGTCCGGCAACGGCGACGCCGCGCGCGGCGAGCTCCCGCAGCACCTCCGCGACGGCGAACGGCGTGCCGTCGGTCGCGTCGATGATCGCCGCGGCCGTCGCCGGGTTCCCGGTCAGCGCCGCCACCCCGTCGAGCGGCAGGGCCCCGAGGGTGATCTCCACGTCCGGCTCCAGGCCGTCCAGGGCACCTTCGGGGAGCTCGGCCGGCCGGTGGGCGAGCACCGCCGACAGGTTCGGCAGCCGCGCCAGCGCCGAGCAGACCAGCGCGATGCTGCTGGCGTCGGCCCATTGCAGGTCGTCGACGACGAGCAGCGCGCCGTCGCCCACTGCGCCGTTGCCCGCAGCGCCGTCGAGCAGCCGGACTCCGCCGGCGAGCACGAGCGCGCGGAACGTCTCGCCGCCCTGGGCCGGGCCGCCGCCGAGCTCCGGCAGCAGTACCGCGAGCGCGTCGCGGCTGCGCGGCGGGAGCCCGTCGGCGAGTGCGGCGTCGACGGCCAGCGCCTCGCGCAGCAGCGACCGGGCCAGGCTCCACGCCTCCGCCCGCTCCGGCAGGAACGCGCGGGCCGCGACCACCGGCCGGTCCGCCGCGCCGGCCAGCTCGGCGAGCAGCCGCGACTTCCCCGAGCCCGGCGCCCCGGCGACAACGGCCAGCCCACCTGCGGCGACGGCCTCGCGGAGCCGGGCGAGCTGGGCGTCGCGCCTGACGAAGGCCAGCGGGCCGAAGGCGCGCGGCCGGGTCGGTGCGGGCACTCCGACCCGGCGCTGCCCTCCGCCGGCAGCGCGCGGTCCGGCCTCGCCGCGCAGCAGCTCGATCTGCAGCCGTTCGACCTCGGGGGAGGGGTCGATGCCGAGCTCGTCGGCCAGCCGCGCCCGCAGCTCGTGCAGTCGCGTCAGCGCACCGGCGGGATCACCTGCCGCGGTGAGCGACTCGGCCAGCACGATCACGGCGGACTCGTCGGTCGGCTCGTCGTCGACGGCATCGCAGGCGTAGGCGACCGCGGTGCGCGGATCGCCGAGACCCAGCGCGGCCTTCGCGGCCCGCACGCACAGCTCGAGCCGAGCGCGCCGCAGCCGCTCCCGCGGCGCGCCGGCCCAGGCGGAGTAGATGTCCTCCGGCAGCGGCTCACCCCAGATCGCGAGCCCGGCCCGGCAGGCCGTCGCCGCGGCGGCGTGATCGTCGCCCGCCGAACGGGCGGCGTCGAGCGCGGCCAGCAGCTCGGCGAGGTCGGTTGCGCAGTCGCCCAACGCGTATCCCCTGGTACCGGTCACGACGAGGCTGGGATCACCGAGCGCCCGGCGGGCCCGGTTGACCAGCACGCCGAGGTTGGTGGCCGGATCGGCGGGCAGCCGGTCGGGCCACAGTGCTTCGGCGAGCACGTCGTGCGCAACAAGATCCGGACGGCGCACCGCCAGCACCCGCAGCATGGCCCGCACCTTCCGGCCGCCGAACGCGGCCGGCGGGATCTCCGCACCGTCGCGGCGCACCTGGAAGCGCCCCAACAGCTGCAGGTGCACGCCCATCGGGACATCGTCCTCAGTTGCTAACTGCTCGCAAGGTCCCGTTCGTAGCGTTCTGCGCATCCATTCGAACCACGGAGGTTCCGATGTACGAGCAGCTGGACTTCGCCAACCCGACCGAGACGCGCACGTTCCCGCACGGCCGCGTCGACCTGCTGCACATCGGCGGTGCCGACATCGGGCGGCTCACCCTCGAGCCGGGCTGGCGCTGGTCGACCGACGTCCGCCCGCTGGCCGGCACGCAGCTGTGCGAGGCGCCGCACTTCCAGTACCACGTCGCCGGGACGCTGCGCGTGCGCACGGCCGACGGCGAGGAGTTCGACGCGACGTCTGGCCAGGTCACGGCGTTGCCTGCGGGTCACGACGCCTGGGTCGTCGGCGATGAGCCGGTGGTGGTCGTCGACTGGTGGGGCGCCTCGAACTACGCGCGCGACACGTCGTCGTGAGCACGCCCGGTACGGCCACCGCGGTCGACCACGTCATGCTCTACGAGCGGTGCAGCGCGGGTTTCGCCGCACGGGTCGCGGAGATCGGCGACCGCTGGACGGCTCCCACGCCGCTGCCCGGCTGGGACGTCCGGGCGCTCGTGAACCACGTCGTCGCCGAGGAGCTGTGGACGCCCCCGCTGATCGGCGGCTCGACGATCGCCCAGGTCGGGGACGCGTTCGACGGCGACGTGCTCGGGGGCGATGTGTTCGGGGGCGACCCGGCGGCAGCCGCGCGGGCGGCCGAGGCCGGTGCGCTGGCGGCGATCACCGCCGCCGGGGCCTTGGAGGTGACCGTGCACCTGTCCTTCGGCGACGTCCCCGCCGTCGAGTACGTCATGCAGGTCGCCGCCGACCACCTCGTCCACAGCTGGGACCTTGCGCGTGGGCTGGGCTGCGACGAGCAGCTCGACCCGGCGGCGGTGGCCGCGGTGCTCGGCTGGTTCGTCGGCGTCGAGGACGCCTATCGCGCCGCCGGCCTCGTCGGACCCCGCGTCGAGATCACCACCGGCACGCCCCAGGACCATCTGCTCGCACGTTTCGGGAGGGTCACATGAAGGTCACGATCGATGCGGCCGAGGCGGTGGTGCGGTTCCAGGAGGCGTTCGCCGCCCATGACGTCGACGCCGTGATGGCGGCGATGGCCACGGACTGCGCATTCGAGGACACGGCACCGCCCGACGGCTGCCGCCACATCGGACAAACGGCCGTCCGCGCGGCGTGGACAGCGCTATTCGAAGCGTCGCCCGAGGGTGCCTTCGAGACCGAGGAGTGCTTCACCGCCGGTAATCGAGTAGTGGTGAGGTGGCGCTATGTTTTCGCAGGTGGACATGTGCGTGGGGTCGATCTGTTCACTGTCCGCGACGGTTTGGTCACCGAGAAGCTGGCCTATGTGAAGGGCTGACCACAGCCGGCTACGGCCCGCGGCGGGCGTGACCCGATGGGCGGCTCCCCTCTCCCGGGAGTCGCCCATCGGCGTGTCTACCAGCGTAAACGTCTCCTCTGACGGGTGAAATGACTATGTGACACGGGTGAAAGTTTGCAACCGTATTGTCGGTGGTGGAGCGCGGGGGGCGCTGCCGTCTTGTTCGTCTGCCCCTCCGCGAACCGTGTCTCGGATCGGAGGGTTGCCGGGGGGTGACAAAACCCTTCCTTGACGCCACATGGATCTTGCGCGGGAGAGATTTCGATCTTCCAGGGACCCAAGCAAGCTGTACGAGCAAGAGAACGACAGCCAGGGGGGAGCACGACTAATGGCTGCGCACGACGCCGAGTGCAACATCCGGACCGGTTTGCACGACAAGTACTCAGACTCTCAGGAAGGGGGGCGGTGATGGCCGTCATCAAGAGTCCGCTCGAGTTCAACGAAGAGCAGCTGTTCGTCGACCTCGCATCGATGTTCGGCCGCCAGGTCTTCCTGAAGGTCGAGGGGTTCAACTTCGCCGGCTCCGTGAAGCTGAAGGCAGCGCTGGCGATGGTCGGAGCCGCTGAGCGTTCGGGGCAGCTGCGGCCCGGCTCGGTGATCGTCGAGTCGTCCTCCGGCAACCTCGGTGTGGCGCTGAGCATCATCGCCGCGAACCGCGGCTACGAGTTCGTCTGCGTCACCGACCTGCGTTGCAACATGGCGACCCGCCGGATGATGGAGTCGCTGGGCGCCCGCGTGCACACCATCCTCGAGCCCGACCCGGTCGGCGGGTTCCTCGGCGCACGCATCGACTACGTGCAGTCGCTGGTCGCTTCCGACGAGCGGTACGTCTGGCTGAACCAGTACGCGAACCCGAACAACTGGAAGGCGCACTTCGCGACGACCGGTCCCGCGATCGCCCACGAGTTCCCGGAGCTGGACGTCCTGTTCGTCGGCGCGGGCACGACCGGCACGCTGATGGGCTGCGCGCGCTACTTCCGCCAGTGGCACCGGCGCGTGCACGTCGTCGCCATCGACGCCGTCGGCTCGGTGACGTTCGGCGGGCCGTCGGCCCCGCGGCACGTCCCGGGGCTGGGCACGAGCGTCCGCCCGGCGCAGCTCGACGAGACGTACGTCGACGAGGTCGTCTACGTCGAGGAAGCCGACACGGTTCGCGCCTGCCGCCGGATGGCGCGCAACGGGTTCATGTTCGGCGGATCGACCGGCACGGTCGTCAGCGGGGCGATGAGCTGGCTGGAGATGCACGGAACGCGCGGCCTCACCGCCGTCGCGCTCGCTCCCGACATGGGGGAGCGCTACCTCGACACGATCTACCACGACGGATGGGTCGAGGACCTGTACGGCGCCGAAGTACTGGCGGAAACAATCGCAACGACCCGTCGACGGGTGGCCTGATCATCATGAGCTCGGTTCCACGTCCGAAGCGGGACACGGATACGACACGTCCGCGTCCCCTTCGGCTCGCCGACAGCGACACGACCGCGCTGGTGCGGCTGCACAGCACCGACGGCATCGGCGCTGAGAGCAACAACTCCACCGACTACGACGTCACGGACGTCCACGCGAAGCGCGACCCGGACGATGACTCGGACGACAGGGACACGAACGCCGGCGAGGCCACCACGCTGGTGCGCCTGCGCAGCACCGACGGCGAGCGCCGCCGGGACGTCGCCTCGCACGAGCCGACGATCGCCGAGGTGCGCCTCGACGACGTCAAGTCCGGCGTGGAGGAGGAGCTGCGCGCAGCACGCAACGAGCTGAAGCAGCTGCGCTCCGAGGTTGCCGAGCTGGTGGAGCAGCTGCGGGAGGTCAAGCAGGACCCGAACCTGCGCGACCGGCAGGACCCGAACACGACGGTCACCATCCGTCCGGGGCGCTCGGCCGGCTCGGGGCCGACCGCTCCGATTTCGCCGTCGTCCTTGCCCGCCCCGGCCCCGCGGCGGCCGTCGCCGTCGCCGGTGCCTGCCCAGTCCCGCCCGCAGGGTCCCGGCCAGCGTCCTGGTCCTGGCTCTGGTTCTGCACCGTCCCCGACGGCGCGGCACGCAGCGCCGCCGGCTCCGGTGCAGCGCCCGCCGGCCCCGCGGTCCCCGGGCCAGCCGCCGGCCCAGCGCGGGCCGGTCCAGCAGCCGCCGGCGCAGCGCGCACCGGTGCAGCGGCCGCCGGCCCCGCGGCCGCCGGTTCAGCCGCCCGGCCAGTCGCCGGTTCAGTTGCCAGTTCAGTCGCCGGGTCAGCCGCCGGCACAGCGCGGGCCCGTCCAGCAGCCGCCGGCGCAGCAGCGGCCACCGGCTCCCGCTCGCCGGTTCCCGAGCCCGCAGCCCGTCCCGCCGCCGGATCTGCGGCGGCCCGGCCAGACACCGCGGCCGACCCCTGCTCAGCAGCCCGCCACCCCGCGCCCCACGCCCCGGCCGGCAGCGGCGGCGGCGAAGGGTGCGCCTGCCGCGCCCGCGGCACCGGCCAAGCCGGCATCGGTTCCCGCCGGCGCGCCGAACGACCTCGAGGCCGGGTACTCGGCCGTCCTGGCCGAGGTGCTCGGGGTCGCCGAGGTCTCGCCGACCGGCAACTTCTTCGACGACCTGGGCGCCGACTCGCTGCTCATGGCCCGGTTCTGCGCGCGCGTGCGCACCCGGCCGGAGCTGCCCAACGTCGGCATCAAGGACATTTACCGGACCCCGACGATCGCGGAGCTGGCCGCGGCCGGCGCCAAGTCGGCGGGCAACGGCGCGCCCGTGCAGGGCACGACCGGTGTCATCTCACGCACCGCGGTGATGCCGCGCGTGTACTCGCAGCCGTTCCGGCCGAACGCGCAGCCGTTCCGTCCGCGCAACCCGCTGCCGGGCCCGAGCGTGGAGCTGGAAGGCGCCGACGCCCAGACCGTGATGTTGGCGGTGCCCACCCGCGACCAGTTGCCCGCACCGGTGGGGACGTTCAAGTACGTCCTGGTCGCTGTGATGCAGCTGCTCTTCCTGATCGGCTACCCGGCGCTGATCGCGTTCGCCTTCGCCATCGGTGGTGAGTGGGTCTTCGCGGCCGTCACGCCGCTGGAGATCTACGTGCGGTCGGTCGAGGTCGCCGGGGCGATCTTCCTCGGCACCAGCCTCCTGCCGATCCTGGCCAAGTGGGTGCTCATCGGCCGCTGGAAGCCGACCCAGTTCGCCGTCTGGAGCCTGCGCTACTACCGGTTCTGGCTGGTCAAGACGCTGATCCGGACCAGCCCGCTGGTCCGGTTCGTCGGCTCGCCGCTGTACGTGTTCTACCTGCGGATGCTCGGCGCGAAGATCGGCAAGGGCGTCACGATCCTGTCGCCGACCGTTCCGGTCTGCACCGACCTGCTCACCATCGGCTCGGGCACGATCATCCGCAAGTCGTCGTCGTTCGCCTGCTACCGCGCCCACGCGGGCGTGATCCAGGCGGGCCCGGTGACGATCGGCTCGAACGTGCTCGTCGGCGAGGCGACCGTGCTCGACATCGGCAGCTCGCTCGGCGACCAGTCGCAGCTGGGCCACACGTCGTCGCTGCACGCCGGGCAGTCCGTCCCCGCGGGGGAGCGCTGGCACGGCTCCCCGGCGGAGCCGACCACGGTGAACTACCGGGCCGTCCCCACCGTCGCCGGTGGCACGCTCCGGAAGCTGTTCTACTCGCTCAACCAGCTCGTGATCCTCTTCGGCCTGGGCCTGCCGCTCGGCATCAGCGGGCTGGTCCTGCTGGTCCGCGAGTTCCCGGTGGTGCAGGTGCTGGTGATGGACATCGAGACGGCCGCTTCGCACGTGCCGTTCTGGATCGACGTGGTGATCCTCTCGTCCGCGCTGTTCTTCGGCGGACTGCTGCTCGCCCTGATCGTCATGATGACCGTCCCGCGGGTGCTGCGCATCATGGTGCGGCCCGGCAAGACCTACCGCCTGTACGGCAGTGCCTACTGGGCCCTGCGGGCGATCTCCAGGCTGACCAACAGCAAGTTCTTCACGCGGGTCTTCGGCGACAGCTCCTACATCGTCGGTTTCCTGCGCGCGCTCGGCTACCGGTTCATCAAGGTCGAGCAGACCGGCTCCAACTTCGGCACCGCGGTGGCGCACGACACACCGTTCCTCACCGAGATCGGCAGCGGGACCGTCGTCGCCGACGGCTTGACGATCGTGAACACCGACTACTCGAGCACCTCGTTCGAGACGCAGTGGGTCAAGATCGGCGCGCGCAGCTTCCTCGGCAACGGGATCATGGTCCCGGCGCGGTCGCGGGTCGGCGACAACTGCCTGCTCGCGACGAAGGTCATGGTCCCGATCGAGGGCGAGGTCCGGCACAATGTCGGGCTGCTCGGCTCGCCGAGCTTCGAGATCCCTCGCTCGGTCGACCGGGACGCCAGGCTCGCGCTGGGTCCGGAGCAGCGGCGCCGCGCCCTCAAGGCCAAGGACCGGCACAACCTGTCCACGATCTTCCTGCTGCTCCTCAGCCGGTGGGTGCACTTCACGCTGGTCGTCGCGCTCGCCCGGTACTCCTTCGACCTCTACATGCTCCTGGGACCGGCCGGCATCGCGATCTTCGGCGCGGCGAACTTCGTGCTCACCTACGTCTACTTCATCTCGCTCGACCGGACGGTGCGGTGGCTGACCGCGTTGCGGCCGCAGGGCGTGTCGATCTACGACAAGGCGTTCTGGCGGCACGAGCGGTACTGGAAGGTCGGCGCCGACACCTACATCCAGCGGCTCAACGGCACGCCGTTCAAGAACTCGCTGTGGCGGGCGCTGGGCGTGAAGGTCGGGCGCAGGGTCTTCGACGACGGTGCAGCGATGACCGAACGTGTGCTCGTCAGCATCGGCGACCGCTGCACCCTCAACGAGCGCAGCACCATCCAGTGCCACTCGCAGGAGAACGACGCGTTCAAGTCCGACCGGGTCGTGGTCGGCAACGGCGTGACGATCGGGGTCGGCGGGTTCGTCCACTACGGAACGCGCCTCGGCGACGGCTCCGTGCTGGAGGCCGACTCCTTCCTGCTGAAGGGCGAGGAGATCTCGCCCGACACCCGCTGGGGTGGCAACCCGGCAGTCGAGCTTGATTCCACATTCGCGAGCACCGCTTCCAACTGGAGGAAGTCATGAACGTCGCCACCGATGCAGACGCACGTCGGTTCTGGCTCGGTGTGCTGACCGGAGGCGGTCTCACGACCGTTCCGCGGTGGTCCCGTACCCCCAGCCAGGGCATCGCGGAGCACGTCGAGCCCGTCCCGGCCGAGATCGCGGAGGCGCTGACCCGGCAGTTCGGGTCGCTGGGCGGGGCGCCGCTCGTCGCCGCACACGCGGTTGTGCTGGCAGCGCTCTCGGGCGAGCGCGGGGTGACGACCGGGTTCGTCGCGAGCGGCACCGACGGCTCGCCGCTGCCGCTGCGCCTCGACACCGAGCCGCTGACTTGGCGTGCGGTCGTCGAGCACGCCGCCCGTGCGCAGGAGCAGCTGCTGGCGCACCGGGACTTCCCGGTGGCCGCGCTCGCCGCCGAGCTGGGCAGCACCGGGCCGCTGTTCGAGGTCGAGCTCGACCCGGAGGGCATCGGTGCCGGCCCTGCCGCGCACAGCGTCCTGCAGGTGTCGCTGTGCGACGGGGAGGGCCGGACGGAGCTGCGTCTGCGCTACCGCGCCGACGTGCTCGACGCCGACGCCGCCGCCCGCATCGCCGGCTACCACGTCACCGCGCTCACCTTCATGGCCGCCGGGCCCGACGCCGAGCACGCCAGCCCGAGCCTGCTCTCGGCCCAGGAGTACGCCTACCAGATCGACGGGCTCGCCGGGCCCAGCCGCGAGCTGCCCGAGGAGCGCTTCCACGAGCTGTTCGAGCGGCGGGTCGCCGCCCAGCCGGACGCCATCGCGGCCGAGCACGAGGGCCGGCAGTGGACCTACCGCGAGCTGAACTCCCGCGCCAACCAGCTGGCCCGCGCGCTGGTGTCCCGCGGGCTGCGCCGCGAGGGCGTCGTCGCGGTCGTGACCGAGCGCAACCTCGACTGGTTCGCCGCCGTCCTCGCGATCTTCAAGGCGGGCGGTGTCTACCTGCCGATCGAGCCGCACTTCCCCGCCGACCGGATCGCGAAGACCCTCTCGAGGGCCGAGTGCGTGATGGCGCTGACCGAGCCGGGCAGCGACGAGACGCTGCTGCAGGCGCTCGCCGCCGCGCCGGGCCCCGAGATCGTGCGGTTCGGGGACGTGTACGCCGAGGGGTACGGCGACACGAACCTCGGGCTGCCGGTCGCGCCCGACCAGCTCGCGTACATCTACTTCACCTCCGGCTCCACCGGTGAGCCCAAGGGTGCGATGTGCGAGCACGCCGGCATGACCAACCACCTCTACGCCAAGGTCGAGGACCTCGAGATGGCCGAGGGCGCGGTGGTCGCCCAGACCGCCCCGCAGTGCTTCGACATCTCGCTCTGGCAGCTGGTCAGCGCGCTGCTCGTCGGCGGGCGGACGGTCCTCGTGCCGCAGGAGGTGATCCTCGACGTCGAGCGCTTCGTCGAGCTGATCACCGCCAGCCGGGTCGCCGTGATGCAGGTCGTGCCCTCCTACCTGGAGGTCATCGCGACCTACATGGAGCTCAACCGGCGTGAGCTGCCCGACCTGCGGGTCGTCTCGGCCACCGGGGAGGCGCTGAAGTTCGAGCTGATCCAGCGCTGGTTCGCCGTCGCGCCGCGGATCCCGCTGGTCAACGCCTACGGGCTGACCGAGACCTCGGACGACACCAACCACGAGGTCATGTGGAGCCCGCCGGAGTCGCGCACCGTCGCGCTCGGCCGCGCGGTGCGCAACGTGCGGGTCTACGTGGTCGACGAGAACCTCGAGCCGGTCCCGCTCGGCGCCCCCGGGCTGATCTGCTTCTCCGGGGTCTGCGTGGGCCGCGGCTACATCAACGACCCGGAGCGCACCCGGCAGGCCTACATGACCGACCCGCACCGGCGCGACCAGCGCCTGTACAAGGGCGGCGACTACGGCCGCTGGAACTCGGAGGGCAAGCTGGAGTTCCTCGGCCGCCGCGACAACCAGGTCAAGATCCGCGGGTTCCGGATCGAGATCGGAGAGATCGACAACGCGCTGCTGGGCGTGCCGGGCGTCCGCGACGGCGCGGTGGTCGTAACGGACGGGGACCAGGGCAAGCACCTCGTCGCCTTCTACGCCGCCGACCGCACGATCGACCCGGCCGTGCTCGCCTCCCACCTGGGCGAGAAGCTGCCCGAGTACATGGTCCCCTCGGCGTTCCACCATCGGGAGAGCCTGCCGCTCACCGCGAACGGCAAGATCGACACGAAGGGGTTGCGGGTGATCGCCACCGAGCTCGCTGCAGCGACCACCGGGGAGGTCGAGCCGCCCGTCACCGCCACGGAGACGATGCTCGCTGCCGCGTTCGCCAAGGCGCTCGACGTGCCGGTGGAGAAGATCGGACGGCACGACGACTTCTTCGACCGCGGCGGCACCTCGCTCACCGCCGTCAAGCTGGCGATCGCCAGCGGCCGCGCGGTGTCGCTCAAGGACATCGCCGGTCAGCCGGTCCTCTCGGCGCTGGCGGCCCTCATCGACCAGCGATCAGTCGTCGCCTGAAATCGCACAATAAGGAATGTAAGGAAGATCGGATGAGCACGAACAACCCCGGGTTCCCACCAGCTCCGTCCCGCCCGGCTCCGCCGTTCGCAGTGCAGACCGCGCCCGGCCGGCCGCCGCTGGTGCTGGCACCGAACGGGCCCGACCCGGAGGGCTGGGTCGGCTACAACCGCGGTGCGCTGCGCGGCGCGCTCGCCCAGTACGGCGCGCTGCTGGTGCGCGGCCTCGGGCTGCACGACCCGGCGCAGGTCGGCTCGGTGTTCCGCCTGCTCGGCGGCGAGCTGATGGCCGAGCGGGAGGCGTTCGCCCAGCGTGAGAGCTTCCCCGGCGGGGTCTACTCCTCGACGAAGTGGCCGTCGAACCAGCCGATGTGCATGCACCACGAGCTGAGCTACACCGCCGAGGCGCCCGGCCTGATGATGTTCGCCTGCCTGACCGCGCCCACCTCGGGCGGGGCGACCTGCGTCGCCGACTCCGCTGCCGTGCTCAACGCGTTGCCGCGGGGCCTGGTCGAGCGGTTCGAGCACGAGGGCTGGGTGCTCGCCCGCAACTACAACGACGAGATCGGGGCCTCGGTCGTCGAGACGTTCGGCACCGACGACCCCGCCACCGTCGAGGCCTACTGCCGGGCCAACGCGATCGAGTTCCAGTGGCAGCCCGACGGCGGGCTGCGCACCTGGCAGCGCCGCAGCGCGGTTCGCCGCCACCCGGCGACCGGGCAGCTCTGCTGGTTCAACCAGATCGCGTTCCTCAACGAGTGGACCATGGACCAGGACGTCCGGGCGTTCCTCGTCGAGATGTACGGGCCGCAGGGCCTGCCCTTCACCACCCTGTTCGGCAACGGCGAGCCCGTCGGCCCGCAGGTCGTCGAACTGATCAACCAGGCCTACGACGCGCACACGATGCGCGAGGCATGGCGCCCGGGCGACCTGCTGCTGGTCGACAACCTGCGCAGCGCACACAGCCGGGAGGCCTTCGAGGGCGAGCGCCAGATCCTCGTCGGGATGGCCGAGCCGATGCGCCTGACCCCGCACGGGGGAGCGGCATGACCAACGAGGAGTCGAAGACCATGATGCCCCCGCCGTTCTCGGTGATCTCCGGTGCCCAGGTGCAGCGCGCGCTCGAAGGGCGCGAGCGGGAGATCGTCGACCTGATCGAGGCCACCTACCGCTGGCACGGAGCCGGCGACTCGGTGAACCCGCCGTCGTACTTCCTGCGGTTCCCGGACCGGCCGACCTCCCGGATCATCGCGCTGCCCGCCTCGATCGGCGGCGACGTTCGCGTGGACGGCCTGAAGTGGATCTCCAGCTTCCCGGAGAACGTCGCCGCCGGCATCCCGCGCGCGTCGGCGGTGCTGATCCTGAACGACCACGACACCGGCTACCCGTTCGCGTGCCTGGAGAGCTCGATCATCAGCGCCTGCCGGACCGCCGGCTCGGCGGCGCTGGCGGCCGACCGGCTCAGCGCCGGCCGCCCGCGCCCGCGGCGGGTCGGGTTCATCGGGACCGGCCTGATCGCGCGCTACATCCACCGGTTCCTCGCCGGCACCGGCTGGACGTTCGACGAGATCGGCGTGCACGACACCCACGCCGAGAGCGCCGCCGGGTTCAGCGGCTACCTGGGCCAGGTCGAGCAGGAGGGCGGCCCCGCCAAGATCACCGTGCACGACAGCGCCGAGCAGCTCATCCGCTCGAGCGACCTGGTGGTCTTCGCGACCGTCGCGGCCCGCCCGCACATCGAGGAGCCGGCGTGGTTCGACCACCACCCGCTGGTGCTGCACGTGTCGCTGCGGGACCTGTCGCCGCAGATCCTGCTCGACTCGGTCAACATCGTCGACGACGTCGAGCACTGCCTCAAGGCAGACACCTCCCCGCACCTGACCGAGCAGCTCACCGGCAACCGCGACTTCCTCGACGGCACGCTCGACGATGTCCTTTCCGGACGCGTGGAGGTGCCGAAGGACCGGACGATCGTGTTCTCGCCCTTCGGGCTCGGGGTGCTCGACCTCGCGGTCGGCAAGGACGTGCACGACCAGGTCCAGCGGTCGGGCGACCTCCAGGTGATCCCGGACTTCTTCCACGACCTCAAGCGGCACGGCTAGGCCCATCCGGCGCGTGTGACCTCGCTGAAAGCGCTGTGAAACGCGCGGAACGGACAGTTGGCTTCGTCCAGGACGGGGGAGCCGGATGGTGATCGAAAAGTTCGTGAGGTGTTGACGTTCGAGACCGCGGGGTGCGGTTCGCCGATCGTCTTCCTGTACGGGTGTGACGTCGACAGCGACAGCGGGACGTGGCGCCCGATCGTCGAGCGGCTGCCGGACGGTGTGTCCGGCGTTGCGGTCCAGATCGGATCAGGGCAGATCGGGGACGGGGCTGGGCCGGCTGTGTTCGGGACCATCGCTGACGCATTGCGGGTGGATCTCGACGTGCTCCAGGTCGATCGTCCGGTGGTCGTCGGTCGCTCGACGGCCGCCGGCCTCGCCATGAACTACGCCGCTCGCCACCCGGTGAGCGGCGTGGTGATCGTCGACCGGTCGCCGTGGCTGCGGCCGGTCGCCGAGTTCCTGCAGGGCCTCGCGCCCGATGAGCGGCGGGAGCGCCTGCGGCAGGTGTTCCGGCGGGTCTTCGCGCCGACGTCGGGCTCGGGTGTGCTGGAGCGGGACGCGACCCTCGCGCTGTGGGAGGACGCCGTGCGGGCCGCCCCGGACGAGCTCCAGGACAGGGTCAACTCGACGCTCGCCGCCGTCAGCGCTCCCGTGCTCGCGCTGTTCGGCCGCGAGCTCGTGGCCGAGGAGCGCGCCTGTCTCGCCCACCTCCCGGACGTCTCCGTCGAGGAGTGGCCGGGGCGGGGCGACGTCGTCCATCTCGCGGAGCCCGACCGGTTCACCGAGCGGCTGCTGGCATTCGTCGGCAGCTGTGCAGCGTGATCCGGGGTCAACTGCCGCAACCACCGCCACCGCCGCACCCGCCACCCCCACCCCCGCTGCATCCCGACCCGCCGCCGTCGGACCCGCTGCCGTTGGACGGTCGGCTCGCCCCGATCGCCGCGGCGAACTCCGGTGCGGACGCCCACAGCGCCGGCCCGCCGAAGAGCCCGACGGCGAGTGCGGCGTGGTGCGGACCGCAGAGCCGCCAGTCCGGCGCCGAGCTCGGCGACAGCGTGTGGTGCTCGGACTGCAACGTCGAGAGAGCGCGGCTGCCACCCCTGGTGCGCTGGGGGATCATGCACAGCGCCAGGGCGGTGAAGAACGACACGGTGTAGCCGACGGCCCACAGCGTCCGGGCCGGGCCCGGCTCGATGCCGACGAGGTAGCGGAGCACGCCGATGGCGCTCACCCCGAACATCGTCGCGGCGAGCAGGCGCATCCGCCGCCGCGGATCCGGCGCGACCAGCAGGCCGGCGGCGACGAGCCGGGCGCGGGTCGGTGCGATCGCTCCGGTGATCTCGCGATCGAACAGGAGGAGGGCGGCGAACCCGACCCCGGTGGACACCTTCCGGTGGATCGCCCATGGCAGCGGCTCGGCACCGGGCCGGATCCCGCGGGTGGCGACGAGCTGCCCGGTGGGCGTCACGGCGATGCTCCCGCTCACGTACATGGCCGTGAGAGCGGTGTGGATCGCCAGCTTCTTCCCCTCGTTCAGGTAGGCGACGTCGATCGGGTGCGCGCCGAGACCGGCCGCGGAGGCGGTGGTGCGGCGGAGGCGTTGACCGATCGCCAGCAGTGCGACGACGGCGTAGATTGCGGCGTAGGCGGCGGCGAGAACCAGGTCGACGAACATCCCCGGCAGCATCTCTGGAGGGTGTTTCAGCGCGCTTTCACCAGGGTCACAGCGGAAACGGAGATGTCGCCTCCGATATCGGGTAGGGTTGCGCCGTGAGCACGCGCAAGGATTACGTGCGCAACCGCGGCCGGCTGATCGCCGCCGCCCGCGAGGTCTTCGCGGAGCGCGGTCTCGACGCCACGCTCGACGACATCGCCCGGCACGCGGGCGTCGGCACCGGGACGGCCTACCGGCACTTCCCGAACAAGCAGGCCGTCGCGGCGGTGGTCCTGGCCGATGCCACGGCGCAGATCGCGGCCGATGCCCGTACCGCGCTCGACATCGCCGACCCGTGGGCGGCGCTGGTGACGTTCTTCGAGCTCACCGCCGCCCGGCAGGCGGCCGACCGCGGGCTCTACGAGACCCTCACCGGCCACGGCGACGCCGCGGAACAGGCCCGGATCTGGCCGGAGATCATCACCGCGGTGACGGCGCTGTTCGACCGGGCCCGCCGGGCGGGCGTGATCCGCGCCGACGCCGAGCCGCAGGACATCGCGGCGGTGTTCGCGCTGCTCGCGCCCGCGTTCGAGATGAGCCGCCGCATCGCGCCGGACCTGTGGCGGCGCTACCTCGCGCTCGTCCTCGACGGCCTGCGCGCCACCGACCGCCCTCCGCTGCCCGTGCCGCCGCCCCCGCTCGCCGACCTCGACCTCGTCCTGAAGGCGGGGAAGGGGCGGGGCTGACCGTCCGCACCTGTCCGGCGGCCACCACCCCCGCCTGACCCCCAACTTCCCCACCGTTTTGGGTGGATGCGCGCTCCACGAGCGCGCATGTGCCCAAAACGGTGGGGAACTTCAGCTCACCGGGGGGTTGGGGAGGCCACGCGGTTGCTGCGGTGGGCTCACCCCACCACCCGGGGGGCGAGCAGGCTGCGGGCGCAGTCGATCACGGTCTCGGCGGCCGGGCGGGCCTTCCACCCCAACACCTGCTCGGCCTTCGCGGACGTGTGCAGGTGCTTGTGGCCCAGGTACGGCGCGAGGGCGCGGACGCCGGGGTCGAGCCGGGCCGTGAGGCGGACCGTCCAGTCGGGCAGGGTGCGGGTGGGGACCTTGCGGGCCGCCGCGCCGAGCCCGGCCCGCAGCTCGCGGGCGATGTCGGACATCCACAGGAACTCGCCGGCGGCGATGAAGCGTTGCCCGGCGGCTTCCGGGGCCACCATCGCGCGGATGTGGACGTCGGCGAGGTCACGCACGTCCACCACCTCGAACCCGATCCGCGGGGTGCCGGGCATGCCGCCGAGCAGGCGTTCGATCACCTGGACCGAGCCGCGGTTGCCGGGGTTGAGCACCGGCCCGAACACGGCGCCGGGCAGCACGGTGGTGAGCGTCGTCGGGCCCTCGTAGCCGGCCATGAAGTCCCAGACGGCCTGTTCCGAGACCGCCTTGGACTTCCGGTACGCCGTCAGCGAGGGGTCGGTCAGGTCGGTCCAGCGGGTCTCGTCGCTGGTGCTGTCGGGGCCGGCGAGCGGGGGCGACGCGGCGGCGCAGGCCGACGTCATCACGACCCGTCCCACGCCTGCCTCGGTGGCGGCACGCAGCACGCGCAACGCGCCGTCACGGGCGGGCGCGATGAGGGCGTCCGGGTCCTTCGGGGCGTCGGCGCCCAGCGGGGAGGCGACGTGCAGGACGTGGTCGCAGCCGGCAACCGCGTCGGACCAGCCCTCGTCGGAGGTCAGATCGGCCACGGCGAAGCTCAGCCGGTCGCCGGGGTCGACCGTGGTCGACACGGAGGTGCGCACCGCCTCCGCCCGCGCGGCGCTGCGCACCGTCGTGCGCACGGCGTAGCCGCGCTCCAACAGCGCAACGATGCAATGACCGGCGACGAAGCCCGTGCCGCCGGTCACCAGGACGGTCTCGTTCATGGCGCCACTCCTGCGAGCTGATTCGGAGTCTCAATCTCCGTTTCGATGGAGGCTACCACGAATCGGAGCTGTCATCTCCGTTTTGATGGTGCGCAAGGCAGCGACGGTGGTGTCAGGAAGGATGACGGGATGGCGACCGGCGACGAGTTCGAGATCCGCGACGCGCAGCCGCACGACGGGCCGGAGCTGACCGCGCTCGTGCGCGAGTCGGCGGCGTACACCGGCGAGTACCAGGCCATGGTCGCCAGGCAGGTCGTGGACGAGGCGTACATGGCCGCCAACCCGACCAGGGTCTGCGTCGACGGGGAGACCATCGTCGGGTTCGCCAGCCTGCTGGTCCCGGGGCGCGGGGTGGCGGGCGAGGCCGAGCTCGACTTCATGTTCGTCGCCAACGACCAGCAGCGGCGCGGGATCGGCCGGATCCTGATGGACGACGTCGTCGCGCTCGCCCGCAGGACGGGCATCCGGCGGATCCACATCGTGTCGCACCCACCGTCGGAGTCGTTCTACCGGGCGGTCGGCGCCGTCCCGGCGGGGGAGATCCCACCCTCGGGTGGGACGACGTGGGCCCGCCCGCTGCTGCTGCTCGACTTCGAGCCGTAGAGCCGTAGAGCCGGCCGTCAGACCGGGTCGAGCAACGCCGAGACCTTGGTGGCGCGGCCGTCAGCGGCGAACTCGAAGTGCAAGTAGTGACCGTTCACTTCGTACCGGTCGAACCCCGACCCGGCCCGCTCCGGATGTCCCAGCATCGCCGCGACCTCGGCGCGGGTCGCGGTCGGTGAGAGGCCTTCGACGAGTTCCGTCGGCCGCGGATACAGCCCGTAGCCCTCGTCGCCGGGGGCCGTTCGGGTCCGCACGATCGCCGCTACGAGCAGGTCGTTCTCGAACAGCAGATCGGTCCCGGCCGGGCGGAAGCAGTAGTACGTCGACCGCTCGCCATCGAAGTCCAACTCCTCGACCTCCATCTTGGGGCCGACGAGTGCGACGGCATCGAGGATGCGGTCGTCCCCCTTACGCAGCCCGAGCACGCCCAGCAGCACGGCGATCTCGCCCGCGACGGTCGTCATGTTCCGGCTCCGATCCGACCAGGTGCGTCGGGTGCGAGAGGGTCAGCACCCTGCGGCACCGTACCGCCGCGGTGAACGTCCCTCAGGCGACGATGACGTACAACCCGTAAGCGACGATCGCCGCCACCGCCACCAGGCAGATCACGGCGATCGCGGTGCCGGCCGCCGGGCTCATGGCAGGCGGTGCGCCGTCGTTCGGGCCGCCCGCCGGTTCGGCCACCCGTGCGGAGAGCCCGACCAGCGCGAACGCCACGAGTGCCACGACCGCGACGCCGACCGCGAGCGCCACCGCGCACACCACGAGCAGTGATCCCCAGGCAATGCTCATCACGAGTCCCCTTTCACGCTGCGCTGGTGACGGGTGCCGCCGGTGCGGGCACCTCGTTGACGTTCCCTGCCGTCACGGGGCGCCGCCGCGACGCGGCGTAGATGCCTGCCCCCATCGCGATCGCGACCAGAGCGACGACGATCGTCCCGATGGTGCCGGTGGAGGCGAGCAGCGCGGAGGCGGCGCCCACCGCGGCCGCCGCCGGGAGCGTGAGGATCCATGCGATTGCCATCCGACCGGCGACGCCCCACTGCACCGACGCGAGCCTGCGGCCGGCACCGGCGCCGAAGATCGCTCCGGTGGCCACCTGGGTCGTCGAGAGGGCGAAGCCGAGGTGCGACGACGCGAGGATGACCGCGGTCGCACTCGTTTCTGCCGCGAAGCCCTGCGGGGTCTGGATCTCGCTGACCCGCTTGCCGAGCGTCCGGATGATCCGCCACCCGCCGATGTACGTGCCGAGCGCGATCGCCAGCCCCGCGGAGAGGATCACCCAGAACGGCGGCGCCGACCCGCGGGGCAGCGCCCCGGCCGTGATCAAGGTCAGGGTGATGACGCCCATCGTCTTCTGCGCGTCGTTCGTGCCGTGCGCGAGCGCGACCATCGAGGCCGAGACGATCTGGCCGAGCTTGAACCCGCGGCTCACGGTGCCCTTGTCGGCGCGCGCCGTGATCCGGTAGGCGAGGAAGGTCGCGACGAGTGCGACGACGCCGGCGAGGACGGGCGAGATCACAGCGGGGATGACGACGGCCGTCAGCACCTTGCCGAAGTTGACCGCGCCGGCGCCCGCCGCGACCGACGTCGCACCGATGAGCCCGCCGAACAGGGCGTGCGACGAGCTGGACGGGAGCCCCAGCAGCCAGGTCAGCAGGTTCCACAGGATGGCGCCGACCAGCCCGGCGAAGATGACGATCGGGTTGATCTGCGCCTCGTCGACCAGCCCGCTGGAGATCGTCAACGCGACCTGGACGGACAGGAACGCGCCGACGAGATTGAGGATCCCCGCGATCGTCACCGCCGTCCTCGGCGAGAGCGCACCGGTCGCGATCGACGTCGCCATCGCGTTCGCGGTGTCGTGGAAGCCGTTGGTGAAATCGAAGATGAGTGCCGTCGCCACAACCACGACGACGATCAATGTGACATCCATGCGCTCTCGTTCCCCTGTAGTCGGAGCAGAGGGGCTACAGGGTCGCTCGCGCCGTCGACAGGCTCATGAACGGAAACCGAACGGGCGGCCAAACCAGCGGTGGGAAAGCAGCTGCTCGGGCTCGGAATTCGGGCATCGGGGCGGAGAACGCCCGTATCAGCTCGCGACCGGGGATACCAGAAACGTGGGATGGCCGGCCGTCGCGCCCGCTCTTAGCGTCGTGGTACCGGATCACGGCAGTCGAGAGGGCGGTACGGAAATGCAGGCGGTGGCTGAGCTCGATGTGTTGGATCACGAGTTCGATCCGGAGTCGGACGCGGTCGCCGAGGCGCGGGCGGCGGGGTGGTACGCGCGGACGCCCCTCGGGATCGCGGTGCTGCGCCACGGGGAGGCGTTCGAGCTGCTCGCGGACCGGAGGGTGCGCTGGGGCGGGGTCGAGTCGCTCGCCGCGCAAGGGGTGACGTCCGGGCCGATGGTCGACTGGATGGGCGCCATCCTCCCCAGCCTCGAAGGCACCGACCATTCCCGGTTGCGCCGGCTGGTGAGCAAGGCGTTCACCCGGGCCGCGGTGGACCGGTTGCGCCCGATCATGCGGACGGTCGCGGCCGAGCTGGTCGCGCCGATCGCGGAAGCGGGCGAATGCGAGTTCATGGCCGATTTCGCCGACCGCTATCCGGCGCGGATCCTTTGCGAGCTGCTCGGCGTTCCGCGCGAGCAGCACGAGAACTTCCGGCGATGGCCGAACGAGATCGGGCTCATATTCAGCGTTTCGGTGGTCGAGCACCGGCAACGGATAGAGGACGCGCTCGCCGATCTGCACTCCGCCGTCGACGATCTGATCGCGCAGCGGCGGGTGGACCAGGGCACCGACCTGCTCTCGGAGCTCATCGCCGCCGAGGAGGAGGGCGACCGGCTGACCGACGCCGAGCTGCGGACGATGGTGAGCGCGCTGCTGTTCGCGGGCAACGACACCACCCGCCAGCAGCTCGGGCAGGCGATGCGCCTGTTCGTCGCCCATCCCGCGCAGTGGCGCGCGCTCGCCGACGATCCCGCGCTCGCCCCGCGGGCGGTCGAGGAGATCATGCGTGTCGCGCCGGCCGTCAACACCATCTGGCGCACCACCGACGCCGAGATCGTCTTCCGCGACCTGACGATCCCCGCCGGCACGTTCGTCAACGTGCTCATCAACGCGGCGCACACCGATCCGGACGCGTTCGGCGAGGCCCGGTTCGACATCACCGCCACCCGTACGGCGGGCCAGCTGACGTTCGGCGGCGGGATCCACTACTGCCTCGGCGCCCAGCTCGCCCGCGCGGAGATCGCCGAAGCGCTGCCCGTGCTCGCCGGCAGCCTGCGCAACCCGACGCTCGCCGGGCCCGTCACACCCGGGCTGCGCCTCGGACTCACCGGCCCGGCCGCGCTGCCGCTCCGGTTGGCCTAGTGCCCCGTCACGAAAGGTTCACCACGGAACTCGGGCGCCCAGTCGCCCGCTGGCGGCGTTGCCGCCCTTGCAAAGACGCCCGGTCTGAGCTGCGGGCGGCGCCTTGCCAGCGGACGACTGGATCACCCGATTCCCGTGCCAACCTTCCGTGACGGGGCACTAGGACGAGCTCGCGCTCGCTCGTACGAGGGAGGTCGACCCGGCGCCGGACGCCGCATACTGACCTCCCTGCGAACGGGGGAGCACGTGATCCGGTCCATCCGACCTGCGGCGATCGGCCCTGCGGTGGTCGATACGGCGGTCGTGGTCGCCGCGTTCGCCGGCGCGGCGTGGCCGGCGTCGGGCTCGCCGACCTGGTGGTCGATCGGCCTCGCGCTGCCGGCGTCCGTCCCGCTGCTGTGGCGGACCCGCCGCATGATGACTGTCCTCGCGGTCGTCGGCGCTGCGACGATCGCGCTCGCGCTGGCCGGCCTCCCACCGATCGTGCCGTTCGGCGGGCTGGTCGGGGTCTACACGGTGGCGGCGATCGGGACGTCGTGGCAGCGGTGGGCGGCCGGCGCGGCCACCGCCGCCGGGATCGTCGTCTCCGTGGCCGTCCCGCACGAGGACCTGGTGGTCGCCCGCTACCTGGGCATCGCCTACGTCGCCGCGTACGCGCTGGGCACCAGCGTGCGCGCCCGCGACGCCCAGCTCGCCGCCATGCGGGAACGCGCCCGCCGGCTCGACGAGGAGCGTGCGGCGGCCACGATGCGGGAACGCAGCCGGATCGCGCGCGACCTGCACGACATCGTCACCCACTCGGTCGGAATCATGATCGTGCAGGCCGAGGCCGGTCCGGTCACCCTGCCGGCGCACCCCGAGAAGGCGACGGCGACCTTCGACGCCATCGCCAAGACCGGTCGTTCGGCGCTCGTCCAGCTGCGGCGCGCGCTCGGCGCCCTCCGTGCCGACGCGCCGGCCGACCGGCACCCGCAACCGGGCACCGACGCGATCCCGCGGCTGGTCGAGCAGACCCGCGCGGCCGGCGCCACCGTCGAGCTGATCGAGGACGGTCCGCGGCGGCCAGTGCCGGCCGACGTCGACGTCGCCGCGTACCGGATCGTCCAGGAGTCGCTCACCAACGCCGTTCGGCACGGCGGGCCCGGGCCGATACGCGTGCGACTCGGCTGGACGGCCGGCGGTCTCGCGATCGAGGTGACCAGCGAGGGCGGGGACACCGGCTCGCACGACAGCGCCGGCTACGGTCTGGTCGGGATGCGCGAGCGGGCCCGGTCCTGCGGCGGCACGCTGCACGCCGGTGCCCGCGCCGGCGGCGGGTTCGCCGTCGAAGCGGCCCTGCCGGTCGAGTAGAAGGGAACCCTGTTGCTGCGTGTGCTCGTCGTCGACGACCAGGACCTCTTCCGCGCCGGCTTCAGCATGATCCTCGATGCGCAGCCCGACATGACCGTCGTCGGTGAGGCCGCGGACGGCGCGGAGGCCGTCCGCGCAGCGACCCGGCTCCAGCCGGACGTGGTGCTGATGGACGTCCGGATGCCGAACGTCGACGGCGTGGAGGCGACGAGCGCGATCTGCGCGGCGACCGGCGCGAAGGTGCTGGTGCTGACCATGTTCGACCTCGACGAGTACGTCTTCGCCGCGCTGCGGGCCGGGGCGAGCGGGTTCCTCCTCAAGGACATGCGCCGCGACGAGCTGGTCGAGGCCGTGCGGATCGTCGCGGGAGGGGATGCGCTGCTCGCGCCGTCCGTCACCCGCAGGCTCGTCGCGAGCGTGGTGAGCGGCGGCCACCCGGTGCCCCGGCTCGCCGCGCAGCTCGCCGCGCTCACCGAGCGCGAGTCCGAGACGCTGCGGCGGGTGGCCCGCGGCCTCTCGAACGCCGAGATCGCCGCCGACATGATCCTCAGCGAGCACACCGTGAAGACGCACGTCAGCAACGTCCTGAGCAAGCTCGGTCTGCGCGATCGTGTGCAGGCGGTGGCGTTCGCCTACGAGTCCGGCCTCGTGGTCGCCGGCACGACGGACCACTGATTCGCTCCTGCCGGCGATCCGCCGAGCCGGTCGCTTCACCACGATCGGATCCCATGTCGATCGGACCGATGGGACAGAAATCAGGGCTGGCCGTCGTGGTCGCGCTGCTCTTGGGGCTTGCAGGAGCGTGCGCATCGGAGCCGGAGCAGGGGGCGTCCGGCTGCACCGCGGCGACGTCGATCGGGCAGATCGCCGGCCGCCCGGCCGGTGACCTCTGTGCCTACAAGGGCATCCCGTACGCCGCTCCGCCGGTCGGCGACCTGCGCTTCAAGCCGCCACAGCCGGCCGCGCCGTGGCAGGACACGCTGCAGGCGACCGACGGCGACCGGGTCTGCCCGCAACCGGCCATCGACGAGGAGGACTACCCGAACGACCAGAAGGCGTTCCTCGACGAGGACTGCCTCCACCTCAACGTCTGGGCCCCGCAGGGCGGCAGCGCGAACCGACCGGTGATCGTCTTCGTGCACGGCGGCGCGGCGCTCTACGGGACGGCAAACGGTGCGCGCTACGACGGCAGCACGCTCGCCGCGGCCGGCGGGGCCGTCGTCGTCACGCTGAACTACCGGCTCGGCGCACTCGGCTGGGCCGAGCTCGGCAACCTCGACCCCACTCTGCGCGGCTCGGGGAACAACGGCTTGCGCGACCAGATCGCGGCCCTGACCTGGGTGCACGACCACATCGCCGATTTCGGCGGCGACCCCGGGAACGTCACGGCGGTGGGCCAGTCCGAGGGTGCGTTCTCGTTGAGCGCGATCCTCGCGACCGACAACCCGCAGCGGCTGTTCCGGCGGGTGGTCCTGGAGAGCGGCTCCGGCTACATGGTCCGCTCGGCGCAGCTGGAGGCCCGAAACTCCGCAACGTTCCTCGCCGCTACCGGCGCGAAGGACATCGCAGCGGTGCGGGCGATGAGCACCGAGGCGCTCCTCGACGCGACCGGGAAGGCGGTCGAGGCGAGCGGCTCGGCCGTCGGCAGCGCAACGTTCTTCGGGCCGTACGTCGACGGGACGCTCGTCAAGGCGCCGACGCTCCAGCGGCTCGCGGAGGGCAACGCCCGCGGCATCGACATGGTCATCGGCACGAACCGCGACGAGGTGCTGTTCTTCGCCCAGTTCGACCCGCGGATCCGGCAGCTCACCGAGCAGGCCTACAGCGCGATCTTCCCGGCGGCCCTCGACCCGCGGCGGGCGGAGGTGGAAGCGGCCTACCACGCCGACCGCCCGGGCGAGAGCGAGAACGACGTCGTGCTGGCGATGGTGAACGACCAGCTGATGCGCGTGCCGGCGACCCGGATGGCCGAAGCGCAGGCCGCCTGGGGGCGCACGTTCATGTACCGGTTCGACTGGGCCCCGCAGAACGGGTTGGGCGCCGTGCATACCGCGGAGCTGCCGTTCGTGTTCGGGACGTTGCGCTTCACCGGCATCCCCGGCGGCGCCGAGGCCATGGAGACCGACCGCGACCGGCTCTCCGCGCTGTCGGAGCGGATGGTCGCGGCCTGGACGACGTTCGCCCGCACCGGCGACCCGAGCACCCCCGACCTCGCCTGGCCCTCGTACGCCCCACCGAAACGCGCAACGATGATCTGGGACCTCGCGCAGACGGTGGAGAACGCACCCCGGGAGACGGAACGGGCGGCGTGGGACGGCTACGCCTTCCCCGCCCTGCCGTAGCCGTCGACAACGACGTTCTGGCTGTTGTGAGCGTTAACAAACAGCCAGAACGTCGTTGTCGACGGTACTGCGGTCGCGCAGACGTTTCCGGTATTCGGTTGCCGGGCGTCGAGTCGCCGGCAATTTCAGGGATTCGCTTGTTCGTTCGCGGCCGCGCTCGCTACTTTCGGGCCAACCCGAAAATTGTTGCTCGGGTAGGCCTGCGGATCGAGGGGAAACAATGCGAAAGCTCGTCGAGCGAATTGCCGATGCCGCGCTGCAGCGGATGGTGCCCAAGATGGATGCCGGTGCGTGCGTCTACGCCGGGGACGAATGCTGCGGCATCCGAGGGCCTGGGGACAGGTGGCTGTGGAGGGACTGCTACATGTGCGGCGGCATGCGCCGGTGCGACTCGTGCTTCAAGGCCAGGTTCGACTGCTGACGCGCGTCAGCCCAAGCGCCTGAGCACGCCGCCCAGCACCCGCTCCGCGGGGAAGTACCCCGCGATCCGGGAGTCGTAGCTGGTGCTCGCGTTGTCGCCGAGCAGTATCAGCTGGCCAGGGGGTACGACCTCGTCCGGTACCGGGATGTCGCCCGGTACCGGATCCCCGGGGATCGCGCCGACCCGCTTGATCATCCAACTGCGTCCACCGGGCCGTCCGGTGACCGGCTGGGACCATCGCCGTCGCGGGTCGAACGGTGAGGGGTCGGGCTGCTCGACCACGACGACATCGCCGACGCGCGCGGTCACCGGGCGTCGGATCACCACCCGGTCGCCTTCGCGATACGTCGGTTGCATGCTTTCGCCTTGCACGGTGACAACGGCGTATCGTCGGCGCACTGCGAGCACTGCCGCGCCCATCGCCGTTGTGCACATCAACCCGATCGCCACCATCTTCAGCACGCGCTCAGGCTACCGTTGGGGGAGTCGTTTCCACGAATTCCGAAAACCATTGAGTCGGCCCGCAGTCACGAGCACCGTCGACCCCGTTCGGATCCACGAATCGATTGGGGTCACGTGGCGCGGATGAGAAGTCTGCTGATCGCCGGTGCGCTGGTCACGGGTGCGCTCGTGCTGCCGGCGGTGCCGGCCGCCGCGGCGGAAGCCGTGCACGCCGGCACCGACGGCACGAAGGTGAACGGGCCGTACCCGCTGGGCATCTGCCAGCGCAACGTCGCCGACGCGCGTCGGCAGGGGGTCGGGACGGTGACCGACTGCTACGCCGGCTACGGCGGCTGGTACTTCACGTGGTTCATCCCCTGATCCCGATCTGCCCACCGTTTTGCCAAGGTGCACGCCGGTTCGGGTGTGCAGGTTGGCAAAACGGTGGGCGCATTGCTGGACGGGGTGCTCCAACTCTCCTGTCCTGTGGAGCCAGGAAAGTGGCTGTCAGGTGAATCGCCGCAGCCACCGCGGTGGACCGGCACCCCGGGATCCAGGCACGGTCTGATCGGGAGTGTGCTGAGAGCTGTCGCGGCAGCCCTGGGCACACTCAACTCACGATCCCGCCCGCTCGGCGACCGCCGGGATGTGCGCGAACGGCACTTTCAGGCCAACCTATCGTTCGAAAGTGCCGTTCGCGCAGCTCACCGCCCTCGCGTGCGCAACGCACACATCCCGGCCGGCCACCACAGCCCCGCCCCTGGCCGCGCCCTGCGCGCCCTGTTCGGGCACCCACCCCGGTCTGCGGTCGCGTACCCGGAGCCGCACCCCGGCACGAATTCATCCCTCGTGGCGACCCGGAGGGCCATGGCGGACTTTCCTGGCAACGTGTGCGTTGCGCACGCATTCTGTTCGGACACCACGCGCGGTGACCGATCATGTACAGCCAGGTTGTCTCAGAGCGTGAGAATCTGAAAGACCCGCTGACGATGCTCGGGTGGCCTCTGCGGGGGTGTCGGACCGGCTAATCTGGCATCTTCGACGCCGACCGAACAGAGAGTTGCCCGTGACATCGTCTGCAAGAAGTCGTGCCGGTTCGGCCCGTGCCTCGGTCCGGGGAGTGACCGAGAAGCGCGCCGAGCTCGCGATCGCGGCATTGCAGACGCTGGCCGAGCTCGGGTTCGCCCGCGCGACACTGCGCGAGATCGCGCAGAATTCGCCATATTCGCACGGCCTCGTGCACTACTACTTCGCCGACAAGGCGGATCTGATCACCGAGTGCGTCAAGCAGTACAAGGCCATCTGCGTCCGGCGCTACGACGGTCTCGTGACCGACGCCGGCACACCCGCTGAGCTGCGCACCAGCTTCGCGCGCGGCCTCGCGGCCAGCCTCGTCGATGACAGCTCGATGCACCGGCTCTGGTACGACCTGCGGTCGCAGTGCATGTTCGAGCAAGGCTTCCGCGACGAGGTCGCGGCGATCGACAAGAGCCTCGAAAAGATGATCTGGCGGATTGTGCGCCGTTATGCGGAGCTGTGCGGCCAGTCGCCGGCCGTCGGTTCCGCGTTCGCCTACAGCCTGTTCGACGGGCTGTTCCAGCACGCGTTGATCCGCCACCTCGACGGGCAGTCGAACGCCGCCAGCACGCTGCGTCGCCAGACCCGTACCGCACTCGACCAGTTGGTGCCCGTCGCTGCGTCGAACAGCTCAGCCGTCGCCAGCTGATCTTGCGTTTTCGTTCCCGGCATCCGGGACGCATTCAGGTTCACCGCCCGCGCTGACGCACTGATACGTCGGTCCCGGCGTGCTTCCTTCCGTGCTGCCTCCAGTGGCTCCTCCTGCGCGTGCTCGGGTGCTGAAGCCATAGCCGGTCTCTTTGACACTTGTCCAGATTTTCCTTGACGAGTGTCCAAAAGGGTGGCTAGCGTTGCCGAACGAACGCGGACCGTGGCGTGCACCAGCCGATGTCCGCATCGCTTCCCGAGGAGCTCACCGATGAGCGCTGTCGACCCGTCAGGGCGCGGCACTCGCCGCCGAGCGCCTGCGGGGTCCGCGCAGCCGAGCGCTGCGCCCCGTCGACTCGATCGAGAGGCACGCACATGACCGACAAGCCCGTTGTCGTCTACGGCGCCACCGGCTACACCGGCCGGCTGATCTGCGAGTACCTGCGCGAGCTGAACGTGCCGTTCGTGGCGGCCGGGCGGTCGAAGCAGCGGCTCGACGACGTGATGTCGGCCAACGTGCCCGGCATCGAGACGGCCGACTACGAGGTGATCGAGGTCGAGCACACCGTCGAGGCGCTCACCGAGCTGTTCACGGGCGCCAAGGTCGTCTGCAACACCGTCGGACCCTTCATCTCCTTCGGCGGCGAGGTCGTCGAGGCCTGCCTGGCGGCCGGCACGCATTACCAGGACACCACCGGTGAGCAGGACTGGCTGCTGCACGCCGAGGCGACCTGGGGTGAGCAGTTCGCGGAGAAGGGCCTCCTGCTCTCGCCGGGGATCGCGCAGATGTACACCACCGGCGAGATCGCGGCGAACATCGCCCTGGAGGCGAAGCCGGGCCTCGACAGCCTCGACATCCTGGTGCTCTGGAAGGGTTTCCCGACCTACGCCTCCACGCAGACGATCTTCACGATCCTGCGCGCCGACTGGTTCCACCTCGTCGAGAACCAGTACGTGAAGTGGGACCCGACCAGCGCGTACGAGGCCGTCGTGCCCGGCCAGCACGACCTGGCGATCGCGGTGCCGTGGGGTGGGCAGAGCACGCCGGTGTGGTTCAAGAACGACCCGCGGGTCGCGACCTGCCGCGCCATCGGCGGCGTGCTGAACCGGCCGGTCATGGAGGGTGTCGTCGCGACCATCAAGATGGTCGAGGAGCAGATCAAGACGCTTCCGGAGGAGGAGCAGGGGCCTGCGCTGGGTAACATCGCGGCCAGCATGCAGGCCGGGATGCCCCCGCGGGAGAACCCGCGGCTCAACACGTCGGTCGACTCGGTGTGGGCGTCCGGCCCGCTCGGCAGGGCGCACTGCGTGATCTACGGCAACTCGAACTACAAGCAGACCGGCCTGCTGCAGGCGTGGGCGGCGTTGTCGCTGCTCCAGCAGCCGCCGCGGCGCGTCGGGTTCGCGTCGGCGTGCCAGGCGTTCGGCCACACCCAGCTGCTCGGCGTGCTGCGCAACTTCGGTCTGGTCCTCGACCCGGTCGTCGAGGTCTACAGCTGACAGGCGCGATCGAGCGGAAGGGAAGGGCCCAGTGACCGAAGAAGGCGAACTCCTGTGGACGCCGAGCGCCGATTTCGTGCAGCGTTCCAACGTCGCCGCGTTCATCTCGTGGCTCACCGAGAACGACCGCGCCGCGGTGCGGGACTACGACGAGCTCTGGCGCTGGTCGGTCGCCGACACCGAGGGCTTCTGGAGTTCGGTGTGGGACTACTTCCGGGTCCGCTCGACCACCCCGTACGACCGGGTGCTCGACGATCCCGCGATGCCGGGGACAGCGTGGTTCCCCGGCTCGCGGGTGAACTACGCGGAGCACCTGCTCCGCTACGCGCGCCTCGCCGATGAGGACGAGACCGTCTTCCACCACTCGTCGGAGACGCGCCCGCAGGCCCGCATGAGCTGGCGCGAGCTGGAGCGCCAGGTCCGGATCGTGGCGACGAAGCTGCGGGCGCTCGGGGTGCGACCGGGCGACCGGGTCGTCGCCTACATGCCCAACGTCCCGGAGACGGCCGTCGCGATGATGGCGACCGTCGCCATCGGTGGCGTGTGGTCGTCGGCGGCGCCCGAGTTCGGCGTCACGACCGTGACCGACCGGTTCAGCCAGATCGGACCGCGTGTCCTGCTGGTCGCCGACGGCTACCGGTTCGGAGGCAAGGACTTCAGCCGCAGCGAGGAGGCGAGCGCCATCGCGGCGGCGCTGCCGAGCCTGCAGCACGTCGTCTGGCTGCCCTACCTCGATGCGGCTGCGCCGGTGCCCGAGGGCCTCCCCGGCCCGCTGACCTGGGACGAGCTGGCCGGCGGCCCTGTCGTCGCCGACGACGAGTTCACGTACGAGCACGTGGCGCACGACCACCCGATCTGGGTGGTGTTCTCCTCCGGCACCACTGGTCTGCCGAAGGCGATCGTGCACAGCCACGTCGGCGTGCTGCTGGAGCACCTCAAGGTGATGCACTTCCACCTCGACCTGCGGCCCGGCTCGACGATGCTCTTCTACACGACCACCGGCTGGATGATGTGGAACCTGCTGCTCTCCGCGCTGCTCACCGGATCCTCTGTGGTGCTCTACGACGGCAGCCCCGGCCACCCGGAGATCGACAAGCTGTGGGAGCTGGCCGCGCAGACCGGTGCGACGTTCTTCGGCGCCAGCCCCACCTACATCCAGATGATGGAGAAGGCCGGCCTGCGGCCAGGTGCGAAGTACGGGCTGTCACGGTTGGAGGCCATGCTGGTCGCCGGGGCGCCGTCGACGCCGGAGACGTTCGCGTGGTGCTACGAGAACGTCAAGCGCGACCTCTGGGTCACCTCGCAGTCGGGTGGCACCGAGCTGTGCAGCGGGTTCGTCGGGGCGTCCCCGACGCTGCCGGTGTACGCGGGTGAGATCCAGACCCGGATGCTCGGGATGGACGTCCACGCGTGGGACGACAACGGCGAGGAGCTCGTCGACGAGGTCGGGGAGCTGGTGGTCACCAGCCCGTTCCCCTCGATGCCGATCCGGTTCTGGAACGACGTCGACGGCAAGCGCTATCACGAGTCGTACTTCGACACCTTCCCCGGCGTGTGGCGCCACGGCGACTTCCTGAAGATCAACAATCGGGGTGGCTGCTACATCTACGGCCGCTCCGATTCCACGCTCAACCGGTACGGCGTGCGGATCGGCACTGCGGAGATCTACCGCGCGGTGGAACGCGAGCCGGAGGTGGCTGACAGCCTGATCGTCTGCTGCGAGCTGGCCGGCGGCACGTTCTTCATGCCGCTGTTCGTCAGCCTCAAACCGGGCAGCGAGATGACCGACGAGCTGCGCCTGCGGCTGGCCAGGCGGCTGCGCGCCGACTGCAGCCCGCGGCACGTCCCCGACAAGATCTACGAGGTCGGCGCGATCCCGTTCACGCTCACCGGGAAGAAGATGGAGGTGCCGGTCCGCAAGATCCTGATGGGCTGGCCCGCTGAGAAGGCGGCCAGCCGCGACGCGATGAGCAACCCCGAGTCGATCGACTACTTCGTCGCGTTCGCCGCCACTTCCACCGACTACACCCGGCCGGGGCACGTGGGCTGAGATGGCCGCCGACACCGCAGAATCCACCGACCGCGCAGAATCCACCGACCGCACCGTCGACAACGTGCTCGGCCAGCAGGTGATGGGCGACTTCCGGCCGAGCGACCTGATCGGCACGGCCCGGTCGCTCGCCGGCGACGCGTTGCGGCGCCCGACCGTGGTCGCGCGCTCGGTGCTCGGGTTCGTCAGCGAGATCGGCCTCGTCGCGGCGGGGGAACGCCATCGGGAACCGGTGCGCGGCGACCGCCGGTTCACCGATGCGCAATGGCGCGAGAACCCGCTCTACGCGGGGTTGCTGCAGGGGTACCTCGCGCTGCGCGAGTCGATGGACCGCTATGCCGAGCGGGCCGGTGGCACCGACCGGCAGTCGGAGCGGATCAGGTTCCTGATGGCGCAGGTCGGCGACGCGTTGGCGCCCACCAACTTCCTGCTCGGGAACCCGGCGGCGCTGCGCAGGGCCCGCGAGACGCGGGGGATGAGCCTGCTGCGCGGTGCCCGCAACGCCCTGGGCGACGTGCGGAGCGGTCGCCCGATCCCGGCGCAGGTCGACGGCACCGCGTTCGAGGTCGGCCGCAACCTCGCGTGCACGCCGGGCTCGGTCGTGCTGCGCACCGAGATGTTCGAGCTGATCCAGTACGCGCCGCAGAGCACGGAGGTGCACGAGCAGCCGATCCTGATCGTGCCCTCGATCGTCAACAAGTTCTACGTGTTCGACCTCGCCCCGGGGCGCAGCGTGATCGAGCATTACGTGCGGAGCGGCTTCACCGTCTACTGCATCGTCTGGCGCAATCCGCAGGCCCGTCACGACCTGTGGGGCATGCAGGAGTACCGCGACGCGATCGACACCGCGCTCGACGCCGCCTCGCAGATCAGCGCGTCCGAGACCGTCAACATGTGGGCCGTGTGCGGCGCGGGTCCGGTAGCCGTCTCGCTCGCGGCGCACCACGCCGCGACCGGCGCAAAGAAGATCAACTCGTTGCTCCTGGTCGTCTCCCCGCTCGATACGGAGGCGATGGCGGAGGCGCCCAGCATCGGGGCGTTCATGGACAAGGACGACCCGGCGGCGCCGGAGCGGGTGGCCGACGCGTTGCGCAACAAGCGGATGAGCGCCAAGGAGTTCACGCTGCTCTTCGCGATGCTGCGGGCCAACGACCTCATCTGGAACTACTGGGTGAGCAACTACCTGATGGGCGACCGGCCGCCCGCGTTCGACGTCCTCTACTGGAACGAGGACGCCACCGGGATGACGGCCCAGTTCAACAGCGACTTCAGCGAGTTCGTCCACGCCAACCCGTTCGTCACGCCCGGCGCGATGCAGGTGCGTGGCACACCGATCGCGGACGTCGCCGAGCTGGGCTTCGACAGCTACGTGCTCGGCGCGAAGAACGACCACCTCTGCGTCTGGCAGAGCGTCTACCGCAGCGCGCAGGTGCTCGGCCCGCGCAGCACGTTCGTGCTCGGCAACAGCGGGCACATCCAGACGATCGTCTGCCCGCCGGAGAACCCGAAGGCGAGCTTCAGCACCGGCGCCGACCTCACGGGTACCGCGCAGGAGTGGCTCGAACGCTCCGAGCGGCACCAGGGCAGCTGGTGGGACCACGGCGTCGCGTGGACGCGCGAGCGCTCCGGCCGGACCGTCGCGGCCCCGGACGTCGCCGGCAGCAGCGAGTACCCGGTGCTGGGACCGGCACCCGGCCGCTACGTGATGGAGCGGGCGTGACCGTCGTGCCGATCGACGACGACGTGGCGCCGTCCGGCCCGATCTCGCGCCGCGAGGTGCGGATCCGGGAGGTCGAGGTGTGCGGCACGGCCGTCCGCACGGCCGTCTGGCCCGGCTCCGCCGCGCACACCCCGTTGTTGCTGTTCAACGGCATCGGGGCGAGCTTCGAGCTGCTCGCGCCGTTCGCCGACGCCGTCGGCGACATCGAGGTGATCGCGTTCGACGTGCCCGGCGCGGGCGGGTCGCAGCTCCCCAAGCTGCCCTACCGGCTATCGACGCTGGCTGTCCTGGTGTCGAAGATGCTCGACGAGCTCGGGTTCGGCCAGGTCGACGTCCTCGGTGTCTCGTGGGGCGGCGCGGCCGCGCAGCAGTTCGCGCTGCAGAACCCGCGCCGCTGCCGGCGGCTGGTGCTCGCCGCGACCTCCCCCGGAGTACTGATGGTGCCGCCGAAGCCGGCGGTGCTGGCGGCGCTGATGACCCCTCGGCGCTTCAACGATCCCGAGTACCGGCGCCGCATCGCCGGCACGATCTACGGCGGGCGGGCGGCGGAGGGGAGTGCGGCCGTCGACCGGTTCCGCCGCACGAGCCACCGCGGCTACCTCCTGCAGCAGTTCGCGCTGGCCGGTTGGTCCAGCCTGCCGTGGCTCGCGCTGCTGCGGCAGCCGACGTTGATCATCGCCGGCTCCGACGACCCGATCATCCCGCTGGTCAACGCCCGCATCCTGGCGCGGCTCATCCGGCGCAGCCGGCTGCTCGTCGTCGACGACGGGCACCTCTTCCTGATCTCCGCGGCGGCCTGGACGGGCCGCGTCGTGCGCGAGTTCCTCGTCGGCGCGCAGCCGCGCTGACCTCCCCGAGAAAGGCTTGTGGTGGGCACACTCGACGGCAAGGTCGCGCTCGTATCCGGCTCCGGCAGGGGGATCGGGCGGGAGATCGCGCTCAAGCTGGCAGGTGAGGGCGCGCGGCTCGTCGTCAACGACCTCGACGCCGCGGTCGCCGACGACACCGCCGCCGCGGTGCGCGAGCTCGGGTCCGGCGCGGTGGCCTGCGCAGGCAACGTCACCGAGCCCGACTTCGGCGAGCGGTTCGTCCGTGCTGCCCTCGACGAGTTCGGCCGCATCGACATCATCGTCAACAACGCCGGCTACACGTGGGACAGCGTCGTGCAGAAGCTGACCGACGAGCAGTGGTACGCGATGATCGACGTGCACATGACCGCTCCCGTGCGGATCCTGCGCGCAGCGGCGCCGTACATCCGGCAGGCCGCGGCCGAGGAGGCAGCGGAGGGCCGGGAGGTGTTCCGCAAGGTCGTCAACATCTCCTCGCTGGCCGGGGTGGGCGGCAATGCGGGCCAGGTCGCCTACGGGGCGGCGAAGGCGGGCGTCAACGGCATCACCCGCGTGATGGCGAAGGAGTGGGGCCGGTTCAAGGTGAACGTCAACTCGGTGGCGTTCGGGCTGATCCGCACGCGCCTCACCGAGGCCCCGGCGGGCACCGGCTCGATCGAGGTCGAGGGCCGCGCCATCGCCGTCGGGGTGAACCCTGACGTCATGCGCACCCTCGAAGCGAGCATCCCGTTGGGGCGCGGCGGCACCCCGCAGGAGGCCGCGGGCGCGGTCTACCTGATGTGCGTCCCGGAATCGGACTACATCAGCGGGCAGACGATCGTCTGCAGCGGCGGCTTCATGTTCTGAATCTCCCCACCGTTTTGGGTGGATGCGCGCTCTGCAGGCGCGCATCCACCCAAAACGATGGGGAAGTTCGTGCGGGTTAGCGGTGGCGGCCGAAGGCGACCGTCTCGCGGAACCGCACGAGCTTCTCCCGGTAGCGCGCGGTCAGCGCCGGGTCGGGGACGTGCCGCGACTCGATCTTCGCCGCGAACCCGCGCACCTCGCCGGCGCCGTAGTGGCCGAGAGCGACCCCCGCCAGGTAGGACGCGCCCTGCGCGGCGCCGTGCCCCGCGGCGGGGCGCAGCACCGGGAGCCCGGTCGCGTCGGCCTTGATCTGCAGCCAGGCCGGCGAGCGCGCGCCGCCGCCGGTGCAGCGCAGCGACGCCAGCTCGAAGCCGTGGCGGCGCACCTGCTCCAGGTCGTCGGCGAGCGCCAGCGCCGAGCCTTCGAGCGTGGCGAGCATCAGCTCGACGGCGTCGGTGTCGAGGTCGATGCCGTCGACGGTGCCGCGGGCGTGCGGGTCCCAGCCCGGCGTCCGCTCGCCGGCGAGGCTGGGCACGACGGTCAGCCGCGACGGCCGGTCGCGCTCCAGCAGCGGGCCGGATTCGCGCAGGTCGGAGCCGTCGACCAGGCCGTTGAGCCAGTCGACGGCCGCGCCGGACGTCACCTGCGCCGTGATCAGGAGATCAACCGACGGCAGCGCCGAGCGGCAGTGGATGAAGCCGGGGACGTGCGTGCCGGGCGCAACCGGCAGCATCGTGACCGTCGAGAAGCCGGTCATCTCGACGACGGGGTCGCCGACGGCGAGCGAGCCGGCCTCCAGGCAGGCGCCGACGGCGTCGCTGCCGCCAGCAACGACCGGCGTGCCCTCCGGGATGCCCGTCGCGGCCGCGGCGGCCGACGTCACCCCGCCGACCACGGTGGTCGGGGCGACCACCTCGGGGAGCAGCTCGACGCCGTGCCCGGCGAGCCGCTCGTCGAACCGGCCGGCGGCCTCGTCGAAGCCCTGCATGAGCGAGGCCGTCGTGTCGTCGAGGCTGAACCCGCCGGTCAGGCGCAAGACGATGTAGCCGTTGGCGGCGACGACCCGGTGCGTGCGCCCGGCGATGTCCGGACGCTCCCGGCGCAGCCAGGGCAGCTTGCCGGTGCCGAAGTAGGGGTCGGGCCCGTTGCGGCTGGGCGCGATGTCGGCGAGCCGGCGCGCGTCGTCGACGGCGCGGCGGTCCAGCCAGGTCAGCGCCGGACCCGTCGCCGCCGTGTCGGCACCGACCGGGACGAGCGTCGGAGCCTGGCTGGTCACTGCCACCCCGAGCACATCGTGCCCGGCAACGACCTGGGGTGCGAGAGCGGTGACCGTCCGCCACCAGTCGTCCGGGTCCTGCTCGGCACCGCCGCCCGCGGTGGAGAGCGCGTGCGGAGCGGTCGCCTCGGCTATGAGCGCGCCGTCGGTGCCGGTCGCCACGATCTTCACGGAGCTGGTGCCGACGTCGACACCGAGCAGGACGGACGCCATCCGATGATCGTAGGTGCCGGTCTCACCGGAAGGCGGCGATGTGGCGCTGGACCCAGTCGGCGAAGGTGCGGGGCGCGCGGCCGAGGACCCGCGCGACATCAGGGCTGATCCGCTGCTCGGCGGCGTTGGGCTCGCCGATGGCATCAAGGGTGGTCTCCACCACGGGCTCGGGCATGAACCGCGCCATCTGCGCGTGCGCTTCCTCGCGGGTCTGCTCGACGAACCGGATGGGCTCACCGAGCGCGTCGGCGATCACGTCGGCCCGTTGCCGGGGTGTGCTGAGGGCAGGCCCGGTCAACTCGTAGAACTGCCCGCCGTGACCGTCCTCGCGCAAGGCTGCCGCGGCGACCTCGGCGATGTCGGCAGGGTCGACGATCGGCAGGCCGACGTCACCGAACGGTGCGGCGACCGTCCGTCGGGCCCGGACCGACTCGGCCCATGCATACGCGTTGGAGCTGAAGCCACCCGGTCGCAGGATCGTCCAGTCAGTGCCCGACTGCCGAACGGCGTCCTCGAACTCCCGCATCATGCCTCCATGCGACGCCGACTGCGCTCGGGTGACGACTCCTATGGAAGACAGCAACACGATGCGTCCGACTCCGCCGGCTTTCGCGACGTCGAGGATGTCCCGCGGGTTCAACAGATGGGCACTGGCCCCGCCGTCGTGCAGGAACAGCGCGTCGGCGCCGTTGAAGATGGGCCGCAGGCTTTCAGGGGTGGTCAGGTCTGCCTGCCGGCGCCGGACGCCCTCCGGCACGGTCGTGTCCGAGACCCCACGGGACACTGCCGTCACCTGCTCACCGACGGCGGCGAGTGCCTGCACGAGCGGGCGGCCGACGTTGCCGGTCGCTCCCGACACCACGATCATTTTCGAACCCCCGGTTCCCGGATTTCTCTGTGGACCCGGCGAAGCTACTGTCGAGGAGCTAGTAGGTACCTAGAGGAAAGTGACGGTCGAGGTGACTGAGACCACAACCGCGGTCCCTCCGGAGCTGGCGTGCCCGATCGCTCCCGTGGTCGACATCGTTTTCAGCCGGTGGACCACGCCGATCCTGTGGGCGCTCAACGAGTACGGACGGCACCGGTTCGTGGAACTGGAACGCCGCATCACCACGATCACACCCAAGGTGCTGACCCAGCGGCTGCGGCAGCTGGAACGCGACGGGCTCGTAGTGCGCACCTACCACCCCGAGGTGCCACCCCGTGTGGAGTACGAAATCACCGACCTGGGACGTAGCCTGGGACCTCTTTTCGCGACACTCGCGGAATGGTCCGGCAACTTGGACAAGGTCGAACAGGCACGCGTGGACTACGACGCGAAATCACGGCCTCGCAGCCGCCGTCCCTGATCTCCGGCCGGACACTTCCACGGAATCCGGTGCATTCCAGTACCCGGACGAAAGGGCCGCTCGTTTGCTCAGCCGGCCTGCTCAGAGCGTCCCGGCGATGCGCTCCGCCGTCTCCCGCAGCAGCGCCACCCACTCCGGCACCCGGTCGCGCGAGTAGCGGGCCGTCGGCATCGCGAGCGAGACCGCCGCGGTATCGGTGATCGCGCACCCGATCGCGGTGACGCCGGCCTCGGTGGCCTGGTTGTTCACCCCGAACTCCTGCTTGCGGACCTGGCGCAGCGCCCGTTGCAACGCCGGCACGTCGACGGCCGTCCCGGCGTACGCGGCGGCGATCTCGGCGGGCGGGCGCCGGGCGAGCAGCACCTTGCCACCTGACGTGAGGTGCGCCGGCAGCGTGCGACCCTCGCGGTCGCCCACCCGCAGCACGTGCGTGCACTCGACGGTGGCGATGAAGAGGACCTGGTCGCCGAGCAGCACCGTCAGGTTGGCGGTCTCGCCGCTGCGCTCGACGAGCGTCCGCAGGTGGGGCAGCGCGGCCGCACGCAGGTGCTCGTGGCCGGCGTCCGCCGGCAGGGTCCCGCGCAGCGCCGGCCCGGCGATGTAGCGCCGGTCGGAGTCTTGCTCGGCGAAGTCGTGGTAGACGAGCATGGCCAGCAGCCGGTGCGCCGTCGAGCGGGCGACCCCGAGCCGCTCCGCGACGTCGGTGACCCGCTGCGGGCCCTCCCGCTGCAGCAGCACCGCCAGCCGGAGCGCGTGGTCGACCGACTCGATGCCGTACGCCGGCTTGTTCCGCACCCCAGAATTCTCCCTTCGGCACACCAGAACGCGACTATCTTTCCCCAGGATGGTCGAAAGGAGTGTCCCCCCGTGACCCTCTCGCCCGTGAGCCTCAAGGCGCTCGACGCACCGGGACAGCCGACCCCGTCCCCGGAGCTGGACGAGCTGTACCGCGGATTCGAGCGTGAGCTGCTGGTGCCGCTCTGGACCGAGATCGGCGACCTCATGCCGACGAGCCCGCGTCCTGCCGCCGTCGCGCACCGGTGGCGGTGGTCGGAGCTGGTCGAGCTGGCCGAGCGCGCGGGCGAGCTGGTGCCGGTCGGGCGCGGCGGCGAGCGGCGGGCGATCGCCCTCGCCAACCCCGGTCTCGGCGGCGCCCCGTTCGCGACGCCGACGCTGTGGGCCGCGATCCAGTACCTGAACCCGCGCGAGGACGCGCCGGTGCACCGCCACACCCAGCACGCCTTCCGGTTCGTCGTGGAGGGCGAAGGCGTCTGGACGGTCGTCGACGGCGACCCGGTCGCGATGCGCCGCGGCGACTTCCTGCTCACCCCGGGATGGCGGTTCCACGGCCACCACAATCAGAGCGACACACCGATGGCATGGCTGGACGGGCTGGACATCCCGTTCGTCCACGCCACCGGCTCGGCGTTCTTCGAGCTGGGGCCGGACGCCGTCGAGGACCGCTCGACGCCTGTGCGCTCGCGCGCCGAGCGGCTGTGGGCGCATCCGGGCCTGCGGCCGGTCTCGCAGCCTTCGCCGGCGCCGAGCTCGCCCATCGCGGCCTACCGGTGGGAGCACACCGACGCCGCGCTCGCCGACCAGCTGGCGCTGGAGGACGAGGGGCATCCAGGGGTGATCGAGCCGGGGCACGCGGCCGTCCGGTTCACCAACCCGACAACGGGCGGCGACGTGATGCCGACGATCCGCGCGGAGATGCACCGGCTGCGGGCGGGCGTCCGAACGGCGTCGCGGCGCGAGGTCGGTTCGGCGGTCTGGCAGGTCTTCGACGGCGAGGGCGTCGCGCGGGTGGCGGAGCGGGAGTGGCCGGTCGGGCGCGGTGACCTCGTCGTCGTGCCGTCGTGGGTGCCGCTGACGTTCACCGCGGGCGCCGGGCTCGACCTCTTCCGGTTCAGCGACACCCCGATCTTCGAGCGGCTGCACGCCGACCGGGTGGAGGTCGAGCAGGGGCCGTGAGCACGGACGTCGTTGTTGTCGGCGGCGGCATCGGTGGGCTCGCCGCTGCGCTCGCCGTGAGCCGGACGGGCTGCGCGGTGCGGGTGCTGGAGCAGGCGTCGCGGTTCGGCGAGGTGGGCGCCGGCCTGCAGATCGCGCCGAACGCCACGCGGATCCTGCGCGAGTGGGGGCTGCTCGACGAGGTCGTGGCCGCCGGAGTGCTGCCGCGCAGGGCTGTGCTGCGCGACGCCGTCGACGGGCGCGAGCTCACCCACCTGGACCTCGCCGACGTCGAGCGGCGCTACGGGGCGCCGTACGTCGTGATCCACCGCAGCGACCTGCACGCCGTGCTCCTCGACGCGTGCCGGGCCGCCGGTGTGGAGCTGGTGACCGGGGTCGACGTCACCGGCGTCGAGCAGGCTGCCGACAGCGCCGTAGCGGTCAGCGCGGGCAGGCGCGACACCGGGCGGGTCGTGCTCGGCGCCGATGGGCTGGGCTCGGTGCTGCGCCGGCAGCTGAGCGGCGACGAGCCGGTCAGCTCGGCGTACGTCGCGTACCGCGGCACGCTGCCCGTCGCAGACACCCCTGATGCCCCGGACGTGGCGCTGCGCGACGTCGTGATCTACATCGGGCCGCACTGCCACTTCGTGCAGTACCCGCTGCGCGGCGGGGAGTTGCTGAACCAGGTTGCGGTGTTCCGTTCGCCGCGGGCGGTTGCCGGTGAAGCCGATTGGGGCACGCCCGACGAGCTGGACGCCGCGTTCGCCGGGACGTGCGAGCTGGTGCGGTCGGGGCTGCCGCACCTCTGGCGCGACCGGTGGTGGCGGATGTACGACCGCGAGCCGATCACCACGTGGGTGGACCGGCGGCTCGCGCTCGTCGGCGACGCCGCCCACCCGATGCTGCAGTACCTCGCCCAGGGCGCCTGCCAGGCGATGGAGGACGCGCACTGCCTCGCGGCGCAAATAGAGAACGGGTCGGGCTGGGATGCGGCGCTGCGCGACTATGCCGAGATCCGGACGGTCCGCACCGCCCGCGTGCAGCGCACCGCGCGCGACTGGGGCGACCTGTGGCACTGCGACGGCCTCTTCCGCTCGGTCCGCAACGCGATGCTGCGCGACCGCGACCCCCACGACTACCGCTACGTCGACTGGCTCTACGCGCCCGGCGAAGCCGTCGACAACGACGTTATGGCTGTTGTTAGCGCTCACAAACAGCCATGACGTCGTTGTCGACGCTCACCGGCACCCCTTCGCCCCCGTTTTCGCTGGTCTGGCAGGGTGCTGGCGTGAGCGAGCTTGCGAGCTCACCATTCGGCAGAGCAGCGCAGCGAACGCTGCCGACGAGCGACAGCGAGGAGGCGGCGTGAGCGGAGCAACCGTCGTCGAGGACCGTGATGCTTCCGACCCGGAGGTCGACGCCGCGCTGGCCGCCGGCGCCGGCCCGAAGGTGTTCCGGCGCTGCACGTTCGTCGAGGCGGATCTGACGGAGCTCGACCTCTCCGGCATCGGGTTCGAGCAGTGCACGATGACCGGGGCGCGGTTCACCGGCTCCGATCTCGACGGCGTCCAGTTCGTCGGCGGCAGCCTCGCCGGCGCCGACCTCACCCGCACCGACCTGACCGACGCCGCCTTCGAGGGCGTCGACCTCACCGGGGCGCGGTTCACCGCGTCGCTGCTCACCGACACCACGTTCGACGAGTGCCGCCTCATCGGCGCCGACCTGACGTCGCTGCGCGGGGTCGCGATGACCTTCCGCTTCGACCGCAGCACGCTGCAGCTGGCCAACCTGCAGGATGCAGTGCTGAAGGGGTTGCGGTTCGTCGAGGTCGACCTCAGCGAGGCCGACCTGCGCGGCGCCGACCTCCGTGAGACCACGTTCACCCGCTGCCAGCTGCGGGGGACGCTGCTGGACGACACCAAGCTCCTCGACGCCGACCTGCGCGGCGCCGACCTCGGTGAGTTGACCGCCGACTCGCCGCGGCAGCTCGTCGGCGCGATCATCTCGACTGCGCAGGCGGCCGGGATCTGCTCGGCGCTCGGCCTCCAGGTGATCGACTGAGCGGTTGTTCCGAGGTTCGTCGAATTGATGCGCTTCACTCGCGAGCCGACCATACGCTCGCAGAATGATCCAGGTTCTCAAAGACATCAGCGACAAGATGCTCGAGCTCGTCGTTCCGACGGAGTCGGCCGACGCCGCAGCGTGCCAGGAACGCTATGTGTGCGAGTACATCGGCACGCATTCGCGCCTGATCAAGTACACCACGTCCTGCACGTCCTACCTGGTCTGCACGGACTGCTGCTGACACCGGTGCCGAAGTTCCCCACCGTTTTGCCAACCTGCACACCTTGCAGGGTGTGTGGATAGGCAAAATGGTGGGGAAGTTCGGGACGGTGGCGTGCGACGATATCCGTGATGCATGACATCACGATCTTCAGCGGTTCTGCCCATCGCGAGCTCGCCTCGGCGATCTGCCATCACCTCGAGGTGCCGCTCGCCCCGTCCCGGCTCACGCGGTTCGCCAGCGACTGCCTCGAGGTGCAGCTGCTCGCCAACTGCCGCGAACGCGACGTCTTCATCGTCCAGCCGCTCGTGGCGCCGGTGCAGGAGCACCTCGTCGAGCTGCTGCTGATGCTTGATGCCGCGCGCGGTGCGTCCGCGGCGCGGATCACGGTCGTGATGCCGCACTACGCCTACGCGCGTTCGGACAAGAAGAACGCCCCGCGGATCTCGATCGGCGGGCGGCTCGTCGCCGACCTGCTGCAGACCGCGGGCGCCAACCGCGTCCTGACGATGACGCTGCACTCGCCGCAGGTGCACGGGTTCTTCGGCGTCCCGGTCGATCACCTGCACGCGTTGCGCGAGCTGGCGGCCCACTTCGCCACCATGGATCTCACCAACGGTGTCGTCGTCTCGCCCGACCTCGGCAACGCGAAGGAGGCGTCGCGGTTCGCGCGGATCCTCGGCGTCCCGGTCGCCGCGGCGGCCAAGGAGCGGATCTCCGACGACAAGGTCGTGATCAGCTCGATCATCGGTGACGTCCGCGGCCGCGACGTCGTCGTGCTCGACGACGAGATCGCCCGCGGCAGCACGATCGTCGAGCTGCTCGACCGCCTCGCCGAGCAGGACGTCAGGTCGGTCCGGGTCGCCTGCACCCACGGCCTGTTCGCTGATGGTGCCCTGGACCGCATCGGCGGGCGCGACGACGTCACCGAGATCGTCTGCACGAACACCTGCCCGGTACCGGGTGCCGACGCCGCCCCGAAGCTGACGGTGCTCTCCGTCGCGCCCGCGCTGGCCGAGGCGGTGCGGCGGATCCACAACGGCGAGTCCGTCAGCGTCCTGTTCGACTAGGAGCGCCCTGAACGACTGGGACCTACTGCGCGGCCCCAGTCGTTCAGGACCCTCCTAGAACTTCCCCACCGTTTTGGGTGGATGCGCGCGCTGCAGGCGCGCAAGTGCACAAAACGGTGGGGAAGTTCGGTCAGCTTCCGTCGTAGGGCGGCGCTTCGCCCCAGCCCCATCGCGGTGTCGGGGCGTTCGGCGGGGGCGTGGCGCCGGCGGCGGAGTTGCCCTTCGCGATGCGGGTGCCCCACTCGACGTACGCGACGAACGCCGAACGGAACTCCGGGTCGTCCGGCAGTCCGGCCTCGTCGGCGCTGGACGCGATGAGCGCGGCCCAGCGGGCCCGCCGCTCCTCGGTGATCTCGAGCCCGATGTGGTGGCTGAGCATCGCGGGGTAGCCGCCGAGCTGGTCGGTGTAGTCGGTCGGGCCGCCGAAGACCTCGCCGAGCCAGCGCGCGACGTGGTCGCGGTGGTCGGGACTCATGTTGCGGAAGACGGGTTCGAGCAGCGGGTCGGCGAGCACGCGGTCGTAGAAGACCTGCGTCAGGCGGTGCAGCGCCTCGGAACCGCCGCACCATTCGTAGAGGGTGGGAGGAGTGTCTGTCACCCGCACATGATTACACCGTTGCAGCACGGATGTCCGCAGCGGCCGCCCGCAGCAGAGCGGTCTCGGTGAAGCCTGCAGCGAACGTGAAGCCCAGCTCGCGCGAGCGGTGCACCTGCTCGGCCGTTGCGCAGTAGATCCCCACCGGACGCCCCGCCGCCGCGCACCGCTGCGCGATCGAGCCCAGTCGCTCGATGAACGCCGGGTCGTCGTCGCGCGCGGTGATCGGTACCCCCGCGCTGAGCGCGAGGTCGGTGGGTCCGACGAAGATCGCGTCGACGCCGTCGACGTCGAGGATCGACGGCAGCCCGTCGACGGCCGCCATCGTCTCGACCATCACGATGCACAGCGGGTCGGGCGCCGCCGGGTGCCACGCCACCCGGCTCTTGCCCCAGCTGCGCGTGCCGGCCGGCGGGTAGCGGCACGCCGCTGCCGCGCGGGCCGCCTCCTCCGCGGAGTCGACGAGCGGCACGATCACCCCGGCCGCGCCGCGGTCGAGCACCCGGCCGATCGCCGCGTGCTCGTTGACCGTCGCGCGCACCACGCCGGGGGTCCCGGTCGCGCCGAGCGCCTGCAGCATCGGCACCAGCGCGTCGTCGCCGACGAGGCCGTGCTGCTGGTCGATGACGACGAAGTCGAAGCCGACCGAGCCGACGACCTCCGCGGTGACGGAGCTGGGGGCGTGCAGCCAGCCCCCGACGGCGTTGGAGGTGAGGTCGAGCGGTGAGCTGTCGATCACCGCCCGACCGTACCCCGTCAGGTGACCTTGTGCGCTGCTTCCAGGTGCCCGGCCAGCTCGTTCATGTACGCGGCCTGCGCGGTGTAGTCCATGCTGGCGAAGATCCACGGGTGGATCTGCCTGGCCCGCCCGGCCGGGGTGTTGGCCATGGTGGGCTGGGCCGCGATCTGCTCGGCGGTCATCGTGTCGAGCTGCGACTCCAACACGACGTCGGCGGGCACCCTGCCGACGTTCTCCCAGCTCACGACCTCCCAGTAGTAGTCCGTGCCGCCCGGGTCGACGAACCGGACGCCGAGGTCGGCGTAGGAGGTGAGCTCGGGGTCGTCGGGCGCCTTCGCCACGTACAGCCCCTCGGCCGGGTACGCGGCCACCACCAGCACCGAGAGGCCCTTCGCCGCGGCGGTGCGCAACCGTTGCTCGGCGGACGCGTAGCCGGCCCGGGTGGCGTCGATCGCCGACGGTGCGGCGCCGAGCGCCTCCGCGAGCTCGACCGTGCGGTCGATGACCCGCACGGCCGAGCCGTCCATCGCGATCGCGACGATCGGCGCGATCCGGGCGACGGCCTCCTGCTGCGCGAGGTCGCTGAAGCCGTAGAGCGGCTTCGTCGGATCGAGCGTGCCGGCGGCGTCGGTGGGGTAGGCGTGCGTGACGACGATGTCCGGGGCGGCCTGCGCCAGCGCCTCGAGGTTGATCTCCCCGTACGCCTTGCCCAGCTCGGCGACCTGCGACAGTTCGCGCCCCGCGAAGCGGCGGTCCTGAGTGACGCCGGTGTAGCCGAACACCGCGACCGGCGCGATCCCGTAGTTCCACAGCGAGACGGCGACGTCGGAGAGCCCTGCGATCCGCACCGGCCGTTGCGGCAGGTTCACGGTGGCGCCGACGTCGTCGGTGAAGCTCCACGGGCCGGCGCTCGCGGCCGGTGCTGGCCCACCACAAGCGGCGAGGCCCAGCACGACGGCCGCGAGCGCGGCTACGGCTGAAAAGCGTGATCTCATTCGAGCGCTCCGAAGGTTTGGTGAGGCAAACCTTAGATGCTCGATCGTCAGCCGGCTGGGGCCACCTCCGGTATCCCGCTCGCCGGCGGGACGGACGGCGGCTCGGTCGACTCCGTGATCGGCGCCGTGCCGTTGTCGGTGACGAAGACCGGCGTGAGCCGCTCGGTCTTGCCACCCGTGATGCGCGTGACGCCAACCCCGGAGATGCCGGCGTGCCGGTCGGCCGAGTAGCGGAACGGCGCGAGCCAGGGGCCCTTCCACGACTTCCCGGTCTTCTGGATCGCCTCGACGATGCCCTTGCGCGTCGGGTTCGGCCCGGCGGCCTGCAGCGCCGAGACGAACGTGTACGCCTCGGACATGCCGTAGACGCGGAAGTTGCTCAGCTCGCCGTCGGCGCCGCTCGCGTCCCAGACCTTCTGGAACAGCTGGATCCACGGGTTCTGCGGGTCGTCGACGGTCGGCAGGTAGCGCGTGCTGATCATGCCTTCGAGCAGCCCCGCGTCGGTCACCTTGCCCTCGGAGAAGCGCGCGAGCAGCGAGCCGACGAGCGTCGGGTCGGCGCCGATGTTGGAGTACATCCACTGCGGCTTGTAGTTCAGCCGCAGCGACACCAGCTGCGACAACGCTGTGTACGAGGGCACGTTGAAGCCGATCACGAGGTCGGCCCCGGCCGCTTGCAGTGCAGCGATCTGCGGGGCGACGTCGGTGTTGCCGGGCGTGTAGCGCTCAGCGGCGACGATCTGCTTGTCGAGGAACGTGCGCGCGCCCTTCTCGGCGTCCCGGCCCAGGTCGTCGTCCTGGAGGAAGAGCCCGACCTTCGCGTTCGGGAAGTTCTTCGAGACGTACTGGCCGATGATCTTCGCCTCGACCTCGTAGTCGGGCTGCCAGCCGAACGTCTGCGGGTTCTTGGTCGGCTGGTCCCACAGCAGCGAGCCGGAGGAGACGAACAGGTCGGGCACGCCTTCGGCGTTGAGGTAGTCGAGCACGGCGGAGTGCGTCGGGGTGCCGAGCCCGCCCATGATCGCGAAGACCTGCTCCTGCAGCACCAGCTCGTTGACGACCTGGCTGGTCTGGGTCGGGTTGTAGGCGTCGTCCTTGTAGATGAACTCGATCTTGCGCCCGTTCACGCCGCCGGCGGCGTTCACGTAGTCGAAGTACGCCTTCATGCCCGTCGGGATCTCGGAATAGCCGGGGGCGGCGACACCGGTCAGCGGGAAGTGCCCGCCGATCTTCACGGAGGTTGTGGTGATCCCGACGTCGGAGGCGGCGGCATCACCCCCGCCGGTGCCTTCGCTGGGACGCCCGCCGGCGCCGCAGGCGCTGAGCAGCAGCGCCGCGGCGGCGGCCACCGCCACCAGCGGACCCGTTCTCCTGATCATCCTGTCCTCCTCGTCGAGCGGCCGATCCAGAGCTTCTTCAACAGCTTCTTCAACACGCCGACCGCGCCCGACGGCGCGAGCAGCATCACGAGCACGAGCACGGCCCCGTAGACGAACGGGGCGAGCTGCGCGGCCTGCGTGTTGTCCAGGCCGATGTCGGTACCGACGTTCGTCACGAACGGCGGCAGGAACACCAGCAGCGCGCTGCCCAGCAGCGCGCCGACGAGGCTGCCCAGCCCGCCGACCACGACGGCGGTGAGCAGCCCGAGCGAGAGCACGATCGTGAACCCGCTCGGCGCGGCCAGCCGCACGACGATGCCCAGCACGGCGCCCGCGATGCCGGCGCACGCCGCGCTCACCACGAACGCGAGCACCCTGACCTTGCCGAGCGGGATGCCGGCGAGCTCGGCGGCGACCTCGTCGTCGCGCACCGCCCGCCACACCCGGCCCGTGCGCCCGGCCATGAGGTTGGCCAGCAGGAACAGCACGACCAGGAGCGTCACCCAGCCGATGTAGGCGAGGTACTTCGCGCTCGACGCCTCCGTCGCGGAGAGGAAGTAGATGGCGTCGGAGAACCACGCCGGCATCTGCGGCGACGGGATCCGCATGCCCTGCTCGCCGCCGAGCCAGTGGTCGAAGTAGATCGCGAGCCCCGGCAGTCCGACGGCGAGCGCGAGCGTCGCGCCGGCGAGGTAGGGCCCGTGCAGCCGGGCGGCGGCGACACCGACCACCGCGCCGACGGCGGCGGTGACGGCCATCGCGCCGAGCATCGTCACCAGCAGCGGGATCTCGGCGGCCAGCATCAGACCGGTCGTGTACGCCCCGACGGCCATCAGCGCGCCGTGCCCGAGCGAGATCTGCCCGTTGACGCCGGTCAGCACGGTCAGCCCGGCCGCCGCGATGCCGTAGTAGGCCATCGTCGCGAACTGGGAGTTGCGGAACGGGCCGGTCAGCTCCAGCACCAGCACGACCACGACGAACGCCACGAGCAGGGTGAGCGCGTGCTTGCCGAGCGTCGAGCTCGGCATCCGCCGCGTGAACGCCGCGAACCGGCCGGCCGCGGCCGGCGGGACGCCGACCTCGGTGTCCTTCGTCGGTGCCGCCATCAGACCCGCCTCGCCGCGGCCTTGGCGAAGATCCCTTGCGGGCGCACCAGCAGCACCGCGACGAGGATCGCGAGCGCGGCGAGCGCCACCAGCTCGCTGCCGAGGTAGCCGCTGACGTAGGAGAGCAGCAGGCCGATCGACAGCCCGCCGACGACCGCGCCGCCGGGGGAGTCGAGCCCGCCGAGCGTCGCCGCGACGAACCCGAAGACGACCACGCCGTCCATGTAGGCCGGGTAGACGAGGCTGCCGCCCGCGATGAGCAGACCCGCGAGCGAGCCGACGACGGCCGCGAGCGCCCAGCCCAGCGTCAGCATCCGGCCGACCCGCACCCCGAGCAGTCGCGACACCTCCTGGCTGAACGCCGCCGCGCGCATCTTGAGCCCCAGGTCGGTGAACCGGAAGAGCGCGACCAGCGCGACCATCACGACGACGACCGCGAGGATCACGTAGATGCTGTTCGGCGTGAACGCGATGTTGACCTCGCCGACGGTGAACCCGCGCAGGTCGAACGGGGCGGGGAAGGACTTGAACGTCGATCCGAAGAGGATCGCCGCGAGTGCTTGGATCGCCACGAACAGCCCGAGCGTGACGATCACCGCGTTCAGCTCCGGCCCGCCCTCGACCGGCCGGATGACCAGCCGCTCGACGACCGCGCCCATCAGCAGCCCGCCGGCGAGCGCGACGATCAGCCCCACCCAGTACGACTGCCCCGCCTCGATCACGGTGAGCGCGAGGTAGGTGGTGAACATGGCCATCGCGCCCTGCGCGAAGTTGACGATCCGCGTCGAGCGCCAGATCAGCACGAGCGCCAGCGCGAAAGCCGCGTAGATCGCGCCCTGCCCCAGCCCGGTCAGCGTGACGTTGAGGAACTGCTGCACTGCTCTCCTCCCTGCACCTGCTACGAGAGTCGGACCGGTTGCGTCAGAAGCCGAGGTAGGCGTGCCGGAGGCCGTCGTCGGCGGCGAGCACGGCCGCGTCGTCGCGGGCGACGACCTTCCCGAGGTTGAGCACGATCCCGATGTCGGCGATCGAGAGCGCGCTGCGGGCGTTCTGCTCGACGAGCAGCACGGTGACGCCGTCGCGGTCGACGAGGTCGCGCAGCAGCCCGAAGATCTGCGCGACGATGCGCGGCGCCAGCCCGAGCGACGGCTCGTCGAGCAGCAGCACCTCGGGACCGGAGAGCAGTGCGCGGCCGATCACGAGCATCTGCCGCTCGCCGCCGGAAAGCGTATGCGCGTCGCGTTTGCGCCGCTCCGCGAGTGGTGGGAACAGGTCGTAGACCATGTCGAGCGACCCGTCGGTCCGCTTCCGCGCGCTGCCGAGCAGCGCGCCGAGCCGCAGGTTCTCCTCGACGGTCAGCTCGGTGATCACGCCGCGGCCCTCGGGGACGTGCGCGATCCCGGCCAGCGCGATCGTCTCGGCGGGAGCGGCGGTGAGGTCGTTGCCGTCGAGCGAGACGGTGCCCGACGTCGGGCGGACCAGCCCGGAGATCGTGCGCAGCAGCGTCGTCTTCCCGGCCCCGTTGGCCCCGAGCACCGCGGTGATCTGGCCTTTCGCCGCGGTGACGTCCACCCCGTCCAGTGCGGTGACGGGCCCGTACGCGGCCGTCAGACCGCTGATCTGCAAGGTACTCATGCGTGGGTCGCCTCCTCGCCGAGGTAGGCGTCGATCACCGCGGGGTCGTCGCGGACCTCGTCGGGGGTGCCGTCGGCGACGACCTTGCCGAAGTCGAGCACGGTGATCTTGTCGCAGACGCTCATCACGAGGTCCATGTGGTGCTCGACCAGCACGACCGACATGCGTGCCGTCAGCGAGCGGATCAGCGCGCCCAGCTCGGTCATCTCGTCGTGGCCGAGGCCGCTCGCCGGCTCGTCGAGCAGCAGGAGGTCGGGTTCGGACGCCAGCGCGCGGGCGAGCGCGACCCGCTTCTGCACCGGGTAGGGGAGGCTGCCGGGCAGCCGAGCCGCGTAGCCGTCGGCGCCCAGCTCGGCGAGCGCGGCCATCGCCCGCTCGCGCAGCGCCCGCTCGTCGCGGTCGGACCGGGGTAACGCCAGCAGCGTCGAGCCGAAGCCCGCCTTGCGGTGCCGGTCGGCCCCGACCATCACGTTCTCGACGACCGAGAGCCCCCTGAACAGCCCGACACCCTGCAGAGTGCGCGCGATGCCCATGCCGGCCAGCTCGTCGGGGCGGGGGGAGACCGGCCGGCCGTGGCGAAGCACCGTCCCGGCGTCGGGGCGCACGAACCCGCAGCAGACGTTGAACAGCGTGGTCTTCCCGGCGCCGTTGGGCCCGATGACGCCGTGCACCTTGCCGTGCCCGACCGCGAACGAGACGGCGTCGAGCGCGACCAGCCCGCCGAAACGGACGCTCACGTCGGCGACGCCGAAGACGGAAGGTGCTGGCTGGGTGTCTGACACGAGGCGGGCCCCCCGACGTTGGGCGGATCTGCGTGCCCACACCTTGGGCGCCGCGCCCACAGGTCGCTATAGGCGCTGTGCACAATATTGCCAGGGACGTTCTGGGCGGGAAGCCCGTTCGGGTGGACGTGGATGTGCACGCTGTTGCACAGTTCGAGGATGCTGTCCACCGGTGGAGCAGCGCGCCACACAACCGGCGTGCCCGCGGGTCGCGGGCTGCCCCCGGAGTCCGACGAGGCGCTGCGCGTGCTCGGTGCCGCGTTGCTGGAGGAGCTGGACGGCCTCGCCGACCGGCTCGTCGTGCACGTCGTTGCCCGCGAGCCGATCTACTCCGAGCTCGACATGGTCGACGAGCTGCGCAGCGCCGCGTACGGGAACCTGGAACGCGGCGTGCAGGTGCTCGCGATGCAGGTGCCCGGCGGGGTCGACCCGGCCGACACGTCCCGCCACACGGGGCGGCTGCGGGCCCGGCAAGGGGTGCCGCTGGAGTCGGTGATGCGGGCTTACCGTCTGGGCGGCAGGTTCATCTGGGAGGCGCTGCTCGACCTGTCCCGTCGCCGGTTCGACGGCCGTTACGACGACGCTCTGCTCGACGCCGCCAGCTACGTGTGGCGCACCAACGACGGCAGCTCCTCGGTGCTCGTCGACGCGTACCGGCGCGAGGAGCTCCGGCTGCACACGCACGACCTGAGCAGGCGAAACATCCTGCTCGACGGGCTGCTCGAAGGCCGGGGCGGCGATCCGGCGTTCCTGCGCGACGCGGCCGCGGTGCTCGGCCTGCCGACGTCGGGGCCGATGCTGTGCGTTGTCGCGCCGGCCGACGCGGGCGAGGAATCGCTGCGCGGAGCACCGGAGGCACTCGCGGCATGTGGGGTCGTCTCGACCTTCTTCGTGCGCCCGCACGACGAGGTCGGGCTGGTCGCTCTGGTGAACCGGTCGGCGCGGGCGGCCGTCGACGCGCTGCGCCCGTGCGTCGAGGGTCGGGTCGGGGTGTCGCCGGTGATCGACGGGCTCGCCGCCGTCGACACGGGGTACCGGATGGCCGAGACCGCCGCGCGCACGCTCACCGCGCCAGGGCTCGCGGAGCTGGACGACCGGCTCCCCGAGGCGCTGCTCGTCGACAGCCCCACGCTGATGCCGCGGCTGGTGCGGGTCGGGCTGGGCAAGCTGATGGACCTGCCGGCCGCCGACCGGCAGACCCTGCTCGAGACGCTCGCGGAGCTGCTCGCCTGCGGCGGCTCGCCGACGCACGCCGCCGCGGCGCTCTTCTGCCACCGCAACACCGTCATCTACCGGATGCGCCGCATCGAGACCGCCACCGGCCGCTCCATCGCCGACCCGCGCGACCGCCTGCTCCTGACCCTCGGCCTCACGGCGGCTCGCATGCACTCCGACGGGTAGCCGGGGTGACCGGGGTGAGGGCAGGAAAGCCACTTTCCTGCCCTCACAGGGCCTGAAAGTGGCTTTCCTGCCCTCCCCGGCCCGCCTCCGGGGCCTGGGGTCACCGGCTGCCTTCGGGTTGCCCCTACCCTGACCACGGAGGCGCACCGGCTGTGGGCCGAGTGGATCGGGGAGCGAAAGTAGGACCATGACCGATATCGCGCCCGAACGCCCACCGCAGAGCACGCCGTTGCGCGCCGGCACGCGGTTCGGGAGGGGCTTCGCGTTCCTCCTCGGCGGGCTGCCGCTGTGCATCGTCGCGTTCGTGCTGGCGGTCGTGGGCTTCTCGGTCGGTGTGTCGACGTCGGTGATCTGGATCGGTGTCCCGATCCTCGTGTTGGCGCTGCAGGCGGCGCGCGGGTTGGCGACCGTCGAGCGTCGGGGTGCCGAGTGGGCGACCGGGCGGCCGCTGCCGCCGCACCACTACCGCGAGCCGAAGGGCACGGGTCTCGGGCGGTTGTTCAGCCGGCTGCGCGACCCGCAGTCGTGGCGCGACCTGCTGCACGCCGTCGTCGCATTCCCGGTCAGGCTCGCCGCGTTCATCATCTCCGTCGCCTGGTTCGTCGGTGGGCTCGGCGGGGCGCTGTACGTGACGTGGCAGTGGTCGTTGCCGCGTGACGACGACGATGGCGGCGGGCTGTACTGGTTGCTCACCGGCTCGCGGGACCTGTGGGGTGAGATCACGACCAACACCGTGCTCGGGGTGTTCATGCTCGCGACCTCGCCGTTGCTGGTGCGGGGGCTCGTCGCCGTGCGGGCGGGACTCGCTCGCGGGCTGCTCACCAACCAGACCGCGGCGCTGCGCGCCCGCGCCACCCAGCTGGAGAGCAGCAGGCGCGCCGCCGTCCACGCCGAGGCGCAGACACTGCGCCGGATCGAGCGCGACATCCACGACGGCCCGCAGCAGCGGCTGGTGCGGCTCAACATGGACCTGGAAGCCGTCACCCGCCGGCTCGATGACAACCCGGAGAAGGCGCGCACCCTCGTCGAGGAGGCCCTCGAACAGAGCCGCGAGGCGCTCAACGAGCTGCGCGTGGTCTCCCGAGGCATCGCGCCGCCGATCCTCGCCGACCGCGGCCTCGGCGCCGCGCTGGCCGCCGCTGCGGCGCGCTGCCCCATCGAGGTGTCGCTCGACGTCGCTGTCCCGCAGGGGAAGCGGCTGGCCGAGGCCGTGGAGAACACCGCGTACTTCGTGGTCACCGAGTCGCTCACGAACGTCGCCAAGCACTCGCAGGCGTCGCTGTGCACCGTGCAGGTCAGCACCGACGCCCAGCGCCTTCTCGTGCAGGTCCGTGACAACGGCGTCGGCGGCGCCCACCTCGGCAAGGGGCACGGCCTCGCCGGCCTCGCCGACCGGCTCGCCACCGTCGAAGGGGTGCTCGACGTAGTCAGCCCACCCGGCGGTCCGACGGTTCTGACGGCGGAGATCCCGCTGGCCGGAGTCGACAGCTGACCGCTGCACCATCCGCTCTGCCGCTCGCGTGAGACGTGCGGCAGGATCGGCCGGGTGCGCGTCGTGCTGGCTGAGGATTCGTTGCTGCTGAGGGAAGGGCTCGTCCGGCTGCTCGACGAGGCCGGCGCGAGTGTCGTGGCGGCGGTGGGGGATGGGCCGTCGCTGGTCACCGCCGTCGTCGAGCACCGGCCCGACGTCGCCGTCGTCGACGTCCGGATGCCGCCGACGTTCACCGACGAGGGGCTGCGTGCCGCGATGGAGGTGCGCAGCAAGGTCCCCGGGACCGCCGTGCTGGTGCTCTCCCAGTACGTCGAGGAGTCGTACGCCTCGGATCTGCTCAGCGGTGGCGGCGGCGTCGGCTACCTGCTGAAGGACCGGGTCTCGAAGCTCGCCGACCTGTCCGACGCGCTGGAGCGGGTCGTCGCGGGCGGCACGGTGCTCGACCCCGAGGTCGTCTCCGCGCTCTTCGCGCACCGTCGGCGCCGCGACCCGCTCGGCGAGCTCTCGCCGCGCGAGCGCGAGGTGCTCCAGCTGATGGCGGAGGGCCGCACCAACACCGCGATCGGCCGCAAGCTCGTGATCAGCCAGGGCGCGGTGGAGAAGCACATCTCGTCGATCTTCACGAAGCTGGCGCTGCCACCGTCGAGCGACGACCACCGCCGTGTGATCGCCGTGCTCACCTGGTTGGGGGCCTGACCGCCCTCGTCCGTGTGGTGTGGGGCGCGTGTTCTGTGGCGCGCAGTGCCGTGCCGGCATGCTCGGCGCATGGTCGGGGGACGGCACCGTCGCGGCAACGATCGGCTACCGGTCGTCGTCCTCGTCGCCGTTGCCGTCGTCAGCATCGTGGCGGTCGGGTCGCTCGCCGGCTCGTCGGTGTCGCGCCCCGGCGAGGCGCCGCCGGAGGAGCCTGTGCCGAGCTCCGTGCCGCCGGCCGGAGCGTCGCCCTACGGCGAGCCGGTGCTGCCGGGCGAACCGCTGCCGGCCGCCGAGCCGCTGCCTGCCGACGCCGGCTACGTGCCGCTCCCGTCCGGAGGCGGCTGGGCTCCGGCGTGGCCCGACGTCCTGCCCGTCCGTCATCTGACCTCGGCCACGGCGGCGAACGCGGTCGCCGCGGCGATCCGCGCGGCCATGGACCAGATCGGGCTGCCGTACACGTGGGGCGGCGACGGGCCGGCCGCGGGCGAGATCGGCTTCGACTGCTCGGGCCTGACCCGCTTCGCCTACGCCCAGGCCGGGATCGAGCTGCCGCGCACGGCGCACCGCCAGTTCTACGCAGGCCCGCTGGTGCCGCCCGGCACCCCGCTGCAGGCCGGTGACCTGGTCTTCTACGGCACCCTCGACCGCGTCCACCACGTCGGGCTCTACCTCGGCGGCTCCCGGATGGTGAACGCGCCGACGTTCGGCAAGCCAGTGCAGGTCGCCTACTACCGATGGCGCGGCGACGACTACCTGGGTGCGACCCGGCCCGCCGCGCGGTTCGGCGACCCGGGTGTGCTCCCGCCGCTGTCGCCGCGTCCCGACCCACCGCCCGATCGCGGCCCGACCGTCTTCGAGGCGCCACCCGCCCCGATCCCCGACGGCGTGCCCGATGTCGCTGCCCCGCAGCCGCCCGAACCGGAGACGGCGGCTGCGGCGATCTCGGCCGCACCGGCCGTACCAGCCGTATCGGCGGTACCGTCGGCGGGCACCCCCGGGAACATCGGTGGTTCGCGCGCCCCACCCGGCCTCGGATCGGCCGTCCGGGCGGCGTCGCGGATCTGACGTCTTGTTGACGTCACCGCGACGCCATACCATGGCGCCATGGGTGAGCTGGAACTGCGGATCTCCGACACCGACCGGGACCGCGCCGCCGCTGTCCTGCACACCGCCGTCGGTGAGGGGCGGCTGAGCTGGGACGAGCACGGGGAGCGCCTGGAGGGTGTCTACGCCGCGCGCACCCGCGGCGAGCTGCAGCCCTGGCTCGCCGACCTGCCCGTCCGGCTCGCCGGCACGGCGGTCGTGCCCGAGCAGCCGCTGCGGGTGACGTTGAGCAAGGTGCGCAGGCGGCCCGACCCGGCCAGCCGCACCGTCAACGTCGACGTCACGCTCGGCGCGGCGGTGCTCGACCTGTGCGGGCTGCCCGCCGGCACCGAGGTCGACGTCGTCGCCAACTCGCTGCTGGGCAAGGTCGAGGTGCACGTCTCCCGCGGCACCCGGCTGATCGACACCGGCACCGCGAGCCTCGGCAAGCGCTCCGTCGTCGAGCACCAGCCCCGCGGCTGGAGCAGCGTCGTCCTGCCGCCCGATGCCCCGGTGGTGCGGATCGGCGGCCACAGCATGCTCGGGCACGTGCGGGTCACCGTCCGCTGAAGTTCCCCACCCGGCGTCGTAGTTCCCCACCGTTTTGTGCACTTGCGCGCTCTGCGGGCGCGCATCCACCCAAAACGGTGGGGAAGTTTGCTCAGGTGACGGCGCGCAGATCGAGCTCCAGCTCCGCCGGGGCGCCGTCGACCAGCCGGACGGGGATGCCCCAGTCCTGCTGGTAGCGGTGGCACGCCGCGAACGTCCCGCCGCCCTCGTCGCAGGCCGCCGCGGCGACGCTGACCTGCAGCACACCCTCGGTCGGCCCGTCGGCGGCCAGCACGAGCGTCCGCGTGAGCCCCTGCGCCGTGCCCGCGCCGGCAGCCAGCAGTGACGGCGGCTCCGCCGCGACCGTCAGCGACGTGGGATCGCCGAAGCGGGTGTCGAGGTGCTGCCCGGTCGGCGGGGTGAAGGCGATGCGCAGCTCCAGCGGGCCCGGCGCGAGGTCCGTGCGCGGTCTGCGCACCTGGTGCGCGCCCGCCGACACCTGCGTGCTGGCCGGGATCGGGATCCGCAGCAGCCGGTGCGCGGCCGACTCGACGATCACGAGCGTGTTGCCGTCGACCAGGACGTCGCTGGGTTCGCGCAGGTCACGGGCCAGCGTGGAGACCGTGCGACGCTGCGGGTCGTAGCGGCGCACGGCGCCGTTGTAGGTGTCGGCGATCGCGACGGAGCCGTCGGGCAGCGCAGCGACACCCAGCGGGTGCTGCAGCAGCGCATCGGTGCCGTCGACGAACCCGAAGTCGAACAGGCCCGTCCCGACGGCGGTCGTGACGGCGGCCCCGACCGCGGGCGCGGCCTCCAGCGAGCGCAGCGCCGACGTCTCGGAGTCGGCGATCCAGAGCACCTCGTTCGCCCCGTCGCCGCTGGTCGCGAGGCCCGACGGCTGGGCGAAGAACGCATCGGCGACCGGCCCGTCGCGCAACCCCTCGTTGGTCGTGCCGGCGAGCACCGCCACCGCACCGGTCGCCGGGTCGAACGTCCACAGCTGGTGGCTGCCCGCCATCGCGACGACGACCCGCCCGCCCCACCACGCCACGTCCCACGGCGTCGACAACTCGGCGGCAGTGCCGCCCGGCTCCACCCGTTCGCGCAGCTGGGTGCCCGTCCCGGCCAGCGTCGTCACGTGGCCGTCGGCCAGCCGCACACCCCGCAGCGCGTGGTTGACACTGTCGGCGACGACCACGTCGTAGTCCGCCCTGCCGGCCGGCAGCACGAGCAGCCCCTGCGGTTCGGCGAACCGCGCGGCGGCGCCGTCGACGAGCCCACGCTCGCCCGTCCCGATCCGGCGGCGTTCGGTGGCGAGATCCGCCTCCAGCTCGACGAGCTGGTGGTGCGCGGTGTCGGAGACCAGGAACGTCCCGCCGGGCAGCGCCACGACCTTGCCGGGGAACCGCAGCGACGTCGTCGGCTCCGGTGGCGCCACGTACGGGCCGTCGCCTCGGCGCACCGTGTCGCCGTGCTCGGCGAGCAGCTCCTCGACCAGCACCGACAGGCCGTGCGCGTGCCCCTCACCGGACATCTGCGCGACGACGTACCCGCGCGGGTCGATCACCACGAGCGTCGGCCACGCGCGGGCCGCGTAGGCGTCCCACGTCGTCAACTCGGGATCGTCGAGCACCGGGTGGTGCACCGCGTAGCGCTCGACGGCCGCCTCGACCGCCGCCGGGTCGGCCTCGTGCACGAACTTCGGCGAGTGCACACCGACCACCACGAGCACGTCGGCGAATCGCTCCTCCAGCTCACGCAGCTCGTCGAGCACGTGGAGGCAGTTCACGCAGCAGAACGTCCAGAAGTCGAGCAGCACGATCTTGCCGCGCAGCTCCGCGAGCGACAGCTCACGGCCGCCGGTGTTGAGCCACCGCCTGCCCTTCAGCTCGGGCGCGCGGACACGGATGCGGGTCGTCACATGTGGAGTCAACGCCGGGGAGGAGCTGTTGTTCCGCCCCCGCCACCCCCGCAACTTCCCCACCGTTTTGTGCACTTGCGTGCTTGTGGAGCGCGCAGGTGCACAAAATGGTGGGGAAGTTCTACGTCGGGTCGAGGTGGGCGGCCGGCTGCGCGGGCACGACGGCGTCGGCCGGGTGCCGCGCCCGCCACCAGCTCCACAGCGTGACGCACACGGCGAGCCAGGCCGCGCCGACGAGCCAGCCGGCGACGACGTCGCTGAACCAGTGGACGCCTAGGTAGATGCGGGTCGCCCCGACCGCGCCGACCCACGCGGCGGCGCCGGCGACGAGCAGGATCCGCCCGAGCCGGCGGCGGTGCGCCCAGCCCAGCACGACGAGCGTGCCGAGCACGACGGTCGACATGGTGGCGTGTCCCGAGGGCAGCGACTCGTTGGTCTCGACGACGAGCCGGCTGATCTCCGGCGGCCGCGGCCGGCCGATCACGATCTTGAGCAGCCGGAACACGATGCTCGCGCCGACCATCGCGCCGATCGCGAGCACGGCGTCGGCGCGTCGCCCCCGGTACCAGCACCACGCGCCGGCCGAGACCGCCAGCACCGCCATGACCAGCGTGCTCCCCACATCCGTCACGAGGATCGCCGAGGCGGTCAGCTCGCCGGAGCGCGCGTCGACGGATCCGGCCAGCAGCGCCGAGTCGAGCACGGCAGGCCCCACGCCGACCAGCGCCGCCCACAACGCAGCCATCGCGGCGAACGCCAGCAGGACGGCGACGCCGGCACCGAGCCCGGGGCGTGGCGGGGGAGGGACGAACGGCTCACGCAGCCCCGCCGGCAGTTCTGCAGACACTTCCGCGCCGCCGTCGGCGTTGGTCGGGTTGTCCCGGCCGTCCGTCATCACGCCCCTCCCCGCCGCGCTACGTCATGCGCGGCCGCGCCACTCCCGGTACCGGCGCACGAGCGCCACTGTCGAGGCGTCGAGCCCGGTGGTGTCGGGCTCGACGTCCGTCAGCACGGGGCCGAGCTGCTTGGCCAGAACCTTGCCCAGCTCGACGCCCCACTGATCGAACGAGTCGATGCCCCAGATCGTGCCCTCGACGAACGTGACGTGTTCGTAGAACGCGATCAGCTGCCCCAGCACCGACGGCGTGAGCTTCGGCGCGAGGATCGTCGACGACGGCCGGTTGCCCGGCATCACCTTGTGCGGGACGACGTCGGCGGGCGTGCCTTCCGCGGCGATCTCCTCGGCGGTCTTCCCGAACGCCAGGGCGGAGGTCTGCGCGAACAGGTTCGACATGAACAGGTCGTGCATGTCGGTGCGCTCGTCGACCGGACGCTCGTGGTTGGGCTGGGCGAACCCGATGAAGTCGGCCGGGACGAGCCGCGTGCCCTGGTGCAGCAGCTGGTAGAACGCGTGCTGGCCGTTGGTGCCCGGCTCGCCCCAGAAGATCTCCCCGGTGCCGGTGGTGACGGGCGAGCCGTCGCCGCGCACCGACTTGCCGTTGCTCTCCATCGTGAGCTGCTGCAGGTAGGCGGGCAGCCGGTGCAGGTACTGGCTGTAGGGGAGCACGGCGTGGGTCTGCGTGCCGAAGAAGTTGACGTACCAGACGTTCAGGAGACCGGCGATCGCCGGCAGGTTCTCCTCGAGCGGCGCAGTGCGGAAGTGCTCGTCGATGGCGTGCATGCCGGCGAGGAACTCGGCGAACTGCTCCTTGCCGATCGCGACCATCAGCGAGAGCCCGATCGCGGAGTCGAGCGAGTACCGCCCGCCCACCCAGTCCCAGAAGCCGAACATGTTGGCCTCGTCGATGCCGAACGCGCCTGCTTCCTTCGCGTTCGTCGAGACGGCGACGAAGTGCTTCGCCACGGCCTTCTCGTCGCCGCCGAGGCCGGCGAGCAGCCAGTCGCGTGCCGCGCGGGCGTTGGTCAGCGTCTCCAGCGTGGTGAACGTCTTCGACGAGACGACGAACAGCGTCGAGGCCGGGTCCAGATCATTGGTGGCCTCGGCGACATCGGTCGGGTCGATGTTGGAGACGAACCGCAGCGTGATGCCGCGGTCGGCGTAGTCGCGCAGCGCCTCGTACGCCATGACCGGCCCGAGGTCGGAGCCGCCGATGCCGATGTTGACGACGGCGCGGATGCGCTCGCCGGTGTGGCCGGTCCACTCGCCGGACCGCACGGAGTCGCTGAAGCGGCCCATCCGGTCGAGCACGTCGTGCACGTCGGCGACGACGTCCTGCCCGTCGACGACGAGCGAGGCGTCGCGCGGCAGCCGCAGCGCTGTGTGCAGCACCGCGCGGTCCTCGCTGGTGTTGATGTGCTCGCCGGCGAACATCGCGGCGGTCCGCTCGGGCAGCCGCGCCGCGCGCGCGAGCGCGGCGAGCAGCGGCACGGTGTCGCGGGTGATCCGGTTCTTGGAGTAGTCGAGCACGAGGTCGGCCGCGCCGGCCGTCATGGCATCGGCGCGATCGGGGTCGTCGTCGAACAGCTCGCGCAGGTGCACCCCCTCGACGGCGGCGTGGTGCTCGGTCAAGGCGCCCCACTCGGGGGTCGCGGTCACGTCAGCTGTGGTGGTGATGTCGGTGCCGGACACACCGCCATCCTGCACCGTCAACTCTGGACGGGCGACGGAACCCGCTCGACCGCGCCGGTGCGTTCCCACAACGCGATACCCCCGAGCAGCCCGGAGACGTTCGGGACGAGCGTGCGGTTGGGCCCGAGCGTGTCGGGATCGAGCCGTTTCGCGTTGCCGCCACCGATGTAGAGGTGGTCGGGCAGGACCATGTCCTCCAGCGCTTCGAGCGCGTCGAGCACCCGCTCGCGCCACTTCTCCTTGCCGATCTGCTGGCGCTCGTTGTCGCCGCAGGCCACCTCGATGGAGTGGCCGTGGCCGAACCGACCGTGCGAGAGCTCCATGTGCGGCAGCAGCATCCCGTCGAAGAACACCGCACACCCGACGCCGGTGCCGAGGGTGACCACCAGCTCCATGCCGTTGCCGCTGATCACCGCGCAGCCCTGCACATCGGCGTCGTTCGCGACCCGCACCGGCTTGGTGAACCGCTTCTCCAGCGCCGCCTGCAGCTCGAATCCGGTCCACATCGCGACGAGCTCGAGGTCGGGATCCTGTCCCGGACCCTGCCGGGAGAACGCCGGCACCTCGCGCACGCGGCCGCGCCGGATCGCGCCGGGGAAGCCGACCGACACCCTGTCGTACTCGGGCTGGGTCGCGGCGAGCGCCACCAGCTCGTCCAGCAGCACCGGCGGCGTGCACGGGTACGGGGTCTCACTGCGCTCCCGCTCCGAGAGCATCTCGCCTTCCGGCGAGAGCACCGTCGCCTTCAAGCCCGAGCCGCCCACGTCGATCGCCAGCGTCAGGGGTCCTGCCATGCCGTCCTCCGATGTCGTTGCGCGTGCGGAGCGACGGTATCCGGTGACGTGCCGTGATGCGCGGTGGCTGTGGCGATCGCCGCAACGTCCGTCGCTACTCGGGGATGGTGCCGCCGGCCGGGAGCGTGGGTGCGTCGACGGGGATGGTGTCGGGGTAGAGGGTCCCGGCGCCGGTGTTGAGCACCACGACGTCCTCCGATCCGGAGAGCCAACCCGATTCGCGCAGCTGCGCCACCGCGGCGAAGCAGGCGGCGCCTTCCGGGCAGACCCACGTGCCCTCGTCGCGGGCCAGCGCGACCTGCGCCGCGAGCAGCTCGTCGTCGGTGACGGCAACCGCCGTGCCGCCCGTCGAGCGAACGGCGTCGAGCACGAGGAAGTCGCCGAGCGCCTTCGGCACGGTGATGCCGAACGCGACGGTGTGCGGGTCGGCCGGCGCCACGCTCTCCGTGGCACCGGAGTGGAACGCGTCGACGATCGGGGCGCAGCCCGTGGCCTGCACGGCGACCAGCCGTGGCAGCTCGCCGCGCAGCCAGCCCAGATCGCGCAGCTCCTGCAGGGCCTTGTGGATGGCGATGATCCCGACGCCGCCGCCCGTGGGGTAGAGGATGACGTCCGGCGTGCGCCAGCCGAGCTGCTCGGCGATCTCGAAGCCCATCGTCTTCTTGCCCTCGATGCGGTACGGCTCGCGCAGGGTCGAGGTGTCCTGGTAGCCGGTCCGCGTCGCGACGGCCTTCGCGATCATCGCGCCGGCGTCGCCGATGAGCCCGTCGACGAGGTACAGCTCGGCGCCCGCCGCGACGCACTCCTTGCGGGTGATCTCCGGGGCCCCGAGAGGCATGGCGATGAGCGACCGCAGCCCGGCCCTGGCGGCGTAGCAGGCCCATGCCGCGCCGGCGTTGCCGTTCGTCGGCATTGCGATGCCGCTCACGCCCAGCTCCAACGCGCGCGAGACGCCGACCGCCGCGCCGCGGGCCTTGAACGTCCCGGTGGGCACGACACCCTCGTCCTTCATCCGCAGCGCGGCGACGCCGAGCCGGGCGCCGTGCCGCGGGAGGTCGAGCAGCGGCGTCATGCCTTCGCCGAGCGTGACGACGTGCGCGGGATCCCGGACGGGCAGCAGCTCGTGGTAGCGCCAGAGGTCGGCGGGACGCTCTGCGATCCGGCGCGGTGTGACGGTGGCGGCGACCTCGTCGAGGTCGTAGCGCGCCAGCAGGGGAGCCCCGAGCGGCGACGTGCCTTGCACGACGTCCGCGTCGTGCCGCGAACCGTCGCGCGAGCACTCGAGGTGGGTGAGGGAGGAGAACGGGGAGAACACCTCGGAAGGCAATCCTGCGACGTCCAGCGCGTCAACACGACCGGCCGCAGCTCAGGGCGTTGTCATGCTATTTGCAAGATCACGCCGAACGGCTAGTGACGTAAGGCGACTGACCGTGCACGTGCAGTTGCATGACACGCCGCACGCTACTCGCTAGGCCGAAACGCTTGTCGCGCGGAGGCGTTCGGCCGTCGCCCGCTCCTCTGACTGGGTGTGACCGTTCGCCTCCGTCGGGTTAACTGGGTTCACTGAACGAGGCGGATTGATCACACAGCGTCCTGGAGGCTCCCCCGATGAATCGACCCCTTCCCGCACCTGCGCGTGACGTTGCACTGCTGCTCACGCGCATCCTTCTCGGCACCGTGATGTTCGCCCACGGCTACCAGAAGATGGTGATCAACGGGATCGGTCGCACGACAGAGGGTTTCGAGACGCTCAGCATCCCCCTGGCGATCGTCTCGGCGTCGTTCGTGACCGTGGTCGAGTTCGCCGGCAGCGTGATGCTGATCGTCGGCGCGATGACCCCGCTCGTCGCCGGCCTGAACCTGATCATCATGGTCGGCGCCGGCGTGTTCGTGCACATCCCGAAGGGCATCTTCATCGCGAACGGCGGCTGGGAGCTCGTCGGCGTCATCGCCGCCGGCATGCTCGCGCTCGCCGCCACCGGGCCCGGCCGCTACAGCGTCGACCACCTCGTGCGGGCCCGGCAGAAGCAGTACCAGCGTGAGCTGGCGGACGCGTCCGGCCCGGCGCACAGCCCGCACTCCCGGCGCGACTCGCACGACACGTTCGGCGGCGCTCACGCCACACACGCCACCCGCTGAAGCCCCCCGGCGGGATGGTCCGTGGCGGGCCCGGCACTCACAACCGGGCCCGCCACCGGGCAACTTCCCCACCGTTTTGCCAACTTGCGCACCGTTCGGGGTGCGCAGGTTGGCAAAACGGTGGGGATCTTCGTGTGTGCGGGTCCGTAGGGTGGTCGGGTGAGTGTTCCGACCGCCGCGGGGACGTTGCGGCACGTGACCGCGCAGCGGTACGTCACGCCGCTGCGCGAGGGCGGCTCGCTGCCTGGGCTGATGGAGGCCGACGACCTCGGCACGTACGTCGTGAAGTTCCACGGCGCCGGCCAGGGCAGCAAGGTGCTGGTCGCCGAGATCGTGGCCGGTGAGCTGGCCCGGCTGCTGGGGCTGCCCGTGCCGGAACTGGTGACCGTCGAGCTCGACCCGGCGCTGGGCGCGACCGAGCCCGACCAGGAGGTCCAGGAGCTGCTCAAGGCCAGCCCCGGGCTGAACCTCGGCATCGACTTCCTGCCCGGCGCGCTCGACGTCGACCCGGCAGCGCACCTGGTCTCGTCGGAGCTGGCCGGGCGGGTGCTGTGGTTCGACGCGCTGGTCGGCAACGTCGACCGGTCGTGGCGCAACGTCAACATGCTGTTCTGGCACGGTCGGCCCTACCTCATCGACCACGGCGCGACGCTCACGTTCCACCACGCGTGGGCGAGCGCTGCGGCGTGGATCGAGCGGCAGTACAACGCCGCCGACCACGTCCTGCTCGGCGTCGCGACCGACGCCACCCTCGAAGCGGCGGACGCCGCGCTGGCCGCCGCGCTGACCGCCGACGTGCTGCGCGCCGCGGTGGCGGCGGTGCCCGACCGGTGGCTCTCCGACGAGCCGGGCTTCGACGGGCCGGCCGACGTCAGGGACGCGTACGTCCGGCAGCTGCTGGCCAGGTGCGATGCGCGCGGGGCGTGGCTGCCCGGGGTGCGCACCGCGCTCGCCGAGCGGGTCGAGCGGCCCGCGACACGCGGGCGGGGCACGCCGTTCTGGGAGCTGAACGCATGACCCGGCACCTCTTCGAATACGCCGCACTGCGGGTGATCCCGCGCATCGAGCGCGGCGAGTCGATCAACGCCGGGGTCCTGCTGTACTGCCGTGGCCTCGACTTCCTCGGTGCGCGGGTGCAGCTCGACGAGGGCAGGCTCGCCGCGCTCGACCCGACGGCCGACGCTGCCGCGATCACGCGCAGCCTCGAGGCGATGGCCGCGGTGTGCGAATTCGGCGACGCCGAGGCTGCCCGCTACGCGGGGCCGGCGGGGGAGGAGGACCGCGGGCGGCGGTTCCGCAGGCTCACCGCGCCCCGCAGCACGTCCGTGCAGGCGGGTCCGGTGCACACCGGCTTGACCGCGAACCCGGCCGCGCAGCTGGACCACCTGCTGAAGGTGCTGGTGCTCCCTCTCTGACCAGCCAAATCGGTGTCGTGCGCGTCACGCTGGCAGCAACGCCTGCGCGGCACTTGAATGGGCCGATGACCGAGCGATCGACGCAGATCGAAGCCGTACCGGCAGCATCACTGACTGCGTGGCTGCGCGCGGAGGTGCCGGACCTCCCCGTCGACGGACCGGTGGGCGTCGAACGCATATCGGGCGGTCACTCCAACCTCACCTACCGGATCACCGACGCCGAGGGCGGGCTGTGGGCGTTGCGGCGCCCGCCGACCGGGATGGTGCTGGCCACGGCACACGACATGGGCCGCGAGTGGCGGTTCATCACCGCGCTCGCGCCGACACCCGTCCCGGTCGCACCGCCGGTCGCCTTCTGCGCCGACGTGAGCGTGATCGGCGCCGAGTTCTACCTGATGCGGTTCGTCGCGGGTGAGGTGCTCGGCGACCGGCAGTCGGGCTACCTGCTGGCGGAGGGGGAGCCGCGCCGCACGGCCGGCCTGCAGACCGTCGACGTGCTCGCCGACCTGCACGCCGTCGACCCCGAATCGGTCGGGCTCGGCGACCTCGGCCGGTCCGGCAGCTACCTCGAGCGGCAGCTGCGCCGGTGGAACCGGCAGGTGCACGAATCGAGCGTGCCCGACCTCAGCACGATCGACGCCGTGCACGAGCGGCTCGTCGCGCGGGCGGCGACGCTGCCGCCGTCGGACGTCCGGATCGCCCACGGCGACTTCCGGCTCGGCAACCTCGCCGTCGGCCCCGACGGCCGGGTGCGCGCGGTGTTCGACTGGGAGCTCGCAACGCTCGGCGACCCGCTCGCCGACCTGGGCTGGCTCATCGCGTCGTGGGGCCGCCCCGGCGACACCGCACCGCCGACGATCGACGGCCCGAGCCTCGTCGAGGGCTACCCCGACGGCGACGAGCTGGTCGCCCGCTACGCCGAACGGTCGGGCCGCGATGTCGCCGACCTCGACTTCTACGTCGCGTTCGCCCGCTGGCGCTCGTCGTGCATCGGGGCGGGCGTGTACAGCCGCTACGTGGGCGGCGTGATGGGCCGCGACGTCGACGAGGCGGAGTCGAGCCTCCGCCTCGCCTCCCTGCAACGGCAGGCCGAGGCCGCGCTGGAGTCGCTGAGCTGACAGCGAGCCCCCAAGGCACGCGAGTCCCCCGCTGCGGCGCGCGTGTCCCACGTTTCGGCGGGCGAGTCCCACGTTTCGACGGGCGAGTCCCGCGTTTCAGTGGGTGTGTCCCGCGTTTCGGCGACGCGTTCGGCCCGACTCGCGCACGGGACGAGTCCGACTCACGCGTCAGGCGGAGTGCCTCCGACCATCACGAGGTCGACGACAGCCATTCGATCACATGCATCCCGAGGTCTGGCCGGGCTGGGCTGGGACGAAGTCCGAAATGCCACCCTCCCACTTGAACCGGGCCAGATCCGCACGGACCAGGGTGACGGTGCCGGCGATGTGGTCGATCAGCTGGTTGGGGTAGGGCTGCTCGATGTGGGTGATCGCGATCCACTCCCGGCCGTCGAACGTCATGGTGCGGATCCCGCAGTGGGTGAACAGCGTGTGCGGGTAGGAGATGGTGGTCGTGGGAGGTCCGGCAACGACCGGCGGCGGTACGTCGTCCCTGCTGGCGCACCCGGATCCGACCAGCAACGTGATCGCCAGCGTTGTGATGACCTGGAGTCGCACCGGCCAGGGGCTGGAGAGCCCGCGCTCGGGTTCGATCACCGCCAAGACGGTCGTTCATCGCATCCGGGACAACGAAACTTCCCCACCGTTTTGGGTGGATGCGCGCCGAAAAGGCGCGCATGTGCCCAAAACGGTGGGGAAATCGGGTCGAGCTACCGAGTCGGAGCTCGACCGGCGGGTCATGCGATCCAGCCCGGCAGCACCGGCTCGCTGCCGCCGGCCGACGCCTTTGCGTCGCCAGGTGCGGCGACGATGGCGGCGAAGCCGCGCTCGGCGCCGGCGTGCACCTGCCTGCGGACCCCGGCCGGCATGACGATGGTGTCGCCGGGGGCGAGCGCGTGGCTCTCACCGTCGAGGTCGACGGTCAGCGCGCCGTCGACGATCGTCCAGATCTGGTCGGCGTCGAAGGTGTGGTCCGGCCCGACGGAGGCCGGGACGCCGTCGACCCGCCACATGGCGATCGCCGTGCCGCCCTGGGTGGGGGAGGCGAAGGTGGTCATGACGCCGTTCGGGGTTTCGGTCCGGCGGGCGTCGGTGCTGTGGATGATTGGCACTGCGGCTGTTCTCCGTTACTCTCGACAACGTGGTTGTCTATATAGTGAACCTGGTTGTCGATCGTGTCAAGTGATCCGCCGGGATGGGAGCTGCCGCTGCGCCTCCTGCAGGGGTTCCGGTCGCTCATCGACGCCTTGCACGCCGAGCTGGCCCGCCGTGGCCACCCGGACCTGCGCCCGGTGCACGGCTTCGTGATGCAGGCCGTCGGCCGCGACGGGACGACGGCCGTCGAGCTGGGCCGAAGGCTCGGCGTCACCAAGCAGGCGGCGGCCAAGCACATCGAGACCCTCGAACGGGCCGGCTACCTCACCCGTACCGACGACCCCGACGACGCCCGCCGCAAGCTGGTCCAGCTCACCGGGCGCGGTGTCGACTCGCTCGTGCTGTCCGCGCAGATCTTCGACGAGCTGCGGGCGGGCTGGGCCGCGACGCTCGGCGTCGAGCGGCTACGTGCGATGGAGGACGACCTGCGCGCGGTCACGCCCGGCAACCCGATGCGCGTCGACGCTCCGGGGTGGTTCGCCGGCTCCTGATGCAGGGTGCCGGACCGCGGAACTCGCCCGCTGGAACGTGGGACTCGCGCGCTGGAACGTGGGACTCGCGCGCTGGAACGTGGGACTCGCGCGCTGGAACGTGGGACTCGCCCGCTGGAGCGTGGGACTCGCTGGCCGAGACGTGGGACTCGCTGGCCGAGATGTGGGACTTGCGCGCTGGAACGTGGGACTCGCGGGCTGGGGGGCGCGGTCAGGCGTCGATGGTTGCCGGGGTGAGGCGCACCGGCATGGCGTCGTAGCCGCGCAGGACGCGGGTCGGGCGCCGGTGGGGTGTGCCGGACTGCGCGAGCTCGGGGAAGCGGTCGAAGAGCGCCCGGAGACCGACCTCGCCCTCCATCTTCGCGAGGCCCGCACCGAGGCAGTAGTGCACGCCGCTGGAGAACGCGACGTGGTCGCCGGCGTTGGGGCGCGTGACGTCGAACGTCTGGGGGTCGGTGAACACTGCGGGGTCGCGGTTGGCTGCGCCGAGCAGGAGCAGCACCGGCTTGCCGGGCGCAACCCGGCGGCCGCCGATCTCCGTCTCGCAGTGGGCGATCCGGCCGGTGCGCTGCACGGGGGAGTCGAAGCGGAGGATCTCGTCGACGGCGTTCGGCCACCGCTGCGGCTCCGCGCGCAGCAGCGCGAGCTGGTCGGGGTGGGCGAGCAGCGCGTTGACGCCGTTGCCGATCAGATTGACCGTCGTCTCGAACCCGGCGGCGAGCAGCAGCATGCCGATGCTCGCGAGCTCGTCCTCGGTGAGCCGGCCCTCGTCGGCCTGCGCGTGCACGAGCGCGGACAGGACGGTGTCGCTCGGGTTGTGGCGCAGCTCGGCGAAGTGCCGCAGCATCCAGGCGTGGAACGCCTCGAGGTCCTTCTCGGTCTGCCGGAACTCGGGATACGTGAGGCCCGCGTCGAGCGAGAGCGCCCCGCCGGCACCCCACTGCAGGAACTGGCGCCGCATCCCGACGGGCGCGCCGAGCATCTCCGCGATGACGGTGGCCGGCAGCAGCGCGGCGTAGTCGTCGATCAGGTCGGCGGCCGCGCCCTTCGCGGCCATCGCATCGAGCAGCTCGGTCGCGATCTCCTCCGTGCGGCTGCGCAGCGCGGCGACGGCGCGAGCGCTGAACGCGCGGGTGACGAGCTTGCGGTAGCGGGTGTGGTCGGGCGGGTCGGTCGAGAGCATCGACGGCGGCTCGGCCGGGCCCAGCGGTGCGCGCCCGCCGAGCCGTTCCGCGAACCGCCACGCCGCGGGCGCCCGGCCGCTCGGCCCGCCGACGACGCCGAAGTCGGGGCTGCGCAGCACCGACGTGCAGATGTCGTGGTCGGTGGCGGTGAACATGATCCCGCCGTCGATCAGGCGCCCCTTCGCGCGCAGCGCCTCGTAGTGCGGGAACGGGTTGTCGACCGCAACCGGGTCGAACATCAGCCTGGAGTTGAGGTCGCCCGTCTGCAGGCCCTTGCCGACGGCCTTGCGGATGATGCCGTGCCGCAATCCCCAACGGATCATCCTGCGCGCGCTGCCGAGCATCGCCGACCTCCCTGTCGTACCGTCCCACTCCGAAGCTACCGTCGGTAACCTGCGTTGTGCCACCCCGCCGTGGGATTCATCCGGTTGCGTCGGGTACGACTGAGGGGTGAGCACTCCGCGGCTGCTGGCCGTCAGCGACCTGCACGTCCGCTATCCGGAGAACCGCGCGATCGTCGAGGGCCTCCGCCCGACGACGGACGGCGACTGGCTGATCGTCGCGGGTGACGTCGCCGAGCAGGTCGCGGACGTGACGTGGGCGCTGCGGCTGCTGCGTGACCGGTTTGCGCAGGTCATCTGGGTGCCGGGCAACCACGAGCTGTGGAGCAGGGAGAAGGACCCGGTCGCGCTGCGCGGTGAGGAGCGCTACAAGCACCTCGTCGAGGAGTGTCGCGATCTCGCCGTGCTCACCCCGGAGGACCCCTTCCCGGTGTGGACGGGCGCGGGCGGCCCGGTCACGATCGCCCCGCTGTTCGTGCTCTACGACTACTCGTTCCTGCCCGACGGCGCCTCGACGGTCGAGGAAGGCCTGGCCGTCGCCTACAAGTCGGGTGTCGTCTGCACCGACGAGTACCTGCTGCACCCCGACCCGTTCCCCAGCCGGGCCGACTGGTGCGCCGCCCGCATCGCGGAGAGCGAGCGCAGGCTCGCCGAGATCGACCCTGCCCTGCCGACGGTGCTGGTCAACCACTGGCCGCTCACCCGCTACCCGACCCGCGTGCTGAACTACCCGGAGTTCGCGCTGTGGTGCGGCACGGTGCACACCGCCGACTGGCACGTCCGCTACCGCGCCGCCGCGGTGGTCTACGGCCACTTGCACATCCCGCGCGTGACCGTCGAGGACGGTGTGCGCTTCGTCGAGGTCTCCCTCGGCTACCCGCGGGAGTGGAAGGCCCGGGACGAACGCCGCGGCACCGTCGTCACCGAGCTGCTCCCTCACCAGGTGTTCCCGCTGCCGGAGTGACGAGGCCGGCCAGCCCGTCGAGCACCCATTCGAGGGTCTGCTCGAACGTCGGCGGGCCGGGCAGGAGCCGCCCGGGATCGCTCACCCAGCGGATGAAGTGCGGGTGCTTCCCGTCGGCGACGATCCGCTCGATGTAGGGCCGGGCGGCCTCCGCGAGGTCCTCCTCGGTCGCCAATCCGCTCTTCGCGCGCATGGCGCGCTCCTCGAGCATCGCGAGCCCGGCGCCCATCACCGGCCCCAGCACCGCGTTCACGCAGCCCATCCGCGTCGCGGCGTCGAGGTCCAGGCCGTCGAGCGGCGCCAGTGCGGCGTCGTAGAGCGCGATCGCGTGCGGGCCGAGCGGCGGCCTGCTGAACGCGAGCCTGGCGAACCAGGGATGGCGCTGCACCGCCTCCCACGCCGAGAGCCCGAGCCCGCGCAACGCGTCGCGCCATGCGCCCGGCGGTACGGCGATCTCGCCGTACACCTCGTCGACCATCAGGTCGGCCAACCCGTCCTTGCTGCCGACGTACCGGTAGAGCGACATCGGTGTGCTCGAACCCAGCCGCGCGGCAACGGCCCGCATCGTGATCTCGCCGCGGGCGTCGGCGTCGGCCAGCGCGATAGCGGCGGCGACAACCCGCTCTCTGCTCAGCGGCTCCGTGGCGGGTGGCGGCTGCGGGTCGGTGAACCAGACGGGGCGGTTCTCTGCGGTGGGTGGCATGGCGCAGCGATCGTATCGTCGTGTACAACGTACACCATGGATGTACAACGTACACGCGACACGGACGTGCTGGTCGTCGGTGGCGGGTTGGTCGGGCTGACGGCGGCGTTGCTGCTGCGCCACCACGGTCTCGACGTGACGCTCCTGGAGAAGCGGGAGCGCACGTCGGCACAGCCGAAGGCGCGCCGGCTGCACATGCGCAGCCTGGAGGTCTTCCGCGAGATCGGTCTCGCCGCCACCGTGCGCGAGGCCGCCCGCGAGCTCGCCGACCACGACCACATGGCCACCGGGCGGACGCTCGCCGAATCGGCGCAGCTGCCGCTGTGGCAGCCGCCGGGTGGAGCGGGGGAGACCGTCGAGGTGAGTCCCGAGCTGCCGTGCCTGATCGCGCAGGACGTCCTCGAACCTGTCCTACGCGACGCGGCGCTCGCCGCCGGCGCGGACGTCCGGTTCGGCGTCGAGGTCGTCGGGATCAAGCAGGACGAGGACGGCGTGTTCGCCGACCTGGGTGAGCACGGGCAGCTGCTGGCGTCGCACGCCATCGCCGCCGACGGCGCCCGCAGTCCGATCCGGGAGGCGCTCGGGATCACCCGCTCCGGTCGGGGCGCCGTCGGCGAGCCGCTGGTCAGCGTCTACTTCTCCGCCGATCTCGACGACGTCGTCCGCGGTCGAGAGTTCAACCTCTGCACGATCGAGCATCCCGACGCGCCCGGCGTGCTGGTGTCGATCGGAGGGGTGCGCTGGGTCTTCATGGCCGGCGGGCCCGTCGACCGCGACTGGCCGCGGGTGCTGCGCACCGCCCTCGGCATCCCGGCGCCTGACCTGGAGGTGCACAGCGTGCTGCCGTGGCAGCCGGAGATGCTCGTCGCCGACCGGTTCGGCGACGGGCGGGTGTTCCTGGCGGGGGACGCCGCGCACGTCATGCCACCCTTCGCGGCGAGCGGTGCCAACACCGGCATCGCCGACGTCCACAACCTCGCGTGGAAGCTCGCCGCCGCGATCGGCGGGCAATCCGGCCCGGGGCTGCTGGCCAGCTACGACGCCGAGCGGCGACCCGCCGGCTGGTTCGCCGCCGAGCAGTCGACCATGCGCGCCGACGATCCCGGCGGCACCGGTCCCGGCCACGCGCACCCTTACGTGCTGGCTGCAGGCGGGTTCCAGTACCGGGAAGGTGCGCTGGTCGGCGACGGCGTCGTCGAGCCGGTCGACGACTTCGTGCCGACGGGTCGAGCCGGAACCCGGATCCCGCACCTCTGGCTCGACGACGGTCGGTCGCGATCGACGCTGGACGAGTCCGGTCCGGGGTGGGCACTCGCCGTCGCAGGCGACCCGGACGGATGGACGCGGCCCGAGCTGCTCGCCTACCGGCTCGTCGCGGACTTCCTGCCGGCTGGGCAGGCGTTGCTGGTCCGGCCGGACGACATCGTGGCGTGGCGAGGCGATCCGGGTGATGCATTGAAGGTGATGCGTCGTCTGATGTCCCTGGAGCAAATGTAGTAGATCTGCTACAAATGACAGCATGGCAGCGATATTCGGAGGGAGTGCCATGACAGCGGCGGCGCCAGGGCTCCACGTGCAGGACGGGTTCGACGCCGACGGACCCGTGATCGAGGTTCGCGATCTGCGCATGCGGTACGGCACCGTCGACGTCTTGAAAGGCTTGAACTTCGAGGTCCGGCCAGGGGAGGTCATCACGCTCCTCGGGCCCAACGGCGCCGGCAAGAGCACGACGATCGAGATCCTCGAAGGGTTCCGGGCTCGCTCCGCGGGTGAGGTCTCCGTGCTCGGCGTCGATCCCGCCCATGGTGACGAGCGCTGGCGAAGCGACATGGGAGTGGTGCTGCAGTCGTGGCGCGACCACGCGACGTGGCGCGTCGGGAAACTGCTGCAGCACCTCGGCGAGTTCTACGCCCCGTACAGCACGCCGTCGCGGCGCCGCCCGATCGACACCGGCGAGCTGCTCGCGCTCGTCGGCCTCGCCGACAAGGCCGAGCAGCGGGTGGGGACGCTCTCCGGCGGGCAGCGTCGCAGGCTCGACGTCGCCATCGGGATCGTCGGACGTCCGCGGCTGCTGTTCCTCGACGAGCCGACCGCGGGGTTCGACCCGCAGGCCAGGCGCGAGTTCCACGACCTCGTGCACCGCCTCGCCGACGTCGACGGCACCACGATCCTGCTGACCACGCACGACCTGGCCGAGGCGGAGAAGCTCGCCGACCGCATCCTGATCCTCGCTGCGGGACGCATCGTCGCCGACGGCAGCGCCGACGCGCTCGCCCGTCAGGTCGCGGGCCGCACCGAGATCAGGTGGACGCGCGCGGGCGAGCGATTCGTCCACTCGACCGACGACGCGACACCCTTCGTGCGCGACCTGCTGAACGAGCCCGGGCCTGCGGTCACCGAGCTGGAGGTGCGGCGCGCATCCCTCGAGGACACGTACATGGAGATGGTCAGGCGGTACGAGCACGGCGTGCCGGGCGACGAGCCCGTGCCCTTCGAAGGGGTGGTCCGATGAACCTGCTCCCGTTCCGGCTAGGGCTCAGGCGCGGCCTCACCGCCTTCATCACCACGACCACCACCCGTGAGGGCATGGTCCAGCTCGTGATCTTCAACGCGGTCCCGCTCGCCGTGCTGATTCTGAACCGCGATGAGCCGCTGCCGGGCGTCGGCGTGGCGTTGAGCGCATCGATGCTGCCGGGGATGCTCACGTTGATCACTGCCTTCGGCGTGCAGGTCATCGCCTACTACCTCTCGAGCGAACGGGAGGACGGCACGCTGTTGCGGGTCAAGGCGATGCCCAACGGGATGTTCGCCTACGTCGTGGGGCTGGCGACCGTCTCGTCGCTCGACGCGCTCGTCTCGGTGCTGCTCGTGTTCGTCCCGGCGATCTTGTTCATCGTCCCGGGGGTGCCGATCGCGACCGCGGGGTTCTGGCTGGGCTTGCTCGGGTTCCTGCTGCTCGGCCTGCTGGCGTGCCTGCCGCTCGGGTTGCTGATCGGCTCCGTCGTGCGCAACCCGCGCACCATCGGCGGGGTCGGATTCGTCGGGACGATGGGGCTCGCGTTCCTGTCGGGCCTCTTCTTCCCCGCGCAGGCCCTGTGGGGCTGGGTGCAGGTGGTCGTGCAGGTGTTGCCGCTGTACTGGCTGGGGCACGGCATGCGCTGGGTCTTCCTGCCGACTGAGGCCGCGGCGCTGGAGATCGGTGGGGTGTGGCGGATCTGGGAGGCCGTCGGCGTGCTGGGCCTGTGGGCCGGGGTGGCGCTCGTGCTCGGCCCGGTGCTGCTGCGCCGGATGGCACGACGCGAGTCCGGCTCGGCGGTGGAGTCGCGCCGCCAGCACGTCCTGCAACGGACCTGAGAGGATCGGGCCCGATGAGCGAGCTTGCGAGCGAATCATTGACACAGCGCCTCGCGCAGCGCCGACCGAGCGTCAGCGAGGGAGAGCGTTGAGCGAGCTTGCGAGCGAATCGATGGCACAGCGCTTCGCGCAGCGCCGACCGAGCGTCAGCGAGGGAGAGCGTTGAGCGAGCTTGCGAGCGAATCGATGACACAGCGCTTCGCGCAGCGCCGACCGAGCGTCAGCGGGGGAGAGGGATGAGCGAGACGGCAGCGCGCGAGACGATCCACAACCGGATCGCGATGCTGCGTGCCGAGCGCGGGATCTCCCGGCGGGAGCTCGCCGACGCGCTCGGCGTGCACTACCAGACCGTGGGCTATCTGGAGCGCGGCGAGTACAGCCCCAGCCTCCACCTCGCTCTGCGCCTCGCCGAGCACTTCGAGGTGCCGGTCGAGGTGATCTTCTCCGTCCGCCCGTTCCCCCGCATCGGGGCCGCAGACCGGACAGCAGGGTGACCACAAGTCGGCGAAGGGTGCGGGAACGGAAGTGCAACCGGCTTCGTTCGAGGAACGAATGACGAGGCCGAGACGCCCCGACAGCGCATGACCCGGGCTCAGGAGGGAGCCATGCTCAGAGGAGCAACCGCCGAGTCAGCTCACGGGTGAGGATGCCGCGCACCAGCCTGCGGCGGTGGTCGGCGGTCGGCCGGACGTCGTCGATCGGGTCGGCGACGGCCTCCGCCGCCGCTGCCGCCGCGGCGATCCGCTCGGCCGACACCCAGCTGTCGGTGAGCAGTTGCTCGGCCGCCGTCGCCCTGATCACCGTCGGGCCGGCCGAGCCCAACGCGATCCGGACGTCGGCCAGCCGGTTCTCCTTGCGGATCGCGGAGAACGCCACCGACACCTTGTCGATCACCGCGCGACCCTTGCGCGGCGCCACCTTCACGAAGAACTCCAGCCGGTCGGGCTCCGGGTGCTTGAGCACCACGGCGGTCACCAGCTCGTCGGGCCGCCGCCCCGCTGCAGCCTCGGCGAGCGGAACGAGCCGCGTGCCCGCCGTCGACCGCAGCTCCACGGACGCGTCGTGGATCGCCAACGCCGGCAGCGCGTCGCCGCCCGGCGACCCGAGCGCGATGTTGCCACCGATCGTCGCGACGTTGCGGATCTGCGGCCCGCCGAACGCCTCGGCCGCCTGCGCGAGCGCCGGCAGCACGTGGTGGATCCGCCCGCTCATCCGCAGCCGCTCCCAGGTCACCCCCGCGCCGATCCGGAACTTGCTCAACGGCTCGATGCGCGACAGCTTCGGCAGCCCACCGATCCACACCGGCGTCGCGCCGGGCGCCGGCATGATCCGCCCGGTGCCACCCGCGATCACCAGCGCGTCCTCGCCGAGCCGCGCGACGGCTTCGCAGGCCTCCGTGATGGATCGCGGGACGATGAACCGAGGGTCGTCCGGGTCGAGCGACGCCGGCCGCCCCTGCGGCCCGGAGTGGTCGCGGTAGCCGTTGCGATGCTCCAGGGCGACGTCCGTCACCGCCTCGACGATCGCCGCGTAGCCGGTGCATCGGCACAGGTTGCCGCGGAGCATGTCGAGCACGGAGCTGTCGCCGGCGACGATCCCGGCCCGCGCGGCCACGACGAAACCGGGGGAGCAGAACCCGCACTGCACGGCGCCGGCCGCGCCGAACGCCGCGACCAGCCGCTCGCCGATCGGGTCGTCGCGCAGGCCTTCGATCGTGGTGACCTCGCGTCCCGCGAGCGTGCCCAGCGGCGTGAGGCACGCCATCCGCGCCTGCCCGTCGACGAGCACCGTGCACGCGCCGCACTCGCCCTCGCTGCACCCGTCCTTCGTGCCGGTCAGTCGCAGCTCATCGCGCAGCACGTCGAGCAGCGGCGAGCGCGGGTCGGAGACCACCTCGTGGTCACCCTCGTTGACCCTGATCACGTGCGGCTCAGCCATTGCGGCCGTCCAGCGCGGCGAGCACGGCGTCGGGGGTCACCGGGAACTGTGCGAACCGCTCCCCGATCGCGTCGTGCAGCGCGTTCGCGATGGCCGGCGCGACCGGAGCGATGCCGATCTCCCCGACGCCGCGCACCCCGAGCGGGTTGGTCGGGTCGGGGCCGCCGGAGATGATCAAGGTGCGCAGCTCGGGCGGCGCGTCGAGCACCGTCGGGACGAGGTAGTTGGCGAACCGGTCGGTGAGCACGTTTCCCTCGTGCACGAGCGTGTCCTCCAGCAGCGCGAAGCCCAGACCTTGCATGAGCGCCCCTTCGGACTGCGCGCGCACACCGGTCGCGTCGATCACGCGCCCGGGGTCGATGTGGTGCTCCATCCGCCGCACGTCGACCTCGCCGGTGTGCACGTCCACCTCCAGCCCGACGACCAGCACCGACGGCGTGAAGCTCGCGTGCGGGGTCAACCCCGCCGTGTCGGACATCGGCGGTTTCGGCTGGTAGTGGTGCGAAACGCGGAGCGGGCCCTCGTGGTCGCGCAGCTTCTCCAGCAGCAGTGCCGCCGCCTCGGCCACCGCGTTGCCCACGACGAAGATCGTCCGTGACGCGTTCGTCGACTCCGAGTCGGGCGCGTCGGAGTCGCCGTGGACCACCTCGACGTCCGCTGGCGCGCAACCGAACACCTCCGCTGCGATCCGCGCGAACGCGTCGACGTTGCCCTGGCCCAGGTCGGGGCAGCTGACCGAGATCCGCCACCGCCCCTCGACGGTCCGCTCCGCCCACGCCTCCGCGCCGGTCTCGTACTCGCCGAGGCCGAACGACTGCCACGCCGCGGCCACCCCGATCCCGCGGCGCCTGCCGGCCGCGGCCGCGTTGCGCCATTCGTCGGCCTCGGTGAGCAGCCCGACCGCTGCGGCCGATGCGAGCGGCCCGCCCAGCGCGACGTCGTGCGCGAGGGTGAATCCCGCAGCCGCCCGGTCGCCCTGGCCCAACGTGTTGCGGCGGCGCAGCTCGAGCGGGTCGATGCCGAGCCGGAGCGCGAGCATGTCGATCACCTGCTCGTTCCCGGCCGCGATCTGCGGGTTGCCGAAGCCGCGGAACGCGCTGCTGTTGCCGTTGTTGGTGTGCACGACCTTGCCGAGCACCCGCGAGCTGCGGTACCGGTACGGCCCGCCGGCGAGCTCGGCGGCGAGGGTCAGCACCGCAGGCCCGATCGTGAGGTAGGCGCCGGTGTCGGCGAGCATCGTCGCGTCGAAGGCGGTCAACTCGCCCGACGACGTGGCGCCGGCCCGGATCCGCACGTCGAAGGGGTGGCGCTTCATCCCGTACGCGAGCGACTCGTCGCGCTCCAGCACGAACCGCGCGGAACGCCCCGTGCGGTGGGTGACCAGCGCGAGCAGGATCTGGACGGAGATGTCCTCCTTGCCGCCGAACGCGCCGCCCATCATCGGGTTGAGCACGTGCACGCGCTCGGCCGGTAGGTCCAGCGAGGCACAGATCTGGCGCAAGTCGGAATACGGGTTCTGGCTCCCGGCGCTGACCGTCAGCCGCCCGTCGGGCGCGATGTAGGAGACCCCGGCCTCCGTCTCGATGTACGCGTGCTCCTGCCGGCCCGTGTGGTAGGCGTACTCGACGACGACGTCGGCCGCAGCAAAACCGGCGTCGAGATCGCCGTGGCCGAGCGTGACCTCGCCGCACACCGTGCCCTCGGCGGGGTCGGTGACCAGCGGCAACGCCTCCCAGGAGACGTCCACGAGCGGGCGCGCCGCGTACGCCTCCGCGCGCGACTCGGCCGCAACCACCGCAACGACGTCGCCCGCGAAGCGGACCTCCGTCGCGCACAGGACGGGCTGGTCGGCGGTCAGCAGACCGAAGCCGTTGACCCCCGGCACGTCGCTCGCGGTGAGGACGGCGACAACACCCGGCGCGGCCAGCGCCGCCGAGACGTCGATGCCGGTGATCGTCGCGTGTGGATGCGGCGCGCGGATCGCGGCCACCCACAGCGCGCCCTCGGGTCGCAGATCGGAGGGGTAGACGTGCTCCCCGCGCAGCTTTGCCTCGACGTCCCCCCGCACCGGTCCACCGTAACGGGTGTCACAAGGTGGTTCACAAGTTGATCTGGTGGCCCGCCAGCCCGTGCACCGCTTCCTTGACGGCCTCGCCGAGCGTCGGGTGCGCGTGGACGTTGCGCCCGACCTCGTGCACCGTGAGATCCCACTGCTGCGCCAGCGTCAGCTCGGGGAGCAGCTCGGTGACCTCCGGCCCGATCATGTGCGCGCCCAGCAGCTCACCGTGCTTGCCGTCGCTCAGCACCTTGACGAAACCCGCGGCGTCGCCGAGCCCGTGCGCCTTGCCGTTGGCGGTGAACGGGAACTTCGAGACCTGCACGTCGAAGCCCTTCGCGCGGGCCTGCTCCTCGGTCCAGCCGAAGCTCGCGATCTGCGGCTGGCAGTAGGTCGCGCGCGGGATCATCGTGAAGTCGAGCTCCATCGTCTCCGCGCCCGCGATCGTCTCGGCGGCGACGACGCCCATGGCCTCCGCCGCGTGCGCGAGCATCAGCTTCGCGGTGACGTCGCCGATGGCGAAGATGTGCCCCACGTTGGTGCGGCCGCGCCCGTCGACGGCGATCGCGCCGCGCTCGGTGAGCTGGACGCCGGTGTTCTCCAGGCCGTACCCCTCGGTGCGCGGCTGGAAGCCGATCGCCTGCAGCACCTTCTCCGCGGTGAGCGTCTGCTCCTTGCCGTCGCGCTCGACGACGACCTTCACATCGGCTTCGCCCTCGTCGATCGAGAGCACCTTCGTCGAGGTCAGCACCGTGATGCCGAGCTTGCGGAAGCGCTTGGCCAGCTCGGCGGACACCTCGGCGTCCTCCAGCGGCACGAGCCGGTCGAGGAACTCGACGATCGTCACGTCGACGCCGTAGGTGCGCAGCAGGTAGCCGAACTCGACGCCGATCGCGCCCGCGCCGGCGATCACGATGCTGGCCGGCAGCGTCTCGGCGAGGATCTGCTCCTCGTACGTGACCACCCGCGGGCCGAGCGACGTGCCGGGGATGAGCCGCGTGGTCGCGCCGACGTCGATGATCACGTTGTCGAACGTGACCGTCTGCGTGCCGTCCTCGCCCTCGACGGTGATCGTGTGGTCGTCGGTGAACGTGCCGTGGCCGTTCACCTCGGTGATCTTGTTCTTGCGCATCAGGTAGTGGATGCCCTTGACGCGCCCGTCGGCGACCTTGCGGCTGCGCTCGTACGCCGGCTTGTAGTCGACGCGGACGTCGCCGTCGACGGAGATCCCGAAGGTCTCGCGCTCGTCGCGGAACAAGTGCACCAGCTCGGCGTTGCGCAGCAGCGCCTTCGACGGGATGCACCCGACGTTGAGGCAGACCCCGCCCCAGAACCGCTCCTCGATCACGGCGGCGGAAAGACCGAGCTGGGTCGCCCTGACGGCGGCGGTGTAGCCGCCCGTTCCTGCCCCGAGTACCGCGACGTCGACGTGCATGTCCTGCACGTTAGTCGACGTATGACCATGACGTCGGAGGTCATCGACACCCGCCCGACACGACCCGACGCTGTGCCCATGACCGTCGACAGTCCGCTTGCCGCCGACACCCGGCTGACGCCCGCGTCGGACGGGGTGTTCGAGGGCTCGCTGTCCGACCGCTGGAACGCGCTCGGCGGGATCGTCAACGGCGGTTACTCGGTGGCCGTCTGCCTGCAGGCACTGCGGGCCGTGCTGCCGCACCCCGACCCGCTGACGGTCTCGACGTTCTTCCTCGGCCGCTGCGCGCCCGGCCCGGTCGAGCTGCGGACGGACGTCGCGAAGCGCGGCAGGCGCGTCTCGACGGGGGAGGCCCGGATGATCCGGAACGGTGCGGAGGTGGTCCGCACAGTCGCGTCCTTCACCGACCTCGGTGCGTGGAACGGTCCGTCGGCGGTTTTGGCCACCCTGCCCGACCTGCCGGATCCGGAGACGGCGATCGACCCGATGGCCGGCGTCCGCCTGCCGGGCGTGACGATCACCGACCGCGTCGAGTTCCGGTACGCGCGGCTGCCGGGCTGGCGGCGGGGCCGGCCGTCCGGCGACCCGTCGGCGGAGTTCTGGATCCGCTTCACCGGCGGCCGCGACGCCACCGTCTTCGACCTCCCGATGCTGGTGGACGCCGCGGCGCCGGTCGTGCTCGACGTTGCAGGCGTGGTCGGCTCCGCGACCGTCGAGCTGACCACCCACGTCCGCGCAGCGCCTGCGCCGGGGTGGCTGGCGTTCCGCGCCGCCACCAGGTACGTCGGCGGCGGGTTCCACGAGGAGGACGTCGAGATCTGGGACTCCCGCGGCGAGCTCGTGGCCCAGTCGCGGCAGCTGGCTGTAGTGCTCGCAGGGTCACCGTCCACCTCGGACCGCACGGACGGGTGAATTGGACGTTTCCGTGCAAGATGGACTCATGCGCGTGCTTGAATGCGTCACGCCGAGAAGGAGGCCACGCAGATGACCGCGGTCGAGCATTCGCCCCACGCCGATCATGCCCACGCTCACGCCGACGGGTGCGGGCACGTGGCCGTGCCGCACGGTGATCACACCGATTACGCCCATGACGGGCATTTGCACCGCGCCCACGACGGTCACTGGGACGAGTGCGGGACCAGTGAGCACGTGGCCTGCGACGGGCACGACCACACCCACGGGGAGGGCTGCGGGCACGTCGCCGTTCCGCACGACGGGCACGTGGACTACGTGCACGACGGCCACCGGCACGCCGCCCACGACGGGCACTACGACGACCATTGATCCGTCGAGGCGTGCCCGACGATCTCCACCCCGGCCTCCGGCCGGGAGGGCAGGAAAGCCACTTTCCGGCCCTGTGAGGGCTGCAAAGTGGCTTTCCTGCCCTCGCCGCGGCCTGGTCGCCGTGCGATCCGCGAGACGTCCATGATCACCACGTTCGTCGCGCTCGGCGCCGAGCTCGCGGCCCGCCGCACGTGATCGTTCACGATCGCTTCACGGTCGTTGGGCAGATCGCCGTTGATCGCGGCGCGGAGCACGGCGAATCCTCGGTCGCATGCAACCGCGTATCACCGTGACCGAGCACGGGCCGTACCGCGTCGAGGGCGACGTCACGATCAAGGGCGCGACCGGCCGCGTCCTGCGCACCGAAGGCACCTCGCACCTCTGCCGCTGCGGCGGATCGCGCAACAAGCCGTTCTGCGACGTGACGCACGGCATGAAGGGTTTCGACGGCACCGAGGCCGCGCCGCACTCGTCGATCGCGCAGCGCTGGGACACCTATCCCGCCGGCGAGGTCACCGTGCACGACGACCGCACGGTCTGCGCGCACTTCGGGCAGTGCACGACCCGCCTGCCCGCCGTCTTCCGCGCCGACGCCGAGCCGTTCGTCGACACCGCTGCCGGCTCGCCGGAGAAGATCAGCGATGTCGTGGCCGGGTGCCCGTCGGGTGCGCTCTCCTTCGTCACCGGGACGGATCCGGCGCCCACCGAGATCGATCACGAACCGTCGATCACCCCCATCGTCGACGGCCCGTACCGGGTCGAAGGCGGGGTCGAGGTCGTCTCGGCAACCGGCGAGCCGTACGAGCGGCGGGCCCGCCAGACGCTCTGCCGCTGCGGGCGCTCGCGCAACAAGCCGTTCTGCGACGGCTCGCACTGGTACGCGGGGTTCCAGGACCCGCAGCCGGAGGAGGATCGCGTGCGGCCGCCGACGCCGTTCGAGTGGGCAGGCGGGATGCCGGCGTTGAGGGCGCTGACGACGACGTTCTACTCGCAGCTGCTCGCGGAGCCCGATCCGGTGCTCGAACCCGTCTTCCGGAACATGGATCCCGGTCACCCCGAGCACGTCGCGGCCTGGCTCGCGGAGACGCTCGGCGGGCCAGCCGTCTACACGAACGAGCACGGCGGCTACGAGCACATGGTGTCGCGCCACCGCGGCCTCGCGCTCACGGCGGAGCAGCGGGAGCGCTGGCTGCTGCGGATGATGCGCACCGCCGACATCGTCGGGCTGCCGGCCGACCCGGACTTCCGCTCGACGTTCCTCGCGTACCTGGAGTGGGGCACCCGCATCGCCGCCATCAACAGCGCACCCGACGTCGAGCCGATCGCGCACGCGCCGGTGCCGAAGTGGGACTGGGGCCAGACTCCGCATTACGTCCCGCAGCGCTGGGATGATCCGGATGCCGCGGCGCGTGGCCGCGCCCGCTACGCAGCAGAACATGGAGAACGCGCGTGAACGTACGGCACATCAACCCCGAGGGATTGCACCGCAGCCCGGCCTTCAGCCAGGCCGTTGTGGTCGAGCAGCCGACGAAGACGATCTACATCGGGGGGCAGAACGGCGTCGACGCCGACGGCAAGCTCGTCGGTCCGACGCTCGCGGAGCAGGCCAGGCAGGCCTTCCGGAACCTCGAAACCATCCTGAAGAGCGAAGGGGCGACCCTGGCGAACATCGTCCACTGGCGGATCGCTGCGGTGGAAGGCAGCTCGATCGACGACGGCGTAGCCGCTTTCCAGGAGGCGTGGAACCGGGCCGACCCGCCGCCGGCCATCACCGTCTACATGGTGGCGGGCCTGGCCCCGGGCTTCCTCGTCGAGATCGACGCGGTTGCCGTCGTCTGAAAACCCTGGATTCGGTCAGTAGGTTGACCGTATGCCCGTTGAACCACCACTGCCGGCCGGCTTCGTCGTCGCCCGCGCGACTGCCGCCGACGCTCCCGAGCTGGTGGTCCTGCAGCGTTGCTGCTGGGTCACCGAAGCGATCCTCAACGACACGCTCGCCATTCCGGCCCTGCACGAGACCCTCGACGAGGTCGCGGCGTGGATCGAGCGCCTGCACGTCTGGACCGTGCGCGCGAACGGCCGCCTCGTCGCCGCGGTGCGGGCCGGCGCCGACGGCGAACGTTGGGAGATCGGCCGGTTGATGGTGGCCCCCGACCAGCGCGGCGGCGGCCTCGGCAGGTGGCTGCTGCGCTACGCGGAGGAGGCGGCGCCGGCGGGCACGCGCACGATCGCCCTGTTCACGGGGAGCAAGAGCGAGCGCAACCTGCGCATGTACCGGGCGGCAGGCTACGACCTGCAGGCGGCGCCGGAGGCGGAGCTGGGTGCGCACATCGTCGGCGCGGTGTTCCTGGCGAAGGCGGTCTGACCCATGCCGCTAGTCGGCGAGCGTTTGGGACAGCGCGTATCGCCCGATCGCCGCGCGCGGGTCGCTGCTCCGGCCGTATTTGCGTATCGCGCCGAGCGCGGCCCTCAACGCCCACCCGCGACCGCGGACCCAGGCGTCGTCGTCGACACCGGATGCCTCGCGGAACAACGGGCGCGTCTCCGCAGTCAGCAACGTCCACGCCGGCACCAGGTCGACGGCCGAGTCGCCCGCTCCCATCAGGTCGAAGTCGATCACCGCGGACAACATGCCCCGCTCGGCCAGGAGGTTCATCGGGAAGAGGTCCCCGTGGATCCATTCCGGGAACCGGCTGGAAGGCGCCGCTCGTGCGGCCTCCCACACAGCAGTCGCCGCTGCATCGTCCACGACGCCGTCCGCGCCGAGCGCATGGATGTCGGAGCGGACCTCGGTGTCGTCGCCGTGCAACGGGTGGGGACGCAACGAAGGCGGCGCACCCATGGCGTCGATGCTCCGGAGTGCACCCACGAAGCGGCCGAGCCGCACCGCGGCATCTGCAAGATCGACCTCATGGTCAGTGGCCAGATCCGTCCCACGAAGCCACCGGAACACCGCCCACCGCCGAGGGAACACGTCTTCTGGGGCGCCGGCAGCGACCGGGACCGGTACCGCCAGCGGCAGCTGCGGGGCCAGCCGTGGCAGCCAGGGCAGTTCGACGTCGACCGCCGCCGACGATCCGGGGTGCAGCGGAAGGCGCACCACCAGGTCGTCGCCCAGGCGGAACAACGCGTTGCCGGCCCCACCGGACGGGCCTGCGGTGATCGGTCGGTCGGCCCAGCGCGGGAACTGCCGATCCAGCAGCTCGCGCACCGTCGTGACCGAGACACTACGGTGACCGGTGTTCATCCGCCGTCCTGTCGCGACCGCCTGCTCGCACACAAAAAGGTCAGCCCCGGCGAACCGGGGCTGACCTGGTCAAGCAGTGGTGGGCGATACTGGGATTGAACCAGTGACCCCTTCCGTGTCAAGGAAGTGCTCTCCCACTGAGCTAATCGCCCGAGGCGGAGGCGGGAATCGAACCCGCGTACAGGGCTTTGCAGGCCCTTGCCTAAGCCACTCGGCCACTCCGCCGAACTCTCGGAGTAGTCCGTAGAATTCGATCCTTGGAGGTCCGACGGGACCCGAGGTTCCTCCGAGCGGACGACGGGATTCGAACCCGCGACCCTCACCTTGGCAAGGTGATGCGCTACCAGCTGCGCTACGTCCGCATGTGCAGCGTCTCCGCTGCGTGTGAGAAGAACTCTAGCGTAGGTCGGGAGGGGGTTTCAAAGCACCCCCCGTTCACCCCGCCGCAGGCTTCTCACCTGTGGTTAGTCACGCGCGGGGTCGTTCAGGAGGTCCGACAGGGCGAGATCGAAGTCGAGCCACGAGTACTCCGTGTTCGACGGGACGGCCTCGAATGTGCGGTGCAGGAAGTCGCCGAGCGTCTGGGCGCACGTCGTGAAGACGGCGTGGCCGGACGGCGACGACAGCTCCAGCTGCACCCGGTGGGGGTTGAGCGGCATCGGCTGGACGCGGACGTCGCCGGTGCCTGCCGGGGCGATCAGACCGTCGTGCAGGAGGTCCCGTGCGAAGACCCAGTCGACAGCCGTCCCGTTGCCGGTGCGGAAAGATGCTTGCACCGCGTAGGGATCCCGGCTGTGGTACGTGAGATCGACCTTCACGGGCACGGGGGGAGCGTCGGGGGCGATCAGTTCGAACACCGCCGGTGAGCAGATGACCGTGTGCTCGTCGCGCATCGTGCGTCCTCTTTCGTGGTCCCGCGTGGTTCGTCATCGGAAAAACGACTGGGCCGCGAAGGCGTGACGGGTTCGGAGGCAACGAGCCTGCAGAAGACGGCCCGAAGTCACCCTGTCGGGGCAGTGCGACGCCGTTCCGATGAGATCCACGCCACTCCGCACTCCCATCGTGATCGCGCGCCGCGGCGGTGCGATCACGGAAGGTGACGAACGGTTTCTCGGTACGCTCGCTAACAGAGGGCGGAAGGTTCGCGAGGGGGATGATGTGGCTCTGAACAGCACGGAAGAAGACGCCGGGGGCGGCGGGACGGACTCGGCCCGGAAGCGGACGACTCAGGACACCCCGGGGAAGGCGCCGCTCGGCTTCCGCGCCCGCATCGAGGAGCGGCCGACTCTGCGCCGCGCCTGGATCATCGGCGTCGGGGTTGTCGGCGTGCTCGTGCTCGCCGCCGGCATCGTCGCGATCCCGTACCCCGGGCCCGGCTGGCTGATCGTCTTCGCGGGCCTCGCGATCCTCGCGACCGAATTCGTCTGGGCCCGCCGGCTCCTGCACTACGCGCGCGGGAAGTACGACGCCTGGACCGACTGGCTCGGTCGCCAGACGTTGATCGTCCGGCTGCTCGTGCTCGCCGCCACCGGCCTGATCGTCCTGGCCACACTCTTCCTGCTCAACGCCATGTACATGGTCGCCGGCTGGGTCGGCCTCGGACACTGGACCTGGCTGCAGAGCCCGTTGTTCCGGTGAGGTAAGGTCTTCTCCTGCAAGGGCGATTAGCTCAGGGGGAGAGCGCTTCGTTCACACCGAAGAGGTCACTGGTTCGATCCCAGTATCGCCCACTGGATGTTTTGCCTGGTCAGATGGCCTGTCGATGATCTTCATCGGCAGGCCGTCTGGCGTTGTGGGGAGCAAATGGGGAGCACGGCCTGCTGACCTCATCTGCGTACCGAAGAGGTCACGCCACGACGGATGTTGGTTCCGGTGCTGAGTCCAGCTCCTGTGCCACACCCTGGCCAGCGCTCTGCGTCCACCGTGTTTGCAGCCCGGTGAGCATGCGGTCGCGCATGGTGGGGGTGACGTGGGAGTAGAAGTCGTCGATGTCTTTGCGCTTGTGGCCGAGTCGCTGGAGCCGCAGTACGCGGGGGACCTGGTCCTCGACGAGCCAGGTTTCGTGGGTGTGGCGCAGGTCGTGGAAGTGCATCTCTGTCTGGATCGGTTTCCATCCGTGTTCCGGGTTGCCGACGAGTGCGGGCTGCCAGAACCGTCGGCGGAAGTTGTTGCGGCGGTGCAGCGCGCCGCCCGCGCCGGTGAACACGAACTTCGCCTCGGGTCGGGCGTTGCCCTGGGTGTCGTGGTGCTTGGCGAGCAGGTCGACCAGGAACGGTGGCAGGTGCACGGTGCGGGCGCTGGCCGCGGACTTGGGTGATCCGAGTTCTAGACGGCCGCGCAGTTCGTGCAGGGCGCCATCCTTCGGATCGACGGTGAGGTGCGGGTCTGGCTCGTCGAGGTGGACGCGGGTCCACTGCAGGCCGGCGAGTTCGCCCCAGCGCATCCCGGTGTACGCGGCGGTGATGACCATCAACCCGGCCGCAGTGGCCATACGGGCGGAGATGGCAACGACCTCGGCGGGTGTCGCGTGCGGCCGTTCCGGGCGCTCGGCGAAGGTGATGCGCAGCTTGCGGCACGGGTTGGCACCGATCTTTCCTTCGTCGACGGCCTCGCCGAGGATCATGGAGAACAGCACCAGGATGTCCTGGCAGCTCTTGTCGGCCAGGGTGCGGCGGAGTTGGTTGTTGACCCAGCCCTTGACTGCGATCCGTTGAATGTCCCCGAGTGGTGTGCCTGACCAGCGGGGCAGGATGTGGTTGCGGATGTGGGAGTCGTAGGTCGCGCTGGTGGTCCCGGAGACGTAGTGTGCGGCGGTCCAGGACCGGATCCACTCGTCGATCGGGGTCTGTGCCAGGCGGGGGTCGACGAACCGGCCGCGGCGTTGGTCGGACTCGATGTCGGCGGCGCGGTCCTCGGCCGCTTCTTTGGTGGTGAAGCCGTTCTCGGTGAGCAGTGTGTCGTTGAGGCGGTACCGGACGCGGTACCCGCCTCGGTGTCCTTCTATCCAGGCCATCAGAGTGTTCCTTTGTGTGTTGGTAGGTCTGGCCGTGCCGCGGTCGGAGGCACGGATATATCCACGCTCGACAGGCAGAAGAGATCAACCGATCTGTGTCAGGCGCCGGAACCCGCGATGGCGCCTTCAGATGGGGCGGTAAGCGGGCTCGATTCAGAACCACCGTGAGTGTCCGCGCGCCATAGTGGGAGTCGCCGCGCAACGCTGAGGGGCAATATCGACCGGGGACGCCTGAAGTGCGAGCGCCGTTGACTGCCTGGCTGGGGGTCAAGGGGGCGCAGGTTCAAGTCCTGTTGTCCCGACGGCATGATGGGCGGTTCCCGCTCGACGGGGGAGCCGCCCATCAGCACATCTACCAGCGAAAGCGTCGCCGTTAGCGATCTTCGTTCAACTCGATGTCGATCTTCAGTCGATCTTGAAATCTGGTCGAAGATCGACATCTGGAGCAAAACTGGAGCACGACCCGAAAATACGACGATGTGGGGCCAGGATCTGCTCCAGGATTTCTGGTCCGTTCGGGTGAAGTCGGGAAGGTTCGCGTCAGTACGGCGCGGTTCGCGTTGGCTGAGCTCTCGGTGTTGTGGATCTGGTTGACCCTGTTGCTGCGGTAGTCAAGGGGCCACGAAACATGATCCGCTGGTTGGTCTGCTGCCGCGGGCGTCGGTGACAGTGGCGAGATGATCACGTGCCCTGCAGTCTCCGTGCGCGTTCGACAGCAGCCTGCACCTCGGATGTCGGGTCGTCGCTGTACACGACGACGACCCGCGTGTAGTGGGTTGCTACTTCGTCGGGGCTCCCCAGTTTGACGAGCTCCATGCCTTTGACCAGCGCCTGTGCGACCAACGTCTGCACGGCTGGGTCGGTGTGGTTGCTGTATTTGGCATCGACTCGTTGGAAGGCCGCGAGGGCCTCGGTGTCGTGCCCCAGTCCGTCGAGTGCCATGCCTCGGTTGAACAGTGCGATTGCGACTATGGCCCGCATGTTCGTGTCCGCGTCAGCGCTGTAGTCGGCATCTACCCGTGCGAGAACTTCCAACGCCTCGTCGGCTCGCCGCAGATCGATGAGCACGAGAGCGTGGTTGGCCATAGCCATTGCAACCCGTGTCCGCAGGCCGGGGCCCGTCTCACCTTTGTAAGTGGTAACCATCTGGGCGAGGACGGTCAGCGCCTCCTCGTGTCGCTCCAGCCTTACAAGATCGGCGGCCTGGTTGGCCAATGCTCTCGCGAGGTGGGTGCGCACAGCCGGGCTTGAGTCATCGACGTATTTGCGCACCAGTTGGTCGAGAAGTGCAATCGCTTCGGTCGGTCTGTCGAGCTCGGAGAGGATCAGGGCACGGTTGGTGCCTGCCTTGAGCCGGTTCAGAGTTCCTGAAGAGAAGGCGAACTCGAACTGGTCGTTGATGCTCAATTCATGCCCTATGAAGGAGTCGGTTGAAAAACTCCGAGACGGTGCTGGCGGCGCGATCTTCACTGAGTTCGTAGCCGCTGAAGCGGTACACCTCGTATCCGGTCAGGCGAAGGTCACGATCGCCACGGGTGGTCTCGCTGTAGATACGAGGGCTGGGTTGGCGAGAGGAGGTCGCGTAATGCTGTTCCCCATCGACCTCAAGCACGACTCGTCTGAGCCCAGGCAACAACATCAGGAAGTCCATGCGTTGGTCAAGGAAGGCGTCCTCTCCTCGCTGTCTCCGCGAGACTGGGTCCCAATGCAGCCAAACCTCCGGCAATAGCGCGAAAATCGGGTCATGATCCTTCGCATAGTCGTAGTACGTGATAAGAAGAGCATGCTGAGCCGGTGACACATCAGCGCAAACTGTCACCATGCGCCGCCAAAGCTCGAGCTTGGCCTGGTCAGCGGAAATGCCCTTGCGGTGCGACCACCACGACTCGACGTCCCGCCAGGTCAGGCCGCGGTCGCTGACGGGGACGTCGTAGGCGAGCACGGTCTCATCCCCAGTCAATACTTCGATGCTCTGATCGAGCACGTCACGCAGCCGTAGTGCAGGTTTGCCGTGCCGGCTGGCAAAGAGGATGAGTTGGGCCGGGCGAGGTCGGGTTCCCGCGGCGACGATCGCGAAGGCTGGGTAGCCATCAGTCGAGCCGGACTCCGTGATCTTCAGGCCCGCACGGGCAAGGATCGGCGAGATCGCCGCAGCCATCTCCCGCTGTCGCGCCTCCCTCGGGTTCACGGAACCGGACAGCAACCCCTCCAGGAACAGCGCGAACCGGCGATCTCCACCGTCGAGAGCTCCGATCTCCTTGAAGAACTCCACCGTCGTCCAGTCGCCGGGGAAAAGGAACATGTGTCGCACGACCGGCTCGTACGGGTCCTTGGGCTCGAACGACCACTCGGGCGAGAGCAGAAGCCAGTGCCGCTTGACCAGGTTGAGAAGCGCGTCGGCCTCCAACCAGATCGCATCGAACGCGTCCAGCGCTTCAGCGACTTCGCGGCGTATCCGGGTGGTGATCTGCGGCCAGTTCTCACGTGACCAGAGTAGATCCTCGACTCGGTTACTCAGCTCGATGGCCAGACCGCCGTGCTGGAAGAAACGAGCACACACAGCCTCGTAGTCATTCGGTGTGATGGCGTCGAACGCCAGGTCGAGCCGCTCCTGTTTGGACAACGACTTCACGTCGTCGGCCTGCGAAGGGTCCGGATGCTGCGGGGGTATAGCCAGGCTCAACGCCGGACCGACTGTGTCCAGGTCGACGTGCCGCAGGTAGTGCAGACTCGACACGAGCTCTCTGACCAAGTCGCGGGCGTCGACATCTCCCTCAGTCGGGTCGGCTGCCATCTCAGGCCCCAGTCCCGCACCAGCGAGCGGATATGGCATCGGGCCGAGACGGTCGCGTCAATGCGATCGGTTTCGCCTGACTCGACAAGTATGCCGTCTTCACCATGACCTCATCGTGCACCGTGACAAGCGTCGAGCGTGAGCAGCCCTTGGTGGAAGATGCCGACTCTACCTGACCGGACAGGCACACGGGAGGAATTCGCCATGCCCAACGCTGTGGACGGTACCGACCGCGGACCTGCAGTCGCCGCGGCCTGCTGCAGGCCCGCAGGAACCAGTTGCTCTTCGCCGCGTTCTTCACGATCAACGATCAACCTCCTCATCCACTAGTCGGACGCGACGATTTCAGGAGCCATGAAGCTCAGGTCACGGCCTTGCAGGGTTATGACGATGTCAAGCCCGCTCGCCAGGACAGCATCGACATCTGCATGTAGATCGACATCGACAACTGCGACCGCTGGACCAGAGTCGCTTACGATCTGCAGTTCGGAGGGCGCGTCGGTCGTTGTCGAAATGTAGACAATCTCTGGCGTCTGATAGGCGATTTCAAGATCGCCGCGAAGCGTCACTTGGGCGCGTCCCGTCTCAAGTAGGGATCGCAGCACATTATTTCGGCGAGCACGGATGAACTGCAAGAGATCGAGTACCTCGCGCGCCACCGCGTCAAATTTCCTTCGCCATCCTCGGATATGCATGCCTGTAAGCCAGGACCGAACATCCTCGATTTCGACACCTTGGCGCTGCGCCTCGCTTCCAATGACATGCGCCAGTCGACGAGAACGCACTCCTTCATTGAGCAGTGCCAGGGCGTGCGGCGTGTTGACGCCGTGTCGGATACACCATGCAGTGTCTGGCCGAAGGCGGCTCACCAGGCCGGCCTCTTCAAGACGAGCGTTGGCTTGCTCGACGAGAACTCCGACAGTCCAAGCCAAGTAGTGTTCGAATGTCGAGCTGATGGCGTCGACAGTCTGTTCCAGTTGCCATTCGACGGCCAGGCCGGGAAGAAGGCGTTCGGCAAGGGCTGGAACGTCAAGACCATTCACCCATCCCGTCAGTCGGTCCGCAATGGATACATCGATAAGGTTCTTATCTCCCTTGGCTCTCGTTGACCAGAACTTCCAGCAGTTGTCTGCTTCCGGTTGCGCCAGTAGCCGTGTGAGCACTTCTTGTTGTGACAGTAGAAGAATAGTGTCATTAAGTGGCCAATACCACGCGTCATCGGGGATAGCAAACCCAAGTTGGCGCAGCTCGCGTTCGCGCGTCGCTACAGCGTCAACTACCTGACCGGTTATCGCATCGAGCCGCGCCGCCGTACCGAGCGAGGTCCCCGCAGCTGTCCAACGCCTCCGCTGTGCCGGGCTCGCACGTTCATACGTGGCTCGAACCTGCTCGGCAAGTCGCATCCAACGTTGGCGCAGCACCGGGTCCATCTGTTGGAAGGCCAGAAGTTTACCGAGGACGACATCCATCTGAATGGGATCGTCGAAGGGTGTCCACAGTGGCTGCAGCGTCGTCAGAACAAACCATGTGTACGACACGAAGTCAGACGCAACCGTGTCCGGAGTGAGGCGGAAGATCGCGTCAGCTGTAGTGGCGATGAGCTCTTCGGCATCAGCAAGGGCTGCAAGCGACTCCTCTGCCAAAAGGGTCGAGCGGGCTTCGAGGGCCTCGTCATTCGGGCGGAGCTCGTCGAAATCCTTGAGCTCAGACTGCTTCTGCAGCGCGAGTACGATCCAGCCTTCGGACTCGCGGCCGGCTCGTCCTGCTCGTCCGATGGCGTTCATGAGCCGTGCGGCTCCGAGTTGAGCCCCAGGGTGCTGACCTTCGAATCGAGTTTCGGCGATCACGACGGTCCGAACCGGCAGGTTTACTCCGTCGGTCAACGTGCTCGTAGAAACGATCGCCAACACGATCTCGGTCCGGACCGCCTCCTCGATCGCGTCAAGGACGTCCACTGGCAGGCCGGCGTGGTGGTAGGCGACGCCGTGCTCCGCACAGGAAATAAGCGGATGCTGGTCGCCCAGCCGCTCGCGAAGAAACTCGACTAGCTCACTCGTGGGTTCACGCGGAGGTAGGTAACCTGCCAAAGCCTTGGCGGCATCACGAGCCATAGTCCGCGACGAGACGATCATCAGCAGGCTGCCTGCGTGCGTCAGTATTGATGCCGTTGCGGCGAAGATTTTGTACCCCGGTGTGCCTCCGCTGTCCTTGGTTAGTTTGCCGCTGGGGTCTTCCTTGAGGACCAAGTTTCCCAGCGGCTCTTCAGGGCGCGTCGTCAATCTTGTTACTGGCCCCGCCTCGGCGGGACGTAGTCGCAACTGCGCTACCTGCGGCACAGTAACCCGTATGGGCCACCGGGCGGACTTGCGAGGACTCCGTACTGCGGCTTCCCAGACCGGCTGAGTGTTGAGCAGTGCATGGAGACGGCGAGGTCCCCGCCAATCAGACGTGAACAGTACTTCTGGGTGCTCCGCGTCAAGCCAGGACGCAAGCGAGGCAGCATTCCCAAGTCCGCCGGAGAGAAGCACGATCCGCGGACTTTCGTCTGTCGCCATGAGGTAAGCGAGCAGTCCTTCGACAGTGAACCCCCGCCCCGGTTGCGCCAGTAGGTGCGCTTCGTCGATGACGAACAATGAAAAGCGTTGCATGACGGCGTCCGCGTCATGGCGCAGCAAGTGCATCAGTCGTTCGGGTGTCGTGACCTCGACGTCGGTGGGGTCGTGTGAGAAGGACAAGATGTCGAACAGGTCGCTGTCATCACTCAACTCGCGGTTAAGTACCCGGAGCCGCCCGGACAGCGCCCTTCGCATCTCTCGTCCAAGGCTGCGCAACGGTGTGACGTAACAGACTCCACCCGACTGCGTTGCGATGTGAGTGCAGATGATCAGCTGCGCGAGCAACGTCTTCCCTGCGCTAGTAGGTACTGACAAGAGCAACCGGCGAGTGGCTGAATCCAAAGGGTTCATTCCTGGCCGCTCAAGCAGTTCTCTTTGAGGTGGCCATAGAGTCAAGACGGGCGGGTCAGCAAGGCAAAACGCCTGCGCCACTGCGTTCGGAGTTCCAGGAGGAAGAATCGAGTACAGACTGCCAGTTTCAAGGCCATCCGTGATCGACGACAGGTGTGCGGCGACCCAGCGAGCATCGAGGTCTCCGGTTCCCGCAGTACCGTCCAGGACGGAAACCAATGCCGCTCGCGCTACTGATAACTGGCGGCTGGTGCCGAATGCCAAGAAGCGAAGCAGCGACCATACGGCGCGCACTATCTGTTGTCCTGGCCCAAACATCGTCGTCTGGAGGTCGTCGAGTTCGACTGTTGCGGCGAGTTCGTTGAGTTGGCGTCGCCAACTGCGAAGTAGCGGGAACAGGAAACTTGTATCGAGACCGAGAAAGGCGACACCGGCCTCGACTGCAAGTGTGTCAGCGTGATCGACTAGTGGAGTGTTGTGGATCAGTAGATTCGAGACACGGCGATACACGGCTGTCGCGTTCGGGTCGAGGTCCGCCCGCCGGTAGCCAACTTGCGCACCGAAGGCGAGATTCAGGCGTTGACGTGCATCATGACGGGGGTCTGCCAAGGTCAAGTCGAAGACGTGGGCACTTACGGCGAAAGCCCGACGCTGTCGTGCAGGTGTGTACAACTCGGCGGCTTCCGATGCCGAGGCAACAGCGTGGAGGTACCACGCGGCACGTTCGAGATTCTCGTCAACGGCGAAGTCTCCGCGGAAGGCCCGTATTTCGACGTCGGCGATCAGACTTGCCAATTCTTGCGGTGACGGTAGGACGTCCGTTTGGTGGACACCAAGCGCCTCAACGAGGTCCGGCAGGTTCAGAGCGCGCTCCATACCATCCTCCTGACTTCGTCGGCAAACTCCGTGAAGTTTTCGATCACGCAGAGCAGTCCTTCAAGCTGCCCTGCATTGGCGAACTGATCGAGGGTGGTCTCTAGCGGGGAGAAGCATGTCGCGGGAGGGGCTACCGTGTTCGTGGCTACCCCGACCCCTGCTCCTGCTCGTGGGTCTGCATTGATCCACAGGTCACCCAGCTCAGCGAAGAGGCCCCCGAGATCACCGTCTGTCTGGCGATGAGCGCTGGTGAGCTTGGCCAGATACTGCAGGCCCCTGGTTTTGAGCTGGTCCGAAGCGCGCTGCACGGTCGCAGTGACTACTGAATTCTCCGTATTGTGCTTCTTTATCTCCCACAGCCTGAAGAAGAGCGAGACGTTCGCGCCTGGCGGTGCATAAACCGCGAAGCCGTCTTCGCCTTGTTCTGTTACAGAGTAGCTCGGTTCGCTGAGGTACCTGCGCTCACGATGTGCGGCCCGCTGTTCTTTCATGATGAGATGCCACAACCACTCGGCGACGAACCCTTCTAGGTGGTTGCTCTTGCCTTCTTTTGCCTTGGTGTCGCCGGGCTCAACCGCGTCGGGTCGGCCAAAAACGGAGGTGACAAACGACAAGACAAGCTCTCGATCGTCATTGGATACCGCGTTCTCAGACAGAGCTGCCGCTCGCCAACAAGGAAACGCTCGTGATTTTCCGCATCGGAACTTCATGATCGCTTCTGCGATGATCCACGCGACTGCACTGCGGCGGTCGGCGGAGAAGCCGACCATTGCCACGAGGTCCCATGCGCATTTACCGGCTGCATGCTGGCCTCTTGACTCACTCACCAAGAGGCGACTGGCCTGGTTGTCGTGCTGAGCTGCCAATCGGGCAGCCTCGGCCGGGCTCACTGGCGGCGCGACGATCACAACGGGGTGGTCACCCTGTGAACCGTCCTCCTCGGACGCGTTCCCGACGACGCTCTCCATCTGGTGGACCCTACGCCGATGTCACCTCTGACCTGGGGAACCTTGCCGACAGGGCGCCCAAACGGCCTAGCGCGGCACGGAGAGTCTCGCCCCAGACTGCCGGCGCTGACTGCACCCTTGCCTACACACGCTTCCGTAGCGCGGAGAACGGGATAAATTGGTCTCATGTCATGAAGTGTATGGACTCAGTTGATGCTTGGCCGTTGTTCTCAGGCGATACTTGACGTCTGACGGGACGATCATGATCTTGTTCGTCTCGATCTTGTAAGTGAGGACGCGTCGGGCGGTCGTGGACGAGCAGGCGTTAGTGTGTACCGCTTTCGAGCGGTCTGCGAGGTGTTCTTCACCCCGCGCTGAACCGGCCCGCGCCGTCGTACCTCGCTCAGGTTCTTGACTTCATCTTCTTAGCCGTTCGGCGTCGAACCATGACGGTCTGTGTCCGGCTTTCTGGCATTCGACGGCGAGGCCGACGAAGGCGGTGAGCAGTGCTGTGCCTTCGAAGTTGTTGACTGGCTGGAACGCCTCGGCTGAGGCGACGAGCCGCTCGCCTTCATCTTTGATCGCTGGGCTGGCTTCGGCGAGGTCGTCGAGAGTGATCGATCTGATCGCGCTGACTCCCTGGGACATCTCCGCGATGCTGACGTTCATCGAGGTCTGTTCGTTGGGTCCGGCCATCATGGGTACGACGAAGGTCTGGTACAGGCGTCCGCCTCGAGCGTCGAGGTCGATGCAGACAGCTCGATCGACGGCAGCTGTGTTCGGTGTGGCTGTGGTCGTCGGCGCAGCCGGCGGACCGGTCTGCGGCGGTGGTGCGGCCGCCGTGGCTGAGCAACCTGAGATCGCCAGAGCAGCCGCGAAGATCGGACCGCAGTAAGCAGGACCCATGGCTGAGACATCTGGTCGTGGGCGTCATTCGTTACTACGCGCAGTCGAGCTGTCACGAGATGAAGGCGGCAGAGGCGTTCATCGGCGCGCCGATCGAAGGGCGTGCGTCGGGGCGGTTGGGTTCGCGTTCGGTCGTTCGGCGGCGACGTCCTCACCTGCGATGTCGTGCAATCTGTAACGGGATGGCTCCGTGTCGCTACATACCTCGCGGTGCCGGTTCTCCGGCGTGGGCGACGAGGAGGCTCGGTGGCTCGAGGCTTGATGGCGTCGATTGCACAGATCCAGCGCGAGGCGGCCCGTGCGGAGGCCGCCCGACGACGTAGGCAGTCTGCCGCTCAGCGAGATGCTGCACGGACTCGTGCCTCGTACGAGCGGGCGGTGGCCGCCGATGAGCGTGAGCGTCGTCGCCTGTACTCAGAGTCGCGAACCGCCGAGGTGGCCGCGATGAATGACCAGCTTGCGGTGACGTTGTCCGAGCTCGATGGTGTGCTCGCGGCGACGATCGACGTCGACAACTTCTTCGATCTCGACAGCCTCAAGGTACCTGTCGATCTCGGGCGGCTCGCGGTCCCGGAGCCTTTCCCGCAGGAGAGCATGTTCCTCCCCGAAGCCCGTCGGGGGATGTCGCGAATCCTGGGCAGTGCCGCCCGTCATGAGGAGCAGGTACGCGCAGGGCAAGAGCGCTACCGACAGGCGCTTGCCGATCACGCGGAGCGTGAGCGCGGCCGAGTCGCGCGGCTCGCCGCGGCCGAAGCCGAGGTTCGGCAGCGTGATGAGAGCGTCGAGCGGCTTCGGTGCGATCTGCAGGCGGGTGTGCCGGCGGCGGTCGTCGCGTACATCGACCTGGTCCTCAACGCGAGCCTCTATCCCGAGCAGTTCCCGCAGCAGTGGCGGCTGGCGTACGTGCCCGAGTCGCGCCAGGTGGTGATCGAGTACGAGCTGCCCGGTCTCGGTGTCGTACCGACGGTTAAGGCGTATCGCTATGTGAAGGCGTCGGATTCGGTCAGCGAGACGTCGCGGCCGCAGACGCAGATCAAGGCGCAGTACGCGTCGGTGGTGGCGCAGTGCGCGTTGCGGGTGGTGGATGAGATCTTCGAGGCCGATCGGCTCGGCCACATCGAGTCGGTGGTGCTGAACGGAATGGTCAGTACCAACGATCCAGCGACCGGCCGGGAGATTCGTCCATGTCTGGTGACCTTGCGAACGACGCGGGCTACGTTCGGCGAGCTGGACTTGCGGCGGGTGGATCCGGCCGCGTGCTTGCGGCATCTGGGCGCGGGGGTCTCGCAGAGTCCATCTGAGCTCGCGCCGGTCAGGCCGGTGCTCGAGTTCGACATGGTTGATCCACGCTTCGTGGAGGAGACCGATGTCCTGGGCGGGCTCGACCAGCGACCGAACCTCATGGACATGACACCGACCGAGTTCGAGGGGCTCATCCAGAACCTGTTCGCCCGGATGGGTTTGGAATCCCGACAGACCCGGGCCTCCCGTGATGGCGGCGTGGACTGCGTGGCCTACGACCCCCGCCCGATCATGGGCGGGAAGGTCGTGATCCAGGCGAAGCGCTACAAGAACACTGTTGGCGTTTCCGCGGTCAGGGACCTGTTCGGCACTCTGCAGAACGAGGGAGCGTCGAAGGGGATCCTGGTCACCACGAGCGGATACGGGCAAGCGTCCTACGACTTCGCCGCAGGCAAACCGATCGAGCTGCTGACCGGAGCGAACCTGCTCTACCTCCTGCAGGAGCACGCAGGTATCGAGGCGCGGATCGAGGCCCCGCAGGGGTGGCGGGACGCTGCAGCCGACGCGCCGCCGCTACTGGACGAGACCCCTTCCGCCGACGGGCAACCGGAACAGCTCCGACCCGGCCAGAACGTCTCCCTCGACGGCGGCGAACTGAACGTCGCCGTCGACTGGGCGACGGGATCGCACGATCTGGATGTGTCAGCGTTGGTCCTCGGGGCGGACGGGAAGGTGCGATCGGATCGCGATTTCATCTTCTACAACCAGCCGACGTCCCCGGACGGGGCGGTTGCCCACGCGGGCAAGACGACAAGTGGTGGCAACACCTCGGATGGTGTGACGATGCAGCTCGGTCGGCTCGACGGGTCGATCGATCGGGTTGTGATCGCGATCAGCGTGGACGGTGCCCGGTTCGCGAACGTGACCCGCCTCCGGGTCAACGTGACCGGCAGCGGCTCCGTGAGCTACACGTTCACGCCGGCTGCGACGGTCGAAACGGCGCTGATCTGCGCCGAGGTCTACCGGCGCAACGAGCAATGGCGTCTTCGAGCGGTAGGGCAGGGCTACAGCGACGGGCTGGCCGGACTGGCCCGAGACTTCGGCGTGGACGTCTCCTGACTCCGCGGTCGATCGGACCGGCAGCACAACATCTGCGGCGCCACCGCTCATGTTGGTGCCTGAATTGGGAAGGATGCGGGTGTGGGACTTCTCGATCGGCCCGTGCCGGCGTCGTCGAGCGGCGTACCTGGATGGGCACTGGCCGCTGTGGATGGGACGGGCGCGGAGCTGCTCTCCGCCGCGCGGGCGGCACACGACGACGCGGAGCGGGAGTTCGACCGCAGCCTGGAGACCCGAGCTCGTCTCGAAGAGATGTACCTGCGTGCCGTACGTGCGCTGGAGGCTGAGAACGATGCGGCGTTAGGGGTGGCGTGGTTGGGCCTGGCCACCGTGCGGCGTTACCAGAAGGGCCGGCGAGACGACGCTCTGGAGGCGTTCGATGCAGCGCTGGTCGCGTCGCCTGACGATGGTGATGTTTGGGATGCGTATCTGGACTACATCACCTACGCAGTCAGCGCGGTGGCGTTGCTGGGGATCGTGGAACGGATGCCGGCGTCGGTGCGGGTGGAGAAGCTGTGGCTGGTGATTGGTGTCGGGCGGGGTGCAGATCGGTGGGGCACGATGTCGGTCGAGGACCAGAAGATGTTCTCCGCCCAGCTGCCCGGGCTGCTGAAGCGCCTCGGTGATCGCCCATCGCTTGGAGCGTTGTTGAGTGAGAATGCGCTTCGCGTATATCGAGACGGTTCGCATGACGATGCCTGGACGCTGATGCGCCAGGCTGTTGCGACCGGGCACGCGAGTCCAGCGTGTGTCGACCGGTTGACGATTGATCTGGTCAAACAGGGCGAGAAAGCTGAGGCTGGCGGGATCCTTCGCGACGCGCTGCTGCGCCCGATCGCCTCGGACAGTCTTCGGGCGCGGATGACCAAGCGGCTGGCCCGGTGCGCTGGACCAGCCGGTGCCATTGACGAGTTGCCCGAGGCGGGTTCGGTGCCCGAGCCTGTCGAGGGGCCGGATGTCACCCGGTCCGTGCGACATCTGCGGCCGGGCGAGAACATGGTCGTGCACGAGGTGGTCTGGCGTGCACGGGTCGGTTGGCACGACTCGGCGAACACGGTCGACGTGGACGCGTGCGCGTTGCTGCTGGGCAGCCACGGCCATGTCGCGGCGGACAGCGATTTCGTGTTCTACAACCAACTGATCAGCCCGGACGGATCCGTCCGGCACGGAGGCGAGCAGACCCTGGGAAGCGCTGACCTGTTCGAGGAGGTCCAGATCGACTTGCCGGTCGTGCCAGAGCGGGTGTCTCGGGTCGCGGTCTGCGCCAGCGCGGCCGAGGGGACGTTCGTTGATGTCGCAGGCTTGCACGTGCGGCTTGAAGGCGACGCAACGCTGGTGTTCGACGTCCCACCTTTGACCACGGAGCGGGCAGTGGTCCTGTTCGAGCTCTACCGTCGCGACCGCCTGTGGAAGGTGCGTGCGATCGGCCAGGGGTACGACGATGGACTGGCCGGACTTGCCCGCGACTACGGCGTCGAGGTGGACCGGTAGGAGGCTGATCCTGATCCGACAGGCGCCGTAGTGACAGGAACAGAGTGTCCACCTCCCGTTCGCTGAACAGCCGAGCGATCCGATAACGGGTCTTACGTTCGGCAGCGCCGCTACGTTCCTCGAGAGCGCGCCGCAGTCGATCTTGGACCTTGGGGGCTCAGTCTTCTCTGCGCTCGCGAAGAGCTTTGAGCTGTTCCTTCACGCGTTCGGCGTTCCAGCGGTAGTGGCCGCCGGGGGTGACGAACTCGGGGGTGATCGATTTTTGTTGGACGTAGCGCTGGATGGAGCGTGGTGACAGGCCGAGGGCGCGGGCGAGTTGGGTGCTGGAGATGTACTTCTCTTCTGTCACGGTGACGAGGTTAGGCGCTCCTGGACCTGATGTGTCTCCTCTTGTCGCGGTTGGCTATGATTGGAGCTGCTTGACTCTTGTTAGATGAGGCGGGCCCGGACGCGGTGCTAGGAACACCGGCCGGGCCCTTGATCAGCCCCGGGAGGCTGACCCATGAAGAGTGTCCTGCATATCCAACGGCTCGACGAACTTGCCGCGACCGTGTCGCTTCCGCAGCTGCTCGATAGCTATCTGCTGCACCTGCGAACTGTCATCGCCGCCGCGGCAACGAACCTGCCGCCCCTCGCGCCGCCACCGGCCGTCGTCGCAGGTCACGCCCTGTCCGCGGTGGTGTGTGCGTGCGGGTTGGGTGAGCGGGTGGCGTCAGGCCGGTGGGAGATGGTGCACGAGGCGTTGGCGCATGGCGCCACCATTGCGCAGGTGTGCGCGGCGTCGGGGTTGGAGCCGGACGAGATCCGGGTCGGCCTGTCGAGCTGGGCCGATGCGCAGCACCGGATGGGATGCTTCACCACCCGCGAATTCGATGCCGTGTTGGCGCTGGTGTCACCGCCGGTGGGCGGCGATCAACAGTGAACGCGCTCGCGCTGCTGATCTCTGCTGAACCGGGATTGGCCGATCGGCTGCTGGCTGCGCACGTTGATGACGGGACCGGGCGATGCGCGCTGTGCTCGTCCGGCGCGCAGTCGGGCCGCTACGTGTGGCCGTGCACGTTGCGATCCCTCGCGCTCGAAGCATTGACACACGATGAGCGCCGGTCCTTGTCGACCGGCACGGACTGGAAGCGCATGGCGAGCGCCTGAGACCGGCGATCGACGGCGGCTCACACGAGAAGGGCGACAACGGCGCCGCCGATCAGTGCCGGGCCGAACGGAATCCGACGTGAGGCCGAGTTCTGCCCGAACGCCGTTGTCGGGCGGCGTGGTGCCAGGGCGATGACTACCAGTGCGCCGATGACGAACGCCGCAGCCGTGCCGACCAGCACGGTGACGAGCCCGGAATAGCCGAGGTGTGCGCCAAGGACGGGTGCGAGCCGGACGTCGCCGGCACCGACGCCACCCAGCCACGCGAGGATCAGATAGAAGACCCACAGAATAGACGCGCCGGCCGCAACTCCAATGAGTAGATGTGGGCCTTGTACTGCTGCCGCGAGCAGCATGGTCATGACGGTGGTCGGGTATGTGGCGTAGACCTGCCGGCGTGGCAGCGTTCCGGTGGTGGCATCGATCGCGGCGAGCGGAAAGCCCGCCAGGGTCAGATGCACAACGACGATTGCGGCCGCGGGGTTGTCCCAGCTCACGAACGCAACGAATCCGGCTGCCGCGGCGCCAGCCAGGCCGAGGCTGATGGCACCGACTGGCCGCTGGACGTCGTGCGCTGCTGCGCACCGTCGCGCTGCGGTCAGCCCTGCCAGCAGCCCGAGTGCGGCTGCGGCGGCTACCCCGAAGCTCCAGTGCGGCACCGGTGACTACATCGCTGGTGCCGGAGTGGTCGTGGGGGTGCTCCAGTCGATGTGGTCGTCGATGTCTGGGCGGACGGGGGGTTGGTACTTGCCTGATTGGCCGGCGGGGGAGGAGCCGCGTGTGCTCAGTCCGGCGCTGGCGGCGATGTTGGCGTCCACTCGTGGGCGGCGTAGCTGTTCGTAGATGTCGAAGGCCGGGCTGATGGAGGAGTTGTCGCGGAGGGCTTTGCCGAGGATGACGGCGTCTTCGATGGCCATCGAGGCGCCTTGGCCGTTCGCGGGGGATGCGGCGTGGGCGGCGTCACCGATGATGATCGTGTTCTGGCGGTGCCAGGTGTTGACCTCGGGTAGGTCGTAGGCGTTGGCGACGTACAGGTGGTTGGTGTCGTGCACGATCCGCGTCGGGGTGGGGTCGTGTTCGAGTAGCTGCGCGAGGTAGGTCTTCCATTGATCGGTGCTGGTGTGGGCGAGTTCGTCGCGGGTGAGTTCGTTGGCGTTGACGCGGACGAACCACCAGGTGCCGCGCTCCGCGGTGGGGATGCGTCCGAACGCTGCGGCGCCGTGGGCGACGCCTCGTATGACGTGGAAGACGCTCGGGTCCTCAACTGGTTCAGTGCGGGGGGAGGAGTAGCCGTAGAAGAGGCGTTGTCCGACGTAGCGAGGTGGTGCGGTGTCGGGGTCGATTTGGGTGCGCACAGTAGACCGCAAGCCGTCCGCACCGATCAGCAGGTCGCCATGGACGGTTGTTCCATCGGTGAACGTCGCTGTGACGCCGGAGTCGGTATCGCTGGTGTGTACGAGCCTCTTGCCGGCGGTGAGGGCGATGCCGCGGCGCTGGGCTTCGTTGTGAAGCGTGGTGCAGAGTTCGGAGCGTGTGAGGCAGCGGTAGCAGGTGGTCGGGTTGTCGTGGTCGGCGAAGGGAACGGTGGCGACGAGATTCCCGGCGTCGTCGGTGATGCGCATGGTGAGCACGGGTGCGCCGGCGGCGGCGACGGCATCAGCGGCACCGATCGGTTCCAACGCGCGCATCCCGTTGTTGGCCAGCATCAGGAACGCGCCTGTGTCCCGGTTGTGACCGGGATCGGCCTCGAACACCTCGGCAGTGATGCCGGCCTTCTGGAGGGCGAGCGCCGCTGTGGTGCCTGCGATCCCGCCCCCGATGATCAGTGCAGTGGGCATCGTGGGTGTTCTCCTCGAGTGTCGGGCAGAGTGCGCGGTGGCCGTCAGACGCTTGTTCCGCGGAGGGAACTCAGCTTCTGCAACTCGGTGTTGAGCTCCTGGAGCAGCGCCACGTCGTGGTCGCAGCTGCGTGCGGCGTTTACGTTCTCGTGGCCGCTGAATCGCCCGGGGTGGCGCTGCTCGTATCGGTCTCGCGCAGCGAGCAGCCGACGCAACTCACCGTGTGTTGCGGCTGGGCGACCGAGTGCATCGCCGTCGTGGGTGACGGCGTCGAGTAGGCGGAGGCCGTCGAAACTCTCGGCGATGCAGCGGTGGTGGAGAAACTCTGTCGGCCCAGGGGTCACCGGTCCCGCGCCCTCGATACGCGGGCCTAGGCAGTTCGAGCTCTGAGAAGGCGCGGGTGAACGAGGTCCGGGGTCGAACGGGTCCCTTTTGAGCATGATCTGTCGGCGCCACCGGCGGAACGCGCACACCCGCCCGGCGATCAACGGGTAGATGAGACCGGCGAAGAGCGGTCGTAGGTCTCAGCCGTTGGCTGCCGTCGCGGAGCGCGGTTCCTGGTTGATCTTCGTCGTACACTACTGGCGAACGGTCTCTTTGTCTGTACGCTGGAATGGGTGAAAGTGGGAGGCTGAGCTCTCGCTCTGCGTGCCGCTGTCACTCGGTCGGGCGTAGTTGTGCTCGGGCGCGGCTAGTCGAAGCGTAGCTCGTCGACGCGGGCTCGCTTGAGCTCGCAGAAGGACTGATTCCGGGCGATGAGTAGCGTTCCATCGAATAGGTCCAGTGCATCTCGGCCCTTTGGAATGGAAGTTAGGACGGGGCCAAAAAGGCTCACGCCGTCGACGTGGATGGTCGGTGTACCGACGTCCAGTCCAACTGGTTCCATCCCTGCGTTGTGGCTTTGCCGTACAGACTCGTCATAGTTGGTGGAGTCGGCAGCAGTATATAGATCATCCGCCTGAAGCTGGTGGAGCGTCTGACGTATTACCTCGTCTCGGGGACGAACGCGATCGACGTGGAAGAGCTGGCCGAACGTCTCGAAGTAAGAGCGGAGCCCGGATTGCCCGAATCGCGCCTGCACTGCGGCGGCAACTCGGACGGGACGCCACGCGCTGTCCAGTCCGCGGGTCTCTTCGCGTGGGTGTCCCTCGCGGCCCTCGTTAAGCACGGCGAGGCTCATGATCCGCACCCGGAGATCGAGATCGCGTTCGGGCTCCACCTGTCGGAGCCAGCAGAATGCGATCCACGCGAACGGGCACACCGGATCGATGTAGCAGTCAACCGTGGTCACGATTGCCACCCTGTCACAGTCTCTCGGTTGGGGAGTCGTCTGTCGACCATTTGGCCTCCCGTTGCGCAGCGCCCCTCGAAGATTTACTGCATGTCAGGCCGGACAGGGTCGGTGAGCCGCCGGGTCGTAGAGTCGTCGGCTCGATACCGATTGGCTGATCCTTGGCCGCTCATCCTTGCTTCGATTGTGATGGCGGCGGATGATGGAGGGTTCCGGAGCAGGGAGGCTATCGATGAACCGCCAGGTTATGGGTCGTGCGGAGCTGCGGCGATTGTGTCGTTCCACGGTCCGTAGCTTGAGTCTCGGCCCGCCATTCGCAGTTGAAACGTTGGTAGGACGAGTCGCTGCCGCTCGTGGTAAGCCGATTGAGCTGGAGCCCGTGGATCTCCCGCCAAACAGCGCTTTCGGCATCTCTGGCGGGGACGAGCTGCGTGATGTGATCATGTACCAGAGCCGCACCAGTCGCACGCATCAGGTTCACATCATCGCGCACGAACTAAGCCACATCATCCTCGACCACCCCCGGCTTGCCGTGCGTCACAGCTATCAACCACCAGTCGGGGACTTTCAGGAAATTTCCGATGACGTCATTGAGCTGATCTTCGGGTCGACATTGGAGTCTGAGGTCCCCGCTGTCTCTAATCTCTATGCTGATCCCGCTGAGTGGGAGGCTGAGACGATGGCTACGATTCTGCTAGGCTGGATGGACGAGTCCGCAGGATCCCCGATCTCAGGACAAGGTCATCGGTTGGCCTCGGCGCTAGGCTATCCAAACGTGTGGATGTGAGGTTAAGGTGGCTCGGCTTCGCGTCTGGGCGGAAGGGCTGTGGAGATCGCGATGAGAGTGTCGATGTCGTCATTGATGTCCACTGCGTCGAGAGTCGCCGAAGTCGTCGATGACATGGATTCGCTGCGGAGTCGGCGGAGTCTCGTTGCGGTGAGGATAATGTCGGCTAGCTGAGATGGTGCTAGTTCAGCGGGGCTGCTCTTCTCGGCGGCCTGAGCGATGCAAGGCCCGAGTTTGACCAGCCCGTCGCGGCATTCGATCAGTCGGCGTTGTATGCGTCGATGCCCACTCCAACTGGCAGATTTACGCCACTCGTTGGGCTCTGTCCGCCTCGATCTGCGAGGATGTAGCACTATTTCGGGGTAGGTCTGGCTCATCAGCGTCCACAACGGCTCCAGTTGCCGATAGCGGCGCCAGTTGAGGGACCAGCGGTGCAGCGCACTTGCAACGCCGACTGCGACGAGGCCGAGGGTGAGCAGTATGAAGGAGATGTTGGAGAGTGGGAAGTTGACGCTGTTAAGCCAGGAAGGCGAGGGGGCGCCTACTGTGCGGATGCCGACCCACGCCACTCGTGTGATTGATGTGAGGGTTAAGCCAATGAGGCCAAGGACGATGACCCACAGTGCCCGGGCTGCGATGATGGGCAGGGTGCGAGCGTATTGCCAAGTGAGCCATGCGCTCGTCGCATAGACATAGATGAAGTAGACGCCGCCGACTATGTAGAACGAGGAGACCGTGGGGTAGGCGATGTAGGGGACCGACAGGGTGTGGCCGCGGTACTCGGCTGGTGTCGCGATCATGAGAAACAGCAAGCATGATACAACCGCTGTCACGATCACGGTGTCGACCGTGGTTCGCCGCCGTGCTGATGCTCTGTCGCGTAGCGCGGCAAAGAAGAAGTGCAGCAGGAGGCTGAGGCCGATCATCGTTGCGACGTTGTGAGTGATCTTCCCGGTGCCGGTGGACGAAACAGCATCGATCGCGTGTGTCACTGAGGGCAGGCTAACGATCTGTCCGCTTCCCAACAGTGTCAAGCATCCGAACAGTAGCGCGCACAAGCGGGGCTCTCGAGAGGAGTGGATCAGCTCAACGGCCTTTCCGGTCGCGCCGAGCACGAGTGCAGCGATCAGGGCAAGTTGTGTCGCCACGGTTTGCCTTTCATGTCTGCGCGCTTTCGCGAAGTACTCATGGTCCTATTTCTGCGAGTCGGTCGGCGGCGGCAAGTGTTGATCGAGCAGCTCGACGGCGCGTATTTGAAGACTGTAGAGTTCGTTGTCGGTGATCTGTGCCCGGCAGGGGCCAGTGAAGGTGATGCCTCGCGTGGCGGCGTAGGTGGCGAAGTCGATCCGCTGGTTGATCGCCTCGGCGACTATCTCGTTGTCGAAGTAGGCACGGGGTACGCTGAATAGGTTGGATAGAGCGAGCAGGTACGACGGATGCATCGGTACGATAGTGTCGGCCAGCGCTGCTCTCAGCCACGCGCGTGCTGGCTCGGCTGGGTCATCCACGGAGGCCAGGGCGTTCTGCAGTTCCCCTTCGGTGTACGGGCCTGATGGTTCGGACGTGTCGGGTTCGTTGTGGTCGCGCTGCACGCCGTTCATCAGTCGCTCGAGTGGAACGGCGAGGCGGTGGCGCGGGCTCGGCCTACTCATCCCGGCCCCTGCTCCGCGACGAACTCGTAGGCGGCGTAGAAACTATGCGCCTGGTTCTTCGTCCTCACGGGCCTCTCCTTAAGGAACAACGAGGCCTTGGCCCGGGCCAACCTCAGCCTAGACCGGGAAACCGCCATCGAAGATCGATACGAAGCTCGGTGAGCACTCCTCCCATACGCTAGAGCGAACGATCTCATCGTGCGTACGCTAGATAGGGTGAATAGGGCCGACACGTCTCAACTAGGGCGCCGCTCGTCGCTCCCTGTCCGGCGTTTTCGCAGGTAGTTCTGCACGAGATCGGCCAGGGCGGCACGGTCGACGTCGTCCAAACTCGCTGTTCGCTGCGCTAGCTCGATCAAGTTGTGGTCTCGATGGCGGGCGGCGAGTCGGTCGAGATCTCGGTCGACACGCGCCCGCACACCTGGGTCGTTGAAGTAGCCGGGTCTGACCCCGAAGACCTGAGCCAGCAGGTCGGCGTTCTCCTGGCTCGGCCGATCCTTTGCTCCGCTGCGGAGCTCGCCGATGTAGGAGTGCGACAGGGAGCCACCCAGCTCACGAGCCCTCTTGGAGGCTTCGCGCAGACTCAGTGGCTTGCCGCCGATGGGGTGCACGGTCACGAAGAGTCGATTAAGCAGCTCGGCGAACGTCGGCTGCGTTGCCTCGTTCGGAGTACCTGCGCTCACTGGCTGTAGACCTCCCAAGTCGCCTAGGCCCGACCGTCGGCACCTCTGCACTAGGGCGGCATTGACACGTTCAGGTCGAACCGTATCCTCACTGAGGCGTTCGCACTAGCGTCCAATCGCTCAGACTGTTCGCTGAGTATATCGGAGGCTCGCCATGCACATGACGGATCGCCCCTGCTTCCCTGTCCGGATCTCGTGTGCATCCGAGCCGCGACACCACACCCTCGCGACGCGGATTGGCGTGACGGCGTGACTAGCGACGACACGTCCCCGGGCGTCAACGCGCCTACCACAGTGCACTGCGCACTGCCAGGCTGCGATTGCATCGTGCCGCCAGCAGGAGCAGGCCAGACGCGTCGTCGCTACTGCACCGCAGATCATCGTGCCCGGGCACGCGCGCTCGCTCCGCTGGGCAGAGATGACGGTGATGCCGAGGATGGCGATGTCGAAGATGGTGCTGACGAGGATGTGTCACGGTTCGACGAACTCAGCGCCCTTACGGGGCTGATTCCCGTTGCTCGTTTCACGAAGAAGGCGGGCCGCGACCGGTCCCGGTCGCTTCGAGCGCGGTTGTCGATGCGGGAGACGAGAGTTCGTCGCCGTCGGCGCTTGATCGCGACCGGCGCCGGCGCTGCGGTGTTGACCGCCTCAGTCGCGTTCTGGATCGGCACAGATCCGGACCAGATGCAGATGGCTTCGCCGTCGACATCACAGCCGGCGTCCGACGGCAATTGGCTGGACAGGGCGCAGATCGCGCTTGCCGCGGTCGACAGCCAGTTGGCGGCCATCGACCGCACGAAGCAGGTATGGGATGCGACGCTGGCTCCGCTGTACCCGGCGCAGACCCCACCTGCCGTTCAGGCGCTTCTCGCCCGAGAGGCATTTCTTCAGCAGCAGCGCACCCAGCTGCTCGCGCTGATCGCCAGGCCGACGCAGCTCGAGCAGGCCCGTGCTGACCTGAACCGGCTGAATGATCAGCTCGCTGCGTTGACCAGTGCGCTTGCCGCGGTCACGCCCGCGCCCGCTGCTCCTGGTCAGCTCGACAGCGTGACTCCGCTACGCAGCCTGCTGGCGCTCGCGCAGCGGAATCAGGCGGCCCAGGCCGCTGAGGTTTCTCGGTTGGCCCAAGGCGTGCGCAGCGCTGAGCAGGAACCGCTCCCGGACGTCAGCGACCTGACGACCCCGCTGACCCAAGCGGTACTGGCGCTCGGCGGCCTGCCCGCTCCGCCGGTCCAGCAGGATCCGCTGCCCTCGGTGCTCGCCGCCGGCGGGCCGGACGGACGTCGAGGACCGCAGCAGGCCACCACAGGGCAGCCGGCTATACCGGGCATCGATGACGAGGCGACATACCGTTCCTCTCCGAGTCTCGATGGTCACTCCGGGGCGACGATCGGCGGATCGGACGCGGTCGTGGGCTCGATCGGGACCTCGGGTGAAGCCGTTGATTCGACGGTGCACAGTGTCGGTGACACTGCGCAGGACTACCTCGACGAGCCCTCCGGCCACTCTGTTGTGGCCTCAGCGGGTGGCCATGATTCGACACCGGTTCCTCAGCAGCAGCAGCGGTCGGCGCCGGTGTTGGCGAGCACCGACAACAGCGCGACCGAGAGCAGGAGCCAGCAGCCGTCGAGCAGCTCTGAGCAGCCAACCACGGACGGTGAGTCGCGGGGCGCTGATCAATCTTCGGATGGGTCGTATGCCGGCGACTACACCAGCGGTATGTCGCAGGCGGAGCAGCTCGCACTCGCGTCGCATGTCGTCGGTTCCATGCCGGCCGCTGCCGCGGCGGAGGAGCCCGTCGAGATGGCGCAGCAGCTCGAGCGCTACTCCGACGGTGGCTCCGAGCAGGCTTCGAGTCGCGACTCGGCAGCCGGCGCAGATGGACCAGAAAGCGAGTCGGACGTCAGCTCGGAATCCTCATGATCGAGCTGGCGCTGGAGTGGACGTTCCGCGGCGCGGCGCTTCTGCTGTGGGTCGTGTGGTGGTGCTGGGGGAGACTCTCAGGCGCCACGACGAGTCGCCTGTGGTGGGCCGCGGGGGTGCTCGCAGCCGCGCTCACCAGCTACGTCGACCCGGCTGCCGCGCTTCTCGTGGCGCTGACTGGCCTGCCGTGTGTCAACGTGTTGCTGTTGCACATCGTTGTGATCATCGCAGTTGCCGCCATTGTGCAGGCCCAGCAGGCGGTGATCTGGCCGTTTGATCGGCGGGCGGATCGACTCACGTCGGGCGTGACCGGTCTGTTCCTCGTGGCTCTGGTGAGCGCCTGGTTCGCCTGGCCGCCTTCGCTGGCGGGAGAAGGCTCGTGGCCGGCAGTGGTGCTCCGCGCGAGTAGTGGTTCGTTGCCGTATCGGGCTCTGATGGCAGTGGCGCTGGCCGTTGCTGCGGTGGCGTTCCTCCGGGCTGTCCTCAGGCAGCACGACGACGTACCCGCGGGTTCGCTTCGCCGGCTGCTTCGTCTCGCTGTCGTCGCATCCCTGGTCGTGCTCGCCTGGGCCGGTCTGCAGTTTGTCGCCGTTGCCAGGGGAGTCAGTGGTCGAGCCTGGGCACCGCTCGTCCTCGCGTGGGGCGTGCTGGCCGTCATGCTGGCGCTCGGGACCGTGGCCGTCGCTGCGGCGTTCATCCGCGGAACGTGCTGGGCGCGAACCCGCCGCAGCGACGTCACCGAGGACTACAGGAATGTTGTCGAGCTCCGCGACTGGCTCAGCGAACGACTCCTGTCTGTGCCGGCTGTGCATGCGAACGCGCTGGGCAGCGACCGTGCCGATCTGCTCGGAGCGCTCATCGAAACGCGCGACCGGATCTGGATGGCCCAACAACGGATCAGCGAACACCACGTGTGCGTCGCCGCGAGACTGGCCCGAGACCTCGGGCTCGGCGGCGAGGCGGCACGCGCCTTCACCACCGCAACAGTCCTAGAGCTGGCCTGCGCCGTCGGCCCGGCCTGTCGACCGGCCGAGGGAGCCGACCTCAGTCGCCTTGGTGGCGGCCACACCGAAGAACAAGAGGCACGTTGGCTCGCAGCGGTCAACCGAGCCCGGATGGAACACCCCGCTGACGAAGCCGCCGCGATCGTGCTGAACACGATCGCGACCCACGCTGAAAGCATGCCGGATGGGCACAGCGGAGGTTTGGAGCCGGTGTGGGAGGCGAGTCGATGACAGCGCCCACCGCTGCAGAACCCGTCGCGCGGTCCCAGGAGGCGCGCGATGTGGTCCTCGCACGTCACGGTCGAGCGGCGCTGCGCGCGGCGTTCCCGACACCTCCGACAACGGTGGAAGAGGTCCGCGTGGCAGCGGAGGAGCTTCTCGATGAACCTCTCGACATCATTGTCAGCCAGCCGCTCGGACGAACACTGCCATCCGCTGCCTGGATCCAGCTCACCACGGGAAGCTCGATCATCTGGGTGGACCGCAGGACCAGCCCCCTGCACCGCATCGCGCTGATTGCCCACGAGTTCGGGCACATCTTCAACCACGACCGACCGGTGCCGGTCGCCCGAAGAGTCGCCCGACACCGGCTGGACGTACTGGCAGCCACTGCGCGCGCAGCACGGTTGAGCGACGCAGAGATCACCGCAATCGTCGGACGGTGCGGCGAAGAGTACGCGCCCGGGTCCGAAGCATGGACACGTGAACGAGCAGCAGAAATAACCGGCAGGTTCCTCGTGCACCGCCTCCTACAGGCCCCCGAAGGTTTGGGGTACGTGCTGCATACCCTGTGAAATCGCCGAACCGATCGGCTCCAGCGCCTCAGCGGCCGTGACTGCGGCTGCGTCGGCGCCGCGACTGCTTCTTCTCCAGGTCGTCGACGAACCGCTCGAGCTCGGCCTGAGTCTCGGGGTCGTCGTCGAGACCGCCGATGCGCGCGAGAAGCCCGGCACGGCCGAACCGCGAATCGCGGATGTCGATCGCGGTGCGAAGCTGCTGACCGATCGCAGCCTGATCCGCGACGGCATCAGCACCGGTCCCCGGATCGTTGGGATCGATACACAAAAACGACGCAATCGCGCTGGCCGTCCCGGGCTCGGGCTCAGACCCGGACAGATACTCGAACGTCCTCGCGATCGCCGCAATCACATCAGCCGACGGCCCACGCACCTGCGTACCCGTCCGCGCCAGCCTCAGAGTCTCCGCCGTGAACACCGCGCGCCCATGGAGCATCTCCGCTGCACGAGCAACCTGGGTGTTGGTCCAGGGCGCGCGGTTACCCAACTCGTCGCGCGGCCGCAAGAACGCGTGGAAGAGCAGGTTGAGCCGGTCGGCAAGCGTCGAACCCTCCACAGCCCCCTCGTTCCTCCCGCGTTCGGACCCGTCCACACGCGGCCGTCGGCCTCATCAGTAGGTCCGCAGGCAAGACTAGCGCAGCGCTTAGCCCTGTTCAATTGCCACAAGTGTAGCTACTCTTGGAGATCTTCCAAGAATTCTTGGACGTCGAGTTGGGAGTGCGGCATGGACCTGGAGACGACGCGTCGCACGGCACTGCGGGACGCGGCAACAGCCGACGCCGCCCAGCATCTCCGTGACACCTTGATCACCGTGGCCGCCGAGGCAGTCCGCGCGATGTCAACCGTGCCCGACGGTCCGATCACGGCTGACGAGCTGCGCGCACGTGTTGCATCACTCGACAGGCACCTCGCCAGTGCATTGACGGCTGCTACCGCTGCTGCCGCAGTCGGCACTCGACTCATCCGCGACGTGAAAGTCCAGCATTCCTGACCTCTGAGGGCGTGTTTTCAAGTCCTGCGAGGGCTGGAAGGTGGCTTTCTGTCCACCTGAGCACCGCATTGCAGCCCGCCGAGGAAGCGCATCGTCCTGGCGCGCTCGTCGGCGCTGCTGACGAGGCTGGCCATGACGTCGATGCGAGGTGGCGTCGGCCCTCACTCCACACGACCCTGCTTGCTGCCGAGCGGCCGGGTAACTGCTCGTGCAGTGCGTCGATGATCTCCGAGGGGTGCCGCGGAGGGCTTCTGTATGCGGACTGTGGCTACACCGCGCCGTTCGGTCGTCGGCGTCCGAGCGGGTGGGTAGTGGCTAGAGTCCTGCGTGATGTTGCGCTGGATTGCAACCGTGGTTACATTCGCCTGGTGCAGTGGGTGTTGTTGAGCTATCGGATGCCGCGGGAGCCGTCGTCGCCGCGGATCGCGGTGTGGCGCAAGTTGAAGAGCCTTGGGGTGGCGCAGCTGGGCGATGGCCTTGTGGCGTTGCCGGCTGATGCTCGCACTCGTGAGCAGCTGGAATGGGTGGCTGAGGACGTCGAGCAGGGTGGCGGTTCGGCGATGTTGTGGACCGCGCAGCCGGAGTCCGAGGTGCATGAGCGGCGGATAGCGGCGGAGATGGCGGCGGTCCGCGCCGGGGAGTACCGGCAGTTGTGCGATCAGGCCGCGGGGGAGGAGTCGTCGGCGGGATTGCGGAGGTTGCGGGGCGCGCTGCGCCGGGTGGAGCGCCGTGATTTCTTCCCGCCTCCGGACCGTGATGCCGCGCGTGCCGCGGTGCAGGCGGTGGCCGACCGTGTGGCTGCTGGTGCTCGGGAGCGGGCGTGAAGTGGGCGACGCGCCGTGGTGTGCACATCGACCGGGCTGCCACGGCGTGGCTGATCCGTCGTTTCGTCGACCCCGACCCGGAGTTCATGTTCGTCGCCGGCGCGGATGAGGTGCCGGCCGACGCGCGACCGTTCGACATGCGCGGTGTAGAACTCGGCCACCAAATGCACAACGGGGTGCAGGAGTGCACGTTCGAGACGGTGCTGCGCCGGTTCGAATTGACCGACCCGGTGCTGTGGAAGATCGCCGAGGCGGTCCACGAAGCCGATCTCGAGGACGACCGGTTCGACGCCCCTGAAGCCGCGGGGCTCGACGCCGTGTTGCGTGGTCTGTCGATGACCGTGGACGACGCCACCGTCCTGGCGATCACCGGCCCGGTGTTCGACGGGCTTCATGAGTACTACAAGCGAGCGGTGCTGCTCGGACGTCCACCAGCCTGACCACCGTTCAAGGAGCCACGGCTTTGTCGACGACACCGGAAGAGCGCACCGACATCGTCCCGTTCCGTTCGGCGTTGCGGGCCTGGTTCGCCATCTCGCTGCAGACGTTCGGAGGGCCGGCGGGCCAGATCGCGGTCATGCAGCGCGCTCTGGTCGATGACCGGCGCTGGATCAGCCAGCGTCGCTTCTCCCACGCACTGAGCTACTGCATGCTGTTGCCCGGCCCGGAGGCGCACCAGCTCGCCATCTACGTCGGATGGCTGCTCAACGGCTTGCGGGGCGGTCTAGCCGCAGGAGCCTTGTTCGTGCTGCCCGGCATGATCGCCCTGCTCGCGCTGTCCGCGATCTACGTCGGCTTCGGCGACACCACCGCCGTCTCCGCCCTGTTCGCCGGCCTCGGTGCCGCTGTGGTCGCGATCGTCGCGCAGGCCCTGGTGCGGGTGGCCAGGCGGGCGCTGACCCACCCTGTGCTGGTTGTCGTCGCGGCCGCCGCGTTCGTCGCTCTCGCCGTGTTCGGTGTGCCGTTCCCCGCCGTCATCGCGGTCGCCGCTTTCGTCGGCTGGCTCGCCGCGCGACGCACACCTGCCTTCACAACAGCGAACGGCCACGAAGACGGGGGGTACGGTCCGGCCCCGTTGATCTCCGACGACGCCCTGCACGCCGAAGCCCCGTCCACGGCCCGCACGGCGCGGGTCCTCGCGATCGGGCTCGTCGTCTGGACGGCACCGATCGCCGTGGTTGCGCTTCTCACCGGCGGGAGCAGTGTCTTCACGACCCAAGGTGTGTTCTTCGCGGGCACGGCGCTGGTCACGTTCGGCGGCGCCTACGCGGTGCTCGCATTCGTCGCCCAGCAAGCCGTGCATGCCTATGGCTGGCTCACCGCCGCGGACATGGTCCGCGGCCTCGCGCTCGCCGAGTCCACCCCTGGCCCGCTGATCATGGTCGTGCAGTTCGTGGCGTTCCTCGGCGCGTACGCAACACCCAGCCCGTTCACCCCGTGGATGGCAGGCCTGGTCGCATCGCTGCTGGTCACATGGGTGACATTCGTGCCGAGCTTCCTGTTCATCTTCCTCGGCGCCCCCTACGTCGAGCGGCTGCGCGGCAACCGCGCCCTCGCCGGCGCCTTGAGCGGGATCAGCGCCGCCGTCGTGGGAGTGATCGCGAACCTCGCCCTCTACTTCGCAATCAACACGCTCTTCACCCGGACCGTCGACATCACCACCGGACCGCTCGCCCTACACCTTCCCGATCTCACCACCCCACGCCCCGCCCTCATCGGAATCGCCCTCATCGCAGCGATCCTCGTATTCGCGCTGCGCTGGTCGGCGCTGCGCGTCCTCGGCATCAGCGCGACCCTCGGCCTCGCATGGGCAGCGATCGGCCCGGCGATCGGAGCCAGCTGAACGACCGCGACAGGAATCGAGTCAACGCAGCGCGAGAAAACTCGGCGCTGTGCGAGCGTTCCGCGCCGGTAGGGTCAGCGCGTGAACCTTCCCGACGGTGGAGCGCTTCCATCAGCCGATGAACTGCTGAGCATAGAGCGAGCCCGGGTCGGGAAGACTGCCCTACTCACGTTGACCGGTGAAGTCGACACCGCCACGGCCCCGCAGTTGCGTCAGGCGGTGCACGAAGCGCTGACGGTTCCCGACGCCGGTCCGATCGTGGTCGACATGACAGCGGTAACATTCTTGTCCTCGGCTGGGCTGGGCGCGCTGGTGAGTGCCCACCATGACGCTGCCCGGCACGGTGAGCCGTTGCGGGTAGTCGTCGATCACGCCCGCCCAGTTCTGCGTCCGCTGCAGATCAGCGGCCTCGACCATGTCCTGACCCTGTTCCACTACGTCGATACAGCCCTACAAGGCGACCCAACATCGGAAGGTCACGACGGGGACGCCAACAACGGGGACACCAACGATATCGAGGCCACCTGAACCGCGCTTGGCCCGCGACGAGTGCTCGACGAGCGCTGCGCTCAGTTACGCGTCACAATCCCGATATGGCTCCGCCGAGCAGCACCGAACCTGGCTCCGATCCGGTGCCCGTCGAGGAGCCCGCTGTGACGGAAGCTGCCGCGGAGCCGCCGCCGGTGTTGCTCATCACTGCGCCCGCTGCGCTGACGACCCCATGGCTCGTCCGTGAACGATTCACTGCGTGGCTGACTGCGCTGCGCTGGCCCGAGCCGGCCGCGGCCGATGTCGTGTTCGCTGTCAGCGAGGCGGTCAGCAACGCCGCTGAGCATGCCTACACACCCGATGCCCTCGATCCGGTCATCGAGATCAACGCCATCCTCGAACACCTGCCAGGTAGTGACGCGGGGGCGGCCACTCGAACAGATGCCGGGCATGACCAGCGTGCCGACGACGGTGAGGAACACCCGGCGCAACGCTTGCAGATCGAGGTTCGAGACTACGGGTTGTGGCGTCCGGTCTCGCCGGATCCGGGCTATCGTGGCCGCGGCTTGCAGATGATGGTCGCCCTCATGGACAACGTCGCGATCCAGCACAGCGACGCCGGCCACCCTGGCACCGTGATCACCCTGATCAGTCCGAGTGTGATCCCGAACCCCCGAGCTGACCCCTGACCTCAACCACGTGGACATCAGAACTCGGCCACTACGCACACCCACGGGCCCGAACATGTGTTCGAAACAGGTCGAGGGCCCGGCGGCGGGTCTCGACCCGGGGTGAACCGCCCGGCCATCCCATCCAGAAGCGCTCGGCCTCGGCCTCCCACTGCTGTGGTTCTGCGCGGTGGCCGTGCCACGTCCGGGACCGCGGCGCCGGCAAGATCACGATCTACGGTGGGAGCTCGCTAGCCGTGCGGCATTCGGACCGGCGTGAAGACTTCGTCCACGTCCACGTCCACGTCCATGATGACCTCGCAGTGGCAGTAGCCGCCATACTCTTCAAGTCCTTCGTGGTGCCGCTCAAGGTCGATGCCCTCGTGCTCGGCCCAGTCGTCGGTCGCTGCCCGCGTGTGGTCACAGCCGTGGAGCGCTACGGCGGCGTGAACGTGATCGAGCAGGGCCTGGAGCTGTGCACGGTCGAGCGGCATCCGGGCGGCACTTGCGGTCTGCTGGGCACGCAGGTACTCGTCCTTCAGCTGCTTGCGCTCAGCCTTCTCAGCCTCGGATGCCACGTCGGCTGCTCCCTCTCTTGACACCGGGCGTCGCCCCTCGCTCCTTCGGCAACAGTACTGTCCCTAAAGCCGCCCTCCGGGCGAGCTGGCGGCTCGCCCATGGCGGCTCACCAAGGGACAGCCCCACGGGCGGTCGACATCTCCGTCGCCCAGGGTGGGTTGATCAGGCGCGGAGGCTTAGCTGCTTGCCGCTGAGGCGACGCAGGCTGCAAGGTCTCGGCGTAGCTGGAGTTGCTGCGCTGGTGACAATGGGGCGAACACTTGCTTCTCCGCGGCGCGAGCTGCAGTGCTGGCCCGGCGCAGGACCGCTTGACCGTCCCGAGTGAGCATGCTTGGTAGCGCCCGCCCGTGGGGTGCCTGGTCGGGTCGGGTGAGCAGTTCGCGCTCTTGCAGTCGGCGTAGAACGAGATTCATCGACTGTCGGGTCACGAAGGCGCGGCGGGCCAGTTCGGAGTTGGACAGCCCAGGGTTCTGCCCGAGCAGCTCTAGGCAGGCGTACTGGGGAACGGTCAGGTGCAGCGGCCGAAGGGCCTCGTCCATGGCAGTGCGTAGCGAGGCATGCACCTGCTTGAGGACGTAGCCCACTGAGAGCTCTAGTTCGCCGACCAGATCTTGATCCATGTCAGCAGTCTGACATACAGTGAATGTCAATACACTGACATCTGGAGGTGGATCATGGCTGGCAATGTCACGTACTTCGAGGTCCCCAGTAGCGATATCGAAGCAACCCAGCGATTTTGGGGTTCGCTGTTCGGCTGGCGGTTCCGCGAGGGGAACTTCCCGGGTTACTCGATGATCGACGGGCCCACCCCGATGGGCGGTGCGCCTCACGACGACTCGTCGCGGCACCCGCGGATCTTCTTCGCCGTCGAAGACATACATGCGGCCGTGGCGCGGGTGCGCGAGCTGGGTGGTACTGCTGACGTCCCGGTGACGATCCCGTCCGGTGCGTTCGCTCACTGCGTCGATGATCAGGGAGTGGAGTTCAGCCTCTCCCAGGAACCGGGAGGACAGGGTTGAGTCAGACTGACACCCCGGCGCACGCAGCGACGTCCGGCTCGATCAGAGCCTTGCTACCACTGGCTGTGGCGACATTCGCGGTCGGGACCGACGCGTTCGTGATCGCGGGCCTCTTGCCGGCCATCGCTGGCGAACTCGACGTGAGTGTGGTTGCGGCCGGCCAGCTGGTGAGCGTGTTCGCGTTGACACTCGCTGTCGCGGCCCCGGTACTGAGCTGGTTGCTGAGTTCGATGGATCGCCGGAAGGCGCTCCAGTTCGCGCTAGCCGTGTTCGTTGTGGGGAACATCGTGACCGCGTTGAGTCCGAACTACCCGATCATGATGTCGGCTCGCGTCCTCACCGCCCTTGGTGCTGCAACGATCACAGCTTCGGCATCAAGTGCGGCCACCGCGATGGCACCCGAGGAGCGCCGGGGCAGGGCGATGGCCCTCGTCATCGGTGGCCTGACTCTCTCGACCGCATTGGGTATGCCGCTTGGCAACTTGATCGGCAGTGTCGATTGGCGACTCACCCTGTGGGCGGTTGCGGGGCTGGGGGCGCTCGCCGCGATCGGGATCTCGGCGTCGCTGCCGAGGGTGTCGCTCCCGGCCATCGACCTGACCGCCCGTCTTGCGCCGCTGCGTCAGGTCGACGTGCTCACGATCCTGATAGCGACGACGTTGGTCATGGCCGGGCACTACACCCTGTACACCTACATCGGCGCGATCAGCGCCGAGGCCACCACCGACTCGTTTCCCCATGCGCTCACTCTGATCCTTTTTGCCTGGGGAGTCGGTGTCGTGTCCGGCAACTTCATCGCCGGGTTCTGGGTGGACAAGCGCTCAGTGTTGAAAGTCACCGTGGCCGCGCTCGGCGGCGGCACCGTGCTGCTCGCGGTCAGCCACTTGCAGTCGGCCACCTGGTGATCGTGACAGCGTGGGCGATCGTTTGGGGAGCCACGGACGGAATGGCCTCGGTGGTACAGCAGCACCGACTGGTAATGATCGCGCCATCCTCAGCCCCATTGCTGTTCGGGCTCAACTCCTCAGCGATCTATGTCGGCGTCGCCATCGGTGGCGTCTTCGGCGGGGTGTCTCAGGAGTGGTTCGCTATCACGTTGCTCGGTATCCCTGCGGCAGCCATGGCGCTGCTTGCCACTCTGGTGACCGTCGTTGAAGCGCGGCGGAGCAGAAGGGAGGAAAGAGCGCAAGGTTAGGTGGTGCACGTCCGCTAGGAAAAGGGCGTGCACCCAAAGCCATGGACAAGAGCCGAGTCGAACTGTTTGCCGCGATCAGGCGTGACGCTCGCACTGGGGATGTCGAAGCGAGCGTTGCAGCGATCGCACGGCGTTGGGTACCGCACCGTCGCCGCCGCTCTGGAGTCGGCGTTGCCGCAGCGCTGCAAGGTGCTCCCGCGACGTGCTCGTCTGACCGAGGGCCACATCGAGCCGATCGGCGAGCTCCGGTCGGGTGCGATGGGTCGCGCCGCTATGCGGGCGCACCCCCAGGCTGCGCAGGGGCTACCAGAAAGCTGGTATAGGCACGGATCTCCCTGGTACGTACCGTCGCGGGGAAACGATCAAGGGAGCAATCTGATGGCATCAGCGGCACGTGCCGGCGACGAGACACCTCCGACCGGGCCTCGTTCACGCACTCGCCCGCGATGGGGGCCGCGGCCACGGTCTGCGTCGATCAGGCACGCGCGACGGAAGGAGGCTGCATTCCGGGAGTCAGACACCAATGAGACGTGGCCTATGGCGCCCCGTGAGCAATCACTGGCCACCTCTATGTGGCTGTCCACGCGGGCGGGCAGGTTGCTGGCCGGCAGTCTGGCAGCCTTCGCGATCGGAATCTTCGCAGCTCCACCTGCAACGGCGGACCCAGTGTGGACGTGGGGAGCAACCCGCGACTACACCGAAATAGACCAGCCAAATTCTCAACCGATCAACATGACCGGCGACGGCCATCACGGGTACCTGTGGGACGTCGATCGGTATTGCTCGGGATGCACCCCCTCATGGGACAGGTGGGTAGCCTTCCTGGCAGCGTCGAACGGCCATGCCGGCTTGACAACCACCTTCAACAATGTAGTCGGACCAGCTCCAGACGACCTATGCCACGTGTACCTGGCCGTGAAGGGGATTCGTCGAGACATCGACTATCGCGTCGAAGTGTTCGACGAGTGGCACCGGGTCACATACATCGCGGCGCGCGCAGACAACAAGGGTGAATATGATTGGGCCGACACTGGCTGGTTTCTCCACGATGGTCGAACCAAGTTCAAAGTCAACGTAGAGATTGACGTTACTGGCGGCTCCTTTGCGGACCTCCGCTTCGACTCTCTGGGCCTAAGTTGCAAACGTCGTGGCACCTAACCACGAATGACATGACGCGAATCGGTGCCAACGAACGCTCTGCGCGAGCTGGCACCGGCTCTGTCGGTGATCGCCACGGGATGGCCGAGTTCAGTCAACTAACCGTGCTCTCGGGTTCGGACGGCCGAACGGTGCCGTGCAGCTGCAGTCCCGGCAGCAGAAGCCGCTCACCCGGTACTTCCCAGAGATCGTCGAGGCGCTGCACGACCAGGTTGCTGGCGGCACCGTGCTCGACGGCGAACTGGTTGTCATGCGAGACGGGCGCATGGACTTCACAGCGCTGCAGCGGCGGATCCACCCTGCTGCATCGCACGCGGCGCGGCGCGGCGTGCTGACGCCGGCGACGTTCGTAACCGACGTGCTTGCGCTTGAGGGCATTGACTTGCGTGGCGAGCCGTACCGAAAGCGCCGAAAGGTACTTCGCGAGCTGCTCGAGGACGCTGCACCGCCGCTCGCGCTCATGCCCGCGACGCGCGAGATCGCGGGCGCTGAGGCCTGGATGCGCGAGCACTCCGACGTCGGCATCGAGGGCGTCGTAGTGAAGGACCGGAGTCGCGGCTACCGGCCGGGCCGGACGCATTGGACAAAGGTCCGCACCAGAACGATGTCCGAAGCGATCGTCGGCGGCGTCCTTGGCTCGCTCCGCGCACCGGAGGCGCTGGTGCTCGGTCGTGTCGATGAGCGTGGCCGGCTCCGGGTCGCGGGCCGGACCACGCCGCTGACGCTGCCGGCGCGGCGCGAGCTCGGCGCGCTGCTCCAGCCACCGCGGGGCGCGCACCCGTGGCCGGCGCGCATCAGCTCTGGGCGGTTCGGCCAGCTTCCGCCCGAACCGGTGCCATTTGTGCAGGTGGAGCCGCTGCTAGTGGTCGAGGTCGACGCTGACGTGTGCTTCGAGCTGGACCGATGGCGCCACGCCACAGTCTTCCGGAGAATCCGGGCAGAACTGCGTCCGGAGGACCTGTCGCCCACCGCGAATCGCGGTCGTCGCGGCGGGTGAGGCGACAGCCCGCCCGGCTGCTCTCAGGCTTGGACGGCTCGGAGCGCGTCGTCGAGGGTGTCGTGGATTTCGACGAGGTTGTCGATGCCGGTGATGTGCAGTGAGCGGGCGATGGTGCGCGAGACGATGACAACGCGCAGCTGCCCGTTGGAAACCGACGCTGCGCCCGTGACGGCGGCGATTCCGGCTGAGCCGAGGAATTCGACGGCGGTCAGGTCAAGCACCAGGCGAGGCTCGGACTGTTGGGTGGCTGTGTCGTTGATGAGGGCCATCAAGCGAGGTGAGGTGAGCGTGTCGACTTCGCCGGAGACGGCGATCACCACAGCTTGCCCATGCTGCTCGCATTTGAGCTGCATCATCCGCTGGCTGAGCGCGTCCTCGGTGGAGTCGTCCACGTCGAAACGGTACCGCGCTCAGGGGTACCGCCGGTGGTGCTTCCACTCGACCGTGGCCGTCCTTGCTCACGGTCAGCGACCAGTCCAGGGGGTGTATCGCCTGGTCACGGCGGTGTTGCCTCTGTCGAGGTGGGGAGCACCGCCCGTACGGTTTTGCCGGTGTCATACAGCTCGTAGTGCCAGTGCGACGTCAGCGCGTCGATCATCTGCAGTCCGCGGCCACGGGACGCGAGCGGGTTGAGTGGCTGCAGCTGTGGTGGGGAATGAGAGCTGTCGCGCACCTCGATGGTGAGGGCTGCGCCGTCGAACGATAACGCGAATCCGATGACGGTCGCGCCCTTCGGTGAGTGCTCGACGGCGTTGGTGACCAGTTCATTCGTGATCAGGGCTGCAGTCTCGACGTCGTCGACGTGGGCGATCTGCCACGTGCGGAGCTGCGTGGTGAGGTGTCTCCGGGCGATGCTCGGCGCTGACGGCGAAACTGCCAGGTCCCATCGCGCCGCACGGTTGTCGGCGGTGACCATCTGCGCCTCTTTTCCTCGATCTGCTATCGAGGATGTCCGCTGGATGGCGTATCGAACCCTACCGAGCGTACAAACCTGTCCGTCGGTGCGACGTAGTCGTTGCGCGTGTAGGGCCGGGCCCCGTGAGGGCGCCCGGCCCTGGCGTGCGCGGTTACTAGCCGGCGCGGGAGCCTGTGGCTCCTGGTTCGTCGCGCTGGTGAGCCCCAGCTGCGCCGGTGCGACAACGTTTCGAGGCTACGTGGATCCTGGGCGGGGTGGTCGCGCCGCGCTGTATGCGTGGTGATGGTCGCGCCGGCAAGGGACGCCACCCCTACCCAGAAGCCTTATGACACTTTCCCCGGTCAGGGCCATAGTGTCGGGTGGGCTCGGGAACGTCAGGCAGCCACTGAGAGGGCGCCAAGGACGGCTTCCCGGTCCGAAATGAGCAGTTCGCGGTGTTCGTCGAGGGCGTGGTCGACCGCGGCAAGGATCGGGCGCTCGCCGGAGGGCTCGACCAGCAGCCCGTCGCGGGGATCGCACAGCCGGCAGCGGAGGACGAGCCGGCGGATCACGCGGAGGGGCACCTTCACCTCCTGCACGCATCAGACCCCCGGGGGTGACCCGGGGGCCTGAGGAGACAGCTGTGCCGGGCAAGATCAGAACACAGCACACACGGTGCCGCAAGTCTGATCCCGCTGCGGCGGCGTGTCGCCGACGGGGACGAGGTGGTCGGCTATTGGCGGACCGGCTGCGGAAGACCACCGTGAGGATGCCGGCGATCACGGTGACGTCGGCGTTGAAGGGGGGCTGCTGTGGGTGCGATGGCCGTTCCGAGGTGCTCGACTCCCCGCAGCTCGTCGCGCTGTTGCAGGGCCGATCCGCAGCCTCCGCAGCCTCCGCAGCCTCCGCAGCCTCCGCAGCCTCCGCAGCCTCCGCAGCCTCCGTGGCCACCTCAGCGCCCGCGCCACGCATCACCCGGCGCGGGCTGCCGCCAACTTC
>NZ_JAJGSX010000039.1 GCF_021245725.1 Pseudonocardia sp. TRM90224 | reverse complement strand
TGGCTTTCCTGCCCTCCCCAACCCTTGGGCGACGGCGCGAACGGCACTCTCGATCGGCCAACGCCAGGAACCTCGGGCGCCGGTCCACCGCGGTGGCTGCAGCGATTCACCTGACAGCCACAGTCAGGCCCTGTGGGGCAGGAAAGTGGCTTTCCTGACCCCCGTGCGCGACCCGCCCCCCGGGGGTCAGCCCTTCACCGCACCCGCCGTCAGGCCTTCGGTCAGGAACCGCTGCCCGAACGCGTACATGAGCACCACCGGGATGCTGATCAGCAGCGACGCGGCGGCCAGCTGGCCCTGCGGCACGACGTCCCCGAAGATCATCGACTGCATGCCGACCGGCAGGGTCATGTACTCGTTGCGGGTGATGAACACGAACGCGAAGAGGAACTCGTTCCACGCGTTGGTGAGGGTGAACAGGGCAACGGCGAGCAGGCCCGGTTTCGCCAGCGGCAGCACGATCCGCAGGAACGCACCGAACCGCGTGCACCCGTCCACCAGCGCCGATTCCTCCAGGTCGGCGGGGATCGACTTGAAGTAGCCCACGAGCAGCCACGTCGCGAACGGCAGCGTGAACGTCGGGTAGGTGACGACCAGCGACCACAGCGAATCGTTGAGCCCGATCCCGCTCATCATCTGGTAGAGCGGGATGAACAGCAGCGCGCCCGGCATCACGTAGGTGAGCAGGATCGTCACCGTGAAGCTCTCCGAACCGCGGAACTTCAGCCGGGCCAGCGCGTAGCCGGCCAGCGCCGCGCAGATCAGCGCGATCAGCGTCGACGCCCCGGCCACCAGCACCGTGTTCACGTACCAGGTGCCGAACGCCCGGCCGGAGAACAGGTTGGTGAACTGCTCGGTGCTCCACGGGGTGGGCCAGAGGTCGTTGGTGCGCATGACGATCTGGTCGTCGGACTTGAAGGCGGTGACCGTCATCCAGTAGAGCGGGGCGAGCACGAATCCGAGCAGCCCCACGAGAGCGACGCCCGTGCCGGTGCCGTTGACCACCCTGGCGGCCGTCCGGTTCCCCCGCGCGGCGAGCGTCGAGACGACCCGCCCGACGACGGCCGCGAGCAGCACGAACACGCCGAGCACCAGCGCGGCCTTCCACACGATGTGCGGCGACGCCCACACCAGCACCAGCACCGAGACCGCAACGATCACCCACGGCATCGCCGCGCGCTGGGCCGGGGTCAGCCGGCTGCGCCCGAGGTCGCCGCTGCCGGGCTGGTCGCTGCGCCGCATCATCCGCACGAGCACCAGCACGAGGATGCCGACGATCGGCAGCATCACCAGCGTCACCGCGGCGCCCGCGCCCAGCTGCAGCTGCTGGATCGCCTTCGAGTACGCCACCATCACGTACGGGGCGGTGGCATCACCGGGGCCGCCCTGTGTCATCAGCCAGATCAGGTCGAAGTTGTTGAACGTCCAGATGGACGACAGCAGCACCGTCACGATCATGACGTGACGCAGCCCCGGCAGCGTGATGTGCCGGAACCGCTGCCAGGGCGAGGCCCCGTCCACCATGGCCGCCTCGTACAGGCCGGCGTCGATGGCCTTGAGCCCGGCGAGGAAGGTCACCGTGAAGAACGGGATGCCCTTCCAGACGTTGACCAGGATGACCGCCGGCATCGCAAGCTCGGGGTCGGAGAGCCACTCCGCCGGCCAGCTGTCGACCAGCCCGATCGCGGCGAGCACCGGACCGATCCCCGAGTCGGTGAGCAGCGTGTTGACGCTGCCGAAGATCGGGTCGAACAGCGACCGCCACGTGAACGCCGTGACGACCGTCGGCACCACCCACGGCAGCAGGATCACCCCGGCGAGCACGGCCCGACCGCGGCGCATGTGGTGCAGCATCAGCGCCGCGATCAGCCCGAGGGTGACCTTGAAGATCTCGGCGTAGGCGGTGAAGACGAACGAGTTGAGCACGCCCTTGTGGAACACCGCGTCGTCGACGAGCGCCGTGTAGTTGTCCAGCCCGACGAACACGGATTCCGCGCCGTGCCGCTCGGTGGTGCTGGTGACGACGGAGCTGATGATCGGGAAGAGGATCAGCGCCGCGACGAGCAGCCCGGTCGGCGCGATGAACGCCGCGGCGAGCTTCCAGTCGCGCCCGAACACCCGCTGGGCGCCCGAGAGCGACGACGGCCCGGCCGCCCGCGGGCCGGACGGGGCCGGCCGCGGACGCACGACGGTCACTGCTTGTAGCCCTGCTGCTCGAAGATCTGCACCATCCGCTCGTGCGTGGTCGCCACGGCCTGCGCCGCCGGGGTGCCCTGGACGACCGACTGCATCATGTCGGTGAGCAGGTAGGCGGCCACCGCAGCCTGCTGGCCGGGGCTCGGGGGCTGCGGGAACGAGTAGCCGGTGGTGGTGGTCAGCGGGAGCGGCGTGCGGGTCTGCTCCCGGATCGGGCCGTAGGCCGGGTCACCGGAGGAGTAGTACGGGTCGGAATCCCACACCTTCTCCCACGCCGGGTTGACCAGGCAGGGCGCGCCCTGCGCAACACCCAGCAGCGCGCTCCCGCTCACCATGAACTTCGCCACCTGCTTGGCCAGGTCGGGGTTCTTCGCCCCCTTGAACACGACGAACGAGTTCGACTGGCCGTACGCCAACGGCTTGTCGATCGCCGGACCGGTCGCGCCGCTGATCACGTGCGTGTTCGCGTAGACGGGGTTGCCCTTGGTCTTCGAGTCGGCGTACACGCTGAACTGGTTGAGCGTGAGCCCGAGGATCTGGGCCAGCCAGTTCTCGTTGTTGCTGGAGTCGGTCCAGCTCTCGATCCCGGGCGGGAGCATCGGCTTGTACTTCGGGTTCGTGTAGATGTCGCCGATGAACGAGACCGCCTCGACGGTCTCCGGGGAGTTCAGCGTCACCTTCCGGCCGGTGTTGTCGGCGATCGCCCCGCCGTAGGTGTTGATGACGTTCTCGATGAACCCGTTGGCGTCGCCCGAGCGGTTCACCGTGAGGCCCCAGCCGAACCGGCGCTTCGCCGGGTCGGAGACCGCGAGCGCGTTGTCGCGCAGCTCCTCCCAGCTGTAGTGCGGCTTGAGGGCGATCCCCTTCTCCGCGTACCAGTCCTTGCGCAGGTACATCCCGGACGCGATGAAGTGGTACGGGATGGCGAACCAGCGACCCTCGAAGACGCAGTAGTTTGTGGCCTCGGTGGCGGGCTCGCCGTAAAGCTTCTTCATCTCCTCGACGACGTCGGTGACGTCGGTGAGGTCGCCGAGGTTGTGCAGCTGGCCGACGAACCGGGCATCACTCATGAACGCGAGGTCGCGAGCCGTGCCCGCCTTCACGTCGGCGTCCATCTTCGCGACCAGGTCGCCGGCATCACCAGAGACCAGGTCGTTCTGGACCGTGGTGCCGGTGGCCTGCGCGAACGCCTGCAACGACCGGTCGAGCGCCTGGTTGGCGGCTTCGGAGTACAGCTTCTGCGAGAGCATCCCGGCCGACTGCCCGCGGAACGGGGCTGCGGCGTCGAGCACCGCCTGCGAAACCTGGACGTCCACCTTGGGCGCGGCGGGTGGGCCGCCACCGCAGGCGGCGGCGGTGAGCCCGACGGCGCCGAGCGCGCTCATCCCCAGGAACTTCCGTCTCGACCACACAAGATCAGGTGCCATGACAACTCCTCCTGCGTCCGACGTTGGACGCGTCCGACCGGGGCGACGGTGCAACCGACGGGGCGAAGCGGCAGGGGCGCCGTTTCGCCTCCTACGAGGAACGGGATCGTGCGGAACGCGGGATCTACGCCGAGCGGACTACGGCGCCCGTTCGAGATCGCTCCGCTTGGCCTTCTGCGGGAGCAGCGGGGAGTTGCCCTCCATGTGGACCCGCATGGCCTCGCGCGCGGCGTCCGGGTCGCGGGCCTCCAGCGCCCGGAAGATCCGCGCGTGGTCGACTGTGGCGTTGGGCAAGCTGCCTTTGTTGGTCACCCGGCGGCTGGCGATGCCGAGCCAGCGGGCCGAGTACATGATGCGGTCGAGAATGCGGTTCTCCGCGGCCCGGCAGATCTCCATGTGGAACTCCTGGTCGACCTCCAGGTACGCGGCCGGGTCGGATTCGAGGCTCGCCATCCGGTCCACCGCCTCACGCAGCCGGGCCAACGTCTCGTCGCTGATCACGACCGCCGCCATCGCGGCGAGCCCCGGCTCCAGCAGCTCGCGCATCTGGTGCAGCTCGCGCAGCAGGCCGTCGACGTGCTCGTCGGGGAGCCATTCGGCGAGCAGCGGGCTCAGGTAGTCCCACTCGGCCTGCGGGCGGACGGTGACGCGGCGGCCTTGCGCAATGTCGACGATGTCGAGCGACGCGAGGATCTTGAGCGTCTCGCGGGCGACCACGCGGGAGACGCCGAACTCCTGCAAGATGTCGAGCTCGGACGGCGCGCGGCCGTCCTCGATGCCGCCCTCGACGATCCGTCGGGTCAGGCGCGCAGCGACCTGCACCGGGAGCGTGCGGACCTTCACGGGGTCCTCGGCCTCTTGTCTCCTCGGCATCTCATCAGCTTATATGACATGTGGCGCTCGTCACCAATCCCGGGAGGTAACAATGCGGATCGTCGACGTCCGGACAGCGGTGGTCGCCTATCACGGGCAGGCCACCCTGGTGCGGATCGACACCGATGAGGGGCTCACCGGGTACGGCGAGGCGAACCCCGACGCCGGCGCGGGCGGCGTCGTCGGGCTGATCAACTCCTTCAAGGAGCTGCTCATCGGCGAGGACCCGCGCAACGTCGAACGCTGCTGGGAGAAGCTGCGCCGCCGCGTCTTCGCCGGACCACAGGCCGGGGTGTTCGTGATCGCGCTCAGCGGCATCGAGCTGGCCTTGTGGGACCTCGCGGGCAAGGCCGCCGGCCAGCCGGTGCACCGGATGCTGGGCGGGAAGTTCCGCGACCGGATCCGGCTCTACGCCGACTGCGGCGACGGCGACGACCCCGCCGGCTCCGTCGCCGGCTGCATCGACCGGGCCCAGCGGATGGTCGAGGAGGGCTTCACCGCGATCAAGTTCGACATCGACGACCTGGGCCACCCCGCCAAGTTCGACGCCTTCAACCACACCGTGAACGCCGCTGAGCTGCGCTCGATGGTCGAGCGGGTCGCCGCGGTGCGCGAGGCCATCGGCCCCGACGTCGATCTCGCCATCGACCTGCACGCCCGCTACGACGTGCCCAGCGCCTGCCGGATCGCGTGGGAGCTGGAGCCGTTCGGGCTCATGTGGCTGGAGGAGCCGGTGCCGGCGGAGAACGTCGACGCGCTGGTGCGGGTGCGCGCACAGACCCGCACCCCGATCTGCGCGGGCGAGAACCTCTACCTCAGGTGGGGCTTCCGCGAGCTGCTGGAGAAGGGGGCGGTCGACGTGATCGAGCCCGACGTCCCGAAGTGCGGCGGGCTCGCCGAGGCCAAGAAGATCGCCAACCTCGCCGAGATGCACTACATCCCGTTCGCCCCGCACCTGGTCTCCACCCCGCTGGGCACGATGGCGACCGCCCACCAGTGTGCGGCCATCCCCAACTTCTACGTGCAGGAGTGGCACGCACTGGAAGAGCGCGACGTGTGGGACAGCTACGTGATCGCGCCCGACGGCAGCGGCTCGATCGTCAAGGACGGCTACATCATCCCGCCCGACACCCCAGGCATCGGCGTCGAGCTGGACATGGACGCCGTGCGCGCGCACGCCGTCCCGGGCTTCGGAATCTTCGAGTGAGGGGCGCGAGCATGGACACGGCAAAGCGGTTGAAGGCCCTCTACACCGCGGTCGTCTACGACGTCATGGACGAGATGGGCCTGCCAAACCAGTGCCTCGACCTCGCGATCGCGCCGCTCGACCGTTCGATGCAGGTGGCCGGGCCCGCGTTCACCGCGATCGCCGGGCCCGACATGCGAGCGCGCGAGGAGATGCCGCCGAACCCCAAGCTCGCCGATTTCGGCATCTTCACGCAGATGTACGAGGGCTGCGTCGTGGTCGTCGGTGCGGCGGGCGAGCGGCAGAGCGGCATCTGGGGTGAGCTGATGAGCAACGCCAGCCGGGTGCGCGGCGCCACCGGCATCGTCATCGACGGCGGCATCCGCGACGGCCGGCTCGTGCGCGAGATCGACGGCCTCGGCGTGTTCGCCCGCTACACCTCCCCCATCGAGTCGCTGCACCGTTCCCGCATCCGCGACATCGAGGTCCCGATCTCGGTCACCGGCAGCCTCACCAGCCAGGTCAGGATCGACCCGGGCGACTGGATCTTCGGCGACGAGGACGGTGTGCTGGTCATCCCGAAGGACGCGCTCGACGAGGTGCTGGCGAAGTCGGAAGAGGCCAAGGACGTCGAGGACAAGGTGCGCGAGGAGGTCCAGGCGGGGGTGCCCGTCTCCGATGTCTACAACAAGTACGGTCGCCTGTAAACCGTCGTGACGGAGCGCTTACCAGTTGTTGCCAATAGTATTCACTGAGCGCTTTTCTTGACATTTACCTGACGGTCGGTTCCTATTTGTCCAGTCAGTCATCTGACCGGAAACATTCCCCGTCCGCCCGTCGATCGGAGATACCGCATGTTCAAGATCGTCGCACGTGCTGCCGACGCCCTCGTGACCCGCGTCGCACCCAAGGCAGCCGCACAGGCCTGCCGCGGGTACGAGGTGAGCTGCGGCTGCGACCAGTTCACGCGGATCCAGTACTACATGAACTGCTGCGGAGGCCAGTGCGGCGCCTGCTACCGGCGCGGCACCTGCTGAACCACAGCCCGTCCCACCGTCGCACGTGGAGGCCGAGGTCGACCTCCACGTGCGCCGCGGGCCGATCAGACCGGAAGATCAGACCGGGCAGCCACGCCTCCAGACACCGGAGATGGCCGCGGTCGCGGTGATCTCCGAGATCGGATCGCCGGCCACGAGGAGCAGGTCGGCCAGCAACCCGACGCGGATCCGGCCACGATCGGCCAGCCCGAACGCGTCCGCCGGCGCGGCCGTGGCCGCGGTGAGCGCCTCGGCCGGCGTCAACCCGCAGTCGACGAGCAGCGCGAGCTCGTGGTGGAGGCTGACGCCGTGCGCGACGCCGAGGGTGCCGGCGTCGGAGCCGGCGAGCACGGTGACCCCGCGTTCCCGCAGGACCGCGATGCTCTCCCGGGCCGCCGCCACGTCGGGATGGGCGCCGGGGCCGAGCGGGAAGTTGCCGCCCACCATCGTCAACATCATGCGCGAGGTGGCGTCCAGCCGGGACCCGAACCTCGGATCGGCCGCGAGGGCCGGGCCGCTGCCACATCCACCGACGGCGTCCGCAACACCGAGCGTCGGGATCACGAAGGTCCCCTGCTCGGCCATCCGGGTCGCCAGCGCGCCGGTCACCACACGGTCGAACGGCACGTGCGCGAGCCCGTCGGCACCCGCGGCGACGGCAACCTCCGCCGCCGCGTGGTCGCCCGGGTGCACCACGGCCAGCACACCGTGGGCATGCGCCGCGGACACGAGCGCCGCGACCGTCGACCCGGGGAGCGTCGGCACCGGCCAGCCCACCACTCCCCCGTCGTCGATGAAGATCTTGAGGTGGTCGCTGCCCTCGGCGACCCGGGCCGCGACGAACGACGCTGGGTCGTCCCCGGGACCCAGCACCGGGAACGGTGGGTAGACACCCCGCTCCACCAGCTGCGTCGGATGCCCGCCCGCCACCGTGACGCCCGTGCCGGCGGGGCGAACATGTCGATCTCGGTGGTCACACCGAACGCCAACGCCTGTTCGAGGCTGCCGGTCATCACGTGGGAGTGCGCGTCGATCAACCCCGGCAGGGCTGATCCTCCTGAGCGACGGCCAGCCGGCCGCGCAGCGCCCCGGCCCGCATCTCGAACAGCGCCACCACCTCGGCACGCTCCAGCAGGTGCAGGAACCCGAAGGCCGCGTTCAGCGCATCGAAGCCCGTGCCGGGATCGGCGACCGCGCCGCGCAGGAGGTCCAGCAGCTCCCGGCGCCCGGCCGCGGTGATCCGGTGCGCCGTGCGCTCGGGGCCGCCGTCCCCGGCCTCGGCAGGAGGCGTTCGAGCAGCCCGTGCTTCGTCAGCGTGCGCATGGCCTGGTAGATCGACGCCGGCGCGACATGCGCCCACGCCTGCGCGTGCCACTGCACCAACGTCCGCCGCACCTGGCAGCCGTGCGCCACCCCGGACGCGTCGACGACGCCGAGCACGAGCAACCTGGTTGCGGACACCCCCGTCGCAGGATAGGGACCCCGCACAGCGGGACGGTGCTCGACAGATCTCTGACAGGCTTCTTATAGCGCAGCTCTCCTACGGTGCGGAGGCCGACAACCGCCCGACAAGGGGAGCTGGATTGAGGAACGCAAAAGATCAGGTGGCCCGGCTGGCAGATCACCTCCTCGAGCTGGTGGTCCCGCAGGGGAAAGCTGCAGCGGTCGTGTGCACCGAGCGGTATTGCGGTTGCGTGTGGGATGGTGAATGGACTCAGAGGTATCTGAAGCAGTACCGACTCTGGGACGAGCTGCACGACACCGCATGCGGTCCCTGCAGGTTCCGGCGTGTGAACGATCGCTGCTGACAGCGCCCGGCCGGACGTCCCGCTCCGGCCTCGGAGTCCAGGCCTGCCCGCTCACCCGTGTCGGTCCAGGCCTGGAGTCCTGCGGCGGGCATCACCCGCGCTGCTCACCCGATCCGTATGCGTCGTGCCAGCGCCACCACTGGTACGGAGGTGACTGGGGATAGCCTTCGGGCGAGTCCTCCCACGTTTCCTGCCGACCGAGAGCGGTCAGGTCGAGATAGCTCCACGTGCCGCCCATCGATTCGTCGCCGCGATCGTTCACGAAATACGTGCGGAACACGCTTTCGCCCTCGCGGATGAACGCGTTCGTGCCGTGCATCTGGTCGACCCCGAAGTCGAGGTCGAAACCGTCGAGCAGGCTGTACCAGGGCATCGTCCAGCCCATCCGGGCTTTCACGCGCTCGATGTCCGGCAGCGGTGCGCGCGAGACGAAGGCGAGGGAGGTGTCGCGGGCGTTCAGGTGTGCGACGTCAGCGACCTGGTCGGCCATCATCGAGCAGCCGACGCAAGCGTGGTCGGGCCAGCCGGCCACATCGGACTCGAAGAAGGCCCGATAGATGATCAGCTGGCGACGGCCCTCGAAGAGGTCGAGCAAGCTCACCTCGCCCTGCGGTCCGTCGAACCGGTACGCCTTCTCCACCGGCAGCCACGGCATCCGCCGTCGCTCTGCCGCGAGCGCATCGCGGGCGCGGGTCAACTCCTTCTCCTTCACGAGCAACTGCCGGCGCGCGGCCTCCCACTCGTGTGGAGAAGCGATCTCTGGTGTCTGCATCCTGGTCGTCACCTTCCGGTACCGGTCGTGAGCCTCGGACGTATAGACCACCGTGGGAGGCGAGAATCATCGGTCGCGCAGACGTTCGAACTCCCTCGTGGCGACCTGGACCGGATCGGCGCCCGCTCGTACGATGCGGCACGACTCGACGGCGCCTGGACGGCGCCGCCACGCGAGGGGTGCGGCCGGTGGCAGAAGGCGAGTTCGGGCCCTACCGGCTCGACCGGCTCCTGGGGCGGGGCGGCATGGGCGAGGTCTACCGCGCCTACGACACCCGCAAACGGGATCGTGTCGTCGCCCTGAAGCTGCTGCCCGCGCACCTGTCCGACGACGAGGCGTTCCGCACCCGCTTCCGACGGGAGGCGGAGATAGCGGCGTTGCTGCACGAGCCGCACGTCGTCCCCATCCACGACTACGGGGAGATCGACGGGCGGCTCTTCCTGGACATGCGCTTCGTCGACGGCCCTGATCTGGGGGCCGTGCTCGCCCGCGAGGGTGCGCTCGCCGCCCCGCGGGCCGTCGCGATCGTCGAGCAGGTGGCGGCCGCGCTCGACGCCGCTCACGCGCAGGGGCTGATCCACCGCGACGTCAAACCGTCGAACATCCTCGTGGTCCCGGGACGGCCCGAGTTCGTCTACCTCGTGGACTTCGGCATCGCCCGGGCCCACACGTCGAACACGAACGTGACGGGCAGCGGCGAGACCGCCGGAACCGTGCAGTACATGGCCCCCGAACGGTTCCTCGGCGGATCCGTCGACCATCGCGTCGACACCTACGCCCTGGCCTGCGTGCTGTTCCAGCTCCTCGCGAATCGGCCGCCGTTCCCGGGTGAGGCGCCCACCATCATCCACGGCCATCTCCACAAGCCCGCGCCGTCGTTGGCTCCGCACCGGGCCGATCTCGGGCCGGGCATGGACCACGTCATCGCCCGGGGCATGGCCAAACGGCCCGCCGACCGCCCACCCACCGCGGGCGCGCTCGCCGAGGCGGCTCGGGCGGCGCTGAATCCCGGCCCGTCCCGGCCGGTTGCTCCCCGACCTGCCAGCGGACCTGCCAGCGAACCGCCGGTCGCGTCGGCTGACCCCGGGCCGGCGCCCCGACCGCCACGGCGAACGGGACTGCTGATCGCCGGGCTCGCGCTCGCGGCGATCGCCCTCGGACTCGTGGCACTGCTGGCACTCCCCCTCATCGGTGGCCGCACCGGGCCGGATCTCGCCGGGCCGACGCCCGGCCCGGCGCCCCCTACCAACGTGCAACCAGACCTGGCGGGCACCTACGTCATCGAGCAAGGGCTGAATCCCGACAACGCGGGCGCCTACCAGGGCGTTGTGACCGTTGCGGTGACGGGCGAGGTCAACCACCTGCAGTGGTCGTTCCCGACCGCCCCGCCGCAGATGGGGGTCGGCCTCGTCGAGGGCGGGACGCTCGCCGTGGGGTACGCGGGCGACGGCGCCCCGCACGGCGTCGTCGTCTACCGCGTCGCGGGTGGACGTTTGGAGGGGCGATGGGTGGACGCGGAAGCGGGCGTGACGCCGGGACAGGAGACCGCCCTCGGCACGCCCGGGCTGAGCGGCGACTACTCGGTCGAGGGCAGCAACCCGGACGGCAGCCACTACACCGGCACGCTCACGATCAGTCGCAGCGACAGCCGGTACGACGTGGCCTGGACGGTGGGATCATCCCAGTACTCCGGGGTCGGCCTGCTCGTGCGAGACCTCCTGATCATCGGTTACACGAGGGACGGCTCACCTGCCGGCGCTGTCGGCTACCGGATCGACGGTGCGACGCTCGACGGGCAATGGGTGTCGCCGGCGGCCACCACCCTCGGGCAGGAGCTGCTCCGCCGGTGACCACGCGACCCGGCGAGCTCACGGGAAGGTCAGGAAAGCCACTTTCATGCAACGTGGTTGCATGAAAGTGGCTGTCAGGTGAATCGCCGCAGCCACCGCGGTGGACCGGCACCCGAGGTTCCTGGCGTTGGCCGATCGAGAGTGCCGTTCGCGCCGTCGCCCAAGGGTTGGGGAGGGCAGGAAAGCCACTTTCCTGCCCTGTGAGGGCCGGAAAGTGGCTTTCCCGCCCTCGCGTGCGCAACGCACACAACCCGACCGACCGTCACGGCCCGGCTCAGGCCGCGGGGCTGGTCGTGCACAGGTTCGCCTCCTCGTTCACAGGTTCGAACGTGTGCACGAAGGCATCAACCTGTGCACGAGCGCCCTACGCCCGGCAGTCCGTGCACCCACCCGTCGGGCCGGAAACGAACGAACGGCACTTTCGTCCACTAGGTATGGACGAAAGTGCCGTTCGGTCACCCACCCCTACCGCGGCGTACCCCCGAGTGCCGCACCCAGCACCGATTCTCATCCCTCGCGGCGGCCCGGAGGGCCATGGCGGACTTTCCTGATGCCCCACGTCTGGTGGTGGCCGCCGCTCTAGGGCTTCGGGCGCCGAGGGTGCGGTGCCGGGTGGTTGCGGCGGGGATCGGTGGGGCCGGCCGGTGGACGAACCGGCGGCATCGCGGTCGTCCGGCCCGCGTCGCCGTCGCGCCCGCCGCGCGCGACGTACTGCGCCGCTGCCCGACGAAGCGCCGCCAGGTCACCGCGGAACACCGTCGGCTCGTGGTAAGCGCGGTCCCGCCCCGCCGGCACCGCCGGTTCGCGCGGGGGCTGGGCGGGGGTGGGTGGGGCCGGTGCGCGGCGCTGTGCGGGGTTCGGGCGCTGCGCCACCGCCGCTCGCGCAGCAGCTTCTCGTGCTGCAGCGGCACGCATCGCCTCGATCTGCTCGACCATCATCGTGTTGTCGGGATCGTCGGGTGGTCGTGGCGGTCGTGGCGCTCGGCCCAACGTCGGCTTCCACCGGATGAGCTGCACGGTTTCGTCGTCGTTGAGGAGTGGACGGGAACCGGCCGGCAGCGGTGCCGGGCGACCCGGCGCGGCCACGTCGATGCCGGGCTTCCGCCTACGCAGCCAGAACCCCGCCGCGGCCATGACCAGGGCCCAGCCGATCACCATGAGCGGCAGGTCGCCGAGCCCGCGGTCGGACGCAACCGGTGGCGGGGGCGCGGCCGCCTCCGCAGGCGCGGCCGGATCCGACGGTGCCACCGGGACCAGGACACCCGGCCTCGCCGGCGAGGTCACTTCGAGCGCCGCGCCCGCCGGGGGCTGCACCGGGTCCTGGACGAGCTGGACCACCGGCCCGTCCGGTCCGTCGATCACGACGAGCGTCGCGACACCACCGGCGTTCACCGGCACCTGCGCGACCGAGGTTGCGGCGCCGCTGGTCAGCGTGAGCGCGGCGGTACCGGGGATCAGCTCGGCGTAGCCGGTCACGAGACCGTACGAGATGGCTTGCGCGAGCGGTCCGGCATCCGCGGACGCAACAGTCAGCTCCGGCCCCTTCGCCGCGCCGTGCACAAGGCGGACGATGCCGCGCAGGTCCGGGCCGGGGACGGCCGGGTCCGGCACCAGCTGACCGCGGACGCCGTTGCCCTCCGGCGATGTGAAGAGCATCAGCGTGTAGCTGCTGCCCGGGGCGAGCGCGACGGTCTGGCTCAACGCCGTGGGCAGTGCCGGGTCGATCGCGCCCACCCCGAGTGTGGTCACCCCGGGGGGCACCGCGTGATAGCCGACCGCGCCGATGCCCGTGTCGCCGTACGCGCCCACCGGGATCGGTGCGGTCGCAGTGCCGTCGATGCCGGCGAGCCGCACCTGCAACGGACCCGAACCGGTGACGAGGTTGAGCACCCGCAGTGCAGCGGCCTCGCCCTGGGCAGGTGGTGTCGCGGCAGCGGCGAGCAGCCCGGACGGTGCGGCAGGCGCGAACACGACCCGGACACCGCTCGGCCCGGCCACGGCCGCCTGCACCTCGAACGCGCCGCGCTGGGCCTTGAAGTAGGAGACGATGCGCTCGGCACGGGCGCCCGACGCGTTCAGCAGCACCTGTCGACGCGGCCGGCCCGCGGCGTCCTCGCCGGCCGCTTCGGGGAGGTCGGCCACCAGCACCTCCTCGACGGTGGCGAGGTAGCCGAGTGTCGTGAGCACACGAGCGTCGACCCGGCCCGCCCGCAGCTGCTCCACCACAACCGGTTCGGCGGTGTCCGCGAGCCGGTCCGCCAGCGCGGCTCCGACCGTCCTCAGCTCGGGCTCCGCATGCGGCGGTGCGGCGCTCGCACCGATGCGCCGGATCTCGACCCGCTGCGATCCCGCGCCGAAGGTCGCCACCGCCTGCGAGTTCGTCAGGGCGCCGTTGATCTGGGCGAACGAAGCGGGGAAGAGCCGGATGGCCTCGGTCGCGACGATGTAGTCGTAGTCGATGAAACCTTTCGGGCTGAGCGCTTGCACCGCGGGGTCGGTGTCGAGCTTGTAGAACCAGCCGACGTCGTCGCGATCCCAGCCGGCCCTGACCAGGTCCGCCCAGTGGACGTCGTCCACGATGAGCCGCTGGTCGCGGGGCACGTTCTCGATCAACCACTGGCGGGCCTGGCGCGTCGGCGCGTCCTGGTCGGCGCTGGTGAGGAAGCCGATCTTCGCCCCCCACGGCGGAACCGCGGCCACGCCGGTCGCGGCGACGGCGACGAGCACCGCGACCGCTCCAGCTCGCACCAGCACCGCACCGGCACTCAGCCGACGCGCAGCCTCGGCCGCGACCGTTGCCACGAGCAGCGCCGCCAACGGGAGCAGCACGATCACATATGGGACCGGCAGGTAGCCACCACGCAACATCATCACCGCGAGCAGCAGGTAGCCGGCCGCGATCGGGCGGAGCTGCCGGACCGCAAGCGCGACGAGCGCGGCGACCAGACCGGCGGCGACCAGGATCCAGTCGAGGTCCACCCACTGCGCCACCGTGTTGTAGTTGTTCGTGCCCGGGGTGAACACGCTGCCGCCCGGGGTGCGCGAGAGCAGCTGGAACGCGATGCCGTCGATGAGGCTGACGTGCCCCTCGCCCGGGATGAGCTCCGAGCGCACCGCGGCCGTCAGCACGTACGCGCTGCCGAGCAGCCCGAACAGCGTCCCCGCGACGGCCATCGCGTACCGGCGGGTGGCGTGGTTGCCGCGCTGCCAGCCCAACCACGCGACCGCGGGCAGCAGCAGGAGGAACGTCTCCTTCGTCAGCACGGCGATGCCGAACGAGGCCGCCGCGCCGATGTAGGCGGCGAGGCGCCGCTGCGGGGTGCACATGCAAACGAGCGCGGCGAGGACCCACGCGGTGGCGAGGTTGTCCAGGTAAACCGTGCGGTTGAACCCCACAGCCAGCGGGGACAGCGCGAGCAGCGCCACCGCGGCGCCCGCCGCGACGCGGCCGTACCCGAGCCTGCGCGCCAGCGTCCACAGCAGCGCACCGGCGACGACGGACACGACGACCATGAGCTGGCGACCCGCCGCGACGGAGTCGGTCAGGAACCCGAACGTCTCCAGGAGCTTCATCCAGCCCGCGATCTGGATCCAGCCGAGCGGCGGGTGGTCGTACCAGTAGGTGTAGTGGGTCACCTCACCGAACTGCAGGATCGCGAACGCCTGCGCGACGTAGGTGCCCTCGTCGTCGATGCGTTGGGGAGCACCGACCAGGTTCACCGCGCGGACGACCGCGGTGACCACGAGCAGGGGCAGCAGCACCGCCGCCGACATGAGGCGGGAGCGGGAGATCGCGGTGATCATCTCGGGTTCCTCCGGGTGGATGCGGTACGGCGGCTGCGCTACTGGGCTGCGCTACTGGCTGGGGCGTTGCGGTGCGCCCCCGCGTGCGCGGTCTTCTCCCAACCGACCTGTCCGCGGGCCTCCCTGACCACGGCACGGATCGAGGCGAAGGACAGCAGGACCTGATACGGAAAGGCGCCCAGCACCAGCCGGACGTAGTCGCGGAACCTGATCCGGATGCCGAACGAGCGGCCGAACTCCTCCAGCCCCGCGGCCTCGACGGCCATGCTGACAACGGTCGGGATCAGCGGCACGAACGACAGCAATGTCACTGCGAGTGGGACCTTGACGACGAACATCGTCACGAGCGAGATCGGGATCATCACCCCGGAGTAGGCCTGCAGGAACGGCATCCAGAGCGTGTACCGGGCGAGCATGCGCTGCCTGCGGGTCGGCAGCTGCTTCCACAGCCCCTTCCGGAGCACCTGCAGGAAGCCCTGACACCAACGGGTCCGCTGCTTGATCCAGCTCGGGATCGTGTCCGGGGTTTCCTCGCGGGTGACGACCTGCGGGTCGTAGGCCACGGCGACCTGGTGCCCCGCCGCGGACAGCCGGACTCCTAGCTCACAGTCCTCCGCGAGGCACTCCTGGTCCCAACCGCCGAACTCGCGCAACACGTGGGCGCGGGCGAAGACGGTGTTCCCGCCGAGCGGGATGAACCGCTGCTGAGCGTGGAAGTGCAAGCGCGACCGGAACCAGAAGTAGTACTCGAGGCAGTTGCGCAGCGACCACCACGTCGTGTGGATGTTCATCAGCTGCACACCGGATTGCACGACGCTCGCGCCCGTCTCCTCGAACCGCGCCTCGACCAGCTTGAGCAGCCCGGGATGCACCTCGTCCTCGGCGTCGAACACGCCGACGATCTCGCCGCGACACCGGGGAAGGGCGGTGTTGAGCCCCTTCGGCTTGTTCTTCGGCACGTTGTGATCGATCACGACCTGCACCAGCCGCGGATGCCGGCGAGCAGCCGCGTGCGCGACGGCCATCGTCTCGGGATCGTCGTGCCCGATGATGACGATGATCTCGAACGCGTCGTGGTCCTGCCTGGCCAGCGCGTCGATCGTGTCGGCCAGCACTTCCTGCTCGTGCCGGGCCGGCAGCAGCAACGAGAAGGTGTGGGTGCGGCGTGCGGTCCGCCGGACGAAGCCGGTGCCCTTCAACGAGTCAGGCGTGCGCCACGCATGCAGCATCCACCACGTAGTGGTGCCCGCGACACCGGCCAGCGGAACCGCGAGCACGAGCATGACGAGCGAGAGGATCACCTGCCCCATACCGCCCGGCTGCGACGACGCGGACGGACTCGCCGGCCGCTCGTCCCGAGGGGGGGAGCTCCCGTCCCCGTTCGCCGCCTGCACACCGTCGGCGCGAGGCAGGAGCCCTCCGGAGAGGCCCTCGACGTCCTCCGCGGGCGCCACCGGCGCCACCGGAGGGGCGGCGACCTCGCCCGCCGCGGGCGGCCGCGCGGATTCCCCACCAGTCCCCAGCCCGGCCAGGAACGCCGGCACGATCATCACCAGCAGGAAGCCGACCAGCACGAGCCAATGCCAGCGGAGCCGACGACGTCCCGCCGTACGATCTGTCTGGTCAGGCATCGCTACGTACAACCGCCTTCGGCCTGCGCCGACCCGGGCCCTCCGGGTGCCGTTCCATGGTCAGGACCGGCGGCAACGGCGGACATGGCACCGGCGCGCGGTTCTCCTGCGGGAAGGTGACAAGCCCCGCACCCACGCGCACCTGTCGCGATGAATCTGTCGCCGCTGGCATGGCGCCCACCCGGTGTTGACCGTCGGTGCGTGTTACGGGTGCAGGAAAACCTGCTGGTAGGGCCATGGCGTGGATCGCGCACCTCACCGAGCCTTGGGCCACTTGTCCACGGATTCTCGAGGTGAACATCGTGCAGACGAAGGTTGCGGATACGCGCTGGCCCCGGCGATTCGGTCGGACGGCCGTTGTTGCCATGACGACCGCGGCCGCGTTCGGATTCGCGGGGTCCGCGGCCGACGCGGCGGTCGGCTCGATGACGGTTTCGCTCTCGATCGGGCCGCCGAGCGCCGGCTGTGCCGCGAATCGTGAGCTCGTGTCCGGGGTGGTGCTGGTGCGGATGCCGCAGAGCGAAGCGCTCGTCGACATCCAGCGATATCGGATCATTCTCGACGGCTGGGGCGACGACGACTGGACCAGAGGTGGCGACGACCACGAGTTCGGGCCGTTCAACGCCAGTGCACGCAATGTTGTGCCCAGCGGGCTGGAGTTCCGGTACAGCACATGCGTCCTCGACAGCGACCTCAACGAGGACTCGGGGGAAGGGGACGAGATCTTCGTCAAGGTGCGCCTGATCGACAACAACTCCGGATCGGTGATCCGCAACGTGAACAGTCCGACGGTTCACGGACGCTGGTGAGGCGAGCGGTCAGGCAGCCACGCCGCAGACCGTTCGCGCAGCTCACCCAGGGGGTGGAGGGCAGGAAAGCCACTTTCCTGCCCTGTGCGGGCCGGAAGGTGGCTTTCCTGCCCTCGCGTGCGCAACGAACCGCGCCGGTTCGGCTATGCCGGGACAACAGGATTACCTGCGGCGGGTTCTTGCGCAGTTTCGGGGCAGCGCTGCGGAACGCGCGGTCGGCACACTGCTTTCCGTGACCATGACGAGCGCTGTGCACTACCACCGTCGAGCCGATGTCGTGACGATCACGATGGACGACGGGAAGGCGAACGCCCTGTCTCCGAGCCTCCTCGCGGACCTGGGCCGTGCGCTCGACCGCGCCGCCGCCGACGTCGAGGGCGGTGGCGCGGTCGTCCTGCAGGGCCGGGACGGCGTCTTCTCGGCCGGTTTCGACCTCAACGTCCTGCGCGGTGGTGGTCCGGAGGCATCCGACATGGTGCTGACCGGGTTCGCCACGGCTGCCCGGCTGATGTCGTTCCCCGCGCCGGTCGTCGTCGCGTGCACGGGCCACGCGATCGCGATGGGGGCGTTCCTCCTGCTCGCCGCGGACTACCGGATCGGCACGCACGGCACGTACAGGGTGGCGGCGAACGAGGTTGCGATCGGGCTCACCCTGCCGCGCTCGGCCGTGGTGCTCCTCGAGGCCCGGTTGACCCCCGCGGCGTTCCAGCGGGCGGCGCTGCTCGCGGAGTCGTTCGGACCGGACGACGCCGTGGCCGCGGGATTCCTGGACCGGGTCGTGGAGCCGGGAGACGCACCCGTCGCGGCGGCGAACGTCGCGGCCGAGCTGAACGAGCGGCTGGTGGCCGCCGCGCATGCCGAATCGAAGCTCCGGGCCCGCGCCGATGTGCTCGCCCGGCTGCACGCCGCGATCTCCGCCGACGCCGAGGATCTACGGAGCCGCCGGGCGGACTGAGCGGAACCGGCACCCGCGGTGGTGGCTACGACCCGGTGGCAGCCCGTTCCGCGGTGGACGCACGCACGTCGGCGAAGGTGATCGCGCCTCGGCGGAGCGCCTCGTTCGCCAGGCGCACGCGGCGCTGCTCACCACCGCCGTCGATCTCGAACTTCTCGTAGAGGCTCGCGAGGTGGTGGCGCACTGCCGCTTCGGTGATCCACAGCAAGCCCGCGATGTCTCGGGGTGTGGCCAGTTCGGTGAACGTGTCGGTGGCGGAGACGGCTGAGAACAGCGCGAGGAGGGTGTCGCGCTCTCGGTGGGTCAGCCGCGGTGGCGGTCGATGCGCAACGGTCACCTCCACGTCGGTATCGGATACGGGCCCCTCGCCCCGCAGCATGAGCCGGGTGCGTCCGACCCGGATCTCGTCGCCGGGCCGCAACGTCGCCTGCTGCACGATCCGCCCGCCGTTGACGAACGTGCCGTTGCGCGAGCTGATGTCGCGGATGCACCACGCGCCGCCGAGTCGCTCCATGACGGCATGCAGTCGGGAGATCTGAGGGTCGTCGATGATGACGTCGTTGCGGGAGGACCGACCGATGGTTATCCGGTCGCCGGCGAGGGAGACGCGCCCCACGCCGGCGCTCGACCAAACCTCCACCCAGTCCATGGGGAGGTCGGCCTCGATCCGGCCGGGCTCGACACGAGCGTCCACAACAGTCTCCTTTCACAGCCGTGCAAGTCGTCGACCCGATGATGCGTGGACGTCATGTCACGGCTCTGTTGTGGCGCTTTCGTCAAACCTCCGGGAACAGCTGGAGTCGGGTGCGATCGATGGCGATGGCAACGCTGACGACGTCGCCGTCGTCCTTCTCGCGGCGGATCGACCTCGGCACCACCAGCAACCACCTGCCCACGTGGTCCAGCCACACGCTCGTCCGCCACGAACGCTCATCCACCACGGCGACCACCGGAATCCGCCCGAGCGGGCCCGCGATGGCCGGCGCGTGATCGTCCGGAACGACGGCGGAAACCCATCCGCCCTGGCTGCGATGGCGGGTCAGGACCGCGTAGAACCTGACGCCCGGCAACCACCTCACCTGACCACCTCGAGGGGACGCGACTCCGGGCACGGGGCGAGTTGGGGGGAAGCTCCGCGCCCGGAGCCGCGAGCACGAGGAGCCGGAATCCACTCCGGGATCGACCTCGCCGGCCAGGCTGTCGCCATGCTCCGCATTCATGCCGCACCTCGTGCTCCGGTGGTGTTGCAGCGACGATGACGCACGCTTCCCCGCCACGGCCATGCTGGCGGCGATAGGTTTTTGTGCCTGCTCCCCCGGCCTCGTAGGTGGCTGGCGGGTGTGCGTTCCGCACGCACTCTGCTCGCTCCCTGCGCCGAGATGAACCTGAGCGCCGTCCACGCTTGATCAAAGGACCCCTGCGGTTCATCTCGCGACCTCCTGCCGCTCGCGGCGAGGAGGTGGCGAACTCCTGCAAATACCGCGCACCCATCGCAAGCCTCTGCCATGCTCCCCGCCCATGGTGATCGCAGCGGGGGTTCGGATCAGCTGGCCGGAGTTGCCGGGAAACGTGCATCGGGCCGTCGAGGCCATCGTGGGCGACCGGATCGTCGAGGCTGTGTCGCAGGTCGGTGGATTCTCCCCGGGAACAGCCGACCGAGTGCGTACGGCCGGTGGTCTGCGAGCGTTCGTCAAGGCCGTCCACCCGTCGCTGAACCCGCACACCCCCGACATGCACCGCCGGGAGGCGCTGGTCATGACCGCGCTACCGGCGCGCGTGCCGGCGCCGGACCTGCTCGGGGTGCACGACGACGGCGAGTGGGTCGCGCTGGTGTTCGAGGACGTCGACGGCCGGCAGCCGGCGACGCCGTGGGTCCGGTCGGAGGTCGACGCCGTCATGGCCGCGCTGCGCCAGATGGCCGAGACCCTGACACCGGCGCCGGTGCTCGACTCGCGCACCGCCGCCGAGGCACTGGCCGACGACTTCGCGGGTTTCGACCGCCTGGCCGCCGATCCGCACGACGATCTCGACCCGTGGGCGGCGGCGCACCTCGACGACCTGCGCGACCTGGCCCGGGTCGGGGTCGCCGCGCTCGCCGGCGACACCTTGGTGCACATCGACGTCCGCGCCGACAACCTCCTCGTCCGGCCCGACGGGAGCGTGGTCGTCGTCGACTGGCCGTGGGCCTGCACCGGCCCGGCATGGCTCGATCGGCTCATGGTGCTGGTGAACGTGAACCTCTACGGCGGCCACGACGTCGAGCACCTGCTGCGCTCGCACCTGCCGGACGTACCGGCCGAGCACATCTCCGGCGTGCTGGCCGGCTGCGCCGGGTTCTTCGCCGACTCGGCCCGCAGGCCCGCGCCCCCGGGACTGCCGACGGTGCGGGAGTTCCAGCGCGCACAGGCCGAGGCGACGCTGCGCTGGCTGCGGATCAGGTGACCGGAGCGGTTCCGGCCTTCGGTGACCCGCCCGCTCACGCCGAGGCGGCGTCGAGGCAGGTGCCCACCGCGGTGGCGACCAGCGAGCGGATCTCCGCCAGCGCCTCGCGGTCGACCAGCATGCCGTCGACGACCCGCTCGTCCGACTTCCTGATGCACACGGGCTCGTGGTCGACCAGCACGGCGCCGATCCCGTCGACGAGGATGCTGCGCAGGTGGTCCTGCGCCCATCGCGCGCCGAACCCCGAGGTCGATGCGCTCATCGTCGCGACCGGCATGCCGGTCAGCACGCTCTCGCCGGACGGCCGCGAGAGCCAGTCGAGGGCGTTCTTCAGCACCCCGGGAACGCTGGCGTTGTACTCCGGCGTGCAGATCAGCAGGACGTCGGCGCTGCCCACGGTCCGCTTCAGCGCGATCACCTCGAACGGGTCGCCCATGGCCTCGACGTCCTCGTTGAACAGCGGGACCTCGTCCACGGACACCACCTCGACGTCGACGCCGGGGCACGCGGCCACGGACGCGGCGGCAGCACGGATCATCGCGGAGTTGGTGGACTCGGCACGCAGGCTTCCGGAGATCATCACGATCTTCGTCATCGGATCGATTCCCTCTTCATGTTCGTAGGGCTTCCTTCGGTCTGGAGTCGGAGCGCGGACAGCTCGGCCCCGACAGCTCGGACCAGCCGCCGCGCGAACGCCTGCGGCTCGGCCGCCGCGTCCGGGCGTTCGTCGACGATCCGGTGCACGAAGCCGGCCCGGGCGAGGTCGTGCGCCCGGATCCGCTGCGCTGCCGCCATCTCGGGGGCACGGTCGGGTCGGCCGTGCAGGATGGTGCTGGCCCCTTCCGGCGGGAGCGGCGCCAACCAGGCGTGCCGCGCGGCCAGCACCCGGTCCGCGGCGAGCAGGGCGATCGCCGTGCCGCCCGCGCCCTGCCCGAGCAGCACGGCCACCTTGAGGCAGGTGACGGAGGTGAGGTCCATGAGGCAGCCGCCGACCTCCGCCGCCAACCCGCCCTCCTCCGCGCGGACGCTCAGCTCCCCGCCGTCGGAATCCACCACCGTCACGATGGGCAACCACAGCTCGTCGGCGAGCGCGATGCCCCGGCGCACCACCCGCAGCTCAGCCGGCCCGACCGGGTGCCCGTCCGCCTGCGCCGCACGGTCCTGCCCGATGAGCACACATCGGGCACCACCGAGGTCGGCCAGCGCCAGCAGCACAGCGGGTCCGGTCTCGCCGCGGCCGGTGCCGTGCAGCTCGGCGATCCGGAGTCCGGCATCCGCGACGACGTCGCGCACCCCCGGACGTCCCGGGTCGCGACTGCGGGCGACGGCGGTCGCGGCATCGGGTTCCCCGACCGGCTCCGCCGCCGGACACCCGGGCTCCACGGCCGCCGGTTCGGCGGTGGTGTCGAGCAGTCCGAGTAGTTTGCCGACAGCCCCGCGCAGCTGCGCGAGCGGCAGCACGCGGTCGACGAGGCCGTTGCGGTGCAGGTTCTCCGCGGTCTGCACGCCCGCCGGCATACCGGCACCGCGCAGCGCCTCGACGACCCGCGGCCCGAGGAAGCCGATGCGCGCCCCCGGTTCCGCGGCCGTCACGTGCCCCTGCGATCCCCACGAGGCGAGCACCCCGCCGAACACCGGATCGCGCAACCACACGAGGTACGGCAGGCCCGCGCGCCGGTGCGCGGTCACCGCGGCCGTGATGGGCAGCATCCCGACGAACGCGCGCGTGCCGTCCTGCATGCGGGTGCCGGCCGACCGTGGGGAGGCGAGCAGGGGCAGGCGTTCGGCGGTGGCCCGGCGGATGGCACCCGCCAACCGCCCGGAGGCCTCCACGCCGATCGACCCGCCGTGCACGCTGTAGTCGCCGAGCAGCACGGCGACGCGCGTGCCCGCCACGGTGCCTGCGCCGGCGACGACCGAGTCGCTGCTCTCCGGCCAACGCTCGAACGAGGCGGGGTCGAGCACCGCGTCGAGGGTCTCAGCTGTGCCGGTCACGGCGCGTCCTCGCTGCGGTCCAGCCACGCCTGCACGGCGGCGCGGTCGCCGTCGAGCAGCGGCGGCGCGTCGTGATCGCGCGGGGTGGTCTCGGCGCCGGTGTCGAGCTCGAAGAACCGCAGGGGGTTGCCGGGCAGCACGATCCGCCCCAGCGCACGGTGGTCGACGTCGACGAGCAGGCGCTGCGAGCGCGTCTGCGGCGAGCTGTACACGGCGTCGAGCGACTTGACCTCGCCGGCGGGGATCTCCGCCTTGCGCAGGGCGGCGAGGACCTCGACCGACGTTCGGGGGCGCAGCGCGTCCTCGATGATGCGGATCAGATCCGGCTGGCGCGCCACCCGGTCGGCGTTCGTCGCGAACTCGGCCGCGGTCGGGTCGAGCCCGAGCACGTCGCACAGGCGGGCCCAGAGCTGATCGTTCCCGGCGGCGATCTGCACGGCGCCGTCGCCGCAGCGGAACAGGCCGTAGGGCGCGATCGCCGGGTGGTGGTTGCCGACACCGGTGCCCAGCTCGCCCGCGACGGTCCAGCGGGTGCCCTGGAACCCGTGCACGGCGACGACCGCTGCCAGCAGCGAGGTCCGGACCACCCGGCCACGTCCGGTCCGCTCCCGCTCCAGCAGCGCGGCCAGCACACCTTGTGCCCCGAAGATCCCGGCGAGCAGATCGGCGATCGGGGCGCCGACCTTCTGCGGATCGTCGGCGGCGCTGCCCGTGATCGACATGAGGCCGGCTTCGCCCTGCGCGATCTGGTCGTAGCCCGCGCGGCCCGCATCAGGCCCGTCGTGCCCGAACCCGGTGATCGAGAGCACCACGAGCCGCGGGTTGAGGGCGTGCAGCTCGGCGACGGAGAACCCGAGCCGGTCGAGCACCCCCGGCCGGAAGTTCTCGACGAGGACGTCCCCGGCGGCGATCAGGCGGCGCAGCAGCTCCGCGTCGGCGGGCTGCTTGAGGTCGAGCGCGATGGACTGCTTGTTCCGGTTCGCGGAGAGGAAGTAGGTCGACTCCGGCCGCTCCCCCTCTGCGCCGACGAACGGCGGTCCCCAACCGCGTGTCTCGTCGCCCCGGCCGGGCTGCTCCACCTTGATCACGTACGCCCCGAGGTCGCCCAGCAGCATCGTGGCCTGCGGCCCGGCGAGCGCCCGGGTGAGGTCGACGACGGTCGTGCCGGCCAGCGGTCCCGTCCTGCTCATCGGGCGTCCACCGACGGGCGCGAGATCCGCTCCCGCGCCAGGAATAAGGCGAAGACGAGCACGATCGCCACCGCGGAGACGACCGCCATCGCGTCCACCGGAGCCGGTGGTGGGTTGAGCAGCGCGTTCACGTACACCCAGACCATCCCCGCGGCGCCGAGCAACGCGCACACCGCGAGCGTCGGCGTCAGCTTCCGCTCGCGCACGGCGAGCACCACCGCCCCGACGCAGATCAGGACGTACGGGATCAGCCAGAGGTAGACGGTCAGCGTGGAGATCGACGGGAAGACCCCGGTGAGCAGTTCCTCCGGCCAGACCAGCACGAGGACGAGGAGCACGGCCTGCGCGACGGCGGAGAGGGCGATGATGGCGGCACTGGGGCTGCGGTGGCGCGGATGGACCTTGGCCAGCCATCGGGGCGCGAGGCCGTCGGTCGCGAGGGTGGCGACGAACCGCGAGCCGTAGTTGACGAACGCGATCAGCGAGGCCACGTTGGCGACCGCCAGCGCGCCGTCGGTGACCATGGCGAAGCCGGCCCCCAACCCGGCCTGCTGGGCGAGCGCGGCTGCCGGCGACATGCCGGACGCCAGCGCGTCCGAGGCCGCCATCAGCCCGGGGACCTGCAGGAACGTCGCAAGGAGGTAGCAGCCGCCCAGCACGATCGGGACGCTCATGACGGCCAGTGGCACGTTGCGCTTCGGGTTGCGCGTCTCCGCAGCCAGTGCTGCGGAGCTCTCGAATGCGACGAGGAACACCGCCGCGGCGGCCACCCCGTTGACGATGCCGCCGAACGTCGAGCCGTCGAGGCCCAGCTGGGCCGGCAACGCGAGCCCGGTGCTGGTCGCGACCGCGATCGTCACGAAGAGGGTGATCGGCAGCGTGATCACCGTCAGCACCACCGCGGTGCGCACCGACGTGTCGAGGCCGCGGTAGGCGAGCGCGGCGGCCAGCACCATGGCGACGGTCGTCGTGAGCGCCAACGGACCGGCGTCCAGCCCGGGCTCCACGCCGATCGAGACGAGGAAGCTCCCGGCGAAGACCCCGCTGGTCATCGACACCCCGGCGATCAGGGCGACGTAGCCGAGCAGCAGCGCTGCGCCCATCAGCGCCCGCGCCCACGGCCCGAAGACGTGGGCGATGTAGGAGTAGAGCGTGCCGGTCACGACATAGCGGCGCGCGAAGGTGACGACGGCGACGCCGACGCAGCCGATCGCGGCGGCGCCGATCAGCGCGCCGAACCAGCTCCCGTTGCCCGCGCCGACGACGAGCAGGAACGGAACGGTCGCGAGCGCAACCGCGGGCGTGTAAGAGACCAGCGCCAGCGCGACGATCTGCACCCGGCTCAGGTGGCCGGTTTCGAGTCCGTCTCCCTCATGGTGCTCCACGCGGTTCACCCGGCGCTGTTGTCGAGGTGATCACGCAGGGGTGGCCCGACCGGCCGCGCGCCGTGGCGTGCGTAGATGGCCACCACCTCCTCGGCGAGCGGGTTGGCCGTGACGCTCTCCCACTCCTTGAACAGCTCGTCGTACCCGCCCGGGGTCATGATGTTCACGACCCGGACCGGGCCCTGAGCGGCGTCGAGGTTGTCGAACGTGTGCGCGACGCCCGGTGGGACCGTCGCGAAGTCGCCCGGTCCGATCTCCAGCACCTCGTCACCGGCCTGCAGGGTGAGCACCCCGGACAGCACGTAGAACGTGTCGTCCTGCGCCTCGTGCACGTGCAGCGGCGGGCCGGAGCGGTGCTCGACATCCATCACCATGAAGTCGAACCGACCTCCGGTCTGGCTGCCGCCGACCTTGAACAGCGCGTTGCCGAGCCGGTACGCCTGCCCTTCGCGGCTGCGGACCACGAGCATGTCTGCCATGACGTCTCCTTCGTCGTACATAGGTGAACCTCGCTCACAACGGTGGTCGGCGCAGGTGCCAACCCGTCACTTCCTGCAGGGCCTCCGCCGCCTGCAACAGCAGCTCGTCGACACCCGGGCGCGCCACGATCTGCACGCCGAGCGGAAGCCCGTCCGGGTCGACCCCGCAGGGCACGGCGAGCGCCGGCCACCCCACCACGTTCAGCGGTGCGACACAGCGCACCCCGACCGGCGCGTCGAGCACCCGGCCCGCGACATCCATCCGCGGCGCAGCCCGCTCACGGCCGGGCAGCACCAGAAGGTCGACCCCGCGCGTCGCCGCCTCCAGCTCGGCGTCGAAGGCGGCGGCGACCCGGCGCGCGTCCACGTACGCCTGCCCCGACACCGCTGCTGCCGCTTCGAGGCGTCCACGGAGCCCGACGCCGATGCTGTCCGGATCGGCATCGATCAGCGGCCGGTAGCGCACGGCCGCCTCCCTGGCCACTACAACCTCCGCGGCCGCGGCCGCGGCACCCCAGCCGGGGACCGGACAGTCCACGACGGTGGCCCCGAGCGCCTGCCACTCCTCGACGGCTGCCGCGACGGCCGCTTGCACGGCATCGGGCAGCCCGGCGAGGATCGCGGTCCGCAGCAGACCGATCCGCAGCCGACCGGGTCCCGGTCGCGGAGCGCCCGGCATCGGCGCGACCGGCCAGCCCTCCGCTGCCGGCAGCAGCAGCCGGCAGTCCCTGGCGGAGCGGGTCAGCAGCCCGACGTGGTCGAGCGAACGGGACAGCGGGATGACACCGTCCAGCGGGATCCGGCCGCGCGTCGGCTTCAGCCCGACCACGCCGCACCAGTTCGCCGGGTTCCGCACCGAACCCGTCGTGTCGGTGCCGACCGCGCCGGGCACGAACCCGGCGGCGACCGCCGCCCCCGCGCCCATGCTGGAGCCGCCGGCGTAGCGGTGCGGGTCCCACGGGTTGCGGGTGGGCCCGAAGACGTAGCTGTCGACCGGGCCGTAGGCGAGCTCCGGCAGGTTGGTCTTGCCGAAGATCACGACACCGGCGGCCCGCAGCGCGGCCACGACTGCCGCATCTCCCTCGGGCACCGGCAGCCGTGCCGCCGAGCCGGCCGTCGTCGGCTGGTCGGCCGTCGTGATGTTGTCCTTGATCGCGACCGGCACGCCGTCGAGCGGCCCACGCGGGCGGCCGGCCCGCCGGCGCTCGTGCGCCGCGCGGGCCTGCGCGAGCGCCGGCCGCCGGTCCCAGTGCACGAACGCGTTGATCGCCGGGTCCATGGCCTCGACCCGGTCCGCGAGGTGCGTGCTCAGCTCGACGGGCGAGACCGCGCCCATGCCGAGCAGCCGGGCGAGCTCGTCGATCCCGAGATCGTGCAGGTCGGCCATCACATGCCTACCCCGGGGTTTCGTCGGCGACGGGGTTGCGCAGCACGCCGACCCCGTCGATCTCGACCTCGACGACGTCGCCCGCCTGGAGGTAGACCGGCGGTTCGCGACGGGAACCGACCCCGCCGGGCGTTCCGGTCACGATCACGTCCCCCGGTTCGAGCGCGAACACCGTGGAGGCGTACTCGACGATCTCGTCGATCGGGAAGATCATGTCGTCGGTGCGGGCCGCCTGCACGGTCGTGCCGTTGACCCGGCAGGAGAGTGTGAGCAGCGGTGCCGAGCCGAACTCGTCGATCGTGGTCAACCACGGCCCGAAACCGCCCGTGCGCGGGAAGTTCTTGCCGGCCGTGTACTGCGCGGTGTGGCGCTGGTACTCGCGGACCGATCCGTCGTTGTAGCAGCTGATCCCGCCGATGTGCTGCCACGCCCGGCTGCGCGGGATGCGCCGCCCGGCCCGCCCCACGACGACCGCGACCTCGCCCTCGTAGTCGAGCGTCGCCGACTCCCCCGGCCGCAGCAGCGGCTGTCCGTGGCCGACCTGCGAGTCCGGGGTCCGCAGGAAGAGCGCGGGATGCGCCGACTCGCGGTTGCCGGTCTCGGCGCGGTGATCGCGGTAGTTGAGCCCCACACAGATGATCTTCGAGGGGTTCGGGACGACCGGGCGCCAAGTCAGGTCCGCGAGCGCGTAGTCGATCTCGACCGGCTCGGGTACATCGGCCGGCCCGGCCGCCAGCAGCGCCTTCAGGTCCGGGTAGCGGCCGCCGAGCCGCGCCCGCAGGTCCAGCAGACCGCGGTCGGTGACGGCGCCGAACGTCTCACCTTCCGGCGTCACGACGGTGGCGAGCCTCATCGCCGGTCTCCCGGAACGATCGCGACCGCGGTGATCTCGACGAGCATCTGCGGGTCGACGAGCTTGCTGACCTCGACCATCGTCGACGCGGGCGCGGGCGGCGGGAAGAACTCGCGGCGCACCTGGTGCACGCCCTCGAAGTGCTCGACGTTGCGCACGTAGACGTCCACGCGCACGACCTCGCCGAGCCCGCTGCCGGCGGCTTCGAGCACCCCCTGCAGGTTCCGGCACGCCTGGCGGGTCTGCTCGACGACATCACCGGCCCCGACGATGGACCCGTCAGCCGCACGCGCCGTCATCCCGGAGACGAACACGAGCCGGTCGCTCGCGTCCACCGTGATCGCCTGGGCGAAGTGCCCGACCGGCCGGCTCAGATCCGACGCCACCACCTCACGCTTCGCCATCGAGCACGACCTCCCGCGCGACGCTGCTGTTGTCCATCTCTAGATCGAGGTCCTGGACCGGCGGCCGGGCGTCGATCCACGTCACCTCGGCGGCCGTCCCGGTCCGGAAGAGGCATTCCCGGATGAGCGGACCCAGGTCGTGCGCGGTGTAGAGGCGGGCGCACCCGACGTCCGCCCAACCCAGCCCGAGGATGCGCAGCCGCTTCTCCTGCTCGGTGAGGATGCAGGCGAGCTTCTCGCGCATGCCGTCGGTCGAGACGTCGCCTCGCCGGACGATCGAGTCGCGGTACTCCGCCGGCCCCTGGTCGGCCTCCGAGCTGCCGGCCAGCACGAAGGTGGGCGACCGTCGGGTCGACCGCGCGGTGTAGGCGAACGAATGCAATGACGGGACGGCCGGTGCGCCGCGGACCGGGCAGACGTTCGTGCGCGCGACCGGGTTCACGTAGTCGCGGACCAGGCCCCACTCCGCCAGCTGGCCGACGTACCGGCGGTTGAAGTCCACGAACCCGCGCTCTGAGAACGGCGCGGGCGAGCGCAGCTCCATCGCGCACAGCGCCGCGATCGGTCGACCCACCGCCGCCAACCGCTTCTCGACCAGCCGGAACCCGTCGGCGAGCGGCACGGGCGCAGGCAGGCGGACCCGCTCCACCTCGTACCCCCGATCGGCCAGCACGCCGCTGGAGAACTGGAACACGCCCTGCACGTGGACGAAGCGGTACCCACCCGCGTCGAACTCGACGACTCGCATGCCACCTCCTATGGTCATTCGTACTTTGTATGACTATAGCCGCGAGGTAGGGGCGCGTGAAGAGCGAGTGGGCTGGGCCACACCGTGACGCGCGAGCCGGTGCTCGGGCCGCCACCCTCATCAGGCGCAGGTTGATGCCTCCGTGCACGAGCGAGCCCCGCGGCCCGGCCCGGGTTGTGGTGGCCGGCTGGGATGCGTGCGTTCCGCACACAAGGGCAGGAAAGCCACTTTCCTGCCCTGTGAGGGCCGGAAAGTGGCTTTCCTGCCCTCCCCCAACCCCGGGTGCGCGGGGAGGGTATGGCTCCCGGTTGCCGGCTCAGGGCTGCCCGCCCTCGACCGCCGGCTCGCCGCCGTGGGCTGACCGCGCCGGGAAAGCGCTGTGCAATCCGGGTGCAAACGTGGTCGGAACGATATGGGGATGGCATTCAACGAACCGACCGATGTCCACGACGCCTTCCTCACGGCGGTGACGAGCAGAGATCTCGACGCGGTCACCGCGCTCTACACCGGTGACGGACTCGCCCTCGACCTGACGGGCCGGCCCTGTCGCGGGCATGCCGAGATCCGCGCCATGTTCGACGGGTTCGTCTCCTCGATGCGGACCATGACGGGCGCAACACGTCGCATCCACGTCGTCGGTGACCTGGCGCTCTCGTCCGCCAACTGGTCGGGAACGTTCGTCGCGGGCGACGGCACGGTGCAGCACGGCTCCGGCGTGACCGCAGAGGTGCTGCGCCGTGGTGTCGACGGCCGCTGGCGCATGGTGATCGACGACCCTTCGTTCCTCTGAGCTCTCCCACGGGAGATCGATGTCCGGCGTTCACCCGGCACCGGCGGGCCGTCACCGGTCATACCGTGACGTCGGGTGGGCGACGGGCGTCGAGACGGGATCAGAGGCATGTCCAACGGTTCGTACTCGGCAGCCGTCCGATGCGCGCTACCGGGCTGTCCCGCGGACGTCCGGGAGCCGGTTCGCGTCGGGTCGTCGCCGCTCTACTGCTCGGTCGGCCACCGCCGCGAAGCCCGTCGGCTGCGCAGCATCGCGCGCGCCGAGACCGACCCGAGGACCCCGAGGACCACCAGGACCACGAGTCCGGCGGAGCACGTGCATCCGACCGAATGGATCACGAATCCGTTCGCGCAGCCGCAGGGGGCACGACCGACCGCGGAGTGACGGGCGCGCACCACGGAACGACGATCGAAGGACGTTGCATGCAGTTCACCCGTGGCGGAGCCGACACGGTGCCGATCCACCTCCCCGACCGACCCCCGCCGCCGGCTCCGCGGGTGCGTCCCGACGTGCTGGCCGCCGTCAGCGTGTGGCGTCTGGTCATCGCCGCCAGCGCGCTCTACGGGTTCAGCGACGCCACCGCGTGGCGGCAGAACCTGGAGGGCCTCAGCCAACAGGCCAGCCTGCTCACCGGCGTCGTCTACCTCGGATTGCTGGTGTACCCGGCCTGCACCGGGCTCCGTCGGCACGAGCCGGAGTCGCCGTGGCTGCGGGGCGCCACGGCGGTGCTGCTCCTGCTGGTCGCCGGCACCTTCTTCGGCATCATGGGCGGCGACCCCGGGTACCTGCCGTTCGAGCACATCGTCACGCCGCTGCTCGTGCTCGTCGACTGGCTCGCCGTCGGGCGCAACCAAGCGGCGGCCCGCTGGTGGTACCCGCTGACCTGGATCGCGTTCCCACTCGCCTACCTCGTGTTCTTCCTCAGCGCCGGGGTCTACCGCTCGCTCTACGAGTTCCTCGACCCTCGTGAGGGCGGGTTCGTCGTCATCGTCGTCGGCCTGCTGGTGGGTGTGATCGCGATCGGCTATTTGCTGTACGGGGTCGGCAAGCTCAAGTCCGCACGAGGCCGTGGAACGCAACCTCCCCCGACCCGGATCCCCGGGCCCGGCCACCGCCTCCCGCCGCCACAACGGGACAGCGGCCGCAAGCCGCGCCGGATCGTCATCGCGGCGGCGATCGGCGCGACGATCGTGGTTGCCGGCGTCGTCGGCGGCGTGTTGCTGTCGTCGAACGGCGGCGGGCAGTCGGGCGCACGCGCCGCGCAGGACTGGGCGGCGGCGATCGGCGCGACCGGCCCCGCACAGGAGCTGTGGCGGCTCCCGCAGGGCGCCGCACCAGGCGTGCAGGCGACCGGCGACCACTGGGTCACCGACACCCACCTCGTGCGGCGGCTGCCGGGCCGCGTCGTCGCCCACGACCTGGCGTCCGGCCAGGTGGCGTGGGAGCTCCCGCTCCCCGGCGAGCCGGGCGACGACTGCCCGTCCTCCCAGCAACGCTCCGGTACCCGGGTGGCCCTGCTGCGCGCCGCGGGTGCGCAGAGCAGCGACTGCGGCACGCTCACCGTGGTCGACATCGCCTCCGGCCAAGAGGTGTTCACCACCGAGATCCCGCAGATCGAACGGACTGCGGTCGACACGGCCGACGTGCCGGTCGTGATCGGCGACTTCGTGCTCGTCGGCAGCCGGGCCGGCGGCCACCTGTTCAACATCGACACCGGCAAGCACGTCCCGGTCGCGGACGAGGGGCAGTGCCGCGAGGACGCCTACGCGGTCGTCGGGGACGTGCTGGTCGCTCGGGTGAGCTGTCGCCAGCGGCCGCCGGGCAGCGACGTCGCCCTCAGCGGGCTGCGGGCGTACGACGCCGACCTTCGCGAGCAGTGGTCGTGGCGGGCACCACTGGAATCCGTCGGGAAACCGCTGGAGGTCCGCAGCGTGCTCTCGGTCGAGCCGCTGGTGGTCGAGCTGTACCGGGCCGGCACCGACACGATCGAAACGGTTCGCGTGGATCGGGGATCGAACGAGGTCGCCCCGCTGGTGTCCCGGACGCGGGGCGCCACCGCCGAGAGCCGCTACCTCGCAGCCTGCGAAGAGCGCGGGATCGCGCACTGCGCGCAGTCACGTGTCGTCGACGGCAAGCTGATCCTCACCACCATCCCCCGCCAGATCAACCCGAGCTCCGAGGGCGCCTACCCCGGTATGACGAGCACCGAGTTCCGCAACGAGCTGGTGGCCATCGACGTCGGCACAGGCGCGGAGGCGTGGCGCACCGGGATGGTCGACGGCCGGGCGATGCACCTGGTGCCGACGACCGACGGCAGCATCGTCACCTACCAGTCCGCCAACGCCAACGACGTGCCCGGCCTGCTCCTGTCGATCGACGCAGCCACCGGCGCGACGACGCCCCTGCTGCCCATTGCCGTGAAGTCCCATGAGGACGAGAAGCTCCAAGAGCTCCTCCGGAGCGGCCGGTTCGGTGTCGACAACCAGCAGGCGACCTGGACGGGCGAGCGGTTCGTCATCTTCCGGATGCTGCAGCGCGCCCAGAACCGCGACGAGGCGGAGACGGTGGCCTTCGGCCGTCCCTAGCCCGGTGGCGCTTCATGTGCCGGGGCGCCGCTGGCCGGGATGTGTGCGGTCCGCACGCGAGGGCAGGAAAGCCACTTTCCGGCCCTCACAGGGCAGGAAAGGGGCTTTCCTGCCCTCCCCGGGTGAGCTGCGCGAGCCCATCCCGGCGCGCGCCGAACGCGAGGTCAGCGCGGTGGGCTGCTGTCCCTCATGAACGCCGCCGCTCACGCGGTGTCGGCGCCGCGGCGCTGTTGAGCTCGGCCAGCGTCAGCAGTCCGTCGTCGAGCGCCCGGCCGACCAGCTCGCTCTTCGTCCGGGCCGGTCGGCCCACGTTCGCGTACTTCACCCGCACCCGCGTGATGTAGGTGTCGACGGTCTTCACCGTGATGTTGAGCTTGGCGGCGACGAGCTCCTTCGACGACGACGCGAACCACGCCCGCAACACCTGCATCTCCCGCGGGGAGAGCTGCGGCCGGGTGGAGGTGTCGTCGGCGGCGAGCGCTCCCGAGAGCGACGGCCCGGTGTAGGGCAGTCCTTCCGCGGCGGCCCGGATCGCCGGAACCAGGTGCTCGGCACCTTCACGTTTGGTCAGGTACGCCAATGCGCCCAGCTCGATGCATTTGATGGCGGTGGCGTTGTCGACGTGCTGGGAGTACACGACGACTCGCCGGCCGCTGTCGACCAGCCGGCGCAGCTCACCGAACTCGGGGTTCCCCGGCACCAGCTCCAGATCGAGGACCACGACGTCGGCGTCGGCGCCGGGCCCCGTCCAGACATCTGCGAGCGCGCCGGCGGCATCAACGAGCCGGACCGGTGGGACGGCCTGCTCGCACCAGTACCGGACCCCGGCCGCAACAGCGACGTGGTCGTCGACGATCACCGCGCTGGTCGGCTCGGGATCGGCGCTCATCGATCCTCGATCGATCCGCGACGGCTGAGGCATCCCGGACGCGTCATCGTTGCGGAGCAGGTGCTGGCGACATGCCGGCAAAATAGACGCGCACCCGACCGGACGGCGAGGACCAAAACGCCCATCGACCGGCCTCCTCGGTAACAGATCACACCGTGGCTCCGGCAGCCGCGAGATCGACTGCCCGCACCGCCAACCACAGATCGTGCCGGGCGCTGGGCGAGCGCAGCAGCGACCGCCCCAGCTCCTGCTCCAGCCGGCAGAGCCGCTTGCGAGCGCCGGGAACCGAGATCCCGAGCGTGTCGGCCGTGGCGCTGAGCCGGGCGTCGCTGCGCAGCCACGCCCGCAGGGTCGCCTCCAGCACCGCGCCGCCGGCGCCGCGGTGCTGGTGGCTCAGCGGGTCGAGCAGGGCGCGCGCCCAGTGCTGGACGGCCGGGAGCCGCAGCAGGTCGTCCAGCTCGCCGCCGGAGTCCGTCGACACCACGGCGCTGCGCGGGGTCGCGACGACCCGCAGCGCAAGATCCAGCACGGCCTGCTGCTCGGCGCCGCCGAGATCGCGGCCGAGCAGGCCCTCGATGTGCCGGAGCCGGCCGACCAGCGTGTTCTTGTGGATCTTCAGGTGGCGGGTGGCCGACATGGAGAACGCGAGCCACGACCGCGTCGTCGCCACGAGCTCCTGTGCGTCGGGGTCGCCGCTGCGGGCGGGGACGTAGGAGAGCAACGGCGCCAGTACCGCGGCCGCCCACGCCCGTCCGGCCGGCTCGATGAGCGCCGCGACGTCCAGCCGTCGATCGAAACGCGTCCACCGCCGGGGATGCGCGCGGGCGACGGCGAGCGCGTGGAACGCCTGCTCGTAGCCGACCGCCGTGTCGTGGAGCGCCACCGCGTCGCCGGACCCGACCGCGCAACCCTCGATGTCGCCGGTGAGCCCGACCTCCAGCGCTTCCCCGGCGCGCGCGTCGGCCGCCGGCGCGATGACGATCACGTGGCGGGCGTGCACCGGGCAGCGGACGATCCACGCGTTCCCGGCGGTCGCCTCCCGGCACCGGTCGACGACCTCGCCGCGCCTGTCCGACGCGCACTCGACGACGTGCACCCGCACCGGGTCGGGCAGCGGCGGCGACAGCGCCGGCGACAACGCCGCAGCGATCTGCCGAGCCGTCGCGACGTGCCGCGACATGAGCAGGTGCAGCACTGCCTCACGAGAACGCGCCTCGGCGTCGTCGTTGCGCCGGCGGGCCCGCCGGGTCGTCTCCGCCGACCACCAGGTCCCCAGGACGGTCGCGGCATCGGCGGCCAGCGACCGCGGCACCCCGTCGGCCCCGGCGAACACCAGTACCGCAAAGGCATCGTCGGCCGGCGTGTCCAGGAGCATGAGCAGCAGGTCACCCGCCGGACCGCCGTCGCCCACGAAGGTGCGCAGACCACGCGCCAGCACCACCTCGACACCTGCGGCAACGGCGGCCGCCACAGCGGGGTCCGGCGGAGAACCCGCGACCACGGCACCCGACCGGTCCACCACCCCGACCCAACGCCCCGTGCGCAGCCCGAGCCAGCGCACGATCGCCGAGCACCCCTCGGCACGCCGCCCCAGCCGGTGCATCGCCAGCACGGCGAAGGCCCGCTCGTGGCCCCCGCCGGAGTCCGGACCCTCGGTCGACGGGTGCGGCGCAGATCGATTCGGGGCAGATCCGGTCATCGATCACAACCTTCGCATTCGGCACCGACGGGCACTCTTTCAGGCCGCACCCCGGCAGCGCTTGATGATCAGCGCCGTGATGATCAGCGCCGTGATGGTGTTCCCTGCCGAGCCGGCTGCCACCGCGCCTCGATCCACATCATGTCGTCGGTCGCGAACGTCTCGACCCGCACATCGGCGCTCGCCGGATCGTGCACCTCGACGTCCCCGCAGTCGGCGACGACGCTCACCGACACGAGGTCCGCATCGCCCACGACGGTGACCCGGGCCCACGAGGCGGCGGTCGCGAGCGCGGTCAACGCGGCATCGGTGAGTTCGCGCCGGACCGCCAGCGGCGGCGTCGGCCAGTGACCGCGTGCGTCGAACTCCACGACCACACCCTTGCGATCGGCGAGGTCCGCACAATGGCGCAGCTCGTGCAGCAGCGGATTCTCGACCGTGTCCGATTCCGCGAACAGGCGCCGCATCCGGGCGGCCTCCACCGCGCATCGCCGCTGCACGTCGGGGCGGTCGGGGGGCAGCGACCCGTCGGCCAGCCCTTCCAACAAGGGGACGCTCGTCGCAGCGATCTCGGCGAACCGGTGCTGCCGCCGGCGGTGGGCCTCCGCCGCGACGGCCTCCCTCGTGCGCACCCGCTCGATCTCCTGCCGCGACGCCAGCGCCGCCGCATGGATTCCACGCACCGCGGACGCTCCCACCGCGACGCAGAGCGGCACCCCGATCACGTTCACCGAGCCGGTGGCGAGCCGCAGCAACGCGTCGCGGGTCACGTCGTGCAGCAGCACCAGGTTCAGCACCGCGATCAGTTCATGGGTGGCCAGGAACGCTCCGACGATCCGCAGCGGGCGATCGAGCAGCACCACGAGGCCCACGAAGTTGGCCGCACCGAACATCCAGTCGACGGTGGTCGAGGTCTGCCCGTCCGGCAGGGTCACCGACGAGAGCACGGACGCCGCGAGCACCACGGCGATGGCGGGCCGGCGCAGGCGCCCCCAAGGTCGGCGCAGCACGAGCAGCGCCGCCTCGCCGGCCAGCACCGCACCCAGCATCACGAAGGACGTGACCTGTACGAGCACGTGGTCGTGGACGTCGAGGCTGCGCACCAGGTGCGAGCCGCCGAGCGCGAGCGCGATGACGGCGGCCACGAGCAGCGTCGCGATCCGCAAGCCGCGCAGCAGTTGCGACCGGGCCAGTTCCTCGGCAGCGTCGCCGCTCATCCGGCACCACCCGGCCATTCCAGCCGCACGACGGTGCCGGTCCCCACGGCGGAGGTGATCACGGCAGCACCGCCGATCCGCCTCATCCGGCCGAGCACCGAATGCGTCAGGCCACGGCTGGTCGCCCGGACGTCACCGGTCGCGAACCCCGTCCCCTCGTCGGCGATCTCCAACCACAAGCCGCCAGCGGCACCGCCGAGCCGGACGACCGCCCGCTCCACACCCGCGTGGCGACGAACGTTGTTGAGCGCCTCCCGGGTGGCGTCCGCGATCGCCCGTGCCACGTCGAAGGGCAACGGCAGCTGCTCCGGGCCCTCGAACTCGACGGTGAGGTGCGCCGCTTCGAGGTCCTCGCGCAGCAGGGCGACGAGGTCGGCGCGATCGGGTGGCTCCCGCCCGTCGCTGCGCATCCGTTCCAGGTCGCGACGCGCCTGCGGCGCCAGCCAGCCGGCGCCCGCGGGCACCCGGCCGGTGCCCACCATGAGCATCGTCGTGGCAGCGGTGTCGTGCAGCGCGTTCGCGAGCTCCCGCTGGTCGGCCCGGACGGCGGCCTCGACCTGCGCCGCACGACGCGCCCGCTCGGCCTCGGCCGCCAGCTCATCGGCCCGCGTTGCGGCGCGCAGGACCAGCGTCCACGCCGCTCGGGACAGCGCCGCCGCCACCAGCACCCACCCTTGCCCGGACATTGTGCTCACGTCCGCTCCCCCGGCCACGCTGCTCCCGAGCAACCCACCGATTGTCACCAGCGCAGCGAGACTGCCCACCACCGGCGGCGTGTACCACTGGTAGGTCACGGCGGCGAACGTGACGAGCAGCCTCAGCGGGGCACGGTTGTCGTCCCCGACGACGCCGGTCCACGGGCCGGTGCTGGCGCCGAGCATCACGACGACATCGAGGGCGAGGGGCAGCACCATGCCGCCGGCCCTGCTCAGCCACCACGCGTAGCCGCAGGTCCACATCGCCAGCACCGCAACAGCGACGGCAACGCTCGCGGCACGCTCCGGGGGCGCTTCCAGCAGGCTGATCGACCCGATCGGCACCAGCACGACGAGGCGCACAGCGGCTGCGTATCGGCGGCCGAAGCGCCTCAGCAGCCGTCCGGACTCACCGGCCTGTCCCCTCAACTGCCTCGACGCCCGCCCAGTCCGTACTCGATCGACGCGGCTGATGATGAAGCGTTTTCGGCCGGAACGCCAGACCTGCATGGCTTTTGCGCGAGCCCGATGAGTTCGCGCATCGATCGAGGTTCTAGCGGTATGACAGACGAGCTGAACCGGCCTGGACCATCGGTGATCGACGGCGACGGCACCCGCGCGTGGTGGGCGTTGGCGCTGCTGACGGTGCCGTGCGTGGTCGTCGTGATGGACCTGACCGTGCTGTTCCTGGCGATGCCCTCGATCGTTCCCGACATCGGCGCGTCGGCGAGCGCAGCGTTGTGGATCACCGACGTGTACGGCTTCCTCATCGCCGCCTCGCTGCTGACCATGGGCTCACTCGCCGACCGGATCGGACGGAGGCGCGCGCTGGTGATCGGCGCGAGCGCGTTCGGGGTCGCCTCCGCGATCGCGGCGCTCGCACCGGACGCAACGGTCCTGATCCTGGCCCGTGCGCTGCAGGGCGTAGCGGGCGCGGCGGTCGTGCCATCGGCGATGGCCCTCGCGTTCACCCTCTTCTCCGACGAGCACCGCCGGGCCCGCGCCATGGCCGTGCTCATGGGTTCGTTCGCCGCCGGGGGCGCGCTGGGCCCGGTGCTGGGTGGGCTGCTACTGGTCTCGTTCCACTGGAGCGCCGTGTTCTGGTTGAACGTGCCGCTGATGGCGCTGGTGGTGATCGCGGGACCGCGGCTGCTGCCCACCGTCCCCGGCGACCCGACCGCACGAACGGACCTGGTGAGCGTCGGCCTGTCGATCACAGGCATCCTCGCCCTCGTCTATGGCGCCAAACACGGTTCGCTGGAGGGTGTCGACGCGATCGCGCTGACCGGGCTCGCCGTCGGCGCCGCCGGACTGACCCTGTTCGTGCTGCGGCAACGCCGGATCGCCGCACCCGCGCTCGACCTGACGCTGTTCCGGGCCGGCGGCTTCGGGTTGGGACTGACGACCAACGTGGTCACCTCGTTCGTCATGTTCGGCGTCTCGATGCTGCTGGCCCTCTACATCCAGCTCGGGCTGGGGCTCACCCCGCTGCTCGCCGCGGTGGTGACGCTGCCGGGGATGCTGGCGCTCGTCGCGACGACCACGCTGGTGCCCAGGCTGGTCCGGACCGTTCCGCAGCACACGCTCGTCGGCACCGGGCTGCTCCTCGTCGGCGCCGGGTTGCTGGCGCTCTCCGCGATGCCCGGCATGGGCGGCCTCTGGGGCGTCGTGGTGGCGAACGTCGTGATCTCCATCGGGGTCGCGCCGACCACGGTCCTGGTGACCCAGATCGTGATCGGAGCGGCGCCGGCGCACGCGGCCGGGACGGCGTCGGGCGCGGCCCAGGCGGCGAACGAGCTGGGCGGGGCGCTGGGCATCGCCCTGCTGGGTGCGCTGGCCGCCGCCGTCTACCGGCTGGGCGTCCCACCCGGCGACGGTTTGCCCGACACCTACGCCGGCCTGATCGGCTCCCCCGGCGCCCGGCCCGCGGAACTGCTCACCATGGCGCACACCGCGTTCGTCGACGGGGTGTCGCTGGCGCTGCTCGCGGCGGCCGGCGTCATCGCCGTCATGGGTGTGGTCGTGATCGTCAGGCTGCGCTGACGGTTCCGGGGTTCGGAGAAGATCGAAAAGTGCGGTCGGTGCCACCGCCGCTTCCTAAACTCCCAGCCACGCCGGAGGGTCCGGCGAGGTTGGAGACGACGTGTTGAAGATGGTCCGCACCGCGAGCGACAAGCTGCTGGCGGTTCTGGTCCCGCAGGCCGAGGCACACGCGGCCTGCACGCCCGCCGAGAAGCAGTGCCGCTGCGAAGGCGACGCCTCCTACGCGGAGATCTGGTGCTGCTGGGAGCAGATGTGCAACAACGTCGTCCGCCAGTGGGGCTGCTACCGGAAGACTCCGCACTGCTGAATCGGGAACTGCTGAATCGGGAACTGCTGAATCGGGCACTGCTGGGCTCACACTGAGCCAGCGGCCTCCCGGCGCCACATGGAACTCTGTGGTCGACTTTCATCGTCGTACGACCGCCACAAGGTTCCATGTGGCGTCCGGCGGCTCGCGGGGCCTGCGGCGCCCGGCGTCAGATGTCGTTGTCCCAGCCGCGGCGGATGCTGCCCGCGTCGACCGGCGCACCGACGCGCAGGACGTCCCACAGCTCCTGCGGATCGTTCGAGTTCCGCAGCGTGATGCGATCCCCGACCTTCACGCGCGGCTCCACCCAGCATGTGCGGAACCGGTCGCCCGACCGCAGATCGACCTGTACTCGAAGGTTCGTCCTGGTCATGCCACGAAGGCTAAGGAGCCAGGCCGCGGCGGGCCACCGAATTGCGAATGTATTGTCACGCATTCCTCAATGGAGGTGCGCGACCGCCCGGTCCGGATTTCGTTCGTTGTACTCGTCGACGAGCTTGCGGTAGTTCGGGAGCGCCGCGAAGTCGGGATCGTGACCCGCCGCAGCGCCTCGTCGAGCCCCAACGCGGCCGACGGGTCCTCGGTGCGGTAGCGATCGGTCATCAGCTTCACCGCGGCCATCTCCTCCTCGGCGAAGTACTGCCCCCAGAACCGGAACTGCTGCTGCACCAGCTCCCGGGACACCCCACGGTGCCCGGGCGGCAGGTTCCTGCGGACCATCCGGTCCAGCGCCGCCGCGTCACCCATCACCGCCCAGTCGACGGTGCGACCGCTGTCGCGCCACAGCCGGACCGCGGCGTCGATGAAGGTGATCTGCGCGTACTGCCGGCCTTGCGCCGATCTCGACCGGCGCATTTCGATTTCCCGCGAACCGAGCGGTGCCGCTGCCCCATCACGGTTGGCGTTGACGCAACTCAGAGGTTGCGATAGTGTGGCAACCGCTGAGTTGCAGTACCTACTTCAGGAGGCCGACATGACGAACGAGTCGATGAGCATGCCCCCGGTCGTCGACCGGGATGCGTTCCAGGCCGAGCTCGACGCGCTGCGGGTCCGGGAGCGGGCGCACACGCGCGCCGGTGATGTCATCTCGGCGGCCCGGCGACGACTGCCGATGGTCGAGGTGGACGCCACCACGCAGCTGATCGGGCCGGACGGGCCCACGACCCTGCTCGACGCGTTCGAGGGGCGCCAGCAGCTGATCACCTACTACTTCATGTGGCACCCGGGGCAGCCCGCGTCCCAGCAGTGCGAGGGCTGCACGTGGAACAACACTCAGATGGGAGAGCTGTCGTACCTGCACTCCCGCGACGTGACCTTCGCGGTGTTCTGCCAGGGGCCCTACGACGAGAGCATCCGCTACCACGACTTCATGGGCTGGACGATGCCGTGGTACTCCGCGAAGGACTCCCTGGAGACCCTGCTCGTCGGGCGGACGATCGGGATGATGCACATCGTCTGCTACCTGCGCGACGGCGATCGGGTGTTCGAGACCTACTGGACGACGAACCGCGGCGTCGAGGTGCAGGACATCAACTACTCGATGATGGATCTGACCGTGTACGGGCGCCGGGAGCCGTGGGAGGACTCGCCCGAGGGCTGGCCAAAGAACATGGTGGAGCACACGCGGGTCAACGGGCGGCCCATCGCGCAGTGGTCGCGGATCGAGGCGGGCCGCTCCGACGACCTGACCGGAAACGCGACCTGATGGAAACCTCCCCACCGTTTTGGTTGGACGCGCGCCGATTCGGCGCGCAAGTGCCCAACACGGTGGGGAGGTTTCCGGCCGCGGAACTGGAGGAGTTCAGGTGACGACGCGCGGTGCGTCGAGGTCGCGCGGTGGTTCGCCCCGGTCCAGGACGACCACGCGGCCGGCGGCGGTGTCGTCGCGCAGCAGGCCGACGACCTGCTCGGCCAGCAGAGCCAGCGGTACCAGCGGCAGCTCCGCGGCCCGCTGGGCGGCCGGCATGGCAGCCAGCTCGCGCCGCGCCCGCTCGGTCTCGACCCAGTCGGGCACCACGCAGGAGTACCGGGGCGTGAACCCGCGCAAGCTCGTGGTCGCGCGGATCAGCCCCGCCTTGGCGGCTGCGTACTCCACCCCGGCGTAGGCATCCGTGCCCAGGCCGGCGATCGAGGCGATCGAGACGACGGCCCGGGCGCCGCAGAGCTGGGCGAGCAGCAGCGGCACCCGCAGGTTGAGCTCCAGCGTGGCGCTCCACTCCGCAGGCGGAGCGTTCGGATAGCTCGGCGGGATGTGCCCGCCGCCGCCGGCGTTGTTCACCAGCAGGTCGACGGGCTCGGCGGCCAGCGCGGCGAGCTCGGCCGGCACGAGGAGGTCGGCGATGCGCGGCTCGGCGCGGCCACCGGCCGCACGCACGCGACGCACCGTCTCGGCCGCACCGGCCGCGTCGACGTCGCTGACGTGCACGATCGCGCCGTCAGCCGCGACCCGCTCGGCTATCGCGCGCCCGATCCCGGTGCCGGCGCCGGTCACCAGCGCGCGCAGTCCGTGCAGCTCCATGAGGCGACGGTCGCAGAGCGCACCGACAGTTCGGCACGACAGAGCTGCCGAATTCCCCTCCGATCCTGCCATCGTCGTTGACGCCGCAAGGCGCTCCGGTCGATGGTTCCCGAGCTGGCAGCCTTTCGGCGGAGGAGCAGTCGATGACCGTGACGCACAAGGCCACTGACCTCATCGAGCGCTGGGGGGATCGGCTTCTCGGCCAGTTCGTCCCGCAGGTTCGCGCAGCCGCGGCCGGCGGGGCCAGGTTCTACTGCTTCTGCGAATGCCACCAGATCTGCTATCGCTGGTGTTCGGGCGGGATGGGCCAGCCCGTGATCTGCGGCCCGTGCACCGATTGCCAGTACACGGCCGGCTGCTCCAGCTGCAGGTAGCCCGATCAGGCCGGCATCGGCAGCATCGCTATCGCGTGCCGCACCAGCCGGACCAACGCGAGTTTGCTCGAGTCCCGGTCACGGGCGTCGCCCAACAGGACCGGCACCCGATCGGGGATGGCCAAGGCGGCGCGGACCTCGCCGACGGTGTAGCGCGGTGCGTTGTCGAAGCAGTTCACCATGATGACGAAGGGGATGGCGCGGCGCTCGAAGAAATCGATCGCCGCGAAGCTGGCGTCCAGCCGGCGGGTGTCGACGAGCACGATGCTCCCGATCGCGCCGCGCGCCAGGTCGTTCCACATGAACCAGAACCGCGTCTGCCCCGGCGTGCCGAACAGGTAGAGCACGTGCCGCGGCGAGATCCTGATCCGGCCGAAGTCGAGCGCGACCGTCGTCGTGTTCTTCCGCTCGACACCGGACAGGTCGTCGACACCCGCACTGGCCTCGGTGAGCACCTCCTCGGTGGTCAGCGGCGGGATCTCGCTCACCGAGCCGACCATGGTGGTCTTCCCCGCACCGAACCCGCCCGCGATGATGATCTTGACCGGGGTGGGGACGAAACCCGCCTCCGGGTGGTCAGTAGTTGATGAGGCCATCGAGAACCGCCTGGAGTATTTCGAGGTCCGGCTGCTCCGCCGGACGGTCGGAAGGGGACCGCGTGATGACCAGACCCCATTCGATGAGGTCGCCGCACAAAACCCGGACGACCCCGAGCGGGAGCTTCATGTGCGCCGCGATCTCGGCGAGGGAAACCGGCGAGAGGCATTCGTGCAGAACCGTGACGTGCTCGGGGCCCAGTCCCGCCGGCACCAGCTCCGAGCGCAGCGCCATCACCTGGGTGGAGAGATCGAGCTGCGCGTCATCGGTCGGTGTACGGCCATTGGTGATCGTGTACGGCCGCACCAATGGACCGGCTGATTCGTCGTACCAGCCGTCGTCACCGCTCATGTGGCTTCCGGAACCGGCGGTCGGGCATCACGCGGAGCGACCTCCAAGTAGTCACCCACCTGCTTGACCAGCCGGTTCATCTGGTAAGCGATCATCTCGACGTTCACGCTGTCCTCCGCCAGCAGCGCGAGGCAGGCCCCGCGGCCGGCCGCCAGGACGAATAGGTACCCGCGCTCCATCTCGATCATGTTCTGCAGCACCTGACCGCGGGAGAAATGGCGGCTCGCGTTCTTGGCAAGGCTCTGCAAGCTGGAAGCAGTCGCGGCCAGGTAGTCGGAGTCGTCCCGGCTCATACCGGCGGACCTGCCCATTTGCAGTCCGTCGGCGGACAGCACGATGGCGCCCTGCGCGCCGGCGGCACGGTTCACGACGTCGTCCAGCAGCCAGTTGAGATCGGGCGTGACGTTCCTGCGGTCGTTCATGCGAGGGTTCCCTTGGCTTCCTGTGTGCACTTTCCTGTGACCGGTCGTGAACTAGGCGCTCCTAGACATCACGGCGCTCCTCCCGACCCAGGCGGGTGCCCTTGTGGAACGCCGCCAAGGAATGCGCCGTCCGCTCTCCCGCGGGAGCCTCGGCAAGGCCGTCCTCGGGCTCCTCCCGGAGCTCGGCGGCCAAGTGTTGTTGGGGCTTGCGCTGCGGCAACCTCGGCCGGTCGTCGCTGGGTACGAGTGCCGGCGCGGCAGGACCGTCGGCGCGCGTCGCCCTGGGCGCGACGGCGGGCACGGATTCGGCTCGCGCCATTGCCGGTGTCGGCGCCGGGGCGGGGCGCGGTCGCGGTCGCGGCCGGTCGGCGACCTGTTCCGGAAGTCGGGCCGTCGACGTCGCCGAGCGGGTGTCCAGAGCAGCCCAAGCTGCGGGCGGGGTCAACGCGGTGCTCCCGTTGTCGACCTCGTCGGCCGGCTCCACGGGCTGGGCGGCGGACAGGTGCTGCGAAGGGATGAGCACCGTCACCCGCAGCCCTCCCAGCCGCGACGGGTCGAAGGTGACGGTGGTGCCGAGCCTGGCCGACAGGCGCGCGATCACGAACAGGCCCAGGGTGGCGTCGGCCCGCAGCGCCATCGCATCGAACTCGGGCGGGGCGGCCATCATCTGGTTGGCCTCCTGGCGGACGTCGTCCTTCATGCCGAGCCCCTGGTCCGAGACCTCGACCGCAACACCGCGTGCGACCGCGCGGCCCGTCACCTCGACCGGCGCGCCGGGCGGCGAGAACGAGGTCGCGTTGTCGACCAGCTCGGCGACCATGTGCACCACGTCGGCCACCACGGCCCCGACGATCGCGACGTCCGGGATCTGCTCGACCCGGACCCGGGCGTACTCCTCGGTCTCCGACACCGCCGCACGCAGCACCTCCATCAGCGCGACCGGCTTGCGCCAGCGGCGGCCGGGCTGCCCACCACCGAGGATGATCAGGTTCTCCGTGGTTCGGCGGGCACGCGCGGAGAGGTGGTCGAGCCGGAACAACGAGGCGAGCTGCGTCGAGTCGCCCTCCCTGCTCTCCAGCTCGTCGATGAGCCGCAGCTGCTCGTGAACCAGGACCTGGTTGCGGTGCGCGATGCCGAGGAACACGTTGTTCAACCCGCTGCGGGCCTTAGCCTCGCTCACGGCAGCGTTGACCGCAGCCTCCTGCGCGGCGTTGAACGCATCGGCGACCTGACCGATCTCGTCCTCACCGTGGTCCAGCCTGGGGAGCTCGTCGTCCAGATCGACGGGTTCGCCGCTCTTGAGCCGTTGCACGATGCTCGGCAACCGGTTGCGGGCGAGGTCGAGCGCGTCGTCTCGCAACCGGGCCAGCCGCGCCATCACCGACGTGCGGTCGACGAGCGAGCGGGACACCCGCACCGCGAGCAGGATCGCGATCACCGAGGCGAGCAGCGCCACGATGCTGCCGATGACCGCGTTCAGCAACTGCCGGTCGCCGGAGGCGAGAGCGGCGGCGGAGACCTTGTCGGCCTGCTTGATGGCGAGGCCGTTGAGCCGATCGGCGACGTCGGCGGTGAGGCGCTGCCAGTCGGCCGCAGCCACCGGTGCGGGCTCCCGCTCGGGGTCCACCCACGCACCGTGGCGGACCAGCGCATCCTCCGCGCCGGCGAGCTGCTGCCAGGTCGCGCTGGTGGTCAGCGCCTCGTAGTCGGCGCGGACCTCGGGCTCGAGGAACGGCGCGACCTGCGCCAGCTGCGTGCGGTAGAAGCCGAGCAGCTGGGTGTACCGGACGAAGGACTCCGGGACGAACACCCCGGCCGCCAACGCCGACGACACCAGCGAACTCTCGCGCGACATCAACTCCGCAGAGCGGAAGACCGCGACCGCGGTGAGACCGCCCATCGCGGCCTGCGCGTCGGGTACCACCCGGGCCTGGGTGTCGAACAGGTTCGACGCCGTGTCCAGCACCCCGTCGTAGTAGGAGCTCACCTGCGCGCGGTCGATGCCGCGTGTGCTGATCTGGAACCGCAGCACCGTCAGGTAGTCGAACTGGCCCTTCAACGCGGTCATCTTGACCGCGATCTCGTTCGGCGCGTAGGCGATCGTCGAGTCGAACGCCGTCTCGAGCGTCGCGAGCCGCTGGTCCGTCAGCGTCCACCGGGCCGTCAGCTCACGCTGGTCCAACGCGGGATTGTCCAGGTACTGCAGGACGTGCCGGCGCTCCTCCTGAAAAGCGGCGAGCGCGGTGACAGCGGGGATCGACACCTGCCGCACCGACGCCGCGACCGCCCTCACGTAAACACCATTGAGGACGAAGAACGACGACGCCACGCCCCAGAGCACCAACAACGTCACGCTGGGGATGAGGACCACCAACGTCAGCCGCTTGCGGACCACCTTGTCGTGCGGATGGGCGGAGGCGTTCTTGTTGCTTTCTCGACGCACGGTTCACGAACTCCTGAGTGACATTCGGCGAAAAGTGTCGACCCCGCCGACAAGGCAGATACGACGATTGGGGAACGGCATCAGCCCTCGACACCAGCCCTCGCTCCACCCCCTCGGTGCTGCCGCGGAACCGATCGCGGAAGGTTCCTACCATGCGACGCAAGTGCTGGCGCACCTGCAGTCCGGCCCCGGATTCGACCCACCGGCCCGGCCGGTCCGTCCACATCGGTCGCCATCGGACCCGAAAGGACTATTCGTCCGACGTCCGGGCTCGCCACTGGCGCGGGCTGACCCCGTAGGCGCGGGTGAACAACCTGCTGAAATAGGAGACGTCGGCGAAACCGCAGCGCCGGGCCACCGCCTCGATCGTCCAATGTGCAGCGCCCGGCCGATGCAATTCGCGACCGGCGGCCCGCAGGCGGACGTCGCGCAGCGCACCCCCGAACGTCGTGCCGACCTCCGAGAAGAGCTTGTGGAGGTGTCGCACCGAGATGTTGTGCTCGGCGGCCACGTTGCGCGGGCTGAGGTCGGGGTCGCCGAGCCGATTCTCGAGGAAATTCCGGATGCGAGCTCGCAACACCTCCCGCGCGTTCTGCGGACCGTTCTTGCGACCTGCGCGGCGCTCGACGACAGCCGCACCGAAGAGCTCGACCACCGCGTTGGCGAGCTCGTGCTCGCCAGGTCGACCCGCGAAGTTCGCCGCGTCCTCGGCGAGGCCGGACAGCAGGGGCACCAGCAGCCGGCCGACCCCGCTGCCGGCTGGGATCGGGTTGGCCGTCGCATCGGCGAGCACCGCGTCGGGGGACGCGAGCAGCGCACGCGGGATCCTGACCAGCGACTGCCAGAACGGCCCGCCGTAGAGCAGCTCGTACGGCCGGGTCGTCCGGTAGCAGACGACGTCCCCGGGTGACAGCACCGCGTCGCGCCCGTCCTGCACCACCCGGCCCGACCCGCTCCGCTGCACAGCGACGATCACGTAGTCCTCGGACGAGTCGCCGGTCAGCCGGCGGTTGCGCACCACCCGGCCCGCGCCGGCCCGGACGTCGCACACCCGCACGTCCCCGACATCGTGGCTGTGCAGCGTTGCGCTCGACAGGCCGTCGTCGCCGGCGACGATCTCCACCGGGACGAAGGAGGCCTCGGCTGCCGACCGCCAGACGGCCAACCGGTCCTCGGCCGGGACATCGCTGAGATCCAGCGAGAGTTGCAAACGTGACTCCGTGCAGGCGCGGATCGATCATGGACGTGGGCGAGGTTACCGTGTGCTCGACCCGCCTCCCGATGATCGTGCGCTCCAGCACCGGACCCCGTGCACTCCCGCACCCCTGCCGTCGCGGGTCCACGGCTAGCGTCGCGCACCGTCTTCCGGCGAGAGCGAGTGCGATGACCACGAACAGTTTCGTTGCTGCTGCTGTGCAGGCCGAGCCGGTGTGGCTCGATGCGGATGCCAGCACCGAGAAGGCCATCGGGATCATCGGCGACGCCGCCACCGCGGGTGCGTCGCTGGTCGCGTTCCCCGAGGCGTGGATCCCGGGCTACCCGGCATGGATCTGGATCGGCAGCCCGCTCTGGGGCACCCAGTTCGTCCAGCGCTACCACGAGAACTCCATCGTCGTGGGCGATGCCCGCTTCGAGCGCCTGCGGAAGGCCGCGGCGGACAACTCGATCAACGTTGTGCTCGGCGCGAGCGAGCGCGCAGGTGGCTCGATCTACATGGCGCAGTTCCTGTTCGGTCGCGACGGCGAGGTCGTCGCGACCCGGCGGAAGATCAAGCCGACGCACGTCGAGCGGTCCGTCTTCGGCGAGGGCGACGGGTCGGACCTCGTCGTCCGCGATATGCCGGGCGTCGGCCGGATCGGCGCCCTCAACTGCTGGGAGCACCTCCAGCCGCTCCTCAGGGCGGCGATGTACGGCATGGGCGAGCAGGTCCACGTGGCGAGCTGGCCGAACCTCGCCGAGCCGGAGCTCGTGTATGCGCTAAGCCATGAGGCCAACCTGCGGGTGAGCCAGGTCTACGCCCTGGAGGGCGGCTGCTACGTCGTCGCGGCCACGACCATGCTCGGCGAGGCCGGCCTCACGCTCTTCGCTCAGGGCGACGGGGAGAAGGCCGCCCTGCTCTGCGGGGGAAGCGGAGGCTTCGCACAGGTGTTCGCCCCCGACGGCCGCCCGATCGGCCGGACGCTCAGCCCGCGGCAGGAAGGCCTCGTGCTCGCCGACATCGACCTCGGCCTGCTGCCACTGGCGAAGTCACTGCTCGACCCCACGGGCCACTACGGCCGCCCCGACGTGGCGCAACTGCTCCTCAACACCGAGCCGCGCCGTCCGGTCGTCCAGATGCACGGAACCCGGCGGCCTGCGGCCGAACCCCGCTCCCACGCCAGACCTGGCGCCGACACACCGCGACCTCGGGGAGAGGCGAACTCGAACGGAGAGCCGAACAGGCCCACGACTCATGCACCCGACACTCCGGCGGACGATCCGCGGTAAGGGGCGCGGCTGCGGCTAGGCCGGCGGGCCTGTCCGGGAAGGGCAGGACGTATCCCAACCCAGCCGCGGCGGTACCAGGAAAGTGGCTGTCAGGTGAATCGCCGCAGCCCCTGGCTCGACGTTGCACAGGTCGGCCGGGGTCGCCTCATGGAACCCTGTGGTTGATCCACAGGGCTCCGTGACGACCACACGGTTCCATGTGGCCCACGGCGCGCCCCGGGTGTGTGTAGGGCAGGAAAGCCACTTTCCTGCCCTGTGAGGACCGGAAAGTGGCTTTCCTGCCCTCCCCCAACCCCGGGGTGAGCTGCTGCTCGCGGTGGCTGCAGCGATTCGCCTGACAGCGTGCGTCGAAAACCTATCGCCGCCGCCATGGGCACGATCGGGCCTGACGGTGACAGTGCTTGCAGCCCCACACCACCGGTCAGGAGACGGATGATGAGCGACGGTCGGAGCAACGTCCCACCACCCCACCCGCTGCAGCCCCTCCCGGTCGTCGACGGCAGGGCCGCGCCCGACGTCGAGGTTGCGGCGAGCGAGCCCACCGTGAACCTCTCCGAACCGCCCGGCCAGACCTTCCGGGCGGCGCAGGCGGCCCGGCCGCCCCACCCGGTCGCGCCGGGCGGGCGAGGATCCTCCAGCCGGCCGGCGCCGGTCGGCTGGAGAGCACAGACCATCGGCGGCCCGCCCGCCGGACGCCCACACGCGCGCCCCGGTCCCGGCTCGACCGGTATGCCGCATGCGCCAGGCGTGCCGCACCACCGGCCCCCCGCACCGCCGCAGCGCCGGCCGCCCAACCCGCCCGACGTGCGCCACCCGGCCCCGCCCGGGCCCCCGCCCCACCGGCCCGGCGACCCGCGCGATCCTCGGAGCGGCCCGTCCACACCGCCGCCTTCGGAGCCGATGGACGACCCCGCCGCAGCCGCGGAGAGGCGCAAGAAGCGGACCGGGGCGATCTTGATGGTCGTGCTGGCCGGCGGGTTCGCCGCACTCATCGTTTTCGGTATCTCGGCGGCCCGTTCCTCGGCCGGCAGCGCCGGCGTCGGCGACTGCCTGACCGGCGCGAAGGACGCGGACGAGATCACCAAGGTCGACTGCGCGGCGCCCGAGGCGGCGTTCGTCGTCCTCGGCCGGGTCGACGGGGTGACCGAAAGCGACGGCGGCACCACGGCGTGCGTCGCGTACCCCGAAACCACCCGTTCCTATTGGGAGGGCAAGCGCGGGGTCACGACAACCGGCACGGCCATCTGCATGAAGCCGATCGCGAAGTAGTTGCCCGAGCACGAAAACGATGTATCTGCGGGGCGCCCCCGGTATTCGTCAATCTACGTAGGCATGGCTGGTCGGACGCCCGGTCGGCCGATCGGGAGGAGGCCGACGTGATCGTTGTCGTCCTGCTCGGTGATCAGTCGTTGACGGACGGCGGACCGGGCGCCGTCAGCACCCGTTCCACGCACACCGCCGCGCTCGTGGGCTTCCTCGCCGTGCACGCAGGAGCTGCCCAGTCCCGGCAACGCATCGCCGCGTTGTTCTGGCCCGACTCGTCGGACGCGCAGGCGCTCACCAACCTGCGCCGCGAGCTGCACCTCCTGCGCCAGGTCCTGCGCGACGACCCCGCGCTCGTCGTGGCCAGCAGGGACCTGTGCTGGCAGGACAGCCCCACTTGCGAGGTCGACGTCAGCGCGTTCATGCGCGAACGCGAAGCCGCGGTGGCCGGCGTCGAAAACGGCGACCTCGCCGGTGTGCTGCGCCACGGGAAGGCCGCCATCGCCCGCTTCCGCGGCGACGACCTGACCGCGGTGCTGCACGCTCTCGACCAGGGATCGCCGGCCGCCCTCACCGTCGACAACCTGGTCTCCGCCGACGTCGTGCTCGCCGACGGCAGCTTCGTGACCGCGAGCGAGAGCTCTCACCCCGACCTCTTCTGGGCGCTGCGCGGCGGCGGCGGCAACTTCGGCGTCGTCACCTCCGTCACGTTCCGCTGCCACCCGATCGGCGAGAGCGGGACGATCATCGGCGGGCCCGTGCTCTACGACATCGCCGACACCGCCGCCGTGATGCGCTGGTACCGCGAGCTCCTGCCGTCGTTGCCGGAGGAGCTGAGCGGCTGGATCGGCCTGATCACCATCCCGGGCGCACCGCCGTTCCCGGAGGAGCTGTGGGGACGCAAGGCCTGCGCGATCGTGTGGTGCTACACCGGTGCGCACGAGCAGGCCGACCAGGTGCTGGAGCCGATCCGCACCTTCGGCTCCCCGCTGGTCGTCGGGCTGCAGGAGATGCCGTTCAACGTCCTGCAGAGCGCCTTCGACCCGCTGTACCCCGCCGGCCTGCAGTGGTACTGGCGCGCGGACGTCTTCGACGAGATCACCGACGAGGCGATCGACGTCCACTGCCGGTTCGGCGAGTTGCTCCCGACCGGGCACTCCACGATGCACCTCTACCCCTTCGACGGCGCCGCGAGCCGCGTCGACGTCGGTGCGACCGCGTTCCCCCACCGCAACGGCGGCTGGGCGGGCGTCATCGTCGGCGTCGACCCCGACCCCGCCAACAACGCCGCGATCACGCAGTGGACCCGCGACTACTGGGAGCAGCTGCACCCCATGTCCGCGGGCGGCGCCTACGTCAACTTCCTCATGGACGAGGGCCCCGACCGCGTCCGCGCGGCCTACGGGGCGAACCACGACCGGCTCGCGCAGGTCAAGCGCCGCTACGACCCCGACAACACGTTCCACGTCAACCAGAACATCCGACCGGCAGGCCCGGAGTCGATCTGATGGATGCCGGAGCGGGCCGCGGTGGGACGTCGCCGTCGTCGGAGGTGGCTTCGCCGGCTCCGCGGCGACCACCGTGACGGCCCGCAACGGCGATCCCCAAGCGAAACGACGGCGCGAACTGCACGCCGTCGGGACGCTGCGCCGCGGCGGCGGGATCGTGGGACGGGCGGTGGAGCGGGCGCACATCGGGGAGCTGCTCCGCCAGGCACAGGCGGGCTCCGGTGGCGCGCTGGTCGTGCGCGGCGAGCCGGGGATCGGGAAGTCGGCGCTGGTCAGCGACGTGGCGCAACGATCGAACGGCTACACGGTGGTCACGCTGCGCGGTGTGGAGTCCGAGGTCGAGCTGGCGTGCTCCGGTCTGGGCGAGCTGATCAGGGTGTTCCCGCACGCCGTCGAGCAACTTCCCCGCCAGCAGGCCGCGGTGCTTCGTGCCGTGGCCGGGCAGGTCGGTCAGCCACCGGTCACCAGCTCGTACGCGATCTGCACCGCGGTGCACAGCCTGATCACCTTCGTCGCCGAGGACACGCCGCTGCTGCTGGTCGTCGACGACGCGCACTGGCTCGACCCGACCTCCCGCGACACGCTGCTCTTCGTGGGGCGGCGGCTGGCCGATCAGCCCGTGCTCCTGCTGATGACGGTCAGGACGCACGAGGACGCCGCGGCGGCGCTGGCACCGCTGCCGGAGCTGGAGCTGGAGCGGCTCTCGACGGCCGAGAGCCGGGTGCTGCTGACCACGTTCGCCGCCGATGTCGGTATCGCTCCCCGGGTTGCGGCGGAGCTCGCCGCTGCCTCCGACGGGAACCCGCTCGCCGCGCGTGAGCTGGTCGCCGCGCTCTCCGCGGCCCAGCTGCGTGGGCAGTCGCAGCTGCCGCCGCCGGACGCGGGCGCGCGCGCCCTGCTCCGGCTGATCAGCAGCCGGATCACGCGCCTCGACCCGGCCACGCGACAGGCGCTGCTGGTGGCGGCCGTCTGCGTCGACTCGGACCTCACCACGGTCGGACGTGCGATCCGCGCGGCCGGTGCCGATCCCGGGCTGCTCGACCACGCCGAGGCCGCCGGCATCGTCGACCTCGTCGAAGGTCGGGTCGAGTTCACCCACCCGCTGCTGCGGGCCGCCATCGTCGATGCCGCATCGCCGCCGGTCAAAGCGGCCGCCTACGCGGCGTTGGCGGCCACCGCCGATCCGCGGCTGGGAATCCTCTACCGCGCCGCCGCGGCCGACGCCCCCGACGAGGCCATCGCCGCGGGGCTGGAGCACGCGGCGGGCCGAGCGCAGCGCGCAGGCGGGCACCTCACCGCGGCCCGCACGCTGCGACGGGCGGCCGAGCTGTCCCCGGCCACCGAGCACCGCACCCGACGGCTGCTCGATGCCAGCGCCGCCGCCGGCCTCGCCGGCCGGCTCGACCTCACCGAGGCGTGGGCGGGCGAGGCCTACGCGGCGAGCGACGACGCGGGGCTGCGGGCCGATGCCCGTGCCGCGTACGCGCACGCGGCGATGTGGTCGGGCCGCCTCGACGAGGCCCGGGCCGTCTTCGCCGATACCGCGCCGGACGTCGAGGGTTCCGACCCGGTGCGGGCGGCGACCCTCCTGCTCGAATGGGCGCTGCTCGAGGTCATGGGCGCCCGCCCGCGCGACGCCGCCCAGGTCGGCGCCCGCGCGCAGAAGCAGCTGAGCGTCGCGGACATGCGCCGGCACCGGTTGCCGTGGCCCATCGTCCCGCACGTCATGATCCTCAACGGCGACGTCGCCGCCGGCGTGGAGCTGTTCGACCGCGGGCGCATCGACCTCTCCCCGCACCACGACCTCGCCTGGTTGCCGGCGCTCTGCCACGCGGCGCAGTCGCTCACCTGGGCGGAGCGGTTCGAGCAGTCCGGCGTCCTCATCGACCAGATCATCGACACCGCACGCGACTCGTCGGTGCCGGCAGCGTTGCCCAACGCCTTGGCCCACCGCAGCGAGCTCGGCGACTGGACCGGCTCGTGGACGCTCGCCGCCGCCGACGCCGCCGAATCGATCCGGCTCGGCCGTGAGCTCGGGCAGCTCGGCGCGGAATCGTTCGCCATGGTCAAGTACGCCTGGATCCTCGCCAACCGCGGTGACCACACCGCCATGTCGACTGCAGCGTCCGCCGCCGAGCTCGGTCTGACCGGAGGGGTCGACTGCATCCCCGTCTACGCCGACGCGGCCAGGGGTCGCTACGCGCTCGGCAGGCTCGACCACCGCGGCGCAGCCACGTGGCTCGACAAGGTCGCCGTCGCGGTCGCCGAGGTCAGTCTGGAGAGTCCGCTGACCGTGCCGTGGCACGGCGACCACATCGAGGCGCTCATCCACACGAACCGCCGCGACGACGCGCTGCGCCGGCTCGCCGACCTCGATCGTCGAGCCGCCGGCACCGGGCTGGCGTGGCCGGCCGCCGTCGCTGCCCGCTGCCACGGCATCCTCGCCACCGGCGACACCGCCGATCACCACTTCGCTCGGGCGCTCCGGCGCCTCGACCGCGTCGAGATCCCGTTCGAGGAGGCGCGCACCCGGCTCGCCTGGGCCAACCACCTGCTGCGGCGGCGCCGTCGCCAGCCCACCCGGGCGCGCGGCCTGCTCACGGAGGCGCTGGCCACCTTCGAACGCCTGCGTGCCACGTCGTGGATCGACCAGACGCGCTCCGCGCTCACCCTCGCCGGCGCGCCCGCCGCCGAGACGTCCACCGCCGCCCCGGGCCTCGACGACCTCACCGCGCAGGAGCTGCAGGTCGCCCTCTCCGTCGTGAAGGGACACAGCAACCCCGAAGTGGCGGCGGCGCTCTTCCTCTCACGGAAGTCGGTGGAGCGCCACCTCTCCACCATTTACCGGAAGCTCGACGTGCGTTCCCGGACCGAGCTGGTCGCCTACGTCGCGAAGAGGGCGCAACGCCGGGCGTGAGCCGGCCCGAGTTCGCGTCACCGGATTCCGTACTTCCCCGGCGCGATGATCCCGTGCGGGTCCAGCGCGCCCTTGATCCTCGACGTGACGTCCTGGAACTGCGGGAGCCGCTGCATCGCCCACTCCTGCCGATCGACGGGCGTGCGCCCGATCGGGAAGCCGGCGGCGTCGTGGGCCGCCACGAGCGCGTCGTACGCCGCATTCATGCGCGCGACCTCGGCCGGGTCGGAGCGGTCGAACGGGATGATGTGCAGCGCCCGCGCGGCGCGCGGCCCGCAGACGAACTCGACGACGTACTCGAATCCGTGCTCGGTGAGGATTCGCCGGGAGAGCTCCTGCTGGCGCTGCGCCACCTCCCCGATCATCGGGGTGGCCGGGAGGAACCAGGTGGCGCCACCGCCGGGGCGCCAGTTCAGCAGGCCCAGCTCGCTGTCGGTCGGTTCGCCGCTGAAGGTGTCGAGGTGAATGCGGAGCAGCGGATCGTCGAGCATCCGGTCGTGCGGATGGTAGGTGGCCCGACCCGAGCCCTCGAAGACCGCCCGGATCCGCTCGATCGCGGGTGCGACGGCCTCAGCGCTCGGGCCGTAGAGCGCGCCGGTGACCGTCCACGCACCCGTCCCGTGCTGTTCACGAAGCTCCCGCCGGACGGTGTCGGGCAACGGGATCGCCCCTCCCGTCCGCTCGAACGGATAGGTGCACCGCGTGCCGAACGCGTAGACGTCCGACGTCACCTTGATCAAGGTCGGCACGGCGTTGGACAGCTTGAGCGGCCGGACCAGCTCGATGATCTCGGCGAGGTCGTCGTCCTCCGGGAAGGTGAACGCGAACCCGACCACCGCAGGCGGCCGGGGCATCAGCCAGATCGCCGCCTGGGTCGCGATCCCGAAGTTGGACTGCGAGAACATGCCGTCGAGGAGCGGCCCGAAACCGGACTTGTTGACGAAGCGGGTGGCCGCGCCCGGCAGGAGCCCGTCGCCGGTGTGCAGCACCGAGCCGTCGGCGAGCACCACCTCGAGCCCGCACAGCATCCCGAAATGGTCGAAGTACGGCGTGTACCCGGCACCGCGGTCGAGCGCGTTGCCGAGGATGCTGCCCTCCGGCGGGCCGGACGTGGAGCTGAGCATGAGCTTGTCGCCGCGGGCCCGCAGCTCCGCGCGCAGCTGCCAGAAGGTCACACCGGGCTCGACGACCGCGAACCCCAGCCGCTCGTCGACGTCGAGCACGCGGTTCATCCGCTTGCCGAGGTGGAGCACCACCTGCCCCGACCGGACCGGCGAGAACTCGCCCAGCCCGAGGTTCTGACCGGTGCTGGTCGGCCACAAGGTCATGCCGTGCTCGCCGGCGAGCCGGACCGCAGCGGCGACGTCCGCCGTCGTGGCCGGCATGACCACTCCCGCGACCTGCCGGTCGCCACCCGGCAGCCGGTTGCTGCCATAGCGGGCGCACGCCTCCGGCGTCGTGTCGACACCGTCGGGACCGATCGACGATTCCAGGGCGCTGAAGAATTCGGTCGAGAACTCGCGGCTCATCGGAGCATCATCCGATCACTTCGCGAGATCGGCGAGCACGTCGTCGAGAGTGACCTCCAACGCCCCCGCGCCCGCCATCAGGGCGATCATGACGATCGCGTCGTCGTCGGGGATGGTGAACCCGCTGGGGAACGCCGCCCGGAACAGCGCGACAGCGCCGTAATTGGTCGGCAGGGCACGCGCCTGCAAACGGGTGATCCCTTCCTCGGCCGCCCGCTCGGCCAGTGCCGCGACCAACGATCGTCCGACACCGCGCCGCTGCCACGCGTCGGCGACCATGATGGCGACGTCGGCGGTGGTGCCGCCCACGCGGGTACGGACGCACCTGACGATGCCGATCGGGCGCGCGGTGCCGTCCCCGCCGGCCGTCTCCGCGACCAGCGCGATGTGGTGGCTCCCGTCGACATCCATCAGCGCACGGCGCACGCTCTCGGTCAGCCGCGGCGCAGGGCCGTGGAAGCGCATGAACCTGGCGCGCGCCGACAGCCCGTCGAAAACCGCGTCCAACGTCTCCGGCTCGTCACGACGAAAGGGGCGGATGCGCAGCGGTGTCGATCGGAAGACCATGGGTCACTCCATTCCCGGGCCGCTGCGGAAGACATTTCGGAGCTCATCGAGCCGAGCCACAACGGCGACTGACGAATGAGGATTCGCCACCCGACGGGAGCGCACCATGTCGTCGCCGCAAGGTTCCCTGCACGGTTTGCCAGGTATTTCGCAGACCGCCGGAATCCGCCCCGGGATCTGCTCAGTCGTACCCGGCGGCCCGCTGTTCGCGGGCCTCGTGCGCAGCGCGGACGTCGGCGAGGGTGATGGCCCCGCGGCGGAGCGCCTCGTTCGCGAGCTGGGTCCGCCGCTTCTCACCGGTTCCGTCGATGCCGAACTTGTCGTAGAGGTTCGCGAGGTGGTGGCGCACGGCCGCCTCAGTGATCCAGAGCGATTGCGCGATCTCCCGGGGAGTAGCTGCCTCCGTGAACGTGTCGGTCGAGAAGACCGGGAGGTAGAGCGCGATGAGGGTGTCCCGTTCCCGGTGCGTGAGCCGCGGCGGCGGCTTCTGGGCGGCCGTCGCCTCGACGTCCGTGTCCGCCTCCGTTGCCCGCAGCACGAGGCGCGTGCGCCCGATCCGGATCTCGTCGCCGCTGCGCAACGACGTCTGCTGGACGATCCTGCCGCCGTTGACGTAGGTGCCGTTGCGAGAGCTGACGTCCCGGACGCACCACGCCCCGCCCAGCAGCTCGATCACCGCGTGCAGCCGGGAAGCCTGCGCATCGTCGATGGTGATGTCGTTGCGCCGGGAACGCCCCAGTGTCAGACGCTCACCGGCGAGCACGGCGCGTTCGACGCCGGCCGCCGACCACACTTCTACGTAGCTGTCCATTTCGACCCCTCTCCACTGGGCAGCTCAGCGGTCGGGCACCGTTCGACCCGAACCACAGCAAGCACATCCGGGCGCGAGCCGTCGCCATAGAGGGAACTCCCTCGACTTCGGGAATCGGCAACTCCCGGGCTGCCGTCGATTTGCCGACAGCGGCCCGGGAGGAAGGCCGGGTCAGAACCTGACTTCGTAGACCTTGTTGAACGGCGTTTCCGCCACCCGCTCGAACCGGCCGAAACCCGCCGCCTCGGTGATCGAGCGGATCGCCTGTTCACCGGCCTGTGCCCCCAACGCGTAGTCGCCTTCCTGCGACAAGGCGTTCGGCACGCAGAGGAAGGACGAGAAGGAGTAGTAGACGCGGCCGACGGGGTTCAGGTTGTCGGCGACCGCGTCCCCCGCGGACGGTTCGACGATCATCCACGTGCCACCCGGCGCGAGCACCGTCGCGATCCGGGCGGCGGCCGCCTGGGGGTTGCCCATGTCGTGCAAGGAGTCGAACGTCGCGACGAGGTCGTACGGGCCGCCGTCGAAGTCGTGCGCCGCGGCCTGCTCGAACGTGACCCGGTTGTGCACACCGGCCTCGGCCGCACGCTTGCGCGCTTCCTGGACCGACGCGCGGTGGTAGTCGACTCCCGTGAACAGGGAGTTCGGGAACGCCTGCGCCATGAGGACGGTCGAGGCGCCGTGCCCACAACCGACATCAGCCACCGCCGCTCCCGCGAGCAGCTTCTCCTCCACCCCGTCCAGCGCCGGGATCCATCCGTCGACGAGATTCGCGTTGTACCCGGGCCGGAAGAAGCGCTCGCAGCCGACGAACACCTCGTTGTCGTGTTCGTGCCAGCCGACACCTTCGCCCGTCGCGGAACGCCTCGGTGATCCGCTCCTCCGCACGCAGGGTGCCGAGGGCGAGCTGGAAGGCGCCAGGGGCGAAGACGACCCCGTCCGGGTCGGTGAGCGCGAAGGCCTGCTCGGGGCTCAGCGAGTAGTGGCCGGTGTCCCGGTCGTACTCGACGTAGCCGCCTGCCGCTTGGCCGCGCAGCCATTCGTCGACGTACCGGGCCGCGGTGCCCGTCCGCGTGGCCAGGTCGGCCGGCAGCATGGGCTCGGTCGCGAGCGCGCGGTACAGCCCGAGCCGCTCACCCACCACCACGTTCCCGGCAGCCATCGTCGCCCCGAGATCACCGACGAACCTGTTCAGGAAATCCGTCAACTTGGTGTCGTCCATGATTGCTCCACCTTTCTCGTGCTCTATTCGGTCGATCCGTTGCGCCGGATCTGGGCCACGCGAATGCCGCGGACCACAAAAAGCCGCCCACCGGTATCGGATGCGTCATCGCCCGCCCGTCCACGCCGCGCGGGTGCCGGCACGGTGAGCGCTTCCGCCACGACGCCGTGCAGCCCGGCGTTCGTCCACAGCCCGGTCATCGCCCGCAGGAGGTCGCGCTGCTCGCCGGCCCGGAGCGGCCCGTCCGGGCCGGGCAGCGACAGGTAGGCCGCCACCACACCCGGTGTCGACGCGACCCTGACCAGCTCGGACACGGCACAGCTCGACTCGGGGACGAAGCCCTCCAGGACACCGGTCACCACCACGTCGAACCGGCCGTCCCCGAACGGGAGCGCGACCCCCCTCGTCGGCGAGTGTCGGGCCGACGGACGGACGACCTGCCCGCGCGCATGGCGGGCGAACTTCGACGTCGGCTCGACGGCATGCACCTCCGCCGGGCCGGCCCCGGTCAGCACGGCGCCCGCCACCGCTCCCGACAGGCACGCCACGTCGAGCCATCGCAGGCCGGCCGGCAGGTCGAGCCACCGGACCAGGGAATCGGCGATACGACGGGACGCCCGACTCGCGTAGTAAGCGTGGTCGTCGGTCAGGTCGTCGATCTGGCCGTCTTCTGGGCCGGCCCAGATCGATACCGGCGGATCCGCCAACAATTCGTGCATTTCCATCACCTGCTTGGGCCGAACCGGCGGGAACAGCCAACGTGCCCCAGCCCGGCAGCACCCACCATGGCGGAAACGCAAAGCTTCCCTTGCGCCGCGCCATCGATCACGCGATCCGCGGGCGGGATCACCGGTGGCCACGGCTCGCTTACCGCGCGTTCTGGTCGACCAGCGGTCGATGCATCGTGTCAGAACCCAGACCCGTTACGCTGTGCTCGCAAAGGCGATCATCGACGGTGATTCCCGGCGCATCGTCTTACGAATACCCACCGAACTGCAGGAGAGTCGTGCCACACATCACCGCCGACAGCGCGCCACGGTTCGAGAACGAACACGCGACCTTCATCGGCTTGGCCGCGCCCAGCCGCGGCTCCACCGAGAACAGCGCCTGGCGACTGATCCTCAAGCCCGGCACCGACGCTCCCCCGCATGCCCTGGACCGCGAGGAGATCTTCATCGCGCTCGCCGGGACGATGACCGTCACGATGGGCGAGGACACCTTCACCGTCACCGCCGGGGACGCACTCATCGTGCCCGCACACCAACCGTTCGCGATGGCGACAGCCGGCGACGAGACCTTCGAGGCGGTCGTCGTGCTGCCGGTCGGCGGGCAGGGCCTCATCCCCGGCCAGCCCCCCGTCATCGCCCCCTGGGCCCGCTGACGCCGGTCGGCGGCGTACTCCGCGGCCGCGGCGTCGTCGGCGACGTAGACCGTCACCCGGGGGGTGAGCTGCGCGAACGGCACTTTCGAACGATAGGTTGGCCTGAAAGTGCCGTTCGCGCACGTCCCGGCTGTCGCCGAGCGGGCGGGATCGTGAGTTGAGTGTGCCCAGGGCTGCCGCGACAGCCCTCAGCGCACTCCCGATCAGCCAGTGCCTGGATCCGGGGTGCCGGTCCACCGCGGTGGCTGCGGCGATTCACCTGACAGCACTTTCCTGGCGCATCCCGCCATTCCCCGTGCGACGGATCAGTGGCCGTGGTGCGCGTTGTCGAACGGGGTTGTGACGCCCTCGTAGCGCAGCCGCAGCATCATCCCCTGGTGGGCGTGGGGGAGGTTGTGGCAATGGTTCATCCACACCCCGGGGTTGGTGGCGTGGAATGCCACATCCCAGGTCTCCCCGCCGCGGACGTCGAACGTGTCGACCCAAAGCGGGCTGCCGGTCGACAGGGCCTCGTTCCTGGACAGGACGAGGACCGGGTGGCCGTGCAGGTGCCACGGGTGGGTTTCGAGGCTGCGGTTGACGACGGTGAACCGGACGACCTCGCCCGCCCCGACGATCTGGTCGGGGATCGACGGGTGCCCGTACCCGTCGACGGTGTGCGCGTAGGCCGGTAGGCCGTCCACCAGCGCCACGCCGCGGTCCAGGACCATCGTGATGCGCCGATCGGGCTGGTCGGGATCGAACGGCGCCGGAGCCGCGACCCCGTAATGGAGCAGGTCGAGTTCTGGCCACCCGGCCGGATCTGCGACGGGCGCCTCGTCTGCTCCGATCCGCACCCCTGAAAGGCGCAGCCCTGCGCGGTGGTCGTCGAGGACTAGCGCCACCGAGTCGCTCGGCATGGTGAACACGAGGTCGGCGCGCCCACCGGCCGGCAGCCGCACCGCGACGGCGCTGACCTCGCCGGGTTCGTTGAGGTTGCGCCCGTCGACGGCCGCAACCCGGAACGCCATCCCGACCAGCGCGATCCGGTGCGGATCGGAGTCGGTGTTGATCAGCCGGAGCCGAACGGGGACGCCAGCAGGCGCAGGCTGCTCGATGGGCACGTCGTTGTCGGCGAGCAGCACGGTGGCGTCGATCGTGTGGACGGGCAGCGTGAGGTCCAGCCCTTCTTCGGCGTCGCGTTCGGTGACGACGAGTGGCCCGTACAGGCCCCTGCGCACGCCGACGTGGGAGGCGTGGTGGGTGTGGTACCAGTAGGTGCCGGCCTGGTCGGCGCGGAACCGGTAGGTGAACTCCCCGCCCGGGACGACGGTGTCCTGCGTCGTCCCGGGAGCGCCGTCCTCGCCGCAGGGCACGTCGTAGCCGTGCCAGTGCAGCGTCACCCCACCGTCGATGTCGACGTTGCGCAGGTGCACTTCGATCACGTCGCCCCTGGTGGCGGTGATCGCCGGGCAGCTGCCCGTCGTACGTCCACGCCGCAACCTCTCGCCCGGTGGGCAGGCGCACCGTGGCCTTGCGCGCGGTGACGGTGTGCCGCCGGACGGTGCCACCCGGCGCCGGCGGGCCCGTCCCGCGCAGGTCGGTCACCAGCACGCCGCCCGCCGCACCGGCGGCCGCCGCACGGGGCGCCAGCACCATGCCGAGGCCGGTGGTCGCGGCGCCGAGGGTGACCGCGCCACCGACGAGGCCGAGGAAACGACGGCGCGAGCCGGACGTCGGAGCCCCACTGACATGACCAGCGGCACGACCGGCGAGCACCCGGGCGGTCAGCAGCGCCGCCGCACCGGGGGCAGGAAAGCCCACTTTCCTGCCCTGTGAGGGCCGGAAAGTGGCTTTCCTGCCCTCCCCCAGCCTCCGGGTGAGGCGCGGGGCCCGGTCACTCCGGGGCGACCGCCAGGCGGTGCTGGAAGAGGTGTCGACGGCGGCAACCGACGCCCCACGGTGGCGTACTCGTGGGTAGCGGGTGGTGGTGGCTGCTGTAAAGCCGTCAGCACCCGCAACTCGCCAGCATCGAGCACGGCCGAGCCCTCGCCGCCGAGATCCCCGGCGGAAGGTTGCTGCCAGGTCTAGGAACCGCCGATACCGCCGAGCCGGGTCCGGCTCGGAACGTCGTCCTCCTTGTTGCAACGCCGGCAGACGAGGTATGGCTCACCGCTGTCGTTGACCCGCTTCACCCAGCGGTGCCACCCAAGCCGGCATCGCCAGCTCTTCACCATCGCGCGAAGCTACGCCGGTGATCTTCGCTGGTCGAGGGCCGGATGGTCTACGACGTCCGGCGCATCCGGGCTTCCCGACCCCAGCCGGCGACGCGTCGGGTGAGCGGCTTCATCCGGTCGAACCAGATGTTCCACATCTGTTCCGGGGCCGAGGCCCGCTTGTCGTCCACCTGGTCGATGGCCATCGCGACGACCGCCAGCTCGGCGAGCAGATCGTCGCGCTGGGCGGGCAGCTTGGCACGGTCCTGCTCCTCCAGCCGCGCATCCAGCTGGAGCTCGTCGTGCTTCCGCCGGATCTCGGCGTCGGTCCTCGTGATGCGACGCCCCATCCAGCTGCGCACGACCCGCGGGGTCTGCTCGACCATCACGATCTCGCGCACGGACGAGATCTGGAACAGCTCCACGTGCAGGTCGTCGAGCTGTTCGTTGACCCGGGGCCAGGTGAGGAAGTCGCCGGCCGCGTAGGCGCTGCGGCCCTCGACCTCCAGATCGTCACGACGGGCCCGGTAGATGGGCGCGCGCTCCGGTTCGCTGCGCTGCAGCAGCAGGACCAGGTCGGAGACCTCACGCAGGGTGTCCTCGAACTCGGAGAGCGGCGGTTCCATGTAGTCGGCCGGGCCGCGGCTGTTGACCAGCCCTTGGAGGATGGTCTCGGCTTCGAGCAGGAGGTGGTGGGCCTTGGCCTGGTCCTGGTTGCGGGCCACCAACGTGTCGAGAACGGTGAGACGGCGCTCGACCTCGGGAGCGGCCGCGGCAGACTCGGCAGGGTGCACGTCGCGGCGGATCTGGGCCCAGTCGGCACGCGCTGCAGTGGCCCGGGCACGGATCTGCTCCCACGGCGCAACCTCCCGTACCGGGAGCTCGATGACGGCGGTGGCCGATCGATCCAGCTGCGGGATGCGCACCCCCGCGCGAAGGGTCCACCCCACCTCGAACTCGATGGTCAGCTCGACGGCGGCGCCGGGGTCCAGCTCCTCGGGCAGGTCGCGGATGCGCACGGTGCCGATGGGTATCCAGCCCTCGTACACCCGAACGGCGAGTGTGGTGCCCCGCGTCGCGGTCTCCAGGCGCTGGCGGACCCGGTGGGGAATCCTGGTGCCGGCCTTGGCGACGAGGCACAGCTGCCGGTCGAGCAGCTCCACGGAGAAGTCGTGCGCGAGGATGTCGCCTGCCACGTCCGGCACGGTCGGGCCTGGTCGGGTGCGCACGCCCAGGCGTTCGGCGCCGACCTCCCGACCATCGGCGAGGACGCGCACCGTGAACTCGCCCGTGCCGACCGGGACGTCGACGAACAGGAACGTACCTCCGGTGGAGACCGGCTCGCGCAGCGCATCACCGGTGCTCGCCGCCACCTCGACGACGATCTCGGCACCGCTGATCCCGGAGAGCAGCACCCGCCCCGCGATGTCGACGACGTCCCCGTCGGGCTCCAGGTTCTCCAGCTCCAGCACGCTGCTGCGGGTGGCGAGCCCCGCGGCCTTCAACGCCGCACCCACCGCCACCACCAGCTCCGGATGGAACAACCGCGGGGCGATACCGAACCGCTCGCGCAACAGCTCGGCGACGAGCGGAATCCGGGACGAGCCGCCGACCAGCACGATCTCGTCGAGTTCGCCGGGTTCGACACGCGCCGTGGCGAGCGCCTCGGCGCAGTGGTCGACGGTGCTGCGCAGGTGGCCCTCGATGAGCTGGTCGAACTCGACCCGGCTCAGCGACAGGTTGATCGTCATCGGCTGCCCGGCGCGATCCTCGAGGTCGTCGCTGATGATCTCGGTCTCGGACTCCCGTGACAGGTCGTGCTTCGCGGATTCGGCGAGCGCCAACAGGCGTGCCCTGCGCTCGTCGGAGCCGGGATCGCCCGGCTCGGAGCGCAGGTCGTACGCGGGCAACCGCGCGATCACCCAATCGACGACGGCCTGGTCGAAGTCGTACCCACCGAGGTACCGGTTGCCACCGAAGGACCTGCTGGTGAAGCCCTCTTGCGCGGCCCACGAGACGACGGAGGTGTCGAAGGTGCCGCCACCCAGGTCGTAGACGAGGAAGCGGCGGCTCTTCGCGGGATCCGCGGTGTACCCGTTCTCGTGCATGTGGGCCAGCGCGGCGGCGACCGGTTCCATGAGCGTCTCGGCCACCTCCAGCCCGGCTTCCGCGCCCGCCTGCGTGGTCTGCGTCTTGGCGCTGGTCTCGAAGTAGGCGGGCACCGTGACGACGGCGCGGTCGATGGTCATGCCCAGTGTCGCTTCCGCGTTGTCCTTGAGCTGCTTCAGCAGCAGCACCGAGGCTTCGAACGGGGTGAGCGTGGTGTGTCCCGCGGTCACGGGCTGGTCGGTGCCCATGTTGCGCTTGAAGAACAAGGCAGGCGGCGCACCCGGCTGACGGGCCTTGCGTTTGGCGCGTGACCGACGAGGGGGATGCCGTCGGGCCCGATCCACACCGCGGACGGAGTGGTGAGCGAGAGGTCCGGGTTGGCCACGATGAGCGCTCCGCCGAACGGCCGCAGCCGCCGCTGCATGATCAGCTCGTCGCGGTTCGGGATGTCGGCGTCGGCGGGTACGGCCACGCAGCAGTTGGTCGTGCCGAGGTCGATACCGGCGACGATGCTCATGCCGTGGCCCCTTCGGCGGTGTGCTGGACCGGTCCGGGCGCGGGGAGGAGCTCGGGCAGGACGCTCGTATCGAGCCACGACGCGGTGTCCCTCCGGACGCCTGCGCCGCCCGCACCGCGCTCGGACCATTCCCGGCACAACCCCATCAGCTCGGCGAGGCTCGCGAGGTCGGCGCCCTCGGCCTCCGTCGGGTGGGTGATCAGTTCCGCGGCGATCCGCCCGGACAGCGTGGCGATCCGCTCCTCGGCGTCGTTGACGTCAGCGGCGCTCAACGTGGTGCCGAACAGCGGGAACCGTTCCGCGTCGTAGGAGATCCGCTTGCGCCGCGCGCCGATCCGCGTGCGTGCCGTCGCACGATCGGCGGCGGGGTCCAGATCCAGCACCTGGAACGCCGTCTCGAAGTACGGGTTCCGGCCCGTCCACGCCCATGGGTTCACACCTGCTCCGATCACGTCAGTTGAAGCCCACCGAGGAGCCGCGCGCGAGCTTCCCGGCCAGCACGAGGAGCTCGCGAGCTGCGCTGAAGGGTGCGCGGGAGGGCAGCCCCAGTACGATCGCCACGTCCAGGTGCCACCCCGCGGTGCGGTAGCCGGACATGCTGTGGAACGGGTCGGTCCGGCGCCGGTCGTAGGTCGTGTAGAGCTGGCTCTTCCCCAGCCAGAACTCAAATCGGGCGAGCTTGGCGGAGAAGGCCGCGTGATCGCCGTCCGCGACGTGCGCCCGGCGACGCGTGATCAGCTCGCGACCGGTCAGGTTGAGGGCGGCCCGGATCGGCTCCACCACGTCGGCGAGCTGCTCCAGCAACGGACGGGCGTCCGCCGCCCACTTGAACTCGTCCCGGCCGACCTTCTCCACACGCTCGATCCCCACGTCGAGGAGCAGTTCGGCGAGCGGGACGTTCCCGGCGTCGACCGCCGCCCAGGACCGGGCCTCCTCCAGCGCACGATCCAGGTGGTCCTCACGCAGCAGACCGCGCACGCTGCTGATCGCCTCGCGGGTCAGCCGCCGGCGCGCGGCTTCGATGACGTCGGCGCCGAACGGCGCGGTGTGCAGGATCTGCACGTGGGCCCGCGCCCGCTCGGGGTCGCTGCGGCGCAGCTGCAGCACCCGCGCGATGTGCGGTTCGAGCAAGTGCGCCGACAGCTGTGCCTGCGCATGCCCCACGGCGGTCGCGATGTCGTCGACCGTCGCGTCGGGCACCACGGCGGCCAGATGCGAGCGCAGATCCGACCAGAACGCCGGGTCGGCCCCCAGCCGTGCCCAGCAACGGAGAGCCCTGCGCCACTGCTCGGGCGCGGTGTCGTCACCGTCGAGGTCGAGCCGGTGCGCGAGCGCGTGTTCGGCGATGGCGAGATGGTGGAGGCTGCGGTGATCACCGGCCGACTCGGCGTCGAGCTCCCGCCACAACCGCAGCGCCTCGGGCGTCACCGGGAGGAGCGCGCCGTCCTGGCGCAGTGCGGCGTAGGCGAGCCGGTCGACCGGGCGCTGCGGCGTGTCGTCGCCCGAGAGGGTCGCGGCGAGTTCCGCGATCCGGTTCGCGGCCCTGAGCTCGGCCTCGGCGGCCCCGTCGCCGGTGAGCAGCCTGCGTGCCTCGTCGCTCAACCGCTGCTGCTCGCCGGGCCGGCCGAGCAGGACCGCCTGCGCGGCCCCCGCCAGCGCCGCACCGGCCGCCGCACGACGCACCGCGTCGAGCGCACCGCCAGGAGCCGATGTGCCCAGCTCGGGCAGCAACGCTGCGTCCACCCTGGCGACGGCCGCCACCACCCGGGCCGGAGCGACGAGCGACCGTGCCTGCCAGGCGTCCCCGTGCCGCGCACGCAGCGTCCGCACCGCGGTCGTGATCCGCTGGTCGTCGTCGTCGAGGGCGCCGAGGACGAGTGCGGCGTTGGTGACCAGATCCTGCTCGACAGCGGAGGCGGGCGGCGCGTCCAGCACCAGCTCGAGGTGGCGCCGTGCGTCGTCCGAGCGGCCCTGTTGGACGAGGTCGAGCGCGCGGATCAGCAGCGTCGGTGTCCGGAGCCGCCCGCCGCCGTCACGATCGGGATCGTCGGGGAGCGCCTCCGCCGCATCACCCCGCAGCACGGCGCCGGCGGCCAGCAGCATTCGCCGATACGCGGTCGGTGTCCCGGCGCCGCCCAGGCGTGCCGCCGAGGTCGTCCCCTCGCGCAGCTGCCGATGGGCCGACAGGTCCAGCAGCCGCTCCCGACGCTCAGGGATGCCCTTCCCCCCGTACCGGTCCGCCAACTCGTAGCGGTGGGCCGCCGCGGTCTCGTCACCGCGATCCGCCGCCCGATCGCCCACGAGGCAGAACCAGTGGGCCCGATCGGCCGGGCCAAGCGCGTACAACACCTTCCACACCGGCGAAGCCGTGCTGAACTCGTACTTCTCGAACTGCTCGTCGAGCAACCGCGTCAGGTGCTCCCTGGCCAGCGCCCGGAACTCCGCTGCCTGCTCGTCCACCATGGTGCGGGTCAACCATCCGCACAGAGCCGTCGACTGCGTCAGCAGCCCCGACACCGGCCCCCAGGTCGCCGCGAACGTCTCGGCGCTGGGCCGCCGCACCCACCGCACCAGCACATCCTGTGCTGCCCGCTCGTCAAGATCACACCGCCACGACACGCCCACCAGCTCACGCACGGCCTCGTCGGGCAGCTCGGCCGCTACCGCGATCAGCGCCTCCTGCAGCGGCCCCAGCCGGCCGCCGAGCGCATCGTCGTCGACACCCGCCAGGTACTCCTGAACCGACCCGAGCACCCGCTGCGCCCGCCGCACGGGATCCTCGACCGCCCCGGCCGCCGCCAGCGCCTCGCTCAGCCCGTCACCCGACCCACCGCCGGGCGGTCCACCCTGTTCGACGTTCGCCGGAACGCCAGGGTCCCCATCAGCATCCTGAGCACGTCGCCACCACATGTGACACCCCCGCGGCGACGCTCCCCCTGCCTGCGCTCCGGAGCCCGCCGCCACCGCCCCGGATCGTCCTGAACAGTAGCGGGCGGGAGCCGGATCGACGTCGAGGCCCTGCCGCGCCGAATGCCGTCCGCTCGGCGTCGCGGTGCCTCCGGCCCGCGGCCGGCGTGATCGCCGAGGACGACCAGGTCATCGGTGTTCCGACGGAGCCAACAAAAGATCTTCGGATTTTCTGCGCAGGACATGTCGAACGGCGTCGATCCCGTTCGTAGCCAGGGTGAGAGACCGGCAACGTGCCGGTCGGTTCACCACCGGAGGCCACCATGTCCGTCCCCACCACCGCCCCAGTCACCGCCACCACGACCGCTGTGCCGTCCGCGGGTTCGCTGCTGCGGGGCGGGGCCGTGGCCACCGTGATCGCCGCCGGCGCCACCACTGCGGTCGCCGCGGCCGGCCAGGCGATCGGGATCAGCGGCGCCATCTCCGGCAGCGCGATCCCGCCGACGGGCTTCGCGACACTCACCGTCATCTTCTCGGTCCTCGGCCTGCTCATCGCGCTGGGTCTGCGCCGGTTCGCCCGGCACCCGCGCACCACGTGGGTCCGCACCACCGTCGCGCTCACCGCGCTGTCGCTGGTGCCCGACGTCATCGCCGACGCCGACACAGCCACCAAGGCGCTGCTGATGGTGACGCACCTGGTTGCGGCTGCGATCGTGATCCCCGCCGTCGCCCGCCGACTGCGCGCCTGACCCGCACGACCCCGAGGAGCGATCGCACATGCAGTACCTGCTGGCCATCCAGAACGACGAGAGCCTGCCACCGCCGACCGAGGAGGTGCTCCAGGCCACCGTCGACGGGGTCGCGCGCGTGAGCGATGAGATGGTGGCCGCCGGGGTCTGGGTCTTCGCCGCCGGGCTCTTGCCGTCGGACAGAACCACCGTCGTGCGCGTGGACGACGGCACCACCACGATGACCGACGGGCCCTTCGCCGAGACGAAGGAGCAAATCGGCGGGCTCTGGGTCATCCGCGCCCCCGATCTCGCCTCAGCACTGGTCTGGGCCGAGAAGTGCGCCGAGGTGTGCCGCGGACCGATCGAGGTACGCCCGCTGCGCTACGACGCCCAACACCCGACGCTCTGACGCTCCACTGCGACGGGCGTCGGTGTCGGCGAGATCGACCGCAGCGCTGTTCGATCAGCGCTCACGCCATTCTCGCCGCCCGCCGCGGCAGGACGCGCAACTCATAGAAGCACTTCCCCAACCAGTCCGATTGGACCGTCCAGCGGACGATCTTCCATCTGCTGGACGAACCCGTCCCGACGCTCGCAGACCCGTTCCCTGAGGACGACCCGCTGCCCGGCGCGTACGAACTCCGCTTGCACTCCGAACACGTGACCATCTGGTACACGGTCACGCCGCACGAGGGACAAGAGGTGGTCAGCATCCAACACGTCCGGCTCGATACCTGACGCCTGATCACACTCCCACGTCGTGTGGTGATCACGGTTGGACAGTGCGACCGGGCACTCCAGGACCGCCTCGTCGAGCAACGCGGCGGTGGGCAGGCCGCCCGGGGACGCGCTCGATGGGTCGCGACCTGAACGCCCGAGCGCGCGTACTCGTGGGTAGCGGGCGTTGGTGGCCGCCGCGACAACCATCAGCACCCGCTACCGGCCGGTGTACCGATGGAGCGCTGACGCCTTTCTCGCCGCCCGCGCCGCGCCGCCGATGGTCCAATCGCTCCATAGCGATCGTCCGGAGCGATCCTATTCAGCACAGATCATCGCTGTACGTGATCAGAGCTCCTGGATAGCGTCGTCAGCACCACGATGGCGAGAGGGGCAGCAGCGCATGAGCACGTTCGCGTTCATCCACGGCGCCGGAGTCGGCGGCGGCTGGTTCTGGCACCTCGTGGAGACCGAGCTCCGGTCCCGCGGACACACCACCGTCGCCCCTTCACCCTGGAAAGGCGACGAATCGGAGACCTTGTCCGGCTACGCCGACAGCGTCGTCGACATGATCGACACACCGGACGAGCTCTTCGTCGTTGCCCACTCGTTCGGCGGGTTCACCGCCCCCCTGGTCGCCGAACGTCTCCCCACCGCCGGACTGATCTACGTCACCGCCATGGTCCCCCGGCCCGGCGAATCGCCGGCCGACTGGTGGACCAACACCGGATATCCGGAGGCGGTCCGGATCCAGGCCGCGAAGGACGGCGGCCGCACCGGCTCCCCCGACCCGTACATCGGCTACTACCACGACGTGCCCAAGGAGCTGGCCGACCAGGTGTCGCACAGGGAACCGCCCCCGCCCTCCAACGCCGCCTACTACGAGCCCTGGCCCCTCGACGCCCACCCGGATGTCCCCACCCGGTACATCCTCTGCACCGAGGACCGCCTGTTCCCCGCAGCGTTCCAACGCCGACTCGCACACGATCGACTCGGAACGACCCCGGACGAGATCACGAGCGGCCACTGCCCCGCCTTGAGCCGACCGACAGAACTCGCAGCGATGCTGGCCCCACCGGACTGACGTCGACAACGACGTTCTGGCTGTTGTTAGCGCTCACAAACAGCCAGAACGTCGTTGTCGACGGTTCAGCGGATGGGCTCCGTGATCCGCTCGAGCGCCGGGAGCAGGATCCGTTCAAGATCGGCGGTGTCGGCATCGACGAGCGCCGGGACCTCCAGCAGGTAGCGGCTGATCGACACGCCCAGCATGCATGCGTTGAGCACCGCGGCGCGAAGCGCGGCGTCGGGCCCACCGATCGTGTCGGCGACCCGCTCCTGGGCGGGCGCCAGCACCTCGTCGCGCATCGCGACCCGCGCGGCCTCATGCGTGAGGCTGCTGCGCATCAGGGCGAGTGCGGCCGCCCGTTCGCGCGGGTCCTCGAACGCGTCGAGGACGTGGTGCAGCGCAGCCGCGGGCAACTCGTCGCGGGTCGCGGCCACCAGTTGCTCGATCGGTGCACTCCAGCGTGCGGCCGCCGCGAACAGCGCGTCCTTGCTGCCGAAGTTCTGCATCACCAGACCGGGGTCCACACCGGCCCGGTCGGCGACGGCGCGGATGGTCGTGCGGTCGAAGCCGCGTTCGGCGAACAGCTCGCGCGCCGCCGCGACGATCGCCGCGTCACTGCGTCGACGACGTTCCGCCCGCGCGACCACGGCCGCCTCTTCGGTCTCCCGCTCCACGCGGCGACTCTACACACGTTGAGCGAAGTCGAATTTGGCTCTACGCTTGTGGAGTGAATGATGAGAAGTCGACGTCGCGGCAGCTGGCGCTGGCCGTGCTGTCCGGGAGCCAGCTGCTGATCGTGCTCGACGCAACGATCGTCAACGTCGCACTGACCAGCATCAGCACCGATCTCGATCTCGATCCCGGCGATCTGCAGTGGGTCCTCACCGGCTATCTGCTGACCTTCGGCGGGTTCCTGCTGCTCGGCGGCAGGCTTGCGGACCGGATCGGCCGACGGCGCATGTACGTGGCGGGCGCGACAGGGTTCGGGATCGGTTCACTCGTGGCGGGCCTCGCCGAATCCGCGGCACCACTGCTGGTCGGACGCTCGCTGCAGGGGCTCGCAGCAGCGATGCTCGCGCCGGCCGCGCTCTCACTCCTCATGACGGTGTTCCCACCCGGCCCCGACCGGGACCGCGCGCTTGCCGTGTGGGGCGGGGTCTCCGCCGCCGGAACGGCGATCGGGTTGATGCTGGGCGGGCTGCTGACCCAGGCCCTGTCCTGGGAGTGGGTGTTCTGGATCAACGTGCCGATCACCGCCGCCGCCGCGCTCGCCGCGCCGCGCCTGCTCCCGGCCGGGCGCGTCCCGCCGAGCGGTCGTTTCGACCTGGCCGGAGCCGTGCTCGTGACGCTCGGGCTCGTCGCACTCGTCTTCGCGCTCGTGCGGTTCGCCGACGCCGGCTGGACATCGATCACGGCCTGGTCGGCGGCCGCGGCAGCGCTGCTGATGCTGACCGCGTTCGCGCTCCTGCAGGTCCGCCGGACGGACCCGCTGCTCCCCACCACGCTGCTGCGCAACCGCGTGCTCGTCACGGGCAACGCCCTCGGCTTCATCGTCTCGGTCGCGATCTACGGGCTGTTCTACCTCCTGAGCCTCTTCCTCGGCGGGATGCTCGGCTACGGGCCGATCGCCATCGGACTGGCGTTCCTGCCCATGGCACTCGCGATCGCGCTCGGCTCCGCCGCCGCCGCCCGCCTGCTGCCACGCGCCGGCCACCGCGTCCTGCTGTTCACTTCGTTCGCGCTCGTGACCGCCGCACTGGCGAGCCTTGCCCGCGTCGCACCGGACAGCACCTACGCCGGCGTCGTCCTGCCCGGGCTCCTGCTGGCCGGGCTCGGTCTCGGGGTCGCGTTCGTCGCCCTCACCGACGTCGCGGTCGGCTCGACCGATCCTTCCGACAGCGGTGTCGCCGCTGCGCTGTTCAACGCGGTGCAGCAGGTCGGCGGCGCCGTCGGTCTCGCGGTGATCAGCGCCGTCCTCACGACCGCCGCCGCGACCCCCACCGCGGGATGGTCGGCCGGCTTCGTGGTCGCCGCAGCCGTCACCGCCGCCGGACTCGCGCTCATCCCCACCCTGCGATCCGGTCGTGTCGACGCCGACGGCAGCCGGGAGGACCGGCGCACGGCGTGATGGTTCGGCTGGGTTCCGCGACCTACGACCGACGCACCTGGATGATCGTCTTGCCCTTGACCCGTTGAGCGGGGTTGTGCGCCGCAACGGCCTCGTCGAGGGTTGCGACGGTGCCGATGAGCGTCCGCAGCCGTCCGTCGCGCACCCGCTGGACGACCTCACCCAGCTGGGCGCGATCGGACACCACGACGAAGTCGATCGCCAGGCCGTCCTCGGGCCGCACCTTGCCCGGTTCGTTCGACGCTCAGCCGAGCCGTGCGATCGCGGCGGCAACCTGGTCCGGGAACTGGAGATGCAGGTCGTGCTCGCCGTCGCGGAATGCGATCAGCTCGGCGTCGAGGAGCGTCGAAGCAGCCTCACGTGCCGATGGGTGCGGCGGGTCGTCGGCCGCCAGCAGCACAGTGCGGCAGCGCACCCGGCGGTGCAGCTCGCGCGGCCGGTGGGCGTACATGCTGGCTATCCGGTCGTAGTGGCGTGACCTTGTCAACCATGCGCGCACCGTGCCGTCCGGGCGCTGCTCCAGGTTGGCCAGCGTCGCCTCGACCGCCGAGGGAGACCACTCCGGGTGCCCGCCGGCCAGCGCATCACGCACGTCCTCGAGGGTCACTGTGGTCAGGTCGGGTGGGGCCGCTCTGCGCCAGGCGGTGTCGAGGTCGGTGAAGCGGTCGGCGTAAGGCCGCCAGCCACCGTCTACCAGAGCCAGCCCGGCGACCAGGTGCGGCAGGTCGGCGGCCATTTGCAACGCGATGTTGGCGCCCCAGGAGTGCGCGGCCACCACGACCCTCGACCAACCCAGTGACCTGCACGTCCAGGCCAGATCGGCGGCCGCGATCCGGGTCGGGTCGGAGCCGGGCGGGTCGGGCACGGAGGCCGACGTCCCGTGCCCGCGCAGATCGACCGCGAGCACCTGACGGCCGGTCGCCGCCAGGCGCGCGGCCACGTCCTCCCACACCCGGGCATTGGAGGCCAACCCGTGCACCAGCAGCACCGGCAGCCGGGCCGGGTCGCCGGGCCAGTGCCACGCGCCCAGCACCACCACTCCGGCCGCCACGGCGATCGGCGAGGAAGTGATCACGCTGCCCAGCGTAGATGGTCTCTGATCAGCGACGCCGCGTCACTGCCTGCTGAAGACCAGCCCCTGGTCATCGGTCAACTGCCCGGTCGCGGCGTCGAAGGTGTACGTCCGGGTGAACGAGTCGGTGAAGCTGCTGTCGGTGTCGCAGGCCACCACCCAGCTCGTCGCGAGCACGTCGCCGGACGGGCTGCCCGTCCCGGTGCCCTTGTAGCTGCCGCCGTTGCACGCCGTCGCGTCGACGATGGTGATCGACAGCCCGTACGCGGTCGTGCCCTCCTCAAGCGGGTCGATGCTGACGGCGACGTTCTGGTCCGAGCCGTCGACCGTCTGCCAGTTGCCGAGGAACGACTCGGGCGTGACGTCGCCGGCAGCGGTCGGCGTCGAGTCCGAGGGCGGCTCCTCGGTGGTCTCGGCCGTCGAGGGCGCCGCGGCCGGCGGCGTGGCTGTGCGCGCCCCGGAGAGGTTGATGCCCACGATCAGGGCGACGACGACGAGGATCATCGCGCCCACCGCGATGCCGATGGTCAGCGCCGCCCCGCGCCGGCGCCCGCTCGGTGGTGGTAGCGGCTCGGGTACCGGTTCCGGCGGCAGGCCCATGAACTGCCGGGTTTGCTGCACCGGCTGCTGGTGGGGCGGGGGCGCGATCCGGGCAGTGCGCCCGCCGTCGATCACCTCGGTGGACACGATCTCGGTGCGCTCACCGGGAGGCGCGGCGTCGGGCAGCGTGTGCTCGGGCAGCATCGCCTGCACGGGTGGTGGCAGCCAGCCGTGCGACGACGTGCCGTCCGAGAGCGCCTCGATGAGCTGGACCGGGGTGGGGCGGCGGGCGGGTTCCCGTTCCAGCGCCGTCGAGACGAGCTCCTGCAGCTGCTTCGGCACCGCGTCGAGCCGCGGCGGGCGGGTGAGGATCGCGCCGACGATCGTGGCGGCCGAGCCCTCACCGAACGGGTGCGCGCCGGCCGCGGCGCAGATGACGGTGCCCCACGCGAACACATCGGCCGCGCCGGTGATCGGCTCGTCGCCGAACTGCTCCGGCGCCATGAACCGCGGTGTGCCGATGGCGGCCCCGGTGCCGGTCAGGCCGTGCGCCTCTGCCGGGTCCAGCGCTCTCGCGATCCCGAAATCGATCACCCGCGGCCCGTCGTCGACGAGCAGGATGTTGGCGGGCTTGAGATCGCGGTGGACCAGCCCGGCGGCGTGCACGGCCTCGAGCGCCTCGGCGAGCCCGACGCCGAGCACCCTCAGCGTCGGCACCGGGAACGGCCCGGCGCGCTGCACCGCCTGCGCCAGCGACGGCCCGGCCACGTAGGCCGTGACCAGCCACGGTGGGTCGCCCGCAGGATCTGCGTCGACGACGGGGGCGGTATGGAACCCGCTCACGCGCCGCGCGGCGTCGACCTCCTGCGCGAACCGCCGCCGGAAGTCGGGTTGGCCGGCGAGGTGCGGGTGCACCACCTTGATCGCAACGGGCCGTCCACTGGGCGAACGGCCCCAGTAGACCTGGCCCATGCCCCCGTGCCCGAGCCGCCCGCCGAGGCGGTAGCGACCCACCATGGCCGGGTCGCCAGGCTGAAGCGGCTGCATCGATGTCCTCCCGCAGGTGGTCGGTCGGCGATGCGGGTTGCCGAACCTGCCCTGAGACTCCCCGAAAGGGATGTGGACGTTACCGCCATACCGCGGGCCCTGGCGATCTTCTTCAACCGGACGCGCCATCCCGGCTTTCCGGATGAAATGGCGGGTCCGCGCGGATCAACGCGAGCGATGGGCCGATCATGCGCGAGCCGCCGTCGGGCTCCACGGCGGCCAGCGCCCGCCGCAGCCGGGACACGACGTTGTGCAGCATCCCGACCGTCGACGGTGGAGCGTCGCCCCAGGTCGCGGCGATCAGCTGCTTGTGCGTGACCGGCTCGTTGGCGTCCAGCGCCAGCGCCGCGATGTCCAGCGGGTTGACGGTCACCGGCAGGATCCGGCTGCCGGGGAACTCCGCCTCGAAGGCGGCGCGGATCGCATCGACGAGATCACCGGGCAGCGACCGGCTGAACCCGATGAGCAACTTCGCGGTGCGCGCAGCGGCGGCATGTCGAGCGTCGGCGATCGCCTCGACCAGCTGCGCATGTAGGGGGCCCCCCGCGGCGACGAGCTGCTCACCGATCGGCGTCAGCCGCACGTGACGGCTCGTCCGGTCGAACAACCGGCTGCCCACCCGCCTCTCCAGCGCCCGGATCGCTCGCGGCGACGGCGATTCCACGCCGACCTCAGCCGGTGTGAGCCACCCGAACTTCCCCACCGTTTTGCCAACCTGCACACCCAAAACCCCGTGCGGGTTGGCAAAACGGTGGGCAACTTCCCCACCGTTTTGGGTGGATGCGCGCCCAGCGGCCGCGCAAGTGCACAAAACGGTGGGGAGGTTGGTGGCGAGGTCGAGCCGGGATGCACAAGTGGCCGCCGTTCGTTCGGCCTTCGGGTCGTAGGATCGGTCTTCGGCGAACTATGTTCGCCTTGATTGAAGGGCGGCGGCGCGTGGACGCGGTGGACGGGGCGATCCTGCGTCGCTTGCAGCAGGACGGACGGCAGACCAACCGGGAGCTGGCCGCCGCCGTAGGCGTTGCCCCGTCGACGGCGCTGGAGCGGACCCGGGCCCTGCGCGCCGGCGGCGTGATCACCGGGTTCCACGCCGCGGTGGATCCGGCAGCGCTGGGCCGGGGTGTGCAGGCGTTGATCGCCATCCGGGTCCGGCCGCAGTCGGAGGAGGCGATCCTGTCGGTGCGCGATCGCCTGGCCGCCATGCCGGAGACGCTGAGCGTGTTCGTGGTGACCGGCAACGACGACGTCATGGTCCACGTCGCCGTGCCGAGCACGCGGTACCTGCGCGACTTCGTGCTGGACCGGATCGCCCGCCGCAAGGAGTTCGTCGACGTGCGGACGACCGTGCTGCTCGACCACGTCGAGGTACGGGAACAGGTCGAACTCTCCGACGTCGCCAAGCCCTGATTCCCACCGTTCGTTCGGCTCGCGACCGCCTGAACAGGGCAGCGCCGAACGACCGGACGCCCGGGTAGGTGCCGCCGGCGCCTCGTTCGATCACCGCGCTCCGCGGTCGGCGCCGGCCGTACGGTCCTCGGCGTGGCCACCGAAACGTCCTCCCGCACCGCGCGCCTCGATCTGGCCGACCAGACGTTGCGCGAATTCACGGCCACGGTGATCGGGGTGACCGACGACGGCGTGGTCCTGGACCGGTCGGCGTTCTACCCCGGCGGCGGTGGGCAGCCGCCCGATCACGGGGTGCTGCTCTGGCAGGGTGTGCAGACCCGCATCGTCGGCACCCGCAGGTCCGACGACCTCGTGCTGCTCACCGCCGAGGACGATCCCCGGCCACCGGTCGGCACCGCCGTCGTCGGGGCGGTGGAGGACGAGCGGCGCAGCGCGCTGATGCGCACCCACTCCGGGTTGCACCTGCTCTCCGGGGTGGTGTTCCGCGACTACGGCGCCCTGGTCACCGGCACGAACATGGAACCGCTGCAGGCGCGCATGGACTTCAACCTCCTCGACGTACCGGCCGGGTTCAAGGAGCAGGTCGAAGAGCTCTGCAACGCCGAGGTCGTGCTGGATCGGCGCATCGACGTGCGGGTCCTGCCCCGCGCGGACGCGTTCGCGATCCCCAACATCATCCGCACAGCCACCGACCTGGTGCCACCGGAGCTGAGCGAGGTGCGCATCGTCGACATCGTCGGCCTCGACACGCAGGCCGACGGAGGCACCCACGTCGCGTCCACCAAGCAGATCGGCCGGATCCGCGTAGCGAAGATCGACAACAAGGGCCGTGGGTTCCGCCGGCTCCGCATCCGCATCGAGGACTGAGAAATCGAGCACTGAGAATGGGAGTACTGCTCATGTCCGAATCCGAGTTCGACAGCGAGTTCGAGCACGAGTCGCTCGTTGTCGAGCACGACCCTGCGACGGGGTCGACGGCCGTGGTGGCCGTCCACTCCACCACGCTCGGCCCAGCGATCGGCGGCCTGAGGATCCAGCCGTACCCGTCGCTGTCGGCAGCGGTGACGGACGCGTTGCGACTGTCGAAGGCGATGACGTTGAAGACCGCAGCCGCGGGGCTGCCGCTGGGCGGCGGCAAGGCCGTCATGCTGCCTCCGCCCACCAGCAGCGATCGACGGGCCCGGATGCACGCCCTGGGCCGGATGGTGGAGCGGCTCGAGGGTGGGTTCGTCGTCGGCGAGGACGTCGGCACCACACCTCAGGACATGGACTGGATCGCCGAGCGGACGAACTGCGTGACCGGCCGTTCACCGGCGCAGGGCGGCCTGGGTGACCCGTCGCCGGCAACCGCCGAGACCGTATTCGGTGCCGTGCGGTCCGCCTACGAGCTGGTGAGCGGCTCCCCCGACCTGACCGGATGCACGGTGGGCGTCCTGGGCGTCGGCAAGGTCGGCGCGGCCCTGGCGGCGCTCGTCGCCGAGGCCGGCGCGCAGGTCGTCGTCGCCGATACCGACGCCGACCGCGCTCACGACGTCGCCGCCGCGACCGGGGCGCGGGTTGTGCCCGTCGACGGGTTCGCGACCCGCCCGCTCGACGTGTTCGCCCCTTGCGCCGGCGGGCAGGTGCTCAGCCGGACCACCGTCGACGGGCTGCGGTGTCGGGCCGTCGTCGGCGCGGCCAACAACCAGCTCACCGACGACTCGGTGGCAGAGCTGCTGCACAGTCGCGGCATCCTCTACGTCCCCGACTTCATCGCCAACTGCGGCGGCGTGATCTTCAACGGCGCCGACCACCTCGGCCTCGACCCCCAGACGATCGGCACCGACCTCAAGGCCGCGGTCGAGCGCACCACCGAGCTGCTGCGCACAGCGATCGCCGACGACGTCCCACCGCTGACCGTGGCGCTCGATTCAGCGCTCGAACGCATCCGCACGAGCAGGTAGCTGACGACGTGAATCAACGCAGCTGCGCGACGAGCACCTCGGCGAGCCGGCGCGCCACCTCGCCGTCCACGGGCGCCCCTGTCACCACGAGCCGGTACCACAAGACGCCGAGCGCCTGCTCAGCAAGCAGCTCGGCATCGGCGGCCGGATCCAGCTCGCCGCGCCCGCGAGCAGCCTCGACGATCGCCGCGAGCTCGGCGCGTCGCGCGGCGGCGAACTCCGCGAGCGCGGCTGCCGTCGCAGCATCCCGCTGCGCCTCCGCCACGACCGACCGCAGCAAACCGGCCGCGGGCTCCCGGCCGGCGACCTCGAACGTCGAGACCAGGAACCGGTGCAGGTCCGCGTCCAGCGAGCCGGACTCGGGTCGCGGCGCGAGCCGCCGGGCGGTCTCGGTCATGGCCTCGGCCAGTACGGCGCCCTTGGACGGCCACCACCGGTAGATCGTCTGCCGGCCGACACCTGCGTCCGCCGCGATCCGGTCGATCGTCAGCTGGTCGAGACTCGCGCCGGCCTCGATCGCAGCGCCGATGGCGTCCAGGATCGCCCGCCGGGCCGCCTCGTTGCGGCGGCGTCCGGTATGGGATCGGGGTCCGGCTTCGTCGGCTGCCACCGGCACAACGTACGCGAGACTGGCAGTCTTGACAAAAAGTGTCGAGACTATCAGTCTCGACATATGACAGCTTCGTGGTCGGACGCGGTCGACGAGATCATGGGCGGCGACCAGGTTGTCGTCCTCGCGCACAGGACCCCCGCCGCGGGGGTCGTGCTGACCCCGCTCACCAACTTCCGGCTCCGGGACCGCCCCGCCGCGACGGCAACCGTCAACAGCTCCGTCGGTGCCCCGCGCAAGCTGCAGCGCATCCGGGCCGACCCGAGAGTGGCGCTCGCCTACCACACCCGTGCGCACAGCGAGACCGATCGATCCGAGTTCGTGCTACTGCAGGGCGAAGCCGTGGTGTCCGCCCCCATCGCGGACTACCCGGCTCACCTCGGCGAACTGTGGGACCGCTGCGACGGCACCCCGCCCTCCGGAGCCCTGTGGCGACGTTGGCTCCGCGTCTACCACACCCGCTCGGAGATCACGGTGACCGCGCGCAGGGCGCTGGCCTGGCCCGACCTGACGTGTCGTGGTGAACCGGAGGTCCTCGGCGAACCCCGCCCAGGTGCCGCGCCCCCTCAGCGGCCACCGGCGCGCGGCACCGGACCGCGAATCGACCACCGCAAATTGGCCGCCGCGATCACGCGACTCCCCGACCCGCTGCTGGGCTGGGTCGGTGGCGACGGCCTGCCCTGCGTCGTCACGGCCCGCCTGTCCGGCGTGACACCCCACGGGTTCCGGCTCGACGCGCCCGCCGGCCTGCTGCCCGTCGGAGGTCGCCGCGCCGGTCTCACCGCCAACGCGTTCACCCGACACGTCCTCGGCCAGCACCAGCACGTCCTCACCGGGTGGCTGGACGTCAGCCCCGACGGGGTCGCAACCTACGCCCCGCACACCCGATCCGGACACCACCTGCCGCCGTCGACCGCCGTCTACCGCCTCGCGGCGGGCTACGCGACGCGTCGCGGACTGCGCACCGGGTAGCTGCGGCATCCGCGGGACGTGCTGAGCTTCGCGGCGTGATCACCTCGGACGCCCAACACGAACTGTTGGCCACCCCACGCTGGGCTTGGTTGGACGACGTCATCAACCGCTGGTACGCCGATCCCCTGGTGGCATCGGACGGCAGTTCACCTGACGACATCGCTGTTGCCGAGCAGCGGATCGGTGGAAACCTCCCGACGAGCGTCGTCGAATGGTTCACCTTGGTAGGACGCCGGCTGCAGGACGTGTGCGACACGGTCGAAAAGCCGGACACGCTGTACCGGAACGGCGGCGGCGTGGGGGTGTGGACGGAGTGCCAGGGAGGGTGGGCGGTGGTGGCCCAGCCGGACGACACCTGCGTGCTCCGCGAGTACGGCTCAACACCCCTGACGTTTCCGCAGACACCGCTGTGGCCGGCGCTGCACGGTTTGCTGCTCGGCGACACCCTCGCCGGTGCTTGCGCAGGCCGACGCGGTCCGCTCGGTCGGCTCGCACCCGACGTGCGCGGCGGCCACATGCCCGAGGAGAGCCCGCTCGAGGCCGACCCGGAGACCGATGCGGTGTGGGCCGCGTACCAGGAGTTGCCCGTGCCCGGCGGTCCCTACTGGGGCTCGTCACCACGGGGCGACGCCGACACGGTGCTGCGCCGTAGCGAGGAAGGCAGCGGGCTGGGTCTCGAGTGGATGACAGCGACGCCGGCGGCGTTCGACCGGGTGGCCGGGCTCGTCACGCTTGACCCGCCGGGCGGGCCGCAGGAGATCGTCCTGGCTTTCGAGCACCTGAGCCCCGCCGAGCTGACCACCCTGAGCGACGACCACGGCTTCCCCGACCCGGACCCGTTCGCCGCAGCGGTGCGCGACTTCGGCCACCTCGGGATGGCCGAGGGCGCAACGGCCGGCGTCCGGTTCCACGTCCGCACCAGCCGACCCGACGAGACGATCGCGGCGCTCTGGGACGCATTGCGGGGGGTGGTGCCCGGCGAACTGGCCGACAAGGTCGTCGTCGCGATCCGGCCCGCCCGGATCAGCAGCTTCCGGGTGGTCCACCCCGCCGGCCGCGACCAGTACGTCCTGCCTGAAGAACCCGGTTGATCATGATCACCGGACCGGACAGGGTCGCGGAATGCTACGTGGTGAGAAGATCGGATTGCGGGCCCGGCGCGAAGCCGACGTCCCCATCCTGCACGCCGAGCTCTACGACGATGTGGTGATCCGGTCGCGGGCCGACTCACGCCCGTGGCAACCGATCGCGCCCACCTCCTCCGCGTCGCCCTACGCCGTTCCCGAACCCTCCGACGATGCGGCGTGCTTCTCCGTGGTCCACCTCGCCGACGACGAGCTGGTGGGCGAGGCACTGTTGTGGGGCATCGACGTCCACAACAGAACCGCCCACCTCGGGCTCTCGCTGCGCCCGGCGCATCGCGGCCGTGGACTGGGCACCGACACGGTGCGGGTGCTCTGCCATTACGGCTTCCTGGTCCGTGGCCTGCACCGGCTGCAGATCGACACGCTGGCCGAGAATGCCGCGATGATCCGAGCAGCCCACGTCGCAGGATTCGTCCACGAAGGAACCCTGCGCCGCGCGGCATGGGTCGACGGTCGTTTCGTCGACCTGGTCGTCCTCGGGCTGCTCGACGGCGAGCGCCAACCCTCTCCGTGATCCGGCCAGGATGTGTGAACGCGGTCAGCCGATCAGGCCCTCGATCTCGTCGGCGGCCGCGGCCGCCCCGCCGGCAGCTCTGGCGATCTTCTTCTGCTCGGCGCACCGCTGCGCCACGTCGGGCGAGGCGGAGACCCGCAGCACCGCATCCCGCAGCCGATCCGGGGTGACCTCCTCGGCCGGCAGGTGCTCCCCCACCCCGAGCTCGGCCAGCCGTGGACCGTTGACGAACTGGTCGGCCGCCTGCGGCACCGCGACCATCGGGACGCCGTGCCACAGACCCTCCGAGCAACCGCCCATCCCGGCGTGCGTCACGAACGCCGACGCGTGCTCCAGCACCGCGAGCTGGGGCACCCACCTGCGCACGACGACGTCGTCGGGGACGGCACCGAGCTCGGCGACGTCGACGAACGAGCCGACCGCAAGCACCGTCGTCCAGCCGGTGCCGTGCATGGCGGTGATGCAGTCGCGCCAGAACGCCGGCCGGTCGTTGAACGCCGACCCCAACGACACGAGCAGCAGCGGCCGGCCCGGCGGCGTGCCGAGATCCGCGAACGAGCCCTGGTGCGAACGGTCGCCGATCACCGGTCCCACGAACGTGTAGCGGGTCCGGTCGACGCGGTCCAGGTTGGGCTGCATCGCTTCGGGGATCAGCACCACCGACCGGTCCGGTGCGCCGAGGAACTCCCGGTTCCCGAGCCCGACCCCGACCCCGGCCAGCCAGGCGTCCATCTCCGCCTGCCACGCCATGCCCTCCGGCGTCTCGTAGAAGGCGTAGGCCTCGGCGAAGTCCTCTTCGAACGTGTCCCAGGCGATCATGTGCGGGGCGAGCTCGACCCGCGGCAGGCGGTGCACCCGCGAGAACGCGTGCCCGGCCCAGCCGCTGCCGTCGTAGCACACGACGTCGGGCCGGTCGTCCCCCAGCGCGGCGCTGATCTGCGCATACGCGCTGCGCGCCTCGTCGGAGAAGAGCTGCATGACCTCGACGCCACCCTCGGGCCACTGCTCGCCCTTCGCCGGGTCGGGCAGATCGGTGTGGATCAGCAGCGGGGTGGCGCCGGTCGCGGCGACGGCGTCGACGAACCGGGCCGGGACGGGATAGGTGACGCGGTGGCCGCGCGCGACCAGCTCGGTCATCACCGGCAGATTGGGGTGCACGTGGCCGTGCGCGGCGGACGTGGACATGAGGACGTGGCTCATCAGACTCCTGGTTCGGTACGGGGGCAGCACGGAGCGGCCGCACACGGCGGCAGTGGGAAGCGCTCGGCTCGACTCAGCCGTACAGGAATTCGAAGACCACGACGACGATCATGCCCGACCCCGGCGCCCGGCGCGCCCGATTTCCCCCGACCGGTTCGCCTCGTGCCCGGAACGGGCTTAAGGAAAGCACTGACTGCCTCGGCTCGGCCACCTAACCCCGGCTCTTCATGAGCTGGTCGGTGCGTCCGTACCCGGATAGACGAAAGTGCCCCGCTGCCAGGGAGACTGTGCT
>NZ_JAJGSX010000038.1 GCF_021245725.1 Pseudonocardia sp. TRM90224 | reverse complement strand
CGGCGAAGCAGGCGGGCGAGGCCGCGACGAAGGCCGCGGAGCTGGCTGCGAAGCCGGTGACCGGCGCCCCCGCGACGATGTCGCAGACCAACTCGCTGGCGCAGTGCGCGAGCAAGGGCTGCACGGCCGTCGTGACCAGCGTCGCGAGCACGAACGGGCTCGGCGACACCGCGACCAGCACCTCTCGCGCCGACGGTTGGTGCACCGGCACCGGGGCCGGCTGTGCGGTCGGCGCGAACGCGATCGCCAGCACCACCACCAACAGCGGGGCCGCGGATCCCGCCAGCCCGGATCCGACGAACCCGGCGATGCTTCCGGGCCGCTCCGGCTCGACCCGGGCCGGCGCCGACCTGAGCTGTCCGCAGGGCTGCCGCGGTCAGGTGAGCACCGAGACCGTCACCGCCGCCCGCCCCAACGGCGGCGCCGCCGAGCTGGCGCGCCTCGCCGGCGATCCCGCCGCGCAGCTCCCCGCCGGGACCGGCCCGGCCAGCGTGTCCATCGCACGGGGCGGGACGAGCTGCAGCGGCACCGCCCCGTGCAGCGCGCTGATCGGCAGCTCCGGCACGACCGCCGTGATCACGGGGGCAGGGGCGGGCACCACGAGCGCCGCCGCGGAAGGCGACTGCGAATCCGGCCGCACGGGTGCCGGCGCCTGCTCGGTCACCACGACCAGCTCGACCGCGAGCGGCGACAACCCGGCAGCCGTCGTGGAGTCGCTCCGCACGCGTACGGCAGCGGTCACCGAGGGCACCACGCGTGCCGTTGCCGCCGCCGAGTGCGCAGCCGCCGGGTACTGCAGCTCGACGGCCGGTGGCTTCGCCGCAGCAGGTGAAGCGCAGGTCATGGCGGGTTGCGACGGATCCGGTACGTGCACGGTGCTCGCACGCAACACGAGCGCCGCTGATGGCGCAGTGCACCAGGCCACGGCCGACGGCAGCTGCACCGCGGCGGCCGACGGCCGCTGCATCACCAGGGTCGTCACGGAGACCAGCCGGCAGCACGCCATGGCGGCCGCTGCCTGCCAGGGCACCGAGGGCTCCACGTGCCGCTACGCGTACCGCGCGCAGAGCACCGACACCGCACCCGGCGCTGCCGCAGCCGCGACCGGCTGGGGCGAGGGGACGACCGGCGACGGGCAGGCACTCACCACGGCCATCGCCGAAGGCGGGCCCGGGTGGGCGCAGGCCGCGGCCTCCTGCAACGGCAGCCCTGGCACGAACTGCGAGCACGAGTACTCCGCTTCGGTCTCGGCGGCGGCGGGTGGGCGTTCGGGTACCCGGGCCAACGCGAGCGCGAGCGGTTCCGCGAAGGGCGGCATGGGCGCCGGCGCGGTCGCCGTGACCGCGCACGCGTTCGCGCAGGGCAGCCAGGCGAGCGCCGGTGCCACCTGCACGGGTGCCGCGAACTGCAAGGCGAGCTTCTACGCGCACGCCGAGGCGTCCGACCAGCGGATCACCGAGGCCACCTACCTGGTGGAGAAGAAGCGCTGGGACGCGTTCGGGTGGGGCACCTGCCAGGGCTCCAGCTCGTCCGGCGGCAGCTGCGGTGTCCAGGCCTACGCGGTGGCCGGCCCGGGCGGCGGGGGCGGCGCCAGGTGCGACGGCTACTGCGTGGGATTCGTCTCCGGCGGCTACAACCGCGACACGATCATCGGCCCGAAGCTGGCGCCGCCGCCCGGGTTCGCCGTCGACGCGCAGGGCAACCTCGTGCGGATCGCGCTCGACCCCGACCAGCGCAAGGCGGGCGCGAAGCTCGAGGACGACGGCATGACCGTCACGCTCTGGGTGGTCGGCGCCGACAAGCAGCTCGTCGAGAAGAAGTGCCCGATCGTCTGCACCGGCGCGACGCTGACGGCCCCGAGCGGCGAGACCGTCACGTTCGAGCGCAGGAACGACGTGCCGTTCACCGGCGCGATCCCGACCGAGGTCGGCGGCCCCGACTGGGACCGCGCGACCGGAACGCAGGGCCTCGAAGCAGCTCGGGACATCAACGGGCGCGGCCAGATCAAGATCACCGGGACCGGGACTGCCTACGACGGGAAGAGCGGGTCGTACACCGTCTACGACACGCCGTCGCGCCCCGGCACATCCCACGTCGCAGACCTCGCCGACCGGACCGGCGCACCCTTCGCCACGAGCTGCATCGACGGTTGCTACGGCTTCGCCACCAACGGCATCAAGGGCGATCAGTTCGTCGTCAAGCAGCGCGACGCCAACCTGAAGGTCGTCGCCCGGGACCTGGCCGGCAACCCGGCGCGGATCACGTGGGACAACGGCCTCGGGACGGTCAACGGCCACGAGGGCTGGACGGTTGTCGCCAACGGTGACGGGAAGCCGTTCATCGGGCCGTCCCTCAAGCCGGTGAACCCGAGCGTCACCGTCATCACGCCGGGGAACGGCAACCCGCTGGGCTTCTTCGAGGTCGCCAACCAGACCGGCAGCATCTCGCTGCCCGACGGCCGCCGGATGATCAACCGGGCCGGCGACGAACCCCGGTCGCTCGGCGGGGAGGTCGTGCGGGCCCGGCTGAACGACGACAAGGGCAACCTCGGGTTCATCGAGTGCACCGGGCTGTGCTCGCGGCCGCGCGATGGCAAGGTCCCGGCCGGGTTGACGTTCGCGCCGAAGGACGACGACACGGTCTGCCCGGTGCTGTGCACGCTGCAGGAGTACTCCGCCGACCCCGGCAACCGGGTGGCCCCCAACGGCTACTTCCTCGCCAACCTCAAGGCGGAAGCCGGTCTCTCGGGCGGCATGGCCAAGCCGGTCACCATCGTCACCCCTGACGGCGACACCGCGAGCTGCGCGGGCAAGGACTGCTGGTTCGTCGTCTTCAACCGCGACGCCAACGGCAACAACGGCACGATCGTCTGCTCGACCGGGGGCGGACCGAACGGCACGTGCAACGGCGCCAACCGTGAGGGCGACTGGGGTGCGGACCGCAGCTACATGGTGGACCCGGCCGGCAACCCGATCGTCGGCGACGGCAAGGGCACGTTCGTGGCGGGCGGTGTCCGGCTCCTGCTGCGCAACGCCGGTGACGGCGACAAGCACGCCGGCGTCTCCTGCGCCGGTCCGTACTGCCCGACGTCGAAGAACAACGCGAACGGGTGGACGGACGCGAACTGGAAGGCCGGCAGCCTCGATGGTGTCGACCGGTACGACTGGAAGGGCAACCCGGACGCCACCTGGCTGCCGGCGGTCGATGCGAACCGCCCGCAGAACGTGTTCGGGCCCGGCAGCTACCTGCGTCCCTCGCTGAACACCGCGAAGGACCGCGAAACCGCCGTCAGCCTCGGGCTCGACCCCGACGCCCCCAACCTCATGCTGCCGGCGCTCACCCCGGCGGAGCGCGCCGCGCTCTCGCCCGCGGACCGTGCTCGCTACGACAAGACCGCGCCCTACTCGATCCTCGACCTGGCCGCCGCGTCGGCGGCGCACCTGGAGTCCCAGAGCGGCAACCGTTACCGGTCGTTCGCGTTCCAGCAGGTCGGCGGTGGCGCGGAAGCGCTGGACGCGCTCGAACGCGACATCGACGCGGCTCGGCAGGGCGGGGTCACCGCCCAGGAGCTCAGCGCGCTCACCAAGAAGCTGGCGCCGATGAAGATCGACGCGCAGCGGTGGGCCGATGATCGCGGGTTGATCGACGCGATCGACCGGCTCACCTACCGGCCCCCGACACCGACCGAGCTGGAAGAGAAGCTGGTCAGGAATCCGGCCGTGCTCGACAAGCTCGCCGGGCCGACGCCGACGGACAAGGCGTCGCGCATCGAGAACCAGCCGCCGATGCAGCGCGCGATGGACAACCTCCTCGACCTCCAGCGCGGTGTCGGTGACCGCAACCGAACGCTCGTGTCGGCGCTCTACCTGCAGGCGCAGGTGCGCGACACCATCCACCAGCGGGAGCTGCACAACGCCGACGTCCTGCGGTTCAACGAGGTGGGCGGATCGAAGGAGGAAGAGGAGGCGCTGACGCAGAACGGGCTCCGGCTCACAGCGCAGATGGATCGGCTCGAAGGACTGCTCGGATCGGCATCGGGCGCGTTCGCCGACAACGACGCCAAGCTGCGTTCGGTCGACATGCTGTTCGCCGACGCCTCGAACGACCAGGGGTGGGCCGGCCGGTTGCGGACCGGGAGCGAGCGGGTCGACCGGTGGACGGCTCTGGTGAACGCGCTGGCGGCCTCCGGTGACCCGAACCAGGTCGCCCTCGCCGATGAGGCCCGGGTGGTCGGCCAGCTGGCGACGCTGAACTACAACTCCATCGCCCAGGACTTCGGGCAGCGCGCCGCCGGTGTCGACTTCACGATGCGCTCGCCGTCCAGCCGGCTGCCCGACGTCTCCTTCGCGCAGACAGCCGCGCTCAATTTCCCCGGCTTCGAGCACTACGTCGGGCGGAACGCGGATCGGGTCGCCCACCTGAGCCGCGCGGAGAAGGTTGCGCTCGCCTCCCGGATGACCGTCTCGGAGTACATGGATGCCGTCAGCCGTCCGCAGGTCAGCAGCGATTGGGCGGTGAACCGCAAGCTGATCGAGGCGAACTACACCGACGCGAGCGGCAATGTCGACAAGGACAAGGTCGACGAGGAAATGGAGAACCTGCGCGCGGCCGCAGCCGGCGGCGGCGAGGTCAGGTTCGTCACGACAGGGCTGCTCAAGGACGGCCAGCCCGCCGGCGCGGTGACGCTGTTCTTCGTGATGAAGGACGGCACGCCGACGTTCGTGCTGGGTGGCAAGTTCGATTCGTTCGCAGAGCTGCAGGACGAGAACGAGATGTTCGAGGACAGCTCCATGTTCTCGAGCCCCAAGATGGAATTCGTCCTCCCCGACGACCTCGTCGGCCTGACGCCGATCAGGGTGAACGCGGACGGGACGGCGGCGCCGATCCCGGCGGGTGAGCAGCTCAGGTTCGGGACGTCGGACGCGACGATCACGACTCCCTTCGAACGGACCGTGAACGTCGGTGGCACCGTCGTGATGACCGTCCTCTCCGTCGTGTCGCTGTACGTCACTTGGGGGATGTCGACACCGGCCGTGGCGGCGGCATGGACGGCGAGAGGAGCCATGGCCGGCGTGCAGGTCGCGCGGGCGGCGACGATGTTCAACGCGGTGCGGACCACCGCCGGTGCGATGGCCTTGACCAACACCGCGACGACGACCGTCGCAGCCGGGATGGGTGCCTCGGCGGCGTGGGAGCTCGGCGAGCGGCTCTACTACTCGCAGAGCATCAACCCGTTCACGAGCGCGGCGGCCCGTGGCCACTGGCTCGATGCCGCCACGATGGGTGCTGCCGGCGCCGCCCGCGGCCTCGGCCGGCTCGCGAAGACGGCCACGACCGCCGGGGCGAACGGCAGGCTCGAGGTCTCGGCTCGCGTCTTCGCCGGCGCGGCGGAGGTGTTCGACTACGGCTCCTGGGTGAACAGCGGCTACGACGTCGCGCGGAACCCGAGTGTCGAAGGCTTCACCTGGTTCCTCCTGGAAGGTGGCCAGATCAAGGGCGAACGCGTCGTTCACCACCGCATGAAGGCGGCGCCGTTCGGGACGACGTTCAACCCGGCGACCAGCCTCGGTGACCGGAACTGGTTGCCGAAGGAGCTGCCCGGCAGCGATGACCTCACCATGACCGAACGGGTGCATTGGCTGCTCGACGACGCGCAGCTGCGTCCCAATGAGCAGGTTCCGGTGGAGGCCGTCGCCAGCCGGCTGGGTGTCTCGCCCGACGAGGTCAATGCCGCGTTGGACGAGGACGGCAACGGCTGGTACCGCAACCGGACCGTCACCAACGACGCCGGAGTCACGCAGTACATCGCCCGCAACCCCGGCTCGAAGATCAACATCACGGATCGGGGGAACGTCCACCACATCACCAAGCTGCAGAACTTCTCGTTCGCCCCGGAGGACGCCCCGGAGATCGAGAAGCTGATCGGGCTCGTCGGCGACGAGTCCAACCAGCTCACGATGGATCACCCGCTGGTCGTGGACTACCTCAACGAGCTCGTCGACCCGATCGACCCCGCGCTCTTGGACCACCTCGCGAAGAACCCCTACGAGGTGGCCGACCCCGCCAACGCGGACGAGCAGCAGAAGCCGGTCCAGCAGGTCCTGCCGGTCCAGTTCGTGCAGCTGGCGCAGCAGCTCAAGACCCCGCTGACCGACCCGACCAACCCGGACCAGCCCGTCGACCCCGCCCGCGTCGCGTACATCGCCAAGCTGCTCGGCGCTGTACGCAAGGATGCTGCACCCAAGGATGCGGGGCCGAAGAACGACGCCGATCCTGAGGTGGACATCGTCAGGGGCGGGCTCGGCAGTCCGGACGCGGTGCCGGCTCCCAACAAGGTCCACCTGCCCGAGAACGCCGAGCTTCCGGGCGGGATCGTGCTCCCCGGCGGCGCCGTACTGCCCAAGGGCACGGTGCTCCCGGGTGGTGCGTTGCTGCCCGGCGGGCAACAGCTCCCCGCAGGCACCGTCCTGACCGAGGCGATCCGCGTCCAGGCCGGCACGGTCCTCCCGAAGGGCGCCGAGCTGCCGGGCGGCGCGATGCTGCTCGACGGGGCCGACTTCGTCTCCGCGCTGCAGCCTGCGGAGATCTCGAAGCTCGAAGAGCTGCTCAACGTGCGCTTCGTCGACAAGGATTCCGGAGACAGCAAAGACTCCGGAGACGGCGAGGTGCAGGAGGCCGACGACCCGCAGCGGAGCGAGGACTGGCGGGTGACCGACGAGGAGCTGCCTTCGCTCGCCGAGCTGTTCAGTTACGCGGCCGGCCCCAACGGCGCGATCCTCGCGATGCGCGGCGATCTCCGCGACGCCTACGGTCAGCACCTCGTGGCCGACCCGAACGCCTACGTGGTCGTGATCCAGAACGACGACGACGGGCTCTTCATCCAGACGCCGGGCGGGAAGATCCGGCTGACCGCGAAGCAGGCGGGCAAGCTGATCCGGATGCTGCCGGGCTACGACGACTGGCGGGTGCGGGCAGCGAAGATCGCGGCCGAGACCGGCAGCCACCCGGACGTGGTGATCCTGGGTTGCGGGCTCGGCAGCTGCCCCGTCGCGATGGGCGAGCTGTTCCAGGAGCTGCAGGCGCCGGCAGTGGCATCGGACGCCACCGTGTGGCTGCACGCCCCCAACGAGGACACCGGCGGCAGGTCGCGGATCACGACCGACGGTTCCTGGTTCCGGGTCGACCGGACCGGGCTCAACACCACGCAGGCGCCGGGCGCCCTGACCGACCCCCTCGGCACGCCGGACGCCGTGCGCATCGGCCGACCGGGCGTCACGATCCCGATCGCGTCCAACGCGCCGCCGGTGCACCTGGGACGCACCGTCCCACCCGGTGGAGAGGCGGGTGCGACTCGTCTTCACGGTCCGCCGTTCCGGGAGTACCGGTTCACGTTGAGTTGGACCAACCAGCTGGTGGTCGAGGGTGCACGCCGGACGGCCATCGCCCCCTCCAAGTTCGCCTCGCACCTGCGGGATCGGATGCGGAACGGCGACTGGTTCCCCTCGATGATCACGCTTGACCACCCTGCGCTGCGAGACAAACGGGACGAAGTGATCCGCTCGCTCCGCGAGCTGCTCGGCGAGCGGTTCGAGGTTGTGGCGCGCGGCGCGGGATCCATCGAGATCGCGCCGCTCATGGGCACACAGCACATCCGTCCGGTCCTGCAGACCCACCTGTTGAACCAGTTCGGCGACCGAGTGGTCAACCCGGGGCCGGCCGACACCTTCCCGCTCGTGTTCAGCCTGGTGCACCCGGACGGGACGACGCTCACCAGGCTGCGCGTCTACGTCCGTCGCGTCGTCAAGTCATCGAGCCCGAACTACAAGGCGATGCAGCTGCTGGTGTACGACCCGCACCAGCCGCGTGGGGCCGAGGTCGGTGATTTCGACACCAGCGGGGGGCGTCGCTGGGTCGTGCTCGGATTCGATTTCGAGACCGGTCTGTGGGTCGTGCAGGCGACCGGGATCAAGCGGCCCTTCCGCAAGATGCACCCGGTGCCGGTTCGCAACGCCGACCTGGAACGGGCGCAGCAGGTCGGGATCGCCGACGGCGAGCACTACGTCGTGGCGACCAGCGAACACCTGTACGAAGCGATGCGGCGTGCGCTGGCGATCCCGCAGACCGAAGGGGACACCGACAGCTCACAGTCCTGGCTGGCCGAGCAGGCGACGGTGCTGGGCAGCGAGATGGACGCGGCGGTCGGCCAGCAGGAAGCGTGGAAGGCTCGTCGCCAGGTCGTGGTGGACTTCATATTCGAGAACCGGATCAACGATCGCGCTCGTTGGATCGACCTGTTGAAGCGGATGCCCGGGCCAGGTATCGGTTCCTTCAGAATGATCATGGAGAACCTCTTCCAGATCGAGCTGACCGAGGCGGAAGCGGCGGAGATCGAGGAGGCACGCGGCGAGCGCGGGTTCGGTGTACTGCCCCGCCCGGGCGCACCACGACCAGGTGCGGTAGCCGGCGGCGCGGTTCTGCCCGCGAGCTTCAGCCCGGCGGAACTCAACGCGGTCCTCAACGATTGGGCTCGGCTCGATCGCCGCTCGCCCGGGTTGTTCGAGAATGACCGTAAGGGCTTCCAAAAGGCGCTGTCGTTCGTACTGGGCAATCTGCCTGCCAGTGACCGCTTCGTCGTGATCGACGCCTTGAAGGAGACGCTCCCGGCTGCCGACTGGAATCCGATGCGGAAGACCCTCCGCGCCATCTACGCCGGCCGCGGGTGGAAGGGGCGTAACACCATCGCGTTCATCGGGTTCCTCGTCGGGGGCGCGTTGGTGTTGCCGGCGGCGTTCGGCGGCAACCGGGCCGTCGCCGACCCCGGCACTCCGGGGGGTGGGACCGGCGGTGACTTCTGGTCCGCGGTGCTCGATGTGGTGTCCGACCCGGCGCTCTGGATCGGGCTCGGTGTGACGGCGTCCGCGGTTGTCGTCATCGTGCGGTTCGTCAAGAACTGGAAGGCCCGCGGGCCGCCGAAGGCCGCCGTGAAGCTCGGCAAGGCGTTCCGGTGGGTCGGGCAGCTGCGCAAGCGGCTGACGTTCGACGTCGAGCACCGGATGTACCTGCCGGGGGTGATGTACGGCCTCACCGTGCTCGCCATCACGCCGCTGCTCGTCAAGACGATCGGTGCGGAGCTGACGGCGACGGTGCTGCCGTTCCTGCTGCTGTTCCCGCACTGGAAGCTGCCGGCGCGCGACAAGGCCGCGGTCTGGTGGAAGTTCTGGCAGTGGCCCGGCCGCCTCGTGAAGTGGTTCGTGGGCGTCCGGTGGGAGCGGGCGGTGATGATCGCCGCGGTGTTCACGCTGTGGACGGTGCCGCTGGCGACGTGGGACCTGGTCGGCCCGTTCTCCCTGCAGATCGTCGGTGCCGGATACCTGATCGCCGGCTACCTGACGATGTCGATGTCGCACAAGCTGCACCGCGAGGACGAGACGGAACGCGTAAAGGTGCCGCTGGCCTTTGCGCCGGACCACCAGCTCTCGTTCCTGTTCGTGATCAACACCCCGTTGATCGCGTCGCTGTACTCGATGGGTGGGGCGTGGTCGTGGGTCGCGGCCGGTCTGGTGGCCCTCCCGCAGATCGCGTTCGGACCGTTCCTCAAGCACTACATCGTGTCCGGGATCCTCTTCCTCCCGATGCCGGACGTCCGGGCGCCGAAGGTGGTCGGTTGGCGGCTGTCGGCGCGGCTCACGTACTGGATCTCCTCCTACGACTGGGGCCTCCGGTCGAAGCGGTGGGAGAACTACGTCTTCTGGCAGATCGGTGGCGAGATCCGCCTCAACGGGGTGCCGATCTGGCAACGCCGGTTCTCCTTCCACGCCGTCGCCTACGACGGGAAGGCGCGCAAGTCCCTCGACCTGCTCACCGGCCCGCAGCGGGTGCTGGTCAAGTTGCTCTTCTGGATGGCGCGTGGGCTGACCAAGATCCCGGGCCGGATCGGGCGGTGGGCCGCCCGCTCGCCGGTCAAGCGGATGGAACTGGCGTTCCTGCACCTGGTGAACCACGCGCAGCGGATGCTCGTGCGGCACCTCGCGGAGGACGCGCACGACAGCAAGCGGCCGGGAGACAAGTCGGAGCGCCGGAAGAAGAAGCGCAAGGCCGTCCGCGCGTACAACGCGAAGGCCAGGGCGGACATCCGGAAGCGGCTGGCCATGCTTCCCGGCGAGTTCCAGAAGCGCATGCAGGACCGCGCCACGGCCGAGATCGACCGGATCACGAAGAAGCTCGACGCGGTCAAGGCCGAGCTCGCGCGGGAACGGACGAAGGCGTTCAGGAACGGCGGCGGTGGCCGGTCGACCTGGTTCGGGCGCATCCGGGACGGCCGGATCAGGACGCTCGACGCACGCCGGAAGGATCTGCAGAACCGGCTCGACGCCGCCGTGCGGGCGCGGGCCGCGATCGGTCCCCCGCAGGTGGAGCCGGGCCGCTACTTGAGCAAGGAGCTCGCGGAGGCCGAGTCGAAGCGCAAGGCGCTCGCGGCCGAGCTGACGGAGATCGACAAGGAGCGCGGCCAGCAGGGCCTGCCGGGCGACCGGCGCAAGGAGCTGAACACCCGCCGCAAGGCCGTGGAGAGCGCGCTCTCGGACAGCAAGCGATGGCTCGACAGGCTGAAGCGGATCGTCCCGATGTTCGTCGGGATCGCGGGTACCGCGGTGCTCCTGATCGGCGGCGGGTTCGGACAGGGCAAGGCGATGGCCGCTCCCGGGCAGGGGATCGGCGACGGTGGGAGCGCGGGCCTGCTGCCCGAACTCGGCGACGTCCTGCAGATCGTGATCGACCACGGCGTGGTCGGTCTGGTGGTTGCGGCGGCGGTTGCGGTCGTGGTGGTCGCCACCGGGCGTGGCCCGCCGGTGTCCGTCCGGCTCGGCCGGTGGGTCGCCGCAACCAGGTACGCAGCCCGGTACGCGGGCGGCTGGGCCGGGGCGCTGCTCACCGACGTCACCGCGCCGGTGCGGACGTGGTGGGCCGGCGCCCGCTTCGGCATGCGGTTGGGCACCGGCAGGGTAGGCCTGCTGCCGGTCCAGGAGGCGCCGCCGGCGGAGTTGGTGTCCGACTACACGGTCATGGACCTGCAGGCGCGCACCCCGGTGCACCCCACGACGCACCAGCACGGGCTCGTCGGTGAGGTGCTCGACGACCTGGGCGTCCGTTCGGCACCCGCGGTGGACGGGAAGTCCGCGTTCGGTTTGCACGGCATGCGGGCCGTCCCCGGGTTCTCCGTGGTGCCGGTCGACGGCCTGCACCTCGCGATCGACGGCAAGCGGATCGCGCGAGGCGATGCCGGGTTCGCCGTCCTCTTCGTCCCCGACCCCGACCCCGACGAGCCTTCGCGCATCTACACCGACACGAAGACCCTGAAGACGGTGCAGCGGATGTCGCCCGCCGACCGGCTCGCGCTCGCCGAGCACCTCACCGGTGCAGGCGCCGACGTGAGCCTGGGTGCGCTGCGCCGCCTCGCCGGTCTCGACGGCTTCCGCTGGGTCCAGGGTGTTTTCGGCGGGCTGCTCTCCAGCGCCTCGTCCGTGGGGAGCGCGCTGGTGCTGCCCGACGTCGCGCCGAACATGCAGGAGAAGTTCAGGGTGTCGCCGGGCGAGGCGAACGCACCTTTCACGGTGAACCAGGGCACGTCGGCGCCCGCGACGCTGGCGTCGGGCTTCCTCGCCGGCCGGTACAGCCAGCGGTCGCTGCTGGTCGGCGCGCTCCTCGGGACCGCGGCGGTGCTGGTCGCGCTGGCGAACGCCGGATGGTTCGGGGCGGTGCTCGCGCTGGCCGGGGTGCTCGGCTTCACCAACGTCGTGGACGCACTGACCAAGGGCCTGGTCGAGACCGAGCTCGTCTTCCCGACAAAGAAGGACCGGGAGAAGTTCCAGCAGGTCATGCGCAGCGCGTCGACGATGGGGCGCTGGTTGTTCCGGTTCCTCGCCCTGCAGCTGCTGCTGGCCTTCGTCACGGACTACAAGCCGGCGTTCTACTCGCTCGCCGCCGAGATGGTCCTGCTCGCCGTCGGTGCGCTCGTGCTGATGCCGAAGGACTCCGGGGCGGCCGGCCCGCGTGGCAAGGGCTGGCGGCCGGACGAGCGCAGCGACGGGTCCGTCATGGACCTGCGGAAGCGGGCCCGGACCCTGCTCGCCCGGCTGGCGGCCGCGCCGCGCGCGGCGGCGAACCTGGTGGGCCGGCTGCGGACGCTCTTCCACCGCGAACCCGGTGCGGAGCGCCGCGGGTTCGGGGCGCGGACGCTCGCCTTCCTGCGCCACGGCGCGATCGTGCCCATCGCGCTGGGTGCGGTCGACGGGTTCGTGCTGGGCTCGGTGCTCGGCACGGAGGCGCTGGTGATCAAGTCGCTGGGGCTGGCGGACTCCATGCGGTCGCTGCTGTCGTTCGCCGCGCTGGGCGCCGGTGTCCTGACCCTCGCGGGGGCCCTCACCGGGGTGTTCACCAAGCTGGCCGGCCTGCGCACGGCGGCGTTGCTGCTCGGTGGTGCGCTGGTGGTGCCGCTGCTGGCGAACGTCCTGCCCTTCGTCGCGCCGGTCAGCGTGTTCTGGACGCTGTTCCTGAGCCGGGTCGCGATCCAGGTCGCCAGCGGCCTGCAAGAAGGTGTTGCGCGGTCGAGCCTGCTGGATGCGGTGCCGTTCAGGCTGTACAAGCAGTTCGGCGCGGCGTTCGTGGCGGCCAGGGTGCCGGCGATCGGTCTCGGCTCGCTCGTGGCGAGCATCGCCATCGGGGCCGCGACGGCAGCCGGGGTCCACGGTGTCATCGGGGTGCTGGCTGTCGCCGGCACCGCGGTGGCGGTCGAGCTGGTGCTGGCGGCAGCGATCGTGGCCAGGAAGCCCCGCCGGTTCGATCACGGATCCGGCGCGCACGGGATCTTCGACACCCACGAGCTCAACGTGCTGTTCAGCGCGACCACGAAGATCGTCTCGGCCGTCGCGTCCGGTCGGATCAAGGGGCGGACGCTGCGCAACGGCGCCCCACCGGCCGGCGACGTGTCGCGCACCGAGCCTGCGCCGCCGGGCCTGCTGCGCCGCAGCGAGAGCCTCGTGCTCGTCGACGGCTCGGTCGTGCTGTCGGTGCTGGAGTGGCTCGTGGGCGCCGAGCGGGCCGCCGACATCGCCGCGCGCTTCGACGCGGTCACCTTCCGAGGCGCGACCGGCGACGCCGTGATCCTGATGACCGAAGCTCGTTACGAGCACCTGGCGCGGCTGGGGGAGCTGCCGCGGGTGGTCGACCACGAGCGCGGGCACATCGAGGGCAGGTTCGCCGACGACGCCGCCCACGACGCCGACGTGACGAAGAACCGGGCGGCCATCGCCGGGACAGAGGCCGCCATGAATCGGATCACCGAGGTGTCCGGCCCGCTGTTCGACGATGCTCCGCGCACGCCGGACATCGCCAAACGGCGCGCGAAGCTCGCCAAGCTGGCAGGTCGCGGCCCGGCCGCCGACGAGCTGATCGCGCTGCTCGACCGCTGGCTCGACAAGGCCGACGCCGACCTGGTCTACAAGCAGCGCGGCATCGCCGCCGAGGCGCAGGTCGGCGACGTCGACCGGTGGATCGGGTGGTTCGTCGAGATCCTCGGTGGCGGCCGGGTCACCACCGAGATGCTCGACGTCGACACCGACGCGCGGGTGCTCGCCAACAAGGGCCGCGAGCTGCTGCCGCTGCTGGACGGCCTGCCCAACGAGACCTTCGTGCTCGGCACGAACGTCTCGCGCTGGTCCGAGCGGCGGGCCGAGCGCAGCGGGCAAGTGCTCGACCTGCTCGAGAAGATCGAGCGCACCCGGAAGTCGTGGCCGGGCGGCCCGACCGCTCACCGCGCTGCCTCGTCCGCGATGAAGCGGTGGTGGAAGGGGTTCCGGCAGCAGGGCGGTCCGCACGGGATCCTCGACGACAAGCAGACCGAGCTCGTCGTGACAGCGGCGGAGCAGGTGGCCGCCGGTGTGCTGGACGGATCGCTGCCGGGGCAGGTGCTGCGCAACACGGGAGCGGCGGCCGTCGCGGAGCTGCTGGACGGCGAGGTCCTGGTGCTCGTCGACGAGGCCGTGATGATCGACGTGCTGGACGGGGGCGGCGCGCCCGACGGAGCGGGCACGGTCAGCCGGACCGACGCCGTGTCCTTCCGGCGGCCCACCGGCCCCGGTCCGCGCGACGTGATCGTCATGACCGCGGAGCGCTTCGCGCACCTGCGGCGGCTGGACGCCCTGCCGGTCGTGTTCACCCACGAACGCCGGTTCCACCTCGGCGGTGCCGGCCACACCAAGCGGATCCACGACAAGGACGTCGAAACCGGTCAGGCGTTCATCGCCGCGGCCGAGGCGGCGGCCGAGCGGCGGTTGCTGCGCGGCGTCGCGGCCGGCCTGATCGTCGTCGAGCTGGGTGTGTTGGAGCCGCGGCTGGACGAGGCCGCTGCGCTCCTCGCTGCCGGGGACCGGCCGAAGGCCGACGAGGTGCTCTCGGCCGTTGCGTCCCGCCTGCACGACCTCGCCGTCGAGCTGGGGCCGCTGCGCGAGTCGCCGCTCGACGTCGACACCTACACAGCCGCGTTCCAGCAGCTGGTCGACATCGCGGTGCGGTGGCGCGAGCTGATGCCCGCCCCGTCCGCTCCTGGCTCGCCCGTGGATCGGGACGTGGCGCTCGCGCACGCAGTGCTCGCCGGGCTGATGGTGAGCCAGATGCGGATCGGCCTCGAACCGGGCCTCGCCCACCAGCTGCTGAGCGCCGCGGAGGAAGCCGGCTTCCCGACGTCGTGGCCGCTGCTGGCGGAGCTGGCCGGTGCGCTCCCCGGCTGGCGGGAGCAAGCGCAGGAGGAACTGACCCACCTGGCGGCGGCCATGGCAGGCATGCCGGCGACCGTCCCCGTCGCCGATCCCGACATGCCCGAGAGCGTCGCGTTGGCCGGCGACAACCCCGTCACGCTCGCGGTTGCGGCCGTCGACGCGGTGAAGGACCAGCTGCCGCCGTCGTACCGGGCGGGGATCGACAACGCCCTCGACGCCCTCGATTCCTATGCGCCAGGCATCGAGGAGCTCGACGCGGTCGGTGCGGCGCTGCCGGCCACCGCCGACGCCCCGCCGCTCGCCCGCGTCTCGCTGTGCGCTGCGCGGTGCCGGCTCGCGTGGGCCAAGGCGGCGGTCGAGCTGGATCGGGATGTCGCCGGGTCGCTCGGCTCGCTCTCCGGCCGGAACGTGACCACGGTCCGCAAGGCGTTCGAGCTCGTCCGGTCCGAGGGTGTCGGCGTGCGGGTCGTCCGCAGTACGGACCCCGAGGGCGCGGGACTGCTGGAGAGCGGCGAGGAGCTGCTGGTCGTCCGGCGTGACGTGCTGATAGCGGCACTGGTGGCAGGAGGCGCGACGCCGGAGGAGGCCGCGCAGATCATGGAGCGCTTCGACGCACTCGGCTGGAACGACCGGGAGCGCCGGGTCGGCGTGATCGGGATGGCCGACGACCGGCACGCGATCTGGGACGCGGCCGGTCTGCTCACCGACGTGGTCGAGCACGAGCGGCTGTTCCACCTGCGTGGCACCGCAGTGCATCGCCGCGTGCATGCCGCCGATGTGGCGATGCGCCAGCGGCGGCTGGCCCGCGCGACCGGACGGCCGGTCGCCGGACCCGAAGGAGACCCGCTGATCGAGCTGCGCCGGCTGCAGGACCTGCGTGACATCGACGAGCTCGGCGAGACGCTCGCTCCGCTCGTCGGTGAGGCGCTGCTGGTCGACCTGCAGAGCGCGCTCGACACGGCCGGCGTACGCGCGGTCACCGATCCCGATCGCTCGGTGCTCGACGAACAGGCCTACTGGTGGTTCGGCGAGGTCGGGCAGGCCGCGCTGCGCGAGCAACTCCTCACGGATCAGCTCGCCGACCAGCAGGACGTCCCTGAGCTCGCGGTGCTCCGGGCCGAACGGGACAACGTGATCCTGCTGCTCCGCGGTGCCGCCGACGGCGTGCTCGGCCGCGCCGCCGACGAGTTGTCGGCGGCGGTCCGCGACAGCGCCGCCGCTCGGGCCGCAGCCGCGGCCGCCCAGGTCGCGGCTGCCGAGCAGGTGGTCTCCAGGATCGATCTGCTCGACCCGCGTCGCGAGCAGGCCGTGCTCGCGAGGCTGCGGGCGGCCGCCGTCCGGTTCACGGACCTCGTGGCGGAGGCGGCGCGCCGGCCGGTGAGCGGAGCGGAGTGGGCGGACGTCCAGCGCGCGATCGTCGAGCCGATGAACGAGGTGGACCGGATCCGCACGGAGGACCCGCTCGCCGAGGTCGCGTTCGTCATCGACACGTTCGACGCCCTCAAGATCGCGGTGGACGCGGCGCACGACGACCCGACCGCCGCCGGCGAGCGGGAGCGGATCCGTGAGGCACGCGCGAAGGTCGAGCTGGCGGTGGCCGAGGTGCGCGACCGGTTCGAGCGGGTGTGGGCCCGCGCCCCGGGCGAGTGGTGGGTAGAGCGCTCCGGCCCGGTGCACAGGGTGCTGGACCTGCACGAACGGCTCGAGCAACTGCTCGTGGGCGGTGTCGACGTCGGGCCGGCTCGCCGCCGGCTCGTCGAGGTCCGCAAGGCGTACGAGCACCGCCGCGGCGTCGAGGTCCACGGTCTTGCCGGGCTCGCGCTCATGGTGCTGGAGGCGCGTCGTGCGCTGATGACGGCGGAGGCCGCGGCTGCCGGTCCGCCTGCTGACCTGGTCGCGACGACCCGGGCGGAGCTGGCGGCAGCCGTCGCCGAGCTCGCGGGCGATCCCGATCTCGACCCCGCGCTGCGGAACGTCGTGTGCGAGTGCGCGGAGCGCGGCGTGGGTGATGGCCCCGATGGTGCCGGTGGTGGTGGGGCGTCACTGTTCTCCGGGCGGCCGGCGAGCCCCGCCGATCTGGCGGTCTTCGCAACGGTCGTGTCGTGGATGCCCGTGGCGTTCGAGCTGCCCGCGGGCGATCCGGCGCTCGGCGAGCTGACCGGGCTCAACGTATGGGAGATGACCAGCCGTCGTGGGCGTGGGCTGCGTGTTGTCGACGACCTCAACGAGGAGATCGTGCGCCACGGCGGGCCGGGCGACCTGGCCGTCTGGGCCGACGCGGACGGCTGGCTGTACGTCGACCGGCGCACCTACGACGCGCTGGTGGGCGGCGTGCTCGGCCCGGCGGAGCGGCGCAAGCTCTTCGAGCACGAGATGGAGCACATCCAGCACCCCGACCACGCCGAGGTCGACGTCCACGACCGGGCGCCCCTGCCCGACCTGCGGGGTCTCGGGGCGGCGGTCGGGCGCCAGGTGCAGAACGGATCGACGCCCGACCGGCCGGACCACCCGATGCGGAACCGGTTGGCGCGCCTCGGTCGAGGGGGTTGGGGACTGGTCCTCCTCGTCGCCGACGGCACCGCGTACGTCCTGACCACCCGCGACATCGCCGGACAGGCCGGCACCGAGGTGCGGGTGGTGCTGCCGCAGGGCGAGTTCCGTGGGACCACGCTCGACCGACCCGCTTCCAGTGAGCTCGCGGCCGAGCTGCGGGCTGCCGGTGCCGTCGCGGGTGTGCCCGCCGGTGTGGTCTTCGGGCTCGCGCGCGGCCTCGACGTCGCCATCCTGCGGATCACCGACGAGCGCCTGCTCGGTTCGCCCATGCCGCTGCCCGTCTTCGAGCGGGCCGCGGTGCGGGTCCCGGTCGAGGTGCTGCCCGATCCCGGTGGTGTGGGGTTCGTGACCGGCGTCCACCACGTCCGCGTCACGCTCGGCGGGAGCCAACCGGTCACACGGGTGGGACCGGGTGCGGCACTCGTGGGCGTCCGTTGCGAGTGTGGCGCCGACGTCCTGCGCGGTCTCCTGTCCGGGCGGGCCCCGGAGGTCGTCCGCCGCCGCGACCGGAGCGGTCGGCTCCTCGACGGGACGGTCCTCTCCGGATTCGCCGGATACGCGGTCGACGGGCTCGCGCTGCTGGCGTTCGCCAGGGCGAGCGGGATCGTCGAGCGTGCGGCCCCGGCGGCCGGCCCCGTCCTCGGAGGCGGCTTCCTCGGTGCGGTGGCCGCGGTGACGAGTCCCGGGCCGGACGCGGCGCCTTCGTCCAGCAACCCGCAAGCGGATCTGCAAGCCGACCTGCTGGCCGCCTTGGAAGGGATGGGGCTGGTCATCGAGCCGGACAGCGACGACTCCTGATGGAGGGCAGGAAAGCCACTTTCCTGCCCTGTGAGGGCCGGAAAGTGGCTTTCCTGCCCTCGCGTGCGCAACGCACACAACCCGGGGAACCCGACGCGGATCAGCGGGTCACCCTCAGCGTCCGCGCGGCGGTGAGGATCTGCTGGTTGTCGGCCGTTTCCGACGCGAGGGACGTGCCGGAGACGGTGAACAAGGTGGTGTCGTCGCGCACAGCGACCAGCTCGGCCCGCCACACCGTCAGATCGCTCCCCGGCGGCGTGACCGTGTAGGTGAACAGGTGCGCGGGGGTGCCGTCCTCGAGCTTGATCCGCGCGTCCATGCCGAGCTTGATGCCGGGGGCCACCTGGAAGGTGGTTCTCGACGCATCGACGACCTGGTCGAGCGACCCGACGGACGTGAAGACCGCGACCGCGATGCCCACCTCGAACGGTGCACCCGAGGGATTCGCCGCGGGTGTCGGGCTGATGAAGGTCAGCAGACCCTGTGCGGCGACCGTCTCCTTCCACCCCGACGGCGGGACCAGCCGGAAGCGGCCGTGCTTGTCGACGTAGGTGTTGGGGGGATCCGCGGGGACGGTGGTCGGCGGCGCCGCCACGACGACCGGCGCATCGGCTGTGGGCCTCGTGGTGACGATGGTGACGCCGGCCGCGACGAGCCCGGCGACCACGAGCGCCGCAAGCCCGATGACCAGCGCTTTGCGGCGACGCGGGGCGGCGAGGGCAGGCGATCGGTCCGCCGCTGCCGCCGGCGGGCGCGGATGCTGGATGGTGACCTCCTCCGTGGCCGGTGCTGCTGGCAGCGGAGCCCGCTTGCCGACGAGGGCCGCCTGCGCGGCCTCGGCGAGCTCGCCCGCGGTGGCGTACCGGTCGTCGGGGTTCTTGGCCATGCCGCGTGCGATGACGTCGTCGATGGCGGAAGGGAGGTGCGGGTGGCTCCGCGTCGGCCGTGGAGGCGCCGATCGGAGGTGGGCGTAGACGGTCGCCGCGTAGCCGTCGGTGTCGAACGGGCTGTGCCCGGTCAGGATCGTGTGCAGCACGCCGGCCAGCGAGTAGACGTCGATGCGGCTGTCGCGCCGGTCGCCGGCGTCGAACAGCTCCGGTGCCATGTAGAGGACGGACCCGAGCGTGGTGCCGGTCCTGGTCAGGCGGTCGCCGCTGGTTGCCGAGGCGATGCCGAAGTCGACGAGGTAGGCGAAGTCGCTCGTCCCTCCGGAGCCGGTGAGCAGGATGTTCGACGGTTTGACGTCGCGATGCACGAGCCCGTCGGCGTGCGCGGCGTCGAGCGCGCCCGCGATCTGGGTGATGATCGTGGCGGCGCGGATGGGGGCGAGCGCTCCGTTCTCCGAGATGACGGTTTGCAGATCGCGGCCGTCGACGAGCCGCATGTCGATGAAGAGCCTGCCCTCGATCTCGCCGTAGTCGTGGATCGGGATGACGTGCGGCTCGCGCAGCCTGGCGGCCAGCTCCGACTCCCGTCGGAATCGCTCCTGGAACGTTTCGTCGGAGGCGAGGTGCGGGGCGAGGAGCTTGAGAGCGACCCTGCGGCGCTTGACGGTGTCGAAAGCGCGGTGGACCTCCCCCATCCCGCCCCTGCCGACCAGCCCTTCGAGCTCGTAGTGGCCGAACGTCAGCTCGCTGATCCCGGTCATCACGGGGCTCCGATCGTGAAGGTGCGCAGCGTGGCGTCGAGCGCGGGCTTCTCGACGTGCCAGGTGTAGGACAGGCCGGTCCCGGCAGCCACGACCCACGTCCCGTCGCCGACCGCCACCAGCACGAGGTCGGCCACCTCGACCTGCTTCTCCGAGTCCATGTGCACCGCTCCGAGCAGGAAGGCCGGTGTGGCGTCGGGCAGCGTGACGTGCTCTTCGAGCGTGATCCGGGCGCCGGGAAGGCCGAGCAGGCGGGTGCGTTCCTCACTCGTGCGGGTGACCAGGGACTGCGGGCCCTTGCCGGCGCGCACCTTGAGGTCGGCGTGGTACCAGGCCTGGCTCGGGAAGACGATCGCGGGCGTGGGGTTGTAGATCGACACCAGCTCGTCGGCCTGCAGCGGTTCGTCCAGCCAGTTCGTCGGCCGGGCGAACGCGAAGCGGCCCGCCGGGTCGGTGTACGCCGTCGTGCCGGTCCGCTCGGGCTCGACCGGCGCAGCCGCGACCGTCGGTGGGACCGGCGGTTGGCCGGTCGACGGCGTGGTCGACGGCGTGGTCGACGGGGCAGCCGCCGGCCACCCGTTCGCAGCGACGGCGATGCCGCCCGCCGTCAATCCGACGAGCAGCACGGCACCGGCCGCGATGAGCAACGTCCGGCGGGTGCGGCTCGGAGCGGGCGCCGGTGTCGGTGGCACTGGTGTCGGGGTCGCAGGTGCCGGAGACGCTACCGGCGGATCGGGACGGAGTGCCGGAGCGACCGGCCGCTGGCCCACGGTCCGGCCGAGGTCCGGGCCTGCTGCCGGCACGGGCGCGCGCCGGAACAGGTGGGGCATCTCGACCGTGAGACTGGCGATGGTGGCGGCCCGGTGGGCGGCCTCGGCGAGCTCGCCGGTGGTGGCGTAGCGGCGGTCGGGGTCCTTCGCCATGCCGCGGGCGATCACCTCGTCGAACGCGGGCGCAACACCGGCGGCCCGGGACGGCTGCGGCGGCGGGACGTTGACGTGGGCGTACATCATGGCGTTGAGGCCGTCGGCCTCGAACGGGCGGCGACCGGTGAGGACCTTGTAGAGGACGCAGGTCAGCGAGTAGACGTCGATCCGGCTGTCCCTGCGGTGCCCCCCGAACAGCTCCGGCGCGAGGTAGGACATCGTCCCGAGCGCGCTGCCGGTCACGGTCAGGCGCTCGCCGGTGATCGGCGTGGCGATGCCGAAGTCGACGAGGTAGGCGAAGTCGCGGTCGCCCAGCAACACGTTGGACGGCTTGACGTCGCGGTGCACGAGGCCGTCGGCGTGGGCGGCGTCGAGCGCGCTGGCGATCTGGGTGATGATCCGGACCGCGCGTTCGGGAGCGAGCCGGCCCTCTTTCGTCATGATCGTGTCGAGGTCGAGGCCGTCGACGAAGCGCATGTCGATGTAGAGGCGGCCGTCGATCTCACCGAAGTCGTGGATCGGGATCACGTGCGCCTCGCGCAGCCGGGCCGCCACCTCCGACTCCCGCCGGAACCGGGTCCGGAACTCCGCATCCGAAGCGAGGTGCGGAGCGAGCCGCTTCACTGCGACGACCCGCTCCTTGGTGGTGTCGAACGCGCGGAAGACCTCGCCCATCCCGCCCCGACCGATGAGCCGTTCCAGCCGGTAAGGACCGAACTGTTCCTCCATCGCACGCCCTCCCCGTCCGTGGAACCGCGGACCGGTCCGGGAGCACAGTCCCAACGTGGAGTTTCACCGCGTTAACACGTCGATTTCACTGCCGGCGGCGGGTGGCAGCTCGACTGCACAAGCCAGTGGTCCTGCTGCAAGCAGTGCCGCTGACGGCCGCACCTGGCAGGATCCGCCTCGTGAAGTTCCGTGCCACGCTCCAGCTGAACGGGCGCACCGCCACCGGGTTCCAGGTGCCGCCCGAGGTCGTCGACGAGCTCGGCAGCGGGAAGCGTCCGGCCGTCGTCGTCACGATCAACGACGCCCACAGCTACCGCAGCACGGTCGCGGTGATGAGCGGGGCGTTCATGCTCGGGGTCAGCGCGACGAACCGGGCGGAGGCGGGCGTCGAGGCGGGTGACGTCATCGATGTCGAGCTCCAGCTGGACACGGCACCGCGCGAGGTCTCGGTGCCGGACGACCTCGCTGCCGCTCTCGACGCCGACTGCCGCCGGGCCTTCGACAGCCTGTCCTACAGCAACCGGCAGCGGCACGTGCTCGCCGTCGAGGGCGCGAAGACGGCCGCGACGCGGGAGCGTCGGATCGCGGCGGTGGTCGCGACGATGCGGGCCGCGACCTGACGCACGGTGATCACCCGGACGCCGACCTCTCCCGGCTTCTGAAGATCGGTGAAGTAGCTTGCCCCCATGAGGCATCTGGCCTTGCCGTTCGCGATCGGGGCGCTCCGGCGCGGTAGGGAGATCGAGCAGTTCCTCGGCCCCGTCGACGGCGCTGGAGAACGCGGCATTCGGTGGGTCTCGATCGGGTCGGGGGCGGCGGGCTTCACGGTCAGCCTGTTCGAGCGGGCCGATCTCGACGGCAGCACGCTTCGGGACCTGCCAGTGCTGCCCTCGTTGAGCGAACAGCACACGGAGTCGAGCGACGAGCGCCGTGACGCCGCCGAGCTGGACGGACGGGCCGTCGGAACGGCGTCCTCGGCCGAGGGCGCCCTTGCGCTCGCCGAGAGGGCACTCGGCACGCACCCCGAACGGTGGGTCAACTCCGGCGTCGTCGGGAACGAGTACGACGACTACTTGCAGGCGGGCAGGCGGTGGCCGCCGGCCTGAGGGGGAGGGGCGGATGGGTACCTGGGGCTTCGGGCCTTTCGACAACGACACGGCGGCGGACTGGGCCGGCGATCTCCACGAGGCTGCGCAGGCGGAACGGGTCAAGGTCGTCCGGGCAACGCTGGAACGAGCTGCGGGCGCACACGGTGACGTGGAGTACAGCACGGCTGTCGAAGCGATCGCGGCAGCGGCCGTCGTGGCCATCCACTCGCCCGGCGGCGAGAAGTTCGTCTCGATCTACGGTCCCGACTTCGTCGAGGCCGGCGAGCGACTCGACCTGCCGGACGGGATGCTGGTGCTCGCGCTGCGGGCGCTGGACCGGGCGACCAGCGCCGAGTCGCACTCGACGGAGCTGTGGGCGGAGGCGGGCCTGCTCGCCGAGGCCATGGCTGCGATGAAGAGCTTGTACGACCTGTTGGAGTACGGCGGCGCCGTCCACCCCGATGCGGGTGAGCAGTTGGCGCTCTTCGACGACGGATCCGTCGGATGACCGGGAACCGTGCGGACGACGTGGTTGTGGTCGGCGCCGGGATCTCCGGGCTGGCTGCCGGGCACCGGCTGGTCGCCGCCGGGTACCGGGTGACGGTGCTCGAGGCAGCGACCGGGCCGGGTGGGCGGATGGCGACGCGGCCGGTTGGTGCGGGCCTGATGGAGCTGGGCGCGCAGTTCCTCTCGACCGACTACGAGCTCGTTCCCGAGCTCGTGCGGACGGCGGGGCTGGCCGGGCAGGAGGTCACGGTCTCCGGCCGGTCGATGGTGGTGGCCGACGGTCGGTCGTGGCGCTTCGACACCGACCGGCCGTGGACGTTCCTGACGGGTGGTCTGGTGCGAGCCAGGGACATCGTCCGGGAGCACGAGGGCTGTGGTCGACCCGCGCGCTGGCCTCGCGCCGCCGGGTCGATCTCCTCGATTTCGCCGATCTGGACCCCTGTCACGGGTTGGAGTGGATGCGGGAACGGTTCGGCGCCGGCGTGACCCGTCGGATGCTGCAGCCGACGGTCAACGGCTTGTTCTTCCAGGACGTTGCGGGTGGCAGTGCGGTGCTGCCCGGTTCGCTCGTGGCGTTCTCGGCCCGCGGCCCCAAGGCCTTCACGCTGCGCGGCGGGCTCGGCTCGCTGACGTCGGCGCTGGCAGCGACGCTGGACGTCGAGTACGACGTCCAGGTCGAGCGCGTCGAGCGACCCGGCTCGCGCGGCGGGGCCGTCACCCTGACCACCTCGCGCGGTGTGCGGAACGCGGGCGCGGTCGTGATCACCACGCCGGCCGGGCCGTCGACGGCCATGCTGGCCGACCCGACCCCGGACGAGGCCGCGGTCCTGCGCACCTCCTACAGCAGCGTCGTGCTGGTGGGGCTGGCATTGGAGGAGCGGCTCGCGGCCGGCGAGCTGGGTGGGGCGTACGGGGTGCTGGTCTCGCCGGAGTCGTCGTCACCGCTGGCGGCGCTCGCCGTCCACTCGCGGGCCGACCCCGCCGCCGGCGGCGAGGTGATCACCGTGATGTTCGGGCACGATGCCGCGCAGCGGCTGATGTCCGCCGACGACGAGACGGTCCGCGCGGCCGCCGTCGAAGCGCTGGCGCCGGTCCTGCCCGGCCTGCCCGGCAGGGTGACCGACAGCCACATCGCCCGGTGGCCGGAAGCGTTGCCGTACCTGCACGTCGGGCTCGCGGCGGCGGTGCGGCGCTACCGCGAGCGGCTGCCCGTCGGGAGCGCCGTGCTGCTGGCCGGCGACCACCTGGGCCTCCCGTGGTCGGACGCCGCCGCCTTCAACGGGCGCTGGGCGGCCGACCGGCTGATCGCAGACCGGGCGAGCTGACCGCTCCGGCGGGCGGTCGAGCCCCCGGGGCGGCCAAGCCCGGGCCGGGCGGGCGGCGGGTGCCAGGAAAGTCCGCCATGACCCTCCGGGCCGCCACGAGGGATGTGAGTCCGTGCTGGGCGCGGCCCGGCCCGCCGGGCGGTCGGGAGTGCCTTGCGCACGCATCCGCGGGGACGTCGCCGGTAGCTCGGAGCCGGCAGTGGCGACCTCGCCGACCCGGGCCGTGCTGGGGCTGGGATGTGTGCGTTGCGCACGCGAGGGCAGGAAAGCCACTTTCCTGCCCTCACAGGGCCTGAAAGTGGCTTTCCTGCCCTCCCCGCGACGCGCGGCGGCCCCGGTGCCGGTCAGGCGGGGACTGCCGCCGCGACGACGGCCGGTCGCCGCCGCACGGCGGTGATCACGACCGCGCCGGCGAGCGCGACCGCCGCGAACGTCGCGAACACGACCGGAAGCGACGCTCCGGCGCTCAGCAGCAGCCCGCCGAGCACCGGCCCGAGGATCCCGCCGAGCCGCCCGACACCCAGCGCCCACCCGATGCCGGCCGCCCGGGACGTGCCGGGATAGAAGCCGGTGACGTAGGCGTTGAGCAGCGTCTGCGTGCCGATCGTGCCGTAGCCGCCGAAGGCGAAGAGCACGTAGAGCCCGAACATCGAGTCGGTCGTGATGAGCAGCAGCACCGAGGCCGCGGCCAGCGCGAACCCGATGCCGATCACCGGGCGCGGCCCGAACCGGTCGGCCGCCCGCCCGCCGAACGCCAGCCCGAGCACGGCGCCGGCGTTGAACACCAGCAGGAAGCTCAGCGCCGATCCGAGCGGGTAGCCGGCCTGCCGCATCAGCTGCGGCAGCCAGGTGTTCAACCCGTAGATCAGCAGCAGCGAGCAGAACGCCGCGATCCAGAACAGCACTGTCGGCAGCGCGTACGACGGCGCGAACAGCGTGCGGACGCCGCCCCAGCGGGCGCGCTCGGTCCCGCCGGCCGCGGCCGGGACGTCCACGCCGAGTCGGTCGGCCAGCGCCCGGGCCTCGTCGAGGCGTCCCCGCGCGACCAGCGACTCCAACGACTCGGGCAGCTTCCAGATCGCCAGCGGCAGCACGACGACCAGCGGCACCGCCGCGATGAGGTACATGACCTGCCAGCCCAGCGCGGGGATGAGCGGGATGGCCAGCGACGCTGCGAGCAGCCCGCCGAGCGGGTAGCCGACGGCCATCACGACGTAGGTGAGGTTGCGGCTGCGCTCCGGCGCGTACTCGATCACGAGCGCGTTGAGCGTCGGCAACACCCCACCGAGCCCGAGCCCGGCGAGGAACCGCAGCACGCCGAACACCTCGGGGTTCGGTGCGAACGCGCACAGCGCGGTGAGCACGGAGAACCACGTGACCGCCACGATCAGGACGCGCCGCCGGCCGAAGACGTCGGTGATGCTGCCGACGGAGAGCGCCCCGATCAGCATGCCCACCAGCGCGTAGCTGCCGATGCTGCCGGCGGCGGCCGGGCTGATCCCCCATTGCTCCACCAGCGACGGCAGCGTGGTGCCGTAGACGATCAGGTCGTAGCCGTCGAACATGTACGACAGGCCGCAGGTCAGGACGATGACTGCAAGCGTGCTCCGCCTCACGTCGGGTTTTGCGGTGTCGGTCATCTACGCCTCCGTCGGCGCCGGCGCGTCCCACTCGACGAGCAGTTCGAGTGGGCCGCGGAAGGAGAGGTTGGGGGAGAACTCGACCGGCGTGTCCGCTGCGAGGCGCAGGCCGGGCAGCCGGTCGGCGAGAAGGTCGGTGACGATCTCGCATTCCATCCGCGCCAGCCCCGCGCCGAGGCAGAGATGGATGCCCCGGCCGAAGGAGAGCTGGCGGCGTGCGTTGGGCCGGCGGATGTCGAACCGGTCGGGTTCGGGGAACATCGTCGGCTCGCGGTCGGCAGCCGCAAAGGCGAGCACCAGCCGGCTGCCCGCGGGCAGCGCGACCCCGCCGATCTCGACGGCGCGGGTGGTGACCCGCCGCCACATCGGGACGGAGCTGTCGAAGCGCAGGGTCTCCTCGACGGCGCCGGGGATCAGCGCACGGTCGTCGCCGATCTCCTGCCACGCACCCGAAGCGAGCAGGTGGCGCAGCATGTTGCCGAGCAGGTTCGTGGTCGTCTCGTGGCCGGCGAAGCTCAGCGCGAAGATCAGGCTGGTGATCTCGGCGTCGCTCAGCACACGCTCGTCGGTCACGAGCGCGCTCGTGAGGTCGTCGGCCGGTGCACGGCGGCGATCGGCGACGAACCCCGCGCAGTAGTCCACGAACTCGACCATCTTGCGGGCCAACTCGACCTGCCGCGCCGGCTCCGGGTGGCCCCAGTTGACCTCGAGCTTGCCGGCGCACCACGTCTTGATCCGGTCGCTGTCGGCGGCCGGGAAGCCGATCAGGTCGAAGATCGTCAGCGCCGGCAGCGGGTAGAACAGCGCGCGGACGATGTCGACGCGCCCGGTGCCGGCGAACCGGTCGACCAGCTCGTTCGCGCGGGCGTGGATCGCCGGACGCAGCGCCGCCATCCGGCGGGGCGACATCGCGCGGCTCATCACCGAGCGGAAGCGCTGGTGCTCGGGCGGGTCGCAGTTCGACATCGTCGGGACGAGCGGGGCGGTGGCCAGGATCGCGGCGGCCTCCGGGCACATCGGGTGCACCGGCTGCTGGGTCTCGGTCGCGGAGAACGTCGCAGGGTCGGTCAGGATCCGCTCGACGTCGGCGTAGCGGGTGACCATCCACCGGTCGATCGCCGGCACGTAGACGACCGGCGCCTCCTCCCGCCAGCGCGCCAGGACGGGGAAGGGGTCGTCGAGGAAGCCCATGGCCAGCGGGTCGAGGTCGTGCGCGACGGGGCAGGTCATCGCGCGGTCCGCGCTTGCGTCGCGGCGACCTGGAACTGGGTCGACGGCTTCTGCGTCGGGCCGGCCCACAGGTCGATCGCGTCGGGCTCGGCCGGGTCGAACGTGCGCGGGCGCCAGTCCTCGTCCGGCTCGATGCGCCGTACGCCCCACGAGTACTCGTACGTCAGGCCCTCCGGGCCCTTGAAGTACAGGAACACCGCCGTCGACTGCGGGTGGCGGCCCGGGCCCATCTCGATCTCGACGCCCATCCGTTCGAGCACGTGCCAGCTGCGCATGACGTCGTCGATCGACTCGACCTGGAAGTTCATGTGGCACAGGCCCGGCCGGACGCCCTTGAACACGGCCAGCTTGTGGTGCACCGGGTCGAACCGCATCAGCGCGGCCGCGTCGCCGATCCAGTCGGAGATCGTGATGTTGAAGTGGGCCGACCAGAACGCGTAGGCCTCCCGGACGTCGGGGGCGTCGACGCAGAGATGGCCGAACTCGACGATGCCGGCGGCCCGGCCGAACCGCAGCGGCCGGTGCACCTGCGTCTGCCCGCAGACCAGCTCGATCCGGTTGCCCCAGGGATCGTCGAAGGCGAGGTAGTCGCTGACCCGCCGGTGCCGAGCGCCGTCGGCGTCGCCGCGCTCGACCCGGCAGCCCGCGTGCTCCAGCTCGATCTCGGCGGCGGCGAGCACGGCCTCGTCGCGCACGACGAACCCGGACGCGAGCACACCCGCCGCCCCCTCCACGAACGCCAGGCAGTGGTGCCGGTGGTCGGCGCGCAGGTAGGCGGTGCCGCCCTCGCGGGCGATCTCTTCGAGACCGACGACGTCGACCGCGAAACGCACGGCCGTCTCCAGATCGGCGGTTCCGGACCGGACGTACGCGATGTCGTCGATCATGATCATGAGATGGCCTCCGCTTCGTCGAGGTGGGTCCAGATCCGGGCGAGCAGCTCGTCGGCCGCTTGCCGCCAGCTCGCGACGGCATCGGCGGGAAGCGCGGTGGGCTCGCCGACCGACGCGGCGATCACGGTGGACCGCGCGGCGCGCTCCAGCAGCCACATCCGCGCGACCGCGGCGCCGACGTCACGTCCGACGGTGAGCGCACCGTTGCCGCGCAGCACCAGCGCATGCCCGTCGCCGAGCGACGCGACGGCTCGGATGGCGGTCGCGGGATCGCGGGCGAGCACGGCGTCGCGCGAGATCGGCACCGGAGCGCCCGCGACGACGGCGTGGCCGGTCAGCGGCGGGACGCAGACGCCGGCCGCGGCGAGCGCCGTAAGCCGTTCCGGTTGCGCGCGGCAGACCGCGCCGACGTCGGGGCGGGCGCGGTAGACGGCCAGGTGCAGCCAGGCTTCCAGGGGCACCCCGGCCGGGAGCGCGTCGACGTCCAGGGGGACCTCGATGCACCGGGCGGCGTCGACCCTGCCGAGCGGGACGGGCGGGGTGATGAGCATCCGGCCGCCGTCGAGCAGGGTGGAGACGTGGCCGAAGGCGGTGACGAGATCGGCGCGCGCGAGCACGGCGCCGGCATGCGCCAGGGCGTGGTGCCCAGGAGTCGAATGCGCTGTGGTCGGGGTCACGTCCGGGACGATATGCCTATGGGCATACCGGTATCTACCAACATGTATCGCTAGACGGAACGCTTTCCGCGCGGCTACCGTCCTCCCATGTCGCTGCAGAACGCCCTGCTCGGAGTGCTCGACGCCCGCCCGATGAGCGGCTACGAGCTGGCGCAGTTCTTCGACTCCGGCTCGGGATGGGTGTGGTCGGCCCCGCAGAGCCAGATCTACCCGCACCTGCGGCGGATGGAGGCCGACGGCCTCGTCGTCGCGGAGCGGACGGTGCGCGGTAGCAAGCTCGAACGCAGGGTCTACTCGCTGACCGACGCAGGACGGGCCGCGTTGCTGGCCTGGATCGGGGAGTACCACGAGCCGCCAGCACCCCGCGACCCGTTCGCATTGCAGGCGCTGCTCTTCGACATGGTCATGCCGGAGGAGGCGATCAACGTGCTCAAGGCCTTCGTCGTCGAGCAGGACCGGGTGGCCGAGCAGTACGAGGCGCACGCCGCACGGCTGCGCGCGCTCGACACCCCGCTGCTGCGCGAGCGGTTGCGGGCCCGTCCGGAGGCGGAGCACGAGCGCATCGGGCGGATGAAGGCGCACGTGTTCGCCGGGCGGGCGGCAGTCGCGCGCCAGCAGGCGGCGTGGGCACGCGAGGCGATCGTGCTCGCAGCAGGGCCGGCAGCGGGGGAGGAGCGATGAGCGCGCCGTCGATGCTCGGGCGGGCGGTCTCGATCCTCGCCGCCTTCACGCCCGGACGGGCGACCCTCGGCGTCTCCGAGCTGGCCAGGCGCACCGGGCTGGCCAAGTCGACCGTGCACCGGCTCGCGGGCGAGCTCGTGCAGGAAGGGCTGCTCGAACCGGTCGAGGGCGGGTTCCGGCTGGGGATGCGGCTGTTCGAGCTCGGGCACCTCGTCCCGGGGCAGCGCACCCTGCGCGAGCGGGCGGCGCCGGTGCTAGGCGAGCTGCGGGAGAGGTCGGGCCAGACCGTCCACCTCGCCGTGCTCGACGGCACCGACGTGCTCTACCTCGACGTGCTGCCCAGCCGTTCCGGCCCGCCGCTGCCGTCGCGGATGGGCGGGCGGATGCCGGCGCACGCGACGGGCGTCGGGAAGGCGTTGCTCGCCCACACGAAGCGGTCGGCCGTCGAGACGGTGGTGGCCGGCGGCCTGAAGCGGCTCACCCCGCGCACCATCGCCGCGCCCGGCCTGCTGCACGCCGAGCTGGCCAGGGTGGCCGCCCGCGGGGTCGCGTTCGACGGGGAGGAGAGCGCGGTGGGGCTGGTGTGCGCGGCGAGCCCCGTGCACGACCGGGACGGCGCGGTGATCGCCGCGATCTCGGTCTCGGGGCGGAGCGGGCGGCTGGCGTTCAACCGCGTGGCGCCGCAGGTGCACGCCGCGGCGCGCACGCTCACCGGCGCGCTGCAGTAGCGCGCGGGGCCGGGTTGGGGAGGGCAGGAAAGCCACTTTCCTGCCCTGTGAGGGCCGGAAAGTGGCTTTCCTGCCCTCGCGTGCGGAACGCACATATCCCGGCCGGCCGCCACGTTCCGGTGGTCGGAACGTCGACGTACCGCCCGGCCGGCCCCACCTACGAGGATCGGGTGATGACTGTGACGGACGCGCCTGCGCTGGCGCGAGCGCTCTACGAGGCCCGCCGCACGCGGGTGCCGATCCCGCCGCTCACCGATGCCGATCCCACGCTCGGGCTCGCCGACGGCTACGCCGTGCAGCAGGAGCTGGTCGCGTTGCTGCTGGCCGACGGCGACCGGGTGGTCGGGCACAAGGTCGGGCTCACGTCCGCGGCGATGCAGCGGATGGTCGGCGTCGACTCGCCCGACTTCGGGCCCGTGCTGGCCTCCACCGTCTACCGCGACGGCGATGTCGTCCCGCTCGACAGGTTCATCGCGCCCAAGATCGAGGCCGAGATCGTGATGGTGCTCGGTGAGCGGCTGGAAGGACCGGGGGTGACGGTCACGCGGGCGCGGTCCGCGATCGCCGGGGCCGTCGCCGGGATGGAGATCGTCGACTCGCGGATCGCCGACTGGCGGATCAAGCTGGCCGACACCGTCGCCGATCTCGCGTCGAACGGTGCGATGGCGACGTCGAGCCGGGTCGTCCCGATCGACGGCGTCGACACCCGCCTGATCGGGATGACGATCACGCGCAACGGCGAGCTCGTCGACACCGCTGCCGGGGCGGCCGCGCTGGGTGACCCGGTCGCCGTCGTCGCGTGGATCGCGAACGTGCTCGGCGAGAGCGGGGTCGCGCTCGAACCGGGCCACCTGATCATGACCGGCGCGCTGCACGCCGCGGTGCCGATGACCGCGGGCGACGTCTTCCGCGCCGAGTTCGACCGGCTCGGCCCGATCACCGTGCGGGTGGGGTAGATGAGCATCGACATCAACATCGACGCAGCAGAGCTGGCCGCCCGCCTGGGCAAGTCGGTGGCCGACCGGACCGCGATCGAGCAGCTGTCCGACGAGTTCCCCGGTCTGGACCTGGCCGCCGGGTACGCGGTGCAGCGGGTGCTGCGTGAAGGCGCGGGGCCGCTGGTCGGGTGGAAGCTCGGCGTGACCAGTCGCGCCAAGCAGGCGCAGGTCGGCGTCACCAGTCCGATCTACGGCTTCCTGCCCGGGACGGCCGTGCTGGACGTCGGCGCGCCGCTCGACACGTCCGCGCTGATCCAGCCGCGGTGCGAGCCCGAGATCGTCTTCGTGATGGGCCGCGACCTGGCCGGCCCGCACGTCACCGCGACCGACGTGCTCGCGGCGTCGGCCGGAGTGGCCGTCGGCATCGAGGTGCTCGACTCCCGCTACCGCGACTACCGCTTCACGATGGCCGACGTGGTCGCCGACAACACCTCCGCCGGACGGTTCGTCGTCGGCACGCCGGTGTCGCCGACGGGTATCGACCTGCGGCTGGTCGGGGTGGTGTTCGAGAAGAACGGCGAGGTCGTCGCGACCGCATCCGGTGCGGCGTCGCTGGGGCACCCCGCATCCGCCGTCGCGTGGATGGTGCGCACGATGGCCGCCGACGGCGACGGCCTGCGCGCCGGCGACGTCGTGCTCTCCGGCGGGCTGACCGCCGCGGTCCCCGTCGGGCCGGGGGACGTGGTGGTGGCGTCGATCGACCGGCTCGGGACCCTCGAACTGGGCTGCAAGTAAAGGAGACGGATATGCCGCTGGTCCAGATCTCGCTGACGCGCGGGCGCACGCCCGAGCAGCTGCAGGCGCTGGGGGAGGCCGTCACCGAGGCGGTCGCCGCCTCCCTCGGCGCACCGGCTGCGTCGGTGCGGGTGCTGCTGCAGGAGGTGGAGCCGGCGCACTGGTTCGTCGGCGGCGAGACCCTCGCGTCGAAGCGCGCCTGACCCCCAACTTCCCCACCGTTTTGCCAACCTACACACCCAAAAGGGCGTGCAGGTTGGCAAAACGGTGGGGAAGTTTCAGCCCGCCGCGATCGCCATCACGACGGCCTTGGGCTCGGTGAAGAACTCCCGGCTGAAGTTGCCGCCCTCCCGGCCCCAGCCCGAGTCGCCGAACCCGCCGAAGGGCGCGCGCAGGTCGCGGATGAAGAAGCAGTTGGCCCACACCGTCCCGGCGCGCAGTGCCGCGGCGACGCGGTGTGCGCGCGAGAGGTTCTCGGTGAACAGCATCGCGTTGAGCCCGTACGGGGTGTTGTTGGCGGCGTGCACGGCCTCCGCCTCGGTGTCGAACGGCGTGACGGTCACGACGGGCCCGAAGACCTCCTCGCACTGGATCGGCGAGTCGGCGGGCGCGTCGACGACAACCGTCGGCCGGATCGTCCAGCCCTCACCGAGGCCGCCGGTGAGCAGCTTCCCGGCGGCATTGTCGACGTACGCGCGGACCTTCTCGTAGTGCGTCCGCGAGGCGAGCGGCCCGACCTGCGTGCCCGGGTCCTTCGGATCGCCGATCACCAGGGCCTCGGCCGCGGCGACGAACCGCGCGAGGAACTCGTCCAGCACCGGGCGCTCGACGTAGAGCCGCGAGCCCGCGAGGCAGACCTGCCCGGCGTTGGTGAAGATCGCCTTGATCGACCAGTCGACCGCGACGTCCAGGTCGGCGTCGGCGAACACCAGGTTGGCGCCCTTGCCGCCCAGCTCGAGGCTGACCGGTGTGAGGTTGCGCGCGGCCACCCCGGTGATCACGCGCCCGGTGCCGGACTCGCCGGTGAAGGTGATCCGGTCGACCCGCGGGTCGGCCGTGAGCGCTGCCCCCGCCGACTCGGGGCCGTAGCCGTGCAGCACGTTGAACACCCCGGGCGGGATGCCGGCCTCCAGCGCGAGCCGCGCGAGCACGGTCGCGGAGGCCGGGCTGTCCTCCGCCGGTTTGAGCACCACCGTGTTGCCCCACGCCAACGCCGGCGCGACCTTCCACGACTCCAGCATCAGCGGGAAGTTCCAGGGTGCGATCGCGGCGACGACCCCGGCCGGCTCGTAGCGCGTGTAGGCGTGGTGACCGGTGTCCATCGGCAACGCCTCCGCGGTCGCGAGGCGGGCGTGGTCGGCGAAGAACCGGAAGTTCTGCGCAGTCCGCGGCACGTCCTTGCCGAGCGCGTCGCTGACGGGTTTTCCCATGTCCCGGGTGTCGGCCATGGCCAGCTCGGCGGCGTGCTCGCCGATGAGGTCGGCCAGCCGGTGCAGCAGCGCGCCGCGCTCGGCGAAACCCATCCGCGGCCACGGCCCCTCGTCGAACGCCGTGCGCGCCGCCGTGACGGCGAGCTCGGCCTCCGCGGCGCCGCCCAACGCGACCGTCGCCCACGGCTCGCGCGTGAACGGGTCGACCGAGTCGAACCTGGCGCCGTCGAGCGAATCCCGCTCCACACCATCGATGACGTGCCCGAAGTCGGTCATTTCGCCTCCTCGGCCGCGATCTGCAGCGCGATGTCGATGATCATGTCTTCCTGGCCGCCCACCAGGCCCTCCGCGCCGCAGCGGCGCAGGATCTCGTGCGTGGGCACGTCGTAGCGCTCCGCCGCGCGCTCGGCGTGCAGCAGGAACGACGAGTAGACGCCCGCCCAGCCCTGCACGATCGCGTTGCGGTCCAGCTTCGGCCAGCGGTGCAGGTACGGCCGCACGACGTCCTCCGCCGCGGCCAGCGCCCCGGCGACGTCGATCCCGGTGTCGACGCCCAGTCGGTCGAACACGGCGACGAGCACCTCGGTCGGCGAGTTGCCCGCACCGGCGCCGAGCGCGCACAGCGACCCGTCGATGTACCGGACGCCCGCCTCGTGGGCGAGCACGGAGTTGGCGACGCCGAGCGAGAGGTTCTGGTGGCCGTGGTAGCCGACCCAGGCCTCGTCCCCGACCTCGGCGACCACCGCTTCGAACCGCTGCGTCGCCTCGTGCATGAGCAGCGCACCGGCCGAGTCCGTGACGTACGGGACCTGGCAGCCGGCGTCGACCATGATCCGGGCCTGCTTCGCCAGCACCTCCGGGGACGTCCGGTGCGCCATCATCAGGAACCCGACGGTCTCCATGCCCAGCTCCCGGGCCGCCGCGAAGTGCTGCGGCGAGACGTCGGCCTCCGTGCAGTGGGTGGCCACCCGCACCATTCGGGCGCCGGCGTCGTGCGCCTTCTTCAGGTCGTCGACAGTGCCGATGCCCGGCACCAGCAGGACCGCGACGGTGGCTCGCCGGGCCTCGTCCGCGGCGGCCGCGATGAGCGTGAGCTCGTCGGTGCCGGAGAAGCCGTAGTTGAACGAGCTGCCGCCCAGCCCGTCGCCGTGCGACACCTCGATCACCTCGACGCCCGCCCGGTCGAGCGCCCGGACGGTGTCGCGGACCTGCGCCTCGGTGAACCGGTGGGACATCGCGTGGCTGCCGTCGCGCAGCGTCGTGTCGGTGATGCGGACGTCGTGCGCGAGGGCGGGCCTCATGCCGCCACCGCCTGCTTCGCGCGGGCCATCAGCTCGCCGACGCGGGTGGCGGCCGCCGTCATGATGTCGAGGTTGCCGGCGTAGGGCGGCAGGTGGTCGCCGTTGCCCTTGACCTCGAGGAAGATCGCGACGCGGCCGTTGCCACCCCAATCGGGGCGCGGGTCGTCGAACTGCGGCTCCGCGCGAAGCGTGTAGCCGGGCACGTACTCCTGCACGGTGGCCACCATCCCGTGGACCGAGCGGGCGATCGCAGGCCGGTCGGCGTCGGCGCCGACCATGCAGAACACCGTGTCACGCATGATCAGCGGCGGCTCGACGGGGTTCAGGACGATGATCGCCTTCCCCCGCGCTGCCCCGCCGATCTCGGCGACGGCACGCGAGGTGGTGTGGGTGAACTCGTCGATGTTGGCCCTGGTCCCCGGGCCGGCGCTGCGCGAGGCCACCGACGCGACGATCTCCGCGTACGGCACCGGCGTGACGCGCGAGACCGCATGCACCATCGGGATCGTCGCCTGCCCACCGCAGGTGATCATCGAGACGTTGGGGGCGGCGATGTGGTCGCGCAGGTTCACCGGCGGGCACACCATCGGGCCCAGGTGCGCCGGCGTCAGGTCGACGGCCTGGATGCCGGCCTCGGCGTAGCGCGGCGCGTTGGCGAGGTGCGCCGCGGCCGAGGTCGCCTCGAAGACGATCTGCGGGAGGGGGCTCTGGCGCAGCAACCAGTCCACGCCGCCGGCGGAGGCGTCGATGCCCAGCTCGCGGGCCCGCGCCAACCCGTCGGACTCGACGACACCGACCACGTACCGCACGTCGATCGCGCCGCCTGCCTCCGCGCTGCGGAGCAGCTTGGCGAGCAGGTCGGTGCCGATGTTGCCTGGACCGACGATGGCGGCCGGCACTTTCGGAGGGCTCATGGGATCGATGCTGACCCCCACCGTCGCGGGTGGGGTACCCAGACGTTTCGCTCAGCGGAACACGGTTCGCATGGTCGAAACGGCGGCCCGCTCGCCCGCCCGCCCGCGGAAGTGGGTGCGGGACGCACACGTTGCCGGGAAAGCCTCTTTCCCGGCCCCACGCGCCGGGAAAGTGGCTTTCCCGGCGCTTCGCCACGCACCCGTCCCGGGTCTCCGGGGCCCGGTCGGGCTACCGGTGGCGCGGGGGCGGTGGGATCGAGTCCAGGTCGGGCGACGTGTCGGGCCACACGAGCAGCACCGGGCAGGGTGCGTGGTCGACGACGAACCGCAGGTGCCGGCCGAGGCTGTGCGGCCCGAGCCGGGAGCGGTCGCCGTCGCGCGAGCAGACCAGCAGGTCGGCGTGCTCGCAGGCGGCGACGACCTCACGCTCGACCCGGCCGACCCGGACCTCCCGCCGGGCGGGGAGGTCGAGCCGTTGCTCCGCCTGCACCAGCAGCTCGTGCGTCCCCTCCACGCCCTGCGCAGCCACCGCGTCGCCGGGGTCGTGGCCGCGCCGCCCGAACAGGCCGCCGAACGCCCCGTGCACGGCCTCCGAGACCGCCGCATCGACGACGGCCAGCAGCAGCACCTCGGTCTCACCGCGGTCGGGTGTGGCCGCGCACGCGGCAGCGTCCACGGTGGCCTCCCAGGTGCCCTCGATGATCCAGGCGACCACTGTGCGCGCGCTCACACCAACCATCCTCGGCCGAGCGTCAAGGCCAGCCACAGCGCGAGCACCGCGAGCCCCAGGCTCACCGGGACCGTCAGCGCGCCGAGCCGGAGGTACTCGCGCAGTGTCGGGGCTGCCTCGCCACCGGCCAGCACCCGGCGCCACAGCAGTGTTGCCAGCGACCCGACGTAGGTCAGGTTCGGGCCGATGTTCACCCCGAGCAGGACGGCCAGCACGAGGCCGGGATGCAGCCCGGGGCCGAGCGCGCCGAGCAGCACCAGCGTGGCGGGCAGGTTGTTGACGACGTTGGCGAGCAGCGCGGCCAGCCCGGCGACCGCGAGCAGGGTGAGCAGGCCCGGAGCCACGCCCTCGGGTGCGGTCGGGACGAGCGCGGCGAGCGCCGCACCGAGCCCGTTCCCGGTCACGCCGGCCACAACGATCGCGAGCGCGACCACGAACAGCGAGAACAACGGGTCGGCCGCCCGCACCAACCCGATCACGCCGATCTCGCGGCGGAGCAGCGCGCGAGCGGCCAGCACGGCGGCGGCCAGCACCGCCACCCACACCGGCTCGACCCCGACCAACCCGGAGAGACCGAACCCGACGAGGCTCGCCGCGATCACCGCCAGCGCGAACCACGGGACCGGACCGCTCGGCGGCGGGTGCGGCTCGCCGCGGCCGGCCAGGTCGGTGCGGAAGAACCGGCGGAAGATCACGTACTCGGCACCGATCGCGACCAGCCACGGCAGCGCCATCAGCGCGGCGAACGTCGTGAACGTCAGCCCGGACGCCGCGAACGCCAGCAGGTTCGTCAAGTTCGAGATCGGCAGCAAGGTGGACGCCGAGTTCGCCAGGTGCGTGCAGGCGTAGACGTGGGGCTTCGCGCGCAGCCGCAGCGTGCTCGCCGTCCGGAACACCACCGGGGTCAGCAGCACGACCGTCGCGTCGAGGCTGAGCACCGCCGTCGTCAGCGCCGCGAGCCCGAACACCAGCGCCAGCAGCCGGCCCGGTCGACCCGCTGCCCCGACCGCGACCCAGCTGCCCAGCCAGCTGAAGACACCTTCCGCGTCCGCGAGATGCGCGAGGACGAGTATCGCGGCGAGGAACCCGACCGTCGGTCCCAGCTGCGCCGCCTGCTGGAGCGCCTCGGCCGGCGGGATGAGCCCGAGCAGCACCGTCAACCCCGCTGCCGGCACCGCGACAACCGCCTCGGGCATCCCCTTCGGCTGCATGACCGCGAAGACCAGCACCGATGCCAGCAAGGCCAGCGCCACGGCCTCGGCGAGCCCGCCGCTGATCACCACGAGCGCAGATCGTATGTCGGCGGCCTATTGTCAGGTCCTGTGAGTTCGCACGGCTCGCGGATGGAGTTCCGGCTGCTGGGGCCGCTCGAGGTGCTGCGCGACGGGCGTCGGGTGGAGCCGAGCGGTGCCAAGCTGCGCGCGTTGCTGATCGACCTGCTGATCCACCGCGCGCAGTTCCGGTCGAGCCGACAGCTCGTCGAGGACCTCTGGGGCGAGCACCAGCCGTCGACGGCGCCGGGCGTGCTGCGGAACTACCTCTCACAGCTGCGGGACCTGCTCGGGCCGGAGGTGCTGGTCCGGCGCGGCGGTGGGTACGGCATCGACGTCAGCGCCGACGACCTCGACAGCGAGCGGTTCGAGCAGCTCGCGGCGCTGGCGCGGGTAGCCGACCGCGATCGCGACCCCACGGCGGTCATCGGTCTGACGACGACGGCACTGTCGCTGTGGCGGGGTGCGGCGCTGGCGGATGTGGACGGCGCCGAGTTCGCGCTCCCGCACGTCGCCCGGCTGGACGAGCTCCGGGCGACGACGCTGGAGCTGCAGATGGAGGCGCTGATCGCGGCGGGCCGGACCGGCGAGGCGATCGCGGCGCTCGAGGAGCGGCTCGTCGTCGACCCGTTGCGCGAGCGGCACTGGTGGCTGCTGATGGTTGCGCAGTACCGGTCGGGACGCCAAGCGGACGCGCTTCGCTCGTACCAGCGTGCCCGGTCCGAGCTGGCCGAGCGGATCGGCATCGAACCCGGCGCCGAGCTGCGCGAGCTGGAGCTGGCGATCCTCGACCAGCGCCGCGAGCTGCACGGTCTGCTCCGCGGCTCGACCACCGCCGGCGCCGGTGCCGGGAGCACCACGCCGGTCGCCGGCGGCCCGGTCCTGCGCCCGCGTCCGCCCCGCGGCTACCGGACCCCGTTGGTGGGTCGGCAGGCCGACCTGGAGGAGCTTGACGCGCGGGTCGAGGCGGGCACGTTGCTGACCCTGACCGGGGTCGGCGGGGTCGGGAAGACGCGGTTGGCCGTCGAGCTGGTGGAGCGGCTGCGCGGGCGGTGGCCCGACGGGATCGCGTTCGTCGATCTTGCACCGGTGGTCGAGGAGGGCACGGTCCCGGCCGCGGCGCTGGTCGCGCTGGGGCTCGACGAGGAACCGATCCGACCGCCGCTCGACACCATCACGCGGGCGCTGGCGGAGCGTCGTCTGCTGCTCGTCGTGGACAACTGCGAGCACGTGGTCGCCGCCGCGGTGCGGCTCGTCGACGCGGTCATCGAGGCGGCTCCCGGGTGCGCGGTGCTGGCCACGAGCCGGGTGCCGCTCGACATGGCCGGCGAGCGGATCTGGTCGGTGGCGCCGCTCGCCGCAGACGACGAGTCGTCCGATTCGGTGCGGATGCTCGTCGAACGGGCCGTCGCGGTGAACCCGGGCTTCCGCAACGACCACCACACCGTCGGCCTGGCCCGGCGCCTCGGTGGTCTCCCGCTGGCGATCGAGATGGTTGCGCCCTGGACCCGCACGCTCTCGACCGCCGATATCGCGGATCGTCTCGACCAGCTGATCTCGATCGGCGACCCCGCCCGGCCGGAACGCCAGCGGCGGATGGCAGCCGTCTTCGACTGGAGCGACGGTCGCCTCGACGACGCCACCCGCACGGTGTTCCACCGGCTGGGCGTGTTCGTCGGCGACTTCGACCTCGCTGCCGCAGAGGCCGTCGTGCCGGCCGAGGAGAGCGAGCGACCCGGTGTGCTGGTGGCCCTCGGCCGGCTCGTCGACCACTCGCTGGTGATCGCTGAGACGTCGCGTGGACCGAGCCGGTACCGGCTGCTGGAGCCCGTGCGGCAGTTCGCCGCCGAGCGTCTCGTCGACGACGGGGACGACGCGCCGGTGCGTGAGCGGCACCTTCGGCACTACCGGGCGGTGGCGGTCGAGATCGGGAGGCACGCTGCCGGGCCGGCGGCCACGGCCTGGCTCGCCCGCGCCGACCACGAGCTCCCCAACCTGCGTGCCGCGCACGACCAGGCGCTGCGCACCGCCGGTGCCGACGATGCCGCGGTGATCGCGGGCGGCCTCTACTGGTACTGGTGGATCCGCGCGTCGAGCACCGAAGGGATCGACCGCCTGAGCCGCTCGCTCGCGCTCCGCCCCGCGCCGCGGGTGAGCGCCCGCGCCCGCATCGGCCTGGCGTCGCTGCTGATCCAGGCGGACCGGTCGGCCGAGGCCGCGGCGCAGGCCGAGGCCGCGGTCGAGGACGCCCGCGTCGCCGGCGATGCCCGGCTGGAGGCCCACGCGATCGGCACGGTCGGCCGGATCGCCGCCGACCGCCGGCAGACCGGGCTGGCCGAGGAGATGCTGCGCGACGCCCGGCACCGGTTCGAATCGCACGGGAACCCCGGCGGGGCAGCATGGTGCCTGATGGTGCTCTTCACGGTGGCCGGGTCCGCGGTGGACCGCGCGGCCGCACTGCCCGGTCTGCGTCGCGCGCACGAGCTCTACACGGAGGTCGGCATGCTGTGGGGCCGCGCCTGGACGTCGGCGCTGCTCGGGCTCGTCGAGATCCGTGAGGACCGGTTCGATGCCGCCGACGACTTCCTGACCACCGCCAACCGCCTCGTCGACGACAACGGTCTGCGTGACGAGCTCGCCGTCTACACGAAGTCGTACCTGGCCGTCGTCCGCGCCGGAACCGGCCACCCGCGCGCCGCCGCCGCCATCCTGAGGCAGGCCTGGACGATCGCTGCGGGCTTCCCCGACCGGGCGCCGTACGTCGCCTGGTTCTGGGCGCTGGCCGAGACCGCCGCCGCCGCGAGCCCGGAATTGCTCGCGCGCTGCCTCGGCGCCCATCTCGTGCGGAGCCCTGAAGTCGATCCCACCCACCGGATGGACGTCGCAGAACGGATCACCGCGCTGCGCACGACCGCCGTCGCGGCGCTGGGTGCGGATCGCGCCGCGGAGCTGTTCGAGGCCGGGGCCCGGGAGGACGGCCTCCACATGCTGGGCGAGCTCGATTCCGTCCTCGACCGACCCCGGCACGCCGACCGGCTACACGCGCGCTGAACGCTTCCTGAACGGCCCACCAGCACGCTGGTGCCGTGACCACGACGAGCTTGTACATCGATCCACGTTTCACCGGGCCGCCAGGCGCCGCGAACGGCGGGATCGCCTGTGGTGCGCTCGCCGGTGTGCTCGGCGGATCGGCCCAGGTGCGTCTGCGCCGGCCGGTGCCGGTCGGGCGGCCGCTGGACGTCCGCCACGACACCGACACCGACACCGACGGCGACGCGGTTGTTGTTGTCGACGACTCCGGTGAGGTGCTGGCCGGCGGGCGGCTCGTGCCCGATGCCGAGACGGACCTGTCGGTCCCGGCGGTGGTCGGCGCGCACGAGGCGGAGATCGCCGCGCAGCGGTCCAGCTGCGCGGCGGGTTCGGTGTTCCCCGAATGCTTCGTCTGCGGCAACGCGCGGGTGGTCGGCGACGGACTGCGGATCTTCGCCGGCAAGTTGCCGGGCCGCCGCATCTGGGCCGCACCGTTCGCGCCGCAGCCGTCGATCGCGGGTGTGGACGGGACGGTCGGGCCGGAGATGGTTTGGGCTGCGCTCGACTGCCCGACCGGCTTCGCCGCTGTGGAGGACGCCCTCGCGACCGGCGCGGTGCCCACCGGCTCGATCGTGGTGCTCGGTCGGATGCGCGCTCGGATCGCGCGGCTGCCGGTGGCCGGGCACACCTACCAGGTTGTCGCCTGGCCGATCGCCGTCGACGGGCGCAAGCTCTCGGCGGGCTCGGCGCTGCTCTCGTCGTCGGGAGAGGTGTTGGCCGCGGCCCGGACGGTCTGGGTCATCGTCCGCGAGCGGTCCGTCCGGTCCGTCCGGTCCGCCGACGCTGCGCTGTCGCCGACAGGTCCTCAGTGACCGCCGGCCGTCGCGGGGTGGCGCTGACCCCGATGGAGACGCGGGAGGACATCATCGTCCGCACCGCGCAGCTGGCCGACGAACTGGGCTATGAGGCGTTCTCGCTGCCGGAAGCATGGGGCCTCGACTCGACCGTCATGCTCAGCCGGATCGGGGTGCTCACACGCCGGATCACGCTGGTCGCCGGCGTCCTGTCGATCTGGGGCCGATCACCTGCCACGCTCGCGATGACCGCGACCACGCTGCACCGCAGCTGCGGTGGCAGGTTCGTCCTCGGGCTCGGCGCCAGCACCGCCGCGCTGGTCGAGGGATTCCACCGCGTGCCGTTCGAGCGTCCTGCCGCGCGGCTGCGCGAGACGACCAGCGAGATCAGGAACCTGGTCCGCGGTGGGCGGGCCGGCGCCCGCCCGGAGCTGGGTGCACGCCCGCTCGCCCTCGGCAGCCCCGATGCTCCCGACCTGCGGATCTGGCTCGCGGCACTCGGCAACCGCACGATCGAGGTGGCCACCGAGCTCGCAGACGGTTGGTTCCCGGTGTTCCAGTCCCGGTCCGCCATCTCCGAACGCGCCGCCGGGTTCACCCGGCCGATCGAGGTGATCGCCGGTCCGACGACGGTCGCCGCGTCCGATCCAGGAGCCGCGCGGGCCGCGGCCGCGGCGACGATCGCCTGGTACCTCTGCGCGATGGGCACCGACTACGCCGCGGCCGCGACCCGGCAGGGCCACGGCGCCGCAGTGCAAGCCGTCCTGGCCGCCAACCCGCGGCCGCACCCGCGCAACTGCGTGGTCCCACCCGAGGCGCAGGAGCTGATCGACGAGTTCACCGCAAGCGGGACCGAGGACGACGTCCGCGCCGCGCTCGCGGAATGGGACGAGGTCGCCGACCTCGTCATGGTCGGCCTGCCGCCGGGGCTGTGCTGGGACGACATCGAATCGACGCTGCGCGCCGCGGCCCCGGACCGACCCACGGTCCGCCGACCGCGTCTCCGCGGCAGTAACCCGAAGGACCTGATGTGACCCCATACGTCGTTCCGTCGATGTCGGTCGCCGTGCTCGGCACGCTCGAGGCGTGCGACGTCGGTGGCCGTCCGATCCCGCTGGAGGGGCTGCGCGTGCGCAGGCTCGTGGCGGTTCTGGTCGCGCATCGCGGCCAGATCGTGCGTGCGGAGACCCTCACGGAGAACGTCTTCGCCGGCAGGCCGCCACTGCACCCGGCCCCGGCGCTCTACAGCGTCGCGGCGCGGCTGCGTCGATCCGTCGGTGACGCCCTGGCCCGCGCGGCAGGCGGCTACGCCCTGAGCGCCCACACCGACGCCGCGGACTTCGAGGCGGCGTTGGCGGGCGCGGCCGAGACCGCGCACGGGCTCGGCAAGGCACTGGAGCTGTGGCGCGGGCCCGCCTACAGCGAGTTCCTCGACCTGCCGATGCTGGCCGCGGAGGCCGGGCGGCTCGAACTGCGCAGGCTCGACACCGTCGAGCGTCGCGCCGAGGCGCTCCAGGCCTGCGGCCGGGCCGCCGACGCCGTCGCCGAACTGGAGGTCCTGCTCCGCGAGCATCCCTTCCGGGAACGTGCCCACGCCGCGCTGATGCGCGCCCTCTACGCCACCGGCTGCCACAACGACGCGCTGCGCCACTACGCGCGGTACCGCCGGCTCCTCGCCGCCGAGCTCGGCCTCGAACCGACACCGGTGTTGCGCCAGCTCAACTGCGACATCCTCCGCCACGATGTCGTGAGCCCGGCCCTCGCAGCCTTTCGTGCCGATCAGGGCATCGCGATCGCGGGTTGAGATGGCGATACTGGGCGCCGGCTCAGCGGGGATCGTGGATCGAGGGATGGCGGACGATGTCGAAAGCGGATCTGTCGTTGACGCAGCGCCTCGTGACGGCGCTGCTCCCGGCCCGGTCGGCCGCGATCGAGGCCGAATCGCGCGAGTGGCGCACGTCGTGCGAATGCGGCCACGAGTTCTCCGTCTGGGACGCCGGCGGTGTCCGGTTCAAGGCCGCAGGATCACCGACCGTCGCGATCCGCTGCCCGAGCTGCCGCACGGTCGCCCGCCGCAGCCTGACCCGAACCCCGCCGGCGGGGTGAGCCGGTCGGGGGTCGCTCGTGCACAGGTTCGCCTCCCCGTGCACAGGTTCGAACTTGTGCACGGAGGTGCCAACCTGTGCACGAGCGCCGGCCGCCGGACCGCGGCCGGGCCCCGACCTACCTGCTCACTCCTTGATGCACCACGTCTGGCACACGCACTTCGGGGCGCCGCCGCTGCAGTAGACGCAGCGTTCCACCATGCGCTGCCCGGGGCAGCGGTCGCGGTTGCACTCGACGCTGCATCGGCGCCGGTCCGCGCTCGCGGTGGCGGCCGGGACGGCGATGCTCAGCAGCCTGTCGCTGATCAAGGCAATTACTCGCATTGCGGCCTCCTCGACGCACGATTCACCTGAATAGAATCAAAGTATCAGTGGGTAAGAGAGCTGACAAGTTGTGAAATCTTGCAATGGTCGCCCGTATTGTGCTTGATCGGTCGGGGTCCCACCCCGAGGATCATGCGCATGTATACGCCGCCCGAGTGGGTGACCGACGCCGAGGTGTGCGACGCGGTGCGGACGCACTGGCTGCCTGACGCGCAAACGGCGGTCAACCTCCCGGTCGGCTTCGGCGCCCACCACTGGAAGGTCGGCGACGGTGCAGGTCGCGCGGTGTTCGCGACGCTGGACGTGCTCGGCGACCGGCATTCGGCGTCATCACTGGAAGCGGCCTACGCCGGTGCGGCGGTGCTGGCGTCGGAGGGCGTGCGCTCGATATGGGCGGCGTTGCCGGCGAAGTCGGGGGCATTCACGGTCCCGCTCGCCAGGGGAGTCATCAGCGCGACCCGCTGGCTGGACGGGCGGACCCCCAGTCAGGAGGAGGCGGCGGCGCCCGCGCACGTCGTCGAGGTGCTGGCCGTGCTGGACGACCTGCACTCCCGCCGGCCGCCGCCCCGGATCCCGCGGTGGCGGTCGCGGGTCCCTGCCGACCTCGCTGATCAGCTCAGACGCAGGACCGCCGCACCGTGGACGAGCGGTCCGTTCGGCGAGGAGGCCCGCGCCGCCATCGCGGAGCGGATCGACGAGGTCGAGCGCTGGGCCCGCCAGCACCTTGCGCTGCTGGTCGAGGCTCGACGGGCCGGCGACATCTGGGTCGCCACCCACGGCGAGCCGCACTTCGCCAACCAGGTCGTCACACCGGAAGGGCTGTGGCTGGTCGACTGGGAGTCGCTGGCGCTCGCCCCGCGCGAGCGTGATCTCGTCGACCTCGTCGATATCGGGGCCGTGACCGCCCAGGCGTTGGGTGCGCGGGAGCCGATGCTCGAACTGTTCCGCCTCGACTGGCGGCTCTCGGAGATCGCCGAGTACGCGGGTTGGTTCGAGCGACCGCACGCCGGGAACGACGACGACCGGACGGCGCTCGGCGGGCTGCGCTGGGAGCTGCGCTCCTGAGGCCGATCAGGGGCGCAGGACGACCCGCCCGAGGTTGGCGCGCCCCTCCAGGATCCGGTGCGCCTGCGCGGCCTCGGCGAGCGGGAGCTCGACGTGCACGGCGGTGTTCAACCGTCCGGTCGCGATGAGCCGGCTGACGTCGTTCATGTCGCGGCGGGCGCCGGCCGGGTCCGCGCCCCGCAGCGCGAGCGTGGAGTACCCGGTGAGCGATCGGAGCGCGAAGACGCTGGTGATCGGAATGCTGGTCAGCTCGCCGCTCGCCGCCCCGTACGCGACGAGGCGGCCGCGCGGCGCCAGCAGGTCGATGCTGCGCAACATGGTCTCGCCGCCGACGGCGTCCAGCACGACGTCGACGCCGGCCGGTGCGACCTCGCGCACGCGGTCGGGCCAGTCGTCGGCGCTGTAGTCGATCGCGACGTCCGCGCCGTGCTCCCGGACGAAGTCGAGCTTGGCGGCCGAGCCCGCGGTGCCGATGACGGTGCCGGCGCCGAGCTCCTTGGCGATCTGCGTCGCGAGATGGCCGATGCTGCCCGCGGCCGAATGCACCAGGACGGTCTCGCCCTTGCCGATCGCCGCCGTCCGGAGGGTGCCGATCGCAACCGGTCCGGCGAGCGCCAGCATGCTGGCCGGGCCGGCCTCGACGCCGGCCGGCACCGGGACGAGCCACTCCGCATCGGCGACGACGTACTCGGCGAAGGCGTCCTCGACGAGCGTGGCGACGCGCTCACCGGTGCCTTCGACGGTTCCGACGACGTCGCCGGTGAGCAGGCCGGGCAGCGGGCGCTGGAAGATCGTCCCGGCCGAAGGGCCCCTGCGGAACTTGGTGTCGACGAAGTTCGCCCCGATCGCCTCCACCTTGATGCGGACCTGGCCGGCGGCTGGTGTGGGGATCTCGGCCTCCTCGACGGTCAGGACGTCCGGGCCCCCGTACTGGTAGTAGCGCACGCGTCGCACGAACGTCGCCTGCCTTCCGATAAAGTGGAGTAGCGGTCAAGTTCTGCTGAGAACGTACTGGACTGGCGGTCCACTTGTCGAGCCTGGAGGTTCCGTGCCCCATGAGCGGATGCGTGCCGACGCGCAGCGCAACCGGCGCGCGATCCTGGCGGCGACCGAGGAGCTGCTCGCCACCCATCGGCCCGAGCAGGTCTCGATGGAGGCGGTCGCTGTTGCGGCCGGCGTCGGGAAGGGCACGGTGTTCCACCGCTTCGGCAGCCGAATGGGGCTGATGGTGGAGCTCATGCGCGAGCGGGCGCAGTCGCTCGGCGACGCCGTCGAGACCGGCCCGCCGCCGCTGGGGCCGGGCGCGCCGCCGGGGGAGCGACTGCTCGCGTTCGTCGATGCCGTAGTGGGGCTGGTGGCGCGAAACAAGGGCCTGCTCGCCGCGCTCGGGCACGCGGCGACAACCACAACCGTCGGCCACGACGACTCCCACGACGCGCACCCGATCTACCGCGCCTGGCACGCCCACGTCGCGGCCCTCATCCGCGCGGAGCGCCCCGACCTCCCCGCCGACGTCGTGGCGCACGTCCTGCTCGCCGGCCTGCAGAGCGACCCGGTGCTCCAGCTGCTCAGCGCGGGCGAGGGTGCGCAGGTGGCGTCCGCGCTGCGGGTGCTGGTCGTCGGCCTGCTCGAGCACTAGTTGTTCAGGGCGCTCCTAGGTGCACAACTGAGGTTGTTGATATGATCGGCTGTGCGTGAAGGGGGAGCAGCATGGACGTCCCGAAGTACGAAACGGCGGTCGACAAGGCCATCCGGGAAGCCCAGGAACGTGGCGCCTTCGACAACCTGCCCGGCCACGGCAAGCCGTTGCGCGGCCTGGACCAGCCGCACGACGACAACTGGTGGCTGAACGACTGGATGAAGCGCGAGGGCGTCTCGATGGAGGCGCTGCTGCCGATGTCCATCCAGCTGCGGAAGGAGATCGACCGGCTGCCGGCCACTCTGCAGGGACTGCGCAGCGAGGCTGCGGTGCGGGATGCCGTCAACGAGCTGAACGGGCGGATCGTCGAGTTCATGCGGGCGCCGGAGGGGCCGGCGATCCCCATCCGGCGCGTGGACCTCGATGACGCGCTCGAACGCTGGCGCGCCGAGCGTCCCGCTGTCGCGCAGAAGGCCACGCCCGCACGGCCGGATGTGGCGGAGAAGCCCACGCGACCCAGATGGTGGCCCTGGCGCAAGCCTTGATCGGCCTAGGAGCGCCCTGAACAACTGGGACCTACTGGGGCGGCGTGAGCAGGCCCTGGACCGTTCGCTCGACCATGGCGGTCGCGGTTTCGTCGCCCAAGCGCAGAGATGTGTTTGCTGCGAGGAGCACGGCGTCGAGCTGGAACGCCGCGAGCTCGGGGTCGAGGTCGGCGATCTCGCCCTTTTCTGTGGCGTGCCGCAGCTCCGCGGCGAGCAGGCTGCGCCACTGCCGCTGCTGGCGGGCGAGCGCGTCGCGTACCGGGCCCGGCCGGCTGTCGAACTCGGCGAGGTTCGCCGCCCAGAAGCAGCCGCCGGCGAAGAGCGGCGTGCTGGCGTAGTCGACCCACCGCTCGACCAGTGCGCGCAGCCGCGCGACCCCGCGCTCGGCGGCGAGCGCCGGAACCACGACGGCGTCGTGGAACGCCTCGCCCGCGGCGGCGACCGTCGCGACCTGGAGGTTCTCCTTCGTGCCGAACAGCGTCTGGATCCCGCTCTTGCTGATGTCGAGGTCGGTGGCCAGCCGGCCGAGGCTCAACGCGGTGAGGCCGTCGAGTGACGCGATGTCGATGGCGTGCCGCAGCACCGTGTGTCGCGAACGGGCGCCGCGCAGCAGGCGCAGGTCGGTCGGGGGAGGGGTTGCCACGATCGCGAGGTTAACATACGGTCGTACGTATGCTTAGTGACCGGATGGTCGAGCTCGCCCGCCTGCTCGCTGATGCGAAGAGCCGGCAGGATGTGCCGGCGGCGATGCGCCTCCTGCACCACGACATGGTGCTGGAGACCCCTGCGTTCGGGACGGTCGCGCGGGGTCCCGAGGCCAACGAGCGAGCGCTGATCCGCTTCTTCGGCTCGTTCCCCGACTACAGCGTGGTGATCGAGGGGCAAGCGGCGGCCGGCGAGGAGCTGGTCTGCTGGGGCACCGTGCGGATGACCATGACCGGCGACCGGTTCGGCGTGGCCCCGAACGGCGCACGCGCCGAGCTGCCGGTGTTCATCCGCTTCGAGTTCCGCGACGACCTGATCGTCCGCGAGCGGTTCCACTTCGACCTCTCGGTGCTGTGCGCCCAGTCCGGGGTCTCGACCGACGCGGTCCGGCGCACCCTGTTCGGAGTGGCGGCATGACCGCGGACCCGCGGGTCCGCAACGTCGCCGCGATCACGACGGAGCACCTGTTCGACATCGTCGTCGACCTGGATCCGCCCCTGCGGACCGGTGGTGGCCGCACGTTGTTCGGCGCCGCCGGTGGCTCGTTCGACGGGCCGCGGCTGCGGGGTGAGGTGATCGCCGGTGGCGGCGACTCGGCGGTTTTCCGTCCGGACGGCACGATGGAGCTGGACGTCCGGCTGACGCTGCGCACCGACGCCGGCGAGCTCATCTCGATGACCTACGGCGGCCGCTGGGCCGTCCCCCAGCAGGTGCGGGCGGATCTTGCGGACCCGGCCACCCGGCACCTCGTCGACCCCGGCCGCTACTACTTCCGCACCACCCCGCTGTTCGCGACCGGCGCGCCGGGCTGTGCGTGGTTGAACGACGCCGTGTGCGTCGGGTCGGGCTACCTGGTGGAGGGTGGGGTGGCCTACCACGTGGTCCGGGTGCTGTGAGGCCGGTCGGTCCGGTCAGCCGGGCGTCGCGGCAGTGTCCGAGACGAGCCGCCCGCCGACGGCCGTGTGCTCGTCGTGGTGGAAGTGGAAGTTGACCTGGACGGCATCGCGGTGGTGCTCGGCGACGATCCGCGCGACGACGTCGGTGACGCCGGCCGCGAGGCGTTCGATGATCTGCTTGAAGTCGGGGTGCGACAGCGCGATGGCGCGGACGCCGAAGTCGACGATCGGGGGCGGGTCGGTGCGGACCTGCCCGCCCACCGCCCAGCGGCCGGCCGGGACCGCGAGCAGCTGGACGACGGCCAGTTCGCGGGCCCACTCGCCGTAGACTTCCGCGACGACGTCGGTCAGCCCGTCGATCAGGGCCGCCTCCCGGCCCGCTACCTGCTCCTCGACGACATGAAGGGTCACGTGCGGCACAGCGTCCTCCTCCTGCGACCTGGGCTTACCTTTGGTCGCAAATTAGCTTTGAGATCAAAGATAATCCGGAGGAGCGGCCCGTGTCCAGCCCGATGACGCTCGACGACGCCGTCCGCGCGATGTTGCTGTTGCTGCCGCGGCTGGTCGGCCGCACGAAGCGGCTCCCGCTGCCGGAACAGCTGCGTGCGCTCGACCTGGCGCCCCGCCACCTCTCGTTGCTCGCCTATCTGCAGTTCGACGGTCCGCAGACGGTCTCGCAGCTGGCCGAGCGGCTCGAGGTCGCGCCCACGACGGTCAGTCTGATGGTCGCCGACCTCTCCCGCGCGGGCGTGCTCGTCCGCACCGAGGACGAGGCCGACCGCAGGCGTCGGATCGTCGGCATCGCCCCCGAGCACGCCGACATGATCGACGCGTCCCTGGCTACGAGTGCCCGCGCCTGGACCCGCGCGCTGGAAGGCGTCTCCGCGGAGCAGCGCCGAACGGTGGTAGAGGTCCTCCGGACCTTCGAGGAAGCGCTGGGCCCCGAAGCAGGTTGAGCGTCGACAACGACGTTTTGGCTGATGTTGGCGCTAACAAACCGCCAGAACGTCGTTGTCGACGGTGTCGGGCGGCGCAGCGTAACTCTGACGGGGATTCCTGCGAATAGAGCAACGTGCGCAGTGGCGATCCGGGGGAGCCACCGGAGAACGTCTTCGATCCAGCCCTTTACCACGAATCGGTCGTCCGACCGCTGCGCGCAACTCCGCGCCGCATTCCGAACGACCTCCGGGTCAGGTACGCGATTTCCGGCCAACCGGAGCGGGACGCGCTGCGCGCGCACCTCGCCGCGGTTGTCGGCTACTGGCGCGAGCGGTTGGACCGGCACGACTATTCGCGCGCCGTGTACGCCCAGCTGGTCGCCGCCCATGAACGGCTGGAGGCCGATCCCGCGGTCGACCTCGGGGCGCCGCTGTTCTGGGCGAGGTACCGGGCACCCGCGCCGGACACGGCGCACCAGGAGGCGCCGGCCATCCCGCCGCCGGTGATCGCCGACTCCCCGGCCGAACCCGAGCTGGCGCCTCCGGTCGCGGTGGCGGTGCCGCACCGCGGGCTCGACGTCCGGGCGCGACGCCAGGGCGCAACGGTGGTCCTGACCTGGCTGTGGCCGCCCTGGGCGACGGAGGCGCTCGTCGAGTGGGATGGCAACCGCCGCGCCACGAGCCTGAGCTCGTACCGCACGTCCGGGCGCTGGAGCGTCGAGCTCGGCCCGCTGATCGCCGACATCGCCGTCGAGTTCACGGTGGCCGTCCGCGGCCCCACCGAGGAGCATCGTGCCTGGTCGGAGGCCGAGACGGTGATGGTCCCCGGCCCGCGCGGCCGCGTCGGCTACACGGTGACGAGGTTGCGGGGCCGGACATATCGGATCGAGTTCCACGCCGACCGACCCGTGGCCGCGGAATGCCGATTCATCAGCGGGTTCGCTGCGACGGACTTCTTGCCGTGGTCGGCCGAGATGTGCACGAGAACGTTCGAGACCGCGTATTTGATCAACGATCGGACGTCGGTCGAGTTCACCCTGAACAGGGACGAGAAAGCCGGCTTCGTCCGGGCATTCCTGGTCGACGACGGCAGCGCCGACGTCGAGCTCATCGACCCGCCGATAGAGACGTTGAGGATCCGGTGAAGCTGCTGACCTGCCCTTATTGCTACCATGAGCAGGACCCGCGCAGGCTGCTCTTCGTCTGCACCGGACAAGGCGCCCCGGGACGGTCGGGGTGCGACCCGGTCAGCGACGCCGACCGGCAGCGCGAGACGGGGTTCGGCGGCGCGGCGATGCCGGTCTTCCAAGCGGCCACCACCCGCAACCGGCAGGCCGAGGGCATGTGCCCGAACGACGGCTCGTGGTCGCGCAAGCGGGCCTGCCGGCAGTGCCACACCCCCATCCCGCCGACGCTCGTGCGGCGGCCCAGCCCGGTCATCGGGATGGTGGGCGACATCGCCGCAGGCAAGACCGTCTACCTGACGGTGCTGAAGCGTGAACTGCGAGCGGAGGTCGGCGAGCGGTTCAAGGCCGACGTCGCCGTCGTCGGGGAGCACCAGCCCGGCCTGCTCTCCATCGAGGAGTACATCCGGCAGTTCGAGCGCGCGCTCTACGACGACAAGAAGCTGCCCGGCCGGACCCCGCCGCCGCAGGGCCGCGCCCGCGTCCCGCTGCTGCTGGAGTGGCGCCACCCGACCCGGGGGTGGATCGCGCGGAAGAGCACGCCGTCGACGATCCTGCCCTTCTGCGACGCGGCGGGCGAGGACCGGGTGGTGGAGGTCCGGCAGCGCTACATGCGTTCCGCGGGCGGCCTCATCCTGCTGCTCGACCCGTACCAGCTCCCGCAGGTGCGCGACCGCGTCGGGAAGCTGCCGGAAGACCTTGCCGAGCCCGCTCCGCTGCTCGACACCGTCGTCGCCGGTGTCACGCAGGTCATCAGGACCCACCCCGACCGGCCGATCACGGTGCCCGTGGCGGTGGTGCTGGCCAAGCTCGACGTGTTCGACGAGCTGCTCGGCGAGGGGCACTTCCTGCGCCGTGCCGAACCGCGCCGGGTCCCCGCGTACGACGAGGACTTCGGGCAGCAGATGCACGGCCACGTCAAGTCGTTGCTGCACCAGTACGGCGGCGCGGACCTCGTCACGCACTTCACCTACAACTACGCCAACTTCAGGTTCTTCGCGGTGTCGTCGCTCGGCGCGCTGCCCGACTACGAGCGGCTGCGGGTGGACGAGCGCGGCGTCCAGCCCCGGTACGTCGCCGAGCCGCTGCTCTGGTTGATGAGCCGGCGGGGGATCATCAAGCAGGTCGACGGTGGGTGACTTCGGGTCGCTGCACTACACCGGCTGCCGGGCGGGCGAAGGCCTGCTCGGCATCGCCGGCCTGCAGTTCCGTGCGGTCTCCGACGGGGTGACGCCCCAGCACATGACGTTGGTCGAGCGGAACTGCCTGTACGAGCCCGCCGAGGAGTGGATGCGCCAGCGCATCCCGGCCGGCGACCATCCGCCGTCGTTCGCCCACACCGCGAGCGGCGGGCTCGCCACCGCGACAGGCGTCTACCTCGGCGCGGAAGGCGCGGGATCGCGCGAGGGCAACCACCACACGCACGCGATCGTCACCGACGACCTCGACACGTACGGGCAGGTCCGGCCGGCCCAGCTCTGGCGCTCGGAGATCTGGGTGACCGACCCGGGGCCGGCGGAGTGGACGGGGCCGACCCGCTGCCGCCGGGTGCCCGGCGACCCGACGCCCGGACCGATGAACCCGGAGTACCTGCAGGCCTGGACGGCCGCGCAGCCCGACGGCCACGCCGTGCTGGCGGCCGTCCACACCGCGCTCGTCGCGGCGTGCAACGGGGGCAAGCGCGTCCTGTTCGTGTCGTCGGATCCGGAGCCGGTCATCGCGTGGATCGCCGCCGCCACGCTGCTCATGCCGCGCCGGGACGCCTTGCGCGTCGGGTTCAAGGTGTTCGCGGCGAACCCTGAGTACGGCTCGCACGAGGCCGTGGCCGTGCACCCGGACTGGGCGGGCTCGCACCGCGACACCACCACCGAGACGGCGTTCGTGGTGTTCGACCTCGAGGCGGGCACCCGGTCGCCGCTGGTCGTGGGCGCCGCGGGGGAGTTCTGGGCCGCTCGGTTCCTCGCCGCGGGGGCGGGGGAGGTGGACAGCTACGACGTCCTCGACGCGATCGAGCTGAGCGGTCAGCTGCCGGAGACCCCGCCGGGGCAGGAGGGCATCGCCCGGATCGTCGCCGCGGCCGTCGTGCTGCGCGAGGCGGTCCACCGGGAGTGGGCCGACCCCGTTCTGCGCTGGCTGTCGAGCCGCTGGCGGGAGTTCGACGACCACCTGCTCGGCGAGCTGGTGCCGCGCCTGCTGGACGCGCCCCTCAGCGCGGAGAACCTCGCGGCGCTCGACGTGATCGCCGCGAGCGCGCGCCGCCGCCCGGTCGGCGAGCTGATCACGTGGCAGGTGTTCGCCCGTTCGCTCGCCGACGCGACCGGCCGCCGACTTCCGGCGCCCGCGAGCGTCGAGCAGGCCACCGAGATGGTCGAGCAGGTGCTCGCCGACGCCGATCCGACCACGCTGGCCGACGTGCTCGCGCTTGCCGTGCGCCACGGCCTGCGGCCGCGCTCGGCCAGGTTCCCCGGCGCGTTGCAGCGGTTCGCGCACTGGTGGGCCGAGACCGGCGACCAGCAGATCGAGGTCGACCGGTGGCCCTGCGCCGCGGAGCTGCTCGACCTGACGCGCGACGCGCTGACCCAGCGGGTGCTGGCCTCGCCGCCGTCGACGGTCGACGCGCTCGGCACGCTCTGGTGGCCGCGGCTGCTGCAGACGTTCCGCGACCCGCACAACCCGCTCGACGTCGCACTCGCGACCGCCGCGATCCGCTCGGGCGAGCCGGAGGCGGCGCGCTGGACCCGGGACGTCCTGCGGATGTCGCTGGGCAGGTCGGGGCGGCCCGACTCGGTCATGCAGGCGGTGCGGATCCTGCATCCCGACCGGCTGCCGGCCGTCGCCGACCTGCCCGAGCTGTTGACGATGACGACTCCCGAGGCGGGGATCGACGCCGCGACCGCGCAGCTGGTCGAACGGCTGCTCGCCGAGCACGCCCGCCTCGACCGGCCGGCCGTGCTCGTGCTGGACCGGCTGACGGAGCTCGGCCGCTCGCCGCAGAGCGACAAGGTCCGCGGCTGGCAGCGGCAGATCGAGCGGATGCGGGAGATCGTCACGCAGGTCGCCGGATGGCCGGGGGAGCTGGACGCCCTCGAGGCCGCCGTCGTCATCGGGGTGGCGGCGCAGATCAGGAAGCAGGACGTCCCGGTCGTGGAGAGCGCTGTCCCCGAGCTCGTCGAAGCACTGCGGGCGCCCCACCCCTCCGCAGCGGCGGTGCTGGTGACCGAGATGGACAAGACGCGCCGCCGGTACGTGCAATCGCGCCTCGCCGAAGTGCTCGCGAACGCGCCGGACGACCGGACCATCGCGACGGCGTTCCTGGTGGCCGTCCACCAGACCCCGCCGAACGAGAACCTGCTGGATGCGGTGACCGCGAGGCGCAAGGCGATGACCGTCGCCGACGCCACCGCGGTCGCCGACCTGCTCGCACCGCACGAGCAGAAGGTCTGGTGGGCGATGGGCGAGAAGCGGTCCCGGTTCGGGAAGCTCATCCGGTGGCGGCCGTCGTGAACGGCGGGCAGGAATACGTCATCGGCGGCCTGGTGGCGATCGTGGTGACCGCGGTGCTGGTCGTCCCGATGCTGCTCGTCGTCGTCCCGCTCGGCCTGCTGCTCGGCACGTTCGGCTCGCTCGCGATCATCGTCGCCCGGCTGGCGACGGGCGCCGCGCCGACCCCGCGGCCGGTCGACGACGCCGTTGCCGCCGACCCCGTCGAGGGCACCCCGGGCGACGAGCCGGCATGGCGCAGCTACCTCGGCGCGCAGGCGATCGGCGACGCCCGCGACGCGGGTACCCACGTCAAGCGGGCAGCGTCGCGGCTGTGGGACGGGGTGCGCGAGTTGCGCGACAACGCCGGCTACACCGAGTTCCCCGACAGCGCGGTCGTGGCGCCCTTGTGGCTGGTCCCGTTCGGGTTCGGGGTCGCGACCACAGCCGGAGCGGCGGTCGGCTCGGCGGCATCGGGCGTCGTCGTCGGCGGCGTCACCGGGACGATGTGGACGGCGCACCGGGCCGCGGCGGGCGCCCTGCGCCTCGGCAGCACGCTCGACACGCGCCGCCGGGGTGCCGGCGCCACGTGTGTGAACCCGGAGTGCCTCGGTCACACGACCACACCGATCGTGCAGTGCCGGTGCGGGCGGTTCCACCGCACGTTGCGGCCGGGGGCGTTCGGGGCGTTCCGGCGGCGGTGCGTCTGCGGGGCGTTGCTGCCGACGACCATCGCCGGTGCGGTCGCGCGCGGCCGGCTCGCCCTGCGCTGCCCCTGGTGCAACGACGAGCTGCCGCCCGGATCGATGATCGACCGGAACGTCCGTCTCGTGGTCACCGGCGCGCCGGGCTCGGGCGTGTCGACGCTCGCCGACGCGGGCCTGCACGCCGTCATGGAGACGGTCACGTCGAGCGGCGGATCGGTGTCTCGCACCGCAGGTGCCACCGGGGCTGCGACCCGGTGTACGGCCGCGCGGCTCGTATGGGGCAGGCGCGCCGCGGTCGTCACCGTGCTCGACGCCCCCGGCGCTGTCGTGGCGTCGGACGTCGAGCTCGCCCGGCTGCACCTGCTCCGGGACGTGAGCGGGATCGTGCTCGTCATCGACGCGACGGCGCTGCCGCGGCCCGCGTCGAAACTGGGTGACGGACCGGGTGCGGACCCCGAGATCACCTACCGCACGATCGCCGGCCGGTTGCGCGACGACGGCGTCGACCTGCGGAAGCTGCCGCTCGCGATCGCTCTCAGCAAGGCCGACCAGCTCGACGCCGTCCTGCCGGGACGTGGGCCCGCCCCCGGATCCGCGGGCGTCCAGGACTGGCTCGCGCGGCAGGGGCAGCGATCGCTGGTCGCCGCCGCGGAACGCGACTTCGGGGCGGTGCGCTACTACCTGACCAGCGCCGACGGCGAGTCCGACCGCTCGCCGGGTGCCGTCGTGGCCTGGCTGCTGCGCCGGGCGGGCGTCCGGGTGCCGACATGATGAGCGAGGAACGGGCGATCAAGGCGGTCGTGAAGCCGGCTGCGCCGGAGCGGGCCGGGCGGGCGCCCTGGACCTACTCCGCGGTCAGGATCACGGCGGCGGCCTCGATCGTGCTCGTCGTCGCGGCCGGGGCGTGGCTGCTCGTCGACGCCGGCGCGGGGGCGTGGGTGGTCGGACTCCTCACCGGCTACCTGGACATCCTCTGGCCGTTCAACTGAACGGGGCACGCGACGTGCGGCCGCCTAGCATGGGCCGGTGGCGCTCAGTGTTGATCACGCGATCGCGCGGGCCGCGCTGCTCGGTGAGCTCGACCGGTTCGTCGAGGTCGTCGCGGCGCTGAGCGACCACGAGCTGCTCGCCGCCAGTCGGTGTCACGGTTGGGCGGTGCTCGACGTCGTCGTCCACGTGCGCACGGGGCTGCAGGAGATGGTCGGCGGTGTGGTCGCCGCGATCGATCGGGCCCCCGACCGCGATGCTGCCACGTACTGGAGCATCGAGCTGCCGTCGACGGACGGCTCCGCCGACGAGGTCGACCGGATCCTCTGGACACGGCGGACCGCGTCGGCCTACCGGCGCCCGGCCGGCGCGCTGGAGCACCTGCGCATTGCCGCCGACGCGGTGCGGACCTCTGTCGCGCGGATGCCGGAGGGGTCGGTGTCGTTCCAGGGTCACGTGCTCGCCGGCGGCGACTTCCTCGCGACGTGGGCGGTCGAGCTCGCGGTGCACCACCTCGACCTCGGTCGCGACCTCGACGTCCCGGCCCCGACCCCCGAGTCGCTCGCCCTCGGGCGCGCGACCGTCGAGGCGCTGGCCGGCTCTCCGCTCCCGGACGCCTGGACCGACGAGGACTGCTTGCTGATCGGCAGCGGCCGCACGACGCCGCGGGATCCGGGCGGGCAACTCGCGCAGCGCATGCCCGTGCTGGGGTAGTCGCCCGGTCGAGGCGCCGCGGGCCCGAGGGGATTGCGACGCGAGTGGGGCGACGCCGACAATGCGCTGGCCCCGCGGATGGAGACGCCTGTGCCCGACCGGATGTTCGGCCCGTACCGCCTTGAGGTGTTGCTCGGGCGGGGCGGGATGGGTGAGGTCTGGCGGGCGTACGACACCAGCCACAACCGGGTGGTCGCGATCAAGCTGCTGCTCGAGTCGCTCTCTCGCGACGACGACTACCGGGCCCGGTTCGAGCGCGAGGCCCGCGTTGCGGCCGGGCTGACCGAGCAGCACACCATCCCGATCCACCGGTACGGGCACATCGACGGCCACCTCTACATCGACATGCGGTACGTCGAGGGGGAGGACCTCGGCGCGCTGCTCGCCAGGACGGGCCGGCTCGATGCGGCGCGTGCGATCGGGATCGTCGGGCAGGTTGCCGCCGCGCTCGACGCCGCGCACCGCGCGGGGCTCATGCACCGGGACGTGAAGCCGGCCAACGTGCTGCTCGCGACCACCGCGCCGGGCGACCCGGACGCCGTCTACCTCGCCGACTTCGGGATCGCCCGCGCCATCTCCCCGGAGACGTCCGGGCGGCTGACGCTGACCGGCAACGCCGTCGGCTCGCCCGCGTACATGGCGCCGGAGCGGTTCACCTCGGGCACCGTCGACCACCGCGTGGACGTCTACGCGCTGGGTTGCATGCTGTTCGAGTGCCTGACCGGCACGAAGCCGTTCACCGCCGACGAGTTCATCGCGCTGCTCTACCAGCACGCCAACCAGGTGCCGCCGCGGCCGAGCGAGATCGTTCCCGGGTTGCCGGCCGAGCTGGACGACGTCGTCGCGACCGCGCTGGCGAAGCAGCCCGAGAATCGCTACGCGAGTGCCGGCGCGCTTGCCGCCGCCGCCCGCCGGGCGTCGGAGCAGGCCGGGCCGCAGGTGATCCCGCCGGTCCAGGAACGGCCCGCGCCGGCCGGGACGGACGCCCGGGTCGACACCCCACCGCCCCGGACGCCGACCCCGCAAACCCGCAGGGCCGACACCCCACCGCCCCGGACGCCGACCCCGCAACCGGCCCGCAAGGCCGACACCCCACCGCCCTGGGCGAACGATCCGGTCCCGCCGCGGTGGGAGGCCGATCCGGTCCCGCCGTCGTGGGCGCCCGACCCGTCCCCACCCAGGGGCACGGGTCAGCAACCCTTTCGGGCCGATCCCCCGCCACGGGCGGCGCACCTGCCGGAGCAGCCCACCCGGCCGACCCCCACCGACCGGATCCACGCGGAGCCGCGCCGGGCCGTCGTCCCGCCGCCGTACGTCGAAGACATCCCGCCCCCGCAGGCCGGGCGCCCTCGCCGCGGACGCGCCGCCATCGCCATCGGCGGCACTCTCGTGCTGGCCATCGGTGTCATCGTCGCGATCAACAGCTTGCCCGCAGGGCCGACGACCGGCGGGACCCCGCCGGCGTCCGCGGCGCCGGCGTCCGCTGTGCAGGCCGACGCGGGCGCGCCGACCACCCTGCCCATCACCGTCCCCGGTGCCGTGCCGCAGGTCTCTGCGGTCGCGGCCGCGCAGCTGGAGGGCCGCCCCGTCGTGGTTGCCGCAGGCGGCACGTATGGCGAGTCCGCCGACAAGGTGCAGGTGTTCGACCTCGCCACGAACCAGCCTGTCGGAAGCCCGATCGGCGGCCCCTCCAAGGGGCTCAACGGGCTGGCCATCGGCCAGCTCGACGGCCGGCCGGTGATCGTCGGGGGTAGCCAGGACACCACCCTGTGGGTGTGGGACCTGGCCACGGGCCAGCAGCTCGGTGAGTCGTTCACCGGGGAGATCGGAATCATCAGCGCGGTGGCGACGGCGCAGCTGGGCGACCGCCCGGTGGTGGTCTCGGCCAGCGGCTGCTCGGGGTGCGAGCCCGACAACCCCGACACGATCCGGGTCTGGGACCTGGCCACCCACCAGCAGATCGGCCAGCCGATCATCAGCGAAGGTCTGAACAACATCGTCGTGACGCAGCTCGACGGCCGACCGGTCGTCGTCGGGGCGAGCTACCCCAACAAGATCGGGGTGTGGGACCTGGGCACCCGGCAACCCGTCGGACGCCAGCTCGCGCTGCCCAGCGGGGACATCGGGGCGCTCACCGTCGGGCAGCTGGACGGCCGGCCGGTGATCATCGCCGGGAACCGGTCCCCGCAGGATGCGGTGCCGGGCGGCAACGTCGTGCAGGTGTGGGAGCTGGCCACCGGGGCGTTGCTGGGGGAGCCGATCACCGGGCATCCCAATGGGCTCGCGAAGCTCACCACGACCGAGCTCGACGGTCGACCGATCATCGTCTCGGCGGGCGTCGACAATACGATCCGGCTCTGGGACCTGCGCACCCACGAGCCCATCGGCAGGCCCGTCACCGTCCCGGTCGCAGCCGACGACCAGATCACCGGGCTGACCGTCGCGCAGTCCGGCGGGCGCTCGCTGCTCGTCGCGGGGGCGTACAACAGCAACGTCATGGTGTGGGACCTGGCCGCGATCGCAGCCGGACAGTAGCCGGCCTGGTCTACGGAGCAGACCCACCAGCCATCGACAACGACGTTATGGCTGTTTGTGAGCGCTAACAACAGCCAAAACGTCGTTGTCGACACCCAAGACCGGTCTGCGCCAATGGCACGACCCCGACCATCCCGGAGACTTGCCCGCCCGGCGAGGGCGCCCTTAAAAGACCGCAAGCACCAAGACCAACCGGACCACCCGCCCGCAACCAGCCATTGCAGAACCCGGCCCGAGACATGATCACTATCTACAACGGCAGTACTAGGCCGTCGGGTCGACCGAGATGCCGCGCAACAGCGTCTCCACCAGCGCCGTGTAGTGCGCCTCGAAATCGGTGACGAAACCGATCCCACGCAGCTGCACGCTGAGGGCCCCGTGGCACGACGCCCAGAACCGCTGCGCCATCTCGACCGGGTCGCCCTGGACGAAGGTGTTCTCGGCGACGCCGAGCCGGATCGCGACGACGAGCCGGTCGAACGCCGTCCGGGCCGACTCCATGGCGATCGCCGACGGCCCGAAGTCGGGCACGGGGGCGTCGAACATGAGGCGGTAGACAGCGGGGTTGGCCAGCGCGAACTCGCGGTAGCGGGCCATCCCGGCGGCGATGTCGGCCCGCACGTCGTCGCTGCCGGCCGGGCCCACCGCGGCCGCCAGCTCCTCGAACCCCTGCCGGAACAGCTCGTCGACGATGCCGTTCTTCGACCCGAACCGCTTGTAGACGCCCATGGGCGCGACACCGGCGCGCGCGGCGATGTCGCGGACGCCGAGCGCCGCGGGGCCGCCCTCGTCGAGGAGCTCCCGCGCGGCACGCAGCAGCGCCTCCCTGACCTCGAGAGTCGGGGTGCGGTGTCGGGTCATGCGCCCCGGGACCCCGGGGTGGTGGTTACGAGCACGGATGCCATGTAATCACGCAAACCGGGCAGGTCATGCCGGCACCACCGCGTCCGGCAGTTTGCGCACCGCGGCAAGACCCTCGGCGGACAGCGCGTACTCCTGCAGCGGCTGCCGCAGACGACGGCTGAACAAGCTGCGCACGATCCTGGCGATGATCCACGGGGCGACGGCGCTCTTCGGCGGCGCGAGCATGAAGATGATGCCGAGGTAGACGGCGGTGAGCTCGGGGTCGTGCACGGCCGCGCGCAGCAGCAGATCCATGTAGCGGCGCCCGATCGGCGCGACGAGGCCGAGCCGGGCCCCGGTCATCCGGACGTCCGCCCAGCGCAGGTCCTCGCTCGTGGCGACGAACCACGGCGCGGCGACGTTCTTCGCGAGGTCGGCCTGGAACGCCTGCGCGAAGTCCGCCGACCGGCCCCCCTCGCTGCGCCGCAGCGCCTCGGCCAGCACCAACGCGTCCATGGCCGCAACGGTCATGCCTTGCCCGTAGATCGGGTTGAACGCGCAGGCGGCGTCGCCGGTGACCACAAAACCCGTCGGCATCCGCTTCAGCTTCTCGAACCGGCGCAACCGGTTGGTCGGCGTGCGGTACCCGCGGATCGGGCTAACCGGCTTGGCCACCCTGATCGCCTCGTAGATGGTCGGGTCGGCCAGCTCGCCCGCCATTCGGAGGAACGCCGCGTCGTCGGGCGCTCCGGCGCCCTCGGCGGGTAGCCGGTCGCCCAGCACCTGACCGACCGTCACGTGCCACAAATTGTTCTCGACGCACAGCAGGAGGCCCGCGCGCGGGTTGTCCGGCGACCGCCCGTTGATGAGCACGCTCAGCCACTCGTCGGGGAACCCGGCGGGCCGCTCGAAGAACCGCGAGGCGTAGCTCAGTCCGGTGTTCACGACGTCCTCGGGGACGTCGCCGCAGCCCAGCTCCCGGAGCCAGTCGGGCGCCTTGGAGCTGCGACCGCTGCAGTCGATCACCAGGTCGGCGGGGACGACGTCGGGGCCGTCGGCGTCGCCGCGGTGCCGCAGCCGAACGCCGCTCACGCCGGCCCCGTCCGCCTCCAGCCCCACGACGTCGGCGCCCTGCAGGAACCGGACCTGCGGGAGCGCCGCGAGCCGCCGGCGGATGGTCCATTCGAGGAGGAACCGGCTGAACATCACGAACTCGCCGGGCGAGGGGAGCGCCGGCAGCGGTCCGGCCGGCGACACGACGACGGCGCCGACGCCCTTCGCCACGGTCGCACCGGCGGCGCGCAGGTCGTCGCCGATGCCGGGGAACAGCCCGTGGACGATCTCGTGGCCGCGCGGGAGCAGGCCGTGCGCGTGGTGGGACTGCGGGGTGCCCTTGCGGTGGTCGGGCCGCTCCGGGAAGCGGTCGCGATCGATCACCGTCACCTGCTCGAAGTGCTCGGTCGCGACCCGCGCGGCCAGCAGGCCGGCCATTCCGGATCCGATGACCACGGCGTGGCGCCCCTGCTCGGGCGGCCCGTCGTAGCTGCGGAGTACTGGCTCTTCCGGCATGTTCTCCCCCTGAAAGCACGGTGTTCCAGAACTAAAGAACAACGTACTATTGTGTTCCAGGGGCGTCAACGAGCCGGGGTGCGCCATCATGGCGCGGTGAATGCCACGGGCTACTGGCTCGCCGACGCAGAGGAGCAGCACGCCGCAGCCCCGCGCACGTTCTTCATCCCGACACCGGAGACCAGGCGCTCGCTCCAGGTCGGTCGGCTCGTGAAGCTCCTGTTCATGTGCGTCCCTCGCGCCATCGACGGTCAGACGCTCGACGCCGAGCGGATGTGGGTCGAGGTGCTGGCCGTTGATGCCGACGGGCGCTACCGCGGACGGCTCGCGAACGTCCCGATCGTGATGCCCGGGCTGAACTACGACGACATCGTCGAGTTCGGACCGGAGCACGTGATCGCGACCGATGTCGGCGCCGACGAGATCGGGTACGAGCCGGGGGAGTGGGCGCACATCGACGCCCGGGTCATGAGCGAGGACCGTGCTCCCGAGCGTGTCGTGCGCGCCCAGCCGGCAGATCTGCCAGCGCCGATGTGGTTCGTCTCGCTCGCCGACATGCCGCCGGTGGATCGCGCGACCGCGACGCTCACCGAGCTCACCGATCGGTGGCCGGAGCTGGAGGCCGTCTTCAGTGCCGGCTCGGGCGCGTGGGAACGAGCGGAAGACGGGACATATCGGCCGAGGTGAACAGGAGGGAGTGCTCGGTCATCGGGTGCCGGCCACCCACGCGGCGATCTCCGCGTGCAGCTCGGCTGCTTCGCTGTCGGTCCGGCCGTAGCTGTTGACCACGACGTGCGGGGACGGGCCGCCGTCGGCCGAGCCGACTATCGCCAGCTGGACGTCGCCCGAGCCGCGGACGATCACCGTGCGCTGATGTGCCGACCGCGCCCACTCCTCGTGCGGCCACTGCGGTTCGGTCGTCGGCGCGCCCCCCGTCATGAACGTGTGCCGTTGGCCCTCGGGCTGCTCGGCGACGACGAAGCGCAGCTGCTCGAGGAACGTCACCCAGCCTTCGTCGATCTCCATGCCGTGCGCTTCGGCCTCGGTGATCCGGGAGAGGTGTAGCTCGGTCTCCGACCCGATCTCGGCCAGCGCCATGCGGTGGTCGCCGATGACGACGCTGCGGCCGTCGTCCTCGACGGTGCTGAACCCGCCCGACAGTCCCACGATCTCGCTCTCGAACTCGGGACCGTGCCAGCCGAACCACCGGCGCAGCAGCTCGGGCTCGCGCAGGTGCCGCCACACGGTGTCCGGTGCGGCCGGCATCCGGAAGGTGGCGCTGAAGGTCGTTCCTTTTGTCTGCATTGCGCCACCGTCTCACCGACAATTTTTCTTGTCAAGGTGGAAGCGGTGATCGCGGGCATGCTGGGGACGTGACCTCGTCGGCCGTGCGACCAACGCTGCTGGTGATCTACACCGAGCGGCTGGACGCCTGCCGCGACTTCTACGGGAGCCTCGGACTGGTGTTCGTCCGCGAGCGCCACGGGGCCGGCCCCGTCCACTTCGCGGCGGAGCTGCCCGGCGGGCTGGTCGTCGAGCTGTACCCGGCCCGTGGCGGCCGGATCACCGGCGACCTGCGGCTCGGGTTCGTGGTCGACCGGTCGGTGGCCGGGCAGCTCGGCCCCGGTGAGCACCTCCTCTCCGATCCGGACGGCCGGAAGGTTCACATCGGCGTCAGCTGAGTGGGGACGACCGCGTCGAAACCGTCGATCTCGACATCGACCGAGTCGACGTCCGCCCCCGGCGCCTGGTAGAGGCCGTGGAAGGCAACCTCCACGCCGGGTGGGATCTCCGAAACGGAATCGTGCGTGTAGGCGAGGCCCTTGTTGCCGAGCCAACCGGTGGCGAAGCACATCCGGTGCCGCCGCTGGCCCACCCGATCCACCAGCGTGACCCCGGTCGGCTCCGGACCGATCACCTGGAACGACGGCGGAGCGATGACGGTCTGCACCGTCGAACTGGTCGTGTTCCGCACCAGGACGGTGACCAGCACGTACGGCCCGATCCGGCGGGCCGATCCCACCTCCGCCGTCAGCCCGGGATCGCGCCAGTTCGACGAGAGCCGCCGTGCGCCCACCGGCTTCGCCGTCGTGCCGGCCGCACCGACCCTGATCACCACCCGGCGGTTCTGGGCCCGTCCGTCCGGGTCGTCGCTGCCGTCGGCACGCTGGTTCGCCGCGATCGGCTGGGTTTCGCCCAACCCGACCGACTCGAAGGTGAAGCCCGGGCCGAGCCTGGCCGCGAGAGCCTCGCGCACCGCGGCCGCACGCTGCTCGGAAAGGCGCAGGTTGGCCGCCTCGTCCCCGATCGCATCGGTGTGCCCCTCGATCCGGACCGTGCCCGATTTGGCGTCGATCTGCTCGTCCAGCTCGCTGATCGCGGTCGCCGCCCTCGGCGTCAGCTCTGCGCTGCCGAACGCGAACAGCAGGTCGCTCGAGAGCCGCAGCTGCGCCGGGACCGTCCCTCCATCGGAGCTGCCGCCGCCGACGTCGCACACCACCGGCACCACGGATCTTCCGTCGTCGGCACGCGGTTCGTGCAGGACCGGGTCGTCCTTCAGCGGTGCGCCGACCGGTTCGACCCCGACCAGCACCGGCTGCAGGAGCTGCACCGTGACCAGCATCTGGGTGGTCTCCGGCGGCGGGGCCCGGTAGACGGTCGTGACCGTCACCGGCACACCGGGCCGGATCTTGTCGATCGCGCTCGTCCTGGGGTTGAGGCCGCCCGGAACGTCGGTCTGGAGCACCGTGTACTCCGCGCCTCGCGGGAGGTCCACCAACCGCAGCGGGGGGTTGAAGCCGTTCGTCCAGTCAGAGACATGGATGAAGTCCTCGGTGCCGTTGTTGACCACGTCGAACTGCAGCGCCATCTCGTCGGCGTTCAACCGCACCAGCCGGAAGTTGTGCCCTTCCAGCTGAAGACCGGTCGATGCGGCAGCGGCAACGCCCGGGGCCGCCGGCGGGGTCGGAACGTGCTCGATCGGCGCTGTCGGGCGCGATGGCGCGCCCACGGGCGGCGCCGCCGCACACGCGCAAGCGGGTACGAGCAGCAGCAGGACTCCCAGCATTCGCCAGCGCATCATGTCGGCCCGACCCCCGCCGTCTCCTCCGCGGCGCCCCGCTCGAGCGCGTTGTGGAGCACCGCCGCGAGCTCCACCCAGCCGGAGAAAGGCCAGCACTGGTCGCCGCTCGCGAGCCGGCCGGTGATCGGCCTGACTGCGGCATCGATGTCGAGGGTGAAGTGGGCGACGGGGTCGCCACCGGCCGGGACGGCCATCACCGGTCGGATCGCTTCGAGGCGCGGGTCATGTGCTGAGGATCCGCCGGGGGGCTGCCGTTCGAAAGCAGGCCGGACCGCAAAGTAGACCGAAGAGATAACGCGGCCGCGCGCCGGGGGTCGAGGGTGTGCCAGGAAAGCCACTTTCCTGTCCTGTGGCGCCAGGAAAGCCACTTTCCTGGCACGTGTGCGTCCCGCACGCATCGCTGACCTTCCTGGCAGTCGCCTCAGTCCCCCGATGGGATGATGATCAGGATCCGGCTCGGGCGGAGCCGGCAGGCCGTCCCTCGGGGACGGAACGGAGTGGAGATGCAGTTCGATCCGCGTCGGGTTGCCGTGCTGGCTCTGCATTGGCAGGTCAACGTCATCGAGCCGGACGGGTTCTTCGGTGGGATGCTCGCCGAGCCGGTGCGGCAGAGCGGGGTGGTGGCGCGGGCGGCGCAGTTCCACCGGTCGATGATCGCCGCGGGGGTGCCCGTGTTCTTCACGCGGTTCGCGATCCCGGTCGGTGAGGGGCAGCTCGTGCGCAACACCGGGTTCATGTCCGCAGTAGGCGCCGCGCAGGAGGCGTTCCGGCCGGACGCGGCGGGCACCCAGCTGATCGGAGAGATGCTCGGCGACGCGGACCCCGCGAACGTCGTCGACAACCAGAAGCTCTCCGGGCTGGCGGGCAACGACCTCCCGGCGCGTCTCGCCGGCAGCGGGATCGACACGGTGTTCGTCACCGGCGTCGCCACGAACCTGACCGTCGAGCAGACCGCACGACACGGGACCGACCTGGGTCTGACCGTGCACCCGGTGAGCGACTGCGTCGCCGCGGCCACTCCGGAAATGCATGAGGGCTCGCTCGGGATCATGGAGCTGGTGACCGCAGGAAGCCGGACGGCGGCCGACGTGCTGGCGGCGCTCGCCTGACCCGTCGACAACGACGTTTTGGCTGTTGTTAGCGCTAACAAACCGCCATAACGTCGTTGTCGACGGCCACTGCTGCGCCCCGGTAGGCGTGCGCGCACTGTGATCGGGGACCCTGGGCGCGTGCTGGCCGTCCGGGTGCTGGGCCCCGTCGAGGTGCTGGTCGACGGCGTGCCGGTGGATCTCGGCGGGATGCTCCCGCGGCGCCTTCTCGCGGCGTTGGCGCTGGAGGCGGGCCAGGTCGTCCCGGACGACCGGCTCGCGGAGGCGATGTGGGGCGACCGGCCGCCGCCGAAGTCGCGGACGGCGATGCAGTCGTACGTGTCGCGGCTGCGCGGCACGCTCGGCGACGAGAGCCTCCTGGAGCGCGGCCGTGGCGGTTACCGGCTGGCCGTCGACCTCGCCGCAGTCGACGCCGCCGCCTTCGCCGCCGCTGTGGAGGAAGGGCGCCGCGCCACCGCCGCCGGTGATCCCGGGCGGGCCGCGGCCGGCCTGACGGCCGCACTGGAGACCTGGCGGGGTGAGCCGTTCGCCGATCTCGCCTCGTCGGATGTCGTCGACGCGGCCCGCGGCCGGTTGGCCGAGCTGCACGCCGTCGCGCAGGAGGAGCGGGCCGCTGCCCGTCTCGCCGACGGGGATCCCGCGGCGGCCGTCGCCGAGCTCACCGAGCTGACCAGGGTCGCGCCGCTGCGGGAGCGCCGCTGGGCGCTGCTGGCCCGCGGGCTCTACCGCTGCGGCCGGCAGGGCGAGGCGCTGGCCGCGCTGCGGACGGTGCGGGCGGTCCTCGCCGAGGAGCTCGGCGTCGATCCGGGCGCCGAGCTGCGCGAGCTCGAACGGCAGGTGCTCGCGCACGATCCGGGCCTCGACCCGGCAACCGGTGCGCGGCACCGGTCGCCGCTGCGGCGCCCGCTCACCTCGTTCCTCGGCCGCGACGGCGAGCTCGCGGCCGTCCGCGCACAACTGGCGGAGCACCGGCTGGTGAACCTCGTCGGGACGGCCGGTGTCGGCAAGACCCGCATCGCCGTCGAGCACGCCGCGCGGACCGATGGCCCCGCCGGGCTGTGGATCGCCCGGCTGGCCGACGTGCGTGAGCCGGCCGATGTGCCCACCGTCGTCGCGGCCGCGGTCGGGCTGCCTGCGGTGCCCGGCGACCTCACGGCCGCGACCGTGCGTGTGCTCGCCGACCAGCGCGGATTGCTCGTCCTGGACAACTGCGAGCACGTGACCGACGCGGCGGCGGAGCTGGTGCTCGCACTGCTCGACGGCTGCCCCGACCTGCGCATCCTCGCCACCAGCCGCGGCCCGCTCGGCATCGACGGCGAGGTCACGCTGCCGGTGCGACCGCTCCCCGTCGACCGCGCAGTGGAGTTGCTCGTCGACCGTGTCGAAGCCGTCCTCCCCGACTGGGTGCCGACCGCGGACGACACGGCGGCGGCGCAGCGGATCGTCGAATCGCTCGACGGCCTGCCGCTGGCCATCGAGCTCGCGGCCGCCCGTGCGCGCCTGCTCGGCATCGCCGACATCGCCGAACGGCTCGACGACCGCTTCGCGCTGCTGGGCGCGGTGCCTCGCGGTTCGGTGGCCGCGCACGCCACGCTCGAAGCCGCGATCGGCTGGAGCGTCGACCTGCTGGACGTCCGCGACCGGACGTTGCTGCTGCGGCTGTGGCCGTTCGAGGGCGGATTCACGCTCGACGCCGCCACCGCGGTGATGTCGGACGTCGACCAGGCGGAGCCGCTCGAAGCGCTCTCGGCGCTGGTCACGCGGTCCGTCGTCGCCGCCGACACCAGCTCGGTGCCCACCCGGTACCTGCTGCTGGAGAGCATCCGGGCGTACTGCAGATCGATCGACCCGGATCCGCGCGCGAGCCGCGCCGCCCACGCCCGATGGGTGCGCGGGCTCGCGGAAGGTTGCATCACCGCGGTCCGCGCCGGTCGCGGCGGCCGCTACCTCGCCGACCTCACGTCGGAGCTGCCCAACCTGCGCGCCGGCGTCGCCCACGACCTCGCCGACGATCCGGCTGCGGCACTGCACTCCGTCGGGTCCATGGGGTTGTTCATGACCCGCTGTATGCCGAACGCCGAGGCCGCGCGGCTCGGCATGGCGGTGCTGGACGCCGCGCCCGACGGTGATCCGGTCGCCCGTGGTCGCATCCTCTGCAGCGTCAACGCGACGCTCTTCATGGCGGGCGACCGGGTCGCGGGCAGCTGGCTGATCCCGCAGATGCGGCGGATCTGCGCGTCGCTACCCGAGTCCGACCCCCTGGAGCTCTGCGACCAGCACTACCTGCTCGGCTTCGCCGCGGTGATGTCCGGCATGCCCGACCTCGCGCTGGAGGCCGCGGAACGTGCGATCACCGTGGCAGAGCGGACGGGTGTGCGTGGCGTGCGCGGACCGGCCCGCGCTGTTCGGGGCATCGCGCTGGTGATGCGGGCACTGCGGGCCGGGGACGACGCGGGGGTGCTTGCGGCGGCCCACGACGTGCATACCGTGGCCAGGGGCTGGACGGGGGTGTGGGCGCAGGCCGGCCTCGGCGAGGCCCACCTGCACTGCCCGCCGGGGTCGGCGGACGCCACGAGGCGGGCCGCCATCGCGCTCACCGCACTGCGCGAGGCCGCCGCGGGGTTCCTGCGGGAGGCGGACATCCCGTTCGGCCTCTCGGCCGTGCACCTCGGGGTCGTTGCGCTCGCGCGGGTCGGCCGCACCGACGACGCGCGGACGCTGCTGGCCGCGGTGCGGGCCTACAGCGAGCGGCTGGGCATCGAGCCGTTCACGTTCATGGGCGGCCCGGAGGAGTGGATCGGGCAGGAGCTGAGCACGCTCGACCCCCTGCCCGAGGGCGGGGGGTTCGAGTGGGACCGCGCGTTGGTGTTGCTCAATCCTGCTTGAACCCGGTGCGCCGGACGTACCAGCCGTTCCAGACCATCAGCACCACGAACGTCGCCACGAACATGCCCTCGGTAACGCCGTAGGCGATCTCGATCGGGAGCAGGTAGACCAGTGGGATCCGCACGATCGCCTCGGTCAGGAGCCCGACACCCCAGACGGTGGACGAGATCCGGAAGTGGTTCCTGGCCTTCGGCTCGACGCGGTACAGCTCGGCGAGCTCCGCGGACTTGCGCGGCATGAAGCTCTGCGCGGCGCTGAGCGTCAGCGGCTGCTTGCCGTGGATCGCCGACGCCAGGAAGAGGAGCCCGACCGCGCCGGTCACGAACGAGCTCTTGAGCAGCAGCGTCCGCGGGTCGCCGGTGACGAAGGCGAGCGCGAACCCCAGCCCGTAGACCAGCAGCATCACCGTCGCGAACTGGTTGAGCTTGCGCTCCTGCACCGCGCTCCAGACGATCCGCGTCGCGGCGATCCCGGACGCCGCGAGCAGCGCGACCCAGTCGTCGGCGCCGAGCAGGTGCAGCGCGTAGTAGGTGACGACGGGCAGCCCGACGTCGAAGGCCAATCCGCGCATCATCATCCGCACGGGGTTGACCGGCTTCTCCTCGCCCGCAACGGCTTCGCTGCGGTGTTCGCTCGCGATCATCACTGCTGCTCCAGGACGGCGTCGTCGATCCAGGACCCGTGGAAGCCGGCCGGCACACCACGGGGAAGGGTCACTCTTGCCACCGGCTCACCGGCGACGTCGGTCGCGTCGAGCACGAGCAACTGCGACGCACTGCCGTCGCGGCGGGTCGTGATCGAGAGCAGCCATCCGTCGTCCTCCGCCCGGTGGGTGGCCGCGGACGGAACGAACACGGCTTCCCCGGCCACCGTATCCGCCGGCATCGGGTGCTCGGTGACCGTGCCGAGTGCGGCGTCGAACTTGACGATCCCGGCGTCGGCGGCGGAGTCGGCGACCGCGTAGCGGTAGCGCGCCTCCCGGCCGACCCGCTCGTCGTCGACGGTCGGGAACTCGATGCCGCGGTCGTGCAGGGCCGTCTCGGTAACGACATCGGTCGTGGGGTCGAGCGTCCAGCGGTGCAGCCGGGCGAGGCCGGTGGCGGCAGCGTCACCCGCGACGTCGGGCCCGAGCCCGCGCCACATGGCGATCGCGTCGGCCCGGCCGTAGCGGGCGGCGTCGAGCACCACCCGGCCGGCCGCGTCGGTGTGGGCGTTGCCGACGTGGAAGACGTAGTTGGGCTCGACGTCGAACCAGTGCACCACGCCGGGCCGGTCGAGGCGCATGACGCCGATCCGCGCGCCGTAGGCGTCGTCCCAGTCGAACGGCATCCCCTTCGCGAGCCGCTCCCAGTCGAAGGTCATCGGCAGGTCGAGGAACACCGCGTGCTGATCGGTGATGGCGAAGTCGTGCACCATCGTCGGGCCGGGAACCTCGATGTCGGCGCTGGTCACGAGCGTGCCGTCGGCCGCGAGCCGGTGGTAGGTGAGGAAGGGCGCGACCACGCTGTAGCCGAAGAAGTGCAGCTCGCCGGTGACCGGGTCGGCCTTGGGGTGCGCGGTCATCGCCGTGGTGAGCCGCCCCTCGAAGTCGTAGGTGCCGACGGTCTCCAGGTCGGGCGTGATGACGTGCGGGAAGCTGCTCTCGACGAGCGCCATGATCCGTCCGGCGTGCTCGATGACGTGGGTGTTGGCGACGCCCACGCTGCGGTCGATCGTGCCGTCGGCGCGCAACGTCGGCTTGCCGTCCAGCGCCGCCGTGCGGACCCACCGGTTGCGGTACCACTCGGCGCGGCCGTCGCGGAGCCGGATGCCGTGGATCATCCCGTGGCCGGTGAACCAGTGCTGGGAGATCTCGCCGGGGCGCGGGTTGGGCCCGTTGCGGAAGTAGCGGCCGGTGAGCTCGGGCGGGAGCGCGCCCTCCACCGGCAGGTCGGTGGCGTCGATCTCGTCCGGGACCGGGGCCAGGTGGCCCGTCATGTGCAGTGGGCGTTCGGTGCTGGTTGTCACAGGAGGAAGCTTGCACGTTCCGCTCTCGACATGTCAATACCGACATGTCGAGATTGTCATGTAGAGTTCCGGCATGTCGCTCCAACACGCACTGCTCGGACTGCTGACCCTCCAACCCAGCTGCGGCTACGAGCTCACAAAGGCGTTCGAGGACGACATCGGCCGTTATGCCTGGCAGGCCGGCCACACGAGCATCTATCCGGAGCTGAACCGGCTGGCCGGCGCCGGGCTCGTCGAGGTCACGCACGAAGGCGCGCGCGGCAGCCGGACGTATGCCGCCACGCCCGAGGGGCGGGCGGAGCTGCGGCGGTGGCTGATGGAGCCGCCGCCGCAGGCCAAGGTGCGCAACGAGATGGTGCTGCGGCTGTTCCTGATCTCGGCGTTGGATCGGGACGACGCGCTCGAGCTGCTGCGCGGGATCGCCGACCAGACCGCCGAGTCCGCCACCGAGCTGCGCCGGATCCGCGCGGAGAACGGCCCGCCGACGATCGGGAGCCCCGTCGGGTTCGGACTGCTGGCCGCCGAGTTCGGCCTGCGCCAGTACGAGGCCGTGCACGGCTGGGCGCAGTGGGCGATCGAGCAGATCTCGGCGGCCGACCAGCCCGCCGCTGCCGCCGACAGCGCGCCGTCCGCACGCTGACGACGCCGAACTTCCCCACCGTTTTGCCAATCTGCACGCCCCGCAGGGTGTGCAAGTTGGCAAAACGGTGGGGAAGTTTCGGGTGTGTCTAGCCGGGGAGGGCTGCGGCGAACCTCCGGATGTGGGCGGCGATCTGCTCGCAGTGGTCCTCCAGCGCGAAGTGGCCGGTGTCGAGCAGGTTGAAATCGACGTCCGGCAGGTCGCGCTTGAAGGGGTGCGCGCCGGACTCCGGGAACACCACGTCGTTCTTGCCCCAGACCAGCAGCGTCGGCGGCCGGCTCGTCCGGAGGTACTCCTGCCATTCGGGGTAGAGCGCGGGGTTCGTCCGGTAGTCGTAGAGCAGGTCGAGCATGGCGTCCTTGTTGCCGGGCCGGTTCAGCAACGCCTCCTGCAGGAGCCGGCTGTCCGGGCTGATCCGCTCGACGTCGGCGACACCGTGGGTGTAGTTCCATTCGAGCGCGGCCGGCGACATCCCGGCCTCGGCGATCTTGGCCCGGTTGGTCCCGGACGGGTCGTGCCACAGGTCCCGGATCGCTCCCCAGAAGCTGTCGGGCAGGCCCTCCTCGTACGCGTTCGCGTTCTGGACGACGAGGAAGCTGACCCGCTCCGGCCGCCGGGTGGCCACCCGGAACCCGACCGGCCCACCGAAGTCCTGCATGTAGAGGGCGTACGACGGCAGGTCCAGGTGGTCGACGAGCCCGTCGACGACGTCCGCGAGCCGGTCGAAGGTGTAGTCGAACTCGGTGTGCGACGGCGCCGCGCTGTGCCCGAAGCCGGGGTAGTCGGGCGCGATCACGTGGAACCGGTCGGCCAGCCGGTCGATGAGCTCGCGGTACATGAACGACGACGCCGGGAAGCCGTGCAGCAGCAGGATCGTCGGCAGGCGTGGGTCGCCCGCCTCGCGGTAGAAGATCGAGAGGCCGTCGATGTCGGCCGTCCGGTAGTGGGTCAAGGTGACTCCTTCTGCGAGTGGTTGCGGGTGACCGCCCAGAAGACGAGTGCGGCCAGGCTGATGGCGGCGCCGAGCACGCAGACGCCGGTCCAGCCGGCGTGCGCGTAGACGGTGGTCGAGGCGATCGCGCCCGCTGCGCTGCCGACCGAGTAGAAGATCATGTATCCGGCGGTGAGCCGGCTCTGTGCTTCCGGGCGGACCCGGTAGATCAGGCTCTGGTTGGCGACGTGCACCGACTGCAGCCCGAAGTCGATGGCGAGCACGCCGACCACGAGGCCCCACAGCGACAACGGCAGGAACGCGACCGCGAGCCAGGAGCCGAGCATGATCGTCAGCCCGATCCCGGTGGTGCGTTGGCCACGTCCGCGGTCGGTCAACCGGCCGGCGTGCGAGGCGCCGAGCGCGCCGAGGGCTCCGGCCAGCCCGAACAGGCCGACCTGCGTCGTCGAGAGCGAGTACGGCGGCGCGCTGAGCGGCAGCACCATCGGCGTGTACAGCACGACGAACGCCGCGAAGATCAGCGCCGCGAGAACGGCCCTGACCCGCAGCATCGGCACCTCGACGAAAAGCCTGAACACCGAACCGATCAGGCGGCGGTAGGGGATCTGCGCGCGAGGTTCGGCGGTCCGGGGGAGCGCGACGTGCAGCAGGCCGGCCATGGCGAGCGCCGCGGCGGCGGAGACGACGTAGACCGACCGCCAGCCCGCGAGGTCGGCCAGCGTCCCCGACACGGTCCGGGCCAGCAGGATGCCGACGATGATCCCGCTGGTGACGATGCCGACGTCACGGCCGCGGTCGCCCGGGTTCGCGAGGCCGGCGGCGTAGGCGACCAGCACCTGCGTCACGACGGCGAGCGCACCGACTGCCGCCATGCTCGCGAGCAGTACGGCTCCGGTCGGGGCGAGCACGACGGCGCCGAGCGCGACCGCCGAGAGCAGCGTCTGCCGGACGACCAGTCGGCGCCGGTCCAGGAGGTCGCCCAGCGGGACGATCAGCAGCAGCCCGAGGCCGTAGCCGACCTGGGTGACGGTGCCGACGATGCCGACGGTCGCAACGCTCATCCCGAACTCGCTGCCGATGATCTCCAGGAGTGGTTGGGAGTAGTAGACGTTCGCGACCGCGAGCCCGCAGGCGAGCGAGAAGAGGAGCGGGAGCCGGGTGCTCGCCCTCGTCGTCGTCATGACCCTCCTCGTGGTTGCAAAGTGCAACCACATTCGCACAAGGCGGTTTCACTTTGCAACCAGTAGGGTTGCAGAGTGAAACCGGAGGAGGGACGTCAATGCCTCGACGGACCAGTCATGAGGGCGCGACCTGCCCCGTCGCCCGCCCGCTCGACGTGCTGGGCGACGGCTGGTCGTTCCTGATCATCCGGGACGCGTTCGACGGGCTGCGCCGGTTCGGGGAGTTCCAGAAGAACCTCGGCCTGGCCAAGAACATCCTGTCGGCCCGGCTGCACGCGCTCGTCGCGCACGGGTTGCTGGAGACCGTCCCGGCCGGCTCGTACCAGGAGTACGTCCTGACCGAGAAGGGGCGCGGGCTGTTCCCCGTGCTGGTCGCGCTGCGGCAGTGGAGCGAGGAGCACCTCTTCGAGCCGGACGAGGCACGCTCCCGCATCGTCGACAAGGAGACCGGCCGGCCGCTGGCGAAGCTGGAGATCCGCGCGGCCGACGGCCGCCCGGTCGGCCCGAACGACACCAAGATCACGCTCGTCCCGAACGGCGGGGATCCCGTTGACAACGACGTCCTGGCTGATGTGAGCGCTAACAAACAGCCATGACGTCGTTGTCGACGCTCAGCGGCCGTACCACCGGCCCACTACCGCGCGGTCGAGCGCGGCGAAGACGGCGAACACCACCACGCCGAACAGCGCGGTGAGCGTGATGGCGGTGAACAGCGCGTCCATCTGCAGGCGTTGGGTGTACAGGCGCAGCAGCCCGCCGATGCCGGGTGCGCCCTGCTGGAAGAAGAAGTCGCCGACGATGGCCCCGATCACCGAGAGGCCGCTTGCGGTGCGCAGGCCCGTGAAGATCGACGGCACCGCGGCCGGGAACTGCAGCTTGACCAGCCGCTGCCACCGCGTCGCCTTGTTCAGGGTGAAGAGGTCGTGGGCAGCCGCACTCGCCGACTGCAGCCCGAAGAGCGTGTTCGCGATCATGGGGAACAGCGAGATGATCACGCAGACGACCACCCGCGCCGGGAACGAGTAGCCCAACCAGATCCCGATGAGCGGGACGAGCGCGAGGATCGGGATCGTCTGCAGGATCACCGCGTACGGGTAGAGCAGCCGTTCCGCCCACGCCGACTGCGACATCACCACGGCATAGCCGACGCCGAGCACCACGGCGATCAGCAGCCCGATCACGGCCACCGCCATGGTCCGGCCGAGCGCGTCGAGCATCGGGCCCATCAGCTGCGGGTTGCCGAGCGCCGCGCCGAACGCCTCGTGCGGCGGCGGGAGCAGGAACCGCTGCTGCGGGCTCAGCACCAGGTAGGTGACGCCGTACCAGATCGCGGCGAGCCCGGCGAGGGCACCGACGATCGGGGCGGCGCCGGCCAGCGCGGTGCGCAGCCACGGCCGGCGCGCGGAGTCGACGGCGGTCGGTGTGCTCACGCGTGCTGCCCCAATGCCGCCGACACCTTGCCGGCGATCGCGGCGAACTCCGCCTCGTACCGCAGCTCGGGAGCCCGCGGGTAGTCCCACGGGATGTCGACGTCGGCGACGATCCGGCCGGGCCGGCCGCTCATCACCACCACCCGGGTCGACAGGTACACCGCTTCCGACACCGAATGCGTGATGAAGAGCCCGGCGAACCGCTTCAGCCGGAAAAGCGTCTGCAGCTCCGTCTGCATTTGCAGCCGGGTGATCTCGTCGAGCGCCCCGAACGGCTCGTCGAACAGGGCGAGCTCCGGTTCGGCCACCAACGCACGTCCGAGCGAGACGCGCATGCGCATCCCGGCCGAGAGCTGGCGGGGATGGTGGTGCTCGAATCCGGCGAGCCCGACGAGTTCGAGCACCCCGAGCGCTTTGGCGCGCCGTTCCGCCTTCGGCGCGCCGCGCAGCTCGTCGACGAGCTCGACGTTGCGCAGCGCGGTGCGCCACTCCAGCAGGGTCGCGTCCTGGAAGACGTAGCTGGTGGACGCCGCCGACGTCGTGACCTTCCCGGCGGTCGGCGTCTCCAGGCCGCAGGCGAGCCTGAGCAGGGTGGACTTCCCGCAGCCGGACGGGCCGACCACGGAGACGAACTCGCCGGCGTCCAGCGTGAGGCTCACGTCGGTGAGCGCAACGGTGCCGGTCGCGAAGGACTTCCGCACGCGGTCGACGGCCAGCGCGCGGGTGCTCGTGGTCAGGTCGTTCTCCTCGGTGCCTCTGCGGGGATCGGCACGAGCGAAGTTACCCGGAAGGATGGTCACGTGAGCGATGAGTCGACTGACCCCTTTGCCGGTACCGGTATCGACACGAGCATTCCGCACTCCGCGCGGATATGGAACTACTGGCTGGGCGGCAAGGACAACTACGAGGTCGATCGGGAAGCCGGCGACGCCGTTGTGGCGGTGTATCCGCAGATCGTGTTGAACGCGCGGGAGTCGCGGGCGTTCCTGCAGCGTGCGGTGCGTTTCCTGGTCGGTGCGGGCATCCGGCAGTTCCTCGACATCGGGACCGGGCTGCCGACGGCGGACAACACCCACGAGGTCGCGCAGCGCCACGCCCCGGACGCGCGGATCGTCTACGTCGACAACGACCCGCTGGTGCTGGCGCACGCGCAGACGCTGCTGACCAGCACACCGCAGGGCGCGACGAGCTACCTCGACGCGGACATCCGCGACGTGGCCGGGGTGATCGCGCACGCCGGCGAGACCCTCGACCTCACCGAACCGATCGCGCTGCTCATGTTCGGCGTGCTCGGCCACATCCCCGTCCTCGACGACGCCAGGACGCTGGTCGGGCAGTACCTCGAACGGCTGCCCGCGGGCAGCTGCCTCGCGGTCAGCGACGGCACACCGACGGAGCTGAAGCGGGAGGCGAAGAAGGACTACGCCGACACCGGCGGCGACGTCTACCACGATCGCGAGCCGGAGGAGATCGCGTCCTACTTCGCCGGCCTGGAGCTGGTGGAGCCGGGGATCGTCTCGGTCCCGTTCTGGCGGCCGGACCCGCGGCCGGACGGCGCGCCGGAGCCGACGCACCTCGACGAGTACGGCGGGGTGGGGCGCAAGCCGTAGTGTCGGTTGCCCGGTGGGTGCCTCAGCGGCCGTGTGCGCCGAGCATCATGGCGACGAGGTCGCGGCGGCTCCGCACGCCGACCTTGTCGAAGACGGATTTCAGGTGGTCCTGCACGGTGTGCGTCGAGATGTGCAGGGTGTCCGAGATCGTCCTGGTCGGCTCGCCCCTGAGCACGAGCCGGGCGACATCCTGCTCGCGCGCGCTGAGGCCGTGCGCGGCGAGCCGGATCCCGAGCGCCGACCTCGGTTCCGCGACCTCGACGACGACCGCGATCCGGCGCTCGCCGTCACCCTGCAGCCGGGAGGCGCTCACGGTGATCCAGCTTCCCACCTTGCTCGGCACACGTGCGCTCGGCAGCGCCGCGACCGCTGCCGGGTCGATCTCCTCGACTTTCATCAGCGCTGCCGCGACCGCGTAGACCGCCACCGGCAGAGGAAGCGAAGTGGAGTCGTGGTGGTCGATGAGCGAGAGGACGGCATCGGCCTCCGGCGTGCTCGCGACCACGTCGAGCCGATCGTCGAGGAGGACGACGCCCGGTCTGGGCGGATCGCCGCCGCTGGGTGTCGGGTGCAGCAGCGCCGCCTGACGCAGCGCGTGGGCGACGTGCGGGCCGATCCTGGCGACGACGTCGACCTCGGCCCGCGTGAACCCGTGCTCGACGTCCTCGCGGTGCAGGCACAGGTAGCCCCAACAATCGGAGCCGGCGACCAAGGCGGCACGCAGCTCGTCACCGAGCCCGAGCGGTCGCATGATCTCGCGGTAGCGCTCGCTCGTGGGACGGTCGTGCCGGGTCGCCCCGTCGAGGGAGGCGACGTGCGTGGCGGCCTTCGCGAGCGCCGTGAACGTGTTCACGTCGGCGCCGCCGGTCTCGTTGTGCAGGAACCGCGCGGTCGCCGTGCCGAGCGGATCCTCCGCGTGCCCGCCGGTGAACAGGAGCGTCTCCGGGTCGGCTGTCGCGAAGAAGGCGGCATCGATGGTCATGACTCGCCGGAGCGACCGCAGCACCGTGTGCCGCAGCCGATCGGGGTCGAGACCGCTGTGGCAGGCGCGCACGATGTCGTGCTCGGCCTGCCGGGCGGCCGCGCTTCTGGCCACCAGGTGAGTGTGGAGCCCGTTCCGGGCGGCTGGAAACCCCAACTTGCTGGGATGGTCGCCGTCCCGCCGCCGGCCGACGATTCCCGCATGACTCCAGATCAGCTCGAACGCAACAAGCAGCTGGTGATCGGGTTCATCCAGGACCTGTTCACCAAGGGTGACCTCGACGCCGTCGGCCGCTACCTGTCGCCGGACTTCGTCGACCACGACCCGCCGGTCCCGGGCGCGGACGGCCCGGAGGGGATGCGACAGGCGGGCGCGATGTTCCGCGCGGCGCTGCCCGACTGGCGCAGCGAGGTCGAGCAGCTGGTCGCCGAGGGCGACATCGTCGTCGAGCGGTTCACCGCCACCGGGATCCAGCAGGGCGAGTTGATGGGTGTGCCCGGAACCGGCCGGACGCTCGTGCTGCGCGGGATCAACGTCTTCCGCATCGAGGGCGACAAGATCGTGGAACGCTGGGGACGGTTGGACGACCTCGGCCTGCTGCGCCAGCTGGGGCTAGACCCTAGTGCCTGAAGCCGCTCAGCCGTAGGCGGCCAGGAAAACCCGCACGCCCTCGTCCGCGTAGCGCTCCAGCTCCGCTTTCGGGACGTCCTCGTCGACGGCCCGGAACATGGCCTGGTTCAACGGGATGGAGAGGACCAGCCAGTTGAAGTGCTGGGCCGCGAGCAGCGGGTCGTCGATGTGCAGGTGGCCACGGTCCGTGAGCTCGGCGAACCGCTCCGCGAGCGTGGCGTGGCCGCGTTCCGGGCCGCTCTCGAACCACGTCCGTGCCAGCTCGGGGAACCGGTCGGCCTCCGAGATGAGGATCCGCCGCATCCGCACGAGGTGCGGTTGCATGACGGTGACGATGTGTTGGCGGGCGAACTCCTGGAGGTCGCGCCGCGGGTCGTCGCTGTCGGGGAGCGCGTCGAGCAGCGACTGCGACCGGCTCTCCGCCTCGGCGATGTTGCCCGTGATGACCTCGGTGAACAGCCGCTCCTTGTCCACGAAGTTCTTGTAGACGGTCTGCTTCGACACCGCGGCGAGCGCGGCGATCTGGTCCATGCTCGTGCCCGCGTACCCGTTCTGCAGGAACACGGTCCGGGCGGCCTCCAGGATCGACCGGCGCTTGAGCCCGGAGCGGCTCAGCGCCGGACCGCTCAGCCCTGCGTCGCTCCGGTCGGCGACCTCGCTCATCGGTCCCTCCTCTCGCTGTCTGGAGGGTACTGGACGGCTCAGTACTCAGACGGCGCCGCTCGCGGTTGAGGCCGGCGCCCGGTCCGTGCCGTGCCGGTGCGCGGTCGGGGTGATGCCACGCAGGCGCTTGAAGGCGACGCTGAGCGCGAAGGCGTTGGCGTAGCCGACCCGGCGGGCGATCGTGTCGAGCGTGTCGGACGTGTCGCTGAGCTGGTCGGCGGCGAGTGTGATCCGCCAACCGGCGAGGTAGCTCATCGGGGGTTCGCCGACGATGCCGGTGAACTTCCGCGAGAGCGTGGCCCGGGAGACGCCGGTTGCGTCGGCGAGCGATTCGAGCGTCCACGGACGGGCGGGGTCGTCGTGGATGAGCCGCAGCGCGTGCCCGACGACGGGGTCGTGCTGGGCGCGGTACCACCCGGGGGCGTGCGACTGCAGCCCGTCGAACCACGCCCGCAGTGTGGTGATCAGGGCGAGGTCGAGCCACCTGTCGAGCACGGTCTGCTGGCCCAGCTGGTCGCGTCGGATCTCCTCGACCGCCAGGTCCATCACCGGCCCGACCTCGGCGGCCGGCACGACGACGGTGGCCGGCAAGGCGCTGAACAGCCGGCCACCGACGTCGCCGATCCGCTGATAGGTGCCGCTGACCAGCCACGTCTCGGTGTCGGAGCGGCTGCCGAACGTGCGCATCCCGAGGCTGGCGCTGTAGTCGACGGGCGCTCCGGGCAGCCCTTCGCACCTGCCGCCGGTGTGGATCCGCATTGTCGGACGGGTTTGCGGGGTGTCGGCGACGACGTACGAGTCGGCCCCGGACAGCACCGCGACGTCCCGCTCGTTCATCGCGACCGGCTCCTCGCCGGGGCGCAGCACCCATCCCGAGCCGGACAGGATGGTCGCCAGCGACAGCGGTGCCTTGTCGACGATGTCCAGCCCCCACGGCCGGTCGACGATGGTCAGGTTGAAGACGCCGCCGCGCGCACGGGTGCCGGAGAGCAGGTCGTCGAGCACATCCACGCGGCCAGACACTACGCCGGATTGAGACGCCTGGACATGGTGATGCGGCATCTGGCCATGGTCTTTCTCACCGGGCTCCGGTCGACTAAGGACATGCAGATTTCACCGATCCTCATCCTCGGCGGCGCAGGCAAGACCGGCCGTCGGGTAGCGGCCGGGCTGGGCGCTCGCGGCGTCGACTTCCGGCTGGTCTCCCGGTCCAGCGAACCGCGACTCGACTGGTACGACGAGTCCACCTGGGCGTCCGCGGTGCGCGGCGGCACGACGGCCTACCTGGCGCCGCCGGTCGACCCCGACGGCCTGGCCGCGGCGGGCCGCTTCGTCCGGCGGGCCGCGGCGAACGGGCTGCGGCGCTTGGTGCTGCTCTCCGGCCGTGGGGTCGGCAGCCCCGGGCGGGAGTTCGCCGTCTACGACAGCCAGCTCGAGCTGGAGGACGCCGTCAAGGTCAGCGGTCTGGAGTGGACGATCCTGCAGCCGGCCTGGTTCATGCAGAACTTCAGCGAGGCGTGGCTGCGCGACTACGTGCTGGGCGGGCAGCTGCGGCTGTCCGCGGGAGACGGCGGCGAGGCGTGGGTCGACACCGACGACGTCGGCGACGTGGCCGTCGAGGTGCTGCTCGACGACCGGCACGTCGGGCGGACCTACGCGTTGTCGGGGCCGCGACTGCGCACGCTCGCGGAGGTGGCCGCCGACCTGACCGAGGCCACCGGCCGCCCCGTCGAGTACGTCCGGCTCGACCCCGACGAGCACGCCGCCGAGATGATCGACGTCGGGGTGCCGCGCGCCGATGCGGAGGCGCTGCGCGACCTGTTCGCGGTGGTCCGCAACCACCGTTCCGAGTACCTCTCCGACGGCATCGACGAGGTGCTGGGGCGCCGGCCGAAGGACTTCGCCGAGTGGGCCGTCGCGACCGCGGCCGCAGGTGCGTGGAGCGACTCCGCAGTCGAGCAGGTCGGCGCATGAGCACAGGCAGCTCGACCCCGATGCCCGTCCGAGGTGAGCCCGTCGCGCGGTCGGTGCCGGTGTCGCTCCAAATCGCGTTCGTGACCGTCGGGCTGATGGCCGGCCTGTTCTTCGCCTGGGACGTCTCGGTCATGCCCGGCCTCGCGCTCCTCGACGACCGGGCCTTCGTGAGCGTGATGCAGGTCCTCGTCGTGGCCATCGAGAACCCGGTGTTCTTCCTGGTCTCGTTCGGCGCCTTGGCGTCGACGGCGATCACGGCGATCGTGGCGCACCGCCGCGGCGCGCGGCCGGCGGCCCGGTGGATGGCTGCGGCGCTCGCGTTCTACGTCGCCGCGCTGGTGATCACGATGGTGATCAACCTGCCGATGAACTACGCGCTGGTCGGGGCGGGCGATCCGGGCGGGATCGCCGATCTGGCCGCCATGCGGGCCGGCTTCGAGACACCGTGGCGGGTCGCCAACGTGGCGCGAACGCTGACCTGCGTCGCCGCGCTGTTCTGTACCGGCCGAGCGCTCTCGCTCGTCCGCACAGGTTGAGGCTGCCGGATAGCAGGAGATGGGTGGGGGACGTGGAGCCGGAGGCAGGCGAAGACGCACGCCCGCTCGCGTCGATGGTCAAGGGCTGGCGGGAGCGCAGCTCGCTGACGCAGGCCCAGCTCGCGGCGGCGGCGGGGTTGAACGTCCGCACGATCCGCAGGATCGAGTCGGGCGACTCGGGCGACCGGCTGCAGATCTCTACGACGAACCTGCTGGCGGCGGCGCTGGAGCTCAGCACGTCCGAGCGGGCGCTCCTGCTCGCCGTCGCCCGCGGAGCGCCGGTGCACACCGGCTGCTCGCCGGTGTTCACCGGTCGGGCGGCCGAGCTGACGGTGCTCGACGACCTTGCGGGCGACCCGGCCGCGATGGTCGTCGCCCAGATCGACGGGATGGCCGGGGTCGGCAAGACCGCACTGGCGACGTGCGTCGCCCAACGGCTCGCCGACCGCTACCCGGACGGGCAGATCTTCCTCGACCTGCACGCCCACGCAGAAGGGATGCGGCCGGTCGAACCCGACGCGGCACTCGAACGGCTTCTGCACTCGCTCGGCGTCGCGAGCGACGAGGTTCCCCGCGGGCTCGACGAGCGGGCGGCGCTCTACCGGAGCCGGCTGGCCGGCCGGCGGGTGCTGCTCCTCTTCGACAACGTGCTCGACGAACGCCAGATCGCACCGCTGCTCCCGGGCACCGCCGGGGGACTGGTGCTGATCACCGGCCGGCGGCGGCTGGTCGGTCTCGACCTCACTCGCAGCCTCGCGCTCGGCGTCATGACGCCCGCCGACTCCGTGGAGCTGCTCGCCAAGTCGGTCGGGGACGACCGGGTGCGTGGTGAGCCCGCCGAGCGGCTGCACGAGCTGGTGGAGCTCTGCGGTCGGCTGCCGATGGCGATGCGGATCGCCGGGGCGCGGATGCGTTGCCATCCCTCCTGGACGGTGGCCGACCTGGTCGAGCGGCTGCGCGAGCACCGCTCCCGCGCGAGCGAGCTCGATGCGGGCCCCGGGCTCAGCATCACGGCGATGCTCGACGTCTCTTACCAGCACCTCCCGGCGGCGGCGCAACGCCTCTACCGGCTGCTCGGGCTGCATCCCGGCCCCGACATCACCGTCGACGACGTGGCAGCCCTGGCCGGGTCCACTCCACGCGCTGCCGAACGGCAGGTCGAGCCGCTGCTGGACCTGCAGTTGCTCCACGAGCACGCCCCCGGCCGGTACCGGTTCCACGACCTGACCCGCCACGACGCCGCCGCGCGCTGCGGCCGCGTCGATCCCGAGCCCGATCGGTGTGCGGCGCTCGACCGGCTGTTGGATCACCGCGGCCGAGCCTCGCCATTTCCTGTGGAACGTTGACTGATCACCGGATGATGACGGTGTCCCCTGGATGTCCCCTGCTTGTCCAGTGGTCGCGCTTGACCCTCGACAGCGCGCTCCGCGAGGGTTCCAGCAGGGATCTGTGGCACAGAATGGGTCGGGGGGAATCGTGGAAGAAGGACCGCGGACGCAATCCGCGGCCCATGCGCGGGCCGTCCCACATGTGGTCGCATTGCTCATCCTGCCGGCAACGACAGTTCTCGACATAGCCATGCTGGTCGAGGTCTTCGGGGCCGACGGCCGGGCGTCGGGCGGAGTCCGGCCCTACGAGCTGCGGATGTGCGCAGCCGCTCCCGGCGCGACCCGGATCGCTTCGGGGTTCACGCTGGACGCCACACACGGGCTGCACGGTCTCCGCGGCGCCCACACGGTGCTCGTGCCCGCGGCCGAGCCGGACGTGACGGCGCCGGCCTCCGTGCTCGACGCGTTGCGCAGGGCCGACGCGCAGGGTGCGCGGATCGTCGCGATCGGGTCCGGACTGTTCGCCCTCGCCGCCAGCGGGCTGCTCGCGGGCCGGCGCGCGACGGCGCACTGGCGTGATGTCGCGACGCTGCGCCGGCGACACCCCGACGTGGAGCTCGACGTCACGACGCTGTTCACCCGCGACGGTCGCCTCATCACGGCCGCCGGCGCGGCGGCCACACTCGACCTGTGCCTGCAGCTCGTCAACGACGACCAGGGCGCCGCCGCGGCCGACGCCGTCGCGCGCCGCGTGCTGTCGTCGCCACAACGCGCTGGTGGGCGTCCTCAGCTGGTCGACTCACGGGTCCTGCCGCGCGACGACACGTTCGACCGGATGCTGGAGTGGGCGCTCGCCCGGCTCGACCAGCCGCTCGCGCTCACCGACCTGGCCAGGGTGGCGGGGTTGAGCCAGCGGACGCTGGCGAGGAGGTTCCACGCCAAGCTGGGCACGACGCCGGTGCAGTGGCTGCTCGGCGAACGCCTCCGGCTCGCCCGGCGGATGCTCGAGACGACCGACGAGCCGATCGGGCGCGTCGCCCGGATCGCGGGCTTCGGCAGTGCGGGCAGTCTGCGCCAGCAGTTCGTCAAGGCGGTCGGAGTGGCACCCGGTGTGTACCGGCGTTCGTTCAACAGGTCCTCGATGATCAGAGCGGCGGGCTGAGTGGCGGACGCAGCTCCGGCGTCCGGTGCGGTGGCGCTGCTGGCGTCGAACTCCGGGTTCCGCCGGTTGAGCGTGGCGCGGGTCGTGTCGTTCGTCGGCGATTCGCTCAGCCTCGTCGCGCTCATGCTGCACGTCGCCCAGACCACCGGCCAGGCCCTGGCCGTCGCCGCGCTGCTCCTGGTCGGCGACTTCGCACCCGCTCTGCTCGCCCCGATCAGCGGTGCCATCAGCGACCGCTTCGACCGCCGCCGAGTTATGATCATCAGCGAGCTCGTCCAGGCCGCGCTGCTGATCGCGATCGCGCTCACCCTGCCCCCACTACCGCTGCTGCTGGCGCTGGTCGGGGTCCGCGCGGTGGCCGGGCAGATCTTCCAACCCGCCTCCCGCGCCGCCATCCCCGCCCTCGTCCCGGCCAAGGACCTGCCCGCGGCGAACTCCACCCTCGGGTTCGGCACCAACGGCGCCGAGGCACTCGGTCCGCTCGTCGCCGCCGCGCTGCTGCCCTTCGTCGGGATCCAGGGCGTGCTGCTGGTCGACGCGGCCTCGTTCCTGCTCTCGGCGGCCCTGCTGACCAGGCTCCCGGCATTGCCGCCCAGCCTCGACCCCGACCCGGGAGCCGGCCCGCGACCGTCGCTGCTCGGGCAGGCGCGGGAAGGCCTCGGCTACATCTGGGCCCACCGCCCGGTACGGATCATCGCCCTCGGGTTCTGCGTCGTCGTGGCCGCCAACGGCATCGACGACGTCGCCCTGCTCGTGCTCGCCACCGACACCCTCCACGCCGGCGACTCGGCGGTCGGGCTGCTGCTGGGCGCGGTCGGGATCGGGCTGCTCGCCGGATACCTGCTGCTCACCCGAGCCCGCAACCGGTCCATGACGGTCCTGCTCAGCGCCGGGTTCGCCATCAGCAGCGTCGGGAACCTGCTCACCGGAATCGCCTGGGCCGTCGCGGCGGCCTTCACCGTCCAGTTGCTGCGCGGCATCGGGCTCGCCGCCATGGACGTCGCGAGCAACACCCTGCTCCAACGGCTTGTCCCCGACCACATCCTCGGGCGCGTCTTCGCCAACCTCTACGGCGCGATCGGTGTCGCCGCCGCCATCTCCTACATCGGCGGTGGCCTCCTCCTGGACGCCACCGACGCCCCCACCACCTTCATCATCGCCGGCGCCACCGGCACCCTCGCCACCGTCGCCGTCGTGCTCACGCTGCCCCGCGCGCTCGGCCGAGGCCGGTAGCGCATGCGGGCGACCTTCGACCAGGACGAGCCGTGGCCGGCACCTACCACGACGTGTGGATGGCGGCGGCCTGGACGTGATGGTGCGGTCTTCGTCGGGGGACTCGGTCCGGGTCGACGTATCTGGGCGGAATGAATTCCGGTTGCCCATCCGCTATTCGCACGATCCATTCGGTGGCATGGATTTC
>NZ_JAJGSX010000037.1 GCF_021245725.1 Pseudonocardia sp. TRM90224 | reverse complement strand
CTTCCCCGGACGACTCCCCCTGTGATACGTTAACAATCAGTCCACCCGTGGCTTACACGGGAAAAATGACAGGCTCGCTGACCGCGCGGCGCGCTTCAGTTTCGAGCCGAAGTTCGACGGGTTCCTCAACTGAACTTCGAGCCCGACAGGGTGTTCAGCCGACCCCGAACGGCAACTCGCCGAGGACGGCGACGACGTGCAAGGCATCGCCCTCGCAGCCACCCGACCCAACCGGCTGGTCGAGGTCCGGCGCCCCTACGTCCCCCGCACTCGCAAGGGCAGGTTTCGTCGGATGCGACTCGGCGGTCATGGCGCCGGCAGGTCTGCCAGCCCCGCGCCGGATCTCCGCCACCTGGCCGATGGATCTCACCCCCCGTCGCAGCAGGCTTCCACCAGCACCACAACCAGCCAGAACGCCGCGGGATCGGCGCCGCACTGCACGCGGCCGTGGTGGCCGAGGTCGGTGCGGATCGCGCACTGAACTGACGGTCCTCGAGGCCAACCACCGGGCGCGCCGGGTCTACACCCGGCACGGCTTCCGTCCCACCGGTCTGCGCTGCGACCCCCGCAGCGGGCCATCCGTCCTGCACATGATCCGACAACCCCCGAGGAGCACCGCTATGACCACGACCACCCTGCGCCGCACCGTGCCTGCCACGCCTGAGCACGTCTGGCGGCAGTGGACCACCCCCGACGGCATCCAGACCTGGTGGGCACCGGACGGCTTCGCCGTCACCGTCGAGGAACTCGACCTGCGCCCCGGCGGCGAGCTCGTCTACACGATGACTGCCACCGGCGCCGAGCAGATCGCCTTCATGGAATCCGCCGGGATGCCGCTCGCAACCGTCTCCCGCAAGACCTTCACCGAGGTCACCCCGACCGGCCGGTTGGCCTACACCTCCCTCGTCGACTTCGTCCCCGATCACGAGCCCTACGAGTTCCTCACCGTCGTCACCCTGACCGCCACCACCAAGGGCACCGAGGTCGTGATGGAGGTGGAGCCGCTGCACGACGACGTGTGGACCGGCCGGCTCGTGCAGGGCCGGGAGAACGAGCTTGCCAACCTGGAGCGTGTCCTGTCTCAGGGCGTTGCAGCGAGCTGACCGCGCGCTCGGGGCGGGCCTCGCTGGGCCCGCTCCGAGCGCCCTGGCAGAGAGCTCTGACGTCTCCTGCCCTGGCTCGTGTGCTCGACGCTCGCGGGGCGACTGGTGGTCACCCCGATACCCGGGCCGCCGCCGGCCGGCCCAGGTGCGGGCTGGAGGACGACGGTGATTTTCTCGATGACGGTGACGCCGATCGCGGCGACGATGGCGTGGTCCTGGCTGCGGTCGAGCACCCGATCGGCTCGCCGGCCTCGTGGCGGCCGGGGAAGATGTCCGTCTGGTATCCGACGGGGCCGGCGCCGCCGAGGTTGACCATCGTGTGCGGTGTGGACGCGTACGCGTCACCCCGCGGCTGGTCATCTACCGGGCGGCCCTTCAGGCCGGCTGTGCGAGCATGGCGACGTGGTTGACGGCGGCTGGTGGCTGAGCGTGGACGCCGAGGTGCGCGTGTCCGGTCAGCCGGTGCTGCAGGTGGCCGCGGACAGTGCGTGGGAGGTCGCTCTGGTGGCCGACGGGAAGGACGCGCGTGGGGCGCCGGATCTGGTGGCGCGAGCGGTGGCTGCGGGTCGCCGGGATGTCGCGATCGAGGTGCTGTGGCCCAGGCAGGGGTTCGCCGGGGCCCGGTGGCTGCTCGAGGACGCCGCCGAGGCCGCTGCCGCCGCCGAGCGGGTGGCCAGTTTCATGACCCACGCTGCTGTGAGCGGTCAGCCCCTGGCGGACGCCTTGGTCGCCGTGCTCGCCGCACCTCCTGGCCGGGACGTCGACCGGGTCGAGCTAGGCGCCGTGAACGCGTGGGCGTCGGTAGGGGCGCAGGTCCTGTGGCAGCGCGGCCGGCCCGACGCCGGCCTGCCGCTCGCCGACCTCCCCGGTCGGCGTCCGGACCTGTTCGAGTGCCAGCACCCGGTAGCCCTCGAGGTCGCGGCGTCCGAGCCTCGCGTCTGCTGGGTCGGTGTCGTCGTCTCGACCCCGCACGGGCAGCTGCACCGGACGGACCTCACGCGCGTGGGCCAGCTCTACGACCGCGCCACCGCCGCCCCAGCTGAGGAACCCACCGGCACGCCCGCCGGCCCGCCACCGTGAACAACAGTTCGGAGAGTGCCCTAAGGGTGGTCGGTGAACAGTTCCGATGACGGGGGTTGACCGGCACGCTGTGCCGGTGACGCTCAAGATCGGGTACGCCCGCATCTGCGCTATGTACGGTCCCGATGATGTACGCGGTGTCGACGAGGACCACCGTGAGCAGTGCGCCGGCGACGAGATACTCGACGTGGCGGGACCATGGACGGCGCCGTCGACGGCGGGGCGCGGAGCGCATGCGGCCACCTCCGAAGGCCCGTCAGAGATGGTGACGGGCGGTCCGTCGTAGGTCAGCGCTCTGTGACCTGCTTAGCGTTGCGGTGTGAAGGACACTGCTCTCGTCGACTTGGAGCCGCCGTTGCGGCCCATGACGGCGCGTGCAGAGCCGGCGCTGCCCGACGCTGACCGCGTGGCCCGCTTCAGTTTCGAGCCGAAGTTCGACGGGTTCCTTAACTGAACTCGGCCATGGCTTGTGTCTGGTCGGTTGAGCCGAGTTTGTTGATCAGGTTGTCCGTGAAGTGTGCGATTCCTTGGAGTGCTTCGGCTGCCTCGGGCAGGAACGACCAGTAGAGGTGGAACGAGGGGGCGGCCACGGGGTAGGTCTCGACGGTGACGGGTACTGCGTGCGCGCGGGCGCGGGCGGCCAGTCGTTCGCCTTCGGCGGTGCGCAGTTCCAGGCCGGCGATCTGGACGAGCAGTGGCGGGGTGCCGTGCAGGTCGTCGTGGAAGGGATCGATGCGGGCGTCGTCGACCGGTACCCCGTCGAGGTACCGGGACACACCCAGCGCGACGCCGTGCGGGGTGCCGCTGGGTGCTGGACGGGCAGGCAGGTCCGCGGCGAGGCTCGGGTCGATCCACGGAGTGGCGAGCACCGCCCCGATCGGCAGCGGTTCGCCGCGAGCACGCAGCCGGTGCAGCAGCGAGAGCGCAAGACCGGCACCGGTGGTCTCCCCGACCAGGACGACCGGACCGTGGCCCGTAGCCCACGCGTGCGCGGCGTGCGCGTCGTCGACAGCTGCCGGGAACGGGTGCTCGGGAGCGAGCCGATAGTCCGGTGTGAGCACCGATCGGCCGGTCGCGGTGGCCAGCGCGCCGGCCAGCGAGCGGAACCCGTAGGCCGAGCCGTTGACGTAGGCGCCCCCGTGCAGCAGCAGCAGTGTTCCGGGCGCCGGTCGTTCCGGCTCGGCCATCAGGCCCGGCACTCCGTGCGCGATCACCGGACGGAAGGTGACCTCATCCGGGATTGGCAGCAGCGCGTAGTGCCGCTCGGCGGCGACCCGGAGCGGTTCGACGTCGGCGCAGGTCAGCGATTCGAACGGCGCGCCCAGGCGGGCGATCCGGGCGGCGAGCTCGCCACCGACGGAGCGGGTGGCCGCCACCGCGTCGTCGACGGCGTCGAGCGCGGCCGGCGCTGCTGCCAGCAAGGCCTCACCGGCCATGGTGAGCACGACCCGCGGTGGGGTGCGCCGCAGCAGCACGCAGCCGAGCATCCGCTCCAACGCCGACACGCTGCGCGACAGGGTCGACGCGGAGACGTGCAGTTGCTCTGCAGCACGGCCGAAGTGCCGCTGGCGTGCGACCGCGACGAACGCTCGCAGGTGGTGGAGCTCCAACCCGTTCGGGGTACTCACCGGGCAGATCATGCCCGTTGCAGATCGCGCACAGCCACGTTGCAGAGGATGCGCTGGTCGGGGCGCCGTCGCGCGGTGAGGCTGTCCCCATGACGAAACTCATCGCGTTCATGGTCATCAGCGCGGACGGTTACCACACCGACGAGCAGCGCAGCGCCGAGTGGCAGACGTTCGGGCCCGAGTTCGCCGACTTGTCGAAGGACCAGCTCGACGAGGTGGACACACTGGTGATGGGTCGCACCACCTTCGACGGGATCGAGCGGTACTGGACCGGCCCGCAGGGCGCCGAGTTCGATCCCCAGATCGCCGCCCGCATGAACAAGCTGGGCAAGATCGTGCTGTCCACGTCCGCCACCGCGACCACGTGGGACGGCCTTCCGGTACCGCTCATGTCGATCGACGAGCTGAGTGCCTGGAAGGACAACGCCAACACCGCGGCCATGGTGCTCGGCAGCTCCACCGCGGTCGGGGCGCTGCTTCGAGCCGGATTGGTCGACGAGCTGCGGCTGATGATCAGCCCCACCATCCTCGGCGGCGGGCTGCGCGTCTTCCCCACCGCAGGCCGCGTCGAGATGCAGCTGGTCGCCGTGCGGCCCTTCGAGAGCGGCAACGTACTGCTCACCTACCGGCCCAGGGCCTGACCCGTACGTGCCGCGGGGCAAGTTCAGCCAACTTGCCGGTGTGTCGCGTTCCGGCGGCTGAACCGTGTCGTTCAGCTGCAGTCGCGCCAGCAGAAGCCGCTCACCCGCTACTTCCCGGAGATCGTCGAGGCGCTGCACGCTCAGGTGCCTGGCGGGATCGTTTTGGACGGTGAGCTGGTGGTGTGGCGCGATGGTCGGCTCGACTTCGCCGCCCTGCAGCGGCGGATCCACCCCGCCGCCTCGCACGCAGCTCGGCGCGGTCAGCTGCCGGCGGCAACCTTCGTCGTGTTCGATGTGCTCGCCGTGGAGGGCGTTGACCTGCGTGGCGAGCCGTACCGGAAGCGGCGCAAGCTCCTGCGTCAACTGCTCGAAGACGCGGCCGCACCGCTGGCGCTCATGCCGGCAACTCGCGAGCTCGCTGGTACTGAGGCCTGGATGCGTGAGCACGCCGATGCCGGCATCGAAGGCGTAGTAATAAAGGACCGCAACCGCGCCTATCGGCCAGGCCGGTCGCATTGGGCGAAGGTCCGCACACGGACCACGGCGGAGGCCGTCGTCGGCGGTGTGATCGGCCCGCTTCATGCCCCGGACGCACTGGTCCTCGGCCGCCTCGACGAGCACGGCCGACTCCGTGTCGCGGGCCGAACAACGCCGCTGACCTTGCCTGCGCGACGCGAGATCGGCGCACTGCTGCGGCCGCCGCATGGGGCGCACCCGTGGCCTGAACAGATCTCATCGAGCAAGTTCGGGCAGCTCCCGCCTGAGCCCGTGCTTTACACGCAGACGGAACCAGCGGTCGTGGTCGAGGTCGACGCTGATGTCTGCTTCCAGCTGGACCGGTGGCGACACACCACCGAGTAGCGGCCGGTCTCGAACGGCTCGGTCGGAAGGGGCGCGAGGAGTGGCTGCTCGGTGGCGAAGTGTTCCCCGACCGTGCGGGCGCGGGACCCGATCCGCCGGGCATCGTCGGCTTCGTCCCAGGCGTCGACCATAGCGTTGAGCTCGGCGAGGAAGTCGACCTCGGGGATAGGGACGAGGTGGTTGCGTCGGAACCAGCCGATCTGCCCCTCGACGCCGCCCTTCTCGTGCGCACCTTGGATTCCGGGCTGGCAATAGAAGGCTTCGATGCCGTAGTGGGAACGGACGGCGGTCCACCTGTCGGCCTCGACCCGCTGGCGAGAGAACCCGATCACGCTCGCGACGGCGGCCTTGAGGTTGTCGTAGCGGATCTTCCCGGTCGGCACCCCGCCGAGCACGTTGAAGGCGTGGACGTGACCCTCGAAGAAGGCTTCCTGCCCAGCCGAGGCACTGACCCTGTGCACGGCCTTGCCCGAGTAGGAGGGCCGAAGGCTGAACAGCGCGCAGGTTACGAGCTCGCCGCGCAGGCGGATGGCGACGTCGCCGAAGTCAACCTCGGCCTCGCGGCCCGGGAGGTGCTCTTGCGGGATGTACGCGTTGGCAGGTTCCCGTCCGACCTCGACGCGAATCTCACGGCGTCGGGTGGCGACGTACTCGCGGACCATCCAGTACGACACCAGCCCGGCCCCGTCATGTTCGTCAAGCAGTCGATCGAAGATCCGCTTCGCCGTGTGTCGCTGCTTCCGCGGCGCGTCGAGGTCCGAGCGCAGCCAGTCGTCGATCACCACTCGGCACGCGTCAAGCCGTGAGCCGCGTTTGGGCGGTTGCTTTCTCTCCTTCGGCCATACAGATTCCAGCGCCGCTGTCACGGTTCGGAAGCCGACGCCGTGCTTGCACTGCAGCGCGCGGTTGGACATCCCAGATCGGGCTTCCCGTCGGATCGCCGCGTACAGGTCGACCCGGGAACGCGGCTGCGTCATCGGTGGCACTCCTGACGTGAGCACGTGGGCACGACCTTCGGCACCGGGCCACCGCCCGGGAACGGTGACCACATGCGACCACAGCCCGGAATCACCGGCCCTGCCGAGGTGCCTGGTCATGTGCTGCGCAGGGGTTCGGTGGGCGGTACTGAGGCGGCCCGGAGTGCGGGGTACGACCGACGACGGAGCCGATGAGCCGCGAGTAGGCCAGGTCGAGTCCCACTGAAGCCCAGGTCAGTACGACGGCCCGGCCTTGCGTGGTGACGAGCACGCCCAGCATCAGGCCTGTGATGCCGCCGACGACATCAACCTCGACACCACCTGTCCGCCCCGTGTCCCTGGCGCGACGAAGATCTGCTTGCGCGGTGCCTAATCGGTCTTCCCGCACCACCTCGCGGGCCCCTCAGCGTTCGCTGCTGAAGAACCGTAGCAACAGTGGGCCGATGGTCTGTGGGTCGACGACGTGATCCGGCCCGTCGAGGGTCTCCCGTTGAGCGTGGGGTAGTAGGTCTGCGAGCTCGTCGGCTGCGCGGTCGAAGAAGTCCGAGGGCAGGCCTGCCATGTAGGGGACCGTGATCGGTCCTCCGGTGGTGACCAGGACCGGTTGGGTGACCGTTGCCAGTCGATCGGTCGGCAATTGGTAGCGGTTGTGGAAGACGCTGTCGTGGACCAGCGTGGGCGCGAGGGCGACCGAATCCGCCCAATGCGACGTCTGCTTGCCTGCCGCTTTCCTGGCCGCGATGTTGTCGTCGGAAGCGCCGGACAGGCGCATGAACAGTTCGAGAACCTCCTCGTCTCGCCCGGCGTCGAAGGCGCGTCGGGTGTCCGCGATGTACTCCTCGAATCGCGGGCGTATGTCGTCCCCGACCGCGTAGGGCACCTCCCACACGGCGATCGTGTCGATGGCTGACCCGGCCGCGGCGGCTTCCAGCGCCAGCGCGCCACCAGAGGACGCCCCGAACAGGTGTGCCGAGCCGCCCGCCTCCGCGATCAACGCATCCAGGTCCTCGATCTCCCTTTCCACGGCGTAGGGCTCGGTGAAGCCGCTCGCGCCGCGTCCCCGACGGGCATAGTTGTAAACCGTGAAGTGCTCGGCGAGAGCAGGTACCAAGGGAGCGTTCTCGGCTCCGTCGTCCAGTCCGCCGCCTACCAGGACGACAGCCGGGCCGCTTCCCTTCCGGTCGTAGGCGATGGTGGTGCCATCGTTTGATGTCACGCGAAAGGCCATCTCGTTCATCTCACATCTCCGTTCGAGAGGTTTGTCTCAGCGCCTGAGCAGCGTGCCGACGACGGCCTCGGTGCGCGACCACCGCGCCCTTGCGATCACGGCCGCCACGACGAGAAAGGCGAGCGGCAGCCAAGGGCTCTGCTCGAGCACGAACTGATCGGTGATGACAGCACCGGTCAGCAATGCCGCCAACCCGAGACTGGCCAGGCCCGCCAGAGCCGGGATCAGAAGTCCAACCCCTCCCGCGACCTCCAGCGCTCCGACCAGGTACCGGAGCCACTGGCCAGCCCCGATGTCGGCGAACATGTCCACCATGACCGGGTCGCCGGCGAGCTTCGAGATTCCGCCGCCGCCGATTATCGCCGCCAGCACGACTTGCAGAATCCAGACCCCGATGCTGCTCGCCCGCCCGGGCGTGTGCGCAACGGTTTCCGAGTTGTTCTTGGGGATGGTGCTCATGCGTCTCTCCTTGTCGTGTCCGGGCCTGGTACCGGTGATGGCGTTGGCCGAGTGGGTCGGGTTGTCGGAGTTGATGTCGACCAAGCTCGCGGTAGCGGGATCTACTTCTTGTTGCGGTAGAGGACCATGGTGATGGGACCGAAGACCGCGACGAGAAGTACGGACGAGACGAGCACAAAGCCGATTTCCCCGGCGGGCACCGAGCCGTGCATCAGGCCGCGTACCATGGTCGCGAGGTGGGTGATCGGGTTGACCTCGATGATCGCCTGCATCCACCCGGGCATCGTCTTCGGGTCCACGAAGATGTTGCTCACGAACGTCAGTGGGAACATCACCATCATGCTGACTCCTGCCACCGAGTTCGGCGTGCGCAGGATCAGGCTGAGCATCGTCCACAGCCACGACAGGCAGAACGAGAACGCCAGCAGCAGCGCGACCGACAGCACCACGCCGACGGCGCCACCCTCCGGCCGGAATCCTAGGACCAGGCCGAGCATGATGACGATCGCCGACCCGGTCGAGTAGCGCACCAGATCGCCGAGCAGGGCGCCGACCAGCGGGGACGGTCGCCACACCGGGAGCGATCTGAACCTGTCGAAAACGCCTTTCTGAATGTCGGTGTTCAGCGTGATGCCTGTGTTCATGGTGATCATGACGTTCGCCTGCACCAGGATGCCCGGCAATAGGAACTGCAGGTATTCCTGCGTCGACCCGGCGAGCGCGCCACCGAACAGGTAGGTGAACATCAGCGTGAACATGATCGGGAACATGGTCACGTCGACGAGTTGCTCTGGGACGTGTTTGATCTTCAGGAGGGCGCGCCAGCCGAATGTCAATGAGGTGCTCACCGGGCCGGGTCGGGGCGGGCGCTCACCGGCCAAGAGCACACGGCGCAGCGCGTCCTCGGTGACCGGCGGCGACGCCTGCTCTGTGGACGTGGCATTCATGCGGCATCCTCCTTGGGTGTCTCCTCGGACGGGTGTCCGGTCAGGGTGAGGAACACCTCGTCCAGGCTCGGCTGACCGAGCGCGAACTCGGTGACGTCGATGCCGCCGCGGGATAGCTCGGCCAGGGCGCGGGCGACCCGCTCGGGGTCGGAGATCCGCGCGGACAGCGCGGCCGGGTCGGCGGACGGCTCGGCCGGCACGTCGAGAGCGGCGGCGAGGACCCGCTCGGCCTCGGCCCGCTGCTCGGGATTACGGAGGCGTACGTGCAGCGAGCCGGCGCCGACCGATGCCTTGAGTTGGCCGCTGGAGCCCTCGGCGATGACCTTCCCGTGGTCGATCACCGCGATGCGGTCGGCCAGCTGGTCGGCCTCGTCGAGGTACTGCGTGGTCAACAACACGGTCGTGCCTTCGGCGACCAAACCCCTGACGATCTCCCACACCTGGTTCCTGCTGCGCGGGTCGAGCCCGGTCGTGGGCTCGTCGAGGAAGATCAGTTCGGGGGTGACGACCAGGCTCGCTGCGATGTCGATGCGCCTGCGCATCCCGCCGGAGTACTTCTTCACCTGCCGGTCGGCCGCCTCGGCAAGGCCGAACGCGTCGAGCAGGTCGGTCGCCCGCTCCCTGCCTCGGCGGCGTGAGTAGCCGAGCAGCCTGGCGAGCAGCAACAGGTTCTCCACCCCGGTGAGGTCCTCATCGATCGACGCGAACTGCCCGGTGAGGCTCACCCGGGTCCGTACCGAACGCGCATCACGCACGACGTCGTAGCCGAGCACTTGCGCCTCTCCGGCGTCGGGGCGCAGGAGCGTGGCGAGCATGCGGATCGTGGTGGTCTTGCCCGCCCCGTTCGGGCCGAGCACGCCGTACACGCCACCGGCGCTCACGGCCAGATCCACACCGGCGACCGCGTGGGTCTTGCCGAAGCTCTTCTTCAACCCTCTCGTCTCGATCGCGAGCTTTCCCATGGTTCGAGTCCTTCTCTCGGTGGTGCAAACGGATGGTCGAGCTAGTCAAACTTGACTACTTGGCAGAGAGTACACGGGGAGGAATGTCTAGTCAAGGTTGATTAGAAGCGCATCTTGAGGGGATCGTGGACCGTTCGCCACGAACCCGGATCATCGGCCATGGTGTAGGCGCCCTCAGACAGTCGTTTGCTCAGGTTCTTCGCCCACTCCAGTTCGGTGCGTGTGTGTCCCGCCCACAGTTCGGCCTGATCGCGGACGTGTTCGGGAATGTCGGGGTTCCGGTTCTCCCACCCCTTGGCCTGCTCTACGAGCTCCGCTTCCAGGCGCGCGACCCGCTCGTTAACGTGCGCGATGGCATCTGTCCTGGTCAGCATGGGCAACATGGCGATGGCCGCGTCGAGCATGGTGGGGTCATGGGTGCGCCGCAGACCGTCGCGGACCAGCTCGACTATCTCGTCACGTCCCCGAGCTGTCGCGCGGTACAAAACGCGCTCCGGCCCGGAGTTGCCCGGCTCGGCGTGTTCGGTGAGGAGGCCATCAGCCGCCGCCTTTTTCAGCGCGTGATAAATCGAGCCGGGCTTGATCTTGGCCCAAATCTCCGCACCCCAGCTCTGCAGTTCGGACCGCACTTGGTAGCCATGCGCGCCGCCGGAGAGGTGCACGATTCCGAGTACCAGGAGCTTCGTCGCCGACATACGCCCACCTCCGCTCAACCTGCTCGGACTCGCTCCGCTTGCGCGCCCGCCAGGGTGGTGTCAACTCCCACCAACACTAGGGTGCCCTCCTGGTCCGGGAGGTGTCAGCACTGACCTACAAACGGTGCTGGTGGAGCCCTCCAAAGCCAACCGCGTGACCGGGGAGACCGAGAGGCAGCTGGTCGAGTCCCTGTACGCGCTGTATGCCTTGAGCCGAGTCAGCGACCTCCTCATCGCGCGCGGGTGCCCTGCGGATCCTCTGGACTCGGCCAGACCGGTGGACGTGACGTGGATCGTGCGGAACTCGCGTCCCACGAATGGTTCTTCACAGGTGGGACTCCACCCGTTCACCCACGAATCGGCGTTCTCGCTGTTCCACCACGAGATCTTCGCGGTGACGACGGATGACCCGCTCGACGCGGTCGTGCTGCAGGATGTGCTCTGGCCCGGGTTCTTCTTCGGGTGACCTGCTGTTCAGCCGGGCGGGTGTGCACGTTCGGGCCCCGGCGCAGCTGGTCGACGCCGTGGTGGCCACGACGTCGACGTTGTTCTTCACCTACACACGCGGTATCCGCAGGTGTTGGGATCTGTCCTACGACTGGGGCTCGAACTCACAATGGCGCGCCGTGCTCGACCTCTTCTACTGCGACGACGACGGCTTCCATCTGAACTGGAACGCGAAGCAATACATCGACGATCAGCACGTTCCCGCGCCGGGCGAGATCGAGGAGGGCACCCTCGACCAGCGCAGGGAGCTGCTGCTGCACCGATGCTTCGTCCGGGAGCCGGTCCCGGACGGGGGCGGGTTCCCGTACTGGGACCGGATCAGCCTCAGCGCGAGCACGTGGCCACTCGACCCGACGACGATCCTCCCGGACCCGCAGCGCGCCGGATAGCACGGTGGCCACACACGTTCGCCGGGTTGGTCCATGCGGCGTTGCGGGAGCATTCGGTCCATCACACTGTCGGCATGGCCACTGCCAACCGGTCGAAAGCCAGCGGCAATGTCCGGCGCCCAGGAGAGGCCGATGTCCACAAGATCCCGGTTCCCGGCACTAGGTGATCGTCGCGTCGCCCGTCATCTCGGACCCGTCGTCTCGGGGACGGGCTGAGCTCTGGGTGTTGGACGCCGAATCAGCGCAACACCTCAGATTGCGCTGGCGCGACGCCGGCGACTGACCCGCGGCACGGCTGCGGTGAGAGCCGATGGGCGAGAGATTGGCTGGTGTCCCGGATGGCCCACTGTGACACCTTGACTCCTGGACAAGGAGCTCGCGCCACGCTCGCGCAGTTTGGCCAGCGACCCGGTTGGGAACGCGGTGATACCTCATTCAGCGGGGGTCGTCCGGGCGATGGTGCCCATCCGGGCACGGAGTTGCTCACCGATCCGCTTCCGGCGTCCCTCACTCGGTTTTGGGTCCAGCGCGTCGAACCCCGCTCGTTGAACGCGTGGATCACATCGCGGACGTGGTCGTCGCCGATCTTCAGCGCTGACCTGGTGTGCGGGTCGACCACCACGCTGCGCCATGTCACGTATCGGGAGGCTTCGGTCGGTGCGCATTCGGGTAGGGGTGACAGTGGGTAGCTTCTGGCGTATGAGATTCGGAATCACGCTCCCCACCACAGGTGCTGGTGCCGGGCCCGCTGAGATCGCGTCCGTTGCTGAGGCGGCCGAGCGGGTCGGCGCCCATTCGGTCTGGACCTTCGAGCGGCTGCTGGCTCCGACCGCGAAGGTCATGAACAGCGGCTACGAGATGGAGCTGCCCGAGGCATACCGATCGGTGTACTCGCCGCTGGAGGTGCTGGCGTTCGTCGCTGCGCGCACGACCACCATCTCGCTCGGCACGAGCGTGCTCGTCGCGCCGCTGCACAACCCGGTGGCGTTGGCCCGCAGCGTCGCGACCGTCGACCAGCTCAGCGGCGGACGGGCGGTGCTCGGGCTCGGACAAGGCTGGATGCAGCAGGAGTTCGACACGGCCGGCGTGCCGATGGCGGGCCGCGGTGCCCGGTTCAGCGAGCTGGTCGAGGCGATGCGCGCGGTGTGGGGTCCGGACCCCGTGTCGTACTCCGGCGAGTTCTACTCCGTCCCCGAGTCCTACGTCGGTCCGAAGCCGGCGAACCCGGCCGGTGTGCCGGTCCTCGCGGGCGCCGTCTCACCCGGCGGTATCGCCAGGGCTGCACGCCATGGCCTCGGCCTGAACCCGATCTTCTTCGGCTGGGAGGCGCTCGAGGGTGCGGTGGCGGCGTTCCGGACGGCCTCCGAGGAGGCCGGCCGCGATCCGGCGGAGCAGCGCGTCGTGTTGCGGGTGAACGGCGGCTTCGCCGATGCGCCCGACCCGGACGGGCCGTCCCCCGCCGGCACCGTCGACCAGGTGACCGAGGCCGTCCCGCGGCTGGAACGCCTCGGTGTCACGGAGATCTTCTGGGACCCGCCCGGCGAGCGCGGGCCGCACCTCGAGCGGCTCGGTCGACTCATCGACGCGGTGGCGTGAGGCGAGCGCGGCTGACTCCTACCGGGACCAGCACGCCCCACCGGTGTCCGGACCGGTGGGCGTGCTCGCTCGCAGCCTCAGGTCGGGCCAGGGCAAGGTTGTGCATCTCAAGTGGCCGCGTTGAGGCCCACCCGGTTGCCTTCGCTGTCTTCGATGTAGGCGTAGTAGCCGTTGTTCCCGATCGGTGTCTTGTCGACCAGGATGCGTCCGCCGGCGGGCCCCACCCGGGACAACCAGTCGTCGAGCCTCGGGCCGGCGTCGAAGTAGACGCGCGACCCGAAGAGGGAGGGCTCGTCCTCCGGTGCGGCGAACAGGCATCCGGCTGAGCCACCGTCCTCGGTCGGAAACAGTGCGGTCTCCTTGCCTTCCCCGACCGGGAGACGGGTCAGCTCCTGCCCGGTGAGCGCTCGGTAGAACGCGATGGCACGGTCCATGTCGGCAACCGGAATGTCGAACCACACAACCCTCGCCATGACTGCAACTCCCTGTGACTGGTGGCGGCATCTCGCCGCGTGAACCCATTCAGCATCGCGGGTGAAGTGCTCACCTCATGAGCACTTTCCACGAGCGGGTGGAACCGTTTCCGGGAGCTTTCGTGGATGTGGTGGGAGCACGTGACCTCGCGCAGGTTCCTGCCCACGGTCGGCCAGGATGGGCGGGCCCGCCACAGGTCGGCGACCGGATGGGCGAGCCCCCCGACACCCGCCGAGCTGCGCGTGGTGCGGCTGCTGGTGGCTGCTGGAACGGCTCGGTGATCGCCCATCGTTGGGAGCGTTACTCAGTGAGAACGCGCTTCGCGAGTATCGAGACGGCTCGCACGAGCATGCCCGACACGGGGATGTTCGCCGCGCAGCTCCATCGCGAAACCGTAAGCAAGATCAGCCTGCGCTGGGTCAAGTCCGCTGGCGTCAGCGCCGGCGTCCCCGGGATCGTCCTGGTCGGCATCGGCCGCGCAACCGACGGCGTTGACTCCGGCCCAGCGCGGAGTACCGTCCGTTCTTGGTGTGCCGGGAAGTCTGGTCGGCGTCCTATTGGATTGCCCTGATCGGAGCGCCGCCATGCACGACACCCCTGCCCAGCCGGCTGCCACGCACCCACACCGAACATCCGCGCAGCCCGGGCCCGTGCTCGATCTCGCCGAGCTGAGCGGGCACGGGATCGAGCTGGTCGGCGGCAAGGCCGCCGGCCTCGCCAGGCTGATCGCAGCCGGAGAGCAGGTGCCGGCCGGGTTCTGCATCACCACCACCGCGCACGAGACTACGGCTGCCCACCCGAGCCCAATCTCGCCACTGCTGCGCGAGGAGATCCTGCGCGCCTACGACCGGCTCGGGGCCGGCCCGGTGGCGGTGCGGTCCAGCGCCACCGCCGAAGACCTCCCCCAGGCCAGCTTCGCCGGGCAGCACGAGACAGTGCTCGACGTCGAGGGAACCGACGCACTGCTCGAAGCGGTGAGGCGCTGCTGGGCGTCGCTGTCGAGCCCCCGCGCGATCGCCTACCGGGCTGCGGCCGGTCTGGCCGACGACCAAGCCCACATGGCGGTCGTGGTGCAGGCCATGATCGAACCCCAGTCGGCCGGAGTGTTGTTCACCGCGAACCCGATCACCGGCACCCGCACGGAGATGGTCGTCGACGCCGTTGCCGGGCTCGGCGACGTCGTGGTCGATGGCAGCGTGCCTGCCGCCCACTACGTCATCAGCGCGACCCGACGACCCGCAGGCGGGGGATGCCTCGATACCACGCAGCTCGACCAGCTCCGCGCAGCCGGTGAACGGATCGCGCGCGCCGCCGGGTCGCCCCAGGACATCGAATGGGCCTTCGACCGCGCGGGCGGCCTGTGGCTGCTGCAAGCCCGACCGATCACCACGCTGTTCCCGCTACCAGCCACCGCCGGACCCGAGCCGCGGGTCTACTTCGAAGCCGGCCACATGCAGGGCATGCTCCGCCCGTTCACCCCGATGGGCATGTCGGCGATGCGGATCGCGACCGCCCAGTGGTTCGCGTCCGTCGGGATCGACACCCACCAGATCGGCGCAGACCGGCAGGACGACAGCCTGATCGTCGACGCGGCCGGCCGCATGTATCTGGACCTGACCCCGTTCGTCCGCAGCAGCATCTACCGCCGCCAGCTCCCAACCGCCATGCGGATCTACGGACCCCGCGTGGTCGCCGCCCTGAACCTGGTCCTCGACGACCCGCGGTTCGCCCCGAACACCCGCCTACCGTTCCGGCTACGCACCGCCGCCGGTGTAGCGCTGAGGCTCGCGCCCGCCATCCTGGCCGGTGTCGTACGCGCACTCATCACACCCGCGGCAGCGCGGCGGACAGCGCTGCAGGCCGCAGCTGCCATCCGCCGCCACGCCCAGGCCACGTCATCGGTCCCGCGATCAGCCCGCCAGCACCTGCAGGCTGCGGTGGACGCGCAGGGCGGGGCGATGCTGACCAGCATGATGGCGATGCTGCCGCCCCTCTATGGGGCGCTGATCGCCAAGTCCGCCGCCACCGGGCTGCTTGCCGGGATCGCCACCCCCAGCGAGGTTGACGAGACCCTGCGCGGGATGCCCTACAACGTCACCACTCGCATGGACCTCGACCTTTGGCAGATCGCCGCCGGCGCCGGGCAGCACCGCGACCTGCTGGCCTACACCTCGCCCGCCGACCTCGCCCGACAGTTCCTCGACGGTGACCTGCCCGAGATCGGGCTGGCCGCGTTTCTGCGCAGCTACGGCCACCGCAGCGCCGCAGAGATCGACGTCGGCGTGCCGCGCTGGGCCGAAGATCCCACCTCGGTCTTCGCCGCCCTCGCCGGCTACATGCGCCTCACCGATCCCGACCAGGCCCCGGACCGTCGCTTCGCTGATGCCGCTACCGACGCCGCCGCCAAGATCGACGACCTGGTGCGGCGAGCCCGCGAGACCCGGCCCGTGCGCGCTGCCCTGGCCGGGTTCCTGCTGCGCCGCTCCCGAGCACTGGCCGGGCTGCGTGAGCTACCCAAGTTCGCCTGGCTCCACGCGTTCGCCCGCATGCGCGTCGAGCTCCTCGCCGCCGGCGCCGACCTGCACCACCGCGGCCTGCTCGACCGGCCCGACGACATCATGTTTCTCGACATCAGCGAAGCACACCGCGCAGCCGATGGCGCCGATCTGCGCGACCACGTCGCGACGCGCCGCCGCGATCACAAGCGCGAGCTGCGCCGCCGCACCATCCCCGGGCTGTTGCTCTCCGACGGCACCATTCCCGAAGCCGTAGCGCCCACCGCCCCCGCACCGGAGGGGGCACTGACCGGCATGGCCGCCGCTCCCGGCGTTGCGACCGGTCCCGCACGCGTGATCCTCGACCCGGCCGACGCCCACGTCGAACCCGGCGAGATCCTCGTCGCGCCCACCACTGACCCCGGTTGGACCCCGCTGTTCCTCACCGCTGCCGGGCTCGTCACCGAAACCGGCGCCGCCATGGCTCATGGCCCCACCGTCGCCCGCGAGTACGGCATCCCCGCCGTCATCTGCGTCCGCGCCGCCACCCAGCTCATCAGCACCGGACAGATCATCACCATCGACGGCGCCGCCGGCACCGTCCTGGTCGTCGACGACGGGCCAGGGACTGCCACCGCCACCTCCGACAGCAGCTGACCCGGACTCCCACGCCACCTTTCGAACGTCACAGAACACTGTCTGCAATCGATCGATAGCGAACGCTGCTCTGCGACTTTCGAAATGAGCTGGGTAGCCACCGCTGGACGCCGCCTGCGACGCGGGCACGTCTGGTGTTCACACCCAGTCCGCGCCAGGCGCCTCGACCCCGGGGATCTCACGAGGGGCTCGACTAAGGACGCGGGTCATGGCCGCCCGTGCGCCTGCCCCTGCGGGTTGGGCGTTGAGATCGCGATCGAGCCACTCGGAGAGCATGCGAACGACCGAGGGCATGACCGCGACGGTGGTGGGGCGCTCGGTGTGGACGCTGATGCCGGCCGGCATCCGGCACCAGTTCCACCAGAGGCTGTCAGCGCTGCGCGCGTCCGGGGCGGCAGCTGCAGCGTAGGCCGAGGTGAGGATCTGCCAATCCTCTCTGGCGAGCTCAACGACGACGGCACGGTCATCATCGGAAGGGAACAGACGCATCAGGTCGAGTCCAGATACCGGCCCGGGGCGGACCGCGGTGATCGCCCCGTCCAGCGGCGCCTGGGTGCCGTGCTTGCTGGGCGGGACGAAGGCGGCGTCGGTGCCGGTGTCGCCGCGCAGTGCAGCAGCGATCACATCTGGCAGGTAGTGCTGGGGCACCGGTTCGGGTGAGCCAGTCGTGCCGGCTTTCGGCCAGGTGGCCCAGGGCCAGGACTGCTGGATCCGGACACGGACCCGACGCTGACCACGAGCGATCCGAGCGCAGGCAAGCAGCAGCCGACAGCGCAACGTGTTGGCTGGTGCTTTGGCCAACGATCGTCGAGAAGCAGGTGTAGGGAGCGGGCACGGCTGGGTATGCAATTGCGGGCCGGTCAGCGGGGCCGTGGATTCAATGAAGTCCGTGGTAGCCGATGCCGGGCAGGCAGTGGCGCAGAAGGCCCGCCGTTCGGCGGGGTCAAGCAGTCCGGACTGGGCCGGGAGGGATGCCGCGTCGGCATCGAGGAGTTCCTCGGGTGCAAGTACGTGGCGTAGGGGTTCCTCGCGCCGGGCGAACGAATCGATGTCGGCCTCCTCGCACGGCCGCAGAACAAGCTGTGGAACTGCCTCATGCAGTTCAGGGCGAGCTTCGCCTGCGAACCTGTCGGCGAGAACACCCTGGTGACCAGGACGATGGCGGTTCAGCTCAACCCGGTGGTGCGGTGGCTGATCGAGCCGATCTTGCGGCGCACCCTGCCTGCGAACATCGAGGCTGAGGTCGAGCGGGCCAAGGCGTATGTCGAGGACCTCGGCGGGCGGACCTGACCACCATGAGGACGCCCAGGGTGCGAGTGGGCATGGAGTGGATCTCCGATCGTGGGGACGCATGATGGTCGCTCTGCCGGTGGCTGGGCGGCCGTCGGGGTTGAACGGGTCTTGCAGGTCAGGGCATTCGAAGGCGCTTTCTTCAAGAAAGGCGCTGTGTTCCAGTAAGCTCGATGGCATGGCCGCCGACGGTGACGCGTTCGACCGGGACTGTCCGGGCCGCTCGGTGTTGGGGCGTATCGCCAGCCGCTGGGGCGTCCTGATCCTCTCGGCTCTGGTCGTGCGCCCGATGCGGTTCTACGAGCTGCGCGACCGGGTCGACGGCATCAGCGAGAAGGTGCTCGCGCAGAACCTGCGCGCGCTGGTGCAGGACGGCCTGGTGACCCGCACTGTGCACCCGACCAACCCGCCGCAGGTCTCCTACGCCCTTACCGAGCTCGGCGCCGGACTGAACCACCCGCTGCAGGCGCTGCTCGATTGGATCATGGTGCACACCGTCGACATCGTCGCCGCACGGCAGCGCCACGCCGAGGTTGGCTCGCGCGGCGTCTGACCGTCACGGACGACCGCCCGATCGCCGGCATCCGACGCTCAGGCGTGCACCTCCTGCCAAGCCACTTCCAGCGCGCGAAGGATCCTGGACGGGGCCGTCATCAGGTCAAGCTGCCACTCGCCGTCGACCACGCCGGCGGGAACGCCGAACACGCCGAGTTCGACGGCTCGGCGCAGGTCGGCCTCCACCTCGGAGTGGAAGGCGGCGGAGTCCAGCACCGCCCGCGCCCCGTCCGCGTCCAAACCGGCGTCGACGGCCAGCTGGACCAGAGTGTCGTGGTCGGCGATCGACCGGCCCTCGACGGCGCAGGCGTGCAGCAAGTTCTCCGCGAGCTCGCCGGCCCGCTTCGTGACCGCGGCGAAGTGCATCAGCCGGTGCGCGTCGACCGTGTGCACAGGCAGCGCACGGTCGAGCCGGTAGTCCAGCCCGGCATTCTTCGCCATCTCGGCCACCATCGCGAGCCGGGCATCGACGGCGGAGCGCGGCAGGCCGTGGAACCGCATCTCGCGCTCGGGCAACGTCTCTCCGGCCACCCGGGCGGCGGACGGGTCCAGCTGAAAACTCCGGTGGACTATTTCCACCTCGCCGCGGTGTGCAAACGACGCGAGTGCCACGTCGAGGTTGCGCTTCCCGATATAGCAGAACGGGCAGATCATGTCGCTGAACAGCTCGATCCTCACGGCGACTCCGTTTCGTTCCGGTCTCCATGGCCTGCGGCTCAGGCTAGGAAGCGCGGACGGGCACGCGGAAGAACGCACTTTCTCGAAAGTCCCTGACGGCCAGGACAGTCCGCTGGTCCTGGCTCAGTCAGCGCACAAGAGGACGTTCTTGTCCGTGTTCCCAACTTTTGCTGCGGCGCCCACTAGCCGCGTGACCTGGAGCAATTTGTGTTTCCGCAGGTCAGGGGAGGGTTCGCGCATCTGGGGGTCAAGGAGTCGCGGGTTCAGATCCACCAGTGGCGAGACGTGCCCGGAAGCGCCGCGAGAAGTAGAGCGGCTCGGTGAACCCCACCCTGGCCGCGACCTGCGCGATCGGGAGATCGGTTCGGCTGAGCAGGTGGCGGGTCGACCGTCGCGGGTGAACGGGTCGTGCAAGTCAGGGGCAGGTCGAGGAACCGGCTGGCGCCCCGCCCGGTAGGCGATGTCGAGCTGACGGCCGAGCTTTGATTGCCACAGCGCTTGACGTGGTGAGTGTGCCGACCACCTCGACTGCTGGGGGGACGAACCGAGCCGTTCGTAGTGGTCCACTGCGACGCAGTTGAACAGCACGTCGCGCACCTCGGCCGTCGAGACGGACCTTCGCAACTACCCAGGTTCGAGCAGATGGCGAAGCGCGCCGCTGCGGTAGGCAGGCTGACCAGACGCTGAGCCGCTCGGATATCCTCCCTGATCATGATGTCAGCACGGAAGCATCTCGCATGACCGCGCCCGCGCAGCCCGAGGAGAACACCGTTCGTCCGAGCTACTTGCGAGTCCAGCTTCGACCACGTCGCGAGGACATCCCGGCAGACGCCATGGTTCTGCCCTACGACCGGAACTTCGACATCGCGATCATCGCCGACCGCGACCGGCAAGTCACGGACCTCAGCCGCGCCCAGACCGCGTCGTGGCACGTCACCGACGACGAGATCAGCGATCTCGCCATCCGGCAGACGATCTTCGAGGAGCTACTCGAGCTCGACATCCGCGACTACCCCGCCGCGAACGGGGTAGACACCCGCGTGATCGCACACGACGGCAACCCGTACGTCAACGCGACCCTGCTGTCGCTGGAACGCTTCACCCCAGGCGACGCTCCGCACGGCGCGCTGGTTGCGATACCGCAATTCAGCGCGGTGATTCTGCACGAAGTCACGTCGCGTCAGGTGCTTGACCACCTGCTGCCGTTTCACGCAATGGCACAGTCGATGCACGACAGCTCCGACGATCCATGCACCGCTGAAATCTTCTGGTGGGTGGACCGCACCTACCACCCGGTCCGATTCGAAGGGGTAGATGGCAACTCGGGGCGAGTCCGGTTGCCCGATGCGCTTAAGCCGGTTTTCAACCGCCTTCCCGCGTGACTCCGGCGCACGAACAGTCCTGGTGAACATCCCAGAAGGCAGTGGGGGCGACAGTCAGTGATTACAGTTGCCAGGCATTCCATCGATCCACGGACCGCCGAGTCCGACGTCGATCGGTCAGTTAAGTACCTGCCAGACTTCATCGAGCTGGTGCCGAGCAGCATCGACGCGCTCGAGTCGACGATGAAATACGCGCTGTCGGAGGCGACGAACCGCACGGTGGCCGACCCGCACGCAGCGGCGGTCGAAACCTGGCACAGCGTCATCGTCGCCATGCAGAGCGCCTTGGCCATCTTCACCCTCGCTGAGCGTCACGCCGGCGAGGTCGAGTTCGACATCCGCGATCAGACGGTCCGCGCGGTGGCCACCGGCCCGACGCTGCACTCGAACGCAGAGATATGGCTGAAAGCGATGTGGCTGGCCATGATCTGCCGCGACCGTCGGCGGATCAACGCGCTCGCCGCCGTGCCGACCGAGTTGCTCAACGCTTCCGGGGCCGAGTACGACGACTACGTCGACGCGTGGGTGAAGGCCTTTCAGACGTACTGGAGACAGGACGGTGAGCTCGGCCAGGCGGTGCTGCACGCGATGCGCGCAACCGAGCCGAGTGTGCTGCGATTCGCCGGCGAGGAGGCGGTGCTTCGGCTGCACTACCCTGCGATCGAGCTGTTCTTCTTGTTGAGCGTGCGGGAGGACGCCCAGTTCAACGAGTCGTTGGCGCGTGCGCTCGATCTGCACAAGCGGTACTGGACCGCCACCGAGCAACGCTGCCGCAACCTCAACGGCTTCGTCGCGTGGCCGCTGCTCGCCATCAGCTGCCTAGCCGTTGATCTTGGTGTGCAGGTCTCGGTCGAGTCCGACTACCTGCCGAAATACCTGCTCGAGGGCGAACGGGTCGGTGAGGGTGTGATCGGCTGATGCAGGCGGCCTGCTCGGGTCGGGTGCTCGATCGTCGAACCGCCCCGCTGTCCGACAGGCTGTCGTTCGCTACGTTGGCCGGCATGGCCGACGGCCCGGTGATCGACCTCGTGTGGTGGGACGACGGAACTCGGCGTTTCCGCTGGCTACTGACTGATGCGTGACGGCAACGTCCATCGCGGCGAGGAGCGCACGCTCTCCGAGGCGGAGGGGGCACTTCGCCCAGCGCAGAGCCGGTACCCGTTCCCGTATCCCCGGCTGCCGGTGCGCGGCATCCAAACTGGCGCCCGCCGCCGCCATTGTTCTGATCAGGCGACGCTGATCGTTCGGGCGGCACAGGGGCCGCCTTCGTGGATATACGGGTAGAGGCAGATCAACTTGCACACAGAGATACCCCGTACGCGACTCTTGTGCTTCGATCATCGCTCAGTTCGACCGGGAGTTTCCCGGTGTCAAGGTGTATGTGACGGAAGGGCACTGACAGGTCATGACCGATATGACACCGGTGCATCTGGCTGTGGAGATGGGGGACCTCCCCGCGTTGCGTGACCTCCTGGACCATGGGGCCGATATCCACGAAGAGCATCACGGATTGACGTTGCTGCATCATGCCATCGACGTCGAGATCGACGGCCATGTGCAGTCAGGTGAGCCGTTGTGTGTCGACGTGACGGCCTACCTTCTCGCGCGTGGCGCGGACCCGCGACGTCGTTCCGAAGGCGGGCGCGGTGTGTCCGCGGAACAGATGGCGTCGACCGAAGGGCACTGGCTGGCCACCGCGTTGATCGAGGAGTGGCTTCGAACGCATTAAGTGATGATCAACCGATAAGGTATCCGGCTTGGGGAACGGTTGTTATCAAAGGGGGCCAGCAGCTTTCGCCGCAGATTGGTCAACAGGACGTTGAGGACGTTCGACACCGGATCCATGTGGCTGTCCAAGCTGTTCTGATCAGAGCAGGCCGGGGGCGTGTAGGACGGTCCCGATGATGTACGCGGTGTCGACGATGACCACCGTGAGCAGGGCACCGGCGACGAGGTATTCGATGTGGCGCGGCCATGGGCGGCGCCGCCGTCGGCGGGGTGCGGAGCGCATGCGGCCACCTCCGAGGGCCCGTCGGAGGTGGTGACGGGTGGTCCGTCGCAGGTCGGGGTGAAGGACGTCGACTTGGCGCCGCCGTTGCGGCCCATGACGGCGCGTGCAGAGTCGGCGCTGCCCGACGCTGACCGCCCGGCCCGCTTCAGTTTCGAGCCGACGTTCGACGGGTTCCTTAACTGAACTGTGGCGCCCAGAGGCACCCGCTCAACGGCAGTGCGGGCAGGCGGGGAGGCCGGTTCGGAACCGCCGGCGAGCGCGCCGATGACCTTGACCGCCGCGCCGGGCCGCCGTCATCGCCGCGGCCCAGTCGGGGTTGCCCGCCCCACTCACCACACACCCGCTGGCGTGCGCGAGCGGCGTGCCCGCGTCGGCGGACGCCAGTCGTGGCCGGCCCACGCGCGGCCTGCACCAGCTCAGGTGTGCCGTGCGCGAGCCGGAAGATCTGCCACGACCCGGCCGAGCGCTCCGTCATCGGCGCGCCGGTCCGCTCGAAGCAGGCGACGTCCACGCCACGGCGGAGCAGGGCGACCGTCGTGGCCAGCCAGACGACCCCGGCCCCAGCGGCTCCGATCAGGACGCTCACGCCAGCGCGTGGGTGATCGCGTCCGCCATGGCGTCGGGCGCCTCCACGGGGCAGAAGTGACCGATGCCGTCCACCGGCTGCAGGTCCGCCCGCGAGAACCACTCGCCGATGCGATCGCCCCACGCCCGCGGGAAGAGCGGGTCGTGCTCCGGCCAGAGCACCGTTGTCGGCACGGTGATGGGGTCGGTCGGCGGCTGCTCGGTCAGCGCGAGCGCGACGGTCGTGGAGCCGGCGCGGTAGCAGCCAATCGACGCCGTGAACGCGCCCGGCGCCGCGTAGCGCAGCGTGAGGTGGTCCAGCCGCTCGGCGGAGGGCTCGAACTTGGGGCCCGACCAGTGGGTCCAGAAATGCCGTAGGTAGGCGCGCACCGCATCTGCCCGGCCATCCATCAGCTCCTCGGCGAGCGCGAGCTGGTGGAAGGGCTGATACCAGAACTCGCGCTGCACGGCAGGGTCGAGCACGCGGCGGCCGACGCCCGGCAGCGGAGGCGTCAGAACCAGGGCCGTCACCCGGTCGGGGTGCTCGCGCGCCACGGCCTGCGCGACGCGGCTGCCGACGTCGTAGCCGGCCAGCACCGCCCGTTCGACACCGAGCTCGTCCATCAGCCCGATCACGCTGCGCGCCTGCCCCACCGCGCCGTACGCGGACACGTCGACGTCCAGGTGCTTGTCGGACTCGCCGAAGCCGCGTAGGTCGGGGGCGATCACGTCGGCCGCGACGGCGCCCAGCCGGGCGGCGACGTCCGCGAAGTCGGTGCGGTCACCCGGCCAGCCGTGGAGCACGACGACCGGAGGGCCGCCGCTTCCGGTGCGGTCGTAGGCGAGCCGGAAACCGTCGACGGGGACGCTGCTGATCGTCATCAGACGAATGTACGACGCAGGTGTGTCTAGGCCGTTGAGAAAGCGGTGCAGCCGCTTGGGGTGAGCGCGCAGCCAGAGGTGCTGGAAGTTCGAGTCGGCCTCCGGCCGACCCGGACCGCGGTTCGGCTGGCTGCAGAGCCGGGTCCTGGAGGCGTAACGGTCGTTCACAACTACGGCCACGGCGGTGCCGGCGTCAGCCTTTCGTGGGGTTGCGCAACCGTCGCGGCCGAGCTCGCCGGACTGTCCCGCGGAGCCTGACATCTCGCTTCACCCGTGCGTCCATCCTGTTCGCGACTTCGCAAGCGCGAACTTGTCCACAGCCGGGCGGCCGAATCCGATGGGGACGGTCGAGGTCGATCGACACTGCCGGCATGCGCAGGACGCTGGTCGTTGTTGTTGCACTCATCGGGCTCTCGATGCTCATGTCTGTGGGATCCGCGGTCAGCCGCGTCGTCCCGGACGCGTTGGCAGCGGCCGGCTGCGTGTGGCCGGAGGTGACGCGCCGGGATGTCGACGGTCTACGGACGTTGGTTGTCGACTGTCTCGAGGTCCGATCGAGCCGTGGTGAGCCGATCCGTTCCAGCGCCGCATCGGTCGCCATCGCCGAGAAAGTGTGGAAGGCGCCGGAGCCACGGGTCGCCTCGGTGCTGGTCAACGTATCGCAGGGGACTGATTCTGGACGCCTCCGCCGGCAGGTCTCCCGAGCGTTCTCGCTGACCGAGCTGCGGGCGTTGTTCGGTCCGCGCGACGTGACGCTCGATCGAATCGGACAGCTGCACATGGCGGCCCGCCGGGTTGGTGATCTGGCGACGGTCCTGCTGTTCGGCGGCCTGCTTGTTGGATCGCTCATCGCACCCGCCTGGCTGGGTGCCCGATCGGCGCGGTCGGGCGTCGTGCTCATGTGGGTTCGTCGGTGAACCGCACTCGACTGCTCGGTCCGGCGTCGCCGCGCGAGACGCGCGTGCAATGCCGGTACGGCATCGTCTGCGCGGGCGACGCGCTCGCGTCGAGTTCGATGTCGGAAGCGGAGTTGTGATGCTGAAATGAAGATGTCTCGATGGCGGTATCGGGTCTCGACGGTCGTCGGGACCGCTGCGGTACTACTTGCCCTGCTCACGGCTCCTGCGACTGCCGAGCAGACACTGCTTCTATCGCCTGCCGTCGAGGCCGGTCCCTACACAGTCGTCTGGAGCGCCCCACGCCTGGCGCAGCCACGCTCGGTGTCCGAGTCCGAGGTCGCGGTTTGTCCGGAAGGAACGGTGGTGCTGGGCGGTGGTTCGGCCAACAACAGCGTCGCCAGCTCCGGGGCTCTCGCGCTCATCCGTTCCGAACCCGTCATGACGGCTGGTCGCCTGGCCGGATGGGCTGCCCGGGTCGAGAACTTCTCGCTGATCGGGTGGAACTTCACGGCCGTTTCGGTCTGCGGACCGGCGCCAGGCGGCCACGGAACTGTTGCGCGGTTCAAGGAGATCGCTCCGAATGCGGGAATCGGTGAGTCGTTCGGCAAGTTCTGCCCCAATCGTGCGCAGGCGGTGAGCGGAGGATTCGCCATTCCTGCTGGGGTGCGCGCGCACACCGTCGGGATCACCCACGATCCGGCAGGGCACGGCCCGAGTGTCGGCGTGATCAACCGGAACCCCACGACGATCACCGCCTCCGCGTTCGCGATCTGCGCCGACACGATGGTGATCTCCCACGGTCCCAATCCGCCGGCCGAGACCGTCGCGTCGCAGACGCAGAAGTCACTCACGGTCCGATGCCCAGAGGGCATGTTCGTGGTGGGTGGTGGGGTCGAACCGGCCAACCGGGCTGCCATCACGATCACCGCGTCCTACCCGTCCGGTGCCTCTGAATGGACTGTGGTGGTGCTGAACGACGAGACGGTGGCGGTCCGGGTAGTTCCGCAGATCAGCTGCGTCGACTGAACGGTGAGGTGGTCCCGAACCTGACGCGCGACCTGCTCGGCGTCGCCCACCTCGGTGACGCGCCCAGGAACCATCTGACTGGCCAGCCGGGCCGGGCTCGGGTCCGCCTCCACTACCGCATTGGTGCTGCCGTCGGCAGTGTGGCCAGCGGCGTGTGCTCGGGGTTGAGCGCGCGCATGCCGTGGTCATGGTGTGGTCCACTCGCTGCGCACCTCGACGACGCTCGACGGCTCCGCGACGACCTGCGCTCGGAACGCGGGCTTGGGTGGAGCAAATGTGGAGCACGGCATTGCGCCAGGTGGGTCTGAACGACGCTGAGGTGTGTCGTACTGCACCGCGCCAAGCAGCGGATTCTCTGTTTTCGCAGGTCAGCGCTTAGCGTTGACCGTACTGGGGGTCAAGGGGTCGCAGGTTCAAATCCTGTCGTCCCGACGGCATGATGGGCGGTTCCCACTCGACGGGGGAGCCGCCCATCAGCATTTCTACCAGTGGAAACGTCGCCGCTAGCGATCTTCGCCCTGCTCGGTGTCGATCTTCAGTTGATCTTGAAATCAGCTCGAAGGTCGACATCTGGAGCAAACCTGGAGCACGCCTAAACAGTACGAGGGTATGGGGTCAGGATCTGCTCCAGGATTTCTGCGCCGTTTGGGTGAACTCGGGATGGTTCACGTCAGTACGGCGCGGTTGGCGCCGGCTGAGATCCCGGGGTTGTGGATCTTGTTGACCCTGTTGTCATTGTAGTACGGGGTCACGGGGACATTGCCTGCTAGGCCGCGTTTAGAAAGTCCTGATCGCGCTCTTCGCGCCCAGATCGCCGCTGGCGGCGTTGCCGCCACGACCGGGTACGCCAGGTACGACGGATCGTGGCGGCGCCTTGCCAGCGACGATCTGGATCACGAAGAGCATCGACGCTGACTCCTAAACACGGCCTAGTGGCTTGAATCTGAAGTCTTCTGAGGTTGGCGTTCGCGAGGATTTGTTCGGCGGTCTTGGTCCAGACGAACGGGTGGCAGCGGTCGTTCCAGCCGGTGATGAAGGCGCGGATCTTGGCGTTGAGCTCGCGGACGGAGCCGAAGCTGCCGCGGCGGATGGCCTGTCGTTCGATGATCCCGAACCAGGTGACCCGTTCCGGCGCCTGCGCTGCCGCCTCGGCGACGACCTGGCAGCTCGCCGAATGGCCCAGCAACGCTACGGGCCCTGCCGCCAGCTCGTCGAGCAGATGCTACAGCTTCATCGCGGAAGCGGCGGGGTCGAGCGGCTCGCCGGGCTCGGCCGACACGCCGAAACCGGGCAGCGCGACCGCGGCAGACCCGGCAGCCGAAGGCAACAGCCGCAGCGTGCGAGTTGGGCAGTCCACTGACAGGCCGAGGCCGGGAACCGCGACGAGCCGCATCTTGGCGCGCGCGTGCACCACTCGCAGATGCGGCGGGCGGCGGGCCGCGGTCACGAATCCCCTCTCGGCGCGCCGGCAGAGGCGAGCCGGCCGCCCGTCACGGTGCCGTGCCGCCGTGCTGCGCCCGCCATGGGTGTTGACCGGCTCGTCGTGGTCGTGGATGGGGGCCTCGCCGGTGTGCTCCCGTCGACGTGGCTGACCGAAGCGTGGTCGTGCACGTGGCTGTACTTCGAGACGAGGTGCTCGAAGCTCTGCCGCGACTCGTCGCAGATGTGGGTCACGTGCCAATGCTCATGATCGTGCACGACTGCCACATGATCGTGGGACTGCATGCTCTCGCTCACCGGTACCTTCTGCAGCAATACTGACGGACCGTTCGACCCGCGGTCGCCGGCACCTACCCGCATTGGCCGGTCCTCACGCACACCCTCGTCCCGCTGGGCCGACGACGTCGACAGAGGATGGCGATCACCACGGAGACGGTCATGCGGCTCCTACCTGAGGTTCCGGAGGTGCGCAAGGCCGGCGATGCAGATGAAGCACGCCGGGGGATCCGCCAGCGGGTGTCAGAAGCGGCCAACACCCCGCCGGACCGCGGTCAAGGGCCTGTACCGCTGTCGCAGCTCCCGAGCGCGCGTCGCCTGCGGACTCGTAGCCCGGGGTGGCTCTGCTGATCGCCTCAGAGCCCGACGGTAGCGCCGCAGACGCCGCACATCTCGAACTGCCGGCGGTTCCACCGGGCGACCGGCACGAAGAACAGTGTGAACTGGCGGAACTCCCGCATCCTCGCCCACTGTGTCGTGTTGTGGCATCGCGGACAGGTCCGTGTTTCGCCGGGACCGAGGTTGTTCTGCTTGTTGCCGAAACCGAAGATGATGAGCACCGAGCCGAGTGTAGGAACAGACCGTGGCTGCTGGCGCGACGGCGCCGGGGCGATGTACTCCCATGGTCCATGGTGTCGGATCGACCCGCCGACCACGCGGCGAATGCTCAAGAGCAACCTCGGCTGACATCCAGTTCGGGTACGGCAGACGACGGCCGCCGACCAACACGGGTGCGCTCCAGCTGGCGAGCATCGTCGCGACGGTGGCTGCGCCCACACAGGAGTTGTCGATCGTCGGGTCGGTCCGCCATCGTGATCCGAACGGCTATCGAGGCGGGGGACAGCGATCGGTTCGCTGTTGGTGGGTCCGGCGTTCGCCGGTTGGGTATCCGGAGTGGTGGGCGTGTGGGAAAGGCTTGACCGCTATCAGCGCCGCCACCGTTGGTTGGGGATACCGCTGAGCGTGATCTACAAATTCACAGATGACCAAGGGGCGTACCTCGCAGCCTTGATCACGCACTACGGCTTCCTGTCGCTGTTCCCGCTGCTGTTGATCCTTGCTACAGCGCTCGGGTTTCTGATGCCGGACAACCTGGAGTTGCAACAGCAGATCATCGGCAGCGCACTGGTCCAGTTCCCGATCATCGGTGACCAGCTCACCAGCAGCGCTCGACCGCTGCGCGGCTCTGGGGCCGGCCTGGTCGTCGGCATCATCGTGGCCCTTTACGGCGCGCTCGGCATGGCGGTCGCGATCCAGAACGCGCTCAACCAGGTGTGGGGAGTGTCGGTCAACAAGCGCCCGGATCCGCTGCGAGCTCGATTGCGGAGCTTACGGCTGCTGGTCCTGTTCGGTATCGGGGTGCTGACGACCACGTCGTCGGCAGCGTTGGCCGGCGGCGCCACTGATCTCAGCGAGCCGCTGGGCGTCGGCATCCAGGTGCTCGCAGTCGGAGTATCGGTTGCGGCGAACACAGGGCTGTTCGTGCTCGCCTTCCGAACACTCACTGCACGAGGCCTTTCGGTGCGTGACGTGCTTCCAGGGGCAGTCATGGCCGCTGTGGTGTGGCAACTCTTGCAATGGGCCGGCACCTGGTACGTCAATTTCGAGCTGCGTGGCTCGTCGCAGGTGTACGGGCTGTTCGGTATCGTGCTCGGGTTGCTGGCCTGGATCTACCTCCAGGCGACGGTCATCGTGCTGGCTTCTGAGCTCAACGTCGTGCTCGCCCAGCGGCTGTGGCCTCGCGCGCTGCTCACCCCCTTCGCCGAGGACGTCGATCTCACCAGTGCCGATCGACGCAGCTACCGCTCCTACGCCACAACTCAGCAGTACCGGGAAGCGGAACGCATCACCGTCGAGTTCGACCATCCCACCGACGACGACCTCGCCGCGGACGTCCCCGATGAAGACCATGCTGCGAGCAACGCTGCGCCACGGTCGGAATCGAGAGCATCGCCGGACCGCTCGTCGCCCGATGATCTCGATTCCTCGCCATCGGACGACGGGACCACGCCCTCGGGTGGTTGCCGAAATTCACCTGAATCCGCGGTGTAACCGGGCTGTTGCAGGTAGACCTACGATCAACTCGGATGGACGATCATTCTCAGCGCATCGGCTGACCGGAGCGTTTCTGCCGACCAACCCGCTCGCGAGGCCGTTCTGAGTCGGGCGTGTATTCGCACCCGAGTGGCACTATTACGCGGCGATCGTCTGACCGCGAACCTTGCCGACGAGTGCAACCGACCACGCGGAGACGTTGGAGTCCGAGGAGCGCGCCGGCACCTGGATCGACCCCGCCGCCGGGAAGATCACCCTGCGGGAGTGGAGTGAGGACTGGCTCGATGCTCTCGACGTCGCGATCCGAACCGAGGACTATTACCGCAGCCTGCTGAAGATCCACATCCTGCCGCAGGGGGTGAGCACGGCATCGCCGACATCTCCGGAATCAAGGTTGCGGGCTGGGCGAAAAAGCTACGCGCCGACGGCTACTCGCCGACCACCGTCAGCGGAATCACGAAGTTCCTGTCGCTGCTATTGGCCGACGCCGTCGAAGAACGCCTCATCGTCGCGAACCCGATCCGATCACGCCGCCGCGGCCGTCACCGCCGAGCCCGCCGCGTGGAACGGATCTGGGCCACTCCACAGCAGGCGCTCGCTGTGGCAGACAACGCCGCCCAGCTTCCAGGTGCTGGGCCAGCGGCGGCAATGCTGATGGTGACCGCGGCGTGGACCGGGGCACCTTGGGGTGAACTCACCGGGCTGCAACGCCGCAACCTCCACCTCGACGACGCGACGCTGGTGATCGACCCGGACATCGGGACGCTGCACGAATCCAGCCGCGGCCTCGTACTCGGCCCACCCAAGACCGTCGAGTCCGCCCGCACCATCACCCTTCCACCGTTCCTCGTCGATCTCCTCCGAGAACACCTGACCGCGCACACGCACCGGCACGTGTTCGTTTCTCCCGACGCGGAGCTTTATCGGCGGAGCAATTTCAGCCGCCGCGCGATGCGTCCAGCCCGCCGACGGCAACCACGACCGTCCCCTCGCAGAGGTCCATGTCGACGCGGTGAAGCCAGGGCTGACGTTCCACGGTTTCCGGCACAGCCACAAGACCTGGATGGTCGCCGACAACGTCCCGGAGATCGCGCAGTCACTACGCCCGGGACACATCCTCGAAGACAAGATCCAACAGACCTACTCCCACGTCGCCACCGAAGTCGAGACCCGGCTACTCGAGGCGCTGGAGGACCGGTGGCACAAGGCCGCGGCCGCCAGCACCGAGACCCCTGACTGGCGCCGTTCCGCGGCGCGCAAGCCCGCGCTCCTTCTCGTAGCCTCGAGCAGCCGCCGACCTCAGCGTGGTGCTGCCTCCTGAACCCGGTGACGAGAAGTGAACCACGGTCGCGCGCTCTCAACCGGCGAGCTCTGACCTGGTCGGCCATCTGGCCCTCGGCCATCGAAGATCATCGACACATCGCCAGGACTGGAGCGCGCATCCCACGCCGGGCGCAGTCACGCAGCGCTGCGTCCCGGTAGGGAACTCCAGCTACGACGCCTAGCCGGCCGGCACCCGACAAACGCCGACCGCCATGGGTAAGTGCGGTCAAGCCCTCTCGGATCCACCGACGCGGACGATGCCCCGCAGCGCCTCGAACCACAGCTCGGCCAGCGCAGCCACTTCGTCGGCGGCGAACAGCGCCGCCGGCCACTCCCAGGAGGCGTGCAGCTCGGACCGGCCGCCGACGTCCATCGCCAGCACGTCGAGGACCAGCGGATAGCCGACGGGCATGGTGTCGCCCCGGCCGCCCATCAGCGGGCTGAGCCCCCGCGGGCTCTGCCAGTCGCCATCGGATCCCCCCTCCGAGTACCGGCCCAGGTAGTTGAACTGCAGCTCCGGTGGGGGAGCGGTGGCCAGGTCGGCCCGCGCCTGGGGGTCGAGGTAGCGCAGCACCCCGTAGCCCAGCCCGCCGTCGGCCACCGCGCACAGCCGTTCGCCGACGCTGCCGACGATTCGGCGGACTGCGGCGTGGTCGGCGGCCAGTAGCTCCGACCACGAGGTGGACCCGACCGGCAGGTGCACCGGGAACGCGGTGGTGAACCAGCCGACGGTGCGGGTCAGGTCGGCGTCGCCGACGTGCTCCTCCCGGCCGTGCCCTTCCAGCGCGACCATCGTGCCGTCGCCCGGGTCGCGCCCGCTGCGCCGACGCCACTCGACCGCAGCGAGGGCCAGCCCGGCCAGCAGCACGTCGTTGACCGTCGCGCCGAACGCGGCGGGCACCGAGGACAGCAGCGGACCGGTCCATTCCGCAGGCAGCACCAGCGCGTGCTCGCGGACCGTGGCCGCGGTGTCGCGGACCGGGTCGAGCGGGCCCCGGGTGAACCGGCCGGCCGCGGCCCGGGTGGTCGCCCGCCACGCCGGCAGCTCCGGCGCCCTGGTCCCGGCGGCTCCGGCCTCGGCCAGCGCACGGGCCCAGCTGCGGAAGGACGTCCCGACGGCGGGCAACGCGATCGGCCCGCCCGCCTGCCGCTGGGACCAGGCCTCCGCCAGGTCGTCGGTGAGGATCCGCCAGGACACCCCGTCGACGACCAGGTGGTGGGCCACCAACAGCAGGATGCCCGGCTCGAGCACCACCGCCTGCAGCATGACGCCACGGTCCGGGTCGAGGCGGTGCGCGGCCCTGGTCCGCTGCTCGTCGACGACCTTCGCCAGGTCGGCGCCGGTCGGCAGCTCGACCACCGTCAGCAGCTCTTCGGCCCGCACGGCGCCCGGCTCGGGCACCTCCAGTTCCCATCCGGCCGGTTCCCGCTGCAGCCGGGCGCGCAGCAGGTCGTGGTGGTCGAGCACCGCCTGAAGCACCGCGAGCAGCGCTTCGAGGTCGGCGCCGGCCGGGATGCGGAGGGTCACCGCCTGGTGGAAGGCGTGGATCTCTCCGGTGAGCTCGCCGAGCCAGCCGATGATCGGCGTGGCCGGCAGTCGACCGGTCCCGCCGCGGTCCTGCCGCGGCGCGTCGGCGGGGCCGGAGCCCAGCGCCGCCAGCGCCTCGACGGTGCGCGCCGTGCGCACATCGCGCGGCCGGAACGTCAGGCCGTGCCGGCGGGCCTGCGAGACGAGCGCGATCGAGCTGATGCTGTCGCCACCGAGCTCGAAGAAGTCGTCGTCGATGCCGACCTCGCCCACCCCGAGCAAGCTGCCGATCACGGCGCAGAGGGTGCGCTCCGCCGCCGACCGGGCCGGGCGGTGCTCCCGCCGCCCGGTCAGGGCCGGGGCCGGCAGCGCGGCCGTGTCGAGCTTGCCGTTCACGTTCAGGGGCAGCTCCGGCAGCACGTCGAGGGTGGTGGGGATCATGTGCGGCGGCAACTGCTCGACCAGGCTTGCCCGGACCGCTGCGACCAGTTCCTCCGGGTCGACCGGCTGCGACTGGGTCGAGTGGGCGGGCACGAGGTAGCCGGCCAGGTGCGCGACACCGGCCTCGCCGCGCCGGTGGACCGTGACCGCCGCCTGGGCCACCGCGGGGTGGCGTTCCAGGGTGGCGACGATCTCGCCCGGCTCCACCCGGTACCCGCGGATCTTCACCTGGTCATCGGTGCGGCCCAGGAAGTCGATGTTCCCGTCCGGCCGCTGCGCGACGAGGTCGCCGGTGCGGTACATGCGCCCGCCCGGTTCCTCGGCGTGCGGGTCGGCGACGAACCGCTCCGCGGTCAGTGCCGGGCGGTCGTGGTAGCAGCGGGCCAGCCCGGCACCGGCGATGTAGAGCTCTCCCGGCGAGCCGGCAGGAACGGGACGCAGCGCGGTGTCGAGGATGTAGGCCCGGGTGTTGGTGATCGCCGTGCCGACGGTCGGGGTGGTGCTGTCCTCGGTGCCGCCACCGAGAGTGTTGATCGTGTACTCGGTGGGCCCGTACAGGTTGTAGCCGACCACGCCGTCGGTGCCGGCCAGCTGCGACCACACCGACTCGCTCACCGCCTCGCCGCCGAGCAGCACCAGAGGGAGCCGGTGTGCTCCGTCGAGCAACCCGCTGTCGAGCAGGGTCCGCGCGTAGGTGGGGGTCACGTTGACCACGTCGATGCGCTGCGCGGCGCAGTACGCGACGAGCTGCTGGGCGTCGCGGCGCAGCTCCTCGTCGCACACGTGCACCTCGTGGCCCTCGACGAGCCAGAGCAGCTCCTCCCACGACATGTCGAAGGAGAACGACACCGTGTGCGCGATCCGCAGGCGGCGTCCGCCAGTACGCTCCAGGGTCGGTTCGAAGATCTCCGACCGGTGGTTGACCAGCATGTTCGTCAGGCCGCGGTACGGGGTGACCACACCCTTGGGCATCCCGGTCGAGCCCGAGGTGTAAATCAGGTACGCCGGGTGCTCCAGGCGACCCGGGGTGCCGGGGGCGAAGCACCCCAGCTCGGCGGGGGTCAGCGCCGCCGACGGGTACGCGGCGATGGCCGCCGCCGACAGCTCGACGGCTCCGACTCCGGCCGGCAGCCGGTCGACCGCGGGACCACCGGCCAGCACGCATACCGGCCGCGCGTCGGCGAGCATCACCGCCCACCGCTCGGCCGGGTGGTCGAGGTCCAGCGGCAGGTACGCGGCGCCGGTGCGGAGCACCGCGAACAGCGCGACCACCATGTCCAGCGACCGCGGCAGAGCCAGCGCGACGATCGCCTCCGGGCCGGCGCCGTGCGCCAGCAGGAGGCGGGCCAGCTGGTTGATCCGGGCGTCGAACTCGGCGAACGTGAGCCGCTCCCCGTCGCAGACCAGTGCCACCACGTCGGGCTGGGCCGCCGCCCGCTCCGCCAGCAGCTCGGCCACGGTCAGCGGTGGGACCGGGCGCGCGGTGCCCGCCCACCCCGCCTCCAGCGCCGTCCGTTCCGCTTCCCCGACGAGCTCGAGCCGCCCGACCAGGCGGTCCGGGTCGGCCGCGAGCTGGCCGAGGACGGACAGGAAGACGTCCCGGAGCCGTCGGGCCCGCGCGGGGGTGATCCGCCGCTCGTCGTACTGCAGCCGCAGCGCGAGCTGCTCACCGGGAAAGACCTGCAAGGACGCGGCGAAGTGCGTGCGCGCCTCGACCGACTCGCCCGTACCGGTGATCCGCAGCGCGCGTTCCTCACCGGCCCCCGGCGGGAAGTTCTCGAACACGAACAGCACGTCGAACAGCTGCTCGGCGCCGGCGAGGGACGCCACGTCGGCCAGGCCGAGGTACTGGTGGCCGAGGAGTTCAGCCTGCTCCCCTTGATGTCGCAGCAGCACGTCGGCCACCGGGTCGGCGGGGGACCAGCGCACCCGCACCGGCACCGTGTTGATGAACAACCCGACCTGGGCGTCGATGCCGGGCACGTCGGCGTCGCGACCCGACACCACGGCCCCGAACACGACGTCGTCCCGCCCGGTCAAGGTGCCGAGCGCGACCCCCCACGCTCCGCTGACCAGCGTGTTCAGCGTCAACCCTCGATCGCGGGCGGCCGCGGCCAGCGCGCTGGTCAGCTCCGCGGGCACTGCGCCGGTGAGGGCGGACGGGGGCACCGGGGTGGCGTCGTCGGGCAGCGCCGTGCCGAGCATCGTGGGCTCGCCCACTCCGTCGAGCGCCTGCCGCCAGGCAGCCCGGGTGCGCCCGGTGTCCTGGCCCGAGAGCCACCGGAGGTACTCCCGGTAGGACGGCACCGGTGCCAGGTCGCGGCCGCTGCGTCGGGCCTCGACCAGCGCGAGCAGGTCGTCGAACAACACCGGCAGCGACCACCCGTCGGCCACCAGGTGGTGCAACGTGATGATCATGTGGTGCCGGTCGGGCTCCCCACCGGTGAGCAGGGCGACGCGCAGCAGCGGGGCCCGTGCCAGGTCGAACGCCTGGCCACGCTCCTCGCGGGCGACCCGCTCCGCGTCGCCCGCCGGCAGCACCCGCAACGGCACGTCGACGGTGCGGGCCACGGCCTGCACCAGCCCGCCGTCGGCGGTCTCGTGGAACGAGGCGCGCAGCGCCGGGTGCCGCGCGGTGAGCGCGGCCAGCGCCGCACGCAGCTCCTCCGGGGTCAGCGGGCCCTCCAGGTCGAGCATGTACTGCACGATGTAACCGTCGGGGTCGGCGGCGCTGTGCGCGTGGTAGCGGGAGTGGAAGTACATGCCCTGCTGCAGCGGGGTCAGCGGCCAGACGTCGGCCAGACCGCTGGTGCCCCCGGCCAGCGCGTCGACGTCCGGCTGGGTCAGCTTGACCAGCGGGAAGTCGACCGGCGACGGGCCCCAGGCACCGGGTTCCGGGGCGTGCGTGGCCAGCGCGGCCAGCGCCGCCACCCAGCGGTCGGCGATCCCGGCCACTTCGGCGTCGGTCAGCACCCCGACCGGCCAGCTGAAGGTGGCCGTGAGCGCCGCGTCGTCGACGACCCCGGCGTTGATCTCCAGCGCATAGCCGGCGGCGGTCTCGGGGTCGGCCCGCTCGCCCAGCTCGGGCCGTTCGGGGGCCGGTGCCCAGTCCTGCCCACCAGCATCGTTGCCGATGCCGAAGCGCCCCAGGTAGTTGAACAGCACGGGCGGCACGGCAGTGTCTGCCCAGGCCGCGGCCCGGTCGGGGTGCAGCCGGCGCAGCGCCGCGTAGCCGATGCCGCGGTCGGGCCGCGACTCGACCTGGGTGCGCACCCGCTTCGCCGCGGCGGCCATCGGAGCGCCACCGGCCAGGAACCCGGCCCAGGTGACTGGCCCGGGATCGAGCCGCACCGGGGCGATGGTGGTGAACCACCCCACGGTGCGCGACAGGTCGAGCGACTCGTCGACCGCAGCGCTCTCCCGGCCGTGGCCCTCCAGGTCGACCAGCACGGCCCCGCCCTCCCGGTCGCCGTCCTCCCGGTCGCCGTCCTGCCGGTCGCCGTCCTCCCGGTCTCCGCGGAGCGCGAGCGCGAGCGCGGTGAGCAGGACGTCGTTCACGGTGCCGCCGAACGCGGCCGGGACGGCGCCGAGCAGCCGCCCGGTGACGGCGGCCGGCACCGCGACCGTGTGCGAGCGCGTGTTGCCGATGGTGTCGCGGGCCGGGTCCAGCGGCCGGGACCCGATCGGGCACAGCCCGTCCGGCTCCAGCTCGGCCCGCCAGCGGGGCAGCTCGGCGAGCCGCTGCTCGCGCACCGCCTCGTGGTGCAGCGCCTGCGTCCAGCGGCGGAAGGAGGTCGGCACCGCGGCAGGCGGGCCGCCGTCCCGCCACATCTCGGCGAGGTCCTCGCCGAGGATCCGCCACGCCACCCCGTCGACCACGATGTGGTGGGCGACGAGCAGCAGCCGGCCGCGCCGCGCCGGGCCGGCGTCGACGAACACCGCCTGCAGCATGACGCCGCTGTCCGGGTCGAGCCGACGCACCGCCTGGTCCTCGCAGGTGTCGAGGAGCGTGCCCAGCTCGGCCGGGTCGGCCGGCGCCGCGACGACGCTCAGCAGGCTCTCGGCCGCGACCGTGCCCGGTTCGGGCACGAGCATCGCCCAGCCGTCGGCCCGGTCCAGCCGGGCGCGCAGCAGGTCGTGCCGGTCCAGCAGGGCCTGCAGCAGCCCGACGAGCGCGGCCCGGTCGGCGCCGGCGGGTGTCTGCAAGCACAGCGACTGGAAGAACCCGTTGACGCCGACGGTCTCGTCCCGCAGCCCGGCGAGGATCGGCACCGGGAGGACCTTGCCGATCCCCGAGTCCGGCGCGCGCTGCGTGACCGGGGCGATCTCGGCGGCCAGCGCCAGCGCCGCCGGGGTGCGCCGCTCGAACACCAGCCGGGGGCTGATCCCGATGCCACGCCGCCGGGCCTGGCCCACCAGGCCGATCGAGATGATGCTGTCGCCGCCGAGCTCGAAGAAGTCGTCGTCGACGCCGACCTCGGCCACTCCCAGCGCCTGTTCGAACAGCGCGCAGAGCACCCGTTCGCGGTCGGTGCGCGGGGCGCGTCGGGGCCGGCTCGACGTGAACTCCGGCGCCGGTAGCGCGGCGGTGTCGAGCTTGCCGTTCACGGTCAGCGGCAGCGCGGGCACCGGGACCAGCGCGGCGGGCACCATGTGCGACGGGAGACGCTCGGTGAGCCTCCCGCGGACGGCGCCGACCAGTGCCTCGGTCGTGATCCCCGGATCGGCGGGCACGACGTAGCCGGCCAGCCGCTTGAGCCCGGACGGCTGGTGGGTGTGCACGACGACCGCCGCCCGGACCACCTCGTCGAGCGCCTCCAGGGCGGAGACGATCTCGCCCGGCTCGATCCGGAAGCCGCGGATCTTCACCTGGTCGTCGGTGCGGCCCAGGAAGTCGATGTTCCCGTCCGGCCGCTGCCGCACCAGGTCGCCGGTGCGGTACATCCGCGCGCCCGGTCGTTCGGCGGCGAACGGGTCGGCGACGAACCGCTCCGCGGTGAGCGCGGCCTGCCGGTGGTAGCCGCGGGCCAGGCCGGTCCCGGCGATGTACAGCTCACCGGGAGCGCCGACGGGAACCGGGCGCAGCGCCCGGTCCAGCACGTAGCCGCGGGTGTTGTGGATCGGCCGCCCGACCGTGGGGGTGGCACTGTCCTCGGTGCCCCCACCCAGGGTGTTGATCGTGTACTCGGTGGGCCCGTACAGGTTGTAGCCGAGCACACCGTCGGTGTCGCGCAGTGCGGCCCATACGGAGTCGGTGACGGCCTCCCCGCCGAGCAGGACCAGCGCCGGCCGGTGCTCCCCGGCACCCGGGTCACCATCGAGCAGGCCCTCGTCGAGCAGCGCGTGCGCGAACGTGGGGGTCACGTTTATGACGTCGATCCGGTGGTCCCGGCAGTACTCGACGAGCTTCCGCGCATCGCGGCGCAGCTCCTCGTCGCACACGTGCACCTCGTGGCCCTCGACGAGCCAGAGCAGCTCCTCCCACGACATGTCGAAGGAGAACGACACCGTGTGCGCGATCCGTAGCCGCCGCCCGGCCGCGGCCACCACCGGGCCGAAGATCTCTGCGCGGTGGTTGGCCAGCATGTTCGTCAGCCCGCGGTACGGCGTGAGCACGCCCTTCGGGACGCCGGTGGAGCCGGAGGTGTAGATCAGGTACGCCGGGTGCTCCAGCCGGTCGGGATCGGCCGCGGCGAACCGGGGACGCTCCGCGTCGCCCAGCGGCCCCGCCGCCGCCGCGGCCAGCTCGGCGCTGACCGTCGGGTCGTCGAGCTGCACCAGCGGCACGTCCGGTGGCAGTGCGGCGGCGGCGCCACCGACGGACAGCACGCAGACCGGATCGGCGTCGGCCAGCATCACCCCGAGCCGCTGCGCCGGGTACTCCAGGTCCAGCGGCAGGTAGGCAGCGCCGGTGCGCAGCGTCGCGAACAGCGCGGCCACCATGTCGACGCCGCGCGGCAGGGCGAGCCCGACCACACGCTCCGGCCCGGCCCCGCGCGACAGCAGCAGGCGGGCCAGCCGGTTGATCCGCTCGTCGAGCTCGGTGAACGAGAGCCGGTCGCCGCCGCACACCAGTGCGGTGGCACCGGCCTGCTCGGCGGCGGTACCGGCCAGCGTCTCGGCGACCGACGCGGTGTCCAGGGGCCGGACGGCAGCGGCCCACTCCGCCTCCAGTGCGGCGCGCTCCCCGGGGCCGAGCAGGTCGAGCAGGCCGAGCGGGCGCTCCGGGTCGGCGGCCAGCGCCGCCGCTACCGCAGCCGTCCGCTGCAGCAGCGCGACGGCGGCCGGGTCGGGCACCGCGGCGTCGTGCTCGAGCGTGAGGCCCAGCCGGTCGCCGGGGGTCGCGATGATCACCAGCGGGTAGTGGGTGGCGTCGACGTGGTGCCGCCCGACCACACCAGCGGCGGCCATCGTCGACTGCGGGATGTCGGCGAAGTTCTGCAGCACGAACAGCGTGTCGAACAGCACCGGCTGCCCGGCGGCCCGCTGAACGGCACCGAGCCCGAGGAACTCGTGCTCGCCGAGCGCGAGCCGCTCGTCCTGGAGGCGTCGCAGGAACGGTCCCGCGGCCTCGCCCGGGTCGGTGCGCACCCGCGTCGGCACGGTGTTCAGGAACTGCCCGACGACGTGCTCGGCACCGGCCAGCTCCGGCGGTCGGCCGGCGACGGTGGTACCGAACACCACCTCGTCGCGGCCGGTGAGGCCGCCCAGTACCAGGGCCCAGGCCGCGTTGAGCACGGTGTTCAGCGTGACGCCGCAACGGCGGGCGCCGTCCTGGATCGCTTCGGTGACCGCCGCCGGCAGCGTGATCGCGGTGCGCCGCGGCACCGTCGCAGCCGGCCCGGAACGGGCGGGCAGGCCGGAACCGACCAGGGTGGGCCCGTCCAGGCCGGCGAGCGCCGCGGCCCAGGCCGCAATGGCGGCGTCGCCGTCGCGCTCGGCCAGCCACCGCAGGTACTCCGGGTAGCTGCCGGCCGGCGGCAGGGCCTCCGGCGCCGCACCGGCGTACAGCTCGAAGAGCTGGCCGAACAGCGTGCTGTGCGACCAGCCGTCCCAGGCCAGCAGGTGGTAGGTGACCAGCAGCCGGTCGACGCCGCCGGGCAGGCGCAGCAGCGACACGCGGAACAGCGGCGGTGCGGTGAGGTCGAACCGGCGGGTCCGATCGGCGTGCGCGATCGCGCCGGCCCGCCCGGTGGCAGCGGCGGGCAACAGCTCGGACAGGTCGTACACGGTCAGCGGGTCGGCCGCGGCGGACCGCACGACCTGGCAGACCTCCCCGTCCCCGAGGTCGACGAACCCGCAGCGCAGGGTGGGGTGCCGCAGCTGCACGGCCCGCACCGCAGCGCGCAGGCGACCCAGGTCGGCGCGGTGGTCCAGCTCGAACGCGGTCTGCCCGGTGTAGAGGTCGAGCGCGCCGGTGCCGTCGAACACCGAGTCGTCGAAGATCGACTGGAAGTAGAGGCCGGACTGCAGCGGGGAGAGCGGCCAGACGTCCTCGACGTCGCCGAAGCGCTGCCGAAGCGCGTCCAGAGCTGCCGGGTCGAGCCGCACCAGCTCCAGCGGCGCCACCGGCGGCCGGGCCGGCCCGCGCTCGTCGACCACGGCGACCAGGGCGAGCGCTTCCGGGGTGCGGCTGGTGAACACCTGTCGAGGCGTGAGCACCAGGCCGCGGTCGCGGGCCCGCCCGACCAGCGTCACCGAGCTGATGCTGTCGCCGCCGAGCAGGAAGAAGTCGTCGTCGATGCCGACGTCGGTGGCCCCGAGCAGCTCGGTGAACAGGGCGCAGAGCGCCCGTTCCGGCGCTGTGCGCGGCGGCCGGCTGCCGCCCCCGGTGTAGACGGGCGCCGGGAGCGCCCGGTGATCCAGCTTGCCGTTCGCGGTGAGCGGCAGCTCGGGCACCGCAGCGATCGCGGACGGGACCATGTGCGCCGGCAGGACGGTGGCAAGGTGGCTGCGCAGCGCAGCAGCCGGGGCCCCGGTGTCCGGGTCGGCGGCCACGACGTAGGCCGCCAGCCGGGTCACGGCGCCGACGTCGACGACGACGGCGGCCTGCGCGACCAGCGGGTGCGCCTCCAGCGCCGCGACGATCTCGCCGAGCTCGACCCGGTAGCCGCGGATCTTCACCTGGTCGTCGGTGCGGCCCAGGAAGTCGATGGTCCCGTCGGGCCGGCGCCGGGCCAGATCGCCGGTGCGGTACATGCGCCCGCCCGCGAAGAACGGGTCGGCGACGAACCGTTCCGCGGTCAGGTCGGGCCGGCCGTGGTAGCCGCGCGCCAGCCCGGCGCCGGCGAGGTACAACTCGCCGGGCGCGCCGTCGAGCACCGGGCGCAGCGCGGCGTCGAGCAGGTGGATGCGGGTGTTGTGCACCGGCCGGCCGACCGTGGGGGTGGCGCTGTCGGTCACGCCGGCGCCCAGCGCGTTGATCGTGTACTCGGTGGGCCCGTACAGGTTGTGGCCGTCGGTGCGCGGCGCGGCGCGCAGCGCGGCCCAGATCGAGTCGGTGACGGCCTCGCCACCGAGCACCACGAACGCCGGCACGTGCTCGCCGTCGAGCAGGCCGGCGTCGAGCAGCGCACGGGCGTACGTGGGTGTCACGTTGACGACGTCGACGCGCTGCGCACGGCAGTGCCCGACCAGTCCGTGCGCGTCGCGGCGCAGCTGCTCCTCGCACAGGTGGAGCTCGTGGCCGGCGACCATCCACAGCAGCTCGTCCCACGACATGTCGAAGGAGAACGACGTGGTGTGCGCGACGCGCAGCCGGCGACCACCGACACCGGCCTCCGCGCGGGAGATGATCTCGGCGCGGTAGTGGGCCAGCATGTTGGTGAGGCCGCGGTGCGGCGTCAGCACCCCCTTCGGGGTGCCGGTCGAGCCGGACGTGTACATCAGGTAGGCCGGGTGGTCCAACCGGCCGGGGGTGCCCGGCGCGAAACCCGCCGGCGGCGCCGGCGGCGCGGGGTCGTCCGGGCGGATCGTCGGCACGTCCAGGTCCAGGTCGTCGGCGAGCGTCACGACGCAGACGGGGCGCGCGTCGGCGACCATCGCCGCCAGCCGCGCGGCCGGCAGCTCCAGGTCCAGCGGCAGGTACGCGGCGCCGGTGCGCAGCACCGCGAACAAGGCCGCCACGAGGTCGGCCGAGCGGGGCAGGGCCAGCGCGACGACCTGCTCCGGGCCGACGCCGCGCGCGAGCAGCAGCCGGGCGATCCGGTCGACCCGCGCGTCCAGCTCGCCGAAGGTGAGCCGCTCGTCCGCCCCCTTTCCGTTGGCGCAGACCAGCGCCGTGTCGTCCGGGGCGGTCTGCGCGACGGCCGCGAGCTGCTCGGCGACGGACGTGTCGCTCAGCTCCCGCTCGGTCGCCGACCAGCCGGCCCGCAGCGCCGCGGCCTCGTCGCCGGCAAGCACGTCGAGCCGGCCGACCAGCTCGTCCGGCGCGGCGAGCAGCCGCTCGACCGTCGCCGCGAACCGGTCGAGCAAAGCGGTCGCCGTAGCGGGCTCCAGCACGTCCGGCCGGTACTGCAGGGTGATGTGCATCCTCGGTTCGGGGTTGACCACCAGGATCAGCGGGAAGTGCGTGGCGTCGTCGTAGTCGACGTAGCTCGCCCCGACGGCGGTGAGCACCGCCGGATCCAGCTTCGGGAAGGTCTGCAGCGCGAAGAGGGTGTCGAACAGCGTGCCGCCACCGGCAATCCGCTGGATCTCGGCCAGCCCGACGTGGTCGTGCTCGACCACGGCGGCCCGCTCCTGCTGGATGCGGCGCAGCAGGGCGGCCACTGTCTCGGTGTGGTCGAGCCGGATCCTGGTCGGCACCGTGTTCAGGAACATGCCGATCGCCCGGTCGCTGCCCGGCAGGTCCGGCGCCCGGCCGGCCACGGTGGTCCCGAACACCACGTCGGTGCGTCCGGCCAGGGCACCGAGCGTGATCGCCCAGGCGGCGTTCAGCACGGTGTTCACGGTGACTCCGAGTGCGCGGACGCCGGCCTGCAGCGCCGCGTCGGCCTCGGCCGGGAATTCGAGCCGGGCGGCCGACGGCAGGACGGGCGCGCCCTGCTGCGGGCCGGCGACCAGCGTGCCTCCGTCGAGCCCCGCCAGCGCGTCGCGCCACGCGGCGTGGTCGGCCTCCCGGTCGCGTCCGGCCAGCCAGCGCGCGTGGTCGAGGTGCGACGGCGGGGCGGGCAGGCCCGGGTCGGCACCGTCGTGCGTGAGGAACGTGAACAGTTCCTCCAGGACGACGGCCTGGGACCAGCCGTCCCACGCCGTCAGGTGCTGGGTGAGCACCAGTCGCGTCCGGTCGCCCGGAAGGTGGGCGACCAGCAGTCGGAACCGCGGCGCAGCGGCGAGGTCGAACCGGCGGGCGCGCTGCTCCGCGCACAGCTCGGCCAGCTGGTTCGGCGTGTCGAGGGTGACCTCCGCGATCGGCACCTCGGCCGCCGGGAGGACGACCTGGACCGGGTACGGGATGCCTTCACCGACCAGCCCGGCCCGCAGGATCGGGTGGCGGCCCAGCAGCGTGGCGCATGCCCGGCGCAGTCGCTCCACGTCCAGTCGCCGGTCGAGCTCGAACGTGTGCTGGCCCGTGTAGGGATCCGCGTCCCCGGGGCCCTCGAAGATCGACTGGAAGTACATCCCGGCCTGCAGGGGCGTCGCCGGGAGGACGGCGTCGGGCGTCACGCCGTAGCGGGCGGCCACCTGCTCCGCGACCTGCGGGTCGACGAGCGGGACGTCGGCGACCTCGGCGGAAGCCTCCGAAGGCTCGGCGGCGGGGAACCGGGCGGCCAGCGCCTCCGGGGTGCGCAGCTCCATGAGCTCCCGCACCCGCACCCGCAGCCCGTCCTTGCGCACGGCGCGGATCACCTGCACCGCCGAGATGCTGTCGCCGCCGAGGGCGAAGAAGTCGTCCTCCGCCCCCACCTCGGGCAGTTCCAGCGACTCGGCCAGCCGCCGGCACCAGAGCCGCTCCGCATCGGTCGCGGGCGCCCGGCCGCCGCCGGCCGCGATCACCGGAGCGGGCAGCGCTGCTCGGTCCAGCTTCCCGTTCGGCGTCATCGGCAGCGTGGTCAGCGGCACCAGCACGGTCGGCACCATGTAGTCGGGCAGCGTGCCGGCCAGCGCGTCGCGCACCTGCGCCGGCTCGGCGGCCGCCTTGTCGAGCACGACGTACCCGACCAGCATCTTCCGGCCCGGTTCGTCTTCGCGGACCACGACCGCGGCCTGCGTGACACCGGGTTGCGCCAGCAGCGCGGTCTCGATCTCGCCCGGCTCGATCCGGTAGCCGCGCAGCTTCACCTGCTGGTCGGCGCGGCCGAGGAAGTCCAGGATGCCGTCGGCGCGCCACTGGACGCGGTCGCCGGTGCGGTACATCCGGGCGCCGTCGGCGGCGAACGGGTCGGCGACGAAGCGGGACGCGGTCAGCGCGTGCCGCCCGCGGTAGCCGCGGGCCAGCCCTCGGCCGGCGATGTACAGCTCGCCGACCTCGTCGACCCCGACCGGGCGCAGCGCCTCGTCGAGCACGTAGGCGTGCGTGTTGGGGTCGGGGCGGCCGATGGGCGCCGGCCCCGTCCAGCCGGGTTCGGCGGTCCACAGCGTGGAGTTCACCGTGGCCTCGGTGAGGCCGTATGCAGTCACGACCCGCAGCGGGCCGGTCCACCGCCGGAGCACTTCCGGCGGCACCGTCTCGGTGCCCACCACGAGCACCGCCCCGTCGGGCAGCCGCGTGTCCGACGGCAGGGCGGCCACCAGCGACGGCGGCAGGATCATGTGCGTGACCTGGTGTGCGACCAGGTAGTCGGTGAGGTCGGGCCCGGCGACCCGCCGATGCGCCGGTACCAGAACCACCGTCCCACCGACGCACAGCGACATGGTGAGGTCCCAGACCGCCACGTCGAAGCCGATGGACGCGAATTGCGCGACCCGGCTGCCGGCGTGCACCCCGAGCCGGTCGACCGCCGTCGCGACGAGGCTGCCGACGCCCTCGTGGGTGAGCACCGCACCCTTCGGTCGGCCCGTGGAGCCGGACGTGTAGATGAGGTAGGCGGCCCGGTCGAGCGCGATCGGGCCGCCGAGCTCGGTGTCGTCCAGGTCGGTGCCGGGCAGCTCGGCCAGCTCGGCCGCGGTGGCCGCGGCGTCCACGACCAGCCTGGTCGTGGACGCCGGCAGCTCCCCGGCCAGCTCCGCCGTGCTGATCACCAGGCCGGTGCCGGAGTCGGCGAGCAGGTAGCCGATCCGCTCGGCGGGGTGGTCCAGGTCCAGCGGGAGGAACGCAGCTCCCGCCTTGAGCACCGCGAGCACCATCACCACCAGCTCCGGTGTGCGGGGCAGCGCGAGCCCGACGACGTCCTCGGCCCCTACCCCGCGCGCCCGCAGCAGCCGAGCCATCCGGTTGGCGCGCTCGTTGAGCTCCTGGTAGCTCAGCGAGGCGTCCTCGCAGATCACGGCGGTCGCCGTCGGTCGCTCCGCGGCCCGGACCTCGAACAGGCGGGACCAGGGCTGCTCCTCGACCTCCCGTGCCGGAGTGCGGGCCCACGGCGTCAGCTCGTCGATGCTCAGCGCGGTCACTTGGCCGTGTCCACCTTCTCCAGCGCGGGCACGATCTGGTCGAGGGCGTACGGGATGCTCAACACTGTGCTGAAGGTGATCGCGGCACCCGGGAAGGGCGGCGTGGTGTAGTCGAAGTAGCCGACTCGACCGGAGCGCACCACGTCCAGCCGGTTGTAGATCGGGTCGGCCTGCAGGACCTTCATCGTGTCGGGGTCGGAGGTCCAGGCCAGCCGGTCGACGTCGAGCAGCTTGTACTCCTCGGCGCTGATGCTGGCCACGTTGTTCTGAACGCGGCCGGCGAGCCATGGTGGCTCGGTTTGGAAACCGAGGCCGGCGAAGAACCGCGCCTTGGGGTCCTGTGGGGAGAACACCCCGTACTTGCCGCCCTCCGCGGTGGCCATCACCAGCATGGTCTTCTGCGCCCACTGGGGGTGCGCGGCCCGCACATCGGCGAACTTCTGCTCCACGCCGGCGATGAGGTCCTCGGCCTGCTGCTCGCGACCCAGCGCCCGCCCGGTGGTCAGGGTCATCTCCTGCCACGGCGTGCCGAACGCCTGGTACTGCGCCGAGTGCGCGACGGTGGGTGCGATCGCCGAGAGCTTGTCGTACTCGGCGCGTTCGAGGCCCTCGTAGAGGGCGAGGATCAGGTCCGGCCGGAGCGCGGCGACCTTCTCGAAGTTGATCTCCCCGGCGTTCGAGACGATCTCCGGCTCGGCGCCGGCCGCGGCCGCCGTGGCCCACGGGAAGACTGCGCCGGGCTGCTCGTTGAACCACTCGGTGGTGCCGACCGGCTGCACACCGAGCGCGAGCACGGCGTCCTGGTCGCTCCACCCGATGGTGACCACGCGCTGCGCGGGTGCGCTGATGGTGGTGGACCCGAGTGCGTGCTGGATGGTGACCGGCAGCCCGGTGCCGGACGGGGCCTGCGGCGAGGACGTGGGGGCCTGCGCTGGCGCGCCGCAGGCGGACAGGGCCACGGACAGGGCCACGGCCAGCGTGGCGGCCACGGCCGCCAGCCAGTGCAGCCTGGATGGACGCGACGTTCGGGTACTCACTCGGACGCTCCTCGGTGAACGGGTGGGGAACTGCGGGGGCGGCGGGGGCCGGGTCCCGGAGGCTTCTTCACCTGCGCTGCAGGTTGCGCGGGTGAAGGCCGGTCCGGTGCTGCTCGACGTGGTCGAGGCACCCCTGCCGGCCGGCCCCTCGTCGTTGACGAGCACGTGGGAGGTGGGGTGCAGGGGCGCCGGAAGGGTTGCTGGACATGGGAGTCGCCTGACGGGGCGATGGGCAGGTCAGACTCGGGCGCTGGCATGCGCGGCGATCGAGCGGACGATCTCGCCGCTGCGCACGGCGATGTTCGACAGCAGCGTCGAGGACAGTCCGTGTGTGTGTTCGGTGGCGCCCTGCACGTAGATGCCGGCCTGCAGCGCCGGATCGGTGACCAGCCGGTAGTCGCGGTCGATCGCGAGCCGGCCGGTCTCGTCACGACGGCAGTCGGTGCTCAGCTCGCCGAGGAGGGCGCACGGATCGGAGGGTCGGTAGCCGGTCGCGTAGATCACCAGGTCCGCGGTCGACAACTCGCGGCGGCCGTCGATCATGGACTCCACGGCCAGCTCGACGTGGTCGCCGACCATCACCGCGTCAGTCACCCGGCTGACGTTGAGGAAGCGCAGCCGCTCCTGCCCGCTGACCTTCTCGTGGTAGTGGCTGCGGTACAGCGACTCGATCAGGTCGGGGTCGACCACCGAGTAGTTGGTGTTGGCGTGGTAGCCGAGGATCATCTGCTTGATGTCGGCGGGTGCCCGGTAGAAGTCGTCGACCGCGCTCGGATCGAAGATGCGGTTGGCGAACGAGGTGTCGTCGGCAGGGCTGTAGCCGTACCGGTTGAAGACCGCCCACACCTGTGCATCGGCGAATCGTCGATGTAGGTGGTCGAGCGTCTCGGCTGCACTCTGCCCGGCTCCGACCACGACCACCCGGCCCGGGTCGAGGATCCCGTCGAGCCGGCTCAGCAGGTCGGAGGTGTGCCAGATCCGCGGACCCGGCAGCACCCCGTCCGGGAGGTTCGGCGTCAGCCCGGTGGCCAGCACGACGTTGCGGGTGCGCAGCACATCGCCGCGCGAGGTCACGACGTCCAGCTGGTCAGGTGCGCCCGGTGCTCGGTCCACGGCCACCACTTCGGTCCCGTAGTCGACGTCGCTGCGGAACCTGTCGGCGACCCACTCCAGGTAGTCGTGGAACTCCAACCGGGTCGGGAAGACGCTGCCGTAGTTGATGAAGTCCACCAACCGGCCGTGGTCGTGCAGGTAGGAGAGGAATCCGTACTGGCTGGCCGGGTTGCGCAAGGTCACCAGGTCCTTGAGGAAGCTGACCTGCATCGTCGCGTCATCGAGCAGCATGTCCCGGTGCCAGCCGAACTCGCCTTGCCGCTCCACGAACCGTGCCGTGATCGGCTCGGAGCCGGGGTTCGCGGCGTTGTGCTCGGCCACGGCGACCGCCAACGCCAGGTTCGAGGGTCCGAAACCGACCCCGACCAGATCCAGCGAACCCACCTGAGTCATCGCACCCCAATCCGCCGAAGAAGTTCGCCTAGCCTTACCTAAGGTAAAGCCAAGTTCAATCGACTGTTCGGCTGGACACATTCATGTGATCTCTGTGGCGGAGTCGAGCCACCTGGGCGAGAAGAGCGGCGGAGCGTTCGCTGGAGGCGTGCCGCCCGCTGATCGACGCAGCTCGATACGGACCGATCGGGAGCTCGGTGCGGTCCACGGAAGGCGCGACGAGGCGTGCTGACGGGGTCGTCGGTCGAGGCTCAGCCCCAGGCCTTGGCCAGTTCGGGGAAGAAGTCCTCGAAGAGGCCGAGATCGGTGGCGCGTGCATATCGCGGGTGGTCGCGGTGCGCGCCGAGCTGGGAGATGGCCTCGCGGCCGTAGTAGCCGCTCGGAGCTGCCGGCTGCCGACGACCGGTCAGGGTTCCGGCGACCACCGCATCGAGGTGATCGACGAAGAGCTGATGACAGGCCTCCACCAGCTCGACCATCACGTCCTCGAAACCGTCTCGCGGACCGATCGGGAATCGGCGCTCTGCCACGACCGGGCCGGCGTCGATCCGCTCGTCGACCTCGTGCAACGTTGCGGCGAACTCGGTCTCGCCGTTCAGGATGGCGTATGCCACGGTCGCCATCGGGATGCCGCGGTACTCGGGTAGCGAGCCGCCGTGGATGTTGTAGACGCGCAGTCCGGACCGCAGGAGCGGGGCTCCGAGGATGAACGGGTTGTCGATCGACCAGACGACCCCGTCGCCGGTCAGAGCGCAAAGCTCCGCCCCCGGGGGATCGGTGCGCGACACCACTCTGATGCGATCTTTCTCCGCGGACGGCGGGATCGGCGTGCGGCCGCCGGTGCACACCAGATCGACCGCGAGGCCGGTGTCCCTGGCGTGGTGCGCGGCCCGCCAGAGGAGCGAGCCGTCCCCGATGAAGATCACGTCCGTAGTCCGGTCGGCATGGAGGCCGCCGCGTCGGGTATCGGCGTCGCGGTTGTGCGCAACGGCATCACCGCCCTGTCCGCCTGCCCGCGGATGCGTGGAAGAGTCCCGTGTCCAGGACGTTGTGCAGCATGAACGTCGTTCGAGCAGTTGCTGGCACGCTACCTCCGGCCATCTTAGGTTAGGCTAACCTCGAGGAGGATAGATCGCACGCTCAGCGGCGTAAAGGGAGTGCGTGAAGTGAAACGGACGAGCTTTCGGCCCGCACCGGGGGTGTGGGAGCGCCCGGTTGAGGAGAGGTGGCGGGGTGACCGGCACCGAGGCCGGGTGGTGCGCGACGTCGGCGGCTGGCGGATCGCGGAGCGGAACCATCGACGAGGTTGATGCTACTGATTTGAGCTTGGCATTGGACCTATGGATGTTCAGGCGGAAGGGTCGGGGCGCACCCGATCCGAGGGAGCCGGTCATGGCCAAGGTCCTTCACCACATCACGATGTCGAGGAGCCGACCTCTGCGGAGCCAACCTCCACGGAGTTAGCCTCCGCATGGCGGATTCGAGCGAGGTCGCTTTCGAGCGAAGCAACCTCAGCGAGGCGGATCTCACCGCCGCGAACCTCGCCGACGCCTTCCTCGTGGAAGCCGACCTAAGAGGAGCCGACGTCAGCTGGGTAAAGCTCCATCGAACAAATCTGCTCGGGGCAGACCTCAGCTACGTCAAGCTGCACCACGCCGAGCTCAGCGGGCAGCTGTACCTCTTGAACACCATGTTCGCCGCTAGCGATCTTCGCCTCGCTCGGTGTTGATCTTCGGTTGATCTTCGATTCAACGCGGAGGTGATCTGCCGAGACCGCGCCGGCGCCGATGCCGAGGCGCCAGCGCTGGAGTGCCCGAGGCGATCCAGGTCGCCGACCGCTGGCGCCTGTGGCAGAAGAGCCGACCTGGCCGAGACCGCGGCCGAAGTGCAGGTTGAGCGGATCGAGAACTCCGCTCTGGTCATCCGCACCAAGGATCGATATGAGCGGGTGCGATGTCTCAAGGCTCACGGCAAGGGCATCGAGACCACTATGCGCGAGTTCGGCCTCGCGAAAGAAGCCGTGCGCCGCCTCTGCCGCGCCATCACCCAAAGCAGCGGCACCCAAGGTTCGACGCATCGTTTCATGGATCATGCACCTTTCAGGACGATTCATGACCACCGAAGGCCCCACCGACCCGGCTTCATCGTGAAGATGCGTCGAGTTCACGACCTCTACGACCCCGCCCGAGGACGGCCGGTGGTTCTGCAAGCCACTACCTCATTGATCGGGCGGCGGCGTCTGCTCTTCTCCCGGGTGCGCGATTTCTCCGTACGATCGGTCGATACTCATCGGGTGGATGCTCCGTAGATCGTGCACATACAGTGAACCGGATCAGGACTGGCCGAAAGTACGATCGTGTCTGCCAGATCCGGTCATCTGGCGGGTGCCGTCCGCGGGCCGGTCTCACATTCTGATCCCGTGACTTGTGACGATCACTCTCTTCCTCGGGCGCGAATCGCTGCGCTCGACGTGCTACGTGGGTTCACGCTGTGCGAGATCCTGCTCGCCAACATCCAGTTGATCGGCGCTCGTGGTAGCGCCGTCGAGACGCAGCCTTTGGGGGATTGGGATCCGTGGTTGGGGCTCCCGGTCTTCTCGCTGCTCTTCGGTGTCGGGTTCTCGTTGTTGCTCGATTCTGCAGTGGGCCGGGTAAGCCGCCCGTGGCTGGTCCTTCTGCGAAGGCTTGCAGCGCTCTTCGCGATAGGCGCCGTGCACACTCTGCTGTGGCCCGGCGAGATACTGACCAGGTATGCCCTTGTCGGCGTCGTGGTGTTGTTGCCGTCGATCTGGCTGCCGCGGTGGGCCGTGCCGGTCCTGTCCGCCCTGTTCCTGGCGGTGGCGGTGGCCGGCGGGGGTGGACTGCTGCTCATCGCCGGCCTGTTCCTGCTGGGTTCGGCGCTGGTCCGTTACGGAGTGGTTGAGAAGATCGACACGTCGGTGCGAGGACCGCTCTTGACGGGCCTGGTCCTCGCGGTAGGAGCGGCCGCCACCGCATGGGTGGGGGCCGGCGCGGGGGCGGAGGCGGGCCAGCCGACACCCACCTCGACGTTGGCAGATCTGCTGGTCGCCGGCATGTACGTGTGCTTCCTGCTGGTCGTGCTCAGAACACCGCTGCGTCGTGCGCTGCAGGTCGTCTTCGCACCACTGGGCCGGATTGCCCTGACGAACTATCTGACGGCGACTCTCCTCGTTCTGGCTGGCAGTCACCTCCTCGGCCTGCAGATCGCGCAGTCCTCATCGGTGGCGTTCCTGGTCACGGGTTGCATCCTCGTAGCCCAGTGGGTGTTCGCCACCGTCTGGCTTCGCCACTACCTCCAAGGGCCCGTGGAGTGGGTGTGGCGCTGGGCCACCTGGATGCGCCGTCCTCCTCTGCGTCGCAGCACGGACGGTCGTGGGATGGAATCTCTGGGAGTGAACAGGTGATGCAAGAACGTCAGCAGGCAATGATCGCGGTCGACGTCGTACTCGGCGTCGGGTTCGCCGGGTTGCTGGTCGTCACGGCGATGGCGATCGCGGACAGCTGGGGTGGCGGCTATTGGCTCTTCGACGTCGCCGCTGGGCTCGTGGTGTGCGCCGCTGCGATACTGCGTCGACACCGCCGCGTGGCAGCCGCGGCCGTCGGGCTCGGAGTTGCCGCGGTGGCCACTGTGACGTCCTGGGCCGCAGGGTTGCCGCAAGAGCCTGGTCCCGCGATGGCGTTGGCTCTCGCGGTGTTGGTCGGTTCGTCGGTCTGGACGCTCCCGACCCGGTTGGCGCTGGCGGTGTCAGCTTCGGGGTTCGCGGTGGCGATCGGTGCATACTGCGCGGCGCAGCTGTCCCTCCTCGGCGGTTTCGGGTGTTGCGGCGATCAACGTGGCGGGCTGGCTCGGCGGTGTCGTAGTCGGGCTGTTGGGGCGGCAGTTGCAGGGCCGTTCTCGTCGTCTGAGCACGTGACCAGCTGGAGCGCCCGAGCTCGGGCACAGGCGACTTCGGGCTCGGAGCCGTGTTCGTCGGACTGCTGGTCGTAGCGGCGACGGCGATCGCAGACGGCTGGGGGGTGGCGGCTGCAGGCGTGGCGGTGGTCATCGGCGCGTGGTCCGCCGAGCAGCTGTCCTTGCCAGGGGGTGGGCACGCCCGGGCTCACTGGCCGGCTCGTGGATTCCCGCCGCCGCGCCTTCGCCGATGAGATCGATTGTTCCGAGCGTTCGGAGCTGCGCCCGCATGGGGCAGCTCGGCGCTGCTATCGCTTCGCACGCGTTCGCGGTGGGCTCGGTCGTCCCCTGGGCCGTCGAGGGGGTCGGGCAGGGGTCATTCAGTCCATTCCCGGGCCGCAGCACGCCGCGGATCTCACACAGGCGCTCATCGAGCGCACCCCGCCGGACGTCGCCGTGGAGCGGTTGCTCGCCCGCGATCCCGAAGCGCCGCTTCGGCAGGTCGGGGTCGTCGACGCGCACGGTGTGGCGGCCGGCCACACTGGCTCGAGCTGCGTCCCGTTCGCCGGCACCGCGGTCGGCGACGGGGTAGTGGCGCAGGGCAACATGCTCACCGCCACCGCCGCCTGGACGGCCATGGTTGCGCGGATCGCCGGCGCTGACGGCGACCTCGCGGCCCGCCTGCTCGCCTCGTTGCATGCGGGCGAGCAGGCCGGTGGCGATGTGCGGGGCCGACAGTCGGCCGCGCTGCTGGTGGTCGGTGGCGGCGAGCGGATCGACGTGCGGGTCGACGACCACCCCGACCCGTTCGCCGAGCTGCAGCGGCTGCTCGCAATGTATCGGGCCGACCTTCGGATGCGAGCCGCGATCGGGCATATCGTCGCCGGTGGGGACGTCGAGGAGGTGCTGCCCGAGCTCCGCGCCGCACAGGAGGTGTTCGGCACCAACCGGGAACCAGAGTTCTGGGAGTGCGTCGGGCTGGCGCTCGCCGGCCGACCCGATCCGGCACTGCTCGCTGCGATCGTGCGCGCGAACCCCGGGTGGGCGCAGCTCTACGGCCGCATCGTCGTGACCGGGCGGGTGGCGTCGTGATCGACGTGCGGGAGGTGCGCAGGCGCTTGCACCGGCGGTGCGCGGACCCCGAGAGGTCGATGGTGGCGTCCTCGAAGGCATCGGCGATCGCGCTCGGGTCATGCACGCGGATGGCCTTTGCGCCAGGAAGAACCCGCCGGCGAGCCTGCGGAAGGTGACGGTGCCGCGCAGCACGTCTGATGTCCGCCGGGCGCGTCGAACCGGGCCGGTGAGCGATCACGTTCCGACCAGGACGCCCAGCCGTCGCAGCGCTGCGTGGGGTGGGGCGGGGTGACCTCGTCGCCGACGTGCTCGGCTGCAGTGTGGGTTGGCGGCTGCCCGGTCGGCACCCGTGGCGACCACGTCCCCACCACGTGCCGGGCACCTACCGGCCGGTGACGTGATCGATGAAGAATGTCGTCGTGAACGAGTCGCTGCAGGTGTCGGCACGCGAGTCCGAGGTGCTGGCAGCGCTCGGTACCGGCCTGTCGAACGCGCAGATCGCCCGCCGCATGCAGATCTCGATCCGCACGGTCGAGGGCCATGTCTCGTCGTTGCTGCGCAAGTACGGGGTCGCCGACCGGCAGGCGCTCGCCGCGCGGGCGGGCAACGTCGAGACGGTCGCCCGCCCCGGCGACGTATCCGGGCTCTCGCGCTCGCGGACGAGCTTCGTCGGGCGGCGGGCCGAGGTCGAGACGGTGCGGGCTGCTCTGGTGCGGGCTCGGCTCGTAACGCTCGTCGGGCCGGGTGGGGTGGGCAAGACGCGTCTCGCGGAGGTGGTCACGACCGCCGTGGCGCCCGAGTACCGCTACGGGGCCGCGTTCGTGGACCTGGTGCCGGTGCGCGACGGGCGGCTCGGGCACGCCGTGGCCGCGGTGCTGGAGGTGGCCGAGCACGCGGACGGGCAGGAGGCGGAAGCGGTCGTCTCCCGGCTTTGCCGCGGCCCGTCGCTGCTCGTGCTGGACAACTGCGAGCACCTGCCCGATGCCGTGGCCGAGTTCGTCGAGCGCGTGCTGGCCGTCAGCCCCACGACGATCCTCGCGACCAGCCGGGAGCGGCTCGGGATCCCCGGCGAGCTCGTCCATCCGATTGCGCCGCTGCCGCTCGGCTCGGATGCTGAGGAGTTGTTCCGCGACCGCGCCCAGCTGGCATCCCAGGAGGGGACGCACGACGCCGCGACCGTTGCCGACCTGTGTTCCCGGCTCGACGGCCTGCCGCTCGCGATCGAGCTGGCCGCGGCGCGCAGCGCGTCGCTGGGCGCGACCGGGCTGCTGACCGGGCTGGGGGACTACCTGCGCCTGCTCGCCGGTGGACGCGGATCGGTGGTGCGGCACCGGTCGCTGCGCGGGGTGATCGGGTGGAGCCACGACCTGCTCACGGAGGAGGAGCAGGCGGTGTTCCGGCGGCTGTCGGTGTTCGTCGGCGACGTCGACCTGGCGGCGGTGGCCGCGGTCAGCGCAGTGGACGCAGCCACCGCAGCCGACGTGCTGGGGCGGCTGGTCGACAAGAGCCTTCTCCAGCGCCGGGGCAGCAGCTGGCGGATGCTCGACACGGTCCGGGCGTTCGCCGCCGAACGCCTCGCCGACGACCCCGAGCACGCCGAGGTGCGACGGAGGTACCTGCGCTGGGCGGCGGACCTGGCCACCGATCTCGCCGGCCGGTCCGCGCCGGCCTGGCATGCGGAGTTCGACGCGGTGGTGGGTGATCTCCAGGCCGCGCTGGCCGGCCACGAGCAGCCTGACGCCGAGGCGCACCGCCTCGCCCGCACGCTCGGCCGGCTCACCATCGCGCGCGGCTACCTGTGGCAGGCCCCCGGCTGGTTCTGCCACGCCGCCCGGTGCGCGCCGGACGCCCGCGAAGCGACCCGGGATTTCGCAAGTGCGGCGGACTGCGCGCAGATCGGCAACGAGGTCGACCGGGCGTTCGAGCTGCGACTCGCGGCCGCCGACCGGGCACGGGAGGGTGGCGACCGCAACCTATGGGCCGGCGCGCTGGCGCAGGCCGTTGATCAGGCCGGCCGGTTCGCGATCGCCTTCCGCGACGAGATCCCGTTCGAGCGGCGTCGTGCATTGCTCGCCGAGGCGGTCGCGGCCGGGGACCCGCAGGACCCCATCGTCGCCGCCCGCATCGCCTGCGCGGCCGCGTGGACAGCCACCCCGAGTGCCATGCGGCCCGACGCCGAGCTGGCCGCGGCAGCTGTTGCCGCTGCTCGGGCGGCCGGTGACCCGGTTCTGATCAGCGCGAGCCTGGACGCGATGAGCTTGGCGGCGATCAACGACGGGCGCATTGCCGACTGGCACCGGCTCATCGTCGACCGGCTTGCCGTGCTCGCCCTGCTCGACCCGCGTCGCCCGGACCACGCGGTCGAGATCAGCGATGCGCGCGGGCTGTCCTCGCTGACTGCGGTCGCGGCCGCCGACCTACCGGCCGCTCGAACGGCCGCGCGGTTGATCTCCGACGCGGAGCTGTCGGGCGATAGCGTGTACCTGGCTGCCAGCAAGACCGTTCCCGTGCTCGTCCTGTCCGGCGACCTCGACGACGCGGTGCGGCTCGCCGAGGACATGTGGATGGGCTGGCTGCGCGCCGGCCGGCCCTGGGCGTACGGGGTGTGGCTCACGATGCCGCTCGCCGCGCTGGCGCACGGCCTTCGGGGTGACGCGGAGCGCGTGGCGGTATGGCGGGCCCGGAGTGCGGAGGTCGGCGACCCGCAGAGCCTGGGCTGGCGCGTGCTGGACCCGCTGGTCACCTTCGTGGACGCCCGGCTCGCGCTGCGGCTCGGTGACCTGGGCCAGGCCGCGGAGCTGGCCGAGCGAGCCCGGCGGCTGCCGGCCACCTCCTGGTACCGGGCGCTCGCCCGCGCGGCCGTCGTCGAGCTCACCGTGGCCGCGGGCCTGCCGTCGGCCGCGGCGGATCTCGCCGCGGCCGAGGCGGACAGCGCCGGCAACGACTGGGCCACCGCCACCGTGCTGCGGGCCGCCGGCCGGCTGCGTGGCGACGCCGTCGCGCTCGCCGGCTCGGCCGAGCTGTGGCGCCGGATGGGTGCGCGGTTCGAGCACGAGACCACGGTCGAGCTTTTCGGCGCGGGCTGATCTCCCGCGGCCGCCCCAAGTGGTGATCGCGTGCCGGACACGTGGTCACCACGCATTCCCCCGGTCCCTCCACGGTGGCCACGCTGTGCCGGGTGGGCAACCTGCACGTCCGCAGCTCCGGGAGCACTCGGGCGGGCTCTGCGCAGGCCGCCACCACGACCGACCGCAAGGGAGAACCGATCCATGGACCACGAAGGCAGCCGCGCCCGGCGGCTCCCCTTGGGGCTGCCCGCAGTCGCGTGGTCGCTAGGGGCCTGCCACCTCGTTGCGCGAGCTGGTGCGTTCGTGCAGCCGATGCTGGTGCTTTACCTGACCCAGGAACAGGAGATGACCCCGACGACGGCCGGTGCCGTCGTGGCGGCCGTGGGCATCGGCGACTTCGCATCCCAATGGTTGGGTGGGTGGCTGGGGGACCGGTTCGGTCGTCGACGGACGATGCTGCTGGGATTCCTGGGAACGGCGGTCGCGCTGGCGGCGCTGGGATCGGCCGGCAACGTGCCGGACATCTGGGCAGCGGCCGTCGGATACGGCCTGGCCGCGGGGCTGTTCCGCCCGGCCGGCTCGGCAGCCGTGGCCGACCTGCCGGCCCGGCAGCGGGTGCGCGCCTACAGCCTTCTCTACTGGGCCGCGAACCTCGGCTACGCCATCGCCGCAACAGCCGCGGGAGTGCTGGCGAGCTACGGCTACGGCCTGCTTTTCTGGTTGAACGCAGTCGCCGTGGTGGCCGCGGCGTCGATCGTGGTGGTCGCGGTGCCGGAAACCCGCTCGGCATCGAGCCACCCGCGACGTGCGCTGCTGCCCGCGCTGCTCGGCGACCGGCTGATGGCCACCATGGTGCTGGTCCACGTGGTCTACTTCACGCTGCTCATGCAGGCGTTCGCCACGCTGCCGCTGCTGATGACGGCCCGGGGGCACGGCACCGCCACCTACGGTGTCGTGCTCGCCATCAACGGGCTGGTCATCGTCCTCCTCCAGCCGTGGGCAGTCGTTGTGCTGGCGCGCCGCGACCGCGGGGCCGTGCTCGCGACCTCGATGCTGCTGGCGGGTCTGGGCGCCGCTCTGGCCACCGTGGCGCAGAGCGCCGCCGGTTTCGCTGCTGCGGTCTTCGTGCTCGCCCTCGCGCAGGTCGGGATGGCGGTCCAGTTCGGCGCGACGTTCGCCGACCTGGCTCCGCCCGATCTTCGTGGCGGGTACCTGGGCGTCGCGTCGAGCACGTGGAGCCTGGGCACCGTTCTCGGGCCGATCCTCGGCACGGCGCTGCTGGAATACAGCGGCGAAGCCTGGTTGGGTGCCTTCGCTCTCGGCCTGGGGCTCGTGCTCTTCATGGCACAGCGGGCACTCGCGGGTTTCCTGCGCGATCGGCCGGGCCGACCCACCAACCATCTTGAGGCGGGCGCACCGATGACGTCCGCTGCACCACGTCACGAGGGACAGTGAGACATGAGTACGTTCGCGCTCATCCACGGCGCCGGCGTCGGCGGCGGCTGGTTCTGGCATCTCGTCGAAACCGAGCTCCGGTCCCGTGGGCACACCACCGTCGCTCCCACGCTGTGGACCGGTGACGACACGGACACGTTGACCGATTACGCGGACACGGTTGTCGACATGATCGACACCCGGGACGAGCTCTTCGTCGTTGCGCACTCCTTCGGCGGGTTCACCGCGCCCCTGGTCGCCGATCGTCTTCCCACCGCCGGACTGATCTACGTCACCGCCATGGTTCCCCGGCCAGGCGAACCGCCGGCGGACTGGTGGGGCAACACCGGACATCAGGAGGCGGTCAGGATCCAGGCCGCCGAGGACGGTGGCCTCACTGGCTCCCCCGACCCGTACGTCGGCTACTTCCACGACGTACCCAAGGTGCTGGCCGACCAGGTGGAGCACCGGGAGCCGCCTCCGCCTTCCACGACCGCCTACTACGAGCCGTGGCCGCTGGACGCGCATCCGGCCACGCCGACGCGCTACGTCCTGTGCACCGAAGATCGCCTGTTCCCCGCGGCCTTCCAGCGTCAACTGGCTGCCGATCGGCTCGGCACGATCCCAGACGGGATCGTGAGCGGCCATTGCCCTGCGTTGAGCCGACCCGCAGAGCTCGCCGCGATGCTGGACGGATACGCCTGCCCGTCACTTTCGAGAGGACACGCATCATCATGACCGAGCAGATCCTGACCATCGACGGCGCGGACCTGTGCTTCGAGACGTTCGGCGACCCCGCAGATCCCGCGGTGCTGTTGATCGCGGGCGGCGCGCAGTCCATGGTGTGGTGGGAGGACGAGTTCTGTGCCCGGCTCGCCGAGGCCGGCAGGCGGGTCGTCCGTTACGACCACCGTGACACCGGCCGCTCGTCGAGCTCACCGCCCGGACGGCCGTCATACACCTCGCGGGAGCTGCACACCGACCCGCTGCGGATCCTGGATGCCCTCGGGGTGAGCCGCGCGCACCTGATGGGGCTGTCGATGGGCGGCGGCATCGCGCAGCGCATCGCGCTCGAACACCCCGCCCGGGTACGCACGCTGTGTCTCGCCTCCACCAGCCCGGCGGTGCCCGCCGACCACGGACGTTCGCTGCCTCCGCCGAGCCAGCAGGTGATGGCCACGTTCACCGACCCCGCACCGGAACCCGACTGGAACGACCGTGACGCGGTCATCGCCCATCGGGTCGAGGCCGAACGGCCATACGCCGGAACCCTTCCGTTCGACCGGCAGCGTTACCGGCGACTCGCGGCTCGGGAGGTGGACCGAACCCGGGACATGGCCGCCTTGCTGACCAACCACTTCGTCCTCGACGACGACACGCCGCCCGCCGCCCGGCTGAGCCGGATCACCGCCCCCACCATGGTCCTGCACGGCACCGCTGACCCGATGTTCCCGATCGAGCACGGCCGGGCCCTCGCCGCTGAGATCCCCGGCGCGCGGCTCGTGCCGCTGCCCGGTGTCGGGCATCAGCAACCGCCGCCGGAGCTGTGGGACCTGGTCGTCCCGGCCGTCGTCGACCACACGAACGATGCCGAACTCGTCCGCTGAGGGGCGCGCTGTCTCGCTGACGGTCAACGGCGTGCTCCGGGTGGTCGAGATCGACGAGCGCACCTCGCTGCTCGATCTGCTGCGCGAACGGCTCCACCTCACAGGCACCAAGAAGGGGTGCGACGCGGGCGCGTGCGGGGCGTGCACCGTGCTGGTCGACGGTGCACGGGTCAACGCCTGCCTCAACTTGGCGATCCGATTGCAGGACGCCGAGGTCACCACCGTGGAAGGCCTGACGACGGGCGACGGGGACCTGCACCCGCTGCAGCGGGCGTTCATCGACCGGGACGCCTTCCAGTGCGGTTACTGCACACCCGGGCAGATCATGTCCGGTATCGGGTGCATCCGGGAGGGGCGGGCCGGCTCGAGGGCGGAGATCCGGGAGTGGATGAGCGGGAACATCTGCCGCTGCGGCTGCTACCCCAGGATCGTCGACGCCGTGCGGCACGTCGCTGCCGGCGAAGGAGCGTGAGGGGCATGCAGCCGTTCGACTACCTCAAGGTCGGCAGCCAGGCTGCTGCCCTCGAGGCGGCGCGTCGCGGTGGCCGATTCATCGCCGGGGGCACCTGCCTGGTCGACCTGATGCGCGAGGAGGTCGAGCGGCCCGCCACGCTGATCGACATCAGCGCGCTGCAGATGCGCGAGATCGTGGCGACCGGGCGCGGGGGTCTGCGCATAGGGGCGTTGGTGACGATGGCGGCCGCGGCCGCCGATCCCCACATCCGAACGTCCTACCCGCTGATCTCCGAGGCGCTCGAGCTGAGTGCGTCGGCCCAGCTGCGCAACATGGCCACCATCGGTGGGAACGTCCTGCAGCGAACCCGTTGCACGTACTTCCGGGACCTGTCAGCCGCCTGCAACAAGCGGGCGCCGGGGTCGGGGTGCGCAGCCCGCGAGGGCTACAACCGCAGCCACGCCATCCTCGGCACCTCCGCGGAGTGCGTGGCCACCCACCCGTCCGATCTCGCGGTGGCGCTCGCCGCGCTGGACGCGGTGATCCATCTGGTGAGCGGATCCGGATCGCGCCGCGTGGCCATCACCGACTTCCTCATCCGACCGGGCAGCGCCCCCGAGCGCGAACACGCGCTGCGGGATGCGGAACTGATCACCGCGGTGGAGGTCCCGGCTCTGCCCCGGCCGGTGCGGTCGGGTTATCTCAAGGTGCGCGACCGGCAGAGCTACGAGTTCGCGCTGGCCTCGGCCGCGGTTGCGCTTGCGACCCGCGACGGGGTGATCCGGGCGGCGAGGGTCGCGGCCGGCGGGGTCGGCACCGTGCCATGGCGACTCCACGCAGTGGAGCAGCGGCTGGTCGGGGGGTGGCCGTCGGCGCAGCTGTGGCGCTTCGCCGCCGAGTGTGCTGCGGACGGGGCCGAACCCCTGCGGCACAACGCGTTCAAGGTCGACCTGCTCCGGCGCACGGTCGAGCGCCAGCTCCGGATCGTGGGGCAACCGTGATGAGCACGCAGCCCGAGGTCGCCGTCGGTCGCCCGCACGAGCGGGTCGACGGCCGCCTCAAGGTCACCGGCCGGGCGACCTACGCGGCCGACCACGCCATCGACGACGTCGTGTTCGCGGTGCTGGTCGACAGCAGCATCGGGCGCGGTCGGATCTCATCGATCGACACCGCGGCTGCCGAGGAGGAGCCGGGCGTGCTCGGCGTGCTCGGTCACCACAACGCGCCCACGCTCCCCTACGAGGACAACGCGGACGGCTCGTACAACCCACCCGGCAGGCGCCTGCGTGTCTTCCAGGACGACCAGGTGCACTTCTTCGGGCAGCCGGTCGCCGTCGTCCTCGCCGAGTCGTTGGAGGCCGCCCAGCACGCGGCACACCTGGTCGAGGTCACCTATCACGTTGAACGGCCGTCCACCGACCTGTCCACGGCGATCGGCGCCGAACCCGTCACCTATGTCCGCGGCGACGCCGAGGCTGCCCTCGACCCGGCGCCGGTGCGCCTGGACCTCACCTACGGGCTGGCCCGCAACCACCACAACCCGATGGAGCCGCACGCCACGATCGCCCGCTGGGACCGCGGCCGCCTCACCGTCTGGGACAAGACCCAGTGGGTCGGCGACGGCACGCAGCGCGAGCTCGCCACGGTCTTCGGCCTGTCCACCGACGACGTCCACATCGTGTCGCCCTGCATCGGCGGCGCCTTCGGCAGCGCGCTGCGCTGTTGGCCGCACGTGGCCGTGGCCGCGCTCGCCGCCCGCGAGACCGGCCGGGCCGTGAAGCTGGTGATGGCCCGCCGCCAGCTCTACTTCGGCGTCGGGTACCGGCCGGCGTATGAGTACCGGCTGCGGCTGGGTGCCCACCGCGACGGGCGCCTCATCGGCGCCCTCCACGACATCCGTGCCGAGACCTCCAGCTACGAGACCTTCACCGAAGAGGTGATGGTGCCCGGACAGATGCTCTACCGCACTCCCGCCGTCCACCAGGTCTACCGAACCGTCCCGCTCGACGTGAACACCCCGACGTACATGCGCGGTCCCGGCTACGTCAGCGCCGTGCACGTCCTCGAGACCGCGCTGGACGAGCTGGCCCACGAGATCGGCATCGACCCGATCGAGCTGCGCGCACGCAACGAGCCGGTCGCGGACCCGGCAACCGGCCTGCCCTTCTCCACCCGGCGCCTGCAGGAGTGCTTCACCATCGGGGCGCGCGTGTTCGGCTGGGCCGACCGCGATCCCGAGCCCGGCTCGACCCGCGACGGCGACCAGCTCGTCGGCACCGGCGTGGCCGCCGCGGTGTACAACACCGCCCGCACCGGCGCCCGCGCGGCGGTGCGTGTCCGTGCCGACGGAACAGCGGTCATCCAGACCGCCACCACCGACATGGGACCGGGAACCGCCACCGCCCTCACCCAGGTCGCCGCGGACGAGCTCGGCCTCGACATGCACGACGTCACCGTTCACCTCGGCGATTCCGACCTGCCGCAGGCTCCGCCGCACGGCGCCTCGACAACCATGGCCAGCGTCGGCTCCGCGGTCCACGACGGCGCTCACCGGGTCCGGCGGTCAGCCGCCGAGCTGGCGGTCGGCGACCCCTGCTCTCCGCTGCACGGCGCCGACCCCACCGACGTCGTGGCGACCGGTGGAAGGCTCCACCTCGCGCGCGACCCGCGTCGCAACGACAGCTACCAGGCACTTCTCACCCGCAACGGCCGCGCCTGGCTGGAGGCGACCGGACTGTACACGCCGCCGGCCGAGGAAACTCGATCGATGCACGCCTACGGTGCGATCTTCGTGGAGGTGGGCGTCGACCACCGCCTCGGGCTGATCAGGATCCGCCGCATGCTCGGCGTCTACGACGCCGGCCGGATCATCAATCCACGGCTGGCCGAGAGCCAGGCCATCGGCGGCATGGTCGGGGGCATCGGCACAGCGCTGCTCGAACACACCGTGACCGACCACCGCGACGGCCGGATCGTCAACCCCAACCTCGCTGACTACCTCGTGCCCGTCAACGCCGACGTACCCAACCTGACAGCGATCTTCCTCGACGGCCGCGACGATCATGCCGACCCGATCGGGGTCAAGGGAATCGGCGAGGTCGTCCAGATCGGAATCGCCCCCGCGATCGCCAACGCCGTCTTCCACGCCACCGGCCGTCGTGTCCGCACCCTGCCCATCACCATCGAGGCAATGATCTGACGCCGCTCAGAACGTCGGGATCCTCCAGCAGAGCTACCTGCCCGATGTCCGGGCTCGCCACTGGCGCGGGCTGACCCGGGCGGCCTGGGCCATCGCTGCGGCGGCGAGCATGCCGAGGCTGAAGGTGCCGTGCTCGGCGAGTGCCCAACACAATCCCGACCAGGACAGTCGTAGGGCCTGCGATGCAGGTGGCCAGCCCGACGCAGCGCACGCGCCAGCTTCGGCTCTCCCGCGTGACGGCGGCCTCCATCTCTTCCAGGATCCGGCGATCATGCTCACTCAGCGTTGCGGCCTCCTCCCGGCGCCCCAATGGTCCTCCCCTCTGCATTCTTGACCAGCGACTCTTCGGGGACGAGCACCATGCACGAGCGCGGGGTCTCGGGTTGATGCATGCGGCCGCCAGCGGCGAGCGGTCCGGCCGGGTTCGCGAGATCGGAGCTGGCGCCGGAGAACCCCCGCCGCGTCGTGCTGAGCCCGGAGGACGCTTCGCCGAATCTGTGGCGCAGAGCACACCGTCGCCTTGCGGTGCCTGCTACGGACCGAGTGGCAGCAGGTCCATAGTGATCCCATCCCTTGGGACGAGAAGGAGGCGGCTGTGTTTGCACGAGCCAACAGCATTTTCGGTGAGCCGGACCGGGTCGAGGACGGCCTTGCGTATTTGGAGGGATCGGACCGCGCAGCTGTCGAGGCGACCCCGGGCAATCGAGGGCTGACGACACTGGTCGACCGATCCGCCGGTGTGATCGTCGCCTTGTCCTACTGGGATGACCTTGCCCAGTCGTCAGAGGCCTCGTTGACGCGCGCTCGCGAGGGCGCGGTCCTTGCGGCTCGCGGGGACCTGGTTGTCGAGTCGTTCGAGGTGCAGGCGCATGAGGGCACCCTGGCCGGAGTACCCGATGCGGCGGTGCGGCTGACCAGGTTCTGGATTGAGGCGGCGAAGGTTGCCGCCGGGCTGGCGCTGCTCCGCGATCAACTGCTGTCGCGGCTGCGCAGTGGCCATGGGTTCTGCGGTGCTGAGATCCTGCACGATCAGGGCAGCGGCAGCGGGGTGCTCTTGACGATGTGGCCGGGGGAGAGCGACGCCGAGGGTGTCGGTGCGGTCGTCGGCGAGTTCAGGGAGCAGGCCTACCGGCTTGGCATGACGTTCCCGCGGACGGAGAGCTACGCGCTGGTGGGCACGTCCGCGTACGTCGCCTGATCCGCGAGACGGCGCGTGCCGCGCCTCCTGGTGATCGGCGACCGCGGCGCCTGCGCCGTTGATCCCGCAGCTGGATACCCCTTTCCCCGCCGCTGACCGGGCAGCAATAGGGTTCACGGGTTGCACTTTTTAGCAATTGCATCTTGGATGGTTCGCTGTGGAGGTTGTCGCCTGGATGGGCTGCAGGAACGTCGGAGATGCCCGGTTGGGCGGTGTCAACCGTCGGATTGGTAGGTTCTCGCTCGCTCCGACGCTGGCGGTTCGACCGCGCCGCCGCGCCGCGGGAGTAGCGTCGGCGGGGCCGCGGCCAGTGCCGCTGCGTGCTGGCGTTGATCGTGCGGGTCGACTCGCAGCGTTGGTGACTTCTATAGTTCGGCAGGTCTGCATCTTGACCGGGGCTGCGTTCCGGCGAGTGAGCGGCGATATGCGGACGGGGAGGCAGTGGTGGGCGGCGACCGCGCCGGAGAGAGGGCGTCATGGCGCGTGGGCGCGGCGGTCACGGTGGCGCGAGGATGAGTCGACCGCTGTATCAACTCAAAGCGGAGTTCTTCAAGACGTTGGGGCATCCGGTGCGGATCCGGGTTCTGGAGTTGCTCAGCGTGCGCGAGCATGCGGTGTCCGAGCTGCTCGCCGCAACTCAGGTCGAGGCGGCGAGCTTGTCTCAGCAGCTCGCGGTGCTGCGTCGGGCGGGGTTGGTGACCACCCGCAAGGAGGGGTCCGCAGTGCACTATTCGGTGACCAGTCCGCAGGTACCGGAGCTGATGGCCATCGCCCGCGCAATTCTGACAGGTGTGCTGTCCGAGCAGGTCGAGCTGCTGCAGGATCTGCGCACGTCCTGAGCGCGGCGGCCGCCAACCCATCACGGCGCTCCGCATCGGGGCACTCCGTTTCAGGGCTGGGCCTGTGCTGAGCCTGTGGCGGAAGATCCGGCGTACCGGCCGGGTTGCCGAGCCACCGCCCCCTGCTTCCACGGGGGCGGCGGTGCCGGCCGGGGCGGCGCTGTTGCGGGGTTCGGTGCAGGTTCGCCATGTTGATGCCGGGTCGTGCAACGGGTGCGAGGTGGAGATCGGGTCGGCGTTCGGGCCGGTGTATGACCTCGAGCGGTACGGGGCTCGGCTGGTCGCCTCGCCTCGGCATGCGGATGCGGTGCTGGTCACCGGAGTGGTCACGCGGAACATGGCCGAGCCGTTGCGGCGCACGGTCGATGCGGTGCCGCTGCCGCGGGTGGTGATCGCCGTTGGTGATTGTGCCCGCAACTGCGGGGTGTTCGCCGGCGCGTACGGCGTTGTCGGTGCGGTCGCTGATGTGGTCGCGGTCGATGGTGAGGTGGCGGGGTGTCCGCCCCGCCCGGAGGCGATCGTCGAGGCGTTGCGGACGCTGACCGGCCGATGAACGTGGTTGCAACACAGCTGGTCGCGGTGGGTTTGGGTGCGGCGGCGGTGCTCGGGATGGTCGCTGTGGTGGCAGCGGTGCTGCTCACGCGGGCGGCGCGTCCCGCCGTGGTCGGCGTGCTGACCGCGGCGGTCGGGGTGGCCGGGACCGTGGCCGGGGTGGCGGCGATGACCGGGCAGACCTGGTCGGTGCAGCTGCCCGGGGTACTTCCACTGTCGGGCGTTCTGTTGTCGGTCGACGCCTTCGGTGGGGTGTTCCTGGCAGTGAGCGGCGCGGTAGCCGTGGCGGCGGCGATCTACGGGATCGGCTATTGCCGCGGTGGTGGTGGCGGCGGTCTCGCCAGTCGCGGTGTGCAAGTCGCGACGCCGCTGTTCGTGGTGTCGTTGCTGCTGGTGCCGGCGGCCGGGAGCGTGTCGACGCTGTTGGCGGCGTGGGAGCTGATGGCGGTGACGTCGTTGCTGCTGGTCGTGGCCGAGCATCGGCGCCGGGGTGAGGTGGCGTCGGCGGGGCGCTGGTATGTGGTGATGACTCATCTGGGGTTCGTCGCGATCCTGATCGGGCTTCTGGTGCTGGCAGCGCCCGCGGCCGACGATTCTTGGGACGCGGTGCGGGCGGCGGCGGGCACGCTGTCCCCGGCGGTGGCCGGTCCGGTGTTCGTGCTGTGCCTGATCGGGTTCGGCTCGAAGGCCGGCATCGTGCCCGTGCACGCGTGGCTGCCGCGCGCGCACCCGGAGGCCCCCAGCCACGTGTCGGCGTTGATGTCGGCGGCGATGGTGACCATGGGGATCTACGGGATCGTCCGGGTTGGGATCGACTTGATGGGCGGCGGTGCCCTGTGGTGGTGGCTGCTGGTGTTGCTGCTGGGCGCAGGGTCGGCGATCTATGGCATCTTGCAGGCAGTCGTCAGCACCGATCTCAAACGTCTGCTGGCCTACTCCACCACCGAGAACATGGGCATCGTGCTGGTCGGGGTGGGTGCGTGTGGGCTGTTCACCTCGACAGGGCGCCCGGTGCTGGCCGCGCTGGCCCTGACCGCCGCGCTGCTGCACATCATCGGGCACGCCGCGTTCAAGACCCTGTTGTTCCTGGCCGCGGGGTCAGTGCTGCACGCCACCGGCACACGTGACCTCGACGAACTGGGTGGGCTGCGGTCGGCGATGCCGGTGACCACTGCGGCGTTCGGGCTCGGCGCGCTGGCCGCGTCGGCGCTGCCGCCGGGCACGGCGTTCGTCAGCGAATGGGTGTTGCTGCAGGCGCTGATCCATGGACTGCCCGCGCCGGGGGTGGCCACCTCGATCGTGGTGCCGATGATGGTTGCGGCGATCGCACTGACCGCCGGGCTGGCCGTGGTCACCTTCGTCAAGGCCTTCGGGGTCGGGTTCCTGGCTCGCGCGCGCAGCACCGCCGCCGCGCAGGCTCATGAGAGCCCACCGAGCATGCTCACGGCGATGGCGCTGGCTGGGCTGGGCTGTGTCGGGGTGGCCGTCGCACCGACCGCGGTGTTGCCGACACTGGGTCAGATCGCGGGGGCCCTCGTGCGGTCGGGTGCGCCGGTGAGCGGAGCGCTGAGCGCGGAGTTGGTCGGGGTCACCGGGGTGTTGTCGCCGGTGTTGCTGGTCGTTGCGCTGGCTGTCGGGTCGGTCGTGGTGGTGGCGGTGCCGCGGATGCTGGTCGCGGGTCGGGCCCGGCGCGCGGCCCGGTTGTGGGACTGCGGTGCGGGGCCGTTGTCGGAGCGGATGCAGTACACCGCGACGTCGTTCGCGGAACCGCTGGGGCGGGTGTTCGACAACGTGTTGCAACCGGTGCAGGACATCGACGTGACGCATCATCAGGAGTCGGCCTACCTGGTGTCGTCGGTGGCGTATCGGCGCCGGGTGCCCGACCGGGTGGAACGGCGGCTCTACCAACCCGTGCTCGCGGCGACGGCGGCGTGGGGACGCGCCGGTCGAGGATTGGCGACCGGGAGCGTGCACCGCTACCTGGGCTACGGCTTCTACACGGTGTGCGCGTTGCTGATCGTGCTGGTGGTGACGCGGTGAGCCTGCTCGGGACACTCGGCGGCACGCTGCAGGTCGCGGTCATCGTCGGGGGTTCCCCGCTGCTGCTCGGGGTGATGCGCCAAGTCCGGGCACGGATGGAGGGCCGGCGCGGTGCGGGGGTCGGGCAACCCTGGCGTGACCTGCGCAAACTGGCGGGCAAGGAGGCCATCACCCCGCGGGGCACCACCGAGATGTTCCGGGCGGCCCCGGTGCTGTTGGTGGCGATGACGCTGGTCGTCGTGGTCGTCGCCCCGTTCGTCACTACCGATTCGGCGATACCGCAGATCGCGGACCTGTTCGTGGTGGTCGCGTTGCTGGCCCACGCCACGGTGGTGCTGGCGCTGGCCGGGATCGACACCGGCACCGCGTTCGGCGGGATGGGCGCCAGCCGGGAAACCACGATCCTCGCGCTGGTCGAACCCACCGTGCTGGTGGCGATCTTCGCGTTGTCGGTGCCGGTCGGATCCACGAACCTGTCGGCGATCGTCGGGTCGAGCCTGGCGCACCCGGCGCAGGCGATCGCCCCGGGAAGCCTGCTGGCCGCGGTGGCCCTGATCGTGGTGATCGTCGCTGAGACCGGGCGGTTGCCGGTGGACAACCCAGCCACCCACCTGGAGCTGACGATGGTGCACGAGGCGATGGTGCTCGAGTACGCCGGACCAGACCTCGCCCTGATCGAGCTCGGCTCGGCGATGCGGCTGTCGGTGTATTTGGGGCTATTGGCCAACCTGTTCCTGCCCTGGGGTATCGCCACCGAGGTCGGCGTGCTGGCCCTGCTGGGCGGGGTCGTCGCGTTCGCGGTCAAGGTGGCGGTGCTGGGGGCGGTGCTGGCGCTGGTCGAGGTGTTCTTGGCGAAGGTGCGGCTTTTTCGGGTGCCGGAGCTGTTGGCGGGGTCGTTCCTGCTCGCGCTGCTGGCCGTGACCTCGTCCTACGTCCTGGCATGACGGACACGGGGTGAGTTCGAGGTGAGCACAGGATGAGCGCGGTGCATGTCCAGCTCCTCAATCTCAGTGCCGGCGCGTTGCTGCTGAGCGCGGTGCTGGTGTTGTGGCGCCGGGAACTCGTGGTGATCATCCGGGTGTTCGCTGTGCAGGGCATCGCGCTGGCAGCGTTGATCGCCGTGCTGGGCGCCGTGCAGGGGTCGCTGGAGCTGGCGGTGTTCGCCGTCGGGGTGCTGGTGCTGCGCGCCGGGGTGCTTCCCGGGTTGCTGCGGTACGCGCTGGCGTCCGGCCCGCAGGAGCGCCGCGAGACCCGGCCGTTGGTCAACGTGGCGGCGTCGCTGCTGGCCGCGGCCGTGCTGACGTTGCTGGCGCTGGCGGTGTCGCAGCCGATCACTGCGCTGGCGCCCTCGTCCGCGACGCAGGCGGTCCCGATCGGGATCGCGGTGGTGCTGATCGGGTTCTTCGTGCTGGTCACCCGCCGGCGCGCGGTGTCGCAGCTGGTCGGGTTCTTGTTGATGGACAACGGCATCACCGCGGTCGGGTTCTTGACCACGGCCGGGATCGGGCTGGTCGTGGAGGTGGGGGTCGCCCTGGACGTGTTGCTGGTGGTGCTGGTGCTGCAGATCCTGACCGGCCGCATGCGTGAGGTGTTCGGCGGGACCGACCTGGACGAGCTGCGGGAGCTGAGCGACTGATGACACCCGATCTCCCGGCGCTCGGTCTCCCGGCGACGCTGCTGGCGGTTGCGCCGATCCTCGTCCCGGCCCTGGCCGCGGTGGTGTATGCGCTGCTCGGGTGGCGGCCTGCGACGGTGTGGGTGGCCACGCTGAGCGCGGTGGCGGTATTGGGTTCGGCGATCGCGCTCGCTTCGCAGGTGCTGCGCGACGGCCCTGCTTTCGCGGTGGGCGGTGTGCTGCTGCTCGATCCCGCGAGCACCTACATGGTCGTGGTGATCAGTGCGGTGGCGGTGTTGGCCGCGCTGGCCACCCCGACCTACCTGCATGCCGAGATCGCGGCCGGGCGGGCCAGCACCCGTACCGCAGCCCGCCACAGCGGCTTGGTGCAGGCGTTCCTGGCGGCGATGGCGCTCGCGGTGCTGGCCGCGGACCTGGGCGTGGTGTGGGTGGCGGTGGAGGCCACCACGATCGTCACCGCGTTCCTGGTCGGGCAGCGCCGAACCCGCACCGCGGTCGAGGCCGCCTGGAAGTACGTGGTGATCTGCTCGGCCGGGATCTCGCTGGCGTTGTTGGGCATCGTGGTGCTCAACTTCGCTGCCCAACACCTGAACAGCCCGCGGCTCGGCGGCGGCCCGGACGCCGGCAGCACGGCGGGGTTGACGTGGACCGGGCTGGAGGCCGCCGCTGCGCAGCTCGACCCCGGGGTCACTCGGATCGCGGTGGTGTTGCTTGTCGTGGGGTTCGGTACCAAGGCCGGTCTGGCGCCGTTGCACGCGTGGCTTCCCGACGCGCACAGCCAGGCCCCCGCCCCGGTGTCGGCGCTGATGTCGGGTGTGCTGCTCGCGGTCGCCTTCTACGCGATCCTGCGCGTCAAGGTCATCTCCGACATCGCTATGGGGCCCGAGTTCGCCGCCACTCTGCTGGTGCTGGTCGCGCTGGCCTCGTTGCTGGTGGCGGCGTCGCTGCTGATCGCCCAACGTGACTACAAACGGATGCTGGCCTACTCCAGCATCGAGCACATGGGCCTGCTTGCCCTGGGCGCCGCCGTCGGCGGCCCTGCAGCAATCGCGGCGGTGCTGTTGCACGTGCTCGGGCACGGGATGGTGAAAAGTGTGCTGTTCCTCGGCGCCGGTCGCCTGCTGCAGATCACCGGAACCAGCCACATCGACAAGGTCCGCGGCCTCGCGGGCAGCCAACCTTTGCTGGCCGGCTGCCTCGGGGTCGGTGTCCTCGCACTGATCGGGCTCCCACCGTTCAGCATCTTCGCGAGCGAGCTGGGCATCGCCCGCGCCGGACTCGCCACCGGATTCAACACTGGCTCGCCGCTCCTGGGCTGGGCCACAGCCGCCGCGCTGGTGATCGTCGCCGTGATCGCCGCCGCCCTGATCGGGCACACCAGCCGGATGCTGCTCGGCGACGACCACAAGACGCTGGTACCGGCGCGGGAGGGACCTGGCGCCGCGTTCGCACCGATCGTGCTGCCGCGCTCCGCCGCCGCCGCGCTGCTGCTGGGTCTGGTTGCCACCGCCGCGCTGGGAGTTACCACCGGCCCACTGTCGGCACTGCTGGGCGCGGCCGCCCACACCCTGACCGGAGCGCAATGACGAAGATCCCGGATCCGCGGATGCCCACCATCTCGCAGGCGGTGCCAGTGGACCCGCACCAGCTTCCCGAGCGTGCCGCCGCGCTGCTCGACGACGGGTACCGCGTCGCGTTGATCGCCGCACACGACGACCGCCTCAGCGGCAGCCCCGACGGCAGCTCCGATGGCACTGGCCTGCGGGTGGTCTACCTGTTCACCCGCGGCGAAACCCTCGGGCGGGCCGAGTCCCGGATCGAGCTGCAGCTTCGACTCGACCCGGCGGCGCCACGGCTGCCCAGCCTGGCCCGGTTGTCGTTCCCGGCCGGTCGGTTCGAACGCGAGATGCACGACCTGTTCGGCATCCTCGTGACCGATCACCCGCTGCCCCAGCGCCTGGTCCGGCACTTCCACTGGCCCCGTGGCTGGCACCCGATGCTGTCCGATGCCGGCGCGCCGCCCGCGTTCGGCGACGTCGAGGGCCCCTACCCGTTCCGCACCGTGGAAGGCCCCGGGGTGTACGAGATCCCGGTCGGGCCGGTGCACGCCGGCATGATCGAACCCGGCCACTTCCGCTTCTCCGTGGTCGGGGAGACCATCCTCAACCTCAAGGCCCGGTTGTGGTTCGTGCACCGCGGCATCGAGAAACTGTTCCAGAACCGCACGCCCGAGCACGGGGTGGAACTGGCCGAACGCGTCAGCGGTGACACCTCCGTCGGGCACACGCTGGCCTTCTGCCAGGCCGTCGAGGACGCCCGATCGATCCAGGTGTCCGAGAACGTGGCCCGCCGACGAGCTGTCTTGTGCGAGCTCGAACGGCTCTACAACCACGTCACCGACATCGGCGCCCTATGCAACGACGTCGCCCACTCCATCCTCAATGCCCACGCCCAACGGATTCGCGAGCAGCTGCTGCGGATCAACGACCAGGTCACCGGTCACCGCCTGCTCCGCGGCGCCATCCGCCCCGGCGTCACCACCCTGGCCGCGCTACCCGACCCAACCCACCTCGCCAGCCTCGCAGGCGACATCGCTGAGATCGCCGCGCTCGCCCTGGCCCACAGCGTCATCCGCGACCGATTCACCGGTACCGCGGTCCTCACCACCCAACAAGCCCACGACATCGGGGCACTGGGCTACGTCGCGCGCGCCAGCGGACTCGCAGTAGACGCACGCCACGACCACCCCACCCACACCGCCCGGTTCGTCCGCGCCGAGCCCACCACCACCGCCGGTGACGTCTTGGCCAGGTTCTGTGCGCGCACCGACGAGATCACCTACTCCGTCGCCATCCTCACCACCCTCCTCGCCCACCTCGACGGCGACCTCGGCACCAACCAGAAAGCGAACGAGCGTGTTGCCAGTGCATCACCGTCCGGCACGCCGAGATCGGGAGTGGGCATCGTCGAGGGCTGGCGGGGCACGATCGTGCACAGGGTCGAACTCGACGGCACCGATCGGCTGACCCGATGCAAGATTGTCGACCCCAGCTTCCTGAACTGGCCGGCGCTCCCGGCTGCCCTGACCGACACGATCGTTCCGGACTTCCCCCTGGTCAACAAGAGCTTCAATCTGTCCTACGCCGGCAACGACCTCTAGAAAGCAGGGCCTACCGGGCACTCGGCCTCAGGCATGGCGGCTACCGCACGGCCAGGCGATCCGCCGGGCCCGACTTGACCGATTCCTGAGCCCTCTCTCCCCGTTACACGGCTTGCATAAGTCTGCAATTGCGGACAGTATGAGTTCCCGGGGCCGGAGGGAGGACGGTAGTCGTGCTCAAGGAGTTGCAATCGCAGATCGAGACCGTGCAGCACAACCTCGACCTCGCCATCCAGGCGGGTCTTCCCTACGAGACCTACCTGCATCGGGCGCGGTTGGCAGACCTGCTCGACATGGCGAACCGCTACGGCATCGATGTCAGCGGATGGGTCGACCATTCTCCGCTGCCGCCGCTGCCGCCGCTGCCGCCGCTGCCGCCGCTGCCGCCGCTGCCGCCGCTGCCGCCGCTGCCGCCGCTGACCTTGACCGAAGGGTGAGCCACCGTGACCACGCCGACGACCGAGACGGCGCCGACTCCTCCGTCGCTGCCGCAGGAGGCGTGCCTCCTGGCGCCGATCGGGTCGCTGACGACCTCTGCGCCCGGTCACACACCATCGCAGGCCCGCACCGATGGGCCGCGCCGGCCCGGGATCGCGGTGACCAGCGCGGCCTGCTGGTCGCGGAATCGGTGCACCGACATCGACACCGACAGCGGCACGAAGGCCGACCCCGACAACGGGCACGATGTCGGGAGCTCGGGCGCGGGGCCCGGCGTAACAGGTGCGGCGTGGTGACCGTGGTGGGCAGCCACGATGGGGACACCCCGGTCGTGGCGGTGCTCAGCGATGCCAGCGACTTTCACCGCGAGCCCGGGTCGAGCATCATGACCGAACTGCTGAGCTGGGCGTCGTTGATCTGCAAACACTCCGGGATCTCGACCACGGCGCTGCTGCTCAGCGCCGTTGACACCGACAGCTTGATCGCCGGGGTCCGCCGGGCCGCCACGAACCTCGGGGCCGTCTATCTCGCTCACATCAACCCTGCGCGCGCCGACGCGGCGCGGGTCGCGCTCGCCGACACGGTGACCGTGATCACCGACAGGCAGGCGCAGGCGGTCGCGCTGGTGGCCGCGACGCTGCGCGTGCTCGTCGGTGAGGGTGTCGCCCTGTCCGCGGGCCGGATGGTGATCGTCGGTGGGGACCGCAATCCGATGGTGGCCACGCTGGCCGTCGCGGCTGGGATCGGGGAGATCGACAGCTGGGGTCGCGACGACGCTCACAACTTCCCGCTGCGCACCCTCAACCGGCGCGTCGCCGTCATCGACCTACTGGGCTGCGTCGGACCCGAACCGGGCGACGGCGCCGGCTCGGTGCGTGGGCACGACGAGCCGGCTCGGGTCATCAGTGTCGACCGCATGATGACGGCGGTGGCCGCGTCGCAGCTGCTGGCGGCGGCCGGCACAGCGGGCGCGGCGCTGAGCGTCGCCGAGTTCCTGGCCTGCGCGCAGCTCCTGGCACAGATCGACCATGTCGATCTCACCGCTCCCGCACGCCCCGATGCGGCGTCGCTCCGCATTCCCTCGGTGTCAGATTTCCCGCCCGGTACCAGTAGTGCTTTGTCAGGTGGTGTCGTGGAAGGTGTGTTTGCAGGTGTGACAGACGTCGGCCCAGACGACGAGTAGCTGAACCTTCGAAGTGGTCCAGGCCGAGGCCGTCTTTCAGCTCGTGGTAGTCGTGCTCGATGCGCCGGCGCATCTTCGCCAGCCTGACCAGTTCGCGCAGCGCTGTCTCGGGAGCCAAGGTGGATAGCCAGTAGTCGGTGGGCTCGGGGCGCCGGGTGCGAGGCGGCACTCGGTGGCATCGCCGTAGCGGGCGTCGGCAACCACCGCCCGCCGCGGCACGCCCCGCTCGGCCCTACGATCCCGCGAGGCGTGGATCGATCGCGCGTCGCGCCGCGGCCGCTACGACGTCGACGACCGCAGACGGCTCGACCTGTCGCCACCCCGGCGCCGATCGCTGCTCCACGATGGCCAGCGCGCATTGGCGCAGCATGCTCAGGTCGACATGGACCGATCCCGGCGGACACGCCAGCGCAACCCGCAAGACCCCGGGCGCGAGCAGGCTGCGCCCGTCAATGGCCGTGATCCCCAGAACCGAACCCTCGGCGCGATCCTGCGCAATCGATGCCGAGTCCCGCCCCGTACCCGGGCCGGCCCGCAGATCGATCAGCACATCAGCGTCGCGAACGATCTGCTCAAGCGGAAAGGCCCTGGCCAGCGAGGCCTGCCACGAGGTCAGGTCGAACACCCCGCAGATCATCAGCAGTGGCTCCAGCGACGGAATCGCCGCACCCCCAGCGATCACCACCCGCGCGCGATCCAACTCCCGATCGATACGCCGCAAGTACATCAGCGTTGCCACACACAACGCGATCGCCCCACAGTCCTGCTCGGTCACGACCAGCCGGCCCCCACGCTCTGCCGCACGCTCGACCGCCGCACTGGCCAGTACCGGGTCGGTCTGAACGAGGAACACCGCGTGAAACCGCTCGGGTAGACGATCCAGCTCGTCGAGCAGGCCAGCCCCGGCCGGGGAGACGATCACCACGTCGGCGTCGACACCACCGATGGTCTGCACCTCGCCGGCGATCGTCTGCGCCGATCGCTGCACCACATCCAGGCCCAGCCTCGGATGCCGGCTCCCGTCGCTCATCACGGCGATCGTCGGACGAGGAGACCGGGGACGCCAGCCCGCCATCCACTACCCTCCCAGCCGTCAACCAGACTTGCAGACCTTAACAACTGCGAAGATACAATTATCCGTGAGGCGAGAGCAGGGCGGTCTCTGGTGAGACGCGAGGCAACGGCCATGTCACGGTGACCGACACGGTGACCGACACGGTGACCGACGCAGTGACAGCTGGGGTGACCGACGCAGTGACAGCTGGGGTGACGGTCGAGCGACCCGGACCTGGGCGCTGGTTCTGGTACGCCGGCGGCGGCAAGCTACCGGGCCCTGCACGACGTCACCTGCCGCACCTGGTGGCTACCCCATCTGACCAGGACCCTGGACCAGGTCGCCTTCGGGTGGTCGTCCGCGTCGTGCATCCCGGAGAGGTCGTGGACGAAGCCCGGGATGCCGTCCTGCGGGGCGGGATAGGTGTCGCAGCAGGTCGAGGGTGGACAGCGCGACGGCAACGAGCACCCCGTTGAGCATGCCGACAGCGAGCACCGTCGCCGTGGTGGCGATCGCGATGACCGGCTCGGTGCGGCGGAAGTCGGAAAGCTCGACGAGCCGGAGCGCGGCGTGAAAGGCGAGCGCGCCCAGCGCCGTGAACGGGATAGGCGAACATCACCGCGCTGCTGTGTGCGTACAGAACACGGGTAGTCGTCGAGCAGCGGCGACATCGGCCACCGCCGGCTACGTGCAGGGTTCCCCGTGGACTTGCTCGGCGAATTCGACGGCGGGGGAGGCACGGAGCAGTTCGCCGGCGCGCAGAGCACCCGCCTGAAGCCGGTCCAGGCAGGTGCGAAGGCGGTCGGGCGACTCCGATCCGCTGAAACCGAGCAGACGTAGCGCCATGACGACACGTTCGTCCCGGTCCCGAACGGGTGCCGCCAACGTCGACAGCACCGCCCGCGCGCACCGCAACGTCTCGCGAACCCGGACCGAGTCCGGGATGTCAGATGCCGAATGGTGGAGCATCGTGGCGCCGGTCCTCGACCAGGTCATGGCCGACGACAACCTCATCGTGTCCGCCTGAGTCGGTGGCGCCGTCGGCGCATAGTTCAACGCCGCTCAGCATCCCGAGCACGCGCTGACATTCGACCTGGACATGATCCTCGCCGGCATCCAGACCCGCATCACCTCGTAATCGATGCAGCCAACACCAAGCACGACGGGGATCAGGGCACGCAGTTGCGCGGCGGTGAGCCGAATGCTGCAGCTGGATGTGCTCTGCGCCGTCGGCGGAGCGGGCGGCTGCACGAGCCGGCCGGCGGCGAGGCGGTGGACGATCGGACGCAGGTCGGCGACGACGTCGGTCCAGGCCAGCGAGGCGCGCATGAACCCGCCGTCGCGGTCGAGGCTGGCCAGCGCGGTGACGCAGCCGCGGTGCGTTGTCGGGATCGATGAAGCCGGCCGGCACGGCCCTCCCGACGTGTGGCGCCCGACACCTTGGGGGAACTCGACGACCCGCACGGTCGTTGACGTGTCGTAGGTCGTTCCGTTTCAGTGTTCGTGCTCGTCACGCCCGCAGGAACAAATGAGTGCCTGTCGTGCGATGCACCATACGATGCGGGATCGCGGCGGTGCTCGGGTCGGCCGGGCCCCCGCGCAGTGCGGGAAAATGCCCAGCACCTGCGAGGAGCAGAAGAATGGCACAGGGAACCGTGAAGTGGTTCAACGGCGAGAAGGGCTTCGGCTTCATCTCGGTCGACGGCGGCGGCGCCGACGTCTTCGTGCACTACTCCGAGATCGACGCCGGCGGCTTCCGCAGCCTCGACGAGGGGCAGCGCGTGGAGTTCGAGGTCGGCCAGGGCCAGAAGGGTCCGCAGGCCACGGGCGTGCGAGTCGTCTGACCAGCTCTCATATCAGGCATCGAAAGCCCCGTCTCCCTCCGGGAGGCGGGGCCTTCCCGTGCACCAGCCATCGAGGACTCCATGTCCCACCGCGCCGTCACGCTAGGCCGTGTTCAGAAAGTCCTGGTCGCGCTCTTCGCGCCCAGATCGCCGCTGGCGGCGTTGCCGCCACGACCGGGTACGCCTGGTACGACGGATCGTGGCGGCGCCTTGCCAGCGACGATCTGGATCACGAAGAGCATCGACTCTGACTTCCTGAACACGGCCTAGTGGCTCGACACGAACGTTGGCCAGGTAATTGATCTTGCTGGTGGGTCCGGTCACTCTGCCTGCACGTCGAGTGCGGGAGGTGAGGGATGGCGCGCAGTCCGAGCGTGTTCGTCAGAACGTTGTCGATGGACGAGGGCCGCAAGCTCGCGCACCGGGCCTTCATCGCGCACTGGACCCGCCTGCGCGATTGGTTGGGCGAGGACCGCGTCATCGCCTGGCGGGCGCAGCTTGACGAGCAGCGCGAGGTCGTGTTGTGGATCACCGTGCGCTACTGCTACCCGCTGGGATCGGCCCTCGACCTCGCGGCACCGAACGACGTCTATCGCAGCGAACGCGAGGACCTGCCCGCGCTCGGCGCCGCGGTCCGCGCGGCAGCCGCCGCGCCGATGGGGCATTCGACTTGGGCCTGGACGCACTGAAAACCGGATTGTCGCACCGCCTGGCCGCGAACGAACCCGTCACGATCGATGTGGAGCGGTGCCGGGGCGGCGCAGGGTTCACCGAGGTGTCTGGCGGTGAAGGTCTCGCAAAGTCGGGCGGGGCCTTCTGGCCGAAGCTGCGGCGATGAATTCTCCCTCGTGGAAGCCGCGGCTCGATCCCGAGCCACCCGTCCGCCAGGCGTCCCCCAACTCGACATCCCGTTGCCGGGTGACGGTCCGACACACAGGTACGGCAAGGGCGACCCGAAGCCGCGGAACGAGGACGTCGCCGAGACGCGGGCGCGACCGAACCCCCAATTGCGCCGGCGAGCATCCCCCGCCACGAGTTCCTGCCTCCGCGCCCGCCGGCCGGAACAACCCCGGCACGGGAATCGGAACCATGATCGAGGCGCGGGAGGATGATGCGAGGGGTGAACACCCAAGACGAGAACAGGTGGGCCGACCTGGCGCGACGGATGGTGGCCGCGGAGGTCGAGGATGCGCTCACTCACCGTGCCGAGGAGCGGCCGACGGTGGAGAAGATGGACCTCACGGCCCTGACCGACGAGGTCGCGACCAGCAATTATGTCGAGCACGTGCTGACCGAGGTCACCGCCATCGCCGGTGAGGCGATCATGCGACTGTCCAGGGAGCTGGGCGAGGACCCGCGCGCGACCCTCGAGTGGATCGCGTCCACCCGCGCCTGGCGCCGCCCGCGCTGACCCTCCGCTGCGACCGATTGTTCGCTGGTGCCGGGCCCTGACCGGCGTGGGCATCTTGTCGCTAGTGCGGCCACGGACGTTCACCGGGTCCCGCCGCGCCGACCACGCGAGATGGCGTCGAGTGGGACGCCGTGCTGCAGCGAGCGCTCGCCGTCCAACGGGGCGTCCAGGACAGAGTGCACCTCATCGGTCCCGTCGCCCGCTCGGCTGTGCCGGCGTTGCTGTGCTCGGCCGACGCCGTGGTGTGCGTGCCGTGGTACGAACCGTTCGGCATAGTCCCACTCGAGGCGATGCGTCGACGGTGATCTTGCGAGGCGAGGTGCTTCACTCGTCGAGATTGTAGGCATGCGTACGACATGGCCCAGCCGGATCGCGAGCCTGGCGGCGAGCGTGGGACGGCGTTTTGGGCTTGCTGTCCCGAGGTCCTTCCGAACGTCAGATGGCAGCCGTTCTGATGAAGGCGCTCAGCGATTCCACGGCGTGTGCGCGGTGCGCGTCGAGTCCGCTGACCAGGTGGTCCGCGTCCCGTCGGGGCGGTGCCTCGGCGATCTCGCGGTTCGCCGTCGTCATCGCCTGCGCGTCACCTTGCGTCGAGGCGGGCCGCAGCGACGCTCCGAGCGACAACGATCCGTTCGATATCGGCGTCGGTGAGCTCCGCTGCGTCCCAGGTCATCTCGTACGGGCCTGTGTTGCGATCCCCTGGACGAAGTACCGCTGCGCGATGAAGAACACGATGATCAACGGCAGCGTCGTGATGATGCTGCCCGCCAACACGATCTCCCATTGCTGCTCGCCACTCTGACCGAACTGGTCGGAAATGGCCTTGAGCCCGCGGGGCAGGGTGAACAGCGCCGGATCACGGAGGTAGATCAGCGGCTTGAGCAGATCCGACCAGCTCGCCTTCAACTCGAAGATGAATGTCACGATCAGCGCGGGCTTCGACAAGGGCACGACGATCCGCCAGAAGATCGTCCAGTAGCTCGCGCCATCCAGCCGGGCGGCTTCGAACAGCTCCTTCGGCAAACCGAGGAAGAACTGCCGGAGCAGGAAGATGTAGAACGCGCTGCCGAACAGGTTGGCCGCCCACAGCGGGACCTGCGTGGTCGCGAGACCGGCGGTGTTCCAGATCAGGTAGACGGGGATCATCGTGACGGCGGTCGGCAGCATCATGGTTGCGAGCACCAGCCCGAAGAGCGGTTTCCGGCCGGGGAAGCGGAAGTGCGCGAACCCGAAAGCGACGAGCGCGCTGGATGTCGTCACCGCTGCCGCGGCGGCGATCGCCACCGAGCTGCTGTTGATGAACCAGCTCAGGATCGGCGTGCGCTCGAACACGGTGACGAAGTTGGACGGCACCCATTCCTGGGGGAACAGCCGGTTGTCGAACACCTGCGATCGCGGCTTCAACGAGGCGCTCACCACCCACAGGTAGGGGTAGCTGAACAGCGCCGACGCCGCGAGCAGGAGCAGCCAGAAGCCGGGTCGCCGGAAGCGCCATGGACGCGCCGCCCGACCGGGACGGATCGTGGTCGACATGCTCAATTGCCCTCGTAGTGGACGAGGCGCCGGCTGACCCGCACTTGGACCGCGGTGATGACCATGATGATGACGAACAGCAGCCACGCCATCGCGGAGGCGTAGCCCAGGTGCAGGAACTGGAACGCCTGCTGGAAGAGGTAGATCAGGTAGAACAGGGCGGCGTCGGTGGCCGTGCCGGTCTGCGTTGAGGGTCCGTAGAACGCGGCGTAGGCCTCGTCGAAGGTCTGCAGCGCGGCGATCGTCTGGACGATCAACGTGAAGAAGAGCGCCGGGCTGATCATCGGCAGGGTGATCCGGCGGAACCGCTGCCAAGCAGACGCGCCGTCGATCGCGGCGGCCTCGTAAAGGTCGGTCGGGACGTTCTGCAGTGCTGCCAGGTAGATCACGACTGTGCCGCCGACCGACCAGAGGTTCATCAGCACCAGCCCGGGTTTGATCCAGGCCGGGTCCGTGGTCCAACCCGGCCCGTCGATCCCGAACACCCCGAGTGCAGCGTCGACGACGCCCACCTCGCCGTTCAGCAAGAGCAGGAACAGGACCCCGATGGCCACCTTCGGGGTGATCTCGGGCAGGTAGAACACGGTGCGGAAGAAGCCTGCCGAGCGTCGGCCGACGTTCGACAGCAGCATCGCCAGCGCCAGCGCGACGGCCATCGTCGCAGGCACCACCATGATCGCGTAGATCATGGTGTTGAGCAGGCTGAGCCGGATGCGGGGGTCGGCGAGCATCGTGGCGTAGTTGTCGAGCCCGAGGAAGGAGCTTTGGCGCAGCCCGTCGTAGTCGGTGAACGAGAGCACCAAGCTGATGATCATCGGCACCGCCATGAAGATCACGAATCCGACGATCCACGGCGCGATGAAGCCGTAGGCGGCGATGGCCTCCCGCCGGCGCATCGTGGCGCCCCGGCCGCGGCGCGACGACGTCGGACGTTCCGGGTCGCGCTCGCCGCGGGCGGGCCTGGATCCGGCTGCGGGGGAGACGTCGATGCCGGGCACGGATCAGCGCCCCGGTGCCGAGTCGAGCGCGCGCTGCGCTTCTTGCTGCGCTTGCTCGAGCGCGGCGGCCGGCGGTTGGCGGCCTTCGAGCACCCTGGTGACGGCGCTCTGCCACGCCGTGCGGAACTCCGCCCCTGCGGGCGACGCCGGCAAGGTGAACGCCGAGTCCTGCGCCTTCAACACGGCCGCCACGGCCGACTCGAACACCGGCTGGCCCTCGAGCCGGACGAGCTCGCCGAAGATCTTCTCGTCGGCCTTGCGGTTCGCCGTGTAGATCCCGGTGAACGCCTTGCCGTCGGCGCGGCGCTTCTCGGCGCGCGCCTGGGCCGCCGCGATCCAGGTCGGAGCGTCGCTCATCGTCTTGATCCAGGTGCACGCCTGCTCCGGGTGCTTGCTGCCGGTCGGGATCGCCCACGCCGACCCGGTCGCGAGGTCGATCGGGGCCCCTCGCCGATCGGTGAAGGGCGCCGCGAGCAGCTGGACCTGCGGCGAGTTGTTCGCCACCTGGTTGAGGTAGAAGTCCTCCATCGGCCACGCCGCCAGCTTGTCGGTCGCCAGCGGGTTCTCCTTGCCGAAGAAGTCGAACGACTCGCGGTAGGCCTTGAACGCCCCCCATCCGCCCTGCTGCTGGATCAGCCCGAGGGTGAACTCCAACACCTCCAGCAGTCGGGGGTCGTCGAGGTTCGCGGTGCGACCGTCGGCGCTGATCATGTCCACCCCATTGGCCTTCGCCCAGAGCGGGAGGAACTCGGGGATCTTCGGGTCGAAGCCGATGCGCGCGAGCTTGCCGTCGGGAGTGGTGCGTGTGAGCTTCGCGGCCGCTGCGGCCAGGGCCGGCCAGTCCTTGGTGCTCAGGTCCGCCGACGTCATCCCCGCTGCCTGCAGCGCAGCGCCGTTCATGAGGACGACGCGGTTGTTGAAGAACTCGGGAAGCCCGTAGACCTTCCGGTCGAGGGTGACCTCCTGAACCGCGGCGTCACGGTACTGGGACATGTCGACACCGTTGCGGGCGATGCAGTCGCCCAACGGCATGAGCGTGCCCCGGCTGGCGTACGTGCCCACCAGCTGACGGTCGAGGAACACCAGGTCCGGGGCGGTGCCCGAGGCAACGGCCGACAGGAACTGCTGGGCGTCGAACGTGCTGCCGCCGACCTGCACCACGTCCGGGGCGATCGCCTTGTTCGCCAGGTCCACCCGCACCTGTGCGACCTCGTCGACGAGGCCGAACCCCATCGTCGAGAGCGTCGCCCCACCGGCCGGGTTCTGCCCGCTGCCGCCGCCGACCCCACCACATCCGGCGAGCACCGCCATCACCGCGACGCCTCCTGCGCACCGGCGCAGCCATGCGTTCGACATCTCCCCCACCCCTCCGATCCCCCGGTGCCAGGCTCGCGTGCACCTGCACGAGCACGAGTGCCCATCAACCACGCGGGTGAACCGCACTTGTCCGGTGTGCGCGCAGCGCGACTGGATGGGTATGTGGCGACATGACGACGCCCAACCACACCGTCCCACCGGTTGACGACGAAGGCTCGGTTCCTGCGGACCCGACAGATCAGCTACCAGTGCCAACATCCGACGGCGAGCCGGACGACGAGCCGAACATCGTCAGAGGCCTGGACTGATCATCACCACGCAGACCGGTAAAGGGCGATGAGGGTGTAAGCGATACCGACGCAGAGCTACGGGTCTCCGAGCGCCATGCCAAGAAGCCACACAACTGCCACCCCGCGCCAATCAACTCCTTGGGCTTCCCGCCGATCTCATCGAGATCCCGATCGGCAGACCTTTGGCCCCGTATGGACGGTGAGGACCATCGTGTACTCGTTGGCGACTGCTCGTGTCGGTGCGCAGCCGGTGGTAGTCGTCGGCGCCGCGGACAACACAGCGCCGGTACTGGATTTGACAACGGGTGATTCGGTCGGGTCCCCGTTCGCTGGCCACATCGGCGCGGTGCGCGCGGTAGCAGTCGCGCAGGTCGATGGTCGGCCCGTGGTGGTTTCGGGGGGTTACGACGGTCGGGGATCTGTCGACGAAGCTCCATGAGGTCGACGAGGCCTTCTGGCGCGCCGGCGGCGTGGCCTTCGCATCGCTGTGGCGACTACCCTCGGCCCTCCGCGAATTTCGTCCGGGGAGGCCCCATGGCCGACGTGCGAGGCGCGGGAGCCTTCGGGGTCGGCTCCGGCCCGTCGTTGCTGTGCACCGAGCTGGTGGGCCGGCGGGTCGAGGTTGCGGCGCTGCGCGAGCGTGTGACGGCGGCGACGAGGAGCGCGGGCGGGCTCGCCGTCCTGGTCGGGGAGGCGGGCGCCGGCAAGTCCCGGCTGGCCGCGGAGGTCGCGGACGCGGCCCGTGCGGCCGGCGCCGCTGTGCTGATCGGGCGAGCGGTGCCGGGCCGCAACCCCGTCCCGTACCGACCCGTTGCCGAGGCGATGCTCGCGGCGTTCCGGGCCGCACCAGTGCCCGACGCCCCGGAGCTCGCCGGGTTCCACGGCCACCTCGGCCGGATAGTGCCGGCGTGGCGCGGAGCGGCGGGGGTCGAGGAATCACCGGTGCTGCTCAGCGAGGCGGTGGTGCGCCTGCTGGCGGTGCTGGGCCGTGGCTCCGGGTGCGTGCTCGTCCTGGAGGACCTGCACTGGGCCGATCCCGAGACGCTCGACGCGGTCGACTACATGGCCGACGCCCTGCCCACTACGCCGGTGCTCTGCGTGTGCACGACCCGGCCCGAGGGCGCCGCGGCCGGGCTCGTCGATCGGCTGGCCCGGCGCGATCCGGGTTCCGTGCTGCCGGTGGAGCCATTGCTGCCGGAAGACGTCGACCACATGGTGGCCGCCTGTCTGCAGGTCTCCGCGGCGCCGCCAGACGTGCGGGAGTTCGTCGGTGCCCACGCCGAGGGCAGTCCGTTCCTGGTGGAGGAGCTGCTCGCCGGCCTGGTCTCGTCCGGCGCGCTGGCATTCACCGGCGGGTGCTGGAACAGGGGTGGGGAGCTGACCCCGACCGTGCCGTCGGGCCTGCAGGACTCGATCCGGCAACGGGCAGCCGCGCTCGATCCGACGAGCCGCCAGGTCGTCGACGCCGCGGCCGTGCTGGGGCGGCGGTTCGACTGGCAGCTGCTGCCGGGTGTCGCCGACGTCGACGGTCGCGCGGTCGTGGACGGGCTGCGAGCAGCGGTCGCCGCGCAGCTCGTCGAGGTGGAGGACGGCGACTTCCTGTTCCGGCACGCGCTGACGCGGGAGGCGCTGCTGGCCGACCTGCTGCCGCCGGACCGGCTGGACCTGGCGCGGCGCGCCTGGCAGGTGATCGAGCGGGCCTACCCCGAGCTGCCTGGCGGGTTGTGTGAGCTGGCCGCGGAGCTGGCCGAGACGGCCGGCGCGCCCGCGGAGGCGGCCGGCCATCTCGTGGAGAGTGCCCGCCGGGCGCTGGACCAGGGCGCGCTGGGCACGGCGGAGGCCACGGCGCGGCGGGCGCAGCGGCTCGCCCCGGACGGCTGCGACGCCGACCTCGACGCAGCTGAGCTGCTCGTCAGGGTCCTGGTTGCCGCTGGCAAGCCGGCCGTCGCATCGGCGCTCGGTCAGGACGTGGTCGCCCGCACCGACATCGATTCGCACCGGCGGGCCGACCTGCTCGTCGTGCTCGCCCGGGCCGCCGTGCAAGGCGGCGATACCGGTCGGGCCGCTGAGCACGTCGGCGCTGCCCGTTCCGCTCTGGACGGCAGCCTGGCAACGGCGGCGGGCGCCCGGATCGATGCCGTGGCGGCGCACGTCGAGCTGGAGAACGGGCGGCTGGCCGAGGCCGAGGCGCTGGCCGGTGCGGCCGTTGCCGCGGCGCGGAGCACCGGTCAGCCCGACGTGGAGTGCGAGGCGCTGGAGGTGCTGGGTCGCGTCGCGTCGGTGGCTGGACCGGACGCGGCGGCGCCGTGGCAGGAGAAGGCCGCGGAGGTCGCGGAGCGTGCCGGGCTCACTACCTGGCACCTGCGGGTACGTCAGCAGCTGGCGATCGCCGCGTGGGCCCGTGGGGACGTGTCGCAGCTGAGGACGACCCGCGAGCTGGCGCAGCAGTACGGGGCGATGGTGACCGTGGCCGTGATGGACCTCAGTCTGGCCGACCTCGCCCTCTCCAACTTCGACCGGGACGGCTGCCGCGCGGCTGCGCAGGCGTGCGTGGACGCCAGCCGCCGGTACGGGCTCGCGACCGAGTCGGTCGCCCACCTGTGGCTCGCCGGGGCGCACGCGCTCGCCGGGGACGAGGCCGCGATGCGGGCGTCTGCCGACGCCGCACTGGCACGTGACCCGAGTGACGCGCGGATCCTGGCCGACCTGTACGGCCGCGTGCTGGCCACGTACGAGATCGTCACCGGCGATCTCGAGGCCCTGCTCGTGTACCTCGACATCGGGATGGAGCACGTCCGGGTGGCCCCGCCGCTGCGGTCGGTATACCCCGGTCGGGCGTTGTGGGTCATTGCGCACACGATTGACGACGACGATCTCGGTGCCGCGGCGCGTGCGGAGTTCGACGCGTCGGCCCGGGGTCTCGGGCTGCTCATGTTCGCCCACACGGAACACGTCGTCGACGCGATCGTGCGTGGCCGGCAGGGTGATGCCGAGGGGGCCGCGGCCAGCCTGGCCGCTGCCGACGCGCTCATGCCGGTCGGTCCGTGGGGGACGGGGCTGATGCGCGGGGTGCGCATGCTGGTGGCCGGCGCGGCGACGCGCGACGGTTGGGGTGACCCGGTGCGCTGGCTGCGCGAGTGCGAGGCGTTCTTCACCGCCGGCGGCTTCGACGGTGCCGCGCGGCGCTGCCGCACCATGCTCGGTGCGGCGGGCGCGCCGGTGCCGATGCTGTTCCACCTCGGCCCGCGGCGGATGTTCCCCGCGGTCGCCGCCGCGGTGGAACGGATCGTGCCGGCGGAGCGCCTGCGCTGGCTGAGCTTCGGTCACGTCGAGTCCGACGAATGCGGGTCGATGAACGCTTGGTTGTCCGCCGCTCCCGGTGCGGCGGTGGCGTTCAACACGCTCGGTTGCATGCTGTCGCTCGACGACCTCGCCGACCGGCCCCCGCGGCGTACGTCGGAGGACGACGTTCACGACATCGGCGGGCACCGCATCCGCACGCTGATGACCCCGCACCTGCCGCACGGCTGGGAGGCGCAGGTCGTGTTCGACGAGACGACCCGCACCCTGTTCTGCGGCGACCTGTTCACCAGGACCGGCGACACGCCGGCGATCGTGCATCACGACGACCCGGTCGGCCCGGCGATCGCGGCCGAGGACCTGTTCGGGTACACCGCGGTCACAGCGGCGACGGCACCGACCCTGCGCCGCCTCGCCGACCTGCAGCCACGCACCCTCGCGCTCATGCACGGTCCGGCGTTCGCCGGCGATTGCGTCGCGGCGCTGCACGGGCTGGGCGATGCCTATGAGGCGCGGTTCAGTGCGGCGTGCGCGGTCCGGTCATGAGTTCGTGGCATCCGATACCGAAGGGCGAGGAGATGATCGGGACCATGCGCGTCGAGGATCACCCGCCGATCCAGCGTCCGGAGGCGGCTCAGCTGGGCGCGGCCGAGACGGCTCGGATGGTCGAGCTGCTGCGCAGCCTCGAGCCGGCCGACTGGGCACGGCCCACCGACTGCACCAAGTGGGACGTGCGCGCGATCGCCGGGCACGTGCTCGGCATGACCGAGTCGTTCTCCAGCGTGCCGCGGTTCGCCCGGACCATGATCGGGGCGAGCCGCGCGAAGGGCGCCGGGCCCATGGTCGACGCCATGACCGACTTGCAGGTACGCGGGAACGCGGGGCTGTCGACGGACGAGCTGATCCAGCGCATGCGAACCGCGGGCCCGGCTCAGGCCCGGTGGCGGGGAAGCCGCCGGTTGATGCGCGCCATCCCGGTCACGAACGAGCTGCACGACGGCACCACCGAGCCATGGCGCCTGGGGTACATCCTCGACGTGATCCTGACCCGCGACACCTGGATGCACCGGGTCGACATCGCCACCGCGACCGGGCGCTCGCTCGAGCTCACCGCCGCGCACGACGGGCGCATCGTCGCAGACGTCGTCGCCGAATGGGCGCGCCGGCACGGGCGACCATTCCAGCTGCACCTGACCGGACCCGCCGGTGCCCACTTCAGCAGCGGGACCGGTGGCCCCGAACTCACCCTCGACGCGATCACGTTCTGCCGGACGCTAGGAGGGCGGGTGCCGGGCGAGGGGCTCCTCGCCCAGGAGGTGCCCTTCTGACCCGGGCGGATAGGGCCAGGAGGTTCCCTGTGCCACGGCCGGTGTGACGCCTGCACCACAACTCGTGCAGGCGCGCCGAACCCGCGAATGCGCCCAGGCGATGTCATCGATGTGCACGATGTGCGCGCCTGGCACCGACAGGCGCAGCCGCTCGGCCAGCTTCGCTTTCCCCGAGGTCGCCGTAGGGGCGGTGGCAGTCGCCGAGGGCGACCTTGCGGAGCAGGAATCCGGAAGTCGTGCGGGGTGAATCGGACCGGCTGGCCGTGGAGCTGGTCGAGGCCGACTCTGCTGGAGAGAACCCGGCGGCACCTGGGCTTGCACAAGAGGTCGGCGTGCACGTGGACGATCAGCATGGTCCGCCCGGGAGCCGAAGGCATAATCGCCGCTGGTCACGGCACGGCGACGGTCACGGCACGGCTCGGTATTCCCGGGCCAGGCGCCGCCGGCGGTGGGCGGCCATGCGCACGGGTGCGTCGCTCCAGCCGTAGCCGTCGTGGTTGCCGGTGCGCTGCACGAGGGCGAGGAAGACGCGTCCGCCCAGCACTTCCGTGCAGACCTGCAGGTAGGTGCCTTCGGGGGTCTCCTCGTGCAGCACGCCGAGCTCGCGGTAGGCGGCCAGCCGTTCGGCCGGCACGCTCAGCCGGGCATCGAGGTCGGCGTAGTAGTTGTCCGGGATCGCCAGCAGGGGTGCACCGGCCGCGCGGGCGGCGGAGGCGGCCGCGAGGACGTCGTCGACGGCGAGGGCGACGTACTGCGGTTCGGACACGCCGGGCACCCATTCGCCGCGCCGGAGCAGTGAGACGGTCAGGGCGAGCCGTACCCGGCGGTGCTCCTCGACGACGGCGCGGCTGCGGACGAGGCCGAACGGTGCCGCGAACTCGGCGGTCGCCGCGGGTTCGAGGCCCAGCACGGTGCGGTAGAAGAGGGTGGCCTCGTCGAAGTAGTCGAAGGGCTGGGCGAGTCCGACGTGGTCGATTCGGGTCACGCCGATTCCGGTGGCGTCGAGCCCGGCTGCCGGCTCCCCGGTCGGGACGAAGTCGCCCGTCCAGTCGTTCCCTTCAACAGCGTTCGCGCCCGTCCGGCAGAAGAACAGGGCGGTCCCGTCAGGGGCGGTGACGGCGGCGAGGTCGGCCTCCGCAGGCCCGTGCTGGCGTGGCAGCGCCGGTGCGCTCAGCCGCGCTGCCCGACGGGCCGCTGCGGACGGGTCGACCGACTCGACGGCGAGCGCGGCGATGGCCAGCGGCCCTCCGGAGCGGTTCACCAGGATCCGGGCGGCACCCTGCTCCCAGCGCTCGACGGGCTTGGTGCGGTGCGTGCCAGTGTGGACGAACCCCAGCGCGGCCAGCACGGGCGCCAGCGACTTGTCGGCCATCAGCTCGACGAACGCGTGCCCGTGCAGCTCGGGAGCGGGCACGGCGACCGGGTCCACGATCCTGGCGCCCCGGGCGGCGGTCGCCTCGGCCAGCGCCAGCAGGGACCGGTGCGCGTCGACGGCGGCCCGGACCGGGTCGGCCTGCCGGAAGACGTCGTTGAACACCTCCAGCGACAGCGGCCCGGTGTACCCGGCGGCCAGCACGGGCGCGAGGAGCGCGGGCAGGTCGAAGGAGCCCTGGCCCGGGAACAACCGGTGGTGGCGGCTCCACTGCAGCACGTCCATCGTCAGGTCCGGGGCATCGGCGAGCTGCAGGAAGAAGATCTTCTCGCCGGGGATGTCCGCGATGGCGGCGGGGTCGGAGCCGCGGGAGAGGATGTGGAAGCTGTCCAGGCAGAGGCCGAGCGCGGGGTGGTCGGCCCGCCGCACCGCCTCCCACGACCGCTCGTAGGTGTTCACGTGCCGACCCCAGGCCAGCGCCTCGTAGGCGACCCGCAGCCCATGCGCGGCAGCACGGGCGGCGAGCGCGTGCAGCTGCTCGGCGAGCAGGTCGACGTCGTCGACGGCGTCGGGCGCCACGGACGAGCAGACGAGCACCGTGTCCGTGCCGAGCGCCTCCATGACCGCGAACTTGTGCTCTGCGCGGCGCAGGCTCGCCGCGCAGCGCTCCGGGTCGGTCGAGTCGAGATCGCGGAAGGGCTGGTAGAGGTCGATCGACAGACCCAGGTCGGCGCAGCGCAGGCGGACCTCGCCGGCTGGCATCGGGGAGGCGACGAGATCGGGTTCGAAGATCTCGACGCCGTCGAACCCGGCCGCCGCCGCGGCCGCCAGCTTGTCCTCCAGCGCACCGGACAGGCACACCGTCGCGATCGCCGTGCGGGGGGCTCCGTCGAATTCACGCGACACGGCCGGCACCCCCGCCCTGCGCCGACTCGGCGCTGGTGGAGTCGGCGCTGGTGGAGTCGGTGCTGGTGGGTACAGCGCCGACGAGTTCGGCGAGGTGACGCAGCATCCGGGCCGGATCCGGGTCGACGCCGGTGAACAACCGCAGTGCCTCTGCGGCCTGGTGGACCGCCATGCGGCCGCCGTCGAGCGTGCGACAGCCGCGGGCCTGCGCCTCCCGCAGCAGCGGCGTCTCGAGTGGGCGGTAGACGATCTCGGCGACCCACAGCTCGGGCCGGAGCAGCTCCGCCGGTAACGGCAGGCCGGGGTGCTCGGCCATGCCCACCGGCGTGGCGTGCACCAGCCCGTCGGCCACGGCCACCCGGCTGCCGAGCTCGGCGACCTCACCGCCGCGGGCCCGCCGGTCCCCGAATCGGCCGGACAGGTCCCGGGCCAGGCCGTTCGCCCGGTCCGCGTCGACGTCGAGCACTGTCAGCGTCCCGACCCCCAGGCTGAGCAGGGCGTGCGCTGCCGCGGCGCCCGCGCCGCCCGCGCCGAGCAGCACGACGTCGTCGAGGGCGACGTCCGGCAGCCCGGCAGTGAAGCCGTCGCGGAAGCCGGACCAGTCGGTGTTGTGCCCGACGAGGCGATCGCCCTCGAACACCACGGTGTTCACAGCGCCGATCGCGGCCGCATCTGGGGAGAGCTCGTCGAGTTGGGCGATGACGAGCTGCTTGCAGGGGTGGGTCACGTTCACCCCGGCGCGGCCCTCCGCGCGGGCACTGGTCAACAGGTCGCCGACCGCGTCCGGCGGTAGACCGAGATCGTCGAGGTCGAACCGCGTGTAGGTGCATTCCAGTCCGAGCTCGCGGGCCTCGCGCTCGTGCAGCGCGGGGGAGAGCGACGGGCCGATGCCCGCGCCGATCAGTCCGGTCAGGATCTGACGCGGCGCGAAGCCGTCCTCCTGCATGTCCAGGGCCCCTCCCGCATCGATTTATGTACGAGATAGTTACTTGTACCCGTTCGGTGCGGTGAAGGAAAGGCTCGCGGGCACATCGGGCGGATATCGTCGAGTCGTGAGTCGAGCAGTCGGAGCCACGCTGTGAGCGAGCAACCGAGCGGCCCGGTGGGCGGTCGGGTCGGCGGTCGGGTCAGTGGGCAGGTGGGCGGGCAGGTGGGCGGGCAGGTCGGCGGGCAGGTCGGCGCAGTGGAGCGCCAGCGCGACGCCGAGCGCACCCGTGCCGAGATCCTCGACATCGCCACCGCCGAGTTCGCCGACCAGGGCTACGCCGGTGCGCGGGTGGACGAGATCGCGGCCCGCACGCGCACCACAAAGCGGATGATCTACTACTACTTCGGCAGCAAGGAAGGTCTCTACGTGGCCGCGCTGGAGCGCGCCTACCAGGGGATCCGATCGCTGGAGCAGCAGCTGGACGTGGACCATCTCGACCCCGCCCGTGCCATGCGCGCGGTCGCCGAGCTCACCTTCGACCACCACGAGTCGCACCCCGCGTTCATCCGCCTCGTCAGCATCGAGAACATCCACCACGCCGATCACCTGCGCACCTCGCCGATGCTGCCGGGGCTCGCGGCGCCGGCCGTCGACGTGCTGGGCGGCATCCTCGAGCGCGGCCGGCGGGCAGGCCTGTTTCGCGAGGACGTCGACGCGCTCGACGTGCACATGCTGATCAGCGCGTTCTGCGTCTTCCGCACGGCCAACCGGCACACGTTCCAGGCCATCTTCGAGCGCGACCTGCTGGATCCCGCCCGTCGCGACCACTACCGGCGGATGCTCGGCGACCTGGTCCTGGAGTACCTGACCGCACACGTGGGCCGGGCCTGACCGATCCCGTTCCGGCCCAGGGGTTGACAGCCTTGGCGCGCTAACTCACCATCCAGTACCTCACTATTCAGTACATTAGCTCGGCGCGCTCCGACGTACCCCTCGACGCAACTCGCGGAGGCGGCCGCTGCCGCCACGCCGCCGGGACCCCGTTCCGACGTCATCAGAGAGGATGACATGGACAACTCCACGCACCTGGCGAAGACGCCCGGCAAGGCTGCGATCAGCTCCTGGATCGGCAGCGCCCTGGAGTACTACGACTTCTTCATCTACGGCACCGCCGCGGCGCTGGTCTTCCCGAAGATCTTCTTCCCGGCGGGCAACCCCACCGCGGCAACGGTTGCCTCTTTGGCGACATTCGGTGTGGCCTACGTGGCCCGGCCGGTCGGCTCGTTCATCCTCGGGCACCTCGGCGACACGATCGGCCGGAAGAACGTCCTGGTGATCACGCTGACCGGGATGGGGTTGGCGACGTTCCTGATCGGGGTCATGCCGACGTACGCGCAGATCGGCATCATCGCGCCGATCCTGCTGCTGATCCTGCGGGTGGCGCAGGGTCTCGCCGTGGCGGGCGAGCAGTCCAGTGCGAGTTCCGCGACGCTCGAACACGCCCCTGAGGAGCGGCGGGCCTATTACACGAGCTTCACCCTGGCCGGTACTCAGGGCGGCAACATCCTTGCCACGGTGGTGTTCATCCCGGTCAGTGCGCTTCCAGAGGATGCGCTGCTGAGCTGGGGATGGCGGATCCCGTTCCTGCTCAGCGTCGTGGTGATGGTGGCCGGTCTGTGGATCCGCCGGTCCTTGCCGGAGAGCCCGGTGTTCGAAGAGGAGAAGAAGCGTCAGCAAGTGCCGCGGGCACCGCTTCCGGTCCTGTTCCGCAACTACACGCCGGATGTGGTGAAGGTGCTGTTCGCGGCACTGGTGTCGGTGATCAGCACGCTCTTCTCGATCTACGCACTGACCTATGGCGTCAACACCATGGGGCTGTCCCGTACGAGCATGCTGTGGATGGTCGCTCTCGCGAACGTCGTGGCGCTGGCGGTGATCCCGCTATGGGGGATGCTGGCCGATCGGATCGGCCGCAAGCCCGTCTACATCATCGGTGCCCTCGGCCCCGCGATCTTGATCTGGCCTTTCATCTGGTCGATCAACCAGCAGAACATCGTGCTGGTCTTCGTCTTCGGCATCGTGCAGTCGGGCATCGTGTACAGCGCCTACAGCGGTGCCGCGTTCGCATTGTGGAACGAGCAGTTCGACACGCGGGTCCGGATGTCCGGAGTGGCGGTCGGAACGCAGTTCGGGTTCGCCCTCGGTGGCTTCGCCCCGACGATCGCCGCTGCGCTCGCGGGACCGAAGCTCGAGGACTGGGTGCCCGTCGCGATGTTGGGCTCCGGTGCTGCGCTCATCGGGGCGATCGCTGCGCTCACGATGCGAGAGACCTACCGCCTGCCGCTGGCGAAGGTGGGCAAGCCGGAACGCGAGGCGGCCAGCCCGGCGTGAGCTCGTCGAGCACGGGTGTCTGGTCCACGGGAAGCTGGGCTTGGTGAACTGCGGATTGACCGCGAGCAGGTCGGCGATCACCGCTGTGGCGTTCTCACGATGCGGCGGCGCGGGTGCGACACCAGACCGGGTCTGCATGCTGAGCGCGATCTTCTCCCGGGGGAGTGGGCCATATCGGCGAGGTGGGCCACGATCGGCGCGACTAGCCTCCCCGATTTGCGAGCGCTACTCCTCAGGAAGAGTGCCAGCGAATAGGTCGTGCTCCAGGTCCTCTCCTATCCTGGAGAGCGCTGTCACCTGATACGAGAAGTTGTAGAGTCTCGCCGATCTGAGTCCGATCGCGACAAGAAGCGTCAGGCACCATCCTTTCTCTCCGTCCGGAAACTGGCCGAGGCGGGGTTCGAGCTTGACGTGCAATGCGGCATCGACGGCCACGACGGTTTCCTCGTCACCGTCGCGCCAAGAGGCAGCGGGAGAGGCAACCGCAGTCCATTCGACAATCGAACCCGACCCCTGATAGCCACGACCCTGTTGGAGCTTATGTTGACGCTGTCCTTGATGGGGACGAACGTCAAGACGGTCTCGTGCGTAAGGCTGTCGCCGATCGATCGATCGACCCCAACCCATCCGGTGTAGACCTCTTAGCCGGAACCTGTCCCCTCAGATTGGGGAAGCCAGGACTTCCAGATGTCGAACTGAGGAAACTTGCTCGATCGGTACGTGAATGCCTGCCATGTGATGATCTCCCTCAAGGCCTACTACCATCTTGTCCAGGCCAGATCGCAGGTAGTGCTTGGTGCTCGTGAGTGAACAGCGATACGTTACGGGTGTGTGTCACGGCGAGTAGGGACTAGAAGCTGCTGCGGTGCTCTCTTGGCCAGGCGACGTTCGTGCATGAGTCGCGCTGATGGACCCGGTGTTTGCTTCCGCGTCGCGGCGTAGTGCAGGGCTGCCTCCTTGAGCCATTGCTAGAGGTGGCTCTGACGGTGACAAGCGACCGCAGATGCTCGTGAGTTTCGACCGCACCCAGGTAAGGGTGATTGTGGAGGGCTCGGAGCGGCTGACCGAGGAGATCATCATCCGTGCTGCGCGGTCGGGTGAGCAGATTGTGGTGCTGGACCTGCTAGCCGAGGCGGCCGCGTGTGATCTGCTACGCAAATTTCGGACCGCTTGAATTTGTTTCGATTATGCGACTTGCTGGAGATCAGTCCAGTCTTTGAGGACTTCCAGGGGGGATTTGTAGCCCAACCCTGAGTGGATTCTGGTGGGGTTGTACCAGGCCTCAATGTAGCGCGTGATGTCGCGGCGGGCGTGTTCGCGGGTGGCGTAGACGGTGCGGTGGACGCGCTCGTTCTTCAGTGCGGCGAAGAACGATTCGGCCATCGCGTTATCGTAGCAGACGCCGGTTCTGCCAACGGACTGGCGCATGCCGAGTTGGGCGACGGTTGCGGCGAACTCACGGGAGGTGTAGTTGCTGCCGCGATCGGAGTGAAAAATCGCATCGGGCGCGATCGTGATGTGGCGCCTGGCGTTACGCAGGGCCGTGC
>NZ_JAJGSX010000036.1 GCF_021245725.1 Pseudonocardia sp. TRM90224 | reverse complement strand
TGTGGGTGGCGGGCACGCCGGCTGCGCCGGCCGTCGACAACGACGTTTTGGCTGTTGTTAGCGCTCACAAACAGCCATAACGTCGTTGTCGACGCTTTTATCCGGGAGGTGGGCACGTCTTGGCGCGACGGCGTGTGCGGTGGGAATGTCCGCTGGACGGCACCACAGGACAGAGGATCACCCTATTCCCGCAGGCTGATCGTCGGGACCCAGGCAAAACGGTGGACCGACCGAAGTCAACAATTTGGTGATGCTGTGCAAGGCACATCATCGGGAGTTCCATGCCACCGAATGGATCGTCCGGATAGTTGATGGATTACCCGAATTCATCCCACCCAGATGGGTCGACCCGGATCAGATGCCGCGCCGTCACATGACGGGGAAGTCGAAGTAGGTGTCGGGGTACGGCTCGTCCTTCAGCGAGTAGTGCCACCACTCGCGCTCGTACGCTCGGAACCCGCATGCCTCCATCACGAAACGAAGGTGCTCGCGGCTCGTCTCTTCGACCCGGGTGATGCCAGTTGCGCCGTGGTGGGAGATCGGGTCCATCAGGTCGTGGCCGCCGCCCATTTCCGCGAGCTCGCCGGTGGCCAGGTGGTAGAGCGTCAGGTCGACCGTGCTGCCCCGGCTGTGGCCCGATTTCTTGGCCACGTACCCGTTCTCGAACATCGCGGTCCGGTTGATGTTCGGGTAATGGCGCTGCTTCGTCCGGCCGTCCTCCGGCTGTTCCGCCCAGCGGATGAAGCAGTCCACTGCGCGCTGCGGGCGGTAGCCGTCCCAGAGCAGCAGACCGAAGCCGAGGGAAGCAGCCTTCTCCTGCGCGCTCTCCAGCGCCGCGCACAACGCTCGCGTGCCGATGACGCGGTTCACCAGGTACCCGTCGACCGGGCGGCCGGTGAAGTTGTCCCAGGTCGCGTACTTGGCGTCCCACCGGATGCCGGGCACCAGCTCGTCGACGAAGGCGAAGTCCTCGTTCACCGAGGGGTCCCGGGCAACGCCAGCGACACCAGCCGCTCGATCATCTCGCCGAACGACAGCCCGGCGGCGATCATCATCCGCGGATAGCGGCTGTACGAGGTCAGGCCGGGCAGGGTGTTGACCTCGTTCAGCACCACCGACCCGTCCGCCTTGAGGAACAGATCCACGCGGGCGAGGCCCCGACAACCCAAGGCGCGGTAGATGGTCTTCGCGGTCTCCTGGACGAGCGCGCGCGACTCCGCCGGAATGTCTGCGGGAACGACCGGGGTCGAGTTCTCCGAGCCGCTTTCCGGGTTGCTCTCCTGGTGGATCCTGAAGAAGCCGTGCGAAAGCACGATCTGGTCGACCTCGCCGGCGAACAGATCCGCGCCGTTGCCCATGACGGCACATCCGACCTCGCTGCCGACAACACCCTGCTCGACCAGCACCTTCGAGTCGAACTCCCGCGCGGTTTCGAGCGCGGCCGCCAGCTCGTCCTTACCTGACACCTTGCTGACACCGAACGACGAGCCCGAACGGGCCGGCTTCACGAACACCGGGTACGGGAGCTGATCGGGATCGACGTCCTCGTCGGCCGTGACGATCCAGAAGTTGGGCGTCGGGATTCCCGCGGCCTGGACGACCCGGTACGCCATGGACTTGTCCATGCAGAGCGCGGAGCTCTGGATGTCGCAGCCCACATAGGGGATGCCCGAAAGCTCCATCAGCCCCTGGATCGCGCCGTCCTCGCCGAGCTTCCCGTGCAGCACGGGCAGCAGCACGTCCAGGCCGATCGTCTCGTACTTGCCCTCGTCCAGCACGAGCAACCCGCGGACGTCCCGGTCGGGCGACAGCACAACGGGGCGGGCGCTGCCGTTCTCCCAGTTCTCCTCAGGGCCGTCGCAGAGCTTCCACGCGCCGGTCGACGTGATGCCGATCCAGTACGGCTCGAACTTGCCGAGGTCGAGGTTCTCGGCGACCTGCCGTGCGGATTTGACGGAGACGGGGTGTTCTTCGGAAACGCCGCCGAACAGAACTCCGACTTTCAGTCTAGCCACGATTGTTCCCGCTTTCGAACGTGAGGCAGTTGATGATTGAGTTCTCCACGGTGTCGCGCAGGGCGTGGTCCGTGTAGTAGGCCGTGTGCGGGCTGATCAGCACGTTCGGCAGATCGTGCAACCGCAGCAGGCTCTCGCTCTCGATGGCCTTGTTGCTGCAGTCGACGTAGAAGATTCCTTCTTCGCCTTCGAGGACGTCGAGGGCCGCACCGCCCAGCCAGCCGCTCTCCAACGCCGCGACGAGGGCCTCGGTATCGACGAGCGCACCGCGTCCGGTGTTGACGACGTACGCGCCGCGCTTCATCCGTTCGATGCGTCGACGGTTCAGCAGGTGGTGGGTCTCGGCGTCGAGCGGGGTATGGAGGGTGACGATGTCGCTCTGCCGCAACAACTCGTCGAGCGGAACATGGTCACCCGACGGCATCGGGCACTTGTCAAAGGTCAGCACCCGGCAGCCGAAGCCCTGCAGGCGAGCGATGACGGCGGCCCCGATCCGCCCGGTCCCGACCACCCCGACGGTCAGGTCACGCAGCTCCCGCCCGCGCATGTCGTTGAGCCGGTAGTCGTGGACGTCGGTACGGCGGATGGTCGTCTTCGCATGCCGGACGGCCATCAGCATCAACATCAACGTGTAGTCGGCCACGCTGTCCGGCGAGTAGGCCACATTCCCGACGGCGATCCCGACGCTCTCGGCGTAGGGCACGTCGATGTGGTTGAACCCGATGCTCCTCGTCGAGATGTACTGCACACCGGCGCGGGCCAGCGCCCGAAGCGCAGAATTCGCGACCCGGGACTTGTGCCCCACGCTGATGCACCGGTTTCCGAATGCCGGCTCGATCGTGGATTCGGAAACCGCGGCCTCGACGATGGTCGGCGCGATGCCGAGACGCGGCGCCAACTCGCGGAACAGGGCGGCCTCGGCCGGCTCACATCCATAAACGGTAATTCCGGACGATGGGATTCCGGACAGGGGGCCGACCGCGGGGAGCGCCGACGACCGCGTGCGGCGAGCCGCAGTTCGTGCCGGTTCGCTGTAGGTCATACCTCCCAGCCAAGGCGGCATCATGTTGCCAGCACGTATCCGTTTTCGGATACGCGGACGATATGCGGGCCGCCACTAGGATGCGCCGGCTAACGCTCCGGGCTCGTGAACGTGGAGAGCGCCGCGCGGCGGACGTCCGGGTCGGGGTCCGTGCGCAGCCCGGCGAGCAGGTCGCGCCACGGGGTCGCCCAGCCGGTCGCGGCGCCGGCGACGGTCACGACGGCGAGCGCAAACGCCGGCGCTCCCGCGACCAGCGCGGTCGCCATGGCGAGCAGGTCGTCCGGCGGCAGGCGGCTCACCACCTGTTCCGTCCGGCGCCGGACGGTCCCGCTCGCGCGGTCGCGCAGCGTGGAGGTCTCGGCCTGCTCGTGGGCGGCGAGCAGGCCCGCCGGGTCGGCGCGCTCCCACGGGTGCGCGGCCAGCAGCAGCTCGACGGCGCTCTCCCGGTAGGTCTCCTCGGTGAGCGCCCCGGCCAGCGCGGCCGCGATGCGGCGGCCCGAGTCGGATCCGGCGCTGCCGACCACCATCCGAGCCACGTCGAGCACCCGTTGCCGCGCCGGCAGATCGCGGTCGGGCCCGACGACGTCCCGAACGGCGAGCAGCGCCCGCACCGCCTCGACGACGACGTCCGGCCGGCCGGTGCGCACGGCGTGCACCACGAGTGCGCGCGCCGCCGCATGCCACGTCGACGTGCGGGCGAGGTCGGTGGTCAAGCCGGTCAGCAGCTCGACGGCACCCGGATCCTGGTCGGCCCATCCCGAGATCACCTGCAACGCGGGCAGCGCGACCACGGGGTCCGGCGCGCCGGCAACGATCCGCACCAGCACCGCGTACCGGGCGCGGTGCCGTTCCGGTATGTCGAGCAGGCGGGTCTCCACGATCGCGGTCGCGGTGGCCGGGTCGGCGGCGGCCTCGGCGAGCACCTGCCACGCGACCGGTTCGTCGAGCAGGGAGCGGCAGGCCGACACCACCGCGCGGCGGACGTCACGGTGCTGGCGTTCCGCACGGAACACGCGTGCCACCCGCTCCGCCGCGCCGGGGACCCGGTGCAGCACGACCAGCCGGACGGCCTCCTTGCGCGCGGTGATCTTGCCTCCGTCGAGCGCCGGTTCGAGCAGCTCGCCGAGCGTCCGCGGCGAGAGGAACCGCGCGCATCGCGCGGCTGCCGGCACCGCGACCCTGGCCCGGTCGGTGCCGGTCCAGCGCAGGAGCTCCTCGAGCGAATCGGCCGGGTACTCCGTCCAGGCGAGCCCGGCCAGCGCGGCCTCCGCTACCGGCACTTCCTGGTCGTAGACGAGCCTGCCGAGCGCCGGCGCCGCCCCAGGCACCCCGCTCAGCGTGTGCGCGGCCTGCACCCTCAGGTACGTCGTCGCCCGGCTGTTCTCCGCGACCGAGGCGAGCAGCTCGACGTACCGCGTGCACTGCCTCGGCAGCCACCGGTCGAAGCAGCCTGCGAACCACGGGATGTGGCGCACGTCCGACGAGAGGAAGCGGCCCCTGATCCGTCCGGTCAACACGCGGTCGAGCAGGTCGGTCCGCCGCCGTGCAACGGCGTTGCGCACGGCGTCGATGGTGATCGTCGACCGGTCGGTGCGCAGCACTTCTGCCACCCGCTCGTCCCTCGTCGCCTGCGGTGCGAGCCAGAGCGAGATGGCGGTCCGAACAATGGCGTCGTTCGAGGCGTGCCGGGCGCGGTCGATCACCTCCTGCAGCAGGGGCATGCCCCACGCGCGCCGGTCCAACCCGTTGGCGAGCGCGAACGCGACCTCGAACCGCCCACGCGCCGCGTCGGCTTCGATGCGTGGCCGCAGCGCTGCGAACACCCTGTGCTCCGCGCCGCGCGGCAGTCCCCTGTCGAGCCCGTGCAGGGCGAGCATGTCGAGGCCGGAACCCATCCGACCGAGCGCGTCGAGCCCGCATTCGACGACGTCGGCGCGCTCGGCGACGGCGCCTTCCCTGATGAGCCGATCCGCGAGCAGGCGGACCGACTGGCTGCTCTGCCACGAGTGGTCACGTGCCTCGACGGCATCGGTCACGAGCCGGCGCACGACGGGCAGGTCGGCCGAGCGGAACAGCCATGCCGGCACCGCTGCCACTGCCGCCAGCGCCGCCGACCGGACGGGATCCTGCTCGTTGCGCAGGCGCGTCAATGACGCCAGGCACGTGCCGAAGGCGTCGGGATCGCGGGTGGCCGCAGCGGCGTGGATCACGTGCCGGTACGCGCTCGCCCGCTCGTCCGCAGACGGACGGGTGGTGGCCTCGACGAGCACCGGTTCGGCGTCGGCCCACGCCGTGCGCGCCACCACGGCCAGTCGCGTCTCCTCGTCGTCGGCGACGCTGCGGAAGCCGAGCAGCCGGTTGGCCTCGGCGATGCGGGCGTCGCGCGGGAGGTCGTCGATCAGGTCGATGGGCAGCCCGGACGCGAGCAGGTCGCGGTCGCCGACAATGCCGGCGTAGACAGCGGGGCGGCGCGACGGCGGGAGCGTGTGCAGGAACTGGCCCAGCTGGGTGGGGTTGAGCACCCGAGCCAGCGCAACGAGGTCGGGATCATCGGCGCGCTGCAGCACCCTCCACAGGCCGCGACTGGTCGGGATCGGACCGATCCGGCGCGGGTCGAGCAGGATCCGCAGCAGGCGCGCCGGGTCGTGCCGCGCCAGCATGCTCGCGTTGCGCCACAGTCCCGCCGGCAGCGGGACGATCCCGATGGCGCCTTCGAGCAGCGTGAACGCCCGGTCCGGCGCGAGCTCGGCGGCCACGACGACGACGTCGCCCAGCCGGTTCCACACCTCCGGCCAGCGTGGTCGCGGCGTGCGCGCCAGCTCGGCCTCCATGTGGTCGAGCGCAACCGCGCAGTGCCGGGTGGCGAGGGCACCCCAGCTCACCTGGACGTGCGCGAGCCCCGGCAGCGCCGCCGCGACGACGGCCGCGGAGCACGCCGGCAGCAGCGCCCCAGCCTCCGCGTCGTCGAACCTGCCGGCCGCCGCCCGGTACAGCTCGTCCGCAACCGCGGGGTCGCGGTGCTTGCGAACGGCCCGGTAGAGGGTGCGCCGCAACGCGACCGGCATCTCGTCGAACCCTGCCGCGACGACGTCCGCCGGCAGGCCCGCACGCACCGCGGCGACCAGCGCGGACGCCCGCAACCGCGGCTGTGGCGCGTGCAGGCACCGGGCGATGTGCGCGGTGTCCAGGCTGAGCACGGCGAGCTGGAGGGCCAGCGTCGCGGAGTACTCGTCGCCGCCGGCCAGCTGCGCGACGAGCCGGGGCAGGCCGGGATCGGCCGAGCGTCCGATCGCAGCGATCCGGTGCTGGCGTGCGGGGAACGCGAGCCGGTCCAGCTCACGCAGCAACGATCGCGCGGAAGGGATCATCCACTGGATTCTGCCGCTACGCGGTCAGGCCGGTGCAGCCACCAGCGTGCGCGCCACCCTGGTCGCGTGGCGGCGGTTGGGGACTCCGAGCTTCGTCAGGATCGTCGAGACGTGGTGGTCGACGGTCCGCACCGAGAGCACGAGCCGGCCGGCGATCTCGGCGTTGGTCAGCCCGTCGGCCATCAGGTCGAGCACGTCGGCCTGCCTGCTGGTCAGCCCGGCCGGGTGGGCGCGGGTCGTCGCCTGCGGGCCGCGCGGGATCGTGCGCATGCCCAGCTCCCGCAGCCGCCGCCGGGCGATCCGGGCCGCGGCGACGGCGCCCAGCCCATCGAGGGTCCGCAGCGCGTCGAGCGTGGTCTCCACCCCGCCTGTCTCGGCGTTCTCCAGCGCGGTCTCGTACGGATCGAGCGACGGCACCGGTCCGGAGTCGCCGCCGACGTCCAGCCCGGCCCGTATGGCGTAGCGACGCAGTTCGGCCCACAGCGGGACGGCCGCCGGCCACCCGTCGAGCACATCCGGGTCGACGTCGCCGCGACCGGCGAGCCACACCCATTCCAGGAGCGCGGTGCCGGCGTGGCCGATCGCGAACGCGGTGCGCTGTCGCCCGGCCCGCTCCCACACCGACCGCACGGCGTCCTCGGCCTCCGGCGCGCCGCGGCGGGCCAGCAGCCTGGCGTGCGCCGCGTCGACCGGCACCTGCAGCAGGCCCAGCTCGGCCGGGCCGTCGCGAAGTGCGGCCAAGCCGGTACCCGCGGTGTCCCACGCGCCGCGCCGCACGTCGAGCAGGCAGCGGTGCACGGCGAGGAAGCAGGCCGCGAACCCGAACCCGTGTGCTCCGGTGAGCTCGGCGCCGGCACTGAGGCACGCGTCCAGCTCGCCGAGCCGCTCCGCACGCAGCAGGAGCTCCGCAAGATCGCAGTACGCCTGCGCGGCACACTCGGGGCTGCCGCGCTCGATCGTCTCCCGCAGCTCCGTCTCACCGCGCCCGCCGCCGGCGATCAGCCACCGCGACCCCGCGGCGGAACGCCCCAGCTCCAGCGCCTCGGCGGTGGCACCCGCGAGCAGGTGGTAGCGCGCGGAACGCATCCGGGCCGCGGTCGCGTCGCCGTTGCGCTGTTGCAGCTCGACCGCTCGGTTCGCCGCGTGCGCCGCCTCCGTGAGCCGCGACGCATGGCACAGCTCTGCGGCGTACCCCTCCAACGCCGTGCAGGCGTCCGCCGGCTGCAGGTGGGCGAGCAGCGCAACCGCCTGCTCGTAGCGCCCGAGCGCCTGTTCACGGGCCCCACCCGCAGCGGCCTGCCGGGCAGCTTCGAGCGCCAGCCCGGCCGTCGCGGGAGCGTCGCCCGCCCGGGCGGCGTGGTACGCCGACCTCGCCGGGTCCGGCCGGTCCAGGCTGCGCAGCGCCTCGAACGCACATCGGTGCAGAGCACGCCTGCGCAGCTGCGGCCGGCTCTCCTCCACCGCCCGCCGGACGAGCTCGTGCCGGAAAGCCACGCCGCTGGGCCGCACGTCGAGGAAGCCCGCTGCCTCGGCGGCGTCGAGCGCGTGCACGTCGGTCCCGAGCAGCGTGTCCACCAGCTCGAACGGGACGCGTTCCGGCATGACCGACAGCTGGGCCAGCGCGCTGCTGCAGCGGCTGCCGAGCTCCTGCATCCGCGCCACAACCGCATCGGTGACGGCCGCCGGCGCGCGTTCGGCCGGCCCCGCCGCGATCGCCTCCGTCACCAGGAACGGGTTGCCGCCGGTCAGCGTATGCAGCTGCGCCACGTCCCATGGGGACCCGGCGGCCAGCACGGCGACGGCGTCGACCGACAGCGGCCGCAGCTCGACCCGCCGCACCGGGACGGTGGCGAGCCCGCCGAGCCAGCGCCAGACCGGGTGCTCCGGCGGGGCGCCACCGTCGGCGACGGTGGCCACGAGCAGCGCCGGCAGCTCGGTGATCCGCTTCGCCAGGTGGCAGAGCACGTCGAGGGTTGCCGGGTCGGCGCGGTGCAGGTCGTCGACGACGAGCACCGCCGGTGTGCCGCCGAGCTCCGCGATCACCCCCGCGAAGGCGCAGTCCGCGCCCGTGAGCAGCGCGTTCTCCAACGGGCCCGCGGTGCCGGCGACGGCCTCGCGCAGCGGGCCGAGTGCGCGGGTGCCGAGCAGGTCGTCACACGTGCCGCGCAACACGCGCAGCGGCACGCCATCGCTCCACGCGCGGACGAGGCTCGACCGGCCGGCTCCCCACTCGCCCGATACGACGACGACCCCGCCCCGTCCGTCGGCCGCCTCGGCGGCGCCGGCCCGCAACACGGCCGTCGCGTCGGCACGCTCCAGCAGTTCCACTTCGCCCACCCCCTCGGCTCGACGCGGTCAGCCTGACCGGCCCCGGCTGCGATCCGGCTGCGATCCCGCCGCGCTCAGGAGCTGACCGGCCGCACGTGCCGCGGGTACCCGTCCTCTCCGACGTGGTCCTTCTCCGGCCCGGCCCAGCTGTAGAAGCGCAGCTCGGTGCCGTCGGGATCGAAGGTCGAGATGATCCAGCCGATGGTCGCCTCGATGACCGGGGTGCGCTTGACGCCGAGCTCGTCGAACTTCGCGGCCCACGCCTCCGCGGCGGCCTGGTCGGCGATGCCGAAGCTGACCGGGTCGTACCCGCTGATGCCGCGGGCCTTCTCCGGGTTCTCGCGCAGCGCGAACCCCGTCCGGCCGAGCCCCGGCAGCCGTCCGGACAGGCCCCGGACCACGCCGTCCTCGTCGGGGAACTCCATCTCGGCGACGAACCCGAGCACCCTCTCGTACCACTCACGGCTGCGCTGCAGGTCGCTGACCGGCAGCTTCACGTGGTGGATCCCCTCGAACCCCGGCTCACCCATCACCGTCTCCTCAGTTCATCTGTGTTGATTGCAGTGCAACTGCAGTCACTGCTGATAGAGTGCATCTCGTGACGGATGCTGTCAAGCAGCCCTACCGGTCCCGCGTACGCGAGGAAGCCGCGCTGCGCACCAGGAGGCTGATCAGGGACGCAGCCACCCGACTGTTCGTCGAGAACGGCCTCGGCGCGACGACGATGCGCCAGATCGCGGCCGCGGCCGGAGTCGCGGATCGGACTGTCTATACGGCGTTCCCCACGAAGAACGCGCTCTTCAAGGAAGCGCTCGACGTCGCGACCGCGGGCGACGAGGAACCGCTCAGCGTTGCGCAGCGGCCCGACTACATGGCGATCGTCGAGGCCCCGGACCCGCAGACGGCGGTCCGGCTGTTCGCCGAGCACGGCACCGCGCTGCTGGAACGTGTCGGCGACCTGCTCAGGGCCGCGTACGAGTCGGCGGGCAGCGACCCCGAGCTGCGCAAGTGGATCGACGAGGCCCGCGACGCGATGAGCACGAACATGACCTCGCTGGCCACGCAGTGGTACCAACGCGGGCTGTTCAGGGAGGGCGTGGACATCGAGTACGCCGCCGCGACCCTCTACGCGGTCGGCGGGGCGTTCAGCCACCGTGCATTGCGGCACGACCTGGGCCGCAGCGTCGAGCAGTACACGGAATGGGTTGCCGAGACGCTGATGCGGTCGCTCATGCGCGACGACCCGCTGTGACCGCGAGATACCCGAATGGATCGGCGAGCGGTGCGCGATGCGCCGCACCGGACCATAGATTGGGAACGTGCCCGAACAAGTCGTGCTGCTCGACGAGGCCGGCCGGGCGACCGGCTCGTTTCCCAAGGCCTCGGTCCACCACACCGAAACACCCCTGCACCTCGCCTTCTCCTGCTACGCCTTCGACGATCAGGACCGGCTCCTGTTCACCCAGCGCGCACTCGGCAAGGCGACCTGGCCCGGGGTCTGGACGAACACGTGCTGCGGCCACCCGGCGCCCGGCGAGGCGATGCTCACCGCGATCCGACGCCGGCTGGAGGACGAGCTCGGGGTCGAGCCGCTCTCCGTCCGGCTCGTGCTGCCGCGGTTCCGGTACCGGGCGACGATGGCCGACGGGACCGTCGAGAACGAGCTTTGCCCCGTGTTCGTGGCGCGGGTGGCCGGCGAGCCGGATCCGCGACCGGACGAGGTCGAGGCGGCCCGGTGGTACCCGTGGGGCGATTTCGTCGCCGACGTCTCCGAGCGGCGCGTCGACGTCTCTCCGTGGGCCCAACTGCAGGTCGCGGAGCTGAGCGCGCTCGGGGAGGCACCCGAGAAGTGGCCGTCCGGCGACCCGGCCGACCTCCCCCCGGCGGCCCGCCTGAGCTGAACCGGCTCTCGGCGCGCCCCGGCGGACCGAATCTCCCCACCGTTTTGTGCACTTGCGCGCCGTTTGAGCGCGCAGGTGCACAAAACGGTGGGGAAGTTGGCCGGACGGTCAGCGGTCGTGCTGGTGGTGCGCCTGTTCGAGGGACTGGCCTGCTGTCTCGGGTGCGCGGACGGCGAGGTAGGCGACGGCTACGGCGCCGACCGCCGCGAAGAACCCGAACACCGCGCCCATGCCGGGCCCGGCGGCGGCCCACAGGAACCCCTCTGCCACGACGACGTTTGCCAGCATCGCGCTGACCAGCATCAACGACGAGCCGGTCGCGCGCAGCTGCACCGGGTAGGCCTCCGCCGCGTACACCCACACCACCGAGCCGAAGCCGCCGCTGAATGCGCACGTGAACACAAGGGCCGCCGCGAACCCGATCCACGGGCCTGCTCCTGTCGGCTGGCCGGGCCAGAACACGGCGGAGAGCGTGAGCGCCGCGGCCGCCATCGCCGTCAGCCCGGTGAGCAGCGTGAACCGTCGCCCCAACCGGTCGACGACGAACAGCGACCCGACCGTGGCGAGCACGGCGAAGAACTGCACGACGGTCGGCCAGCCGTAGGAGCCCGCAGTGTCGAAGCCGAGCGCCGCGAACACCGTCGGGCTGTAGTACGTGATCGCGTTGATGCCGGTGAGCTGGGCGAACACACCCAACAGCACGACGAACACCGTCGCGCGCCGGTAGCGCGGCGCCCACAGGTCGCGCAGGCTCCCGGTGCGGGCGCTCTCCGAGCGCACCTCGGCCACCAGCCCGGCCAGCGCGTCGTCCGCCCTCGCCGGATCGGTGCGCCGCAGCACGTCGGCGGCCTCGGCGTCCCTCCCGACGAGGACCAGCCACCGGGGGCTCTCCGGGAGCACGACGAGGCAGCCGAGCACGAGGACGGCGGGCACGGCGGCCAGCCCGAGCATCAGCCGCCAGCCGCCGCCGAACGAGAGCAGGTAGTTCACCAGGTAGGTCACGAAGATCCCGCCGACGCACGCCACCTGGTACATCGCGACGAACCGGCCCCGCAGCCGCGCAGGCGAGATCTCGGCGACGTAGAGCGGCGCGGCCACCATCGAGACGCCGATCGTCAGGCCGAGCCCGACGCGGACGACGTCGAGCATCACGACGTCGGTCGCGAGCGACTGCAGCACCGCGACCACGGCGTACCCGGCGGCGATCCCGATCATGGTGCGGCGGCGGCCGAACAGGTCGTTCAGCCGCCCGGCGACCAGCGCGCCCACCAACTGGCTCAGCACGACCACGCCGTTCACCCAACCCGCGGCGAGCGGCGAGAGGTTGAACTCGCGCGTGATGCCGGGCAGCGCACCGGCGATGCTGCCGAGGTCGTACCCGAAGATCACTCCGATGGCCGCGCCCGACACGGCGACCAGCACGCTCGCGCGGGTCGTCCTCTCCTCGGTCATGGCAGGTCGACCGCGGTGCCGTCGCGCCCGCCACGCACGTGCGCCCCGGCGAAGTCGATGATCGTGTGCTCCGCGCCCAGCACCGTCAGCTCCGCCGCACGCGACGGCAGCCGGCCCGCCACGCCGACGCAGCGGGTGCCGGCCGCCACCGCGGAACGCACGCCGCTCACGGAGTCCTCGAACACGAGGCACCGCCGCGGCAGCACACCGAGCCGGGTGGCCGCGAGCCGGTAGCAGTCGGGCGCGGGCTTGCTCGCGGCGTCGCCGTCGGCGACCCGCACGACGAATGCCTCGGTGAGCCCGGTGGCGTCGAGCACACGCTTGACCCGCACCGGCGACGCGCTCGTGACCAGCGCCAACACCACACCTGCCGCATGCAGCGCCGAGACGAACCGGGTCGCGCCCGCCACCGGCGCGAAGTCGAGCTCCGGCTCGGCCGTCTCCACCACCCGCAGGACCGCCTGCCGTTCCGGCGGGGTCATCGCAGGGCACAACGCCTCGACGGTCTTCGCCGGCGCACGTCCGTAGACGTGCTGGCCGAGCTCGCTCGCACCGAGCCTGCGCCCGATCGCCCGCTCCCACAGCGCGGCGACGGGCGCGTCGGTGTCGATCAGCACCCCGTCCATGTCGAACACGACGGCCAGCGGCCCGGCCGCACCGGCGAGCCCGATGGTGCGCGCCATCAGACCATCCCGACGGGCACGGGGACGCCGCCGGCCGCCTGCCCCGCGAGCCCGGCGGCGAGGCGGCCGCCGAGCACCGCGTGCCGCATCGCCGCAGCCATCCGCACCGGGTCCGCCGCACGCACGACGGCCGCGTTGACGAGCACGGCGTCGGCACCCAACTCCATGGCCTGCGCCGCGTGCGCCACCGAGCCGATCCCGCATTCGACGACCACCGGCACCGCGGCGGCCTCGATCGCCAGCCGCATCGCGACCGGGTCGGCGATGCCGCGGGCGCTGCCCACCGGCGAGGCGACCAGCCGGACCGCGGCGCAGCCCGCGTCCACCAGCTCCGCGACCACCGCGACGTCGGCCGGCACCAGCGGCAGCACGGCGAAGCCCTGTGTGCACAGCTCCCGGGCCACCCGCAGCGTCGCGGGCACGTCGGGGGTGTTGTCCTCGCCGCGGACGTCGAGCTTGATCGTCGTGATGGCGAACGAGCCGTGCAGCATCTCGACCGTGCGCAGCGCCTCGTCCTCGCTTCGGGCGAACGAGGTGGTGCCCACCCAGGTGAACGTCTCGACGTCGAGCACCGCCGCGACGTCGAACAACGGGACGCTGCTGCGCCTGCTGCGCAGGTCGAACGTCGTGATGAAGACGTCGCAGCCGCCCGCGGTCAGCACGTCGGCGATCAGCTGGGCGGAGGGGTACTGCTCGATCCCGAGCACCAGCCGCGAGCGCAGCGGGCCGGCCGGCGTGTCGAGCCACGGGCGCTGCGCCGGTGCGTCGGCAGCGCTCACAGCTTCAGCGCTCACAGCTTCAGGCCGTTCCAGTCCACGACGGCACCGGCCGGCCAGTCCTCGACGGCCGCCGTGACCGGGCGGATGAACAGCACTTCGTCCGGCATGGAGACGCGCCACATCGTCGCGTTCTCGGGGTGGCGGGCCCGCGCGTCGAGCCGCGTCCACCCGTTGCGGAGGTAGAAGCCCTCGGCGTCGGGCTTGCAGCCGAGGAACCCGAACGGTACGGCCAGCCCGCGCAAGGCCGCCTCGGACTCCTCGAGCAGACGGCGGCCGAGCCCCGAGGACTGCCGGTCGGCGCGGACGGCCACCAGCCCCAGCTCGCCGACCAGCTGGTCGGTGCCGTCGATCCGCAGGAACCGGCGGAGGAAGCCGACGTGCCCGGCGATCCCCGCCTCGTCCCGCACGATCAGCCTCAGCTCCGGCCGGGCCCCCGCCCAGCTGCGCCGATCGGCGAAGAGCGGTTTCGCGGCGGGATCGACCGAGCCGAAGATGCTCCCCAACGCCTCCGACAGCTCGGCCGTCCCGGCTTCACCGAGCTCGTTCTCCCAGCACAAGGCAACGCTGCCCATGATCCCCCCACCGATCAACCGCTCTGGCCAGAATGGCCGACAGCGAGCGCTCTCACACCCGCCGACCGAGTGGTCAGGCATCCGAGTTGGATTGCCCACCGATCACACGGAAGAGTAACCGCAGACACTCTGCCGACCCATCCCGTTGCAGAAGGTGAGGATGGACAGTGCTCACCAGGCCTGGGCGTACGCCTTCGGGTCCGGGCCGTACTGGTTGGCGCCCCGCGTGCCCTCCATCACCGTGAACACGAGGATGACGATCGAGCCGAACGGCACGAACGAGATGAGGTACCACCAGCCGCTGCGGTCGGTGTCGTGCAGCCGGCGCACGGTCACGGCGAGGGTCGGGATCAGCATCGCGAGCGAGAAGATCATGGAGAGGATCAGGGACCAGCGGCTGTCCGTGAGGTAGATGAGCACCGCGTCGACAGCGACCAGTGCCAGCACGAAGATCGTGTAGAACAGGATGTACATCCAGTACTCCTGCCGCCGGGCGCGGCCGGAGAAGTCGGCGTACGGGCGAAGCCCCTTCAAGAACCACTGCATGACGAATCCCCCGTCGTCGTTGTGATGTATCGATCGGTCGTTCCCGGCACGCGGGTTCCCCCGCCGCGTGCCGGGAAGGATCCCCTGGATGACAGGGGACCCCTCCCGGATCGGATCAGTTGTAGACGGTCGCCTTGGGGTCAGGTCCGTACTGGTTCTGCCCGCGGGTGCCCTCGAGCACCGTGAACACCAGCAGGATGATCCCGCCGACGATCGGGACGAGGCCGATCAGGATCCACCAGCCGCTGCGGTCGGTGTCGTGCAGCCGGCGCGCGGTCACCGCAAGGCTCGGGATGATCGTCGCGAGCGCGTAGAGCGCATAGATGAAGCCGTAGCCGGCGAGCGGCCCCTGCCCGAACCCGAAGATCAATCCGTCGAGCACGAACGCGATGATCGTGGCGATGATCGTGAAGAGCGTGTACATCCAGTACTCGGTCCGCCGGGCGCGCCCGGTGAAGTCCGCGTACTGCCGAAGAACCTTCAAGTACCACTGCATGACAGAACCCCTCGTTTCAGCCACTCATGTACCCAGGAACAGGACCGTGCAGCGCGCGGTAGGCGCTCTGACCGGGTCAAACACGTGCGGAGCGAGATAGTGCCCTACCGGCCTGGGGTGACCTCCGCCGGGATGGCCTTGACGAACCCACCAACCTCGACGTCGACCGAGGTCACGTCGGCGGGAGGGGCCGGGATGATGCCCCAGACGGTCACCTCGGCACCGGCGGGGACGGTACCCTGCTTCGAGCTCGGGCCGAATGCGGTGCCGGGGTTGCCCGCGTACTGCCAGTACCTCGGCTCGATGAACGAGCAGAGCCCGCCGCGGCGCTGGTTCTTCGTGTCGACCACCGAGAGCAGCCCCTCGGTGATCGCGCCGGTGGTGTCCGGCTGCACCTCGAGCGCCAGCTCCAGGTCCTCGCTGGTCGGGTTGCTCACCTTCACCTCGGTCAGCAGGAAGCCCGCGTAGCGCTGGACGCTGCCGACCGTCGCGCGCAGCCCTCTCGTCGAGGCCTCCGAGCCCAGGTCGCGCTCCACGACGCGCTCGCCGGCCGCGGCGCCGGTCACCATCACGACGACCCGGCGGTTCTGCGCCCGACCTTCGGGGTTGTCGCTGCCATCGGGGTTCGTGTTCGACGCGACCGGCTGGGTCTCCCCGTGTCCCTTCGGCGTGTACGTGAAGCCGGCGCCCAGCTTGGCCTTCAGCGCCGCCAACACGGACGCGGCACGTTGATCGGAGAGCGTCTGGTTCGCCGCGTCGCCGCCGATGCTGTCGGTGTGGCCGTCGATCGTGACCGCCCCCTCGGTCGCCTTGACCTGCTCCGCGAGCGAGGTGATGGCCCGCTCGGCGGCCGGGGTCAGGTCGGCGCTGCCGAACGCGAACAGCGCGTCGCTGCCGATCTGGTACTGCGTCGGCGCGGCGGCCTGGGTGGTGGTGGCCCCGTCGGTCTCGCAGAGGAGCGGGCCGACCTTCGTGTCACCCGGCGCGCTCGCCGCCTGCAGCACCGGGTCGTCACGCAGCACGGGTGCGCCGGCGGCCTGCACGGGGACGCTCACCGGGAGCAGCCCGTTGAGCACGACCATCATCTGCTGGGTGTCCTCCGGCGGGGCGCTGAAGACGATCGTCACCGTGGTCGACCGCCCCGGCTCGACGTCGTCGTCGACGCTCGCGCTCACGCGGCCGTCGTTCCCGGTGCCCGGCAGCACCCCGTAGGCGGTGCCCTTCGGCAGGTCGTACAGCGCCATCGCGAGCTCACGCCCGTCGATGCCGGCGCTGGACGGGCTCAGCGCCGCCGTGCCGCCGTTGAAGTACTCGAACTGCAGCGCGATCTCGGCCGCGCCGGTGCGGACCAGCCGCACGTCACGGGCCTCGACCGGCTTGGCCGCGGAGAGCGGCTTCGCCACCACGCCCTGCCCGCCGCCGGGCGCCGGTGCCGTGGCCCCGGTCGGCGCGGCCGCCGGCTGCTGCCCCGCTTGCGGCGCGGGACGTCCCGTGATGCCACCGCAACCGGCAACGACCAACGCCGACACGGCCACAATCGCAACGCCGGCCACCCGGCACTTCTCGACTCGTCTCACCGTTCTGCTCCCCGACGCGGTACCGCATGTCGATCTCTGGTCGGAGCACACTCTCGCCGAAGCGCATTGCAGCGGCGTCTCACGGTGGTGTCAGACCGGCCCCGGAACTTCCCCACCGTTTTGCCAACCTGCACACCGTTTTGCCTGTGTAAGTAGGCAAAACGGTGGGGACATTTCGGACGGCCGGCGTCAGGTGCGCAGCCAGCGGCACCCGTAGGGCGGCAGGTCGATCGCCAGCGTGCCGTCGGCGGCGACGTCGACGGGTTTCGCCGCCGGGTCGAGCACGTCGGTGAGCGGCTTCCCGGCGAGCTCGGGCAGCTTGGGCACGGCGCGGACGTCGGTGTCGGCGAAGTTGTGCAGCGCGACGACGGTGGCGTCCTCGGTGTCGCAGCAGTGCGCCAGGACGGGACGGGCGTCGACCCCCGGGTCGAGCACGGTATAGCGGCCCCACGCAAGCTCGGGGCACTCGCGGTAGGCGTCCACGAGCCGACGCATCCACTCGAGCAGCGAACCGGGATCACGCCGCTGCTCGTCGACGGCACTCCAGTCCATGTCCGAGCGCACCGCGAACCGGCCGGGCAGGCTCAGGTCCTCGACCATGCCGATCTCCTCCCCGTAGAACAGCACGGGCGTGCCGGGCAGCGAGAAGAGCAGGCTGTAGACCATCCGGACGCGGCGCTCGTCGTTGCCGAGCATCGACGGCAGCCGCCGCCGGATCCCGCGCCCGTAAAGCCGCATGTCCTCGTCGGGGGCGAACGCCTCGAACACCTCGGTGCGCTGCGCGTCGGTGAGCTTGTCGAGGGTCAGCTCGTCGTGGTTGCGCACGAACGTCGCCCAGTGCCCGTCCTCCGGCGGGTCGGGACGTTCCCGCAGCGCCTGCGCGATCGGCTCCGCGTCGGAGCGGGCGAGCGAGAGGTACATCTGCTGCATGCCGATGAAGTCGAAGCACATCGTCAGCTCGTCGGTGCCACCGCCGCCGTCGGCGGGCCCGAAGAACGGCATGGTGTCGGGGTAGGGCAGGTTCACCTCGCCGAGCAGCACGGCCTCGCCGTTGCGGCGGCGCTGGAACGCCGTGAGGTCGGCGAGGTAGTCGTGCGGTTCCGGCAGGTCGGCGGCGTCGAGCGAGCCCGCGGTCTCCAGCAGGAACGGCACGGCGTCGACGCGGAACCCGGAGAGCCCCAGCTCCATCCAGAAGCCCATGATCCGCGCGATCTCGTCGCGCACCTCGGGGTTGGTGACGTTCAGGTCGGGCTGGTGCTTGTAGAAGCGGTGCAGGTAGTACTGCTTCGCCTTGCGGTCGTACTCCCAGAGGCTGGTCTCCTGGTCGGGGAAGACCACACCCTGCGGGCCGTCCTCGGGCCGCTCGTCACGCCAGACGTACCAGTCGCGGTAGCGCGAGTCGGGCGAGCTGCGGGAATCCTGGAACCACGGGTGCTGCGCCGAGGTGTGGTTGATGACGAGGTCGGCGATCACACGCATGCCGCGGTCGCGGGCGGTTCGCATCAGCTCGACGAAATCCCCGAGCGAGCCCAGGCGCGGGTCGACGCCGTAGAAGTCGGTGATGTCGTAGCCGTCGTCGCGGTCGGGCGTCGGGTAGAACGGCATGAGCCACAGGCAGGTCACGCCGAGCCGGTGCAGGTGGTCGATGCGCTGGATCAGGCCGCGGAAGTCGCCGCAGCCGTCGCCGTTGCCGTCGGCGAACGTCTCGACGTCGAGGCAGTAGATGACCGCGTTCTTCCACCACAGGTCCGACGTACTGGTGAGCCTCATGCCGCCGTCCTCAGCTGCGGGAGCACCTTGTCCCCGAAGGCGTCGATGAACGCGTCCTGTTCCTTGCCGACGTGGTGCAACGCGACCTCGTCGAACCCCAGCTCGATGAGCGAAGCGATCGCGACGGTGTGCCGGTCGAGGTCGCTGGAGATCAGCACGGCCTCCCGCACGGCGTCGAGCGTGACGTGCGCCGACGCCGCGTCGAACACCTCCGGCGTGTCGATGTCCCAGCACGCGGGTGGTGGGAAGACATTGCTGCGCCATTGGTCGAACGCCATCGCCTCCGCGGCCTCCTCCTCCGGTGCCCAGCTCAGGTGGATCTGCAGGTGCAGCCGGCCGCGCCCGCCGGCTTCGCGGTAGGCCTCGACGATCCGGCGCAGCTTCTCGCGCGGCTGGTTGATCGTGATCAGCCCGTCGGCCCACTCCGCGCACCAGCGCGCCGTCTCGACGCTGACGGCCGCGCCGACCAGCGGCGGCGGCTCCGGGGGCAACGTCCACACCCTGGCCCGGTCGACGGTGACCAGCCCGTCGTGGCTGACCTCCTCACCGCGCAGCAGCGCCCGGATGATGTCGACGCATTCGCGCAGCCGCGCGGTGCGGACCTCCTTGCGCGGCCAGCCGCCACCGGTGATGTGTTCGTTGCTGGCCTCCCCGGTGCCGAGCGCGGCCCAGAAGCGGCCGGGGAACATCGCCGCGAGCGTGCCGATGGCCTGCGCGATGATCGCCGGGTGGTAGCGCTGACCAGGCGCGTTGACCACCCCGAACGGCAGCGACGTGGCCTGCATCGCGGCGCCCAGCCATGCCCACGCGAACGCCGACTGCCCTTGCCGCTCGCTCCACGGCGCTATGTGGTCCGACGACATCGCGGCGTCGAACCCCGCTTGCTCCGCGTGTTGCACCGCGGACAGCAAGGCGGCGGGGTGGACCTGCTCATGGGACGCGTGCAGGGCGAAAGAGGTCATTCCGGCTCGTACCCGTTCCGTGCGGGGCCCGACACACGGCAACATTTGCGAACGTCGTACGCAAAGCGGTATCGTCATATCGCGAACGTCGTTTGCGAAGGGAGCTCGGGATGGAACCGAACATGCTCGACCCGGCCGTCATCGCCGATCCGCGCGGCAGCTACGCCCGGATGCGGAATGCGGCACCGGTGCAGCTCGGCCGGATGTTCGACGGGACGCCCGCCTGGTACGTGACCGGCGCGGCGGAGGTCCGCGCGCTGCTCGGCGACCCGCGGTTCGTCACGAGCGTGCGGTCGCTCCCGGCGCACCTCGGCCGCGGGAGCGTCCCGGTCATGCCCGGCCTGCCGAAGGACCTGGACAACCCCACGATCGTCGACACCGACGGCCCCGAGCACACCCGGCTGCGCAAGCTCGTCTCGCGGGCCTTCACCGCACGCAGGGTGGCCGAGCTGCGGCCGCGGGTCGTCGAGATCGCCGAGGGGCTCCTGTCGGCTCTCGACCGGACGGGACCGGTCGACCTGCTGGAGGAGTTCGCCTACCCGCTGCCCATCACCGTGATCTGCGAGCTCGTCGGCGTCCCGGAGCACGACCGGCCGTCGTGGCGGCGGTGGACCCGCAACATGACGTCGATGGATCCCACCAGGCTGCCCGGCGCCATCACCGCGGTGGCCGAGAGCGTCCGGCAGCTCGCGGCGGCCCGGCGGGCCGAGCCGGAAGACGACCTGGTCACCGCGCTGGTGCAGGCGCACGACGACGGCGACCGGCTCACCGAGGGTGAGCTGATCACGATGGTCGTCGCGCTCGTCTTCGCCGGGCACGAGAACACGGCGAACCTGATCGGCAACGCCGTCGTCGCGCTGCTGGACCGCCCGGAACTGCTCGCGCGCCTGCAACGGGAGCCGCACCGGTGGCCGGCGGCCGCGAACGAGCTGATGCGGGTGTGGTCACCGGTGCAGTTCGTGCAGGTCCGGTACGCGACGGAGGACATCGTGCTCGGCGGCGTCACGATCGCGGCCGGCGACTCCGTCCTGCCCGTGCTGATCTCCGCGAACAGCGACCCGCGCGAGCACACCGACCCGGACGTCGTCGATCCCGAGCGCACGACCCCGAACCTCGCGCTCGGCCACGGCCCGCACTACTGCCTCGGCGCCGCACTCGCTCGGCAGGAGGTGGAGGTCGCGCTCACGACGCTGTTCGAGCGGTTCCCCTCGCTGGACATGACCGCGGCGCCGGAGTGGGCACCGATCCCCGGAGCGCTGCGGCTGACGCACCTGCCGGTGGCTGTCGGCGACGACGCGATGGCTACGCACCAACGCTGACCACCTACGGGGCGGCCTCGCGAGGGCAGGAAAGCCACTTTCCGGCCCTCACAGGGCAGGAAAGTGGCTTTCCCGCCCTCCCCCTGGGCACCCGGGGCCTGGGGTCACGGCTGGTTCGCAGGCGCCGACGCCACCACCGCGTCGTTGTCGACGAGCGGGAAGTGACAGGCCGCCCCGTGCTCCATCGGCGGGCGGACCTGCGCGCAGACGTCCTGGGCGAGCCAGCAGCGCGTCCGGAACCGGCATCCGGAGGGCGGGTCGACGGGCGAGGGCACCTCGCCCGTCAGCACGATCTCGCGCGCGCCCTCGACCGGGACGAGCGACGGCGCGGCCGAGAGCAATGCCGCTGTGTACGGGTGCCTCGGGCGCGCGAAGACCTCCTCCGTCGGCCCGGTCTCGATCACGCGGCCCAGGTACATGACGGCGACCCGGTCGGCGACGTGCCGGACCACGGAGAGGTCGTGCGAGATGAACAGGTACGCGACCCCCAGCTCGCGCTGCAGGTCGGCGAGCAGGTTCAGCACCTGCGCCTGCACCGAGAGGTCGAGCGCCGACACCGGCTCGTCGCACACGATGACGTCCGGCTCGGAGGCCAGCGCCCGCGCGATCCCGATCCGCTGCCGCTGCCCGCCGGAGAACTCCTGCGGGTAGCGCCGGGCGTCGGTCGCGCGCAGCCCGACCAGCTCCAGCAACTCGTCCACCCGAGCGGCGCGACGCCTCGACGGGACGAGGTCGCGGTGCGTCCGCCACGGCTCGCCGATCAGCTCGGCCGCGGTCAGCCGCGGGTTGAGGGAGCCGAACGGGTCCTGGAAGACCATCTGCACGCGCCGCCGCCACGACAGCAGCTCGGCCCCCCGCAGCGCGAACGGGTCGACGCCACTGAACCGCACCGTGCCTTCGTCCGGCCGTTCCAGCATCAGCAGCGTCCGGGCCAGCGTCGACTTCCCGCAGCCCGACTCCCCGACCAGCCCGAGCGTCTCGCCTTTGCCGAGGTGCAGGTCGACGCCGTCGAGGGCGCGCAGCCGGTGGCCGGACGCGCGGAACGTCTTCACCAGGCCGCGGGCCTCCAGCAGCTCAGGCATCCGTCAGCTCCTTCGCGAAGTGGCACGCCGCGGCCCGCCCGTCGACCTCCAGCAGCGCTGGGGTCTCCGATTCGCAGATCTCCGCCGCGAGCGGGCAGCGGGTGCGGAACGCGCAGCCGCTGGGCACGGCGGCGAGATCCGGCGGGCTGCCCTCGATCGAACGCAGCGGCTCGCCCTTCGCCGCGCCCGCCGGCACCGAGCTGAGCAGCCCACGCGTGTACGGGTGCCGCGGCCGGTCGAAGACCTCCCGCACGGGCCCGGTCTCGACGATCGAGCCCGCGTACATCACCGCCACCTCGTCGGCCTGCTCCGCGACCACGGCGAGGTCGTGCGTGATCAGCACGAGCGCCATGCTCCGCTCGGCGCGCAGGTCCGCCAGCAGCCGCATGATCTGCGCCTGCACGGTGACGTCCAGTGCTGTCGTCGGCTCGTCGGCGAGCAGCACCGACGGCCGCAGCGCCACCGCCATCGCGATGAGCAGCCGCTGCCGCATGCCGCCGGAGAACTGGTGCGGGTACGCGCGGGCGCGCGCCCGCGGCTCCGGGATGCCGACCCGCTCCATCAGCTCGACGGCCCGCTCACGCGCGGCCTTGCGGCCCATCCGCTCGTGTATCCGGAACGGCTCGGCCACCTGCGCGCCCACCTGCTGGACCGGGTTGAGCGTGGTCAGCGCGTCCTGGAACACCACTCCGAGCCCCGGCCCGGCCAGTGCGCGACGGGCGGTGTGGTCCAGCTCCAGCACGTCCGTGCCGTCCAGCCGCACCGCTCCCCCGACGACCTCCGCGACGGGGTCGAGCAGGCCCGCGACCGCCTGCGCCGTCATGCTCTTCCCGCAGCCCGACTCGCCGAGCAGCGCGAGCGTGCGACCCGAGCCGACGGAGAAGCTGACGTCGCGCACGACGTGCAGCACCCCGGTCGGGGTGTGGATGTCGACGGAGAGACCCTCGACCTCGAGCGACGTGGTCATGGGGTCGGCTCCACGGATCGTTTGCGCGCACCCGGCACGGTGAGCCGCCAGCGTTGAGCGGGGTCGAACGCGATCCGGGCCCACGCGGCGAGCACCGTCGCCGAGACGGTCGTGAGGACGATCGCGAGCCCCGGGAAGACCGCGATCCACCAGGCCGTGCGCAGCTCCTGGCGGCCTTGCGCGACCATCAGCCCCCACGACATGCCGGGCGGCTGGATGCCGATCCCGAGGAAGCTCAGCGACGACTCGGTGAGCATCACGAAGCAGAAGTCGACGGCGGCGACCGTGAGCAGCGTCGGCGCCACGATCGGCAGGATGTGCCGCCGGATGATCGTGCTGTCCTTCGTGCCGAACGTGCGCGCGGCGTCGACGAAGAGCCGGCTGCGCAGCTCGACCGCCTCGGCGCGCGCTGTGCGCAGGTAGATCGGGATCCGGGCGATGGCGAGCACCGCGATGATGTTCGCGATGCCCGGTGTGAAGACGTAGAGCACGACAACGGCCAGCAGCAGCGACGGGAAGCTCAGGATCACGTCGGCGATCCGCATCGAGACGGTCTCCCGCCAGCCGCGGTGGTAGCCGGCCCACATCCCCCACAGCGAGCCCACCACCAGCGAGAGCAGGACGGCCGGGACCGCCACCGCCATCGTCGTACCGGCGGCGACGACGAGCCGGGCCGCGACGCTGCGGCCGAGCGAGTCGCTGCCCAGCACGAAGGCCCAGCCGCGGTCGAGCGAGAGCGGTGGCAGGTTGACCGCACGCAGGTTCTGCTCGACCGCGAGCGCACCGAGCAGCGGCGGGCCGAATAGCGCGCACAGCACCACCAGCGCCAGCACGACAGCGGCCACCGCGGCGAAGCGGTCCTTGCCGAGCAGCGACAGGACCCGGCTCATGCCATCGCCCCCTGCCGCACGCGCGCGTCCAGCAGCGCGTACCCGACGTCGATGAGGATGTTCAACAGGAAGATCGCCACCGCCGTGACCAGCACCGCAGCCTGCAGCACCGCGAAGTCGCGCTGCAGGATCGAGTCGATCATCAACTTCCCGATACCAGGCCACCCGAAGATCGTCTCGACGACCACGGCCCCGTTGACCAGCCCGACGGCGAGGTCGCCCGCCACCGTCAGCACCGGCGCGCCGGCGTTGCGCAACGCGTGCCCGAAGATCACCTGACGCTCGCTCGCGCCCTTGCTGCGCGCGACCTTCACATACGGCGCGGACAGCGCCGTCACCATCGCGCCGCGCACCACCTGCACGAGCACGCCGAACGGCCGGATGAGCAGCGTGACGACGGGCAGGATCCACGCGGCGGCGCCGGCCGTTCCGGAGGTCGGCAGCCAGCCGAGCCACACGGCGAAGACCAGCACACCCATGATCGCGAACCAGAAGTCGGGGGTGCTCGACGCGGCGGAGGAGAGGAAGCTCGCCGCCCGGTCGGCCGCCGAGTTCGGCCGGTATGCGGCGAGGCTGCCGACGACGAGCGCGGCCAGCACGGCGATCACCATGGCCGCACCGGCCAGCTGCAGCGTCGCCGGGAACGCGCGCAGCACCGCCGTCGCCGCCGGCTGCGCGGTGCGCAGCGACTCGCCGAAGTCGAGCCGGACCACCTGCCCGACGTAGTCGACGAACTGCACGAGCACCGGCTGGTCGAACCCGTTGCGGGCGGCGAAGTCGGCCCGCTGCTGCGCGGTCGCGCTCAGCGGGAGGTACAGGTTCGTCGGGTCGCCGGTGAGCCTGGCCAGGAAGAACACACCCAGGATCACCACGAGCAGCGGCAGCGCGCTGGAGAGCACGCGCCGCCTCAGGTAGGCGAGCATCAGCCGGCGGGGTGCATCTCGGAGAGGCGCATCTCGTCGTAGGTCGCGGCGTTCGGCTCGTACTTCACGTTCGGTGCGAGCGCGATGATGCCCTTCATGTGCGCGAGCACGGCGTCGCGCATGATCTGGTCGTTCTGGAACGCCAGCGCCGAGGCGAACTTCGACTGGCGATCGGCCCCGGAGGCCTGCTCCGCCGCGGCGATCATCGCGTCGAGCTCGGGGGTGCCGTAGCTCGACTGCTGGCCCTTCGAACCGTAGTTGGACGCCATGGTGAAGGCGGCGTCACCGGCCTGGTTGCCGTGCTGCGCCTGCAGCAGCACCGGCCCGACGTCGGCCGGGACGGGGCCGAGCAGGTACTCGATCCACGCGTTGACGTCCAGCATCTTGATCTCGACCTTGAGCCCGGCCTGGGTCAGGGACTGCTGCACGACCTCCATCGCCTCCGCGGCCTTCGGGTAGATCCCGTTGCGGCCGATGATCGTGATCGGGGTGTCGACGGGCACGCCCGCGGCGCCGGCCTCGGCGATGAGGGCCTTGGCCCGCTCCATGTCGAACGGCACCGGCTTCAGGTCCGGGTTGTGCCCGGTGACGCCGGCGGGCACCAGCTGGGCGGCCGGCTCGCCGAGCCCGGCGAAGACCGACGCGACGAGGCCGTCCCGGTCGATCGCGTAGTTGATCGCGCGGCGCACGCGGATGTCGTTGAGCGGCGCCTTGCCGGCGTCCATCCGCAGGTAGGAGGTCTCGTTGTTGGGGAAGGTCACGCCGCGGTCGCCGGCGCCGTCGGCGGGGGCCAGCCCGGTGGCGACGTCGGCCTCGCCGCTGCCGACCATCGCTGCGCGGATGCTGCCCTCGGCCCGCCAGACGTACTCGGCGGCCGCGTAGTCCGGCGCCTTGCCCCAGTACTTGTCGAAGCGGGCCAGACGCAGGCTCACACCCTGGTTCCAGGCCTCGATGCGGTAGGGGCCGGTGCCGATCGGTTCGCGCACCTTCGCGGTCGCGCTCGTCGTGGTCGGGACGATCTCCACGAACGAGAGCCGCAGCGGCAGGATCGGGTCGGGCTCCGCAGTGCTCACCTCGACCGTCGAGTCGTCGACCGCGGCAGTGGTGAGCGTGCTGTCGTCGAACACGTACCCGTCGACGTGGCAGCCGATGTCGGAGGACACCGCGCGGTCGATCGAGAACTTCGCGGCAGCGGCGGTGAACGGCGTCCCGTCGTGGAACGTCACGCCACTGCGGAGGGTGAAGCGCCAGGTCGTCGGCGAGGTCTGGCTCCACTCCGTCGCGAGCGACGGCTCCAGCGCACCGGTCGAGGGCACCCGCTCGGTCAGGGCCTCGGTGATGTTCGCCCTGGTCACCCGGCCCGTCGGGGAGAGCGAGGCGTCACACGGCTCCAGGGTCGGCGGCTCCTCCGGCAGGACGATCCGCACGGTGTCGGACGCGGCGGCGCCGTCGGTGTTCGCGACCGAGCACGCGCCTGTCAGCAGGACGGCACCGGCGGCGGCCAACGCGGCCACACGCGATCGCAGAGGGGACGTCATCGTTCCTCCTTGAGCGGCTCTCCGTTCACACAGAGCCACTCTGTCTACATCTGAAGACGCGGTCTACTTTTGTAGACGGGAGTTAAGCCGGACAGACGGGTGAACGTCAAGTGCAGAAGCGGCGCCCGGTCCGTCACGCACAGCGAACGGCGCCCATACGGACGCACAGCAAGTTCCCCACCGTTTTGGGTGGATGCGCGCCGAAAACGCGCGCAAGTGCCCAAAACGGTGGGGAAGTTGGCGGCCTAGCGGCGCTCGACGACCAGGAAGGGGTCGTTGTCGAAGACCGACGCGGAGATCGTGTACGGCACACCGGACGCGTCGAGTCGGCTGGTGAGCTCGGTGGCGAGCCGCTCCGGCACACTGCCCGCGATGAGGCTGTTGATCTGGTTGCCGGGGGTCTTGCGGAACTCCTCGGCGCCGATGTCGGCCGTGACGTCGAGGTAACCCTGGCCGGGGAAGTCGTTCCACAGCAGTTCGAGCGTGGATTCGCCCTGGCCCGCGAGGACGGCCTGCAAGGCGACCATCGTCTCCTGCACGGCCGCGGGCGGCACGGCCTTGCCCTCCCCCGTCCTGGCCGACCACCGCGCGCTGTGGCGCTCGTCCACCGGCTCCCCCGCACCCACCCGCCACATCCCCGTCGCTGCCTCCGGGAACCGGGCGTTCTCGATCGCGGCGAACGCCTCGACCACCCCCTGCGGTGGTGGCGGCCAGCCGAGCGGCAGGTCGCCGGAGAGGTCGATCTCGGCCGGCTGCCCACCCCCGTTGCCCACGACCACCTCTGCCGCCGGGTAGGCGGCGGTGAGTGCCATCCACGAGCGGGTGGCGGCCTCGATGACCTCGGGCGGGACCTCGGGCGGCACTCCCGCGACGGTCAGCCGGGCGCCGGCGGGTGTGCGCAGTTCCAACGAACCACGCAGCGCGACGAGCGAATCGGCGCGCAGCCCGGCGAGACCGTTGCGAACGATCGCGACGACGTCGTCGGGTGCCGCGCCCGCGACGACGTCGACCTCGAAGCGCAGGTCGCCGTTGTGCTTGATCGTCGGCTCGCCGTAGCTCGACTCGGCCGACCCGACGCCCGGCGTGGCGCGCAGCGCGGCGGTGACCGCGTCGACGTCACCGCGCGGGTCGGCGCACGCCACGAGCAGCGCGGACGCCAGGGCGAGACCTGCGAGAAGGCGCGCCACCTGCATCGAACCGACCCCTCACCTTCCTCGTCCGTCCCCCGAACGGACGTCGTCGAGATCGATCGTCGGACCGACGCCGGTAGCGGTGATCGTTCCTAGCGTTGCCGGTGAACGGAACCGCTGATCACCGGAAGGACCCCATCGTGCTGAAGCAGACTGCCGCGATAGGCCTCGTGCTGGCCGTCGCGGCAACCGCCGCCTGCGACACGGCGGGGCCGAGCACGCCGGCAGCCACCGCGCCGGCCACCGCGCCCGCCGCCGTCCAGCAGGCGCCGCACATCGTCGCACCGAACCATCTCGAGCTGGGCCGCGGGATCGGGTACGCACAGGCGAAGGACCGGCTCTGCGAGCTCGTCGGGATCTTCGCGGCCGCCAAGGGGCAGAGCGGCGACGTGGCCTCCGACGTGCAGTTCCGCGACCTCCGTGAGCGGCACGTCGTCGAGGACGTGCTCGCGCAGCCCGCGCCGAAGGGCCCGACGCAGGAGGTGCGCGACCTGATCGCCGGCTACACCGACGGCTACAACCGGCTCGTCCGGGAGGCCCCGGCGTGCGGTGCGACGCCGATCGAGGAGATCGACGTCTACCGGTTCGACTACGTCGTCGGCCTGGAGGGCTACAACCGCGGCATGAAGGGCATCGCCGACGCCGAGCCGCCGGGCAGCGAGAAGGCTTCGGTCACCGTCGCGCCGCCGCGCCAGACGGGGAGCAACGCGATCGCCGTCGGCAGCGCCGGTTCGAAGTCGGGCAAGGGCGTGCTCCTGGGCAACCCGCACGTCCCGTGGAGCGGTATCGCGTCGTTCTGGCACTCGCGGCTGACGATCCCCGGCGTGCTCGACGTCGAAGGCACGCAGATGCTCGGCATGCCGGTGATCTTCAACGGGTACAACCGCGACGTCGCGTGGTCGGCCACCATCTCCACCGGCATCAGCTACGCGCTCGTCGAGCTGCAGCTCGTGCCGGGCGACCCGACCAGCTACGTCGTCGACGGCCAGCCGCGCAAGATGCGGCACACGGCCGAAGGGCTCTGGCACACCGACTTCGGCCCGGTGCTGGAGCAGATCAGGACGAACGCCTGGCTGTCCGGCGAGGAGGTGACGAAGCTGCCCTGGTCCGAGCGGACGGCGTACGCGCTGCACGACGCCGCCGCCGACCGGTTGACCGCGCTCAACGCGATCTCCCGGTTCCCGCAGGCCGGCTCGACCGGCGACCTGCAGGTGGCGCTGGAGGAGGGTGGCGGGACGGCCCGCACCAACATCGTTGCCGCCGACCGTGCCGGCGACGCGATGTTCGCCGGTGTGCAGGTGATCCCGGCCGTCGACACCACGGCGTGCAGCACGGCGCTGGGCACGCAGCTGTACCCGCGCACCGGCGTCCCCGTGCTGGACGGCACCCGCTCGGCGTGCGCCCCGCAGGGCACGGTCGCCATGACGGACATGCCGGTGCTGCACAGCGCCGAGTACGCCACGAACTCGAACGCCTCGCACACGTTCGCCCACGCCGGCGGTCAGCTCAGCGGGTTCCCGCGGATCTTCGGCGACGAGACCGCACCGAACCTGCGCACCGAGCACGGGCTCGCCGAGATCCAGAAGCGGATGGGCCGGTTCGACGCAGCCGAGATGCAGCAGCTCGTGCTGGAGAACCGCAACTCCGCGGCCGAGAAGAACCTCGACACGACGCTCGCACAATGCGCGGCGTGGACGGACCTGAAAGCGGCGTGCGACGTGCTGGCCGCCTGGGACCGCCGCAACGACGTCGAGAGCCGCGGCGCACTCCTCTTCGACGTCTTCTGGGCGAAGGGCGGCACCCGCACCGCGCTGGCCGCGGCCTGGCTCGCGCTCGGTGAGACGGCCGACGACCAGCTCGGCGACCACCAGTTCATCGAGCGCGACGGGAAGCGCATCCCGATGCACGGCGGCCCGTCGAGCTCCGGGGTCTACAACCTGATCAACATGGCGGACGGTGACGTCGCGGACGGTTCGACGTTCCTGATGGCGGTCGAGTTCACCGACGCCGAATGCCCCGTGGCGCACACCTTGATGGCCCCGCGGGACCCGGCGCAGTTCTCCGCGAAGCAGTGGCAGCCGGGAACGCTCTGCCGGTGACCTGCATCACAACCGAGAAGTAACCCCAGCCCTTCCTCCCGCATCCCGGTCGTCACTCCTGCACGAGCTCCGAGTGGCATGGATGCGGGAGGAAACATCGTGATGACGTGGGTTCCGGTGGGATGCGTGCCGGACACGGTCAGGACCGCGGCGCTCGCGTACGACCTCGGGGCACGCTGCCTCGTCCATCGCGTGACACCGGGCCGGATGGCCGTCACGGCCGCCAAAGGGATCCTCACCGCGGCCCTGACCGCGTTCCTCGCGTACCTCTGCGCCACCGCGGCTGCCGACGGTTCGATCTTCCCGGCCGTCCTCACGGGCGCGCTGGCGGTCGCGGGCGTCGTGTTCCTCGCGACCATCGTGCGGGCGGTGCGCGCTACCGGCGACACGATCTACCGGTTCGACTCCGGCCTCGTGCACCAGCGCCGGGCCGCGACACGCGTATTCCGGTGGGACGACGTGCAGCTCTACCGCGACGTCGTGCGGAACGTAGGGCGCGGCGGCGGGACCGTCTCGATGGAGTACACGTACACGGTCCGGCGGCCCGACGGGGAGGCCGTCGTGCTCGACCACAACATGTACTGGGACATCGCGGAGCTCGCGAAGGACGTGGAGCAGGCCGTGATCGACGCCCGCTTCCCGCTCGCGATCCAGACCGTCATGGACGGGGGGACGGTCGGCTTCGGGCGGTTCGGCGTCGACCTCGCCGGGATCCGCGACGGCGACGACGTCGTGCGGTGGGACGACGTCGACCGGGTCGAGATCGCCGACGGCTACATCGGGATCGAGCAGCTCACCAAACGCCGAACCCCCCGCTACCCGGTGCGCTCGATCCCTAACGTCGTCGTCTTCGCGGGCCTCGTCGAGACGGTGCTCGGCGCAACCCGCCGCTGACTTCCCCACCGTTTTGCCAACCTGCACGCCGTTTTGCCCGTGTAGATGGGCAAAACGGTGGGGAACTTTCAGTCGGCGAGCAGCCGCATCGCGAGCTGGGTCTTGGTCAGCTGGTGCGGCGCGAGCGCGATGCGCCGGTCGACGATGAGGCTGCGGACGGCCTTGACGGTGTGCTTCGACCTGGTGGGGCGGCACTTCACCGAGAGCTCGACGACGTTGGCGCCGCCCGGGAACTGCCACGACTCGACGTCGATCCGGTAGCCCCGCTCCACCGAGCGCAGCCGCACGACGTCGATCGGCCCGAGCACGACGAGGTCGTCGAGATCGACGCTGGGGGCGGCGACCTCGACCAGCCGACGCTGCGGCTCGTCGAGGAGGTTGCGAGCGGGCCGGCGAGCGGCCATCCGGTCGGTCACCGCCCCCGCCTTCAGCCTCCTCGCGATCGAGCCGGACCACGTGACGGATGCCGGCAGCGCGTCGAGCTCGACGACGAGGTTGCGCCCGCGCGGCGGCTTGCCCCGGCACGGCCGGCGCAGCTTGACCACGACGTCGGCGCGGCGGCCCGTCGAGCTGCCGGGTCGGCGCAGCTCACGGGCCCTGACCACGATCCCGCTCCGGGCCAGCGCAAGGGCCGGGGTGTCGAGGAAGTACACCCGGCGCAGCGACGGGACGTGCAGCTGCGGGCCCAGCATCTCGACGGCGTCGGCCAGGTGCTCGTCGAGCAGCACCTTCAGCTCGACGCTGTCGACCCTCCCAGCCGTGCCGAGCGCGCCCGGGAGCGCTCGCCAAAGGCTCCCCGCTTTCGTCCGCACCATCCCCCCAGATACCCGGAAACCGGAGAAAACAGCCGGTTCCTCGCGGGATTCAGCGTAGCGACCGAAAGAAGGCATGCACGCCCTTTACGGCCAGGTCGGGCACTTAGGACCACCTCGGACCTATTTGCGTGCCACTCTGGGGCTGTGCTCGAGACCTCGGCAAGGCTCCTGAAGCTGCTGTCGTTGCTCCAGGCCCACCGTGAGTGGACCGGCGCCGACCTCGCGGAACGGCTCGGCGTCACCACCCGCACCGTGCGCCGCGACGTCGACCGGCTGCGCGAGCTCGGCTACCCCGTGCACGCCAGCCGTGGCACCGCCGGCTACCAGCTCGGTGCCGGCGCGGCACTGCCGCCGCTGCTGCTCGACGACGACGAGGCCGTCGCCGTGGTCGTCGGGCTTCGCACGGCGTCGGCCGGCTCCGTGGCCGGCATCGGGGAGACGTCGCTGCGCGCGCTCGGGAAACTGGAGCAGGTGCTCCCCTCGCGGCTGCGGCACCGGGTGGCGACGCTGCACGCCGCGACCGTCCGGGTGGACGGCGCCTCCGGCCCGCCGGTGAGCCCCGACGTGCTGATGGCCGTCGCCGAAGCGTGCCGACGGCACGAGGTGCTCCGCTTCGACTACACCTCACGCGTCGGCGGCGCGTCGGTCCGCACGGTCGAGCCGCACAGCCTGGTCAGCTTCGTGCGGCACTGGTACCTGGTGGCCTGGGACGTCGACCGGACCGACTGGCGCACCTTCCGCGCCGACCGGATGGCGCCGCGCATCCCCAACGGCCCGCGCTTCACCCCTCGCGAGCCGCCCGAGGGCGACGTCGTGACGTACCTGTCGAACCAGCTCTCCATCAAGGCGTGGCGGCACCAGGCGACCGTCCGGCTGGATGGCTCCGCCGACGAGCTCGCCGACCGGGTCTGGCCGGGGATGGGTGTGCTGGAGACGGTCGACGCGTCGAGCTGCCTCATGCACGTCGGAGGCCCCTCCGCGACCGACCTGGTCTGGATGATCACGTCGGTCGGCGTCGGGTTCACGCTGGTCGACGGGACGGCGGAGGTGGCTGCCGCGATCCGCGAGCAGGGCAGGCGGTGCCTGGCGGCCGTCGACAACGACGTTTCGGCTGTTGTTAGCGCTAACAAACCGCCATAATGTCGTTGTCGACGGTCACCGCGCGCGGACGCTCTCGTAGATCCGGGCGACGCTCTCCTTGCCGAACCCCGCATCGATCTGGCGGCGCATCAGCTCCTGCACCATCTCGACGGCCACCGGGTCCATGCCCTGCGCCCTGCTCGCCTCGACCATCTTCGTAAGGTCGGAGAACTCCAGGCTCTGGTCGTCACCCTTCAGCGTGTAGTCGCCGCTGTCGATCACCTCGGCCAGCCCGGCGAAGGAGGCCGTCATCGCCGACTGCCACGGCGCGGCCAGCTTCGCGAAGTCGCGCGCCGACATGCCGGAGGGCGCCACCATCGCCGCGCCGTGGATGAACCCCGCCCACATGACGTACATGCCGGCGAGCAGCGCGATGTCGTACAGCGAGGCCAGGCCCGCGTCCTCCCCGTAGAAGATGCTGGCGCCCCAGAGGTCCAGCAGCGCGCGGTGCTGCTCGAACACGGCGGTGTCGCCGCTGTAGAAGATCGAGGACCCCGGCTTCCCGATCATGTGCGGAACAGCCATGATCCCGCCGTCCAGGTACCGGATCCCGGCTGCGGCGGCCCAGGTGGTGAGCTCGCGCGACTGGTCGGGCGACGTCGTGGTCAGGTTGACCACAACCCGTCCGGCGAGGTCGGCCGCGTGCGGATCGAGCACCTCGTGCACGGACTCGTGGTCGAACAGGCAGACGACCACGACGTCCGCCGCGCGCACGGCGGCACCGACGCTCGACGCTTCCACCGCGCCCTGCTTCACCAGATCGCCGGCCTTGCCCTCCGACCGGTTCCACACCGTTGTGTCGTGGCCGGCCGCGACGACCGCCGCCGCCAGCGCGTGGCCCATCGCGCCCAACCCGAGCAGGCTCACCCGGTTCGTTTCTGTCTTCGTCATGCCACGATCCTTTTCGCAGCAGGTACGTTTGACCAGTACCGACTATTTAGTGGGATACCCACCTTTTGGTAAGCAAGGAGCGCGGCATGGCGAGATCCGGCCCCTACTTCTGCGGGATCGACGCCGCCATGGACGTCGTCTCCGGCAAGTGGAAGTCGCTGATCCTGTGGGACCTGGAGGCGCACGGCACCCGTCGGTTCGCCGAGCTGCGCAGGGGCCTACCGGGGGTCAGCGAGAAGATGCTGATCCAGCACCTGCGCGAGATGGAGGAGGACGGCCTCGTGCATCGCGAGGTCTACCGCCAGGTGCCGCCGAAGGTCGAGTACTCGCTCACCGAGCACGGCATCTCCCTCAACTCGGCGCTGGCCGCGCTCGGGGAATGGGGTACCGAACGCATCCAGCGGATCAACGCCGAGCGCGTGCACGCCTGAAAACGGGGGCCGCTCAGCCGGCCTGCAGGATCTCGCGGTGCAGGTGCTGCACGCGGGCCGACGGTTCCATGCCCAGCTCGTCGACGAGCGTCGCGCGCAGCCTGCGGAAGGCGTCGAGCGCCTGCCGCGGCCGGCCGGCGAGCGAGAGCGCGGTCATGTACTGGGCGGTCAGGTTCTCGTGCGTCGGGTGGCTGGCGCTCAGCGCGGCCAGGTCGCCGAGCACCGCGAGATGCCGGCCGAGCCGCAGCTCCGCGTCGATCCGGGCCTCCAACGCGGCGAGCCGGCCCTCTTCCAGGCGGGTCACCTCGATCGCGAGGACCGGCCCCACCGGCACGTCGACGAGCGCCGGTCCGCGCCACATGTCGAGCGCATCCCGGTAGAGCCGGGCGGCCGTCGCGGGATCGTCCTGGTCGGCCGCGGCCGCACCGGCGCGGACCAGCCGCTCGTAGCGGTTCGCGTCGACGCACTCCGGGGCGACGTCGAGCAGGTAGCCGTTGAGGCGGGTCGCGACGGCGGCCTTCCCGGTCGCGAGGTGCTTCCGCACCTGCATCACGTAGGTCTGCAGCGTGGCGCGTGCGCTGGGCGGCGGGCGGTCGTCCCAGAGCTCGTCGATGAGGGTCGCGCCGGGGACCACCTGCCCCGCACGAATTGCCAGCAACGCGAGCACCTGCCGCGGCTTCGCCGCGCTCGGCGCGACCGGACACCCGTCCAGCTCGGCCACCAGCGGCCCCAGTACGTCGATCTCCACGGTCGGACTCCTCTGCAACGACGAACAGGAGAAGTCCACCGCGCCGGGCGGCTGCGCGGATGTGCCACAGACACCATCCGGTGATGAAATTTTCACGCCCCGCCAACTCCGCGACGCCCGCATACCCCGCCGCGGTAGGCGGGCCGTCCACGCTGGGACCTGCCGGGTCAGAGCCAGCCGCTGTCGCTCGCGATCCGGATCGCGTCCACCCTGTTGCGGGCGTTGAGCTTGCTGATGATCGTCGTGAGGTAGTTGCGCACGGTGCCGGGTGAGAGGAAGAGCTTCGCCGCGATGTCGCCGGGGTCGGTGCCGTCGGCGGCGAGCCGCAGCACGGCGAGCTCGCGGGCGGTCAGCGGGGACGTCCCGCTGTCCAGCGCGGCCAGCGCGAGCTGGCTGTCGACCACCCGCTTGCCCGCCGCGACGTCGCGGATCGCCGCTGCCAGGTCGGCGGGCCGCGCGTCCTTGCCGATGAACCCCTCCACCCGCGCGGCCAGCGCCCTGCGCAGCGTCCCGGGGCGGGCGAGGCTGGTCAGCACCAGTATCCGCACCTCGGGCAGCTGCTCGCGCAGCAGACCGGCGGCGGTGATCCCGTCGATGCCGGGCAGGTCGATGTCGAGGACCGCGACGTCGGGCCGGTGCCGCAGCGCGGCCGGCACGATCTGGTCGCCGGCCGCGACCTCGGCGACCACCTCGATGCCCTCCTCCAGTCCGAGCAGCGCCACCAGCGCGCCGCGGACCATGTGCATGTCCTCGGCGAGCAACACCGTGATCACCGGACGGCTCCCAAGATCACCTCGTCGTGGATCGGCAGGGGCACGGCGGCATGCAGCCGGTACGTCGTCTCGCCCGCCCGGCCGGCGTCCAACCGGCCGCCGAGCGCCTCGACCCGTGCGGTCAGGTTACGGATGCCCGTTCCCGCCGCCGAGACGGCCGCCTCCGGCGCGCCGTCGTTCACCATCTCGATCGTGACGGAACGGCCGCTGCGGGCCACGACGATCTCGCAGCTGCGCGCCTTGCTGTGCCGCAGCAGGTTGGTGGCGCCTTCCCGCAGCACCGTCGCGAGCACGGTGCGCACGTCGGCGGGCAGGGGCCGCCCGTCTACGTGCGTCGTGACGTCGATGCCGGCGGCGGTCAGCAGCCGGACGGCCGACGAGGCCTCGTCCTCCAACGACAGGTCGTGGGAGCTGCGGGCGACCGCCCTGGCGTCGAGCAACGCCTGCCGGGAGAGCGCGAGCACCTCGTCGAGCTCGCGGTCGGCGCGTTCCGGGTCGATGTCGACGAGCCGAAGCGCCAGCTCGGTCTTCAACGTGATCGCGGAGAGCGAGAAGCCGAGCAGGTCGTGCAGGTCGCTGGCGAAGCGCAACCGCTCGGCCGCGACGGCGAGCGCCGCGCGCTCCGTCCGCGCGGAGTGCAACCGCACCACCAGCGAGCGCAGCCGGGTGAGCGCGAAGATCTCCAGCCCGTTGTTGAACGAGGCCTGGACCAGCCACGTCGTCCAGAACCAGTCGCCGCTGTACATCTGCGGCACGAGCGCGGTGCTGGCAACCAGCGCGACGAAGGTCGCGGTCGCGGCGGCGGGGCGCAGGATGAGCAAGGCGGTGCCCGCGGCGGCCCCGAACGCGACGGGAACGACCGAGCCGAAGAGCACGATCGGGGTGAACGCCAGCACGAGCTGCGCGCCGAACGCGGCACGCACCGCCAATGAGCGCGGATCGGCGCTGGACCGGCTGACGACCAGCAGCTGGAGCAGCAGGCTGGTGAGCGGGCAGGCGATCGAGACCACCAGCGCGGCCGGGTCGGGCACGGCGAGGATCGAGATCATCGACGAGCCGATCGCCATCACGCAGAGCAACCCGATCAGCGCCCACGTCGCGAACCGCGGTGCCTGCTCGGCCGGGACGGGGTACCTGGTGGCGCGCTCGGGCCGGTCGGTCTCCACACGCAACGGAACCGCGACACGCACCCGGAAGCGCCCAGGCCCGTCGGCGCCCGCCTCGAGCGTCCCACCGAGTGCCGCCGCCCTGCGCGACAGCGCGTCCAACGCGTTGCCGCCTGTGCCGGGCTCCGCCGCAACACCGTCGTTGCCGATGTCCAGCACCACCCGGTCGCCCTCGCCGGCCAGCACGATGTCGCACCGCTGCGCACAGCTGTGGCGCAGCACGTTGGTCACGGCCTCCCGCAGCACCGTCGCGAGCAGCGTCCCCACCTGCGACGGGACGGCCGTCCGGTCGCGGCGCACGGTCACGCTGACTCCGGCGGCCGTCAGCGTCGACCGGACGGTTTCGAGCTCGCGGTCGAGCGGCAGCTCGCGGTAGGTGCTGGCGACCGTCCGCACGTCGGCGAGCGCGCTGCGCGAGAGCTCCAGCACCTGGCCCAGTTGCTCGCGCACCTCGTCGGTGTCGGTGTCGAGCCTCCGGCGTGCCAGCTCGGTGACGACGGTGATGGCCGAGATCCGCCGCCCGACGAGCTCGCGGACGGCAGCGGCGAACCGCAGCCGCTCCCGCGTCACGGCGGCGTCGGCGAGCGCCGTGCGGGTGTCACGCAACTCGCCCGCCGACCGACGAAGGCGAGAGAGCCCGTAGATCACGATCGCGAGGAGCACGGTCTGGACGACCGTGTACACCGCCTGCGGGATGTTCTCGGCGTCGAGCCACCTGGCCACCCCGGCGAGGACGACCACCACCCCGAAGAGGGGCCACGCGATCACCGGGCGGAACACGAGCAGCGCGGTGCCCGCCAGGAATCCCGGCAGCCCGAGGAACGCCTGGCCGAACCAGAGCTGCGGGACGCAGATGAGCAGCGCCTGGAGGCCGACAGCCGCGAGGACGCGCCACGACCGCAGGTCGGTGCGCGGCGAGCTCAGGTACAGCTGGATCACGACCAGGGTCACGACCAGCGGCGCAGCGATCACGGCCGCGACGAGCGGCTGGCCCTGTTTGACGATGTGCGTCAGCGCGTTGAACGCGAAGTTGGCCACGACAACAGTCACGACGAACTGGACGAAGCGCGGCGCAAGCTCGGGCATCCGCCACCAATCGGCAGCGCCGCCCCCAACAGCGCCGGCCTCCACATCCCGCTGACCAGTCACGATCGCCTCGCACCGCCGGGCGCGGTATCCGGTCTCCGCGCTGACCGCATCCTAGCCAGGACGGTTCCAGCCAGGCTCCAGCGCGCATTCCTAACGTCCGGGCCATGACTGCCGACGCAGCGACAGACGAGGTCGCAACCGCGATCACCCCGTTCCGGATCGACGTCCCACAGCAGGCGCTCGACGACCTGCGCGCCAGGCTGGCCAACACCCGGTGGCCCGGCGAGCCCGCCGGCAACGGGTGGTCACGCGGGGTCCCGCTCGATTACCTGCGCGAGCTGGCCGAGTACTGGCGCAGCGGTTTCGACTGGCGCGCGCACGAGGCGCGCATCAACACGTTTCCCCAGTTCACGACGTCGATCGACGGGCAGACGTTCCACTTCCTGCACGTGCGCTCCCCCGAGCCGGACGCGCTGCCGTTGCTGCTGACGCACGGCTGGCCGAGCGGCCCGGTCGAGTACCTGGACGTGATCGGCGAGCTCACCGATCCCCGCGCCCACGGCGCGCCCGACGCACGCGCGTTCCACCTGGTCATCCCGTCGCTGCCGGGCTTCGGGTTCTCCCAGCCGGTCGACGGACCGGGCTGGGGCGGCCTCTTCCGGGTGGCCGGGGCGCTCGACGAGCTGATGCGCAGGCTCGGCTACGACCGCTACGCCGCCCACGGCAGCGACATGGGCGCCGGGATCGTCGGCATGCTGGGGATGCTCGCGCCGCACCGGCTCGTCGGGTCGCACGTGGCCGGGCCCGGCCCGTTCCCGCTCGGACCGGCCCTCGACCTCGACGGGCTCTCCGAGAGCGACCGCGAGCGTGCCGAGCGGTTCAACACCTTCCGCGAGTTCGGCACCGGCTACCTGCAGATCCAGTCGACGCGACCGCAGACCATCGGCTACGCGCTGAACGACTCCCCCGTCGGGCAGCTGGCGTGGATCACCGAGAAGTTCCAGGAGTGGACCGACCCCACGAAGGCCCTCCCCGAGGACGCCGTCGACCGCGACCGGCTGCTCACCACCGTCAGCATCTTCTGGTTCACCGGCAGTGGCGCGGCGACTGCGCACATCCTCTATGAGGGCATGCAGGACTACCGGCAGTTCGCCGCGCAGGCGGCGTCGGGCTGGGGTGAGAGCACGTCGGACGCCCCGCCGGCGCCGCCCGGCCCGCCGTCGGGCGTCGCGGTGTTCGCCGCCGACCACAGCATCCGCTCCGTGATCGACCCTGGCGGCCAGCACTCGCACTGGGCGGAGTACGACTCCGGCGGCCACTTCCCGGCGATGGAGACCCCCGAACTCCTGGTCGGGGAGCTCCGCACCTTCTTCGGCCCGCTCGCCTGAACCGCCTCCGACGGGCCTGGCGGTCGGGGTGCCTGGAAAGCCACTTTCCCGGCCCCACACGCCGGGAACGTGGCGTTCCCGGCATCGTGTGCGTCCCGCACGCGAGGGCACGGTGGGTTTGCTGAACCTCTGTGCCACCCGCCAGGTGGCGGAGGGAACGCCCCGGACCGGGTCGGCACGGCGGTCGCGGCGTGGGGTCGGGTGGGAGCAACATCGATGTTGTCCCCGCCGCCCACCGCCACGGAGCTGCAGATGACCTCGATCGACTCCCCGCCGACCATCCCGCTCGACCCCGAGCTGGCCGCAATGGCGCCCGTCCTGCTCGAACGGTTCGCCGCGATCCAGAACGCGGACCTCGCCGAGACGCGAGTGCTCATGGAGCAGTTCCGCGTCGAACGATCGGCCGACCTCGACACATCGGGCGTCGAGATCGAGGAGCTGACCGCGCCAGGGCCCGCGGGCGATCCCGACATCGCGCTCACGGTCGTCCGGCCCCGCAAGCGCGCCGCCGGCGCACCGGGCATCTACTCGATCCACGGCGGCGGGATGATCATCGGGTCGCGGCTCGACTCCGTGCCCGAGCTGGTGCAGTTCGCGACGGAGCACGGCGTGGTGGGGGTGTCGGTCGAGTACCGGCTCGCCCCGGAGCACCCGGACCCGGCGCCCGTCGAGGACAGCTACGCCGGGCTCGTCTGGACCGCGGCGCACGCGGCGGATCTCGGCATCGACCCCGAACGACTGATCGTCATGGGCGCCAGCGCGGGCGGCGGGATCGCCGCCGGGGTCACGCTGCTCGCGCGCGATCGCGGCGGCCCGCACCTCGCCGGATCGGTGCTGATCTGCCCCATGATCGACGACCGGGACGCGACGCTGTCGACCCGGCAGCACGAGCAGGCCGTCGTCTGGGACCGCACGGCGAACCGCGGCGGGTGGGACGCGCTGCTCGGCGACCGGCGCGGCGGCCCGGACGTCTCGATCTACGCCGCGCCGGCCCGCGCTACCGACCTCTCCGGCCTGCCGCCGACGTTCCTCGACACCGGGTCCGCCGAGGTGTTCCGCGACGAGGTCGTCGAGTACGCGTCGAAGATCTGGGCCGCGGGCGGCCGTGCCGAGCTGCACGTCTGGGCGGGCGGCTTCCACGGCTTCGACGGGCTCGCCGCGCCGGCGGCGATCTCCACCGCGGCTCGCGAGGCCCGCGAGGCATGGATCCGCCGTACGCTCGGACTCTAGGACGACCCGGGAGGGCTCATGCGGGAGCTCGTCGGGCGGCTCTCGGGGCTCGACCCGACCGCCACCGAGACGCTGCGGGTGATCGAGTACTTCGACACGCTCGTCGAGGGGCACGTCGGGCTCGAGGCCTTCCTCCGCGGCGCGGCGGTGCTCAGCGGCGCGCCGGCCGGGCTCGTCGTGCCGGAGCGCAGGCTCGCGCTGCGGGTCGACGCCGGCGGCCGCCGGACCGGAGCGCGCACCACGGCCCTCGACGGGTGGTCGTCGCACCCGATCGGCGCAGGGGGCACGGTGTGGATCGAGCGCGACGGGCCTGCCCACGCCAACGACCGGATGGTGCTCGAACGGCTCGCGATGGGTGTCGCGGTCACGCTGGACCGGACGTCCCTCGCGGACGCCGACGTCGGCGGCTGCATCGAGCAGCTGATCGACATCCGGGTGCGGCTCGACGAGCGGCTCCGCGCCGCCGACCGCCTGCACCTGCACCGTCCGGTCCGGGTGATCGCCGCGGCGCCCGACGACCCCATCGCCCGCCGGGCGAAGCGGTCGACGCTGGTCAGCACGGTCGCCGGGGTGGTCTTCGCCGTGCTGGACGACGCGGAGCAGCCAGCACCTGAACGAGCCGGCATCGGACGGACGGTGCCGCCGACGGAGGTGGCAGCGGCCTGGACCGAGGCGCTGGTGGCGTTGCGCCTCACCAGCGCCCGTCGCCCGGTTGTCGCCGCCGACGAGCTGGGGGCGCTCACCGTGCTGGCGGCGGGCGTCGACGCGGGCGCGGCGGAGCCCCCGGACGTCGTGGCGCTCGGCCGGCTCGTCGCGGGCAACCCGGCACTGCTCGACACCCTCGACGAGCTCGCGGCGCACGAGAGCGTGCGCGGGGCGGCCGCCGCGCTCGGCGTGCACCACTCGACCCTCCAACACCGGATCGCCGCGGTCCGCGCCGAGCTGGGCTACGACCCCGGTGAGCACGGCGGCCGGCAGCGGATGGCGCTCGCGCTCGCCGTCCACCGGCTGACGCACACCCGCTTCGACTCCTGATAAACGTTCGGTAAGATCTCCTACCGGGCACTCGGGATCAGTCGCTTTGACATTTCAGGAGCATCATGTCGATCGTTCTGCGGGCAATGGCTTCCACGGGCGTCACCGTCGCTTTCATGGTCGGCGGCATCGTCGGTGTGACCGGATCGGCCGCAGCCGGGGAGGTGGGGGCGGCCGCAACTTGCGCCACTCAGCTCACCAGCCCGAACAGCTATCGGGTGAACTGCACCGGGATGGGCCCTGGCGTCAAGGTCCGCGCATGGGTCAGGTGCGGCAACGAGAACTACAAGGCCGTCGGCCCGTGGCGGGGTAATGGCGAGACCAGCGAAGCCTATTGCAACTGGGACGACGAGCTCCGCTCGAAGGGGCAGGAGTTCGCCCAGTTCTGAGCAACGATCGACGAGCGACCCCCGGGCGGAAAACCGCGCGGGGGTCGCCCGCTTTCGAGCGAACCGACCAGCGGAGAGTACTGGACCGTCCAGTTCCGCCCCTCTACAGTACTGGACGGACCAGTACTGAGGAGGCCGGCATGAAGATCACGTCGAAGGACGGGACGACGCTCGCCGTCGAGCGGTCGGGCAGCGGACCGGCGCTCGTGATGATCGACCCGGCGTTGGGGTTCTCCGGCTTCGACAACATCCGCAGACTCGGCGAGCTGCTGGCGGCGGACTTCACCGTCCACACCTACGACCGGCGCGGGCGCGGGAGCAGCGGCGACACCACGCCGTACGCCGTCGAGCGCGAGATCGACGACCTCGCGGCGATCATCGAGGCCGCCGGCGGCAGCGCGCACGTCTACGGCTTCTCCTCGGGCGCGCTGCTGGCGTTGCACGCCGCGGCGGCCGGCGTGCCGATCGAGCGGATGGCGCTGTTCGAGCCACCGGTCCGCGCGGAGGGCGAGCCGCCCGACACGGCGTTCACCGCGGGGATCGCCGAGCTGCTCGCGGCCGGCGACCGCGACGGCGCCGTGCGCACGTTCCTCACCGCGATCGGCGTGCCCGCCGAGATCCTCGCGGAGATGGCGCCGTTGCTGCCAGCGCTCGCACCGGTCGCGCCGACGCTGCTCTACGACTGCGCGATCTCCGACACGCTCACGTTCGACACGCTGCGCGCCGTACCGACGTCGACCGTGGTGCTCGACAGCACCGGCACCACCGAGGACATCACCAGCGGCACCGCGGCCGTCGCGCGAGCTTTGCCGGCCGGCATCCTCCGTCGCCTCGCCGGCGGCTGGCACGGTGTGCCGCCCGAGGCGCTCGCGCCCGTGGTCGCGGAGTTCCTGCTGAGCCCTGGTTGATCCGCAGCGCGACGACGCCCCGGTTGAGGCCCGCTGCCGTGATCGCGAGAGGATCCGGCTGAGCGACAGGCGACGGAACGGGGTCGAGGTGCGGGGGATCTTCATCGCTGCCGGCATCGCGTTGGCACTGTCCATCCTGCTGACCCCGTACGTGATCAGGTTCTTCGCGCGGCGGGGCTTCGGGCAGGAGATCCGCAGCGACGGCCCGGAGAGCCACCTGGGCAAGCGGGGGACGCCCACGATGGGCGGCGTCGGGATCGTGCTCGCGCTCTGGGCCGGCTACGCGGGCGCGCACCTCGTCACCGGCACGCCGATGACCTGGTCGGCGATCCTCGTGCTGCTGCTGACCACCGCGCTCGGCGCGGTCGGGTTCGCCGACGACTTCCTCAAGCTGCGCCGCAAGCACAACACCGGGCTCGGCGTGACGTCCAAGCTGGTCGGGCAGACGCTGACGGCAACGGTGTTCGGTGTGCTCGCGCTGCGCATCGCCGACGGCGGCGGGCTCACCCCGGCCTCCACCGCGATCTCGTTCGTCCGCGACATCCCCATGCTCACGCTCGGCGCGATCGGCTTCGTCCTGCTCTGCAACCTGATCGTCGCGACCTGGTCGAACGCGGTGAACCTCACCGACGGGCTCGACGGACTCGCAGCGGGCATCTCGGCGATGGCGCTGGGCAGCTACGTGATCATCGGGTTCTGGCAGTACCGCAACCTGTGCTCCCTGGTCGAAGCCCCAAGCTGCTACGAGGTGCGCGACCCGCTCGACATCGCCGTCGTGGCCGCCGCCGCGATGGGCGCCTGCATCGGGTTCCTCTGGTGGAACGCCGCCCCCGCCAAGATCTTCATGGGCGACACGGGCTCGCTCGCGCTCGGCGGGTTGCTCGCCGGGATCTGCATCGTCACCCGCACCGAGCTGTTGCTGCTCGTGATCGGCGGGGTGCTCGTCGCCGAGACGCTCTCCGTCGCGATCCAGGTGGTGATGTTCAAGAGCACCGGGCGGCGGATGTTCCGGATGGCGCCGTTCCACCACCACTTCGAGCTCGCCGGATGGGCCGAGACGACCGTCATCATCCGCTTCTGGCTCATGGCGGCGATCTGCGCGGCGCTGGGGCTCGGCCTGTTCTACAGCGAGTGGCTCGGCCTCGTCAGGTAGAAGTTCCCCACCGTTTTGGGTGGATGCGCGCCGAAAACGCGCGCAAGTGCACAAAACGGTGGGGAAGTTGGCGTCAGCGGTCAGCGGTCAGCGGTGACGGTGGTGCTGCGGCCGGCGACGAAGCCGGAGACGAGCTGCGCGGCGACGACGGCGAGCAGCGCGACCAGCGCCCACTGCCAGCTCCGGGTGGCGCTGTGCACGAGCCCGACGCCCAACGCGACGGCGGCGGCGATCGCGTAGCCGACGCCCTGCACGACCGACGAGAGTCCGGCACCGACGTCCCGGTCGCCGCCGCAGCGGATCGTGATCACCGTGAGGGCGAGCGCGACCGAACCCATCCCGATGCCCTGCAGGACCGTCCACAACCAGGGCAACTCGCTCGGCAGCACGAGCATCCCGACCACACCCAGCGCCGCGACCACGGCGAACCCGGCCATGTACCCGACCTGGTCACGGGCCCGCTTCGCGAGGATCGGCACCGCGAGCGACACCGGGATGCCGAGCACCATCACGACGGCGAAGTGCAGGTTCGCGATCCCGGCCGGCAGGCCCGCCCGGTCCTGCAGGATGCCGGTGAGCCAACCCATCAGCGTGAACGTCACCCCGGACAGCGCCCCGAAGTGCAGGGTCAGCGCGACAACCGTGCCGCGTGGGCGCAACGCGCGCGGACCGACGGTGGAGCCTGCGCGCGGGACGTCGTGCGGGTTGACCGCCTCGGCCGAGATCCGCCAGACGACCCAGCCGGCTGCGGCGAGCAGGGCCCAGCACGCGGCGCCCGTCTGCCAGCTGCTCTGTGCCGCGACCACGGGCGTCACCAGCGCGCCGGCCGAGCTCCCGACGCCCAGCGCGGTGGTCAGGCAGACCATGCGGGTCCCGCGCTCCTGTGGCGCGCCGGCCTGCACGATCACCGGCAGCAGCGCACCGAGCACGGAGATCGCCACGCAGGCGAGCACGGACCCGCCGAGCAAGAGCAACGGGCCTCCCGCAACACGCACGGCGAGCGCGACGGCGAGCGCCGCCAACGCGCCGCCGACCACCGGGTTCGTCCCCCACCGCGCACGCAGCCCCCATGCCAGGCTGCCGCCGACCGCGAAGCACCACAGCGGCGCCGAGACGAGCACGGCGTACGCCGCGGGTGACATCCCGGGCGCCGCCTGTATCTGCATGCCGACCGATCCGACGGACGTGATCGCCGGGCGCAGGTTCACGCTGAGCAACACCACCGTCGCGGCGCCCGTGATCGATACGTACACCCCGGAACGGACGAGCTGACCTGCCCCAGTCATTGGAAGCCCCCTATCCGGGACACGGGCATGAAACGCCCTAGTCAGAAGTTGCGGAATATGCACCGGATACCGAACGGCCCGGATGCGTGCGAAGGCTAACGATCAGCCGGGGGGCAACTCTGAACAGTTCCTATAAGCCACCTGACAGGTCCCTAGCGTTCTAGACCCGTGTCTGACCAGGCACGATGTGTCACTACAGGACAGCCACAGGCAAGTGTCTGGATCAAGTGCGGGTGGTTGCGCCCGCGGAAACGTACGCACCGCCTGGCTCATGGAGCAGTCCGAAAGGACAGCTCGTAGGATCGGTCGGCGCTGACGCAGAACAACGAAGGAGAACATCGCCGTGGGCCGTGCACGAGCAATTCCGATCGCGTCGACGCTCGTGGCGGCGCTGCTGCTCGCGGCCTGCACGACGCAGGTCGCCGGGCAGCCGGCCGCGACGGGGAGTGACCCCGCGTCGCCGTCGTCCGTCACCACCAAACCGGTCGAGTCGGTGCTGGTCGCGCTGCGCGCCGCCGACTACGAGTGCGGACCGAGCTCGCTCGAGCCCACCCCGGTGTGGCAGTGCTTCGCCCGGCTGAGCGGCGGGGTCTCGCACACCATCACGCTGCAGGAGCGGCCCGACGGCAGCACCGGCGGCATGATCGTCAACGTCTCCCCGACCGAGACGGACGGCGAAGGCCTGACCAAGCAGGCGATCGACGAGGTGATCTCCGGGATGCTCGCGAAGACGCTCGACGAGCCGCAGCTGGGTGCGGTGCAGGGCTGGGTGCGGCAGGACGCCACGCCGGACGCGACCGTCGAGGGATTGGCGCTGACCTACGCCCCGACGTTCGGGAAGGGCGGCAAGTTCGAGATGGTGGCGCCCGACGTGAAGGCGCTGACCATCTTCGACGCCACCGCCGCGATCACCACGACCATGCCGAAGGTGCAGATCTCGTCCATCAAGGCCTTCGCCGAGGCCAACGACATGACGTGCGAGGACAGCGAGAGCAAGTCGACCAGCTGCGCGCAGAAGCCGCTCTACTTCCGGTCGATCAACGCCTCACCGGTGATCGGCGGCGACCTGAGCAAGGGCACTTCCCTCGCGACGTTCCGCTTCCGCACCCCCGACCGGGCGGAGGCGGTCGAGCTGTTCGGCAAGTTCGCTGCCGTCATCTCGCCGGATGGCGCGAAGGACGTCTCCGCGTGGATCAGCCGCAAGCTCGGGAAGCCCGGCGAGCACAACACCGCGGCACCCGAGCGCGTGACGTTCACCCTCGAGATCAGCGACGGCGACGGCGCCGGGCGGGGTGTCGAGTACCAGATCGGGGCCGCCCCGTCGCTCTTCTGACCGAACTTCCCCACCGTTTTGCCAACCTGCACACCGTTTTGCCCATGCAAGTTGGCAAAACGGTGGGGGGCTTGCTGTCCGGTGTCCAGGATCTCCCCACCGTTTTGGGTGGATGCGCGCCAGATCGGCGCGCATGTGCCCAAAACGGTGGGGAAGTTGACGGGCGGCTAGAGGAAGTACTCGGGCGACTCGGAGTGGAAGGCGCCGAGCCGGTCGAGCAGGACGGGCGCGAGCGCCGCGGTGAGTGCTGGCGGCGCGTCGATGGTGCCGGTCCGCAGGCCGTCGGCGAGCGAGGCCACCCACGCCGCCGCCTGCTGGGGTGCCGGGAGCAGCCGGTCGGCCGGATCGTCGGCCGCCAGGTAGGCGGTGGGCCGCAGCAGCGGGCGGCCGAGCGCGAAGTCGAGGTAGTACCAACCGGTGTCGATCCGCCACACGACGAGCAGGTCGGGCGCACCGACGACCCGCAGGCCGATCTGGGTGGCGCCGAGATCGTGCTCCGCCCGGACGAGCCGGCCCGAGCGGTCGAGCCGCGCACAGACGGCTCTGCGGTAGGCGTGGATGGCGTCGCGGCCACCGTCGGGCAACTCCTGCAACAGCCGTGCCGCGGTCACGGACTCGTGTCCCTTGAGCCCGATCCGCTTGCTCACAACGCCACTTGCCATCACGTACTCCCGCGTCCTCGAGGGTCGGAACGTGTGGCTGTTCGCTCAACCAGCAACTGCCGACATCGTCCGCCTCGACCTTATTCACCGCAAGAGCACACCGTTGCGGCAGGGCCACTGCGCGTGAACGAACACAACGTGTACAGCTGATCCGAACGGGAAAGGATCAGACATGCGCATCGGCGACATCGACCTGCACCCCGTGGCCGACGGAACCTTCGTCGCCGCGCCGGGTTACTTCGGCACGCACGTCGGCGCCGACGCCCACCCGGAGCTCTTCGACCGCGACGGGACGGCCTGGCTGCCGATCGGCTGCTTCCTGGTCCGATCCGGCGACCGGGTCGTGCTCGTCGACGCCGGGATGGGCCCGCAGGCCGAGGACCTGCCGCTGGGCATGCGGCTGCTCGGCGGCCAGCTGCTGACGGGCCTGCGCGCGCTCGGCGTCACGACCGCCGACATCACCGACGTGATCTGCACGCACCTGCACACCGACCACGTCGGCTGGCTCTTCGACCTCGCCGGCACGCCGGTCTTCCCGCGAGCGACGATCTGGTTCGGCGCCGGCGACCACGCCCACTTCGTCGACGGCAGCGGCCACATGGTCCCGCACATCCGGAAGGGTTTTCTGCAGCACACCTCGCGGCTGCGGCCGATCGACCACAACCGGGCCGTCGCGCCGGGGATCACCGCGCAGCTCACGCCGGGCCACACGCCGGGCCACCTCTGCGTTGTCGTTTCGTCCGGCCAGGAACGGGCGCTGCTGCTCGGCGACGCCGTGACCTGCCCCGTCCAACTGGACGAGCCGACCTGGCACTCGCTCGCCGACGTCGACACCGCGCTCGCCGACCGCACCCGCGAGCTGCTCTGGCGGGAGCTGGAGCAGCCCGGCGTCGTCGGGGTGGGCGCGCACTTCCCCGAGCTGCGGTTCGGCCGGCTGCTGCGCGGCAACGGGCGCCAGTGGCACATCACCCCCTGACGGCCCGAACTTCCCCACCGTTTTGGGCACATGCGCGCCGATCTGGCGCGCATCCACCCAAAACGGTGGGGAGATCCTGGACACCGGGCAGCAAGGCCCCCACCGTTTTGCCAACTTGCACGGGCAAAACGGTGTGCAGGTTGGCAAACGGTGGGGAAGTTGGCCACCTGATCCGGCGATCTTGCGTGACAACGGCTCCGCGGGCGCTCTTGACTGCCACCCATGTCGTCGCAGCTGATCCCGGCCTTGCTCGCGGTGTTCGGCGGGACGCTGCTCGCCGTGCTGCTGCTCGTCCCGTTCGTCTTCCGCAGCTACCGCACCCGCGGGGAGGTCGGGTTCGGGCCGGCGCTCGTCGCGTTCGGGTTCGTGGTCTACGGGCTGGCGATCCTCACCTACACACTGCTCCCGCTCCCCCAGCTCGACGAGGCGTGGTGCGCGGCCCACCCCGCGCTGCGCCACCCGCAGCTCGACCCGCTGCGGTTCCTCGCAGACATCCGCAAGGAGCAGGCCGCCCCGGGCATCCACGGGCTGCTGGTGAACCCGGCCGTCCAGCAGGCGGTGTTCAACGTCGCGCTGTTCGTGCCGCTCGGCGCCTACCTGCGGCACTGGTTCGGGCGCGGGGTCGCGGCGACCGTCGCGATCGGGTTCGGCGTCTCGCTGCTCGTCGAGTTCACGCAGCTGACGGGCAACTGGTTCCTCTTCCCGTGCCCCTACCGGGTCTTCGACGTCGACGACCTGATCGCCAACACGCTCGGCACGGTCGTCGGGATCGTGCTGGCCCCGTTGCTCGGCCTGCTCACCCGCCGCCACCACCGGTTGCCGGCCGACGCGCCGCGGCCCGTCACCGCGGGTCGCCGCCTGCTCGGCATGGTCGTCGACATGATGTCGGTCGGGCTGCTCGGCGGTGTCCTCGTAGCGCTCACGAACGCCATCGCCCTGGTCTTCGGCGGGCCGGAGACCTGGCAGGAGCCGTACGACGCCCCGATCGCCGCAGTGCTCGGCTCATGGGTGCCGGCCGTGCTGCTGCTGGCAGTCCCGATGCTCACACCCGGCGCAGCGACGATCGGCCAGCGAGCCGTCCGGCTGCGCTGGACCCGGCTCGACGCCTCCCCGCCGGGCGCCCGCGCGGTGACGGCGCTGCTGTTCGGGTCGTTCGGCTACTTCCTGCTCAGCGGCCTCAACACGTTCGTGCCGGCCGCAGGCGGGTTCGCCGGCCTGCTGCTCTTCGTGAGCCCGCTCGCGGTGTTCTGGTCGCGCGGGCACCGCGGCCTCTCGGGCCGGGTGGCCGGTCTGCTGCTGGTCGACTCCCGCGCGCCCGACCCGCCGACGGCGCCCCCGCGCGAGCGGCGCGCCCCCGCGGGTTCCTACCGCCGCACCACGCCGAGAACACCCTCGATGGGGAAGTAGCCGAGCTGGCGGGAATCGCTGCTGGCCGCGGCGTTGTCACCGGCGACGACGAGCATGCCGCACGGCACGACGGTGTCACGGGCGGCGGACCTCGCCGGCACGGATCCGGGCGGCACCCGGTCGCCTGCGACCGCTACCACCCGTTTGATCATCCAGTACGCCGTGGACCGGTTCGTGGCGCGACCCGGTTCCAGTACGACGATGTCGCCCACCCGGACGGCGCTCATGTCTGCGCGGTCGGCCAGCACGCGATCACCGTGGCGGAGTGCCGGCTCCATGCTGTCGCCGCGAACGGTGACCACCACGAATCGCCGTCTCAGCCGGCCGACCAGCGCGGCAAGGGCAACGCACGCGACCGCGCCGACGGCCGGCCCGAGGCATGATCGGCGACTACGCCCGCGATCATCCCCGGCCGGGCTGTTCGGCGTGAACAGCGCTTCTGCTCGCCGCGTGCGTTTGAAGGTGCCGTTCACCCCGTTCCCTGAGGGTCTTCAGCAGGTCATTTGTCCACGCAGTAGCCGCAGTACGTCCCAGGAACGAGACTCCACGGCTCGCAAACCCCGCGAATGCAGTCGCGGTGGACGAGCCAGCCCTCACCGTAGTCGGAACACCGGACACAATTGACCTGGTAAGCGGCGCGTGCCGACAACCTCGGCGCCACGACGGCGACCAGCCTGTCGGCCAGTCGCCCCACAACTCCAGTCACTTCACGACCCCTTCTCATCCGGAAATCCGTTCTCAGGAATCCTCATGGAAGAAGCACCGCCTTCATGTCGGGCGAATGCCGGACAGGTCGCGGTGACTGCCTGACAGCAGCAGCGCGACGGCGGGAGCAGCAGCCGCACGGCCGCCGCCGCTGCGACGCACAACATGGTGACCAGCCCGAACACCGCGTGGTACCCGGCTGCCTCGCCCAGCAGGTTCCCGACGGGAACGCCGAGGACCAGCGAGGAGGCGAACCCGCCGAACACGATCGCGACCGCGCGGCCGTGCCGGTCCGGGCCGAGCAACCGGCTCGCGACGAGTGTCACGGCCGGGAGGTAACCCACGGCGCCGAGCGCGGTGACGGCCCGGCCGACGAGCAACAGGGCGTAGTCGGTGGCGAGCGCCGCGAGCACGTTGCCGGCGGGCCGCGGTCAGCAACGAGACCAGCAGTCGGTCATGTCGCCGAACTCGCTTCCCTCGGGCTCACCGCGACCGCCGGGTGCGCCGCCGCACCGTCCCGAACGGCCACCACAGCGCCGCGGAGGCGGCGACGGCGTGCGCGTCACGCCGATCCCGCGATCAGCGCGACGATCGCGACCACCACGAGCACGACCAGCACGACGCGAACCCCGCCACGCCACGGCAACGCCGCCAGCACCCGCCGCACGACGTCCCAGCCGGCCGGCGGCGCGCGGCCCGTCGTCGCTCCGGGCAGGGCGGCCAGGTAGGTGCGGATCTCCTGCGCGCGGCGCTGGTTCTCGACGATCGCCGCACGGACCCGGTCGCGAGCCCGCTCCAGGCGCGCCGCCCGCCGTGCCTCGACGAGGGTCAGCGCCCGGTCGAGCGCCGCCACGCGCAGCCGCGTCGCCACCCGTCGGGCGGGACCGGGGACGTACGGCCGCGCCAGCTTCTGCTCGAGCTCGCCGGCTCGCAGCAGCTCCACTTCGATCCGGCGCAGCAGCCGTCCGGCGTGCTTCGTGCGGTGTCGATCGGCCCGGTCGGCGTGCCACGCTCGCGCCCGCCCTCGGTACCGCGCCGGCAGCGCCCGGCCGATCAGTCGTCCCACCGCCGACAGGGCCCGCCGCACCACCCGTTCCGGGCCTTGGAAGAAGTCGATCCGGCGTTCCCGCCCCAGCACCCGCACGACCGCTGTCCGCAGCGAGCGTCGGAACTCCACCATCGGACCGTCCACCAGCCCGATGCCGAGACCCGACTGCCAGAACGGGTAGCCGTTGACCGTCTTGGTCGACCAGCCCCAGTCGTAGGAGAGCACCCAGCCGACGAACCGGCGCACGGGGTGGAAGCCGCTCACCTTCGGCGCCGCGACACCCGCCACCGGCGCGAGGTTGACCCCAACAAGGGTGAACTCCTGCACGAACAGCGCGATCCGGACGACACCGAACACGATCAGCGTCAGCGACACCCTGTGCACCGGGAGCACCGCGGCCGGCCACTTGCTGCGCACGTGCTCCCGCAACCCGATCGACTCCGAGTCGCCGACGTGGCCGAGCAGCAGATCACCGGACCCACTGATCTCCAGCTCCAGGATCGGGCCCAGCCGCACCCGCACCGCCGCCACCTTCCACAACGGCATCGACCAGGCGATCGCGCCACCACGCTCCCACCGCAGCTGCCGCACGTACCGCCAGGCCCGCTTCGGCCACGAGCCCGCCCTCAGCACGCCGTCCGGGCGCGGCAGCTTCCAGTGCGGGAACAGGAACACCAGGGGCAGGACGGCCGCCGCGGCAACAGGGCCGAAGAGCGTCCCGACGCCCAGAACGACAAGCGTCTGCAGGACGGGGAAGTAGGCCCGGCGCTCGTACTCGAACGTCAGCCAGCCCGGATGCCCGATGCCGGAGGCCACCAGCCGGCGTCCACCACGCTGCACCGCGCGCGGCAGCGCCACCCACATCCGCGCCGCCCACACGCGTGCCCGGGTGCCGCGCAGCCGGTCGGCGATCCTCGCGATCGGTCCGGTCCGGGCGGCCGGTCCCGCGGCCGCATCCCGCAACCCGGCGACGACGGCCGCGGCCAGCTCGTCCACCGGCAGCTCGCCGAGGTCGGGCCGGCCGAGCACCGCGGCCGGGTTGCGCACCAGCGCGGCCACGAACTCGGGCGGCGCGCGGGCCAGCAGGGCACGCAGCATGCGGGACGGCACGGCCACCCGGCCCTGCGCGTCCGACCGCACCGCGATCAGCCCGACGGCCGCCCACTCCCCGACCAGCCGGCCCAGCTCGCCGGCCGGCGAACCAGCCAGGTGCGTCGCCAGTGCGGCCAGCCGCGGTGACCCCGCGATCCGGGCCGGCACCCCACGCCGCGGGTCGCCGTCCAGCGCGAGCCCGGCGCCTCGGGCCAGGTGGACCGCCAGCACCGCACGCAGCACCAGGTCGAGCCCGCCCGGCGCCTCGGGCGTCCGGGCCGCCCGCTTCCAAGCCCGCCGCTGCCGCACCCCCGGCCACCACCCGGACGGCAGACCGAGCGGCCCAGCCACCGGCTGCCGACCGAGTCGCACCGTCGGCGCGCGCGGGTCCACCTCGCCCCGCAGACCCGGTGGGCCCAGCCTCAGCAGGTTCGCCTCGCCGGCTCCGGCCGAGGCCGTCAACGCCTGCGGCTGGTCCACCGGGCTCGCAGAGCCGTCCGGTTCCACCCGCACCCAACCACCGGCCGTCTCGACGGAAGCAACCCCGTGCTCGTCCGGGGCGGACACCCACACCTCGTCCGTCGGTGCGATGACCGGAACCCCGAAGACGGACGCCAGCGACCGTGCGGCCACGTCGATGTCCGCGCCGGCGGAACAACCGCACACCACCAACGCCCCGCCTGCGGCTTCCGGCTCCTCCCGCTGCTCGCCCCACCACCAGATCTCCGGTCGCGCCCCCAGCAGGTTCGCCACCTGCTCCGGGCTCACCCGCACCTGTCCGTCGCGCGCAGGCCAGAAGAACCCGTCCTCGTCGGCGTGCATGACCAGCGTCAGGTCGTCGCGGTGTCCCCGCAGGTCGAGCGCGTAGCCGCGCGCGGGGTCGTCCGCAGGCAGGATGATCACGCCGAGCCCGTCGGGGTGCACAACCATCTCGGCCCGGATCCGCGCGAGGTCGGCAGGAGTCGCGGACCACCTTCCCCGCGCGCCCGTGGAGGACGGGACCTCGCTCGGACCGGAGCCCAACGCCCCAGCGGCGACGTCCAGCCCGCTGGCTGCCAGGAAAGCGCGCACAGCACGAACACCCACCGCCGCGACGAACCGCTGCTCACCGAAGGGGTAGCCGAGAACGTCCTCGCCCCAGTAGACGCCGACGAGATGCTCGCGCGGCCCGTCGGCCCCGTCGACGCGGGCGATGACCGCACCGCCGGAGTTGCCCTCGACCGCCCAGGGGTTGCCCGTGGCGTAGAGGTTCAGACGGTGCACGGGCTCCCGAGCGGCCGTGTCCCTGCCGGCTTCGACGACACCGCCGGCGACGACGAGCTGCCGGCCACGGGTGCGGACGTGCTCCACTCCACCCCGATCCCCGACGACCGGGATTGTGGTGCTCGGGAAGCCCAGGAAGGTCAGCCGGGTGCCCGCCGCCGGCGTGTCCCCCAAAACCAGTGGCGTGAGGTCGAGCGCGGCCAGGTCCGGGTGCTCGATGCGCAGGAGCGCGAGGTCGACCTGGGCCGCGGCCCGCCCGACCTCGTGGCCGTACAGCTCGGTCAGGCCCTCCGCGCCTTCGGCGGCGCCCACGACCCGGACCGCCCCGCTCGTGACGAGCGCGTCGGCCAGCGTCGTCAGCGCGGGGCGGTCCACGGCCACCGCGGGGACCGCGATGATCCCGTCCGGACCCGCCAGCTCGACGAACAGGGCGTCGACCCGCTCGCTCGGGTCCGGTGTCGCGACGTGCTGGTTGGTGAGGACGTAGCCGCGCGAGCCCGCGACCGCGACCAGGAAGCCGGACCCGGTCCCGACGACCGCATGCCTCCGTCCGTCCATGCGGTGCCCTGTCACCCGGACGACGCGGCCGACGCCGTCCGGAGCGCGCTCCCCCAGATCGGGCGCCATCCAGCCATCGGGCCAGTTCGAGGACAGCGGTACGAAGGTGCGTGCGGCTCTGGCCCGGTGCAGCTCGGCGAGCAGGGCCTCGGCCTGCGCCCGCCGGTCGCGCTCGGTGCCCCTGCCCTCCACCCGGAAGGTGCGTTCGAACGCGAGCACCCGCTCCAGGAAGTCGGGGGCCAACCCGAATGCTTGCAGCTCGCGGATCTCGTCGTACACCTCGGCGAACATCACGACGACCGGCCTGCCGCCGCCGTGCCAGGTGTAGGCCACCACACCGGGCTCATCCGGGAAGGCGGCTCTGAAGGCCAGCACCAGGGGTGGGCCGCGCGCGCCGAACGGCTGCGCGCCGACGTCCAGCCGCAAGCCGGACGCGGTCCAGGCCCTCAGCCTGCGCTCGAACCTGCGTTTCGACCGTCCCGTGAGCTCGAAGCCCTTGACGTCGGCCAGCGATCCGCTGTTCGGTCCCTGCCGACGGCGGAGCCATCCGCCTGCCGTCCTGCGCCGAGGACCGTCAAGAGCGTTCGCGGTGACGTCCGCGCCGAGGCGGACGATCTCGCGCGAGAGCGGCGCGTACTGCGGGTGCTCGGCCAGCCACTGGAGGAACTCCGACCAGCTCGCGCCGCGCCCCGAAGAGCGCGTGTGCTCGACCGACGCCGCTGCCAGCCCGAGCGCGGCCTGCACCTGCTGCCGGTCCAGCGTGCTCGCGAAGACCCGCAGCTCGAACGTGTCGGCGTTCTGGCTGTTGATCCCCCGGTTCCGGGTCGACGCCCAGACGCTCACCCCTTCGGTCTCGGTGAGCCTCGCGTACCGGTCCGACGTGCGTCGCGCCAGCCTGGTCAGCTGGTCCCGGTTGCCGAGCAGCAGTGCGAACCAGCGGTCGACGTGCTCCGGCGAGTCGAACGCCGCGCGGCTGATGTGGACGTGCATCCCGAGGCCGGCGCCGCCTGCGCCCATCCGCTCCAGCTCGGGGAGCACGGCCCACGGGAAGTTCGCCAGCGCCCAGGAGTACGACATGGGGTGCGTGACGATCTCGAAGCCCTCGCCGACGGCGTCGATGGAGGCGTCGCGCTTGAGGTAGGCCAGATCACCGAGGTGGCTGGCGGCGAGTGTGCTGGCGCCGGGCACCGAGCCCGGTCGGGTCGTGATCTCCAGTTCTAGGCCGAGGTACAACGGGCCGGTGCCGTGGAACACCGGCACGGGCTTGTGGTCGTGGTGATGCACGACGGGCAGGCGAAGGCCGGGCCGCCATGCGGAACCCAGCACGGTGTCGCCCGTTCCGAGGAGCCGGCCGACCAGACGTGCGACGTCCGCGTCGTGCACGTCCTCGCGGTGGGCACGGCCGGACAGATGGAACCGGTTCTCGTGCCGCAACAGCTCGGCCCACCACGACCGGGTGAGCTGTCCGGCCCCGATCCGCCGGTCGATCTCGGCCAGGGTGTCGTCGAAGACGAGCACGACGCCGCCCTCGTACCAGCCGAACGCCAGCACGCCCTCCGCACCGGCGGAGCGCATCGCCGCCGGAACCACGACGATCGACGCGTCGGGGACTCCCGGCGGGCCGCGCGGCAGGTGTCGGAACCGCGCCCGGTTCAGCGGCACCCCGGCGGCCCGCAGCGCCGCGGCGTCCGCCGCCATCACCCGCGCGGCTCGGCGACCGTCACCGATCGCGGCGGTCCCGCTGGTCGAGTCGCCGCTGCCACCAGGCCCGAGAGCGATGACGGCGGCAACCGTGTGGTCGTCGCGGCCGCCGGCGGACCGGACGGCGTCGGCGAGCTGGCCGGCGGCTTCGACCGGCGTGGTGGACGCGCCATCGGACAGCGCTCCGACGAGGTCGCCCGGAGTGCGCAGGTGGCGCCACAGCCCGTCCGTCGCAATCACCAGCAGCCCCTGCTGCGACGCCGCGAACTCGGTGACGGCGGGGTCTGGCTGGAAGTCGCTTGCCGCCCACCGGGTCATGACGCCGCCGTCGGTGATGTCCCCGCCGCGGGTGTGGTCGGCCGTCAGCTCTCGGCCGCCGGCCGGGTCGTCGGTCAGGAAGTAGGCGCGCGCGGTACCGGCGTGGATGGTCGTCACGGCGTTGTCGGTGCCGACGTACGCGGCCAGGTAGGCCACGGCGGCGTGGCCTCGTTCCTCCGTGTACCGGCTGGTCATCGCCGCCAGTGCGGCCTCGTGCGCGGCGCGCAGCGCCTGCCGGGGCGTGCGGCCCGCCACGGCCGGGTTCGTGATCTCGGCCCGGAAGGCTGCAGCGAACCGGGTGGCGGCGCCGTCCGAATCGGGGTAGCTGGAGACGCCGTCGACGACGATCGCGAACCGGCTACCGTCCGGCAGGGTCGCCAGCGCCGCGGCGTCCTGGTTGGCCCGCCTGCCCAGACCGCGCCGGGAGGTCGCGGCCATGCCCGGCTCGGACCGGGTCACATCGCCGGCCGGCAGTGCGCCCGGCCGGAACAGGTCGGCGTTCGCGGCTCGTAGCTTGCGGGCCGCCTTCCGGGCCGCCTCCATGATCAGCCAACCGCCGAGGTCGCGGTTGAGCTTGGCGTCCCAAGCCCGGTCCTGCAGCAGATCGTGGCGTTCGAGCAGCACCCTGGCCGCCACCAGCATCGCGCCCCGGTCCGCACCGGGCCGCAGGTGGGCGAGACGGCGGCGGGCGGAGCCGAGCTCGCGGGTGCTCTCCCGCAGCGCCTGCGCGACGGTCGGCGGCAGCGGGTCGGCTCCCGGGGCGTGTTGGAGCGCCGCGTTCGCGCCGTGCAGCGCCCCGCTGATCTGGTGCGGGTACGAGCCGACCTCCACCATCTCGGCCACGGCAGCCGCCCTGGCCTCGGCGAGCCGGGCGTACGCCTCGACCTGCCCGAGCCGGGCGGACTCCAGCGCCTCGCGCTCCGCTGCCGCACGCAGCGCCACGACGTAGCCGCGGTCCGCCGCAATCGTCGCCCGCACCAGCGCATGCAGCCGGAGCTGCCACCGGCCGGGCACCACCGCGTGGCGCCACCGCTGCCGGGCTACCTCGCCGATGGCGACGGCCATGCGGATCGGTGCCGCGGCCTGATCGGCGGGCCGGGGCCAGCTGCGCCGGCCGGCCGAGTGCAGGAACACGTATCCCAGCCCACGAACGCGGCGCCAGGCGATCCCGGCGTCGTCGACCCAGCCGTCCCGCCAGTGCCGGAACGCCAGGTCGCCGGCGCGCAGGAGATCCTTGAGCCCGTCGACGTCCTTGCCGGTCAGCGGCGCGCCGCCGGGCAGCAGCAGAGCGTTCGACCGGATCGCGTGCCGCAGCCGCGGCTGCGCCGTCCGCCACAGCTCCACCAGCACGGGGTCGGCGCGGTAGCCGACGGTCGGATTGCCGACCGCCGCCTCGGTCGCGGCGAGCGCGGCGAGCGATCCCGCCCAGTCCGTGCCGCCGTGGCGGTCGGCCAGCTCGGTCGGGGTGAGCGCGCGCTGCTGGCCGGCCAGCAGCAGCAACCGCTCCAGCAGCGTGCCCGGCTGTGAGCTCGGGGCCGTCCTGACGGCCGCGCTCATCGCCTCCCGCCACCGTTCGCGCAACTCCCGTCGCTGACGCCGGCTGAGCTCGACCTCCTTCACGAGCAGCGCCGCCGAGACCAGCAACCGCATCCCGGCCGCGAGCGGCCTCGCACCCGGCCACGCCGCCGAGTTGCCGTCGATGCTGCGCGCATGCTGCGCGGCCAGCTGGGCGACCGCCTCCAGCGGATCGGACCGCGGCCTGTCCCGGCCCCGCATCTCAGGGTTCAGCACGCGCAGCGCGATGCGGGCCCGTTCCAGGTTCGGGTGCGTGTGTTGATCGGTGTCCAGGTAGTGCCGCTTCAGCACCACCAGCAGCGCCCGCCACGGGCCGGCGAGGTGGTCCGCACGCAGTTGCTGCCGTTCGGCGAGCTTTGCCACCAGCCGCTCCCACCAGATGCGGCTCGACGCCGGATCGGCACCGTCGAACCGCTTCCACAGCTCCTCGCCGAACATCCGCTGGAAGTCGACGATCTCGGCGTCGCCCGGCCGCCCCTCCCGCCGCAGGTGCTCGGCCAGCAGCGCCAACGCCGCGGGATCCGCGGCCAGCACCGGCACCACCCGGACGATCGTCTCGACGTGCTGCTCCCGACGAACTCTCGCCGCGGCCCGCTCCCGCTCCACGGCACGCCGGATCTGCGACGCATCCGGGAGCGGCTCCCACTTGCTCGCCGGCTCCGCCAGCTCGGCCGTCATCGACGCCCACAGCGCCGCGGCCAGCCGGGCGGCAAGGTCCCGGTCGAGGCCGCCGGTGATGCCGGTGGCCGCCAGCAGCGCGTCCAGGGCTTCGGCGTACGCGACGACACGCTGGTGCAGCCGGTCGCCGCGCCACCACAGCCACCGCGACGGGCGGTCCGGCTGCCGCAGCTGCCGGGTGCTCTTGAAGCCGTAGAACCCGGCACGGACCTCGTCCGGGTCCCGGACCAGCTTGTTGATGGCCAAGACGCTCACCGCGACCGCCGTGAACCGCAGCAGCACGGCCGTCCACGACTCGTGCGCCACGGCGTCCGGATGCAGCCACGCCAGGTTGATCACGACCAGGGAGAGCCGCGACAGCACCGAGTCGAGCCCCTTGCGCCACAGCAACCGGGTGTCGATGGGCGGGAACGCCCGCCACTCGACCCACGCGACCAACGCGCTACGCAACTGGTCACCGGCCCCGGTCCGTTCCGCCCGGTCGGCGTTGCGGCGGCTGACCCGCTCCCCGATCGGGCCGACCGCGCTGTTGACGTACTCCGCGAGAACGGTCGGAGACGCCGCCGCCATGGCGACCGCGGAGACCGCGGCCGCCTCGATGAGCGCACCCCAAGCGCCCGGCCCGGCCGTACCGCCGAGCCACCCGGCCACAACCACGACCACCGCCGCCTGCGCACCCGACACGACCGACTTGATCCCCCGCGTGCGGCCGATGTCCTTGCTCTGCACGCCGGCGACCGCGATCCCCACCACGACCGGGACCAGCCACGGGATCATCGGCGCCAGCCACGCCGGCACGAACGACCAGCCGAACGCGGTCGCAACGCCGTACGCGGCGGTGATCAGGTACACCGCGGCGGCCGACTTCCACGCCGCCCACCGCGGCCGGGTCTGCATGCCGTCGGCCTGGTTCGCGTGCTGGCGGCGCAGCACATACCGGTACACCAGCCCGGCCGGGATCAGTGGGTAGAGCAGCGCCTTCAGCCCGGTCAGACCCGACTGCCCGGCCAGTACCGGCCCGGCCCGGCCTGCGACGTCCCACGCGGCGAGTGCGCCCAGCACGGCGGCGAACCCGACGGCCGCCCACAACGCGAACGGCGGCGCCCGCGGCCGCCACGGTGTCCGCGCCGGCCGCACCGCGGCCAACACGGCGGTCGCCGCCACGACCGCACCCGCCAGCACCGCCGACCCCGGGGATCCGAATATCCCCGACAACCCACCGGTCAGCAGTCCGGTGCCCGCCCCCGCGACGAGCCCACCGATCCGGCCGCCACTGCCCGGCCCCGCAGGCGATCGGCGTGCGCGGTTGCGCAGCGCCTGGACGCCCGCGAACGCGGCCGCCAGCAGGAGCGGTCCGGCGAACCCGGCGAGGCCACCAGCGGCCGACCCGACCGGCTGCTCGTCCGCATCGGTCGCCGATGTCCCGCCGGTCGGCTCCTCGATGGCCGGTGTCCAGGTGTGCGGCAACGGGGTCTCTGCGACAGTTGCCGCGGATTCGGCCGGCGCCGGCGCCACCCGGTGCTCGTCGTCGGGGCGGATCAGCTCCGGGTCGGCGTCCCGGCGCAGTGCCAGCTCGTAGCCGGTCGGGTCGGCGAACCGCTCGACGTAGATCCGCCAGTAGGAGTCACCCGGCTGCGTGATCCACACGCCGGACCAGCTCGCCGGCGCAACCAGCGACTGGCCGCCGATCTGCTCGTCCGGCCCGCTGAACCGGCCGTCGTTCGCGGCGTCGAGCTCCGCGAAGCTGACCCCGAGCCCGGCGGCTTCCACACCTGCCGTGGTGTTCGCGGGCGCCGTGAACTCAGGCCCGACGGCGCCATCGGCGTGCGCGGGCGCGCCGACGGCCAGCACCGCGACCAGCAGCGCTGCCCCGACAGCGATTCCCACGGCCCGCGCGGCCCTGCCCCAGAGCCCGATCCAGGTGCGGACGACCGCCGGCGGGCCGCGCGGCACCTCCGGGCGCCACAGCCGGCCGGTCGCGCTGCGCGGCGTCGCCACCCGTAGCAGCGGCCCTTCCGGCGCGGCTCCCCCGCGAACGCCCCCGTCGGTGGCGGGCCCGCCCGTCGAGCCGCGCGCCGGGCCGCTGCCCGACGGCGGGCCGGCCCCGGTCCGTCCACCGCGGGTGGCGGCGACCCGAGTCGCCTCCCGCACGAGCGGGCCGTACTCGGGCCGTTCGCGCAGCCAGGACAGGAACGCCGGCCACTGCCAGCCCTGGCGGTGCACGATGTCCGCGACCGACAGCTCCCGCGTGTACTCGACCGACGCCGCCGCCAGCCCCAACGCGGCCTGCACCTGCTGCGGGTCCAGCGAGGCGGCGAAGATCCGCAGCTCGAACGTGTCGCGGTTGTTCGTGTTGATCGCCCGGTGGCGTTTGGGGCCGCGCAGACCCTCGGCGTAGGCCTTGACGTTGCGCCGGGCCTCAGGGTCGAACTTCGCGTAGTCGGAGCGCCGCCGAGCCAGTCGGATCAGCTCGTGCTCGTTGCGATACAGGAGCTTCATCCACCGGTGGACGTGGGCCGGGGAGTCGAACCCGGCACGGCTGAGGTGGACGTGCAGCCCGACACCACTCGCGTCGCCCCCCAGCTGGGCCAGCTCGATGAGGACGTCCCACGGGAGGTGCTCCATCGCCCAGTCGTAGGTCATCGGGTGCGTGACGATCTCGAAGCCGCGCCGGATGGAGGAGTCGTGCTTGAGGTAGGCGAGTTCACCGAATCGCCGGAGCGCGTGGGTGGCGGCCGTGCGGCGGGAGCCCCGCCGGGTGTTCATCTCCAGCTCCAGGCCCAGGTGGAGCCGGCCCACACCGTGGAAGACGGGCGTGGGCTTGTACGTGTACGGGTGCACGAGGGGCCGCCACAGCCCGATGACGATCCCGCCCGCGGTGCCCGCGACGACCGCCGTCCCGACCGACCACACCAGTGTTGCCGTCTCCGACGACGCATTGGCCGACGTCACCCACACCACCGATGCGATCAGCAGCGTCGCGACGGAGACGCCCACGACCCACGCCGCGATCCGCAGCGGCCACGGCAGCGGCGCGTCCAGCTCGTCCGCGCGCCCAGCACGGCGCTGCTCAGCACGGCGCTGCTCAGCCGCCGCTCTGTCAGCCGCCGTCCCGGTCGTCCGGGTTCCGACGGTCCGGGCGGCCGCTCCCGACTGCCTGTCCGGGGCGGACGCCCGACCGCCCCCGGGTGGGCCACGGGGCCCGCGGTCGCCGTCATGGGACGCACCGGACGGTTCGTCGCTCATCGGCCAGAGCGCGGTCAGGCCGAACAGCGCCATCAGCTGAACGACGCGGATCTCCTCGGGGAGCACGTACATGCTCGCCGCCAACGTCGCAGGTCCGACCAGCGCGGCGATCACCCGCAACGCCGGGCCCACCCGGGGCGCCGACGGATGTCCCGTCCAGGCCAGCATCGTGAGCCCGACTGCGAAGGCGAGCTCGCTGACGCTGGTGTAGCCCCCCAGGAAACCGATGTGGTACCAGTTCGGGCCGTCCAGCAGACCGGTCGCAATGCCGTGCAGCCACGCGCCGACCCCGCCGGCCGCCAGCCCCGTTCCCACCAGCCGGGACCATGCGGGTACGCCCTCGCCCTGGAATCCCTTCACGTGCAGCGCCACGACCGCGGCCGACGACAGCAGCACCACCGTCCAGAGCAACGGCAGGAACACCCCGACGTCGACCCACACCACACCGACCACGCCGGCCTTGGCCACGAGATCGACGAGCACGACGATCATGGTGATCAGCAGCGCGACACCGGTACCCAGTATCGACCGGACGTTGGTTTCCGACGCCGTCGAATCGGTCCGCCGCGCCGTTGGGGCGGGCGGGCCGCCCGGCTCGCGCGCGGATGTCACCGCCTCCCGATCCCGATCTCCTCGGACCGGCGCTGTCCGGGCCGGGCGCCGCGCCCCGGTGGCTGGGCCGGTCAGCTCGCCCCGCGCCGACCGCCCCGAACTGACCGCGGCCAGCACGCCGCCGGCCACGACGCTGTAGACGAGGTCCAGCGGGTCCGGCGTGCCGGGAATCAGGCCGATCGCATCGAGGAGGCCCGCCCCCCACCGGGTCTCGGTCATCGCGTTGATCGCGGCGGTGACCACCATGACCGGCGGGACCCAGATCCCCGCGCCCGACGACAGCGACCACCTGGTCCGGATCCGGTACGCCGCGTAGGCCACGACCAGGCCACCGATGAGGTTCCCGGCATGGGAGAACAGGTCGAACGGCTCCGGCAGCAGGCCGCGCAGCTCCGGGTTGATGCCGACCAGCCCCTTGAGGAACACCACGACGAAAGCGCCGACCGCAAGGCCGGTCGGCCAGCCGCGGCGCAGCTCGTCGAGGATCGCGGCGGCGTGCCTGTCGTGCGCACGCCGGTCGGACTGGGTGTTCGGGTCGAGGTGGAACGTCCGCGCGTGCTCGACGGCGCGCCCCAGCAGGCCCCGCCGAAGCAGCTCGTCCAGCCGGTGCACCGGAACGACGATCACGCCGATCCCGGTCGCCGCGTCCCGCCAGGAGAACTCCACGAGGCGACGCGCGAGATCGGCCGCCCGCTTGGCCGGCACACCGCTGCTGCGCAGCTGCGCGACGATCTCGGCGACCGGCAGCACGACGAGTTCCTCGTCGTCGCGCAGCCCCGCCTCCGGCGGGCCCCTGGTGTGCTCCGGCCCGCCGCCCCGACGCTCGAGCCGCGCCTGCCACAGTGCCCGCAACGCCCCGCCCACCAGGCGGTTGTCCCCCGGGCTGTATCCCCTCTCGGCGATCGGGCCACCCGCGACACCGCCGCCGCCCGTCGTACCGCCGACGTGCATCGTGACACCCGGCCCGAACATCGCGACCGGCCAGGTCACCTCGGGCGCGGTCAGGGTGTGGCCTGCGGCGGCGAGCCGATCACGGACAGCGGCGGCGAGCGTCCCGCCCGCGGGCACGGACGCGAACAGCGCGCGCAGATCGAGGCGATGGCTGTCAGCGGCGGCGAGCAGTTCCGGCGGGAGCGTCGCCAGCGCCGCGGCGTAGCCGCCGTCGCGGTCACCGTGCAGGGTGCCGTCCGGCTCGACGAGCATGCGGTCGGTGCCGCGCGGGGTGGACAGCTCAAGGACGATCGGGCGGCCCAGCTCCCGTGCGATCAGCCGGACGCGGGTGATCACCGCGTTCGTGCGGCCGTCGGTGGCAGCCGCGGTCACGACGGGCCGGGCCGCAGTCAGTTCCGAGGCCATCGCCCGGTGCTGGTCGAGCGTGAAGCCGACCGGGTCGATCCGCTCGGTGGCCGCGGCCAGCTCCACCAGCCCGATCGCCTGCCCGCCTGCCCACGCCGCGAACGGCAGGCCGGCCCCACGCCCGGAGAGCAGCCAGCCGCGGTCGTGCGCAGCCGGGATCTCCTGCGCCGCCTTGGCGGCCGCGAGATCGCGGTCCCACAGGGTGAGGTAGGCGGTGCCGGACGCGCGCACCGTACGGGTCCGGCGGACCCGCAACGTGCCGTCGGCGCGCAGCCGTCCACGGCGCAGCTCCACGTCGAAGACCATGTCGGTCGCGATCGTGGCGCCGTTGCCGGCCACGTAGAGCGTGGTCTCGGTGCGGGCACCCGCGGTGCCGCCGATGCGGTGGGCCACCTGCTCGCCGCCGGACAGGGCGACGTTGACGCCCGACCCGGCATGTGAGCCGCCGGCGCCGCGCCCGAGTGCCAAGAGTTGCGCGTCGGACAGGCCGAGGGTGATCCGGTTCTCCGTGCGGTTGATCGTGCGCAGTTCCAGCGGGCGGCCCTCCACGAGCGGCCGCGTGCCGGACGGGCTTGCCGACACCACGACGTCGATGTACTGGCTGCCGCGGACCGGGATGCGCAGCACCTCGTGGTCGCCGGCGGTCATGCCGCGCAGGAACGCGCTGCGCGCGTGGGCCGCGAGCGCGTGGGCGATGTCGGCGCGGGCCTGCTCGCCGCGGCTGCCCAGCAGCCCCCACCGGCGCAGGCCCGCGACCACGGTGTCGACGAGCGTGTCAGCGACGGTGGTCTCGACGCTGAACTCGGTCGGCAGCGGCAGCGTGCGCGGGTCGGCGGGCCCGGCCGGGCGCGCGCCGCCGGGCTGCAGCAGCCTGGTCAGCCCGTCCGGCAGGAGGCGCACCGCGGTGCCCTCCAACACGATCGGGCTCGCCGCAGCCGCTCGTTGGCCCGGACCAGCCTCACGCCATGCCTGGACGGTGATCCGCACGCCCTGGCCGATCCGGTCGGCGCCGTCGAAGGAGGCGGTGCCGTCGACGTGGGTCCGCTGCCGCACAGCACCGCCGGAACCGCCGCGGGAGTGGTCCGTCCCGGAGTTGGCGGCACCGCTTGCGACCGGCCAGCCGGCACTGCCGTTGGCCCCGCCCGAACCGGTGACGCCGGTGCCGGCACCGCGCTCGCCCTGGCCGTAGCCGTAGTCCTGGATGATCTGGACCACGGTGTCGGTCTCGTCCAGCCGCACCGGGTCGTCGGCCAGTCGAGCCGCGATCCGCACCGTCACCCACGTGATCCGGGCACCGCCGGGGAACCAGCGCCAGGTGCGGACGGGGATCCGGACCTCGACGCCGCCGCGGTCCAGCATCGGGTCGAGCTTGCCCCACCAGCGCTTGCCGGCCAGGTCGTTGGCCAGCCGATGCCACAGCACCGGATCACGGTCCAGCGCACCCGGTACGACCTGCTCGACCGCCCGCCGGGCGGCGTCGAACACCCGCAACGCCATCCCGTCCCGCCCGGTGACCGACTCGATCGCCGACTGGCCCAGCCCGACGCGCAGGTGTTCGGGCATCTCGACGTACTGCGGCCGCGCGGCCCGCGCCACGCCGGAGGCGATCCGCGCATCCAGCGAGCCCCGCTCGCCGGCGGCCGCATAGCCGGGCCGGTCGCCGAACAACGTGTCCAGCCGCGTCGCCAGCGCCCTCGCCTCGCCCCGCTCCCACGGCGTGCCGCGCTCGTCGCGGTGGCGCTGCAGCAGCCGGTGGGCGAGCGCGTCGTCGAGCAGGAGCGTCCCCTCGCGGAAGCGGGTCACGACGTCGGCGACCAGCGCCTGCGGCAGGTCCATGGTCCCGCGGGCGTACAGATCGATCGCGTCGCGCTCGGGCAGCGCGTACACCACGGTCGCGCCCGCGGCGCCGGCCTTCCTGCCGGCCTGCACCTCGACATCGAGCGGCATCGAGAACAGGTAGTGAGGCCCGACCTCGATGGTCAGCCGCTCCCGGCCCCAGATCCGCAGCCACGACCGGCTGAACCCGGTGTTGCGCGCCCACCCCGCGCCGCCGCCCGCCCCTCCGGCCGGCACGGCATCCTGCCGCCACCCGAACGACCCGTTCACCGAGGCGGACAGTCCGCGCGAGACCGAGGCGTCGGCGCCGTGGCTGCCCAACGTCAGGTTGATGTCGCCGGTCACCGGGTCCGCCACGGTCAGGAACGTCGACGCGTGCGGGGTGGCGGACATCCGCAGCTGCGTGCGCCTCGACCCGCCCTGGCGGTCGCGGACGGCCAGTGAGGTGCGGTAGCCGTCCTGGATCAGGTCCAGCAGGTGCGCCCGCACCCCGTCCACGCCGACCAGCTCGCGCAGGTGCTGCCCCGCCGGGGAGTCCGGGCGCATCCCTCGCGGTGCCAACCCGGCGACGACGTCGGCGAGGTCGCCGGTGTCCAGCGCCAGCGCGGTCATCCGGTGCACCACCGCGTCGGTCGTCGCCACCGGCGGGCCGCGGATCGGGTTGGCGTCGGGCAGCCAGTCGGCCGGCAGCAGCAGCCGCGCCGTGCCACCGGCCCGACCCAGCTCCACCCACCCGCCGCGCGCGGTCCCCCGCTCGACCACGATCGTGTGCCGCACGAGGAACTCGGCCGTTGTGGACGTGCCCTCGACCAGCGTGACCTGGTTGACGGTGTCACCGGCCGAGCTGCCCCAGCCGCGACCGAACCCGGCCCTGCCCTCGACACCGCCACCGACGACGCGGTTGCCCTGCACACCATCCGCGAGCGGGTCGCCGTCCGCGCCGATCGCGACCGACAACCCGCCACCGGCGGTCACACCCCAGTTGCGCGAGTGCGACTGGGAACGGCCGGAGGTGTTGGAACCGATGTCGAGCCCGACGACCGTCCATTCGGTGCCGTGGCCCTGGTAGGCGAGGTGGTCCCAGTCCGCCTCCACCCGCACCCTGATCGTGACGTGCCGCGGTGGGTGGAAGCGGCGGTAGCGCACCAGCGACAGCACCAGCCCCTGCTGCGCCGCCTGGTCGTAGGAGGCCGCGATCCGCGTCGGCGAGAGCAGCTCCGCGATCTCGCGGGCGTTGGCCCACTGCGCGGCCAGCTGCAGCCGGTCACCCGACCAGTCCTGCGGGTCGAGCGGCGGGAGCAGGCCCTCGTCGCGCAGCTTCGTCGCCACCGTGTCTCGCAACCTGCTCAGCTCGCCGACGTCGCGCACCAGGCCGTGCCCGACGCCGCGGACCTGGCCCGGCTTCGACCCGATGAATGTGGGCTGCTTCGCCAGCCTGCCGTGCGGTGCGGCGGTGGCGATGTCGTCGCGCAGCATCGTCGTGCCGTCGGCGGCGAAACCGGTGACCGCATTCGCGTCCACCGCCAGCCCGTAGCGGTAGGCGGCGGACTCCGACATCCGCACCAGCGCCGTACCCGTGCCGGCCACCGACTCCATGGCCCGGCCGGGCTCGTTCAGCCACCGGATCCGCACCTGGTGGTCGAACGCCAGCAGCTGGCCCTGCGTGTGGCCGGAGAACCGGTGCACCCCCGGATGGATCGCCACGCTGCTCGCCGAGGAGCCCACCGTGCGGGAGAACCCGGCCGAGACCGACAGTCCCAGCGTGGCGGTGAGCCGCCGCCACGTCCCCTTCGGGATCAGCCCGCCCACATCCAGCCCGAACCCGAACGAACGCCCCGCCGAGGTCGACCCCGACACCGCCGAGAACGCCACGTGCAGGTCCTCGATGTGCTCCTTCGCGCTGGCGGTGCCCAGCAGCTCGCCGCCGGTCACCGTCGAGGAGATGGTCAGAACCGCCAGCGGCCGGCCGCCACGATCGGTCACCACCCGCTCCAGCCCGCCCGGCTCCGCCGCCGCGGAGAAGCGCGCGGGCAGGTCGTGGGCGAGCAGGGCGCGCAGCTGTTCGCGGGTGAGCGAGCCGGGCGGCGCCCGCTTGCCGAGCGTGGCGGCGACGGCGTCGACCAGCTCCTGCAGACCGGTCGTGGCGATCACCGCGTGGTTCGGCAGCGCGCCGGTCGGACCGCCGTCCCCGATGGTGATCGTCGCCGGCGGTGCCCGCGCGGCGTAGGTGTGCGGCACCCACAACCGCAACCCCTCCTCCGGCGAGCCGGTGACCTCCACCGGGGCACCCCATGCCGGCTGCTTCCGCGTCCGGACGGACACGGCCCAGGTGGTCCCGACCTCCAGCAGCACCGAGTCGCCCCGGTTGTCCACCACGCCACCACCGACCGCGTAGCCCGCGGTGCCTCCGGTCGTCGCCGCGGAGCGGCCGATGTTCGTGGTGACCTTGATCCCCGGCGCCCCCAGCTGCAGCCCGCCCGAGAGACTCAGGCTGCGCAGCACCGCGGCCGAGACCGACGTACCGCCCTGCGGCAGGCTGCCGATCATCACCTCGGTGGCCTTCTCCTGCGGGACCACGTCCTCGACCGCCGCTCCGGCCCGCCACCGGATGCGCAGCTCCGCAGGCCGATGCCGCGTCCCGACGCCGAGCACCAGACCGTCCTCGGACGCGACGGCACGGAACTCGGCGCCGATGGTGTCGGCCAGCTCCAGCTCGGTGAACCGCCTGCGCACCCCGTTCTCTGCCAGCTGCTGGTCGACGGTCGCGGTCAGCTGCGCGAGGTACGGCAGCACGCCGGTCGGCACGCCGGCCGGAAACGCCTCGACCGGGGGCAACGCCAGCGCCTGCGCCTCCCGGTAGGCATCGACGGCGGCCGTCGCCGCGGCTGCGGCCCGCTCCACGGCGTTGGTCCAACGGCCGTCCGCCGGATCTGCCGGCGGACGCGCCAGCAGATCCGCCAACACCGCTACCCGTCGCTGCGCGGTGCCGGCGCGACGCGCGGCCTGCCGGTAGGCGTCGCGGCTGCGGGCCAGCCGGAGCCGCTTCTCCACGGAGATCGCCGCGTCCCCACCGGCCTTGCGGGCCCGCTCGGCCGTACCCCGGTCGGTCCGGCGGCCTTCCTTGCGCTGCTTCGTCATCGCCTTCGCCGTGGCACGCTGCGCGTCGCCCGCAGCGGCGGCCTTGGCGTCGGCCCGCTCGGTCAGCGCCGCTGACACGTCGACCAGCAGCGCGGCGAAGTCGGCCACCCGACCGGGTAGCTGCGGGTCGAGCGAGCCGCCGCGCAGCCCGGCGAGGCCGTCGGCGATCTCGGCGGCCGGCGCGCCGACGTCGACCAGCAGGGGCGCAACCACGCCGGCCGCGGAGCCGGTGGGCTCGAGCGCGGTGACGAGCTGGGTGCCGGCGGCGGTCAGCTCCACCCCCACGAGCGCAGCCCGCCCGCCGTTGACCGCCAGCACAACCTCCACCACCGCCGTCGCATCCGCCGTCGCCAGCTCGGCCAGCGCGTTCACGACCCCGGACAGCGGCGCGACACCGGAAGCCGCCCCGACGTGGGCACCCCACCACGCGGTGGCCTCGGCCAGCACCCGGTCCGGCGTCGCGCCGGCATCCAGCCGCGCCGCGAAGCGCGCGAGCGCGTCGCGCACCTCGGCTGCGGGAACCCGCACCTGGCTGCCTCCCGCCAGTGGTGCGACGAGGCCGCCCGCCGTCCACGAGTGGGTCGCGCCGGCCGCGGTCAGCGCGCGCTGCAGCACGTCGAACCCGGCTGACGCGCCGTCGCGGTGCGCGCCCACCTCGACGATCAGCTCGTGCACGCGGCCGAGATCGGCGGCGCCGGCTGCGTCGGCACTGCCGGAACGCAGCGCGTCGAGGCGGTCGACCAGCTCGGCGACCAGCGGTTCGGCGGGCACCGGCACCTCCGCGACCAGCGCGGCCGCGGCGGCACTCGCCTCGATCAGCTCGGGCGACCAACCGGTGATCCGCGCAAGCACGTCGAGCCCGACACCACCCTCGACGGCGGCGGTCACCGCATCGACCAGCGTCGCCGGACCGGCCGCCACGACCACCCCCACCAGCCGCCGGCGCTCGCGCCACACGCGCACGCCGTCCACGGCGGCGCCCGGCGCGACGCGCACCCACCCGCCGAGCCGACCGGACGGGCGTCCATCCAGCACCCGGCGCACGTCCGCGGGGTCGACGCCGTCCAGCGCCGCCCGGTCGAGCGCCACGAGGAGCGCGGCACGCTCGGCATCGCCGACGCGATCGGCGTCCCCCTCCGCACGCGCGGCCAGCGCCGGGGCGAGCAGCCGCTCCACCCGGCCGCGGCCGCGCCAGCTCAGCGGCAGTTTCGCGACCAGCCACCGGACGGGTCCGCGCGTGCCGGCCAACGCGGCCCAGATCGCGGCCCTGGCGCCGCCGCTCGCGATCAGCAGCAGCTCGACCGCCGGACGGTGATCGAAGGCGGCATCACCCAACGTCGCAACCGGGTTGGCGACCAGCGCCGTCACGAACTCCGGTGGGGCGCGCGCCAGGAGCGCACCGAGCGGGCCGCCCATGGCGAAGCGGCGCTCGCCGCCCCGGCCGGGCAGCTCCACGAGCAGGCCGGCTCCGACCAGCTCGTCCAGCACGTCGACCACCGCCCCCGGTGCGGCGACCTGCACGCGCTCGGACAGCGCAGCGAGCCACGTGGGCCCACCGGCCGCCGCCGTGCCGCTGCGCAGATCGTTCACGCTGATGCCGGTGCGCCCGGTGATGACCCCGGATGCCGTGACCACGCGCCAAACGATGCTGGCGAGCGACTCCGGGCCGGCCGCCGGCAGCACGGTGGGCGCGGTGGCGATCCAGCTGAACCGCTGCCGCTCCCACGCCAGCCGCGGCGGCGCGCGCTGGCGGGCCAGCCGGCGCAGCAGCCACCGCACGCCGAGCGCGGCGACCAGCACGATCGCGCCGACCAGCGACGGGGTACCGGCGGCAAGGTCCACCGCCACACCCAGCAGGTCACCGCCGCCACCGGGCAGCGCCCGCGGGCCACCGGCCTGCGACGAGGTGAGGATCGTGTTCAGCCCGACCGCGCCGAGCAGGAGCACGACAATCCGGCGGACGCCCGGCCCGCCGGTCCCGATCCGCCGCTCGCGGTCCTCGTGCACCCGTGTGCCGGCGAGGTCCGCAGCAGCATCCCCGCTCGACGGCGGGCCGCGGTTGCGGACCAGCCCGACGGCCGCGACCGCCGCGACCGCGAGCCCTGCGCCGCCGAGCGCGAGCCCGGCCACGACCACCGCCGCAGCGTCACCCACGATGCCGAGCAGCCCACCGGCAACAGCACCCAGCGCAGCGGCGGCAGCGAACGTCCACCGAGCGCCACGCGGCGCGGCGGGTTCGACGCCTGCCGGCGCTGCGGGGTCTGACAGGGGCATCACGACCAGATCGATCCGCTCCACCGGCGCACCGGCCGGGTTGAGCACGGCGGCGAGCCGGTCCGCGGCTCCCCGCTCGCGGGCCTCAGCTGCCTGGGCACGCAGCTCGTCGACCTGCTGCTGCAGCCGCGCCGCTTCCTGCCGGTTCCCGGCTCGCCCGCTGAGCACACCCGCGCCGTCCTGCTGGATCCGGCCGGCGGCCCGGTCGAGCCGGTCGGCCAGCTCGTCCCACGGGCTGTCCACCTCCCCGGCAAGGCGCAGGGCATCGAGTAGGGGGTCGGCCTCGCTGGGCCCGGACCTGGCCGGGACGGCCTCCGGTGCCACCGTGCGCAGCGCGGCCAGCAGCCGGCGCTTGGTCGCCCTGCTCGAACGCCAGCTCAGGTCGTGCCGGGCGGCGAACGCGCCTATCATCTGCGCCGCCCGGCCCGGACCGGCGCGGCCGGCCTGCAGCAGCCACCGGATGTCCTCGGCGCTCAGCGCTCCCGCCGCGGCCAGCCGGTGCAGATCCGCCACCACCTCGACCGGCGCACCGGACCCGTGCAGCCGCTCCAGCTGGGCGTGCGCCGCCGCGCCGGCCAGCTCGGCGCTCGCCTGCCCCCACGCCGCCGCGGGCAGGGCCGCGACCAGCGCGTCCAGCACCGCCATCGCCCCGTCCAGCTCGGCGAGCTCCGCCCCGATGCCGTACCGCTCGGTGCCGCGCCCGGCGACGCGCTGCAGCGTGGCCGCTGCCTCGCCGGCGACGGTGTGCACCCACGAAGCCGTACCGGCCCGCTCCTCTCCGAGCAGGCTGAGCAGCTCGGCGGCCTCCATGACGGACTCGAGCGTGGTGATCGCGGTGGCGTGGTCACCGGCCTGGATCTGCTGCCGGGCCCGCCGCACCGCCCCGGGGCCGGCCAGCTCGGCCGCCATCGCATCGAACCCGGCCGACGTGACGGGCCGGGCGACCGGCGCGCCGACCGGCACAGCGGCCGGCGCAAGCAGCGCGCGGTACCCGGCCAATGCGCGGAACAACCGGCTCTCCGCCCGGCACAGCTGCGCGCACCTGTCCTGCAGCTCGTCGGGTGTGGCGGCGGCGAGCGCCGACCTGGCATCGCGCAGCTCCATGTGCAACCGCTCGACCCGGCGGGATGCCGCGGCGATCCGCGCGTCGACACCCCGCAGCGGCACGGCCTGCACAGCCCCGGTTGTGCTCCCCCGCCGGCCGTCGATCCCGCGAACCACCTCGGTGGTCGCCTCGTCCGCGCCCCGGACGACCCGCTTCAGCTGCCTCGCGCGCGCCTTCTCCGCCCGCTGCACCGCCTCCGCCACCAGGTTGTCCACGAGGTGCGCCGGGATCGGCTCCGCCGAGCCCGCGTACTGCTCCCGCAGCCGGGTCAGCGCCTGCCGGTCGCCGAACTCGATCAGGATCGGGTCGTCGAGGGAGAGCAGCTCGCCGGCCGAGCCGGGTTCGCCCTGGCGGCCGGCCCGGCCGAAGGCCTGCCGGGTGGCGCGGGCCGACTCGAACTTGCTCGCCACCGTGACCCGCAGGCCGCCCGCCTCCAGCACCAACGAAGCGGCCCGGCTGCCGCGGGCTCCGCCGAGGATGATGTCGGTGCCCCGGCCCATGATGTTGGTCGCCACCGTGACCGTGTACGGCCGCCCGGCGGCCGCCACCACCTCCGCCTCCCGACCGGGACGCAGGCGGTGGTCCAGCGCGTCGAGCACCTGCACGTGGATCCCCTCGCCGTGCAGCAGCGCGGCGAACCGCTCGGCCTGCTTCGGCGTCCGGATGATCACCAGGTGCGGCGCGGGATCGTTCCGCCGGGCGACGATGTCCGCGCGCAGCGCCGCCAGCTGAGCATCGCTGTCGACGTAGACCAGCCGGTCGCGCTCGACCAGCCGGCTCGGCTTCGCCGTCGGGATGCGGACCACGTTCATCCCGTACAGGCCGCGGAACTCGGAGCGCGCCATCCACGCGGTGCCGGTCATGGCCGCGACACCGCGGTACCTGCGCAGGTACTCCACCATCGTGCTCTGGGTGATCGTCCGCTGCGCCCGCCCGACCGGGACGCCGTGCTTGGCCTCGATGGCTTCGTGCAGCCCCCGGCTCCAGCGCATTCCCGCCAGCGCACGGCCGTTGGGATTGTCGAGGATCTCCACGCGGACCCGCTCGGCGATCTTGTAGTCGACGTCGAGGTGGAGCGTGTCGGCCCACAGCGCGTTGGCCAGATCGGTGCGCTGCTGCGGTGTCAGCGCCCGTCCGGTGCGCTGCTCGAACCGCCGGGCCTGCGCGCCACCGATGACCGGACGCCCGCGCACGAGTGCGTACTCGCCCGGGTACAGCCGGCGGGCCGCGTCCCGCGCCCACCGCAGCTCGGCGTCGCGCACCGCTGCCGGCACGGCCTCGGCCAGCCTGTGCGGGCTCGCACCCCAGTCGAGCAGCACCATGTCGGCCTCGTCGATCAACGCGAACCCGTGCCCGCGCTGCACCCGCTCCGCGGCCGGCCGCAGCTCGTCACCGAGCAGGTCGAACACGGCGTCGCTGGCCGCGGCGACGGTGACATCAGCCTCGTAGGACCAGCGCACGAGTGCCGGGTGCGCCGTGCCCTCGGGACGCAGCCGGACGGTGAGCCCCAACTTCTCGGCAACCTCCCGGTACACCTTGAACGTCTTGTCCGCCTCGGACCAGCTGTGCGTCAGCACGTGCAGGCCGTCGGCGGGCTTGCCCCGACGGCGCATCTCGAACGCGCGCTCCAGGGCCAGCAGCATCCCGGTCAGGGTCTTGCCCTCACCGGTCAGCATCTGGACGACCGTGCCGCGTCGGCCGGACGCCGCGGACAGCATCCGCCGGACCAGCGGCCCGCCGCTCATCACGATGGCACCGGCCAGCTGCACGTCGTCCAGCGAGATGTCGGTCGAACGCCGGATCTCGTCGACGATCAGCGCGACGTACTCGGCCCGCGTGAGCCGCTCGTTGGCGGCGAGCCGGACGCGCAGAGCCCGCAGGCCGTCCGCATCCGAGAGCAGCCGCTTGTTCCGTCGGATCTCCGACCGGAACGGCCGGAGCGTTCGCTCCTTCCACAACGCGTACTCGGCCGCCTCGACGGCGCTCTTCGCCTTTGCGATCGATCCTTCGGTCCTCGACCGGGAGCCAAGCAGCTCGCTGCGCCGACCGGCGTCGGTGGTGTATGCGGCCATGTGCAGCCGCTCCTCGACCTCAGCGAGAGCTCGCCTCGCCGCGGTCAGCTCCTTCTTCAGCGCTCGCCGACCCGACGGCGGATCGCCGCTGCGCACCTTCCCGTCGTGCTTGCCCGGCCCGACCGCGGGCCCGGACTCGGCCGCGGCCGATGCGTCGACCGGCCGCGGGTTGGGCTGGTCGGGTCCGGCGCCGGGGTCGGGCAGGTCGGCGCCGCCGTCGCCCGTCTTCCCACCGGATCTACCGCTGTGGGCGTGCGAGGTGATCGCCAGCGGTTCCTTGACGGGGGCGAGCGGCGGAGCCGCCGGGCCGTCGCCGATGCCGGAGCCGGCGCTGCGCACGGTCGGCCGCACGGTCACCGTGCCGGCGCCGTCCACCACGAACACCTGCCCGTTCGGCGTCGGCGCCACGGTCGTGTCGGTCACCTCGCCCGCCCCGTCCACCACGAACCGGGCGGGCGGCGCGGTGTCGAGCGCGGTCGCCGCCTTCGCCGCGTCCTTCGCCGCGAACCGGGCGGCGATGCGCTCACGCTGGTGCACCACGATCCGCAGCGACCTGTCGAGCCCCTCGATCCGGCCGAGCCGGACCGGGTCGGCGGCCGGGCCACGGAGGAACGGCTGGATCCGCGCGGTGTGGGCCTCCGCGATAGTGCGGGTCGGCGCGATCCTGCTGACCTCGAGGTTGCGGTAGGCGCCGGCCACCCCCGCCGCTCCGGCCACCCCGAAGCGGGTGGTCATCCGCGCTGCTTCCGCGACCCGGCCGAGCGTCTTGCCCGCCCATTCGAGCCGCGGCGAGGCCCAGCGCCAGAACGGCATCGTGCCCGTGTCGGCGATCCCGGCCCCGATCGCGCGGTAGGTCGCGGCGTCGCCGGCGGCCAGCACCCGGCGCGCAGCGGGCGCCGCCACCGCCCGCACGCCCGCGGCCGCGGCGCGCACCGGAAGGCCCATCGCGTAGATCGGCGCCGACGTGACGTGCACCGGCACGGCGGCGATCCTGCTGGCGACGTCGAGCCCCCGTGCCCGCGTCTCGTAGCGCGTCGCGCTGCGCAGCGCCTTCTGCCCGGCCGCGAGCGCGCCGGCCTGCACCAGTCGCTGCCCCGCCGCGGTGGCCATGCCGCCCCGCACGGCCGCGCGCATCGACGCCGCACGGAGGCCACCGGCGATCGGGGCGAAGACGAGCAGGACCGGCAGACTGTCCTCCATCAGCGTCTCGACGGGCCGGTCGTGGTAGTCCCGGGCTGCGTTGCCGTCGCCGAACCACCGGTTCCACGAGTTGTTGAGCGGTGTGACCAGCATGTTCCCGGTCAGCGGGTGCAGCCGCGAGTAGTACTCGACATCGGACTCGCCCGGCAGCTGCGGCGCCTCCAGCTGCTGGCGCAGGTTCCCGATCACCGGGTTCTGTCCACCGAGCCCGGTGTACTTCGCCAAGTTCCAGGCCTCGACTGCGCCGTCGCCGACGACCGTTGCGGGCAGGGTGATCAGGCCGGCGCCGAGGGTGACCAGCCCGCGCCCGATGTTGCGTCCGAGGTTGTTGGTCTGGTGCCCGAACTGACCGTTGTACCAGCGCACCATCTCGCCCTGGTGGGCCCGCGAGCCCTCGCCGAGGAAGCGGAAGAAGCCGATGACGCTCTTCGGGTCGGTCTCGTCGACGATGTTGTCGAGCGCGTCGTCCTGCGACTGGGACAACGTCGACTTGAGCGCGTCGATGATGCCGCCATCAACCCGGTTCACCTGCCGGAAGATGGCCTCCTTCGCCTCCTCGAAACCCTCGCTGCCCTCCGGGCCGGCCAGCCATTCGACGGCCTCTTCCGCCGTCGCCGGCGAGCTGTCGAGCCGGGCCAGCTCGGTGAGGCTGCGCGGGTCGCCGTAGGCCAGCGTCGCGGCCAGGTTCGCGATCTGATCCCGGCTGTACTCGCTGCCGTCGACGTTGATGAACGGGGTGTTCTTGGCGTCCACCAGCGCCTCGGCGAACTCGTAGCCGCCGGCCGCGCGCAGCGCGAGCGCCAGGTCGGGCGCGCCGGTCGAGGGCAGCCGCAGCTCGGCCAGCGCGCTGTCGGGGTGGCGCGGCGCCTCGATGGCGGCGTCGTAGCCGATGGCGGCGGCGTTGGTGAAGTCGACGATCTTCTGCGTCGCTGCGATCGCGGCCGCGTCGTCGCCCGGGTCGGGCAGCGCGGCCGCGATGCCCTCCACCGCCTCGAAGTTCGCCAGCGCCCGCTGCGCGTCGGCGAGGAACGCAGCGTCGCCTGCGATGCCCGCGGCGGCCATGTCGACGGCCCGCAGCACGTCCTGCGACTCGGCCAGCTGGTCGCGGTAGGGCTGCTGTTCCGCCGCCAGCTCGTCGTACGCGGCTTCGATCGCCGCCCACTCCGCGTCGAGCGCATCCGGATCGCCGCCGAAGCCGAAGTTGTAGGCGCGGACGGCGTCGTTGTAGGCCGCGACCCGGTCCTCCAGCTCCTGCTCCCGCCCCGCGAACCCACCTAGCGCCTCGATCGCCTGCGCGGAGACCTCCTGCTGGTCCAGCAGCGCGTGCCGGGCCTGATCGACGTCGCCGGAGGTGGTGCCGAGGATCTCGGCCATCAGCTCCGGCTCCTCCGCGAGCAGCCGCTCGGCGTCGTCGGTGGTCAGCTCCTGCGTCCCGAGCACGGTCAGCACGGTGTCGAGGGCGTCCTCGGTCCGCCCGGCCCGTTCCAGGGTCGTGGCGGGCAGGCCGTCCACCAGCTCGGCGAGCTGCGACACCTCCTCCGCGCTCACACCGCCCTCGGCGATCGCGGCCATCTCCTCGGCGACCGGCGCGATGTCGTAGTTGCCGACCTCCGCGATCCAGCGCACGTGCGAGAGCCCGCCGGTGAACTCGAACACCGCGCGGGCGCGGTCGAGCAGGGTCGTCGAGCCCTCGCTGCGGCCCGGCGCACCCGGCCCGGTGAGCCAGTCCTGCTTCGCCTCCTGCGACTCCTCGCTGTACATCCCGAGCGCGGCCGTGACCTCCGCGGTCGGGTCCACCCAGGTCAGCCGGCGCTCGTCCGACGCGGACCCGACGCACGCGCCGCCCTCGCCCGCGACGCAGGCCTGCCCCTCGTTGTAGCCGTCGGCCTCGGCGTAGAGCAGCGCCATCCCGCCACCCTCGCCCGAGGTCTCGATCCAGTTGCCGTAGCGGTCGGCGCCGTAGGCGTAGCCGGCGCCGGTGGTGAACGCGACACCTCCGCCGCCGGTGCCGTCGGTGCCCGGCAGGAACTGCACGAACTCGGCCGAACCAGACTCGCCCGCGGCGAGCGATGCCACCTGGAGCTCGCCGCCCGGGCCGCTGCCGCCGCACCAGGCGTCGCTGCCGCTCGCGCTGGAGATCGAGCAGGTGCTGGTGCCGCCCGCGCCCTCGACGGTGGGCAGGTAGTGGGTGGCCTCGTCGCAGTTGCGGCAGTCGAGCACCGCCCCGTCGGCGCTGGTGATCGTGCCGGTGACCTTCGAGTTGAGGGCGCTCGCGCCCGAGATGCTGAAGTACCCGCCGAGCCCGTCGGCATTGCGCGTGACGATCGTCGCCGACCAGACCTCGACGTCGGCCGGCTCCTGGATCGGAACCAGCCGGTCGCCCCAGTACATGTCCAGCTCGTCGCCCTCGGCCGAGGTGAACCCGCCCGATCCGGTGAACGTGATCAGCGCCGGGTTGCCGTTGGCGTCGCGCCCGGTGATCTCGCCGGTGGCGATGTTGCCCGCCTCGACGACCAGGTGGTCGCGGCCCAGGTCACCCGGCAGGTCCGCGCCGAAGTACTCGCAGCCGCCGGTGCACTCGGAGTAGAACGGCGAGCCCTGCGGGTCGGTGAGTCGGAAGTCGTTCACGACGCCGGGCGAGGCGTAGTCGATGGTCTCCCCGGTGCTGCCGTTGACGACCCCGCCTTGCCCCTCGACCCAGCCGCCGCCGTTGCCGTCTGCGTCGCGGCCCCAGCCGAAGCCGTCGCTGCCCGCCGGCGCGGTGACCACGTCCCGGTCGTCGCTGCCCGGCTCCACCGGCATCGACGACGTGAACCCGTCCTGCGGGTCGTAGGAGACCTCGATGCCGTCGTCGCGGCCCTCGATCGTGATGCCGTCGGCGCACGGGTACTCGCACGTGTAGGTCTCGACCTCACCGCCCTCGGGTTTGACCTCGACGATGATGTCGCCGGTCTCCTCGTCGACACCGACCTCGACGCCCTGGTCCTGCTCGCCCATCTCCTGGATCGGGATCGGCTCACCGTCCGGCCCGACCAACCCGCCTGCGGCCGGGGTGAAGGTGAGGCTGCCTTCGAGGGCGTTGCGGGTGAAGTTCGAGCAGTCGCCGAAGCACTCGGCGCCGCCCCCACCGCCGGGCGCGGCCACCGCGAACGCGGACACCCCGCAGCCACCCGAGCCGCCCGAGCAGCGTCCCCAGCCGAGCGCGTCCCACGCGCCGCCCGGCACGTCCTGGTGGTCGCGCGCCTCGGCGTAGGCGGAGAAGCCGCAGTTCGCCGCGCCGGAGCAGGACGCCGACGCGAACGCCTGGTTGCCCTGCGCCCAGGCTTGCGCCGACACCGCGACCCCGCCGCCACCCATCCCGCCGCCACCGGAGCCGTGCGCGTACGCCTCGGCCCACGAGCCCGTCGCCTCGTCCTTCGCGTACGCCGACGCCGTCGCCGCGTAGAAGTGGCTGCAGCTGGTGCCGGCCGAGCCGGTGCACGACGCAGCCGCCTGGTAGTTGCCGGCCCCGCCGGAGGCCTGCGCGGTGACGGTGACGTACCCGCCGCCCGTCCCGCCCGAGCCGCTGCCGTTCGCCGAGGCCGTGGCCGAGCCGCCGCCGGCCGACGCGGAGACCGCGGCCGAGTAGGAGTAGCGGCAGTTCGAGCCGCGTGTCCCGGTGCAGGACGCGGACGCCTGCGCGTAGCCGGGCCCGGCGATCGCGCTCGCCGTAGTGACGACCTGGCCGCCGCCGGTGGTGCCGGAGTCCCCGCCGGTCGCGCTGCCGCGCGCACCGGCCGCGGCGGCGCTCGTGCGGGAGCGGTAGGAGTAGTGGCACGCGGCGCCGGCGCTGCCCGCACACATTGCGGATGCCTGCGCGCCGGCCTCCGTCGCGCCCACCCCGGTGCTGCCCGCGCAGCGCCCTCCGGTCGCGGCGGTGCAGCGGGTGCTGGAGGTCGCCGTGGCCGTGCCGCCCGGCACCGACGCGCGGGCGGTGCCGTCGGTTCGGGTGCGGCAGGCGCTGCCCACGCAGTCGGCGGAGACCTCGGCGAGCCCGGGCGTGGCGAAGCCCCCGGTGGCGGATCGGCAGCCGAGTGCGGCGCGGCAGGTCGCCGAGGAGTCCGCGCGCACGGCCGCGGCTCCGGCCACCGACGTGCGGCTGGACGTACGGGTGGCGCAGCCTGCCGCAGAACCGTCGTCGCAGGCCGCGGTGACGGACGTGCTGGTCGTCGCGAAGCGCTGCGCGCCGGTCGAGCCCGCCGTGCTGGAGGACACGCTGATCCCGGCCAGGCACGCGGTGGTGCCGTCGCATCCGGTCGAGCCGGTCGCCGTGCTGCGGCTGCGCAGGTTCTTCCCACCCGCGACGGCATCGGCGGTGCCGGTGACGGTGGCGGTGCAGCCGGCCTCGGGGCAGTCGACCTGCGAGGCGGCCTGCCCGGTGCCTACATGACCGGGCACGGGGGTGCCGTCGCCCCTCGCCCGTCCGGAGTCGCGGCCGGTGGTGGCGGTGGCGTTGCTCGCCGTGGCGCACCCGGCGCCTGCCGCGGTGCAGGTGGCACCGGTGCGGGTGGTTCCGGGCGTCCCGGCGGTGCCGCCGGTGGTGGCGGCCGTGCAGCCGGCGCCCGCGCACTGTGCCGTTGCGTCCGACTCGGCGAGCGTCGCAGGGGCATTGGTGACCGGCTTCGCGGCCTGCTCGGCTGCGTCGGTCGCGGCCTCGCGCAGCTGGTCGGCGAGCTGGGTGGCCTCAGTGGCCCGAGCCAGCTGCTCGGCGGTGGCGCCCGGTCCCGATGCTGCCGCGGCGGCTTCGGCGGCGAGCTGCTCGGCCAGGTCGGCGTCCGCTTCGGCCTGCTCCGCGGCGGACACGATCTTCGCCTTGATCGTGTCGGCGACGACCTGGCCCGATCCGGCGGTGGAGTTGGTGAACGCCTGGCAGCCGCTCTGCGCCGTGGTGCAGCTGCCGCTGGTCTCGCTGGTGCCGGCCGGTGGGCCGCGGGCCCCGGTGCCGCCGCTCGTCGAGCGAGGACCGTCGCTGCCGGTGGCCGCGCTGCGCGCGGTGCCTGAGCAGGGTCCCGATGCGCCGGCGCAGTCCAGCGTCGCGGAGGCGTTGGACCAGCTCGACGCACCGGGCACGGTGGGCGCGCCCGCGGTGGCGCCGGCGCCGGGCGAGCCACCCGGTGGCAGCGCGGGTTCCGGATCGGCGCCACCGGCCGGCGGGTCGACCGGCTCCTCGGTGGTCGAGCCGATGGTCGCGTTCGCCGTGCTCGCGGCCGTCATGACCGGCGCGATCACCGAGGCGTCGGGGCCGCTGGAGGCGCCCGAGTTCGTCACCGCCTGGCAGCCGCCGCCCGTCACGTCGGTGCAGGAGCCTGTCGCGGTGGTGCTGCGCGCGTCCGTCGAGACACTCGGATCCAAGGCGGAGGCGGTGCTGGTGACCGAGCCGTCGCACGAGCCGTCACAGGTGAGCAGGGCGCCCGCGGCCGACGCCGCCGAGGGCCCCGAGACCAGCCGCGCCGTGTTCGCTGCCGGGTCGGTGGCCAGCTGCTGCGCGGCGCCCGGCGCGGTCGAGGCGACCGACGTGGTCTGTGCGCTGCAGCCGCCACCGGTGCTCGTGCATGTCACCGCGCCCGACGACGAGCGCACGAGCGTCCCGACGGTGCCCGTCGTCGAGGTCGACGCGCTGCCGGTGCAGCCCTGCGGGCAGTCCAGCCGGGCCGAGGCGCTCGCCGTGCTGGACGGGCCGGTGGTGGGCTTCCCGGTACGCGGGTCGATCGGCGTGAGATCGGGCGCCGAGGACGCGGCCGAGGTCGCCGACCCCGCGCACCCGCCGCCGTCGACAGAGCAGGCCGTGCGCGCCGACGTGCCCTTGCGCTGCGGGCTCACCGCGGTGTCACGGGCGCTCGTGGTGGCAGAGCCGGTGCCGGCGCACGCGCCCTCGCAGGTGACGGTCGCGGCAGCGTCCGATGTGGCCACCGGACCGGCCATCAGATCGATGCCGCCGACGGTGCTGGTCGAGTCGGCGGCGCAGCCCCCGCGTGCGCCGCCGACCGTGCACGCCGCCGTACCGGCGCTGTCACGCACTCCGGTGACGTCACCGGAGGCCGAACCCTTCGTCGCGGCCGTGCCGGCCCCGGCGCACCCGGCCACCTCGCAGGTGACGTCCGCGCCGGCCCGGCTCTCCGCGGTCAGCACCCGCTTCCCGAGGTGCGCGGGCTCGTCGTCCGCCCGGGAGACGGCATCGGCGACGCACCCGCCCGCGGTCGACCCGCAGCGGCTCGACGCACTGGTCGTCCTTGTTGCGATCCGAGTGGCGACCGGGCCGGTCACGCTCGCCGAGGTCGACGTGGTCGCCGAGCCCGTGCAACCCGTTGCGGGGCATTCGACGTTCCCGTCGACGGAGCTGCGTGCAGAGCCGGAGCCGCCGCCGTCGGTGAAGGTCCACGCGAGCACCGGGCGCACGTCGCCCGTGACCTCGGTCGTGGACCGCGATCCGCACTCCCCACCCGCGATCGTGCAGCCGCCGGCGGCCTTGCTGGAACGGACCACACCGGGCTGGGCGCCGGTGGTCGTGCCGCTCGTGGCGGTCGTACCGGTGCCGGAGCACCCGCCGCCGCACTCGACGGTGACGATCGCCGTGCCCTCCGCGTCGACGTCGGCCTCGGCGGCGCTCTCCGCGCGGCAGGCGCCCGCGGTCACCGTGCAGTCCGCGGCACCCCTCCCGGTCGCGGTCGGCACGGCGGTCTTCTTCGTGGCCGTCTTCGTGGTGGTGGCAGGCGCTGTGCCCGCTTCGCCCTCGGTGCCCGCCGCGCCGCGGCACCCCGTGGCGGCGGCGCCGCAACGGGTGTCGGCGACAGCGGTCACGCCCGTGGTCCAGCCGTCGCCGACGTCGACGGCCGCGCGGGTGTCGCACCCGCCGCTCGTGGTGGAGCAGGTCGCGTCGGCCGTGCCGCCGCGTTCGGCGCGCGTCCCGTCGGGCTCGTCGGGCACGGATCCGCTGCTTCGGCAGCGCCCACCGCTCGTGGCGCAGTCCGCGACCACTCCTCCGGCGTCGGCACGCGCGTTCTGCGTGCAGTCCGCGCCGGTCGAGCACCAGGCCTCCGCGGTGCGTTCCCCGCTAGTGGCCGTGCTCCGGCAGCCCTGGTCGGCGCCGCGCAACGTGCACTCCGCCTTGCCGGACGTCGTGTCGCCGCTGGTCTGCGCCGTGCAGCCGGCCGAGATACCGGCCAGCGCGACACACCTGTCCTGCTCGACCCGTCCGCGCTCGTTCGTGCTGATGGCGCCGCACTCGACGAACACCCCGCTGGTGCCGCAGCCCGCCGCCGACCCGCGCCCGCCGCCGCCGGACAGGTCGCCCGGCAGGTCCCGGCCGGTCGCCTCGCGCAACTCGTCGGTCGCCGCGTACAGCTGTGCCCGGTCGGTCTCGAACGCTTCCACGCGCCGCTCGAACTTCGCCTCGGCCGCGGTGCCGGCCGCGACCTTCTTGCCCTCTGCGGCGAGCGCGGCCTCGCGCCCCGCCAGCGTGCGGTGCCCGCTCACCACCTGGTCGACCAGTTCGGCGTGCTCCGACGACAGCCGCTCGGCCGCGGCGTCGGCCTTCGCGACACGGTCCTTCTGCACGGTCTGCTTCTTGGCGTACTGCGCCTTCGTCAGCTTGCCCGCGTCGAGCTTCTTGCGGTCCTTCGCCAGCGCCGCCGCACCCTCGACGGCGTCGATCCGCCGCTCCAGCGCCGTCTCGACCTCGCCGGGCGAGTCGTCGTCCGCCCAGCGGTCGTGCCGCTGGTCATCGTTCCCGTCGTGCTTGCCATCGTGCTTCTGGTCGGGGTACGGCGGGCCACGCGGCCCATGCGCACCGGTCCGCGTGTCCTGCAGCGCGCTCGCCCACCCGTCGCGGGCGGCCCGGCCGAGGAACTCCGACATCGCGTCACCGTCCGGCAGATCGGCCAGCACGTCGCGCAGCTCGCGGTGCTCGTCGGAGCCGGACAGGCCTTCGACCAGCTCCCCGACGAACGCGCGCAGCTGCGCGGCCGACACCTCTCCGTCGCGCTCACCGTCGCGCCCGGCGTGGTCGCGCACGGCATCCCGCAATGCGCGCTCCGCTCGTCCCTCGTCCTTCGCGGTGGTCCTCCCGGTGTCGGTGCTCGCCTTCCCGCGGTCATCGGTCGAGTCGCTGTTCCGCGCCGGTTTCTCGTCGTTGTCGGGCTCGTCGTCCTGCGTGCCGCGGCGGTTCGTCGACGCCTTCTGCGGGGACGCCGGCTTCTCGGAATCGGAGCGCGCGCCGTCCTGGTACCCGGTGAGCACCACCGACGGGGCATCCGACTCGCGCTGCTTCTTCTTGGCAGGCTTCTTGGTCTTGCCGGCATCCTTGGCGCCGGAGCCCTTGGCCTGTGGTTCGGTGTCGGCCGTTGCGGTCTTCTTCTTCTGCTGCGGCCGGCTCGGCGACTTCCGCGCGGTTTCCTGTTGGGTGTTCTCCCGGTCCGCGGTTTGCCGCTTCTCCGTGGCCGGCTTCCGCTTGGGCTGCTGATTCCCCTCGCCCGGATCCCGAGCTGTGCTTCGCTTGCCGGAATCGTCGCCGGAATCGTTGCGGCGGGAGCTCTTTTCGCCGGAATCGCCGCGGTCGGATTTGTTGCTCGGTTTGTCGCCGCCATCCTTCTTCTGCGCCTTGCCCGCCGACTTGTCGCCGCCCTTGCCGCTCTTGTCCGCCGCGGGCCTCATGACACCTCCCTTCAGGAGGCCCTGCTGGCTCGTCGACGCAGCGGGCAACGCCGCCGCCGACGCGGGTGTGGCGAGCAGCGCCCCACCCATCCAGAGCACGACCACCGCTCCGGCGACGCCCAGCGTCCACCGCAGGAGCATCAGCGCCCGCCCGCCCCAGGACATGCGCAACCGGACGGGGGCGCCCGCGCACACGGCGAGGCCGAAGGCCTCACCGTCACGCTGGAATGGCGCACGCATCGCGGATCGCTCCCGGTAGGTCGAACGAAGGTGGTGATCGAGGATTCGGCCACGTGAAGGGCCACCGGGACCGTCAGGAGCCTCGAACGGGCCGCACGTCGCGCCAGTGGCAAGCGACCCGCGCACCCGGTACGGCAGTCCCGGACCCGGTCCCATCGGTCGAGCGAACGCCGTTGCGCCTGAGGCCAGCAACTGCGTCGGGGAGGACGTTATGGGCGGCGCGGCCCGTCCGGTATCCGGTGAACACCTGACACGAGCGGCGCTGCACCCGACACGCCGCATGTGACCCGTTCGGCCTCGACGCCGGTGCTGTGACCTGCGAGCATCAGAGCGATGTCCCAGGCAGCGACCCTCCGAGCGCGCCGCCACGTCGACCTGCGTCGGCAGGCGAGCGCGCTCTGTGCCGCGCCCGTCGCACGCGCCTGACCGCTGAGGTCCCGCGCGTCGATGGTCACCGCCCGCACAACCGCATGAGACCACGCGCTGGCAGGGACACATGGACACGCTGCTCCGCACCGACCCGACCCCCACCGACCCGACCCTCGACGACCAGAGCCCGATCGACACCGGGCCTGCAAGGCGATCGACCACCGCCGCCGCGGTGCTGCGCGCGACGCTCGACCACGGGCCCGTCGCCCGCAGCACGGTCGCGCAGCTGACCGGGCTGAGCGCGGGCGCGGTGAGCCGCCAGCTCGCCGACCTGCGCGCCTCGGGCCTGGTGCGGGAGCGTCCCGCGCTCGGCGCTCGGCGCTCGATCGGGCGCCCGCACGTCCCGGTCGACATCGACACCCGTCGCCACGTGGTCGCCGGCATCCACATCGCCGTCGGCCACGCGACGTTCGCGCTCATGGATCTGCGCGGGCGGGTGCTCGCCGAGCACCGCGCGCCGTTCCCGACGTCCGACGCCGCGGCGGCGCTCGACGGCATCGCCGACGACATGTCGGCCTTCCTGGCGACGCAAGCCCGCCGGCCGCTCGCCCTCGGCGTCGCCACCGGCGGTTGGGTCGATCCCGGATCCGGGGTCGTCGTCCGACATACGCCGCTGAGCTGGAGCGACGTCCCGGTCGGGCAGGTGCTGGCGCGCCGGCTCGGCCTGCGGGTGCTGGTCGAGGGGCACGCCCGCGCGCTGGCCCGCGCCGAGCAGCTCATCGGGGCGCAGCGGCAGCGAGCCAGGCGGAGCATGGTGCAGCTGTTCGTCGGGAACGTCGTCGATGCGGCCTTCGCGACCTGCGGTGACGTGCACGCCGGGCCGGGTGCGAGCGCGGGCGACGTCAGCCACCTCCCCGTCGGCGGCGACGCCGCCTGTGCGTGCGGCCGGACCGGGTGCTTCGAGGCCGAGGTGTCCTCGCGGGTACTGGCCGAGCGCGCGGTCGCCGACGGGCGGCTGGCCGCGCCGCACGTCCCCGATGCGCTGGCCGCGCTGGAACGCGGCGAGCCGTGGGCGCTCAGGCTCTTCCGGTCCAGGTCGCGCGCCGTCGGGCGGGCCGTCGCGCTGCTGCTCGACGTGATCAACCCCGAGGTGCTCGTGGTGACCGACTCCGCGACGGCCCGCCGCCCCGAACTGCTCGCCGATCTGCACGAGGAGGTCGCGCGCCGCTCGCACGTCTGCGCCGATCCCGCCGGGACGGTGGTCGCCGGCTCGTTCGGGACGGGCGCGCTCGCGGTGGCGGCCGGCTCCGTGGTGCTCTCCGATTTGTTCGCCCGCCCACTCGACCTACCTGCGCGGACTTAATTGTCGGCGACGGAAAATTGACTTCGGCGGATCGCCGACACACGATGAATGACATGAGCGCATCCCAGCTGACCAGGCTTTGCCGGTGCAGCTGTTGTCGCGGCTGCTGACCGCGCGCTCATCGCCGGACGCCGGCCACTCACTGAAACGCCCGGACATTTCGTCCGGACATTTCTGCAGCTCGTTTCCACCCCTTTGTCGCGTTGCGCACGGCAACGCATTCGAGAGGATCGTCATGACCATCGCACCCGAACGCGTCACGCTCGATGTCCGACCGGTCGCCGGGCACATCGGCGCCGACATCAGCGGCGTCGACCTCAGCGCTCCGCTCCCCGCGGAGACCGTCGCCGCCATCACCGAGGCACTGCACCAGCACAAGGTGGTGTTCTTCAGGGGCCAGCAGCTCGACCACGCCGCGCAGATCCGGTTCGGCCGGCTCTTCGGCGAGCTCACCTACGCCCACCCGCACGACGACGCCCCGCCGGCGGGCCAACCGGAGATCTTCACGATCGACCCCGAGCGCTACAAGCAGCGCTACGGCGACGACTACGCGGTCCGTCGCCGCAAGTACAGCTACGTCGCGGGCTGGCACACGGACGTGACCGCCGCGGTCAACCCGCCCGCCGCGTCGATCCTGCGCGCCGACGTCGTCCCCGAGATCGGCGGCGACACGACCTGGACGAACCTCGCCGCCGCGTACGCCGGCCTCTCGGCCCCGGTCCGCGCGTTCGTCGACGGGCTGCGCGCCGAGCACCGGTACGGCGGCCCGGACAAGCCGAAGGGCGACGGCGCGTACGCGCGGCGGATCAACGACAACCTGCTGGTCTCGGTGCATCCCGTGGTGCGGGTGCACCCGGTGACGGGCGAGCGCGCACTCTTCGTCAACCCGGGATTCACCAGCCACATCGTCGACGTCGAACCGCGCGAGAGCCGCGCGATCCTCGACCTCCTCTACTCGGAGATCACCCGCCCCGAGTACACGGTCCGGTTCCGCTGGGAGGCCGGCAGCGTCACGTTCTGGGACAACCGCGCCACCGCCCACCTCGCCCCCGCCGACCTCGACCACCTCGACGTCCGCCGCACCCTGCACCGGGTCACCGTCATCGGTGAGCGACCGGTCGGGCCGGACGGGTTCGAGTCGCAGATCGTCGAGGGCAGGCCGTTCACGGCCGACCACGCGGTCGTCGTCGACTGATCACGCGCCCGACCACCACGGAGAGAGCTGACATGAACACACGACGATCCGCGCGGCAGCTCGCCGCCGCGGTGGTCGGCGCGCTGCTGCTGGCGGCCTGCGCCGGCGGCCCGTCCGGCGGCGGGCTCGCCGCGACCGACGTGCTGCCGGCGCAGGTGCCGCCAGGAACCACACTGGTGATCGCCGACCAGTCCGAGGCCCAGCAGGTGGCGCTGCGGGCCTCCGGCGAGCTCGACAGGCTGCCGTTCACCGCCGAGTTCGCGAACTTCACCGGCGGGCCCGCGATCCTGGAGGCGTTCCGGGCGGGCGCCGCGGACATCGCCTCGGTCGGCGACACCCCGCCGATCCAGGCGCTCGTCGCGAAGGCGGACGTGCCGATCGTGCTCGCGAAGCAGAACGATCCGTCGAGCACGCTGCTGGCCGTCGCACCGGGCGTGCCGGCGCGGAAGCTCGCCGAGCTGCGCGGGAAGAAGATCGCCTATGCGGAGGGCACCGCGCAGCAGGTGATCGTGCTGCGGGCGTTGGAGAAGGCCGGGCTCGCGACCGACGACGTCACGCTCGTCCGGCTGCAGCTCGCCGAGTTCAACGACGCCGTCCGCACCGGGCAGGTCGACGTCGCGCCGCTGAACGAGCCCCGCCTGACCCGGTTCCTCAGCGAGGCTGCGCCGCGCGGCGGGGGCGTGATCGACCCGGCGGAGACCGCCGGCACGTCGTCCGGGCTGGCGTTCCTCTACGCCCGGCGCGAGGTGCTGCAGGACCCGGCGAAGGCCGCCGCGGTGCGCGCGTACGTCGAGCACTACGTCCGCGCCCAGCAGTGGATCAACACCCACCAGGAGGAATGGGTGCTGCTGTACTACGTGCAGAACCAGGGCGTCAGCGCCGACGACGGCCGGCGGATCCTCGCCTCGCTCGGCCCCAGCTCGTTCCCGCGGCTGGACCAGGCGCTCGTGCAGCGCCAGCAGGACACGATCGACGCGATCCAGCGCGCGGGCCAGCTGCCGCGTCCGGTGCGCGCCTCCGACGGCTTCGACCTGCGGTTCGACGAGGTCGTCGGCTCGGTCGTGCCGGCGGTCGGGGCGTCGTTCGAGCCGGTGGTGGTACAGCGATGACCGAGGTCTCGATACCGGCACCGCGGACGCGAGAGGCACCCGCTGCGCAGCGGGACGTGCGGCTCGCGCCACGGCCGCCGACCGGGCGGCGGCTGCGGCCCGGCCCGACCTCGGCGCGCGCGTTGGCCCTCGGCCCGTTGCTCCTGCTGGTCGGGTGGACCGGCGGCTCGGCTGTCGGGTTGATCGACCCGGCGACCCTCTCACCACCCTGGACGGTTGTCACGACGTTCGGCGAGCTGGCGGCCGACGGACGGTTGCAGTCGAACCTGCTGACGTCGCTGCAGCGTTCGGTCGCGGGGCTCGTGCTCGGCGTCGGCGCGGGCGTCGGGCTCGCGCTGCTGGCCGGTCTCACCCGCACCGGGGAGGCGATCATCGACGGTCCGGTGCAGGTCAAGCGGGCCGTCCCGACGCTCGCGTTGATCCCGCTGGCGATCATCTGGTTCGGGATCGGCGAGCAGATGAAGATCATCGTGATTGCGACGAGCGTGCTGATCCCCGTCTACGTCAACACCCATGCCGCGCTGCGCGGCGTCGACGCCCGGTACGTCGAGCTGGCCGAGACGGTCGGGCTCTCCCGGCTGCGGTTCGTCCGGCAGGTGGCGCTGCCCGGCGCCCTGCCCGGGTTCTTCGTCGGGCTGCGGCTCGCGGTGACCGTCTCGTGGACGGCGCTGGTCGTCGTCGAGCAGGTCAACGCGACCAGCGGGATCGGCTACCTCATGACCCAGGCGCGGACCTACGGCCAGACCGAGATCATCATCGCCGGGCTCGTCGTATACGCCGTGTTCGGGCTCGTCGGCGACACCGCGGTCCGGGCGATCGAGAGGAGCGCGCTGTCATGGCGACGGACACTCGGGAGCTGACCGCGGTCCGGGCGACGACGCTGACCAGGGGTTTCGGGGCGCGGATCGTACTCGACTCGCTCGACCTGGAGATCGCGGAAGGCGAGTTCGTCGCGTTGCTGGGGCGCAGCGGCTCCGGGAAGTCGACGCTGCTGCGGGCGCTGGCCGAGCTGGACGACGGCGTGGCGGGTTCCGGCGAGCTGGCCGTGCCCGTCGAACGCTCGGTGGTGTTCCAGGACGCGCGGCTGTTGCCCTGGGCGCGGGTGCTGGACAACGTCGTGCTCGGGCTCGACGGGCCGCAGGCCCGCGAGCGCGGCCGGGAGGCGCTCGCCGAGGTGGGTCTCGGTGGGCGGGAACGCGCCTGGCCGAACGAGCTCTCCGGCGGAGAGCAGCAGCGGGTGGCGCTCGCCCGCTCGCTGGTGCGCCGACCGGCGCTGCTGCTCGCCGACGAGCCCTTCGGTGCGCTCGACGCGTTGACCCGCATCCGCATGCAGGAGCTGCTGCTGGAGCTGCACGCCCGGCACCGGCCGGCCGTGCTTCTCGTGACGCACGACGTCGACGAGGCCGTAGCGCTCGCCGACCGGGTGATCGTCCTGGACACCGGCCGCATCGTCGTGGACCGCCCGATCCCCCGCGGCGCGTCCGACGCGGCGGCGCACCGCAAGCACCTGCTAGCCGCACTCGGCGTCGGGTAGCCGTCGACAACGACGTTCTGGCTGTTTGTTAGCGCTCACAACAGCCAGAACGTCGTTGTCGACGGTCACACCAGCAGTGCGCCGCCATCGGCCGTGATCGTGGTGCCCGTGGTGAAGTGCTGCTCCATCAGGTGGACGTAGACCTGGGCGATGTCGCCCGGCTCGCCGACACGGCCGACCGGCAACGCCTTGGCCGTGTCGGCATACATCTGCTCGCGCGCGGCGTCGTCCATGCCCGCCCAGAGCGGGGAGCGCACGATCCCGGGCGACACCCCGTTCACGCGCAGCGGTGCCAGCTCGACGGCCAGGGCGCGCACCAGCGACACGACGGCGCCGCAGATGCTGGCCGCGACCGACCAGCCGGCACCGGGACGCTCCGCCGCGATGCCTGTCGTGAGCGTGATCGATCCGCCCGACCGGACGTGCCGCGCACCGACGCTGACGGCGTTCAACGCGCCGAAGAACCGCAGCCCGAACGCGGCCCGCGCGGCGTCCATGTCCATGCCATCGACGGACATCAGCGTCAGCGGCTCGCCCGCCGTGAACACGAGGTGGTCGACCGCGCCGACCCGCTCGAACAACGCGGCGACGGCGGCCGGATCGGCGAGGTCGGCGACCTCCCCCGTGGTCCCGGCCGGCAGCTCGGCCAGCGCACGATCGATGCTCGTCCGGCGGCTCGACGCCACTACCACCTGCGCACCCTCGGCGGCGGCGAGCGCGGCAGTCGCCTGCCCGATCCCCGACGTCCCGCCGAGGACGAGCACCCGTTCACCGATGAGTCCCATGTGACTTCCCTTCCCTCGTACCGTTGCTACCGACGATGCGTCGCGCCCGCGGCACGCGTCCAAGACCTGTGCGGTCGGCTGTCATACCCTCGAGGTATCTCCGCTGCTCGGTAGCGGATCGGAGGGCCATGGACCTGGACATGCGCAAGCTGCGCTACTTCGTCGCGGTGGCGGAGGAGCTGCATTTCGGGCGGGCGGCGCAGCGGCTGCACATCGCCCAGCCCGTGCTGTCACGCCAGATCAGGGCGCTGGAGAAGGAGCTGCGGGTGCAGCTGTTCGACCGCGACCACCGCTCGACGTCGCTGACCGACGCGGGCGCGCAGCTGCTCGCCGACGCGCCCGCGCTGCTGCATGCCGCCACCGCGACCCAGCGCAGGGTCCTGCAAGCCGCCGGCGAGCACGCCCACTTCACGGTTGCGTTCATGCCGGGGCTGACGGTCACCGAGCCGGTGCGGGCGCTCGCCGACCGGCACCCCACGCTGACGGTCGACCTGCTGCGCACGACCTGGGACGACCAGGTGGAAGTGCTGCTCGACGGGCGGGCCGACGTCGGGTTCGTCCGCCTGCCGATCAACCAGCGCGGCCTCGTCGTGCGGCATTGGCGCTCCGAGCCGCGGGTCGCGATGCTGCCTGCTGACCACGCCTTCGCGGGCAAGGACTCCGTCCGGATCGGCGACCTCGCCGGCGAGCACCTGCTCCAGCACCCTGACGCCATCCCCGAATGGCGCGACATCGCTCTCGAACTGCGGGACCGGTCGCGCCGGCCGGCGCCCACGATGCACAGCGTCGAGGAGAAGCTCGAACACGTCGCGGCCGGCCACGGCTTCTCCGTGCTGCCGCTATCGGCCGCGCAGTACTACACGCGCCCGGACGTCGTGGCGGTGGCGATCGAGGACATCGGCCCGAACCACGTCTGCCTCGCGTGGGCGGCGGGGAACCGGTCCGCCTTGATCATGGAGTTCGCCGGGATCGTCGACTGCGACTGACCAGATGATCAGGCCGGGTGATCGGGATCAGGGCGAGAGCCACTTCCGCATCGCCGGCAGACACGCCATGACCACGGCGTCGGCAAGCGGTTCGGCGAGCTCCGGGTCGACGTGCTTCCACTCCGCGGCGCGCTGGACGGCAGTACGGGCAGCGTGCAGAACCTCGAACGGGACGTCGTGCAGCGGGTGGGCGGGGAAGTCCTCGTAGCCGGTGCGGGGAACGGGCTCGGACATGGCCGGCATCTTACAAACGGCCTCGGTCGTATGAGTCGCGATGAAGCCAAGACGGTACCTGCCGAGGTCTGAGGCCCTTCTCGCTCTACTACAAGTAGAGTCGTCACGTGACTGTGGCGGATCCGGCGTGGGGCGAGTCGGAGGAGCGGCTGCGCAGGTTGGATGCGGTCACCGATGCCGACCTTGCCCATCTCGACCTGGAGGACCTGCTCAACGAGCTGCTCGAGCGGGTACGCAACCTGCTCTCCGTCGACACCGCGGCGGTGCTGCTGCTGCCTCCGTCGCGCAAGCACCTCGTCGCGACGGTCGCGCTCGGCATCGACGAGGAGGTCCAGCAGGGCGTCTCGGTGCCGCTCGGGAAGGGCTTCGCCGGCCGGATCGCCGCCGAACGCCGGCCCGTCGTGCTCACCGAGGTGAGCCCCGCCACCGTGCACAACCCGCTCCTCGTGGAACGCGGGATCCAATCGTTGCTGGGTGTGCCGCTGGTGGTGGGCACCGAGGTGCTCGGTGTGCTGCACGTCGGATCGCTCGCGCCACGGACCTTCACCGACGACGACGTCAACCTGCTGCAGCTCGTCGGCGACCGCATCGCGCTGGCGACGCAGGCGCGGATCTCGCGGAGCCAGCTGACCGCGGCGACCACGCTGCAGACGGCGCTGCTGCCGACCGAGCTGCCCGTGCTCGACGGTGTCGAGTTCGCGGCGCGGTACGTGCCGGGCGAGGGCGCGGTCGGCGGCGACTGGTACGACGTGTTCGTCCTGCCCTCCGGATCGGTTTGCATCATCGTCGGTGACGTGGTCGGGAGCGGCCTCGCGGCCGCGACGACCATGGGCTGGCTGCGCACGGTGTTCCGCGCGCATGCGCTCGGCAGCGCGCGCTCGCCGGGCGTCGAGGACCCGGCCGAACTGCTCACGACGGTCGACCACCACCTGCGCTACTACGAGCCGTCGACGATGACGACCGTGGTGTGCGCGATCCTGGACACCGCCACGTCGAGGATGTCGATCTCGACGGCCGGACACCCACCACCGGTGATCGCAACACCGCTCACGCCGGCCGCGCTGCTCGACATCCCGCCCGACACGCTGCTCGGCGTCGAGCCCCGGATGCCGCGGCGCACCAGCCGATTCACGCTCGAACCGGGCACGAGCATCTGCTTCTACACCGACGGGCTGGTCGAGCGGCGCAACGCCTCGATCGACGACGGCCTCGACAAGCTCCTTCGGGCGATGCCGGTGGCCCCTCCCGAGATCGTCTGCGCGACCGTCATGGCGCAGATGGTCGGGCGCGAGCAGGTCAACGACGACATCGCAGTGCTCGCGATGTCCATCCAGCTGACCCGCTGAGCAACTTCCCCACTGGGGCCGTCCTCGCGGGCACGCCGACACAACGTCGAAGGTCCCCACCGTTTTGCCAACCTGCACACCCGAAACGGCGTGCAGGTTGACAAAACGGTGGGGAAGTTTCACGGGGTCGGGACGCGCTCGTCGATGACGAGGGTGCGGCGCAGCTGGCTGAGCGTGGTGGCCAGCAGCCGCGAGACGTGCATCTGGGACAGGCCGACCCGGTGTGCGATCTGGGTCTGCGTCATCTCACCGAAGAACCGCAGCACGATGATGGTGCGCTCGCGCTCGGGCAGGGTGTCCAGCAGCGGGCCCAGCGTGTGGCGGAACTCGACCTTCTCCAGCTCCTTGTCGGCGAACCCGACGACGTCGGCGAGCGGCTTGTCGACGCCCGCGGTCAGCTCGTCGAGGGAGCCCGCGCGGTAGGCATTGTTTGCGTCGAGCGCTTCGAGCACGTCGTCGACGGGCAGGTCCAGCTCGGTCGCCAGCTCGCTCGGGCGGGGAGCGCGGCCGAGCTGGTGCGAGAGCCGGTCGGTCGCGGAGTTGATCGTCGACTGGAGGTCGCGCAGCCGGCGCGGCACCCGCATCATCCAGGTGTGGTCGCGGAAGTACCGGCGGATCTCGCCGGTGATCGTGGGCACGGCGAAGGAGAGGAAGTCGCTCCCGCGGTCGGGCCGGAAGCGGTCGACGGCACCGAGCAGGCCGATCGTGCCGGCCTGTTCGAGGTCGTCGGTCGGCTGGCCGCGGCCGGCGAAGCGGCGCGCGATGTGCCGGACGATCGGCAGGTAGCCGGTGACGATCTTGTCGCGCAGCGCCTGCCGGTCCGGGTCGTCGTCCGGGAGGTCCGCGAGCTCGTCCAGCAGCGGGGCGAGATGGTCATACTCGTCAGGCATGCTCATCGCCGCCTTACTCGGCGGCACCGCGGCTCGGTCATGTAAAGGCATACCCGGTCGGTCCGGATTCGAATCCCGTTGCCGCGACCGCCACCGTCCGCGACGCTCGTTCGATGGGGGCCAGACCGCTCGGCGGCGACTTCACCCGCCTGTGGACGGCCGGAAGCATCTCCAACATCGGCGACGGCGTTGCGCTCGCGGCCGGGCCGCTGCTGCTCGCCTCGATGACGTCCGACCCGGCGCTGGTGGCGGGCGCGTTATTCGTGCAGCAGCTGCCGTGGCTGCTGTTCTCCCTGCCGGCCGGGGTCTTCGTCGACCGGTGGGACCGGCGCCGGATCGTGGTGCTGGCCAACATCGTGCGCGCGGCGGCTGTCGCAGGGCTGACGATCGCGGTCGCCACGGAGTAGGCGAACGTCGCGATCGTCTACGCGACGTTGTTCGTGCTCGGGACGCTGGAGACGCTCGCCGACAACGCCGTCTCCTCGCTGATCCCGTCGATGGTCGCGCCGGATCAACTGCCTCGGGCCAACGCCCGGCTCCACGCCTCGACGATCGTGCTCAACCAGCTCGTCGCGCCGCCGCTCGGAGCCGCGCTGTTCGTCATCGCCGCGGCGATCCCGTTCGGGGTGAACGCCGCGTCCTTCGCGCTCGCCGCGCTGCTGATCGCGACGCTGCGGGTCGCGCCGCCGACCGACCGGGCTCGTGCCGGAGCCCGATTCGCGGCTCGATGCGACATGACATCGCAGTCGGGGTGCGGAGCCTGTTCGGCCATCGGGTGCTGCGGATGTTCGCCGTCTGCCTGTGCTTCATGAACGTCACGCTCATGGCCGCGTTCGGCATCCTCGTGCTCTACGCGGGAGCGGCTCGGGCTCGACGAGATCGGGTTCGGGGTGTTGCTCGCCGCGCTCGCTGTCGGTGGGCTCATCGGCACGGCCGCCGCGGCCCGGCTGCAGCAGCGGTTCGGCGCGTCGGCACTGGTGCGGGCGGGACTGGTGATCGAGACGTGCACGCACCTCTCGTTCGCGCTGGTGACCGCACCGTGGGCCGCGATGGTCACGCTCGTCGTCTTCGGCGCGCACGGCAGCGTCCTCGGCGTGATCATCACGTCCTGGCGCCAACGGGTGGTGCGCGACGCCCTCCGCGGCCGCGTGAACAGCGGGTACTTCCTCTTCTCCATCGGCGGCTCCGCGATCGGCGCGCTCGCCGGCGGGTTCGTCGCGCAGGAGGGTCCTGAACGACTGGGGCCGTAGCGAGCGACGTCCAGGCGGTGTCCTCGCAAGGCGCGCGGATACGGCGA
>NZ_JAJGSX010000035.1 GCF_021245725.1 Pseudonocardia sp. TRM90224 | reverse complement strand
GAAATCCATGCCACCGAATGGATCGTGCGAATAGCGGATGGGCAACCGGAATTCATTCCGCCCAGATACGTCGACCCCGAGCAAGTCCCACGCCGAAGACCACGCGTCGCCTGAACCAGGCGATCAGACGAAGCGGGCGGTGACGTCACCGAGCTGCTGGTTCGACACCACGACCTCCGCCGGGCCGTCGAGCCACGCCGTCTTCACGACGCTGCCGAGCAGGACGATCTGCCCGCGGCGGAGCTGCCTGACACCGGCGAGCCACACCAGCGCGTTCAACGGGTCGCCGAGCACGTCCGTCCCGGCGCCCTCGCCGGCCCGCTCACCGTCGACCGACATGGACGCGGTGACGGAACGCAGCTCGGTCGGGTCGAAGCCGGTGTTCTCCGGCCCGATGACGCACCCGGCGCCGAAGAAGTCGTCCGCGATCAGTGTCGGCGCGCCCAGCGTCGTGAAGTCGACGTAGCGGTCGTCCACCAGCTCGATCGCGGCCATGCACGCGCCGACCGCGCCGGCGGCCTCCAGGAGCGTCACCTCGCCGCCGAGATCGGCACCGAGCCGCACCGCGAGCTCGCACTCGACGCCCACCCTGACGAAGTCGGCCATCGCGATCTCGCCCGTCCGGACGGTGCTCGCGAAGATCCCACCGGCGCACGGATGCGCGATGTCGAGGAAGGCCTGCATCACCGGCGTCGTGCAGCCGATCTTGTAGCCGACGAGCCCACCGTGCCCCTCGGACGTCAGGTATGCGTGCACGGCGTCCTGCACGCGGTAGCCGTCGACCACGTCGACGGGTCGATGCGCCTCGGGCAGGGCACCGAGCGGGGCCCGGTCGAGACGGGACCGACCGATGATCTCCGCAGGGGTGTTCACACGTCTCCTCGAGGAAGTTTGAGCGCGATCCGCATCCCGAAGTAGACACCGTCGGTGCCGTCGGGCAGCCGGGTGAAGGTCACGGGGATCCACTCGGCGTTCATGACGCCCTGGCCTGGCGCGGCGAAGAGGGTCTCCGTGACGGGCACGAGGTCGAGGTCGAGCGGAGGCGAGAAGTCGGCTATGGCGCCCGTCGGCTCGAACCTGACACCCGCGACCCCGTCGGCCTCGCTGACGGTGAGGATCACGCCTTCGCGTTCGTACGTGCCTACCCACCGGTTGATGTCCACCGCAACCGGACGGGTCGGGGGCCGGAAGGTGTCGGGGAGCCGCACGCCGGCGAGCTCACCGAGCACCTCTCCGAACAGCGCGGTGCAGAGCTGATGCGCGCCGCCGCCGTTGGTCAGCAGCACGGCGATCACACCGGCCTCCGGCACAACCCGCAGGTAGGAGAGTTGACTGATCGACGAGCCGTCGTGGCCGTACCCGCGCACACCGTCCCAGTCGTAGAGCGCCCAGCCCAGGCCCCAGCCGTCGGTGCCGAACGACCACCGGTCGGGCGTGTCGACGGCATGCCGCTGCATCGCCGCGACGGACCCCGGCGTGAGCACGCGACTGCCATCGAGGTGCATCCGTGCGAAGCGGACGACGTCGCCGGCAGTCACCAGCATCCGGCCTGACGGGCCTGCCGAGCGCGGCAGGAAGTCCCACACCGGCGCCGGCTCCGGGTCGTGGCCCAGCTCGCCCATGTGCCCATCGCCACCCGGAACCGCAGCGCCTGCTCCGGCAACGTCATCGAGTGCGATAGGCCGAGCGGCGTCAGCAGCCGGTCCTGGAGCGCGTCGTCCCAGGTCTGACCGGTCAGCACTTCGACGACCCTGCCGAGCAGGTTGTATCCGGTGCTGCAGTAAGAGGCCAGCACGCCGGGCGGGCAGTCGAGGCCGACGCCGACGCAGGCGTCCGCGTAGCGGGCGAGGCAGTCGTCACCGCGACCGGTGTCGAGCGTGAAGTCGGCGGCGAGGCCGCTGGTGTGGCTGAGCAGCTGGCGGACGGTCGCGGTGATCCCGGATTCCGGCAGGACGTCCGACACCGCGGTGTCGAGCTCCAAGAGGCCTGCATCGACCAGCTGCATCACCAGCGTCGCGGTGTAGATCTTGGCGATCGAACCGGACTGGAACACCGAGTCCGGCGTCGCCGCGACCCCCGTGCCGCGGTGCAACACCCCACTGGCCAGCTCGTGGATCTCACCTTCGGCGAGCACGGCCAGCGTGGCGCCCGGGACGTGGTGGTCGGCGCGCAGCTCGTCGAACCGGGCCTCCCAGCGTGCATGATCGAACCTCATCGGTCCTCCTCATGATGCGCACGCAAGGCATCGCGGCGAGCCATCCACTCGGCCCCGAGCGCGGGCATCCGTTCGGCCAGGAACTCGGCGAAGGCGGCCATCTCCACGAGCCGCGCCCGGCGGTCGCTCGGCGCGTCGGCCAGCGCGTCGAGCCCTCGCTGCGCGAGCGCGCCGAACGCCGTGTACTCGGCCGGGTTGTCCAGCTGGCGCATCCACACGCCGGGCGAGAGGCCGACGCGGTCGACGCGCTCGCCGGCCGCCCGCGACCGCTGCACCCACTCCCACGACTCCAGCACGGCGACGGCGCTGGTCACCGCGGTGCGGCTGGCCCTGAGCGCCTCCGCGAGCTCGGCGATCGTCTGCAGCTGCGGCTCGCAGAGCATCAGCCACCCGATCACCCGACCGGTCATGGGTGGCAGGCCGTGCTGCCTTGCGAAGTAGCGACCGGCCTCATCGGCGAAGGCGAGCTCGGACGGTTCGGTCACGCGGGCCAGGCTACCCCGAAATGACTGAGATGACGGAAATTTGTGTCATCTCAGGTATGAGTGGCCTGCCACTGGGCGACCAGGAGGTCCAGCCGGGTCCGGGCGTCCTCGGGCCGGACGCGTCGCGCCGCCGTGAGCGTCGCAAGCCCGTGCAAGGTGCTCCACGCCAGCTCGGTACGGACAGCGAGGTCGGTCTCGCCGGTCGCGGCCCCCAGCGTGTCGCGCAGCACCTGGAACCCTGCCTGCAGCGCGGGAGGTGTCTCCGGGGCGGCGAACGTGAGCTCGCTGGGCATGGTGAACATGGCCTCGTAGACCGCCGCGTTCTCCTCGGCGAAGCGCAGGTACGCCTCGGCCATCGCAACGAGTCCGGCAGCCGGATCGGGCGCCGCGGCGACGCCGGCTCCGAGTCTGTCCGCGAGCTCGCCGAAGCCCTGCAGCGCCACCGCGGAGGAGATCGCCTCCTTGCCGCCGGGGAAGTGGCCGTAGAGCACCGGCTGGCTGTACTCGATGCGCTCGGCGAGCCGGCGGGTGGTGACCGCAGCCCAGCCCTCCGCCTCTGCGATCGCTCGCGCAGCTTCGACGATCCGCTGGTGTCGCTCGGCACGCTGGCGTTCGCGTCGCTCCTGGATGGCCACGAACTGGATCGTAGCATCGCTAGACTTTCGCACATCGCTATAGCTAGCATCGACCTAGGAGCTAGCAACGCTAGGAGAACAGATGCGTACGAAGTTGGGCTATGCCATCGCCGGAGCGATCGGGGTCGGGATCCTCGGCATCGGCGCCTGGTTCCTCGCCGACCCGGCGGGCGCCGGCGCAGGCTTCGGTGTGCCGGCGCCGCCGGCCGACGACCCCTACCTGGCGGTGAAGGGCGTGCGCGACGTCGGGGCCGGCCTGGTCATGTTGACGCTCCTGGCCGCGGTCAGGGGCCCCGACCGGCGCCGGACGGTCGGGCTGGCACTCCTCGCGTTCAGCACGATCCCGTTCGGCGACGCCGTGATCGTGCTGAGCCGCGACGGCAGCCCGCTCGCCGGCCTCGGTGTCCACGGTGCAACGGCGGCGATCATGGTCGTCGGGGCCGGGGCGCTGCTGAGCCGCTCGCGCGGAAGGCAGGAAAGCCGGGCTCAGGCCCTCACGGGGCCGGAAGTGATCGTCAGATGAATCGCCGACGCTCACCCCGGGGTTGAGGAGGGCAGGAAAGCCACTTTCCTGCCCTGTGAGGGCCGGAAAGTGGCTTTGCTGCCCTCGCGTGCAGATCGCACGCATCCAGTCCTCGCCGCGGCCACGGTTGGTTCGATCCGGACCTTGCGGGACCGAAGAACCAGCCGCCCGTCGCTCCGGCCGTCTCGCGACGCGTGAGCCCGACCGGTCAAGCAGCGTCAGCGGGCAGGGCCGCGTCCAGCAGCGCCTCGAGCGACGGGGTCGGGGCTGACGGATCCTTGGCGCCGTCGTCCCAGCGCCGCAGCGCCATGGCGTCGGCGGCGAGCGGGTGGCGCAGGAAGCGCTCGACCTCGTCGCCGGCGGCGGGCCCGCCCTGCTCCCGCAGCGTGCGCACCGACGTCGGCGAGAGCAGCGCCAGGTAGTCCGGGTCGGTTGCGACGAGCGCCCGCTTGGCCAGCACGTGCGAGCCGACCAGCCAGCCGACCTCCTGGCCCAGCAGCCGGGTGACGTACGCGGCGCCGGCCCGCTCGTGGGGCGCGGCCGGCAGGGCGGCCTCCACGTGCGGGAGCCGGCCGACGTCGTGCAGCAGCGCGGCCGCGACGAGCGCGGGCCGCGCCCCGGCCTCTACGGCGAGCGCACCGGCTTGCAGCGCGTGGGTGAGCTGGTCGACGTCCTCGCCGTCATAGGGCAGGTCGGCCATCGCCAGCAGGTCGGCGCGGACGGTCTCGCGCAGCATCAGAATCTCCCTCTCAGCCAGATCGCCAGCAGCTCGACGAGCATGACGGTGCAGAACACCATCAGCAGGATCGTGGTCACGACGCCGAACTCCAGCACCCGCGACGCGTTGAGCAGGTAGAAGCCGATGCCGCCGGCGCCGACGATGCCCAGGAGCGTCGCCGCGCGGATGTTCGTGTCGAGCAGGTAGAGCACGTGCGCGACGAGCGCGCGCACACCGGCCGGCACGGTCGCGGCGAAGAACACCTGCGTGCGGGTCGCCCCGGTCGCCGTGAGCGCACGTTCCGGCCCGGGGTCGACCTCTTCCAGCGAGTCGGCGACCAGCTTGCCGAGCAGCCCGACCGCGCCGACGCCGAGCGCCACGGCGCCCGCGACCTCACCGAGGCCGGTGATCACCACGAAGACGATCGCGAGGATCAGCTCGGGGATGCCGCGGATGGTCAGGATGACCAGCCGGGCCGCCTGCGCGATCTGCGGCGACGGCGCGACGTTCCGCGCGGCGAGCGCCCCGATCGGCAGCGAGAGCACCACCCCGATCAGGGTGGCGGCCAGCGCAATCTTGATCGTGACGAGCAGCTCGGCGAACAGCAACGCGAGGATCCCGCCGCCGTCGGGCGGGAAGAACAGCCCCAAGCCGGCGACGACCCGCGGCAGCGCGCCGAGGAGCTCCAGCGGCGCCACCCCCGACGCCGACATCGACGCGACCACGACCAACGCCGTGACCAGCCCATACGCGGTGGACGAGATCCGGCGCGCGGTCCACGGCGGGCTGACCAGGCCCTCGACGAGCGCGGCCGCCGAACGCAACCGCGGGTCACGGGTCAGATCGGCGTCGACGCCCAGCTCTTCGTCGTTGCGCGGCGCCGGCTTCCGCGCAAAGCGGGTGCGCTCGCCACGGCCGAGCAGCGCGGTGCGGATGGCGCCCGAGATCAGCTCGACGACGATGCAGAGCCCGAGCACGACGAGCGCGAGCGCGATCCCGCGCTGGTAGTCGAGCACCCGCAGCGACTCCGCGATCGCGTAGCCGATGCCCTCGACCCCGACGAAGCCGAGCACCACCGAGACCCGCAAGTTGATGTCGAGCCGGTGCAGCCCGACCGCGACGAACGCGGGCAGGACGGGCGGCAGCACCCCACCCGCGATCTGCTGCAGCCGCGTGGCGCCCGTCGCGCGCAGCGCCGTCGGCGGGCCGTCGTCGATCTGCTCGATCGCGTCGGCGTACATCTTGCCGATCATCCCGATGGAGTGCAGGCCCATCGCGAGCACGCCGGTGAGCGCGCCGATGCCGAACACCCGCACGAACACGATCGCCAGCACGACGTCGGGCACCGCCCTGGCGACGACGATCAGCGCGCGGGCGCCGAACCGGGCCGAGCGCGCCGGGGTGGTGTTGGCGGCCGCGAGCAGCGCGAGAGGCACCGACAGGATCGTGGAGAGCAGCGTCGCGAGAACGACGATCGCGAGCGTCTGCCCGCACAGCCGCAGGATCTCGCCCGGCGGCGGGAAGTCGAGCGGGAACGTCCGCTCCGCGAACTCGGCGGCCCGCGCCGCGCCGTCGACGAACGTCGCCACGTTGATCCGCAGGTCGGCGAACGCCCACACCGCCGTGGCCAGCAGCGCGAGCAGCACCACCATTGCGGCCGTCGAACCGGTCGACGGCCGGGCCGCAAGACGCTCCGTCATCCCGCTGTCGTCAGCAACGCGCTCGCGTCGGCGCCGACCCGCGAGTAGACGGCCATCACCTGGTCGCGGTCGAGCCCGTCGGTCGGCAGGTCGAGCACGGTGCGCCCGGTGCGCAGCCCGACGATCCGGTCGCCCCAGCCGAGCGCGAGGTCGACCTGGTGGAGGCTGCACAGCACGGTCAGCGAGTTCTCCCGGCTGATCGTCTTGAGCAGGTCCATGACCTGCGCCGACGACTCCGGGTCGAGCGACGCGACCGGCTCGTCGGCGAGCGGCACCTCAGGTCGCTGCATGAGCGCCCTGGCCACCGCGACGCGCTGCTGCTGCCCACCGGAGAGCGTGTCGGCGCGCTGGAAGGCGCGGTCGGCAAGGCCCACGCGGTCCAGGTGCTCCAGCGCCTCGCGGCGCAGCCCACGGGGGTAGGTCGGCAGCCCGAGCCGGGGACCCCGCAGCCGGCCCAGCGCGCCGGTGCAGACGTTCTCCAGCACGGTGCGGCTGCCGACCAGGTCGAATTGCTGGAAGACGAAGCCGATCCGCCGCCGCAGCATGCGCAGCTCGCGTCCACCCGCCGTCGGCACGTCGACGCCCAGCACCCGGACACCGCCCGACGTGGGCATCTGCAGCCCGTCGACGTGCCGCAGCAACGTCGACTTCCCGGAGCCCGAGAGCCCGAGCAGCACCACGACCTCGCCCGCCGCGACGGAGAGCGAGACGTCGTCGAGCCCGAGGACGTCGGGCCCGAACCGCTTGGTGACGCCGGTCAGCTCGACCACGGCAGCGGGGCTCATGCTTCGGTGCAGTTCTGGTTCTTCGTGAGCTCGCAGACCTTGCGGATCGGGTCGTAGAAGGCGTTGTCGACCGCCGCGTAGCCCCAGACACCTTCGTCGCCGATCTTGCATTCGCCGGTGCAGAACTTGTTGGCGAGCAGGTAGTCGCTGTTGGCCTTGTGCTGGAAGGCGTCGGTCAGCTTCACCTGCAGCTCCGGCGAGAGGCCCGTGCCGATGGCGACCGGCGAGCCGGGAATGGCCTCGGACTTCCATACCGTCGAGATCTCGCCGGGTGTGATCTCACCCTTCGCGACCAGCTGGGTGTCGACCATCGTGTCGTAGGCGAACCCGGCGTCGCAGCGCCCGGCCTTGACCTCCAGCACCGAAGAGTCGTGCCCGCCGGCCATCACCGGCGTGATGCCGGTCTTCGGGTCGACGCCCGCTTCGAGCAGGCCCGCCGTCGGGTAGAGGAACCCGGACGTCGAGTTCGGGTCGACGAAGCAGACTTTCTTGCCGGCGAAGTCCTTCAGCGAGGTGATGCCCGAGCCGGCCTTGGTGATGCCGTAGGACTGGTAGCCGGGCTTCTCGCCCTTCGTCTTGACCTGCGCCCCCACCGGCATGATCTTCGCCCCCTTGCTCTGCGCGAGGACGAAGGAGAGCGGCCCGTACTGGGCGATCTGGATCTGGCCGGAGATCTGGCCCTCGATGACGGCGGCGTAGTCGGTCGCCTGCCGGAACTCGACCTTCTTGCCGGTCTCCTTCGCGAGCATGTCCAGGATCGGCTTGTAGTCCTCCTGGAGGCTCGCCGACTGCTCGCTGGGCACGGAGGCGAAAACGAGCGTCTCGGGGTCGGCCGAGCCGGCGCCGCCGGCCGTCGAGGCGCTCTCGCCGCACGCGGCGAGCGTGATCGCCAGCAGTGCGGCCGCCGCCGCGGGAAGCACACGGCGCAGGGAGGGGGTCATGGGGCCAGACCCTCTCCCCCGACGGTGGTGCCCGGCGGTCCGGCGGGTTACAGCAGGTGGAACGGGGTACGACGGTTCCGGGCGGATAGCCGGCAACTGCAGATCGCGTGACAACTGCCAGCCGGATTCACCCGGCGCCCCCAACCCGTTTGCATTGACGGAGTTGTCCGGACAACTCTGGGCTGCATGGTCGGTCGCGTGATCCGCTACCTCGACATCGCCGACGAGCTCGCCGCCGAGCTCGTCGGGCTGCCACCCGGCACCCGGGTCGCAGGGGAACACGACATCACCCGCCGGTTCGACGTCGGGCGCGCCGCGGCGCGGGCGGCGCTGCAGGAGCTGGAACGGCGGCTGCTGGTCCGCCGCGTGCAGGGCGCGGGGACGTTCGTGAACCGGCGCATCGACTACGTCATCTCGCAGGACCGGCGCCCGTCGTGGCACGAGACGGTGTCGGCGGCCGGTGCGCGCCCGCGCTCGGTGGTGCGTGGGGTCGACGTCGTCGGGCTGCCGGACGACATCGCGGCGCGACTGCAGCTCCCGGCCGGGACACCGGCGCACCGGCTGCAGCGCGTCTCCTACATCGACGACCTGCTGGCGTCGTGCTCGCACGAGTGGGTGCCCGTCGCGACCGTTCCGGAGCTGGGCGCCGCGATGCACGCCGCCGAGTCGCTCGACCTGGTGCTTCGGCAGGTCGCGCGGGTCGAGCCGGTGCGGGCGTGGACGCGGGTGAGCCTCGACGTCCCGCCGCCCGACGTGCTCGCCGGGCTGGAGCTGGAGGCGTCGGTGCCGGTGTGGCTGGTGGAAAGCATGAGCCGGGACGGCGCCGCGGGCGCGCCGGTGATGTGCAGCAGCGGGTGGATGCGTGCGGACGCGCTTCGTGTGGTCGTCGAACTGGGGAGTAGCAGTGCAACCTGAGGAACGGGCAGAACTGCTCGCGCTCGCCGAGCGGGCCGAGCTGGTGGAGCTGGCCGACCGCAGCCTCGCCGACGGGGCCGACCTGCGGGTCGTCGTCGCGCCGGAGGTCGGCTGCGTCGCGACACAGGTCGTCGAGCCGGTCGCGCGGGAACGCTTCCTGCTCGGCGACGTGCTGGCGTGCCGCGCCGAGGTCGAGCTGGACGGCGTGCGCGGCTGGTCGATGCGCCTCGGCGACGACCGCGCCGCCGTGCTCGCCGCCGCCGTCTGCGACGCGGAGGCGAACGCGGGCCGGCCGCTCGCGGGCGCGGTCGCCGAGCTGTGCCGAAGGGTGGCGGCACGTTCCGCCGCCGCGGAGGCGGCGGAGTGGGCGGCGCTCGCACCGACCGTCGTGGCGTTCGAGGAGCTGGCGTGAGGACGGCGGCGCGCGAGTCACAGCAGACGTTCCGCACGGTCCTCGACGCATTCGCCCGCCCGGGCACTCCGGCCCGGCTCGCCGACGGGGAGTGCCAGGAAAGCCACTTTCCTGGCACGTGGGGACAGGAAAGTGGCTTTCCTGGCACACCCCCGGCGTTGCTGGCGACGCTGGCGCTTGCCGATCTTGATACCCCGGTGTGTGTTCTCGGGGAGGGCGAGTGGGGGGACGTCGTCGCTACCGCGACGTCCGCGCCGCTCGTCCGGCTTCCCGACGCCCGGCTGGTCGCCGCGCTGCGCCCGGTGACGCTGGACGAGCTGCGGTCGGTGCGGGTCGGGCGGGCGGCGGCGCCGGAGGAGGCCGCGCTCGTCACGCTCGCGGTCGACGCGCTGTCAGGTGGCCCGCAGGTGCGCTTGCGTGGCCCGGGGGTCCGCGACGAGGTGGTGATCGGCCCGGTCGGGCTCCCCGGCGGCTGGCCGGCGGCCCGTGCGGTGGCCGAGTTCCCGGCGGGCGCCGACCTACTGCTCGTCACCCCCGACGGCGGCTGCATCGGCATCCCGCGCAGCACGACGACGGAGGAGGTCTGACATGGGGTACTCCGGCGCCCGCGGCGGGCTGGAGGCGATCCTGGCCGCCGAGCGGCACGTCCGGCACGAGCGCGACCACGCGCCCGTCCCGTGGGCCGGCACCGAGCAGATCACCGCACGGTTCCGGCTGGCCGTCGACCGCGTGATGGGCGAGGCCGGCCTCTACGACGAGCCGACGGCCGCGCACGCGTTCCGCCAGGCCGAGGGCGACACGCTGGAGGCTGCGCACCTGGTCCGGGCGCACCGGTCCACGCTGCCGCGGCTGGCCCGCAGCGAGCCCGTCGACCCCGACGAGATGGTGGTGCTGCGCCGGATCGTGCCGGCCCACCGCACCCCGGACGGACCGCAGCTGCTCGGCCGCACCTCCGACTACACGGGACGGCTGCTGGAGCGGCCGGACGGTCCGCCGTCGCCGAACGGGCAGGTGCCCGCTCCGGTCGCGCAGGCCGACGGTGAGCGCCGCCCCCGCCGGTTCTCCGCGATGCTGCGCGAGATGGACCTGCTGGTCGACCACCGCACGGGCGCGGACCCGGAGCCGTTCGACGTCACCCGCCGCCCGGCCCGCCCGCCGGCGCCGCGCTCCGCGGTGCTGGCGAGCATGGCCCGCGCGGAGACGGGTGCGCTGGTCGGGCTCTGGTACCGCTCGATACTGGGCCCCGACGGCAACATCCACGAGGTCACGCTCGGCGAGGTCCGCCACGGGCGGCTGCCGCTGCGGGTGCGCCACCCGCACACCGGCCGCCCGGTGCGCATCGGGACGTTCCGCGCAACCGAGACCGAGGCGCTCGAGGACCTCGACGGCGCCGAGGAGGACCGCGCCCGCTTCGACCTCGGCTACGGCCTGTGCTTCGGGCACAACGAGCGCAAGTCGATCGCGATGGCCAACCTCGACGTCGCCTGCCGCCGTTTCGGCGCTTCGCTGGAGCAGGTGCTGCTGCTGACGATCGACGGGCTCGACTCCGGCGGCTTCCTGGAACACCTGAAGCTGCCCCACTACGTCACGTTCCGGTCGATGGTCGACCGCAAGCTCGCGGTGCGCACGACCGGTGAGCGGGTGCGCGCGACCGACCCGCTGGGAAGGGACTGCCGATGATCACCGAACTGCTCTCCGAGATCGACGACTCCGCCGGCCGGGCCGGGCTGCTCGACGACGGTGCGCGCCGCGAGATCCGTCGAGCGACGCTCACCGCGGTGTGCGTGCCCGGCTACCAGGTGCCGTTCGGGTCGCGGGAGATGCCCGTGGCGCGCGGGTGGGGCTCGGGCGGCCTGCAGGTCACGCTGGCCGTGATCGGCGAGCCCGACACCGTCAAGGTGATCGACCAGGGCGACGACGCCGGGGTCAACGCCACCAACCTGCGCCGCATGATCGCCGGGACGGAGGGTTGCGAGGAGAGCACCGACAGCCGCGACGCCACGGTGATCCAGACCCGCCACCGCGTGCCCGAGCAGCCGCTCACGGCCGAGCACGTGCTGGTGCTGCAGGTGCCGGTGCCCGAGCCGCTGCGCGGCGTCGAGCGCTCCACCGCCGAGTGCGACCGCATGCACGCCGAAGGCGACTACGCCGCGATCTGGGTCAGCCTGTACGAGGACCTCGTGCGCAACGGCGTGATCACCCGCTCCACCGGCTACCCGGTGCTCGTCGACGGGCGGTACGTCATGGCGACCACGCCGATCCCGCGCTGGGACGTGCCCCGGCTGCACCGCTCCCCGCACCTGAGCCTGTTCGGCGCCGGCCGCGAGAAGCGGATCTACGCGGTGCCGCCGGACACCGACGTCGAGCCGCTGACCTTCGACGACGTGCCGTTCGAGGTGGAGGGCGGCCACGAGCAGCAGTGCGCGCTCTGCGGCTCGTCCGACACGTTCCTCGTCGAAGGCGGCGGCGGGCGCACGATCTGCAGCGACACCGAGTGGTGCGCGCGGGTCGCCGAGGGCGACGCCGACCTCGAAGCCCACGCGAAGCAGGCGCCGCTGCACCTGCTCCCCGACCCGGCGCGGCGCGTGCGCACCGCCGCCCCGGTGACCCTGGTGGCGCGCCCGGAACCGGCGCGGCGACCGGTTGTGTCTGCCGCGGAGTGGACGTTGCAGGTCGCGGGGCTCGGCAAGGTGCACGGCCTCGGCGGCGCCGACGCGGTCGCGGGCACCGGGCCGGAGCACGGCACCGCGATCAGCCCGACGACCGGCGCGATCGTCGCGGCCTGGGACGTCGGGTTCGACGTCGCCCCTGGTGAGGCCGTCGGGCTGATCGGTGAGTCGGGCTCCGGCAAGTCGACCGTGCTGCGCTGCCTCGTCGGGGAGGAGTCGCCGACCGCGGGTGTGCTGCACCTCGCCGCGGTCGACGCCGGCGCGACCGACCTGTTCACCCTCGACGCCGCGGCCCGCCGCAAGCTGCGGGTCGACGTGCTCGGCTACGTGCAGCAGGATCCGTCGGCCGGGCTGTCGTTGAACGTCAGCGCGGGCGGCAACATCGCCGAGCGGCTGACCGCGGCGGGCTGGCGCAGCTACCACGCGATCCGGCAGCGGGCGGCCGAGCTGCTCGACCGCGTCGAGGTGCCGCTCTCGCGCATGGACGACCCGGTCAAGACGTTCTCCGGCGGGATGCGCCAGCGGGTGCAGATCGCGAAGGCGCTCGCCACCGACCCGGCGCTGCTGCTGCTCGACGAGCCGACCACCGGGCTCGACGCCTCCGTCGCCGCGGGGGTGCTCGACCTGCTGCGCGGGCTGCTCGCCGAGCGCGATGTCGCCGCCGTCGTCGTCAGCCACGACTTCGCCGTCATCGAGACCCTCACCGAGCGGGCCGTCGTGATGCAGCTGGGCAGGGTCGTCGAGCACGGCCTCACCGACCAGCTCTTCGCCGACCCGCACCACCCTTACACCCAGCGGCTCGTCGCCGCCGCGAGGAGGTGACCGTGCTCAGGATCAGGAACCTGCGCAAGACCTTCACCCTGCACACCATCGACGGCCGGACGGTCGTCTCGCTCGACGGGGTCGATCTCGACGTCGCCGCCGGTGAGCACGTCGCGCTCGCCGGGCCCAGCGGCGCCGGCAAGTCGAGCCTGCTGCGGTGCGTCTACCGCAGCTACCTGCCCGACGCCGGCAGCGTCTCGCTCGACGGCGTAGAGCTGACCACGCTGCCCGACCGGGCCATGGCCCGGCTGCGCGGGCGCGAGCTGGGTTACGTCTCGCAGTTCCTCTCGGCGCCACCCCGGACGGGCCCGCTCGAGGTCGTGGCCGCGTCGGCGCGGCGGCGCGGGCTCGACCGGGACGCCGCGCGGGAGGCGGCGGCGGTCGCGCTGCGGGCCGTCGGCTTGGAGGAGGCGCTGTGGGACGTCGACTGCGGTGTGCTCTCGGGCGGCGAGCGGCAGCGGATCAACCTCGCCGCCGGCACCGTCGCGCCGCCGCGGCTGCTGCTGCTCGACGAGCCGGTGTCGGCGCTCGACCCGGCCAACCGCGAGCTGGCGCTCTCCCGGATCGCGGGTCTGGCCGCGAGCGGCGTCGCCGTGCTGGCGGTGTTCCACGACGCCGAGGCCATCAGCAGGCTCGCCACCCGGGTCGTCGAGTTGACCGCCGGACGGGTGATCCGCACCGGACCAGCACTGGAGGTTGCATCATGACGCGCCCGGCCACCACCTCGTGGTCCCTAGCCGCGCCGCCGGCGGACTACGTGCTCGGGCACGTCCGCGCGGTGCTGCCCGACAGGGTGCTCGACGACGCGCGGCTCGTGGTCCGCGACGGCGCGATCGCCGAGGTGGCGGAGCACCCGTCCGGGTCGAGCTGCGACGTCGACGGCGCCGGGCTGCTGTGCCTGCCCGGGATCGTCGACGTGCACTCCGACGGGCTGGAGAAGGAGGTCATGCCACGTCCGGGAGCTCCGGTACCGTGGGAGTTCGCGCTGCTCTCGTTCGAGGGCAAGCTGCGGTCGGCCGGCGTGACCACCGTCTTCCACGGCGCCGCGTTCGAGGCGGGGGTGCCGATCGGGCTCTCGCGCAACGGTGTCCGTTCGGTCGAGACGGCGCACACCATGTGCGAGATGGTGGCCGCGCGCGGAGCGGGGCCCGTCGACCACCGGATCCTGCACCGGCTTGACGTGCGTTCACCCGAGGGGCTCGCGGCGCTCCAGGAGCGACTGGCCGGGTTCACCGGCACGAGGGCACTGGTTTCGCACGAGGACCACACGCCAGGCATCGGCCAGTACGCCGACCGCGCGTACTACGAGCGGTTCGTCGCCGGCACCAGAGGGTTGTCGGAGGAGCAGGCGCGCGAGCACGTCGACCGGCTCACGGCGGAGCGCGACGGCCGGCTCGACGTCCGCGACGAGTCGCTGCGCTGGCTCGGCGAGGTGGCGGCGGAGGGCCGGATCCGGCTGCTCGGGCACGACCCGGCCAGCAAGGCGGAGATCGACGACCTGATCGAGCGCGGCGGCACCGTCGCCGAGTTCCCGACCACGCTGGAGGCCGCGACGGCCGCGCGGGAACGCGGGCTGCCCGTCGTCGCCGGCGCGCCGAACGTGCTGCGCGGCGCATCGCACTCCGGGAACGTCTCGGCCGCCGAGCTCGCCTCCCGCGGGCTGCTCACGGCGCTGGCCTCGGACTACCTGCCGTCCGGGCTGGTCGCGGCCGCCTTCCTGCTCGCCGGGAACGGCGTGCTGCTGCTACCGGCCGCGGTCGCGCTGGTCACGTCCGGCGGCGCGGAGGTCGCCGGGCTCGACGACCGCGGCGCGCTGGTCCCCGGCGCACGGGCGGACGTGGTGCTGGTCGAGCCGGGACGGCCGTGGCCGGTGGTGGCGGCGACGCTGCGGGCGGGTCACTGAGTGGCCTGCGAGTCCGTCCGGACGATCAGCACGGCCGCCACCCCGACGATGACGCACAGGACCCACTGCACGGGCACCATCGAGAGCACCCAGTCCCGGTCGTTGCCCTGCACCCCGGCGACGATCATGACGCCGAACTGGTAGCCGATCACCACCGTCAGCCCCCAGGAGACGACGCCGAGCGGCGGCAGGTACCACCGCAGCCGGGAGCCTCGCAGCAGGAGCTCCCGCACAGTGACGAACACGGCGATGCTGATCAGCAGACCGACGACCAGGTCGAAGACCAGGAGCGGCCAGTGGCTCCGCTCCACCGCACGAGCACCGGGAAAACCACCCGTGATCGACGCGGGCCCGACCGTCCCCGTCGCGCCGAGAACGAGGAACGCGCACGACGTGATGAGCACGGCAGCCAGTGGCGGCGCCGCGAAAAGAAGCGTGTACCGCCGGAGCAGGACGCCCGAGAACTGGTACGGCGACGCCCGCTCGTGGCCGAGCTCCTTGGCCCTCGCGGCACCGGCGCCCCAGAAGAACAAAGCCGCCACCAGCATCGCCACGGCCGCCAAACCGATGGGGATGTCGTTGTGCGCGAAGACGAGGTCCTGGAACATCGTCGCGAACGCGGTGAGCAGGCCGACCCCCACCAGCGGATAGGTTCCCCTGTCCAGCTGCGTTGCCAGGTTGCTGATGAACCTCGTGCCGAATGAAGACCTCACGCGCCCCCGATTCACGACGATCCGGTCCGGATACACCTACCAGCGTGTGTCGGGACCACTCCCCGCTCACCCCACCCGCGCCGCCGCCACCTCGTCGAGGAAGCCCCGCAGCACCGCGTCGAACGCTGCGGGCTGTTCGAGGTTCGGCAGGTGCGCCGCGCCCTCGATGATCTCCAGGCGACCGCGGTCGACGCCGTCGACCAGCTCGCTCACCATGCGCAGGTGGTCGGGCGAGTCGAGCGCGCCGGCGATCCCCAACACCGGGACGGTGATCTCCGCGATGCGGGCGGGCGCGTCGGTGACGGGTTCCGGGAGCACACCGAGTCCGGCCGCGTGCGTCACCAGGGTGTCGGTGATCATGCGCCGGACCTCGTCGACGAGCACCGGGTCGACGCGGGTCAGCGGGCGCTGCGGGCCGGCGAGATTGATCTCGACGAACGTCTCGGTCCACGCCGCCGGGTCGCCGGCCGCGGCGGCGGACGCGAGCCTGCGCAGCCGTTCGCGCGTCCACGGGTCGACGAAGAGCTCGTCGTCGCGGCCGGCGTGCCCGGTCGCCCCGGCGCCGATGACGACGATGCCCGCGACGAGCGCCGGGTGCTCCAGAGCCGTGTCGACCGCAGCGGCACCGCCCATCGACACCCCGACGAGCACCGCGGGCCCGAGCCCGAGATCGCTGGTCACAGCGGCGATGTCGTCGCACTGACGAAAAGGGCGGTCCGGTGTCGACGACGCCCCGTGCCCGCGCGCGTCCGTCCGTACCACCGTCCACCCGGCGTCGAACCCAGCGACCTGCGGCGTCCACATCCGCATGTCCAGCGCGCCGGCGTGCAGGAACACGACCGGCCGGCCGTCGCCGGACCGCTCGTAGGCGATCCGCCCACCCGGCACCTCGATGGTCCTTCTCACTGCGACTCCTCCCCTTCGACTTCGGCCAGCCGCTGCATGCCCGTCATGAGGACCTCCAGCACCCGGCGCGCTGTCGCGATGTCGTCCGCCAACAGCTCGGCCGCGATCGACGAGAGGTTGCGCAGCTCGGCGGTGTGGATCCGGTCGAACGCGCGCTCCCCCTCAGCAGTCAGCGCGATGAGCTGCGATCGGCGGTGCGCCGGGTTGGGCCGCCGTTCCACCAGCCCGAGCTGCTGCGCCTGGTCGCACAGCCGCTGGACCACCTGCCGCGGCATCAGCAGGTCACGCCCGACGTCCGGCACGGACCGCGGCCCGTCGCGCAGCACCTCCAGCACGGCGCGGATCCCCATCGTGACCTGCTCCGCGGCCAGCGAGTCGGTGACGATCCGCGCGGCCAGCAGGTGCAACGGGCGCACCCGCCGTACCACGTCGTACAGGCCCTCGGCCTCGCTCATGACATCAATGATGTCATAAAAGCATCAAAGGTGTCATCTGACCGGGTCGGGCACCCACCCGGCCCGGTCACCGGGCGCGTCCACCAGCTGGACCGAGCCCGCGACGGCGGCCACCCGCTCGATGCCGCCGAACTGCGCGACCGCGTCGGCCGGCTCGACCTCGGCGACCACCGAGAACCCGGCGCCGACCTCGCGGACCGTCACCCGGCTGCCGTCGGCCGTCGCGGGATGCCCGCCGATGTCGGCGATGGGTTGCTCCCCCGGCCCGGGCTCGGCGCCGAGCCGGGCTCCGACCTCCAGCGTCGCGCCCTCCTCCACCGACGTCCCGAACAGCACCGAGCCGCCGTCCGCCCCGGTCCGCGTGCCGAGCACCGTGAGCCCGTCGGGGCGGGGCAGCGTGAACGGGAGCCGCACCGGCTGCTCCTCCCCGTCGGTCGTGACGCTCTGCGCGACGCGGTGCGCCCGGTCGCGCAGGTCCGGGAAGGTGCCGCTGATGTGGACGAACGCCCACGCGTCCGCCGACCACCGCCACGCGAGCTCGACGCCGTCGCCGCCGGACCGCGGGGCCGGCAGCCAGAACGCGGGGCGGCCGTAGACGTCCGGGGCGCGGTCGCCGAGCGGTTCCCAGTCGGGCCCGAGCTGCCCCGGCACCCGACCCTGCGCGTACACGGTGATCGTGCCGCTGCCCGTCGCGCCCTCGTCGGGCTTCTCGTCGCCGAGCTCGACGACCTGCCGGTACCGCCCGGTCTCGTAGCCCACCGGCGCGTAGCCGCCGGCGGATCCGACCTGGACCACCTGCCACATCGGGTTGAACGCGTCGGGCGCCGGCCGGCCTGCCGTGTCGATCCGACCGGTGTCGATCCCGCGCAGCAGGCCCGGCAGCACTCCGACGGTCAGCACGACGACGAGGACGACCGCGGCGCTCCCGGCCGCCGTCCAAACCTGCTTGCGGCGCCGCCCGGCCCGGACGGCCCGCTCGATGCTCACGGACGACCCCGGCGCTGGCCCTGGAATCGGCCCAGCATCCCGCAGCGGGGCGAGCAGCTCCGCCGCGTCGCGTTCGGTCTCGTCCATCGCTACTCCGTCCCCATCGTCTCGGACGCCCGGCTGCCGAGCACCCTGCGCAGCGCGGCGAGCCCGCGCACCGTCAGGCTCTTGACGCTCGCCTCCGAGCAGCCCACGAGCTCGGCCACCTCGCCGACCGGCAGGTCGTGCAGGAACCGCAGCACGAGCACGGCCCGCTGCTTGGGCGGCACGCGGTCGAGCGCGGCCCGCAGCACCTCGCGGGTGTCGACGTCGGCATCGGCCGAGGTCAGCGACGGCACCGAGGGCAGCTCGGTCGAGCTGCCGACCAGCCACACGGTCGCCCAGCGCCGGCGCTGCTCGTTCAGGAACGACCGCACGACGATCGCCCGCACGTACGCGTCCGTGTCCTGGGCGTCGCGCGCCCGTCGCCATCGCGGGTAGAGCCGCGTGATCGCGATCTGCACGATGTCGTCGGCGCGGTGATGGTCGCCGCACAGCAGCAGCGCCGTCCGGCGCAGCTGCGGCAGGCGCCCGGCCACGTACTCGGTGAACTGGCGCTCCTCCAGCGACGCAGTGCGCACCGTCCGCACCTCGCAGTTCCCCCTAACCGCTGATTGCGCGAACATCCCACACCCACGTCCCCGATACCTGCCGACCCTGCCCCACCAGCGCGTTCACCGTCGCGGCGAGCGCAGCCGCGTTCGGGTGACGGGCGTCGAGCACCACGACGTCGGCCCGCCAGAAGCGGAGGTCGGTGAACGCGTCGGCGCGCATCTGCACGGTGGCGAACGCCGGTACCCCCGAGTCCGCCACCGTCGAGACCAGCTGCGCGGTCGGTCGCGGCGCGACGCCGTACCGGCCGTTCCCGGCACGGCCGGACGGCCCGATGAAGTAGCCCTGCGGGATCGCGAACCCGAACCCGGTGCCGGCCTGCCAGTGCAGCGCTTCGGCCGCGACGGGCTCCGGGAGCGGCACCGGCACGAGCGTCCGACCAGGCCCGACGTACTCGCGCCAGGCACCGGACGCGATGAAGGCCGGCACCGGCGGCCTGCCCTCGACCTCGAACGGCGTCGGCACGATCGGCAGCAGCGCCGCGACCAGCGCGCCGACCCACACGAGCCGCAGCGGGTCGCCCACGTCGAGGGAGAGCACGCGCGCCGTCGTGATCGCGAGCAGCACCCCGACCGGCACGACGCACGCCAGGCCCAGCCTCGTCTGCAGCACCGAGTCGAGCAGCGGGAGGTCGGCGACCACGGCCCACGGTCCGGGCAGCCCGGTGTCGACCCCGCCGATCGCGATCTCGGTGCCCAGCGACAAGACGGCCATCACGACGATGACCGTCACGAGCTGCCGGACCGTCGGCAGCCGCCACAACCAGATCGCCGCCACCACCACGAGCACCGGCAGCGTCCACCCGAAGAACGCGTTCTCCTCGGTCCCGTTGAGCGCGAGCGGGCTCGGTCCGGTGCCCAACCCGCCCAGCGCACTCCAGGACTGGCTCGGTTGTGCGACGAACGCGGCGACGTCGTTCCCGCTGGCCCCGAAGGCGATGCTGCCGTAGCTCTGCCGGCCGGCGAACTGGTGCAGCAAGGGGTACGCCACCAGCGGTGTTGCGACGAGCGCCGCCACCGCCGTGCCCTGCAGGACGGGCCCGAGCTGCGCGCGGTCGGCGAGCGCGTGCCCGCAACCGAGCACCAGCAGCGCGATGGCCGCGATGAGCAGCACCTCCTCCCCGATGAACACCTGCAACGCGACGAGCAGGCCGAGCCGGACGCCGGGCCGGACCACCTCACGGCCGCGGTGCAGCACGATCAGCTCCCGCACGATCAGCGGGACGACGAACAGCACGGTGAAGTTCGGGTGCGCCTTCGCGTGGGAGATGACGGGCGGCGCGAACGCGCAGAACCCGGCGCCGATCGCGGCGGCCAGCCGCGACGACGTCACGACGTGCCGCGAGAGCACGCCGTACCAAGCGGCCGCGGTTCCGGCCAGGCCACCGGTCATGGCCAGCGCCCACGTCGCGGTCGGGCCGGCCAGCAGCGTCACCGGCGCAAGCAGGACGGCCAGCGCCGGCACGGACGTGTTGGCCATCAGGTTCACACCGAGCGGGGCGTTCTGCGCGTCGGAGAACAGCAGGTCGCCGCCGGTGACGAGGGCGTGGGCCTGCACGGCGAAGAACCATTCGAACAGGTTCTGGTCGTGGCTGCTGGCCACCAGGTAGCCGCGGTCGAGGTCGGCCCAGAGCCCGCCGTAGAGGACGACGGCCGCCAGCCCGAAGCCGCCGACGACCGCGGCGTCGATCATGGCGTCGACGTGCCGGCCGGGCGCTCTCGTGCGCGGACGGATCGTGGTGATCACTCCGCACCCCTCGCCGCCTGGTCGACGGGACGCGGCTGCGGTCTCAGCACCGCGACTGCGAGCAGCCCGACCGTCACGAGGAGGTACGCGTTGCCGACGACGTGCTGCCACGGCGCCCAGGTCAGCTCACGCAGCTGGTCTGCGGGCAGCAGCGTGTGCGGCGCGACGACGAAGGTCAGGGCCACCAGCGCCGCGGCGGCCGTCCACCCACGGCGGCCCGTGCGGACGGCCCGCTCCGCGAGCACGACCAGCGCCGGCACGACCCACACCCAGTGGTGCGACCAGGAGATCGGCGAGATCAACAGCGCCGCCGCGGCGTTGACCACCAGCGCGGGCGGCCCGTCGATCCGGCGCATGATCCAGATGGCGGCGCAGACCGTGGCCATCGCCAGCACGCCCCACAGCACCGGTCCAGGGGCGCCGAGCCGCGCGAGGGCACCCGCGATGCTCTGGTTCGACGCGTACGGCGAGCCCCCCATCCCCGACGCACCCCACACGACCTGCGTCCAGTAGCGGACCGACGATTCCGGCGCCACGACGAACCCGAGGAGGGTCGCGCCGGCCGCCGTCACAGCCGCGTTGCGAGCCGCCCGCACGTCCTTGGTGACCAGGAAGAACAGGACGAACGCCAGCGGCGTCAGCTTCACCGCCGCGGCGAGCCCGACGAGCACCCCGCGTGGCCATCGTGGACGTCTGATGAGGCAGTCGGCGACCACCAGCGCCATCACGACCAGGTTGACCTGCCCGAACTCGATCGTCGAACGGACCGGCTCCAGCACCAACGCCGCCGGGAACGCGACCAGCCCGACGCCCCGCCACCCGACCCGGCTCGACACGAGCACCAACGTCACCGTCAGCGCGACGACGGAGAGCAGGATCATGCCGATCGCCGCCGGCCACCACGGGACGGTCCCGAACGGGGTGAGCAGCACGGCCGCGAACGGCGGGTAGATGAAGGGCAGGTCGATGCCGACCGACGTCGGCGCGGAAGCCGCGTAGAGGTCGCGGCCGTGCCACAACGCCTCCACCCCGAAGCGGTACACCTGCAGATCGACGAACTCGCCGCCCCGGCACGCGACGACCAGCGCGAGCACCGTCGCCATCAGCACGATCCTGAGCTGCCAGACCCTCATGCTCCGTAGACACGGCAACCCCACCGCGCCGACACATGACCCACGTCACACCCCGCTCGCACCGCTGTCATCCGCCGTAGGCGTGCACCGCGACGTCCCACACCCGCACGGAGTTGTCCTTCGACGCGGTCACCAGCACCGGCCGATCACCGAGTTGCACCACGCCCATTGCCCGCAGCTCCGCCTCGTGCCCACGCATCGGTGAGCCGATCCGCGTGCCCGCAGCAACGTCGTAGAGCCAGACCTCACCCGTGTCCTCGCCCGCGGCGACCAGCAGCCTGCCGTCGACCACGGCGACGGCGCCGATGGTGGCGGCCGGCGCGGGGATCTGGCGCCGCTGCTCGCCGGTGGCGAGATCACGCACGAAGATCGCGCCGTACGCGCCCACCATGACGGGCGTGCCGTCGAGCTCGGCGAGGGTGCTCTCCAGGCCGCTGTAGGTGCTGATCTCCTGCATCGTCCGCGCGTCCCAGACGGCGCGTTCGGTCACCTTCAGCCCCGGCTGGATGACGAGGCACGGCCGATCACCGAGGTACGCGACGTCCGGCGGGAACAGAGTGGAGATGTCCGCGATCTCGACGGGCGGGCCGAGCGGCTGCCTGGTCCGCACGTCGTGCCGGCTGACCTTGCCGTCGCGGTGCACCGCGACCACCACCGGGGCCCCGTCGATCACCGCGCTGGTCAGCTTCGAGATCGGCGCGCTCGCCGGCCGGACGGGCGCGCCGGAGGGCAGCCCGGTCCGCAGGTCGGTGAACACGATCTCCGTGGCCTCGAACAGCGTGCTGCACATGATCGGGATGCCGTCGACGTCGGCGAGCGCGAGGCTGTCGACGCCGGCGGGCGCGTGTTGCTCGACCCCGGCCGGGAGCTGTGGCCCGATCCGGGTGTCGGCCCGCAGGTCCCACGCCTGGAACGTGTCGCCGGTCGCGATGATCCCGACGATCGTCTGCCCGACGGCGCCGAGCACGAACGGGTCGGTCTCGGTGGTGCGGATGCCCAGCACCCGCTCCTCGACCACCGGCTGCGGCGGTGAGCCGGCGCCGGACGGCGAGACGTCCGGCCCGCCGGTCGGCTGCCACGGCGCGCGGCCGCGCACCGCCGTGGACACCGCGAGCCCACCGCCGAGGGTGGCGGCGCCGACCGCCGCGGCGATCAGCACGCGCCGGCGGGACAGTCCCCCGCCGGCCACGGGTGCCAGCGCTGCCCGCGCCTCGGCCGCGAACGCCCCGGCGGAAGCGGGACGCTGATCGGGATCCTTCGCCAGCCCGCGCATGACGACGGCGTCGAGCTCGGGCGGCAGCGCCGCGACGATCGACGACGGGCGGGTCGGCGGGCGGTGGAGGTGCCCGTAGACCTGCGCCGCCAGCTCGGCACCCGCGAACGTGCGCGCGCCGGTGAGCATCTCGAACAGGACGCAGGCCAGCGCGTAGACGTCGACCCGGTGGTCGCCGCGTTGCCCGCGGATCCGCTCCGGCGCGAGGTACTCGACCGTGCCGAGGCCCGCGGCGTCGCCCGCGATCCCGAAGTCGGCGAGCACGACGTGCGGCACCCGCCCCGGCTCCGGCCGGTGCACCAGCACGTTCGACGGCTTGACGTCGTGGTGCACGAGCCCCGCGGCGTGTGCGGCGTCGAGCGCCGCCGCTACCTGCTCGACGATGCCGACCGCGATCTCCGCCCGCAGCGCCCCGGTGGCGATGAGGAACGCGCTGAGGTCCGGCCCGTCGACCAGCTGCATGTCGATGAAGAGCCGGCCGTTGATCTCGCCGTAGCCGTGGACGGGGATGACGTGCGGCTCGCCGAGCCGGGCCACCGTCTCGGCCTCGTAGCGGAACCGCGCTCGCAGCTCCGGGTCGTCGGAGACGTCTCTAGGGAGCAGCTTCAGCGCCACCACCCGACCGTCGTGCGCGGTGTCGACGGCGCGGTGCACCTCGCCCATGCCGCCCCGGCCGATCAGCCCTTCGAGCGCGTACGAGCCGAACTGCGCAGCCACCCGGCCTGCTTGGCCTGCCTGGCCTGCCTGTGATGCGGTCATCACCTGTTCCTCGCCGTCATGTCCCACACGCGGATGGAGCTGTCGGAGGACGTCGTGAGCAGGTAGGGCCGGCCGTCCGACATGATCACCGTCAGCGACCCCACATCGGCTTCGTGACCGGTGTACCGATCGCCGACCGGAGCGCCTGTCGCCAGGTCGTACTGCACGACGTCGTGGCCGTCCGCGCGTAGCAGCAACGCCCTCCCGTTGATCTCGACGACCCCGACCGGCGAGGAGTAGTCGGCCGAGTCGAGGACCGTCTCGGCCACCTTCGCGCCGGTGGCGACGTCGTAGGTGAACACCCGGCGCTTGCCGGGACCCGCATACACGTTGTCCTCCGTCGCCGCGACCACCCGACCGCCCAGGGTTCCCAACGGCATGCCGTCGAACGAGCCCGTCGGCGTGAGCGACGGCCCGATCGGGGCGCCGGTCGCGGCATCCCACACCCGGATCGACGTGCGGCTCGCCCCGACGACAGCAGCCCGCCCGTCGATCTGCACGAAGCGCAACAGCGTCAGCTCGTCGGCCTGCACCGGCTCGCCCCGCTGCCGCCCGGTCTCGAGGTCCCAGAACCGCACCGTCTTGTCGGACGCCGAGGATGCGACGACGACCCGCCCGTCGACGACACCCGTTGCGATGTCCCAGACGGACCCGGTGTGCCCGGCCAGCGTCGTGGTCCTCGGCACGCCGGTCGCGAGGTCGGCGATCCGGATCACCGAGTCGAGCTCCGACGTCAGCAGCACCGGGGTGCCGCCCAGCTCGGCCACGGTCGCGTTGCCGCCCTCCGCCGCGCCGAGCTGCTTGCCCGTGACCATGTCGAGCACCCGCCCGCCGCGACCGGTCGTCAGCAGCACCGTCCGGCCGCCGAGCATGTCCGTGCCAGGGGTGATCCCCGATCCCCCCACCCCTACGAACGTCCGGTCGGCGATCATCCCCGCGGCCGGGACGACCGGGGCCGGTGCAGCCGGTTCGGCCGGCGCGGTCGACGTGGGTGCGGCCACGATCGGATCGCCGCCGCCCGCGGGCACGAGCAGCCCGACGAGCAGGACCGCCACGAGCACCAGCCCGCCGACCACAACACCGAGACCGGCCGGGGCGAACCACGACCTGCGCCGCGGCGGCGCCGCCGGCTCGGGGTCGGGCAGCGGCACGACCAGCGGGACGACCGTCGGCGTGCTCACCAACGCGTAGCCGTTCACGGGCACGGTGACCGGCGGTGTGCCGAGCGCCGTCCAAGCCGCTGCGGCGAGCGCCCCCGCACGCGGGAACCGGGCAGCCGGGTCCTTGGCCATCCCGCGGGCGACCACCTCGTCGAAGCCGCCGGGGAGGCCGGGGCGCCGCTCGGACGGCCGCGGGACGGTGCCCTGCACGTGTGCGGCCAGCAGCACCTCCAACCCCCGGTCGGGGAACGGGCGTTGTCCCGTGAGCAGCTCGAACAACACGCAGGCCAGCGCGTAGATGTCGGCGGCCGGGCCGGCGGGTTGCGCGAGGAACCGCTCGGGGGCCATGTAGGCGAGCGTCCCGATCACGGCGCCGGTGCGGGTGAGCGCCGTGCGGCTGCCGGGGTCGACGGGGGTCGCGATGCCGAAGTCGATCAGCTTCACCATCGGCCGGCCCGCGATCGACTCGTCGACGAGCACGTTCGCCGGCTTGACGTCGCGGTGGACGAGCCCCGCGCGGTGTGCGCTGTCGAGCGCCGACGCGATCTGGCCGACCAGCTCGACCGCGAGCGACGGCAGCAGCGGCCCGTCCTTCAGCAGCGCATCCAGCTCGCGACCGGGCACGAACTCCATGTCGAGGAACAGCCTGCCGTCGACCTCGCCGTAGCGGTGGATCACCGGGACGTGCGCGTCGGTCAGCCCGGCCGCGTGCTCGGCTTCGCGCCGGAAGCGCGCCCGGTACTGCGGGTCGCTCGACAGCGCCTCCGGCAGGAGCTTGACGGCGACGAGCCGCCCGCCGTGCTCGCGGTCGCGGGCGCGGTGCACCTCACCCATCCCGCCCTTGCCGATCAGGCCTTCGAGGTCGTAGGGCCCGAACCTGGTGCTGTTCACCGCTTCCCCTCTCCGATGAGCGCCGCGACGTCCCACACCGCCGCACCGTCGGTCGCGGTCGTCACGACCACGGCCCTGCCGTCAACCTCTGCGCCGTCAACCTCTGCGCCGTCGACCTCCGCGGTGCCGAGCAGGCCGTTCGCGATCGGGTGCCCGGTGAGCACGGGCCCGATCTGCGCGCCGCTCTCGAGGTCCCAGAACCGCGTCTCCGAGCGGACGGTGTTGTCCCCCGCGACCGAGATGATCACCGTCCGGTCCCCCAGCCGGACGGCCGCGACCTGCGTCACGGCGGCGGTGTGCCCGATGCGCACCGGCCCCACCGGTTGCCCCGTGGTCAGGTCGACGGCCCGGACGGTGTTGTCCGCGCCGCCGATCACGAGCACGGGACCGGCTGCGCCTGCTACGACGGTGACCGATTGGGCCGGCACGTCCCGCGTGTGCGGCACCTCGACCGGGGTGCCGGTCACCGCGTCGAACATCCTCAGCCTCAGGTCGGTCCCACGATCGACGACGACGGTCCGCCCGCCGATCACGACGGTGGTGAGGTCGGCCGGAATGTGCTGGCCGTCGTCGACGAGCGGACCGACCGGCTCTCCCGAGCCCAGCGCCAGCACCCGGAAGCCCAGCCCGATCAGCACCGTCTTGCTGGCGGCGTTCGGCTCCACCGCGGCCACCACCGGCCGGCCGTCGATCTCGGCCGCGTCGACGTCCCATGGGAAGACGGGGACACCGCCCAGCTCCTCGACCGGTTCGGCCTCGCCGATCGGGGCACCCAGCTCCTGCCCGTCGGAGATCCGGTGCAGGTGGATGCGCCGGTCGCCGGTGCGCGAGACGACGACGGGATCCCCGTCGATGACGGTCGTGTCGAGGCTGTGCACGGTGATCGGGATCGGGCGCGCGGCCTCGGCGCCCGTGCGGAGGTCCCAGAAGTGGATCGCTGCCCCGGTCGCGCCGACCAGCACCGGTCGCCCGTCAAGGACGGCCGTCGCCGCCGGCCGCACCGCGGAGTCCGCGGTCAGCGCAAGGAGTTGCCCGGGCGCCGGCGGGACGATCGGTGTCGCCGGACGGGAGATCCAGACGGCCCCGCCCGCCACGAGCGCGAGCACGGCGACGACAGCCGCGATCGGCCACCACCTGCGGCGGGCCACGCGCGCGGTCGGCCCGACCAGTTGCGTCAGATGCGTCAGGTCCGTCAGATCGGCCGGGTCGGCTGCCGTGGCCCGACCCAGCCCGAGCCCGACGACGTGGACGAACTCCCGCCCTGGCGCACCGGCGAGCAGCACGTCCTCCGCCGCGATGGGGCGCACCCCGAACCCGGCCGTGACCAGCGCATCCGTCGTCTCGGCCAGCTGCTCGACGATCGTCGCGGCACGCCGGGGATCGAGCCGGCCCTCGCGGCGGGTGGCGGCGAGGCTCGGACCCTCGATCAACCGCATGTCGAGGTAGACGACCCCGTCGAGGGTTCCGTAGCTGTGCACCGGGACGACGTGCGGCTGGCGCAGCCCGCTGAGCAGCGCCATGTCGGCCCGGAAGCGGTGCTGGAAGGCCGGGTCGCGGGACAGGTGCGGGGCGAACAGCTTGAGCGCGACGGTCCGCCCGCCATGCCGGACGTCGATCGCCCGGTGGACGGTGGCCGTTGCGCTGCGGGCGATCACACCCTGGAGCCGGTACGGGCCGAACGTGCCCGGCGCGGGCGGTCCCGGCCGATGCCGACCCTGCTCGAGCTGCATGTCGTGGTAGATCCCGATCGGACGTCATAAGTTGGGGTTCAGACATAATTGGATCGTTCGTTCTTGAACGTGCTAGCGTGTCGATCGTGCCCAGGACCAAGGAGTTCGACCCCGACACCGCACTGCAGTCGGCCTTGGAGCTGTTCTGGCAGCGCGGGTACGAGTCGACGTCGATGGCGGATCTCGTCGAGCACCTCGGCGTCGCGCGGGCCAGCATCTACGCGACGTTCGGCGGCAAGCGCGAGCTCTACCTGAAGGCGCTCGACCGCTACCGCGAGATCGTCGACCCCGGGCTGGTCACCGCCATGTCCCAGCCCGGCCCGGCCCTGCCGGCCGTCCGGGCGCTCGTCGAGCGGTTTGCCGCGGAAGCGGCCGGGACCAGCGGATCCCGTGGCTGCTTCATCACCAACACCGCGGTGGAGCTGGCCCCGCACGACCCCGACGCCGCCCGGCGCGTGCAGGCCAGCTGGCAGCTGCTCGAGACAGCGCTCACGTCGGCCCTGATCCGGGCCGGCGCGCAGGGCGAGCTGGCCGAGCCGTTCGACGCCGCCGCGACGGCGCGCATGCTCGTCGTGTTCCTGCAAGGGGTCAGGGTGGCCGGGAAGGCCGCCGGCTCCGACACCCTCGTCCGCGACGCCACGAGGCAGGCACTGGCCCTGCTGCGCTGATCACGTACCTTATTCGAGAACGATCGATCTGGAGATCTTGAGATGCCTGCACGTTTTGCCGACCGGTCCGTCCTCGTCACCGGCGGCGGCAGCGGGATCGGCCGGGCCGTTGCGCTCGCGTTCGCCCGCGAGGGCGCCGCCGTCACCGTGGCCGGCCGCACCCCGTCGACACTCGCCGAGACCGTCGGGCTGATCGAGGCCGCCGGCGCGAAGGCCCTCGCCGTGACGTGCGACGTCACGAGCTCGCCGGAGATCGCGCGGGCCGTCTCGGAGGCAGCCGCGCAGCACGGCGGGCTCGACATCGCGGTCAACGCGGCGGGCGTCGTCGGGGCGGTGGGGGCGGTCGGCGACATCGACGAGGACGAATGGCACCGGCTGATCGCCACCAACCTCACCGGCACGATGCTGTCGCTGCAGCACGAGATCCGGCACATGCGGGAGCACGGCGGCGGCGCGATCGTCACGGTGCTGACCACACCCGGCCTCTACCGGCGGGCGCCGGCCCTCGCCGCGTACGCCGCGACCAAGGCAGCCGTCGACACGTTGAGCCGGGCCGCGGCGCGCGCACACATCGGCGAGGGCGTGCGGATCAACACCGTGAGCCCCGGCCCCACCGACACCACGATGTCGTACCGGGCCGGCGAGACCCGGGCCGACCGCGACGCCCGTCTCGCCACCACACTCCCGGCCGGGCGCGTCGGCACTCTCGACGAGATCGCCGCCGCGGTGCTCTACCTCGCCTCGCCGGAGTCCGCGTTCGCCGTCGGCACCGACCTCGTCGTCGACGGCGGCGCGGCCGCGTAACCCGAATCCCCCCACCGTTTTGTGCACCTGCGCGCCCGCAGAGCGCGCAAGTGCACAAAACGGTGGGGAAGTTCGGGATCGATCAGCCGCTGACGGCCTGCGTGTTCACTTCCGCGAGGGTGTCGAGGCGACCCCTCGCGCTCGCGCCCGCGTAGATGTCCTGCAGCGCGACGGCCCACTGCTCGGTGGTCTCGAAGAAGCTCGTCTGCGGTGTGAACTTGATCGACGTCGAGTCGATCACCTTCTCGAACGTCTCCTGGTAGCCGGGGAAGCCACCGAGGGTGTTCTTGAACGTGCCGTCGAACACCGACTTGCGGGTCGGGTCGGCGAACCCGAGCTTGCCCGTCTGCACGGCCTTGGCCTGGGCCTCCTTGCCGGTGGCCCACTGGATGAACAGCCAGGCCGCGAGCTTCTTCTTCGACGCGGAGCCCATGGCGAGCGACCACGTCCACAGGTTCGTGCCGTAGCTGCCGTCCGGCCCGGGGGGCCCGGAGTGCCACGCGATGTTGCCCGCCTGCGCGCTGTTGCCCGGCTTGTTCTCGGGGTACGTGGCGGAGTCGGCGTCGTAGCACATCAATGCGGTACCGGCGCCGAGGTCGCTGGTGCAGTTCGGGTACTCGTAGGTCGTCCAGGACGTCGGACCGGCGGCCTTGGCCAGGTCGACCCACTTCTGCGTGAAGTCCACGGCGCCCGGCGAGTTCATCGCCGCCGAGAGCTTGCCGTTGTCGTTGGTGAAGTCGACGCAGCCCTGCCTGGTGAACTGGGTCATGAAGCCCGGGTGGATCGTCGCCCACGAGCGGGACCCGCGGAACGCGATGCCGTAGCGGTTCTGCGAACGATCGGTCAGGTCCGTCGCGAGCTGGATGAGGTTGTCGAACGTCTCGGCGGGCAGGATGCCTCGACGGTCGAACTCGGCCTTGTTGTAGGCGATGACGCTCGTCTCGAAGCCCCACGGGATCGCCCACTGGCCGCCCTGGCCGAGCGGGTTGCCGACCTGGAAGTCCCACGCGGTCGAGGTGCGCAGGCCTTCGTAGATGTCCTCGAAGTCGTACTCACCGACGGTCGCGGCGGGGTTGTCGATCCACGGCCGGAGGTCCTCCATCCAGCCCTGCGGCCCGTAGGTCCAGATGAAGTACGCGCCGGTCATGAAGACGTCGTAGTTGCCGGCACCGTTGGCCAGCTCGAGCTCCAGCCGGGTGAAGTAGTCGGCCTCCGCGACGAGGTCGACCTTCACCTCGATGCCGGTCAGCTCGGTGAACTCGGCGAGCAGCGGCTTGAACGCCACCTGGTAGGGGTGCGGCGTCTGCAGGAGCGAGATCGTGGCGCCGGCCGCCTTCTTCCAGTCGAACGCGCCGCTCACCTCGTTCGCGCCGTTTGCGGTGTCTCCGCCGCCGATACCGCATGCGGAGAGAGCGCCCGCAGCTGCGGCCGCGGCGCCGCCGACGCCCATCATCCGGAGCACATCGCGTCGACCGTATTCAGAAACCACGGGGATCCTTCGAACTCGGGGAGGCAGGGCGTCACGTTAGAGAGCGTGAAGTTCTCACGTCAACCTGAGATCTGAACGACCGTCCAGGCTGTCCTGCGTTCCCGCTGGTCGGCCGGTTGCGGCCGAAAATCTCCCCGCGCACTGGGCGAAAGACCAGGTTCACCTGGGCAGGATCCGCCTCGCCGGGCATGGTCGACGCTGTGACCTGCAGCGATGTGAACTTCACACGTCAAGCTGCGATCTCTGCCAGCCCTCGGAGAGATGCGTGCGTTCCGCACGCGTGGGCAGGAAAGCCACTTTCCTGCCCCGTGAGGGCCTGAAAGTGGCTTTCCTGCCCTCCCGACATCCCTCCTCCCCGCTGCGCCGGGCGGCAGGCGGCGGGCGCCAGGCCGCCGAGGAGGTTCGAACGAACGGCACTTTCGTCCAATAGGTATGGACGAAAGTGCCGTTCGTTCACCGTCCGCCGCCTCAGGCCACCCCGGTGTTCTGGCACGCGGCGAGCCGCCACCGCCCGTCCTCCTTGGACATCACGAAGAGCGGCGTCCCCTCGCCCTCGCTCTCGGACGGGTCGCCGGTTGTGCTCGTGTAGATCTGCCGCACCTTGACCGCGGCGACGTCGGGCCGGATGAACAGCACGTGCGCGACCTCCAGCGTGCAGCGCAGCCCTGCCATCCCGCCGGGGAGGACCTGCTTGGTGAAGGCCTCGATCTCGGCGCGACCCAACAGGCGCCGCCCACCACCCGTCGTCCAGATCGCGTCTTCCCGGAAGAGCCCCACGAACGCCTCGACGTCCTCGCTCTGCTGCGCACGCTCGACACTGGCGACAACCTTCGCGATCGCCCCGAACTCGGGGTGCGTCGTATCCATGCGCGCCACTCTCCGACCTCGACCTGACTTCAGGTCAAGAGCTGCGTCACCACTCGACGACGAGGGCCTCGACCCCGTGGAACACGCCGGGTACGCGGTAGCGGACCGCCGACGTGGCGAGCGCCAGATCGGGGAACCGGCGCAGCAGCGCAGGGAAGGCGATGGCCATCTCGGCGCGGGCCAGCCCCGCACCGAGGCAGTGGTGGATGCCGTAGCCGAACGCGACGTGCGGCGACGGCGGGCGTCCGACGTCGAACGTGTCACCGTTGCCGACGAACGTGGGATCCCGGTTCGCGACGGGCAGCGAGACCATGACCTGGTCGCCCCGGGCGATCCGGTGACCCGCCAGCTCCGTGTCGCACGTCGCCGTGCGCGGGATGGTCATCTGCAGCACCGAGCAGTACCTGAGCAGCTCCTCGACCGCAGGCTTGACGGCGTCGGGCGCGTCCCGGACCCGCCGCAGCTGATCCGGGTGCTGCAGCAGCGCGAGCGTGCCGATGCCGAGCATGCTGGCCGTCGTCTCGTGTCCGGCGAACAGCAGCAGGTCGGCCAGCTCGGCCAGTTCGGCGCGGCTGACGCCGTCCCCGTGGTTGCGGACGATCGCACCCAGGATGTCGTCCCCCGGTCCGGCCAACGCACGCTCGGCGAGCGCGGTCATGTACTCGCGGGACTCGGCCGCGATCCGCGCGACCTCCGCGCGGTCGGGCACACCGAGCACCTGACGGGCGGTGCGCCGCTGGAACTGGTCGCGGTCGGCGTAGGGCACCCCGATCAGCTCGCAGATGACCATGCTGGGCACCGGCAGCGCGAACGCCGTCACGAGGTCGGCGGGCGGCCCCGCAGCGGCCATGTCGTCGAGGCAGGTCTCGACGATCTCCGTGATCCGCGGCTCGAGCGCGCGGATCCGCCGCACCGTGAACTCCCGGCTGAGCATGCGCCGCAGCCGCGTGTGGTCGGGCGGGTCGGAGGTCAGCATCGACAGCGCCGGGCCGCCGTTGCCGCCGGGCCGCGGCAGGGACGGGTCGTCCGCCGGCGCGCTGGAGTACGTCGCCGGATCGGCGAGGACGGCCCTGACCAGCTCATACCTGGTGACGATCCAGGCCGACCCACCCCCGAGACCCGGCACACGGCGCACGCCGCCTGTCGCGGGATCGTCGCGCAGCTCCTGGATCGCGCGGATCGGGTCCAAGCCGTCGCGGACGAGGTGGGGGAACAGGTCTGCCGGGTTCGTCGTCACGCTTCACTCCCTGCAACATGGGCGGTGCACCTACCATCACCGAAGTTACATAGCGTGCTATGTGAATAGTCTCAGGAAGGATGAACGTGACGGACCCGGCGAGGCCGGACGCATCGCTCGGGTACCAGGTCGCCCACCTGGCCCGGCTGCTCGGCCGGGAACTGCGGACGCGATTGGAGCCGTTCGGCGTCGGCGCCGCCCAGTTCGTCGTGCTGGTCGAGCTCTACCACCAGGACGGCCTGACCCAGACCGAGCTGCGCGCCCGCGCGCGCGTCGAGCAGCCGACCATGGCCAACACCCTCGACCGCATGGAGCGCGACGGCCTGATCACCCGCCGGCCCGATCCGAACGACCGGCGCCGCTCGCTCGTCGTACTGACCTCACAGGCCCACGACTTGCGACCCCACGTCACCGAGGCCGTCGAGGCGGGCAACGCGGCTGCCCTGCAGGGCCTGGACCCGGCAAGGATCGACCAGTTCATGGCGACCGCGGCGCTGATGATCGGAAACCTGAACCGGCGCGAGTAGTCGACACGGCGCCACGGAGGGTCAGGAAGGCCACTTTCATGCAACCACGTTGCATGAAAGTGGCCTTCCTGACCCACGACCGACACACTGGACGTTGCGTTGGCAGACCGGGTCCGATCTCGGCACGCCGTTTCGACAGGAGCGCCCCGTGAATGAACACCCGCCCTTACCTCCATTCACCCCTCGACTGATCACAGCCATCCAGCGCGCAACCGACATCGCCCGCAGCCACGGCGTCGACACAGTCGGCACAGAACACCTGATCCAGGCGATCCTGGAGGACCCGAGGGCACTCCCGACGCAGGTCGTCGCCGAACGGTGCGACACCGCTGAGCTGGTGGAGCGACTGAATTCGGTGATGGAATCACCGGGATATCGCGCGAGGCCCTAACCGCACGAACAAACCCGTCAGAATTTCCGCCCCTCGACGTAGGCGATATCGCGCAGATACAGATCCGCGTGCCCCTCCTCGATGTGACGGGCGAAGTTCGCGTCGCCTGCGTCGGCTGACGCTCGCATGAAGTCGACCAGGTACTGCAGCCGCGGGCCGACGGCGGCGAGCGCCTCGCGGCCCTCCCGCACAGTGCAGCCGTACGCGTAGAGGAACAGCCACGCCCGACGCGCCTGCTCCGCGGCGTCGCCGAACCCGTCGGTGTTGTCGGGGTGGGTGAGCGGGGCGAACCGGTAGAGGGCGTAGGCGATGTCCCAGCGCCGCGGACCGGGGCCGGCCATGTCGAAGTCGATCACGCCGGTGGCGCGCCCTTCGGTGAACACGCAGTTGTACTGGGCGAAGTCGCCGTGGCAAATCACCTCGACCGGGTCGATCGGCGAAACGTGCCACGGCAGGTCCGGCATCCCGACCACCGGCACCGACGCGTCGTGCATCCGTCGCAGCAGCTGCGCGGCCGACACCAGCGCGGTCTCGCTGCGGACCTGCTCCGAGAGCGGGTAGTTGCCGACCTCGCCCGGCAGGTGGTCGAAGACGTCCCGGCCGCGCTGGTCGACCCCGTGCCACGCGGGCGCCTCCAGGACACCCGACGCCCGCAGCTGTCCGAGCAACACCCGCACGGCCGGGCTCCAGCGGTGCACGGGCCGCCGGACGGTCGCACCCACGCGGACCACCCGGTTCACCCCGCCACCGGTCAACTCGACCTCGATCTCGGGCATCCCGCGACCGTAGATGACGACGCAAGACCACACATCGTGCACGATGTGCTACTGACGGTTGAGCTAGACAGATCAGTCGTTCCGGACCACGCTGCCGATAGTGGTCGGGGGTGCGATGAGGCAGGCGGGGGCGGCCGGTCGGGGTTCGGTGTGACCGCGGACGGCGAGCACGACGGGATCAGGGATTGGTTGCGCGCGGAGCTGGCGCGCGCGGCCGGTGTGGCGGAAGGCGCGTACGACGCGGCTGAGCGCTTCCGCGACTACGGCATCGACTCGGCGACGGCGACCGGGATCGTCGGGCGGCTCGGCCGCCGCCTCGGGCGCGACCTGCCGGCGACGCTCGCGTGGGAGCACCCGACGCTCGACGCGCTGGTCGACCATCTCGGCAGTGCCACTGACCAGCACGAACCCGCGCCCGAAGCGCAGCAGGCCGCGCAGGACGAGCCGATCGCGGTCGTCGGGTTGGCGTGCCGGTTCCCCGGCGGCGCCGATACACCCGAGGCGTTCTGGGAGCTGCTGCGCACCGGCGTCGACACGATCCGCGAGGTCCCCGCCGACCGGTGGGACGTCGAGCGGCATTTCGACGCGGACCTCGCCGCGCCCGGCCGGATGAACACCCGCTGGGGCGGCTTCCTCGACCGGGTGGACGGCTTCGACGCGGCGTTCTTCGGCATCTCGCCGCGCGAGGCGACGCAGATGGACCCGCAGCAACGGCTCGTGCTGGAGCTCGCGTGGGAGGCCGTCGAGAACGCCCGGATCGCGCCGCGCTCGCTGCGCGGCTCGCGCACCGGCGTCTTCCTCGGCGCGATGTGGAGCGACTACGCCCGGCTCGCCGCCGGCTCGCTCACCGACGTCGACCAGCACACCGCGACCGGGCAGGACACGAGCGTGCTCGCCGGGCGGGTCTCCTACACGCTCGGCCTCGAAGGCCCGAGCCTGACGGTCAACACGGCGTGCTCGTCGTCGCTGGTCGCGATGCACCTCGCCGCACAGAGCCTGCGGCGCGGGGAGTCGACGCTCGCGCTCGTCGGCGGGGTGAGCCTCGTCGTCTCGCCGGCCAGCACGATTGCGATGTCCAAGTTCGGCGCCATGGCACCCGACGGGCGCTGCAAGACCTTCGACGCGACCGCCAACGGTTACGTCCGCGGCGAGGGCGCCGGGATGGTGGTGCTCAAGCCGCTGTCGCGGGCGCTCGTCGACGGCGACAGCATCGTGTGCGTCATCCGCGGCAGCGCGGTCAACAACGACGGGTTCAGCAACGGCCTGACCGCGCCGAACCCGCACGCCCAGCAGGCGGTGCTGCGGACCGCCTACTCCAACGCCGGGGTCGATCCGGCGCGCGTGCACTTCGTGGAGACGCACGGCACCGGGACGATGCTCGGCGACCCGATCGAGGCCAACGCGATCAGCGCGGTGCTCGGTGCGAACCGCGAGCCCGACCGACGGCTGCTGCTCGGCTCGGTCAAGACGAACCTGGGGCACCTGGAGGCCGCGGCCGGCATCGCGGGCTTCATCAAGACCGCGCTCGCCGTCGCGCACCGCACCGTCCCGCCGAACCTGCACTTCGACACGCCGAACCCGCACATCACGTGGGACACCCTCGACGTTCCCCGGGAGCAGCGGGAATGGCCGCTCCCGCAGGAGCTGCCGGTCGCGGGGGTCAGCTCGTTCGGGTTCTCGGGGACGAACTGCCACGTCGTCGTCGAGGGCGTGCCGGTGCGGGCCCGCCACGAGATCGAGCCGCCGGCAGCCGCCGAGCCGCCGAGCGTGGTTTTCGTCTGCCCCGGGCAGGGATCGCAGTGGCTCGGCATGGCCCGGTCGCTGCTGCACACCGAGCCCGCGTTCCACACGGCGATCAGCGCGTGCGACGCCGCGGTGCACGAGATCGCCGGGTTCTCCGTGCTGGAGGAGCTCGTCGCGAGCCCCGAACGGTCCCGGCTCGCCGAGCCCGACGTCGTGCAGCCGGTGCTCTTCGCCGTGCAGGTCGCGCTGGCCGCGCTCTGGCGGGAGTGGGGCGTCGAGCCGGACGTCGTGGTCGGCCACAGCATGGGTGAGGTCGCCGCCGCGCACCTCGCCGGGCTCCTCCCGCTCGACGCCGCCGCGCGCGTGATCTGCACGCGCAGCCGGCTCGCGGCCGGCCGGTCCGGCGAGGGCGCCATGGCCGTTGTCGCGCTGCCCGCCGCCGAGGCCGACGCGGTCGTCGAGCCGCTGCGCGACCGGATCGCCGTCGCGGCCTACAACGCGCCGTCGTCGCAGGTGCTGTCGGGGGAACGGACGGCGATGGACGCGCTGCTGCGCACGCTGGAGGAGCGCGGCGTCGACGCGAGCCGGGTGAACGTCACCTTCGCCTCGCACAGCCCGCAAATGGACGAGCTCGCCGGGCCGCTCGCCGAGGCGCTGGTCGGGCTCTCCCCCACCGCGGCGCGCGGCCGACCGCGGATGGTCTCGACCGTGACGGGCGAGCACCTGGACGGGCCGGAGTGCACCGCCGACTACTGGGTGCGGAACCTTCGCGAGCCGGTCCGGTTCGCGCCGGTCGTCGAGCGGCTCGCCGCGCTGGGCCCGACGGTGTTCGTCGAGCTGAGCCCGCACCCGGTGCTGGTCAGGGCCATGAGCGAGGCGTTGCAGGAGCCGAGCGTCGCGCTGGGCTCGGTCCGGCGAGACGAGGGCGAGCAGCAGGCGTTGCTGAAAACGCTCGTCGCGTTGCGCGAGGCCGGCGTCCCGCAGGCTGCTGCGCCCGCGCCTGCCGTGCCGATGCTGCTCTCCGGCCGCGGCGAGGCCGCGTTGCGCGAGCAGGCCGCACGGCTCGACGCGCACCTGGCCACCCGTCCCGAGCTGCGGACGGAAGACCTCGCACACTCGCTCGCCGCCACCCGCACGCACTTCGAGCACCGCGCGGCGCTCGTCGTGACCGATCGCGCGGAGCTGCACGACGCGCTGCGCGCGCTGGCCGCCGGCCGGCCCGCCCCGGGCACCGTCCTCGGCCGCGCCGGCAGCCCGCGCGGCGGGCTGACCTTCGTCTTCCCCGGGCAGGGCTCGCAGTGGGACGGGATGGCGCGCGAGCTCCTGGAGACGTCGCCGGTCTTCCGCGCGGAGCTGGAGGCCTGCGCCCGCGCGCTCGGCCCCCACGTCGACTGGCCCGTCATGGACGTCCTGCGCGGCGTCGGCGGGCCGCCGCTCGACCGCGTCGACGTGGTGCAGCCCGCGCTGTTCGCCGTGATGGTGGCGCTGGCGGCGCTCTGGCGATCGGAGGGCGTGACGCCCAACGCCGTCGTCGGCCACAGCCAGGGTGAGATCGCCGCGGCGTGTGTTGCGGGTGCGCTCTCGCGCGATGACGCCGCCAAGATCGTGGCGTTGCGCAGCCGGGCGCTCACCCGCATCGCGGGCAACGGCGCGATGGCGGCGGTCGAGCTCAGCGACGACGAGCTGGCCGCGCACCTCGCGCGGTTCGGCGAGCGGCTCTCGATCGCGGCGGTCAACAGCGCCACGTCGACGCTGGTCTCGGGCGCGGCCGATGCCGTCGACGCGCTGCTTGGCGACCTGGCGGCGCGACAGGTGCTGGCCCGCAAGGTCCGCGTCGACTACGCCTCGCACTCCGCCCACGTGGAGGCGGTGCGCGACGAGCTGGTCGAGCAGCTCGCCGGCATCACCCCGCGCGCATCCGCGCTGCCGCTGCACTCCACCGTCACCGGGGCCGTGCTCGACGGCACGGAGCTGGACGCCGGCTACTGGTTCGAGAACCTCCGCCGGACCGTTCGCTTCGCCGACGTCACCGGCGCGCTCGTCGAGGCGGGGCACCGGTACTTCGTCGAGGTCAGCCCGCATCCGGTGCTCACGCAGGCGATCGAGGAGACCGGCGCGGCCGCGGTGGGCACCCTGCGCCGCGGCGAGGGCGACCTCCGACGCTTCCTGCGCTCGCTGGGCGAGCTGCACACCCGCGGTCGGGAGATCGGCGGCGCGCCCGCGCTGGCCGCCGGGCACCGCGTCGACCTGCCGACATACGCCTTCCAGCGCGAACGGTTCTGGCTGTCGCCACCCCGATCGCGGGACGGCGCCGGGGAGGGTCCGGAGCACCCGTTCCTCGACTCCGCCGTTGCGCTCGCCGGCGCGGACGAGGTGGTGCTGACCGGCCGGCTCGACCGCTCCGAGCAGCCGTGGCTCGCCGGCCACACCGTCTTCGACCAGGTGATCCTGCCCGGCGCGGCCGCCGTCGACCTCGCGCTGGCGGCCGCCCACCACATCGGCCTCGACCGGGTCGAGGAGCTGGTCGCGGAATCGCCCGTGGTGCTGCCTGAGCGCGGCACGCTCGCGATCCAGGTCCGGCTCGGCGGGCCGGACGGGACGGGGCGGCGGTCGTTCGCCCTGCACTCCCGTCTCGACACCGCGGACGTGCCCTGGATCCGGCACGTCACCGGCACGCTCGGCTTGGCCGCGCCGGCGGCCTTCGACCTGCGGGCGTGGCCGCCGCCAGGCGCGACGCCGGTTGTGCTGGAGGGGGCGTACGAGCGCCTGGCCGCCAGAGGCCTGGGATACGGGCCCGACTTCCGCGGGCTCACCGCGGCGTGGAAGCGGGGCGAGACGCTCTTCGCCGAGGTCACGCTGCCGGCCGCCCGGGCCGCCGACGGGTTTGCGCTGCACCCGGCGCTGCTCGATGCCGCGCTGCACGCGATTGCTCTCGAGTCAGAGGGCGTCGAGCTGCCGTTCACCTGGTCGGGGGTGGCGCTGCATGCGGTTGGCGCCACGACGGCCCGGGTGCGCCTGGAACGCCGCGCCGGCGGCATCACGGTGCAGCTGGCGGACGCGGCGGGCGAGCCCGTCGCGGCGGTGGAGGCACTCAGCATGCGGCCGGTGGCGGCGGGCGAGCTCGGCGCTGCGGCGCCCCCGCTCCGGCACGTCGAATGGACGGAACTCGCGGCCGCCGCTCCTTCGTCGCGAGGGCAGGAAAGCCACTTTCCTGCCCCCACAGGGCCGGAAAGTGGCTTTCCTGCCCTCCCCGGAGCGCGCCAGTACCCGGACGCGGCCGCGTTGCTCGCCGAGTTGGGGCGGGGTGCGTCGCTGCCGGATGTCGCCGTCGTGCCGTTCGAGAAGGCGGGCGGCTCCGACGTTGCCGCCGCCGCGCACCGGGCCACGGCCGAGGCGCTCGCCCTGCTGCAGGCGTGGCTCGCCGACCCGCGCACGACGTCGTCGCGGCTCGTCCTGCGCACGCGCGGCGCGGTCGCGACCGACGATCCCGATCTCGTGCACGCCCCGATCTGGGGTCTGGTCCGATCCGCCGTGCTCGAACACCCCGACCACCGAGTCACCTTGTGCGACACCGACGGCACCGACGCGCCCCTCGTCGACGCTCCCGAGCAAGCCATCAGGAACGGGCGGGTCCTCGTCCCACGGGTCGTCCGCCTCGACACCGGAGCCGGCATCGCCCGTCCGCTCGACCCGGCCGGGACCGTGCTCGTCACCGGGGGCACCGGGACGCTCGGCGCGTTGTTCGCCCGCCACCTCGTCCGGCGGCACGGCGCCAGGCACCTGCTGCTCATGTCGCGCCAGGGCCCGGCAGCCGACGGGGCCGAGGCGCTGGTGCGCGAGCTGGAGGCGGACGGTGCCGCGGTCACCGTGGCCGCCTGCAACACGGCCGATCGGGCCGCGCTCGCCGCGCTGCTCGCGGACGTCCCGGCCGAGCACCCCCTGACCGCCGTCGTGCACGCCGCCGGAGCGCTCGACGACGGTGTCCTCACCGCGATGGACCCCGACCGCATCCACGCCGTGTTTGCCCCCAAGGTCGACGCCGCGGTGCACCTCCACGAGCTGACCGCCGACCACGACCTCGCGGCGTTCGTCCTCTGCTCCTCCGTCGCGGGCACGCTCGGCAGCCCCGGCCAGAGCAACTACGCCGCCGCCAACGCCTTCCTCGACGCGCTCGCCCGGCACCGCCGGCAGCGTGGGCTGGCCGGCTGCTCGATCGCGTGGGGGTACTGGGCGCCGCGGAGCGGCCTAACCGGCCGCATGTCCGCCGCCGACACGCAACGCATGCGGGCCCGGGGCATCGGGGCGCTGTCCGCCGCCGAGGGCCTCGCGATGTTCGACGCCGCGCTGGGCCGTCCGGAGCCCGTGCTGGTCGCAGCGCGGTTCGAGCGGGTCGAGACCCAACGTGCGGTCGCCAGCAACACCGCGCCCCCGGCCGCACTCGCCCAGCGGCTGGAATCGCTCGCACCGGCAGACCGCGAGCGAACGGTTCGCGAGCTCGTCGATGCCGAGGCCGCGGCGGTGCTCCAGCTGCACTCCCCGGCGGACGTTCCCGCCGAGCGGCCGCTCAAGGAGCTGGGGCTCGACTCGCTCATGGCGGTGGAGCTGCGCAACCGGCTCGCCGCGGCAGCCGGCGTGCCGCTGCCCGCCACCTTCCTGTTCGAGCACCCCACGTCGACGGCGCTCACCCGGTTCCTGCTCGGCGCGCAACAGGACGAGCCGGAGCCGGCCCACCAGCGGATCGTCGCCCAGCAGATCGTCAACGACGACCCGATCGCGATCGTGTCCATGAGCTGCCGCTTCCCTGGCGGGGTGCGCTCGCCGGACGACCTGTGGGAGCTGCTGCTCGCCGGCGAGGACGTGATCACCGGCTTCCCGGAGAACCGCGGCTGGGACCTCGACGCGCTCTACGACCCCGACCCCGCCGCCACCGGCACGAGCTACACCCGCCACGGCGGGTTCCTGCACGACGCCGACCGGTTCGACCCGTCGTTCTTCGGGATCAACCCGACGGAGGCGCTGACGATCGACCCGCAGCAGCGACTGCTGCTGGAGATCACCTGGGAGGCGTTGGAGCGCGGCCGGATCGTGCCCGCCGCGCTCAAGGGCAGCCGGACCGGCGCCTTCGTCGGGGTCATGTACCAGGACTACGGCGCCCGCCTCGCCGGCACGCTCGACCGGCCCGATCTGGAAGCGGCCGTCGGGATCGGCAGCGCGGGCAGCGTCGCGTCGGGCCGGATCGCCTACACGTTCGGGCTGGAGGGGCCGGCCGTCACCGTCGACACCGCGTGCAGCTCGTCGCTCGTCGCGCTGCACCTGGCCTGCCAGTCCCTGCGGCAGGGCGAGTGCTCCCTCGCGCTCGCCGGCGGTGTGACCGTGATGGCCACGCCGGCCACGTTCATCGAGTTCAGCAGGCAGCGCGGCCTCTCGCCGGACGGGCGCTGCCGCAGCTTCTCCGCCGACGCCGACGGCACCGGTTGGTCGGAGGGCGCGGGTCTGGTCGTGCTCGAACGCCTCTCCGACGCCCGCCGAAACGGCCACCCGGTGCTGGCCGTCGTGCGCGGCTCCGCGGTGAACCAGGACGGCCGCAGCCAGGGCCTCACCGCACCGAACGGTCGCGCGCAGGAGCGGGTCATCCGTCAGGCGCTGGCGAGCGCGGGCCTGACGGCCGGCGACGTCGACGCGGTCGAGGCGCACGGCACCGCGACGACACTCGGCGACCCGATCGAGGCGCGGGCGCTGCTCGCCACCTACGGCCGGGCGCACTCGCCGGAGAACCCGCTGAGGCTGGGTGCGTTGAAGTCCGCCATCGGCCACACGCAGGCCGCCGCGGGGATCGCGGGGGTCATCAAGATGGTGCTCGCGATGCGGCACGGGCTGCTGCCCAAGACCCTGCACGCCGAGCACCCCTCCCCGCACGTCGACTGGTCGTCGGGCAGCGTCCGCCTCCTCACCGAGGCGACGGAGTGGGCGCCGGACGGCCACCCGCTCCGCGCCGGGGTGTCGTCGTTCGGGGTCAGCGGGACGAACGCGCACGTCGTCTTGGAGCAGGTCGCCGACACGCAGCCGCCCGAACATCCGCCCGCTCGGCTCGCGCACCTCTTCCCGATCTCGGGCGCCGACGAGAAGGCGCTGCGGGAGCAGGCCGCGGCGCTGCGCGGACACGCCGAGACGTCCGCTGCGGACCTGCCCGACCTCGCCCGCTCGCTCGCGCTGACCAGGACGCACTTCGACCACCGGGCCGCCGTGGTGGCCCGCGACCGCGGCGAGCTGGCCCGCGGGCTCGACGCCGTCGCACGCGGCCGGCTCGCACCGAACGCCGTCGCCGCGACGGCCGCGCCACCCGGCAAGGTCGCCTTCGTCTTCCCCGGCCAGGGCTCGCAGTGGCCCGAGATGGCGCGGGCGCTGCTGGCGAGCTCGGACGTCTTCCGCGAGCAGGTCGAGGCGTGCGACCGCGCGCTGTCGCCCCACCTCGACCGGTCGATGCTGGCGCTGCTCCGGGAGGGCGGCGAGTGGGATCGGGTCGACGTCGTGCAGCCCGCTTTGTTCACGATGATGGTGTCGCTCGCCGCGGTCTGGCGCTCGCTCGGTGTCGAGCCGGACGCCGTGGTCGGCCACAGCCAGGGCGAGATCGCCGCCGCGCACGTCGCGGGCGCGCTGTCGCTGGACGACGCCGCCCGGCTGGTCACGTTGCGCAGCCGCGCGCTGGCCGGCCTGGCCGGCGGGGGCGCGATGATGGCCGCCGAGCTGCCGGTCGGCGAGCTGGAGGGCCGGCTCGCGCGGTTCGGCGGCCGGCTCTGGGTCGCCGGGGTCAACGGCCCGCACTCGTGCCTCGTCGCCGGCGATCCGGCGGCGGTCGACGAGCTGGTCGGCGAACTGGCGGCCGGGTCCGTGTTCGCCCGCACGATCCGCGTCGACTACGCCTCGCACGGGCCTGCCGTCGACGCCGTCCGCGACGAGCTGCTCGCCGGGACGAGCGGGCTCGCACCGCGCGCGGGAACGCTGCCGATCTACTCCACGGTCACCGGGGAGCCGCTCGACGGCAGCTCGCTCGACGGCGGCTACTGGTTCCGCAACCTGCGCAGCCGGGTGCGCTTCGACGAGGCCACCAAGCGGCTGCTCGATGCCGGCCACCGGTTCTTCGTCGAGGTCAGCCCCCATCCGGTGCTCGGGCTCGTCCTCCGGGAAGCCGTCGACACCCGTGGGGTCGCCGGCGCCGTGGTCGGGTCGCTGCACCGCGACGGCGGGGGCATGGAGCGCCTGCTGCTCTCGCTCGGCGAGCTGCACGCGCACGGCCACCCGCTCGACTGGTCGACGGTCACGCCTGGCACGGGCGCCGTCGAGCTGCCCACCTACGCGTTCCAGCGCGAACGGTTCTGGCTCGACCCACCACGCCCTCGCACCGCACCCGCCGAGCGGACCTTCTGGGACGCGGTCGCGAACGCCGACCTCGGCGCGCTCGCCGCGGCGCTCGGCGTCGGCGACGACGAGCGCGAGGCGCTGGCCGGGGTGCTCCCCGCGCTCACCCGCTGGCGCAACGACCAGGCGCCGCGCCCGACCAGCACACAAGCCGACGAGCAGACCAGCACGATCGACGTCGCCGACCCTCAGCCGGCCGCCGAGGAGCTCCGGCCACGACCGCCGCTCGCCACCGCCTACGTCGCGCCCGACACCGACCTCGAACGCGTACTCGCCGACGCATGGCAACAGGTGCTCCGTGTCAACCAGATCGGGGTCCAAGACAACTTCTTCGAGCTGGGCGGCAGCTCGCTGCAGGCCGGCCAGGTGCTGACGCGCCTGAAAGCGCTCTTCCCCGTCGAGATCCGCTTCGACCTCTTCTTCGGCAGCCCGACGATCGCCGGGCTCGCACCGCTCGTCGAGGACCACCTGGTGGCGCACCTCGCGGAGCTGACCGACGACGAGGCGGAGCGGCTGCTCGCCGGCCTGACCGAGCACGAACCCGGGAGTTGACGGATGACAGAGCTGTCGGCGGCGAAGCGCGCCGTGCTGGATCGCTGGAAGCGCGGCCAGGCGAAGCCACCGGCGGCCACGATCACCCGCCGGGAGGAGCGCGGCGAGGCGCCGCTGTCGTCGACGCAGGAGCGCGTCTGGTACCTCGACCAGCTCGTCCCCGGCTCGGCCGCCTACAACTTCTCGGTCGTGTTCCACCTGGACGGCCCGCTCGACGAGCCGGCGCTGCGGCGGGCGCTCACCGAGATCGTCCGGCGCCACGACAGCCTCCGCGCAACCTTCCCGAGCACGGACGGGCGCGCCAGGCAGCTCATCGCCGAGCCGTTCGAGCCCGAGTTCAGCGTCGAGGACCTGACCGGCGAGACGCCGGACCGGGTGCGGGAGCGGATGGCGGCGGAGGCCGGGCGGATCCTCTCCCTGGAGAAGGGTCCGCTGATCGCGGCGCTGCTGCTGCTCGCCCCCGACCGGCACGCCCTGCAGCTCACGCTGCACCACATCGCCTGCGACGGCTGGTCGCTCGGCGTGCTGAACCGCGAGCTGGTGACGCTCTACCGCGCGTACACGAACGGCGAGCCGAGCCCGTTGCCCGAGCTGCCGATCCAGTACGGCGACTTCGCGGCCTGGCAGCAGGAGCAGCGGGCGCAGGGTGCCTTCCGCGCCGATCTCGACTTCTGGACGCGGGAGCTGGCCGAGCTCCCCACGCTCGCGCTCCCGACCGACCACCCGCGTCCCGCCGTCCAGCGCTTCCAGGGCGCGCGCCTCGAACTGGAGCTGCCGCAAGCGGCCGGTGCGGCGATCCGGGACATCTGCAAGGCCGCCGATGTCACGCCGTACATGCTCTTCCTCGGCGCGTTCACGGCGCTGCTCTCGCGCTACAGCGGGCAGGACGACATCGCCGTCGGCTCCCCCATCGCCAACCGGACGCCCGTCGAGACCGAGGCGCTCATCGGCTACTTCTCGAACACGATCGTCCTGCGCACCGACCTGGCGGGCGATCCGTCGTTCCGCGACCTGCTCGGCCGCATCCGGCAGCGCACGCTCGCGGCCTACGCCCACCAGGGGGTGCCGTTCGAGGAGCTCGTGAACGAGCTGGCGCCCGAGCGGGACACCAGCCGCAACCCGCTCTTCCAGGTGATGATGGTCGTGCAGAACGCCCCGCTGGAGCGGGTGCCGTTCGCGGGCCTCGACACCAGGCTCGACGAGGTCCACACCGGCACGTCGAAGTTCGACCTCTGGCTGCAGTTCATGGCGGTCGACGACACCTGGACAGTGACGTTCGAGTACAACACCGACCTCTGGGACGCCCCGACGATCTCGCGCATGGCCGAGCACCTGACCAGGGTGCTCACGGCCGCCACGGCGGATCCCACGCTCGCAGTCTCGGAGATCCCGCTGCTCGGCGACGCCGAGCGCCACCAGGTGCTTGCCGGGTTCAACGACACCGCTGTCGACCTCGGCCCACAGCGCCTCCTGCACGAGCACATCGAGGAGCAGGCCGGGCGCACACCGGACAGCGTTGCGGTGGCCTTCGACGGCGCCGAGCAGACCTACCGCGAGCTGACCTACCGCGAGCTGGACGGGCGGGCCAACGCGCTGGCCCGCGAGCTGATCGAGGCGGGCGTCGGGCCGGACACGCTGGTCGGGGTGCACGCCGAGCGGTCGGCGGAGCTGGTCGTCGCGCTGCTCGCAGTGCTGAAGAGCGGCGGCGCCTACGTCCCGCTGGAGCCGTCCTACCCGGAGGACCGGCTCCGCCACATGATCCGTGACACCGCTCCGCAGGTGCTGCTCACCGATCGGGAGCTGCCGGCCAGGCTGGCCGACCTCGGGCCGCACGTTGTCCGGCTCGGGGGCCCGGCGACCTCGACCGCGGACTCCCCCGCTGTCCCGATGTCGACGGAGCAGCCGGCCTACGTCATCTACACCTCGGGCTCCACGGGGCTGCCGAAGGGCGCGATCAACAGCCACCGCGGCATCGGGAACCGGCTGCTCTGGATGCAGGACGCGTTCGGGTTGACGGCCGCCGACAAGGTGCTGCAGAAGACCCCGTTCAGCTTCGACGTCTCGGTGTGGGAGTTCTTCTGGCCGTTGATGACCGGCGCGACGCTGGTGGTCGCCAGGCCCGACGAGCACAAGGACCCGACCGCGCTGCTCGACACGATCCGGCGCGAGGGGATCACCACCGTCCACTTCGTGCCGTCGATGCTGCGGGTGGTGCTCGACCACCCGGCGCTGAGCGACTGCACGTCGCTCGTGCGGGTCGTCTGCAGCGGCGAGGCGCTGCCGGCGGAGTTCCGCGACCGCTTCTTCGAGCGCCTGCCCGGCGTCGAGCTGCACAACCTGTACGGGCCGACGGAAGCGGCCGTCGACGTGACCGCGTACCGGTGCCGGGAGCAGGACACCTCGCCGGTCGTGCCGATCGGCAAGCCGATCGCGAACACGGAGATCTACATCCTCGACCGCACCGGGCAGCCGGCGCCCATCGGGATCCCGGGCGAGCTGCACATCGGCGGTGTGAACGTCGGGCTCGGGTACCTGCGCCGGCCGGAGCTCGACGCCGAGCGGTTCGTCCCGGATCCGTTCGGCGCTCCCGGAGCGCGCATGTACCGGACGGGCGACCTGGCCCGCTGGCTGCCGAGCGGCGACGTCGAGTTCCTCGGCAGGCTCGACTCCCAGGTGAAGGTCCGCGGCATGCGGATCGAGCTCGGGGAGATCGAGTCGACGCTGCGGGCGCATCCCGGGGTGGCCGATGCCGCTGTGGTCGTGCGCTCCGAGGGCGACGATCGCAAGCAGCTCGTCGCGTACGCGGTGCCGGCCGGGGGCGACGCCGCCGCTGCACCGGCGCAGCCGACGTCCCGCAGGCAGGGGCTCTTCGACGAGTACATGAAGAAGTCGGCCACGGCGGTCGGCGGTCCTGAGCAGCTCACCACGCCGTCGGCGCGGGCGCTGGTCGGCGAGCTGCGCGAGCACCTGCACACGACGCTGCCGGACTTCATGATCCCGCACGCGTTCGTCGTGCTCGCCCGGCTGCCGGTCACGACCAGCGGCAAGCTGGACCGCCGCGCGCTGCCCGCACCCGTCCGGCTCTCCGGAGCCGAGGGCGAGCCGGCGGGCGAGGCTCCGAGCACCCCGACCGAACGGACCCTGGCCGCGATCTGGGCGGACGTCCTCGGGATCGAGCACGTTGCCGTCGACGGCAACTTCTTCGAGCTCGGCGGCGACTCGATCGACAGCATCCAGGTGGTCGCCCGGGCCACCGAGGCGGGCCTGCGGGTGACGCCGGCCGACATCGTGCGGCACCCGTCCGTCCGGCGGCTGGCCACGGCGATCGGCGAGGTGGCCGAGCCGGCCGCGGCGGCGCCATCGTCGAGCCTGCCGAGCGAGATCAACCGGCTCATCGCGCTGGGGCTCGACGTCGATGACGTCCACCCGCTCTCGCGATACCAGACGGAGATGCTGCGCCGGAAGCTGACGGACGGCCCGGCGTCGCTCTACGTGCAGAGCATCGAGACCAGGGTGCGCTCGACGACGGGCCGACCGATCGACCTCGACGCGCTGGAGGCCGCGTGGCGGGCGGTCGCCGACCGGCACTCGGTCCTGCGCAGCTCGTTCCGGTGGGCCGACGTCGACGAGCCGGAGCTGGTCGTCCACCGCTCGGCGGAGATCGTGGTCGAACGCCACGACCTGTCCGCGGTGGCGAAGGACGAGCGCGCGGCCGAGATCCACCGCTGGGTGGAGTCGGTGCGGGCGGGCGGCTTCGCGCTGGACCGCCCCGGGCACCTGCGGGTCGCGCTGTTCCCCGGCGAACGACCCGACGAGATCGGGATGGCCTTCCTCTACAACTACATGTTCTCCGACGGCTGGAGCCTGTCGTTCGTGCTGGCCGACCTGCTGGTGCTGCTCGGCGACCCGGACGCGGAGCTGGCACCCGTTGTGCCCTACCGGCACTACATCGATCACCAGCGCGCGCGGGACGACGGCGCGGTGGCGGCGTTCTGGCGCCGCAGCATGGCGGCGTTCGAGGTGACGCCGCTGGTCGCGACGCTGGGCGGCACGCCGAGAACGCCAGTCGAGGGTGGCCGGTACCTGCGCTCGGACGCGTCGGTCTCGGCCGAGGCCACCGGCGCGCTGCGCGAGCTCGCCCGCGGCGCCGGCCTCACCCTGAGCAACGTCGTGCTCGCCGCGTGGGCGCTGGTACTGGCCCGTTGGACAGGGCGGTCGCGGGTGTCGTTCGGGAACATGATGACGGGCCGCTCGGCCGACGTCGCAGGCTACGAGCGCATGGTCGGGATCTTCACCAGCGTGCTGCCGATGCAGCTCGACGTCCCGCCTTCGCTGACGTTCCTGCAGTGGGTGGAGCAGGCCCAACGGCTCCAGCTCGACCTCGACGCGCACCACCACGTCGCGCTGGAGGAGATCCGCGGCTGGGCGGGCCGGCCCGCAGGCTCCGACCTGTACGAATCGTGCTTCGTCTTCCTGAACTTCCCGTTCAGCAGCGACGGCGAGGAGGCCAGGCGGCGGACGGAGCTGCGGATCGTCGAGGGTCAGACCCAGACCGAGCACCCGCTGCGCGTCGCCGTCTTCGCCTTCGGGGAGGCGCTGGACCTGCAGTTCTTCCACTACGAAAAACAGCTGCCGGCGTCGGCCGTCGAGGAGGTCAAGGCCGCGCTCTGCGAGCTGCTGGAACGGCTGGCCGGTTGCGCGTCGGAGCCGGTGGGCGAACTGCTCGCGACCGTCCGAAGGGACGTGAGCTGACGCATACTCACCCCCGTGGCGACGACATGGGTGGCCGATGTCGGCCCCGAGAACGCGCACTGGCTCGCAACCGAGAGCCGCACGGCCCGGCTCGCCCGCGAGTACCGCCCGATGGACATCGGCGACGGCCGGATCTCCCTCAGCGCCCTGGCCCTCGGCGCCTCCCGCGAGCTGGGTGAGGAGGAGGACGGCTACATCACCGACGACGGCGAAGGCCTGCGGATCTGGATCGGCGACGACGCGTACGAGCTGGAGCTCGTGTAGAGGCGGGACGCCGCGGTTGGAAATGGTCTGCGCAGTGATCTGCGCGGTCACGCCCGATCACACGCAACCCGGGGCCGGGGGTGGCCAGGGGTGCCAGGAAGCCACTTTCCTGTCCTGTGGTGCCAGGAAAGTGGCTTTCCTGGCAACGTGTGCGTCCCGCACCCATCCCGCGCATGCCCGGGGCGTGCGGGAGGGAGACCGGCTCACCTACTCGCCCGGCGCCCCGTCCAGCCCGATCCGGATCCCGCGCCGCAGGGCGTCCCAGAACTCCTGCTCCGTCTTCCCCAGCCGCATGCTCATCAACGCGGCGCCCTGCGCCGCCCCGGAGAACGCGCCGACGACGGCGGCCGCGCTGATCTCGTCCAGCTCGCCGGGATAGACCTTCGCCAGCGCGAGCGCCATCTCGTGCTGGATCTCGACGTTGCGGTTCAGCGCGCGGGCGAGCAGCTCGGGCACGCTCATGATGAGCCTGCTGTAGGTCGCCATCAGCTCCGGGTTGCTCGCGGCGCTGCCTTCGCGGAACTCGGCGAGCAACGCGTCGTACACCCGCATCAGCAGGTCCGCGACGCTCTCGCCCTCGCGGCGGTCGGCGATGACGTCGAGCGGGGTCGTCTCGCCGCCGGCGGTGGCCCCGAACAGGACGTCCTCCTTGCTCGGGAAGTAGTTGAAGAACGTCTTGGTGGAGACGTCGGCGGCTTCGGCGATCTGGGCGACCGTCGTCCCGTCGTAGCCGTGCTCGCCGAACAGCCGCAACGCGCACTCCACGAGCAGCTCCCTGGTCTGCCGCTTCTTGCGCTCACGTCGGGTCTCCACCACATGGCCGAGCTTACATCAAGCGAATTCTTACATCGAGTGTAAGCTCGGCTGCATGAGTCGGATCGTCATGGCGGGGATGCCGGCCGCCGGCCACCTGAATCCCAGCCTTCCGCTGGTCAGCGAGCTCGTGCGGCGCGGCGACGAGGTCACCTATTACTCCGGGGTGGAGTTCCGCGAGCCGATCGAGCGCACCGGCGCGCGCTTCCGCGCCTACCCGGAGGGCACGATCTCGTCGCGAGCCATCGCCGAGGCGACACGGGTCAGCAGCGTCGAGGTCGTCCACCGGATCCTCGACGCGACCCGCACCCTGCTGCCGTTCCTGCTGGACGACCAGCGCGCCGAGCCGCCCGCGGCCGTCATGTTCGACTCCAACGCGATCTGGGGCCGCATGGCCGCCGCCGAGCTCGACCGGCCGGGGATCTCGTTCATGACGACGTTCCTGCTCGGCAACACCGAGCTCAAGGCCTTGACCGCGCGGGAATGGCTGACGTTCGCGCGCTCCACGCTGGCGGGTGTGCCTGCAGTGGTGGCGGCGAAGCGGCGGGTGGTGCGGCAGTTCGGCAAGAAGCTGTACCCGCCGGCCCCGACGCTGCCGATGCGCGGCGACCTGACGATCTTCCCCGTCCCGCGCTGGATCCAGTCGCCCGACCCGCGCCTCGACGAACGCTGCCACTTCGTCGGGCCGACCATCGACACGGCGCTCCACGACGACCGGCTCGACGGCGAGCTCGCAGCGCACATCACCGGGCCGGACCCGGTGGTGCTGGTGTCGCTCGGCACGCTGCACTCCGGCAGCACCGACTTCTTCCGCACCTGTTTCGACGTGCTCGGCGACCTGGAGGCGCGAGTGCTGCTCGCCGTCGGATCGCACGTCGACCTCGCGCGGCTCGGCACGCCGCCGGCGAACACCATGGCGCGCCCGTCCGTTCCGCAGGTCGCGGTGTTGCCGCACACGTCGGTCTTCGTCACGCACGGCGGCATGAACAGCGCGATGGAAGGGTTGGCGAACGGCGTGCCGCTGGTGGTCGTCCCGCAGCAGGTCGAGCAGCTGGTCATCGGGCTGCGGGTACAGGAACGGCGGGCCGGCATCGTCCTGCGGCACAACCTCTCGCAGCGGCCGGTGCCGCCCGCCGGGCTGCGGGCCGCCGTGCAGCAGGCGCTCACCGACCCGGAGCTGACGGCGTCGGCGCAGGGGCTGGCGAGAACCCTCACCGAAGGCGGCGGCGCCATCGAAGGCGCCGACGCGATCCACGGGCTGCTGAAGGAAATCGGTTGCCGGCACCAGCCCGGGTGAAGCCACAATCCGTGCCGTGGGAGTAGATCTTCATGCGGACGGCCGGGCCGGCATCGACGCGGGCCTGGTCCGCAGGTTGATCGCCGAGCAGTTCCCGCACTGGAGCGAGCTCCCGATCACCCCGGTCGCCGTCGACGGCTGGGACAACCGCACCTACCGGCTCGGCGACGAGCTGACGGTGCGGCTGCCCACCTACGCTGCGTACGCGGAGGCCGTCGCCAAGGAGGACCACTGGTTGCCGCTGCTCGCGCCGGCGCTGCCGGTGCCGATCCCCGAACCGGTCGGGTTCGGCGCACCGGGCCACGACTACCCGCACCACTGGTCCGTCCGGCGGTGGATCGACGGCGAGACCGCCGGCCCCACCACCGTCACCGACATGACGCGGTTCGCGCGGGAGATCGCCGGGTTCATCACGGCGCTGCAGGCGATCGACCCGACCGGCGGCCCGACGCCGGGCCAGCACTGCTTCCACCGAGGCGGCCCGCCCGCGTTCTACGACGGGCAGACCCGCACCGCGCTGGCCGCGCTGCGAGGCCGGATCGACACCGAGCGGGCGCAGGAGGTCTGGGAGGCCGCGCTGGCCGCACCGATCGACGCGCCACCGGTGTGGTTCCACGGCGACATCGCGAGCGGGAACCTACTGGTCAGGGACGGACGGTTAGCTGCGGTCATCGACTTCGGCACGTCCGGCGTCGGCGACCCCGCCTGCGACCTCGTGATCTCCTGGACGATGTTCGCCGGCGAGAGCCGCCGGGCCTTCCGCGATGCCGTCCGGCACGACGACGGCCAGTGGGCGCGAGCGCGCGGATGGGCCATCTGGAAGGCGCTCATAGTGCTGGCGGACACGATCGACTCCGACGCCACGACGGCGGCGACGAGCCGCGCGGTCATCGACGAGGTGATCGCCGACCACCTCGCTGCGCGCTGATCATCCGTCGTACCGCTGCCGGACGGCAGGCAGGAGCGGACGCCAGAGCCTGCGCCACGCCCATCCCGGGAGGTAGCGACTGCGCTCCTCGTGGGCGACCCGCCCGCGCGGGTGGGCCTTCCACCGTGCGGAGCCGGGGTCGTACGTGCGGCGGTACTCGATCGCGCAGAGGTGCTTGACGCTCTTGTAGCCGTAGTGGCCGGGCGCGACCAGCCGCAGGGGCGCGCCGTGCTCGGCCCCGAGCCGACGGCCGTCGAGGCTGTCGGCGAGCAGCACGTCGTCGGCGAGCGCGTCGTCGAGCCGCAGGCAGGCGCGGTACCCGTCCAGCCCGGCGAACGTGACCCACCTGGCCGCGCCCGCCACGCCGACCTGCCCGGCCACGCGCTCGTGCACGTCCCGGAAGCGCATCCCCGACCAGCGCAGATCGCGGGCGCTCCAGGTCGTCACGCAGTGCAGGTCGCTGCACTGCTCCTGACGCGCCGCCAGGTCGAGCAGGTCGGCCACAGCGACCTGGGTGGGACGCCGGACCGCCCCCGTGACCGTCACGGTCGGCCGCGCGCCGACCAGCGGGCGGATCCGCGCGAACTCGGGGAGCCCGAAGCGACGCAGCTCGGCGGGTACCTGACCTGGCGGGAGCACGGCCACCTCCATCTAGAATCCTCGCTCTAAAATGAGCATTCTAGAATGGTTCGTGGCCCGACGACAGCTGCACAGCGACGACGCCATCCTCGATGCCGCCCGGGACCTGCTCGCGAGCGGCGGATCGCGCGCGGCCACGACCGCCGCGATCAGCGACGCGAGCGGTGCCCCCGTCGGGTCGCTCTACCACCGCTACGGATCACGCGGGCAGCTGTTCGCGCAGGTGTGGCTGCGTACGGTCCGGCGGTTCCAGGACGGCCTGCTGGCCGCGGCGGGCCGCGGCGAGCCGGTGGAGCGGGCCGTCGCCGCGGCCGCCTGGACCGTCGAGTTCGCCGCACGGCACCCCCAAGACGCGCGGCTGCTGCTGCGAGCCGGCCGTGACGAGCTGCCCGACCCGGTCCGCAGCGAGCTCGCGACGCTGAACCAGCCGGTGGCCGACCTGCTGCACCGGCTCGCCACCGACGTGTTCGGCTCGTCGACCCCCGACCGCATCGAGCTGATGACCGTCGCCGTGGTCGACATGCCTTACGCCTTCGCCCGCCGCCACCTGGCCGCGGGTACTCCGCTCGAGCCGCACCGCGCGGTCCTCGAACGCGCGGTGCGGGCCCTGCTGCACCAGGGCACGGGTGAGTCGACACCTCCAGCACGGTGAGTCGACACCTCCAGCACGGTGAGTCGACACCTCCAGCACGGCGAGTCGACACCTCCAGCACGGCGAGTCGCCGCTCAGGGCGTCAGGTCACCCTGGTGCCGTCGGTGCCGATGCCCGCCTCGCGGTCGTCGGGGCTGACCCCCGTGACACGCGTGCCGGCGACGCTGGTCACGCGCGTGCCGTCGGTCCCGGCGTCCGGCGCGCCCGCGATCGCCACGAGCGCGCCTGTGGCGAGCCCGCCGCCGACCACGAGCGCCATGGCCGCGATCCGGATCGATGTCCTGTTCATACGTCCTCCCCGACGTGTCTCCGAGCAGAGCTACCAGGACACCGGATCCCGCTGACATCTCGGTAACCCGCTGCTCACTCCGGCCCGATGATCACTGCTCGGCGAGGCGCTCCGCGGCGGGGACCCATCGCGCGATGTCGCCGCGGGACCGGACCAGCAGCTTCCGCCGCACGTGTTCCAGGTGCTTCTCGACGGTGCGCACCGAGCAGATCCGCCGGCGGGCGATCTGCTGGTCGGTCAGCCCGCTCGCGGCGAGCACGGCGATCTCCTTCTCGGTCCCGGTGAGCTGATTCCAGCCCGAAACCACAGCTCCGACCGGCGCGAGGACGGCCGGGGCCGGCTCGGCACCGCCGAAGGCGAGCGTCACGATCTGCTCGTAGCGCAGGCCGTGGCCTTCGGCGTAGGCGGCGGTGAAGGAGTCGGACCCGAGCACGGACGTCGCCACCGCCTCGGCGCGTGCGTTCGCGCTCTCGAAGGGCACCAGCCCGCGGATCGACACGCCGTACCGCTCGCGGAGGCGGCTCGCCCCGCCGAGGATGCGGGCGACGCGCTCGGCGTCGCACGGGTCGCCGGTGCCGCTGACCAGCTCCGCCGTCGCCCACGCCGCCATGTGGGTGCCGTACATCGTGCCCCAGTGGTCGCCCATGAAGCGTTGCGGCCGTTCCGCTCTCAGCGCGGCGTGCGGGTCGGCGTTCCAGATGTGCGCGATCCCCTGCACCAGCCCCGCCCACGAGATCGCCCACTTGGCGTCCGCCTCGACGGCATCGGCGACACAGCGACCGGTGATCGCGAGTGCGGCCGCGCGGTCGGCGTACCAGGCCGACGCCATCGCCGAGAACAGCAGCGCCATGTGCCGCTCGCCGGCGTACTCGGCGCCCGCCTCCTCGAAGGCCGCGCTCGCCCGCTCGAGCATCGCGGCCGATCGCGGGTCGCCCTCGGAGTAGAACGCGTGCAGCCCTTCGAGCAGCATCCGTGCAGGTGACGTCTCGGCGACCTCGGCCCGGCACCGAGCGAGCATCGTGTTGGCGACGTCGAGGCTGCCCTGGCAGAGCGCCGTGATCCCGGCCTGCGCCATCGCCATCGCCCTGATCTCGGACGGTCCGCCGGCCGCGGTCGCCGTGAGGCCCGTCTGCAACCACCCGAGCATCTCGCCGGAGTTGCCCTGGAAGAACTGCAGTCGCAGGCGGGCCAGCTGCACGGCCAGCTCGAGCCCGCTGCTGCTCTCGCCGCGGGTGGTGTGGCTCCACGCCCACGCGGCGCGCAGGTTGGGCAGCTCGGTCCGCGCCCACTCGAGCCAGTCCAGCTCGTCCTTGCCGAACCAGCCCTGCGCTGCCTCCGCCGCTACCGCGAGGTGGTGGTCGCGGTGACGGCGCCGGACGTCGTCGAAGCCCGCGCCGTCGGGTACGCGGGTGCGCCCGTACTGCCGCAGCGTCTCCAGCAGCCGGTACCGCGTGCGCTGACCGGTCGTGTCGGCGGTGACGACCGACTTGCCCACGAGGCTCGTGAGCAGGCGCAACACGTCCTCGCGACGGATGGTGTCGCCCGTGCAGACCGCCTCGGCGGCCGCGAGACCCCAACCGTCCTCGAACACGGACAGGCGCGACCACATCGTGCGCTCCGCGTCCGTGCAGAGCTCGTAGCTCCAGTCCATCGTCGCGCGCAGGCTGTGGTGCATCGGGTGCGTGCCGTGCCGCGGGCCGCCGCTCAGCAGCTCGAAGCGTTCCTCGCCCGATCCGTCGCGCAGGCGCCGGACGATCTCGGTGACGGACTGGCTGCGCAGCCCGGCGGCGGCGAGCTCGATCGCGAGCGGGACCCCGTCGAGCAGCCGGCAGAGCTCCGCGGCAACTGTCCCGTCCGGTCCGGTGCCGACGTGGACCGCGACCCCGACTGCGGCGGCGCGCTCGAGCAGGAGGTCCATCGCCTCGTTCGGCTGCTCGGGCGTTGCGGTGGTCTCGGCATCGACGTCGGGTGGGGTGGTCAGCGGCGGCACCACGAGCAGCTGCTCACCCGCGCACGCCAGTGGGTGGCGGCTCGTCGCCACGATCCGGACGCGCGGCGCGGCGACGAGCATGGCGCTGACCAGCGCGCCGACCTGCTCGATCACGTGCTCGCAGTTGTCCAGCACGAGCAACAGCCCGATCCGGCCGCCGGGATGGGCGCCGGCCAGCTCGTCGACGTTGTCGAGCAGCACGTCCCACATCGACCGCTCGGTGATCACTTCGGCACCGAGGCTCTCGGCGACGGTCCGTTCGACGGACGTCTGATCGGCCGCCCGGTCGAGGCTCGTCAAGCTCACCCACCGCACCTCTGCGCTCGGGTCGGTCTGCCGCAGCGCCCGCACGAGCCGCTGCGCGAGGCGGGTCTTGCCGACACCGCCCGGACCGACCAACGTCAACGGGTTGGCGGTCTCGATGAGCGCGAGCGCGCGCCTGATCTGCGCCTCGCGTCCGACGAACGACGTCAGCTCGGCGGGGACCATGCCGGCCCGCGACCCGCTCCGCATTCCCCCGCCGGCACCTTTCGTCTTGCTCACAGTTCTGCCCCCCGGCTGAGGATAGCGCCGCCGTCCGCGCAGGTCGCAGCGCCGGAGGTGTCAGCGACAGGACAGGACGACTTCAGCGGCGACCGATTTCATGCGATCCGCCCGGCACATCCCGATACCGGACGAACACTCGCGAAAGGCCATTTGATGACGAACGCCGCGGAACCGGCCGTGCGGCTCGATTCGGTCCGCAAGGTGCACTGCGCGGCCGGGCTCGACCGGCCGACGTCGGGCTCGGTCGTGCCCGACGACTCGGAGCTCGTCGATCTCGAAGAGACCCGCTTGGTTCATCGGAATCGTCATCGGCTCGCTCGTCGCGCCGCTCACGCTGATCCCGTTCAGCCTCGCCAGAGCGGGCACCGTCACACCCGCCGGCTCGCCGTGGATCTATCTGGCGCTCGTCACCTTCGCGGCGGCGATCGCGATCGGCGGCACCCTGCTGCCGGCCTGGCTGGCGCTGCGCCGCCCACCCCTCGAGGCCCAGTAACCGTCGACAACGACGGTTTGGCTGTTGTGAGCGCTAACAAACAGCCAGAACGTCGTTGTCGACGGGCAGGGGTCAGGAGGGCTGGGGCAGCCGTGGCCCGATCTTCTCGATGAGCTCCGTCGTGGCCTGACACCCGCTCGCCTGGTTGCGCCCGGTGCCGGTGAAGACGCGCACCAACAGCGACTCCGTCCGCTCCCAACCATCCGCGCTGGAGTAGTCCCGCTGGATGACCCGCATCGAGCAGTCGTTGACCGCCCCCTCGTCGAGCTTGATCACCGTCCGGCCGGCGATCGACTGCGTCGGGTCCCCTTCGCGCGATCCCGAGAACTGGACCTCGAGATACACCCAGGGCCCGGTCGTGCTGGGAGCGCCGAACGTGCACGCCCATCCGCCGTAACCGGGTTCGATCTTGCTGAGGTCCAGGCCCGGCACGGTGCTGTCGCCCCGCTCGACCAGCGTGCACACGTCGACGTCGAGCAGCGAGTTCGGCGCCGGCTTGATCTCGCGCTTGCCGACCTGCCCCGCGGCGAGCTTCGGCACCGCGCTGTCGACGACGTCGTCGGCGAACCCGCAGATGTTGGTCGTCGCGGAGACCGCGGCCCGGGCGGTCACCTGCACCCGAGAGCCGTCGGGGGTCTTGATGGTGTGCCCGCAGACGTACGACGTGGTCCACACCCGTCGCAGGACGGTCAGGTCGCCGACGGTCGTGAGTTCGCCGGCACCCGTGAACGCCGTCGGGGTCGCGAACGCGACCTCGACCTCCACGAGCGAGCCGCCACCGACGTCGATCTGGGCGGTGCAGCCCGACGCGGGACCGATGTCCGGGTACAGGACGACCTGGCCGAACTGCTGCAGCTCGCCCGTGTCGATCAACGAGCACGGATCGGCCGCACGCAGGTCGCCGAACGGGCCCGGGGCCGCGGCAGGGCGGCCGATCACGCCTCTGGCCGTCACCGCCACGATCGTGATCGCCGAGCCCGCGAAGAGCGCAATCACGATCAGGATCACCCACGGCCACACCGACCGGCGGCGCGGCGGCGGCGGCGGCGCATACGGCATCGGGTACACGCTGAATTCGTACCCCATCCCCGCGGGACCCGTCCCGGAGGCCACGGCCGGGTGGTCTTCGCCGCCGGCAAGCCGTACTTGATCTACCGTGGCCCGCGAGGAGGACGACATGCACCTCGCCACGTTCACAATGGCAGCCGGATGGGCGCTGAGCGCCGTACTCGTCGCAGGTCAGGCGCCCGCGCCCAGCGCGGACCTCGGTTCCTGCACCGATGGCACCTGCACCGTGACCGTCTCCGCACCGACCGACATCCCGCTCGACACCACCGGCGCGTCCGTCCTCTCGGTCACCGCCGTGGACAGCCAGCTCGTCCGGATGGTCCTGCGCTCGACCGACGGCGTCAGCATGTTCATCACCAGCGAAGGCGGCCGGATCGAGGCCGGATCGCTGGAACGCGTCGTGCGGATCCGCGTGCTCTCGCTCTCGGACGGGAGCGCGGTGCTCGACATCGCCACACAACCGCGCACCTGAGGCCCTGACTGGGCAACCGGCATGATTCGCGGGTGAGCGACTCCTTCGATCTCGACGGGCGCCGGTTCGGCATGGTGTCCTCGACCTCCAGCACCGTCGACCCGGACTCGCCCACGGTGTTCGACTACCACGAGCGCGACGGCATGGTGTGGGGCGAGTACGAGGGCGACACGGTCCGCATCGGCCGGTTCGTCGGGAGCCGCGAGGGCGAGCGGCTCTCGGTCCGCTTCACGCACGTCGTCGACGCGACCGGCGAGGTCGTCGGCGGTGCGGCGGAGAGCCGGATCGAACGTCACGACGGCGGGCTGCGGCTCGTCGAGACCTTCCACACCGCCGACGGTGAGCAGGTCAGCGTGTGTGCGGAGCTGCCCGCGCAGTAGTCCTTGCATGCTGGGCCGCGGCCGTGTGCAGCGCGGCGACCGTCGCCCGGATCGCCGGCCGGCTCTGCACGTTCCCCCTGGTCAGGATGTGCACCTCACGCCCGAACGCAGGGCGCAGCGGCAGCATCCGGACCCCGTCGGGCACCGGTCCGAGCCCGAGCGTCGGGATGATCGCGATCCCGAGGCCGGCCGCGACGAGCGCGAGCTGCGTCTCGTGCTCACGCGCGGCGTGGGTGACGTCGAGGTCGCCGCCGTGCGTGCGCAGCGTGTGCGCGAGCCAGTCGCGGCAGATCGAGCCCCGCTGCCAGGTGATCCAGGCCTCGGCGCGCAACGTGGCGACGTCGACGAACTCGTTCGCGGCAAGCCGGTGGTCGGCGGGCACCGCGAGCATCGCGGGGTCGTGCAGCAGCGGGGTCGGCACCAGGCCCGACGGCACGGCGAGCGGGGCGTTGGACCAGTCGAGCGCGACGACCAGGTCGAGATCGCCGCGCACGACGAGCGGCACCGACTCGTCGGGCTCCATCTCGACCAGTTCCAGCCGCAGCCGGGGATGCTCGGCACGCAGCGCGACGAACGCCGGCGGCACCAGCCCGCGCGCCGCCGTCGCGAACGCACCGATGGTGAGGCGGCCCTCGACGGACCCGCGGCGGGCTTGCAGGTCGGCCTCCGCGCGCTCGACGACGGCGAGGATCTCGGCGGCGTGGTCGACCATCCGCAGCGCGAAGTCGGTCAGCACAACGCCGCGGCCACGCTTGTCGAGCAGCGGCTGACCGACCTCCCGCTCCAGCTTCGCGACCTGCTGCGACACCGCCGACGTCGTCAGGTGCAGCACGTCGGCCGCGGCCGTCACCGAGCCGTAGGCGGAGATGGCGTGCAGCGTGCGCAGCCGGTCGAGGTTCAACACCGTAGTGATGCTACGAGATCAGGTGAAGTTCTGCGTGATTGTGCTTAACCACCGGCTCGCTCAGAGTGAGCGCATGGCCCTCACCACAACCGCCCCGACGACCCGACTGTGGTGGCTGCGACTACTGGCGCTGGCGACGATCTGGGGCACGAGCTTCCTGTTGATCAAGGTGGCACTGGACGGGTTCGGGCCGCTGCAGATCGCGTTCGGTCGCGTCGTGATCGGCGCACTCGTGCTCATCCTCGTTGTGGTGGCCGGGCGCGACGCGCTGCCGCGCGACCCGCGGATGTGGTGGCACCTCGGGGTCGCCGGTCTGCTGCTCAACTCCGTGCCGTTCGTCCTGTTCGGGCTCGCGGAGCAGCGCATCTCCTCGTCGCTCGCCGGAATCTGCAACGCCGCAACACCCCTGTTCACGGTGCTGCTCACGCTCGCCGCGCTGCGCCAGGAGCGGCCGGCGCCCCGGCGGATCGTCGGACTCCTGCTGGGATTCGGTGGCGTGCTCGTCGTGCTGGACGTCGGCAACACCGCCGGCGCCGCTGCGGTGGACCCTGCTGCGGTCGACCCTGCTGCGGTGGATGCTGTGGGCGTCGGCATGGTCCTCGGTGCCGCGCTCTGCTACGCGCTCGGCTGGGTGTACCTGCGGCGGTACGTCACGGGTTCGCCCTACTCGGGTGTTGCGCTCTCCGCGGGCCAGCTCGCCACATCGACGGTCCAGCTCGCCGCTGTCATGCTCGTCGCAACCGAACTGCCCGCAGCGTTCCCGCTCGCCCCGGTGCTGGCCGTGGTGGCGTTGGGCGCGCTCGGCACCGGGTTCGCGTACGTCCTGCAATACCGGCTGATCCGCGACGTCGGGGTGACCGTGGCGGCCACCGTCACCTACGTGATCCCGGTGGTGGCGGTGGCCGCCGGCATCGCCGTGCTGGGCGAGCACCTGCACCCGCACCAGCTGGTCGGCGCTGCCGTCATCCTCGGCGGTGCGTACCTCAGCCGACCCCTCAGCGACCGAGGTGCATCCCACCGCTCACGTGCATGACCTGGCCCGTGATGTGCGACGCCTCCGCCGATGCCAGGAACGCCACGAGCGCGGCGACCTCGTCGACCTGGCCGAGGCGGTGCTGCGCCGTGTGCGCCTCGACATAGGCGCGGCGGGCTGCCGGGAAGTCGGCCCCGCCGAGGAAGCCGGTGCCCTCGGTCGGGCCGGGTGAGACGACGTTGGCCGTGATGCCGCGGTCGCCGAGCTGGAACGCGAGCTCGGAGGTCCACGGCTCGACGGCCGCCTTCACCGCGCCGTAGCTGCCCTGGCCGGACCGCGCCGTGACCGAGCCGAGGTTCACGATGCGTGCGCCCTCGGCGAGCCGCGGCAACAGGGCGTTCGTCATCAGGACGGCCGTGAGGACGTTGGCCGAGAAGTTCGCGAGGTAGGACGACCGGATCGCGTCGAGGTCGCCCGCGGCGGGCGGGCCCTGCACCAGGTCGACGTTCGCCCCGGCGGCGTTGACCAGCACGTCCACCCGTTCCGGCAGCTCCCGCAACGCCGCCTGGAGCGCCGCGGGGTCGGCGGCGTCGACCGCGACGGCACGCGCCGGCGCGCCGAGCTCCGCAACCGCCTCGGCCAGGACGTCGGCCCGCCTTCCGACGATCACGACCTCGTCGCCCGACTTCGCCAAGCGTGCGGCGACCGCCCTCCCGATGCCGGTGCCGCCTCCGGTGACCACTGCTGTCCGCTGCATCTCTCCTCCTCAGATCTTAAGGTCTTAACATCACCGTACAAGATCTTCATGCCTTAAGAAACCCGAAGGCTGTGGCACCGAACACCCGTCAACGGGTGAGTCGCGCGTTCCAGCACGGTGAGTCGACACTTTCAGCACGGCGAGTCGTCACCTCGGACGCGGCGAGTCCTGCATCTCGGTTGCGGCGTTGCGGAGGTGGTCGATCATCGCGTCGGCCGCCGGGAGCCGGTACGGACCCGACGACGTCGCCGCGAACACGGTGCGGGTGAGCGTCGGCTCGTCGAGCCGGACGACGACGAGGTCGGGCGGTGTTGCTGCCATCGCCAACCACGGCGTCAGCGCGATCCCGACGCCGGCGGCGACGAGGCCGCGCACCGTCATCTGGTCGTCCGTGCGGAACGCGACCCGCGGCTCGAAGCCGGCGCGCAGGCATGCCTGCGGCAGCACCTCGGCGGTGGAGCCGCTGCGCACGCCTTGCACCCAGATCTCCCCCGCCAGCTCGGCCAGCCGCACCCGCGCCCGGCCGGCGAGCGGATGACCCGCCGGCACCACGATGGAAAGCGCGTCCTGCAGCAACGGGCTGGTCGTGACACCGGCCGGGACGATCATCGGCACGAGCGGGAACTCGTAGACGAGCGCGAGGTCGAGGTGGTGCTCGGCGACCTGCGCGAGGCCCTCGTCGCTGTCGGCCTCCAGCAACGTCAGCTCGACCTGCGGAAACGCGCTGCGGAACGCGGCGACGGCCTTCGGCATCAGCGCCGCGTTGGCGGTGGTGAACGACCCGAAGCGCAGCCGCCCGCCCTCGCCGCTCCCGACCGCCGCGAGCGCGTCGTCGGCTGCCCGCAGCTCGGCGAGCAGGTTCTCGGCGTGCCGCGCGAGCACCCGTCCCGGCTCGGTCAGTCGAACGCCCCGCGCGTGCCGTTCCACGAGCTGGGCGCCTGCTTCCCGTTCCAGCAACGCGATCTGCTGCGAGACCGCCGACGTCGTCAGCCGCAGGACCTCTGCCGCGCCGGTGAACGAGCCGTGCCGGGACACCTCGTACAAGGCCCGCAGCCGGGGCACGTTCAGCATTCAGTGATTTTAAAGCCAGCTTCCAAAAGGTTTCAATTGTCCTAATACCATACTGGTGCGAGTGTCGTTGGCATGACCACCCAACCCTTCGCGCCCCCGTGCGACATCGTCTTCGTGGACGGCGGGTTCGTTGCTGCGGACGAGGCGGCGGTGAGCGTCCACGCGAATGCCCTGTCGTACGGCACCGGCACGTTCGAGGGCATCCGCGCGTGCTGGAACGCCGAACACGAGCAGCTGTACCTGCTCGAAGCCCTCGATCACTTCCGTCGACTGGCCCGCTCCGCCCGCATCCTCGGGCTGGCGCTGCCGTTCACGCCGGAGCGGCTCGTGACGGCGTCGGTCGAGCTGCTCCGCCGCAACGACGTGCGCGCCGACGCCTACCTGCGGCCGCTGCTGATCCAGTCGGGTGCGGTGCTGCCCGTACGCATGCACGACGTGCCGACGCGACTGTCGATCGCGGCCACCCCGATGCCCGGCGACTACATCGACCCGCGTGGCGTGCGGTGCATGGTCTCCACCTGGCGGCGTGCCCCCGACGTGGCCGCGGCGAACCGGGCGAAGGTGACCGGCGGCTACCCCGGCCCGGCGCTGGCCAAGACCGAAGCGGCGCGGCGCGGCTACGACGAGGCGATCATGCTGACGCTCGACGGCTTCGTCGCCGAGGCCACTACGTCGAACGTGCTGGTCCGGATCGGCGACGGCTGGGTGACCCCGCCCGGGACGGACGACATCCTCGAAGGCATCACCCGGCGGCAGGTGATGAAGCTCATCGAGGAGCTGACGGGCCGCACCGTGGTCGAACGGCGGGTGCAGCGCACCGAGCTCTACACCGCCGACGAGGTGCTGCTGTGCGGCACCGCCGCCGGCGTCGTCCCGGTCGTGGAGATCGACGAGCGGCTGGTCGGGTCGGGCCGCCCCGGCGAGCTGACCGGCCGGCTCGCCGCATTGCTGCGAGCCATCGCCAGCCGCACCGACGACCGTCACCCTGAATGGACCGTGCCCGTCCACGCCACCGAGAGGCAGATGCAGTGACCGATACCCACAAGAGCACGTTCCACGAGCTGGCCGAGGTCCCACCGACCAGGATCTGGGACGGCGTACTGGCCCGCATGATCCACAGCGAGCTGATCACCATGGCGATCGTCGAGCTGGGCCCCGACACCCCCGTCCCGCTGCACCAGCACCACAACGAGCAGCTCGGCTTCGTGATCACGGGCTCGGTCCGCTTCACCGTCGACGGCGAGACCCGCACCCTCGGCCCCGGCGGCAACTGGCGGATCTTCGCCGACGTGCCCCACCAGGCCGAGTCGGGGCCGGACGGGGCCGTCGTCGCCGAGGTCTACTCGCCGGTCCGGCAGGACTGGGTCGGCCTCCCAACCGCCGCACCGAGCACGCCGGGGTGGCCCGCACCAGCCGATCAGGGCTGATCAGTACTGATCAGTACTGATCAGTACTGATCAGCAGCGGCACGGCGGCGGTTGCGACGCAGGTCGAACACGGCCAGCAACCCGAGCGCGAGCATGATCCAGCCGCCGCCGTCCGGCTCCAGCGCTGTGTCGAACGCGCCGATCCCGAGCAGCCACCAGCCGACGTGCGCGGGCAGCTCGCCACGGTTCCGAACGTGCCACTGTGCCGTCATCCCGAAGAACAGCAAGGCAAGCCCGCCGATGAAGAACCAGGTGACGAAGTCGCGCTCGACTGTGTTCGACGCACCGGCGAGCCCGTCGGCGATGATCGCGCCGACGATGCCGGGCGACTCCGCCACGACGTAGCCGAGGTGGAACACCCCCAACCCGATGATCATCCACGGGAGCGCCCGGGTCAGCCTCGACACAGCGCACCCCCGACCGGGGTCAGGGCCGGCCCAGCGGCTCCAGCAACAGGTCCCAGATCCGCTCGATCTCCTCGATCGGCGCCCGGGGCACGACGTGCCCACCGCCGACCAGCGTCAGGTAGACGGCCTGCGCGAGAACACGAGCTCGTCCCGACGGCAGGTCGTGGCGCGCGAACAGCTCCTCCAGGAACCGGACGCGCCGCTCGTCGATCCGCTCCTGCACCGTGCGCACCACCGCGTCCTGCTGCGCCCAGGCGCGGAACGCCACCTCCAGCTCGGCCTCCGCACCCTTCTCCGCGGCCACGAGCGAGCGCAGCGTCCGGAGCTGCCCGGCGGGATCCTCGAACCGTTCGGTCGCGACGTCGATGTAGCGGGTCGTGTACCGCTCCTCGAAGTACGCAGCGAGCTCCGCGCGGTAGTCCGGCATCCCGTCGAAGTGGTGGTAGAACGACCCCTTCGTCAGCCCGATCGTCGCGAGCAACCGGTCGAGTCGCAGCGCCTGCGCGCCCTGCTCGGCGAGGATCCCGAGCCCGCAGTCGAGCCAGTCGCCCTTGGTCGTGGGCACGGCCCACCTCTCTCGTGTCGCGCCGGAGCGGATCAGCCAACCACACGGTGGCCCCCGCTCCGCAGCACCGCCGCGATCCCCGCCGCGAGCGCTAAGCACAGCGGTGAGTAGACGGCCCGGTCGAGCCGGTTGAACGGGTCGCGGGCGCGACCGCGAACCTCGGCGAGCACCCCCGCGCCGCCGCGCCCGGCCAGCACGACGGCCCCGGCGGCGGCGAGCCACCGCGACGAGCGGGTGGGACGGGTCCCCGACCGCGCCACCACCGTCGCGCCGACGGCACACGCTCCCGCGACGGACCACGACATCCAAGGGGGCGGCATCTCGGGATAGCGAGCGCGCTCTGCGGCGCCGAGCACGTGCTCGGCCAGTACCCGGAGGTCGGGCGCCGGCCAGGGCGACCCGAGCGCCCATGCGGCGTGCAAAGCGGAGATCGAAGCGAGCGACGCGGTGACGGCGACGGTCGCTGGCGACGGTTTCACGAGTTGCTTCACAAGGCGAACATACCAAACAGTATGGTAGGTCCGTGAAGCGAAATCCTGTGCGCGTCGCCACGTGGAACCTGTGGTGGCGCTTCGGCGACTGGCGCCTGCGCAACGAAGCGATCGCGGCGACGCTCGCGAAGCTGTCCGCCGACGTGATCGGCCTGCAAGAGGTGTGGGCCGATGGGCCGCACGAGCAGGCCGGGATGCTCGCCGAACGCCTCGGGCTCCAGCACGCGTGGTGCCCGGCGCCGTCGACGCGACGGTGGCGCGACCGGCTCCCCGGGTCCGAGGGCATCACCGTCGGGAACGCCGTGCTGAGCAGGTGGCCGATCACCCGCGTGCGCGGGCTCCACCTGTCGGATCCGGGCGCACCCGACGGCCGCGTCGCGCTGCTGACCACGGTCGCGACCCCGGCCGGCCGGATCGACGTCTGCAGCACGCAGCTCACGAGCGTCGTGCCCGACGGATCAGCGCGGCGCACCCGCCAGCTCGCTCGCCTCGTCCGATGGCTGGCACGCACGCGAACCGGCGGACACGTCCCGCTCGCGCTGGTCGGGGACCTCAATGCCGAACCCGATGCCGACGAGATCCGACGGCTCCGCGGCACGGGAACCACTCCGTTCGTTCCCGGCGCCGTGTTCGTCGACGCGTGGAGCTACCGGGGCGACTCCGATCCCGGGTACACCTGGCGGCGGGACAACCCGCACGCCGCCACCGCCGGCGAGCCGTGGGCCCGCATCGACTACGTGCTCCTTGCGCCCTCGGCGACCGGACTCGCGGCCGCCACCACGGTCGGCCTGTTCGGCACCGGCCCCGTCGGGGCCGTCCAGCCGTCCGACCACGCCGGCGTGTACGCCGACCTGACACTCCCGTGACCCGACCGAACTTCCCCACCGTTTTGCCAACCTGCACGCCGTTTTGCGTGTGCAGGTTGGCAAAACGGTGGGGAACTTCTGGCCCGAGGCGGCCGGAAGATATACGATCTCGTACACAATGTCTCCAGCATCAGAAGCAACACCCGTGACCGCCGACGCCGTGACGAGCGCGCTGGGCAGGCGGCCCGGCAAGGTGATCGCCGTCCACCTCAACTACGCGTCGCGAGCCGCCCAACGCGGGCGGACGCCTGCCGCGGCCTCCTACTTCCTCAAACCGGCCAGCTCGCTGACCGGCAGCGGCACCGTCGAACGTCCCGCGGGCACCGAACTGCTCGGCTTCGAGGGCGAGATCGCGCTGGTGATCGGACGCGCCGCGCGGCACGTCCGCCCCGATGACGGCTGGGGGCACGTCGGCTGGGTGACGGCGGCGAACGACCTCGGCCTGCACGACCTGCGGGCCGCCGACCGCGGCAGCAACGTGCGCTCCAAGGGCGGCGACGGCTACACCCCGCTCGGCCCGGAACTGCTGCCGGCCGCCGAGCTGGACCCCGCGGCGCTGCGCGTCCGGACCTGGCTCGACGGCGAGCTCGTCCAGGACGACACCAGCGCCACGCTGCTGTTCGACTTCGGCCACCTCGTCGCCGACCTCTCCCGCATGCTCACGCTCGAGGAGGGCGACGTGATCCTGACCGGCACCCCGGCCGGCGCGTCCGTCGCCGTGCCGGGCCAGGTCGTCGAGGTCGAGGTCGGCACCGTCGACGGCAGCCGCGGCACCGGCCGGCTGCGCACCGAGGTCGTCGACGGGCCACCGCTGGCGCCGTGGGGCGCGGCCGGCGAGGTCGACGACGCGACGCGGTCCGATGCCTGGGGCACGCCCCCGCCACGGCTACCGGACGCGGTGCGCGAGCGGCTGGCGAACGTCGCCGTCGCGACGCTCTCGGTGCAGCTGCGGCAACGCGGCTTCGACAGCGCCGTGATCGACGGCGTCCGGGCGCTCGCTCCCGGCCGCCGCATCGTCGGCACCGCGCGCACGCTGCGGTTCGTGCCGTTCCGGCCCGACCTGTTCGCCGAACGCGGCGGCGGGTTCAACGCGCAGAAGCGGGCGATCGAGTCGGTGCTGCCCGGCGAGGTGCTGGTCATGGAGGCCCGTCGCGATCCGACCGCGGGCACGCTGGGCGACATCCTTGCGCTGCGCGCGCGGGTCCGCGGAGCTGCTGGGATCGTCACCGACGGCGCCGTCCGCGACGCCGCGGCGGTCGCGGCGACCGGCCTGTCCGTCTTCAGCGCCGGGACGCACCCCGCTGTGCTCGGCCGCCGGCATGTGCCGTGGGAGACCGACGTGACCATCGCCTGCGGCGGGGCGACGGTGCAGGTCGGTGATGTGATCGTGGGCGACGACGACGGTGTGGTGGTCATCCCGCCCGGTCTCGTCGACGAGGTGCTCGCCGCCGCCGAAGAGCAGGAGCGCGAGGAGCACTGGATCGCCGCGCAGGTCGGCGCCGGCGCCGGCATCGACGGGCTCTACCCGCTCGGCGGGCGGTGGCGCGAGCGGTACGAGGCCGAGCAGGAGCAGCCATGACGGCGCCGTCCGCGTCGAAGGTCGACATGGCCTACGACCTCATCCGGCGCCGCATCCAGGACGGCGCGTACACCCCCGGCTACCGGCTCGTGCTGGGCCCGCTGGCCAAGGAGCTCGGTGTCTCGACCGTCCCGGTGCGCGAGGCGGTGCGCCGGCTGGAGGCCGAGGGGCACGTCGAGGTGGTCCGCAACGTCGGCGCGACCGTGCGCGGCCTCGACCCCGTCGAGTACCGGTGGACGTTCGAGACGCTCGCCGTCGTCGAGGCGGCGGCGACGGGGATGGCCGCCCCGCACCTCTCGCGCACCGAGCTCACCGAGGCGGCACGGCTCAACGACGCCATGCGCGCCGGGCTCGCGGACCTCGACCCGATCCGCCACACCCGGCTCAACCAGCGGTTCCACGAGGTGCTCACCGGTCCGTGCCCGAACCCGCAGCTGCGCGACCTCATCGCGCACGGCTGGACCCGCATGGCCGCGCTGCGCTCCTCGATCTTCTCGTTCGTCCCCGAACGGGCCGTCGAGTCGGTCCACGAGCACGACGCGCTGCTGCGGCTCATCGAGCGCGGCGCACCGCCCGCGGAGGTCGAGGCCGCCGCCCGCGCCCACCGTGAGACGACCCTGCAGACGGTCCTGAACAGCCAGAAGGGATCCGCATGAGGTTCCGGTCCGACCCCGCTTCGATCCGCGGCTCGATCGCGCCGCTGGTCACCCCGTTCTCCCCCGACGACGACGTCGACCACGAGGGCCTGCGCCGGCTGGTGCGCTGGCAGCTCGACGCCGGGACGCACGGGATCTCGCTCGGGGGCTCGACCGGCGAGCCGTCGGCGCAGTCGACGGCCGAGCGCGCCGAGGCGATCCGCACCGTCGCCGCCGAGGTCGGCGACCGCGTGCCGTTCCTGCCGGGCACCGGATCGGCCAAGCTCTCCGAGACGCTGGAGCTGACCGCCGCGGCGCGCGACGCCGGCGCCGACGCCGTGCTCGTGATCACCCCGTACTACGCGCGGCCGACACAGGAGGCGCTGTACCGCTGGTACTCGACGGTGGCGCTGGAGTTCCCCGACCTGCCGATCGTCGCCTACAACGTGCCCTCACGAACGGCCGTGGAGATCACCCCGGAGACGGTGGCCCGACTCTTCCGCGACCACGACAACTTCGTAGGGGTCAAGGAGACGACCAAGGACTTCGAGCACCTCTCCCGGATGCTGCATGCGGCCGGCCCTGAGCTGCTCGTCTGGTCGGGGATCGAGCTGCTCTGCCTCCCGGCCCTCGCGCTGGGTGCCGCCGGCTTCGTCTCGGCGCTCGCGAACATCGCACCCGCTGCCGTCGCCAAGCTGTACGAGGCCGGTGTCGCCGGCGACCTCGCCCGGGGCCGGGAGATCCACTACGGCGTGCACCCGCTGGTCGACCTGCTGTTCGTCGAGACGAACCCGGCGCCGGCGAAGTGGCTGATGAAGGAGCGGGGGCTGATCGGGAGCGACCACGTGCGGCCGCCGCTCATCCCGCTGACCGAGCAGGGGCAGCAGACCGTGCGGGCGCTCGCGGAGGCCGGCGCGCAGCACCTCACGCCCGTCGAGGTTTCCGCATGACGCGGCACGTGCCGGGCGGGCTGCCCACGCACCTCCGCCACCACATCGACGGCGAGCCCCGCGACTCCGCGAGCGGGGCGACGTTCGAGGTGCTCGACCCGGTCTCCGACCAGCCGTACGCGACAGCGGCTGCCGGTCAGGCCGAGGACGTCGACGCCGCGGTCACGGCTGCGCAGCGCGCCTTCGCCGAGGGCCCATGGCCGACGATGGCCCCGCGGGCGCGGGCCAGGGTGCTCACCCGGATCGCGGACCTCGTCGAGGCGAGCGACGAGCGGCTCGCCGAGCTGGAGACGTTCGACACCGGCCTGCCGATCACGCAGGCGCTCGGCCAGGCGCAACGCGCCGCGGAGAACTTCCGGTTCTTCGCCGACCTGATCGTCGGCCAGGCCGACCACGCCTACCAGGTGCCGGGCCGGCAGATCAACTACGTCAACCGCAAGCCGGTCGGCGTCGCCGGGCTGATCACACCCTGGAACACGCCGTTCATGCTGGAATCCTGGAAGCTCGCCCCGGCGATCGCGGCCGGCTGCACGGTGGTGCTCAAGCCCGCGGAGTTCACCCCGCTCTCGGCGAGCCTGTGGGCGGAGATCTTCGCGGAGGCCGAGCTGCCCCGCGGTGTGTTCAACCTGGTCAACGGCATCGGCGAGGAGGCGGGCGCGGCGCTCGTCGCGCACCCCGGCACGCGGTTGATCTCCTTCACCGGCGAGACCACCACCGGGCAGACGATCTTCCGGGCGGCCGCGTCGCACCTCAAGGGCCTGTCGATGGAGTTGGGCGGCAAGTCGCCCGTCGTGATCTTCGAAGACGCCGACCTCGACGCCGCGCTCGACTCGGCGCTCTTCGGCGTGTTCTCGCTCAACGGCGAGCGCTGCACCGCGGGGTCGCGCATCCTCGTGCAGCGCGGCGTCTACGACGGGTTCGTCGAGGGGTTCGCCGCGCGTGCGCGCCGGATCGTCGTCGGCGACCCGCACGACCCCGGCACCGAGGTCGGCGCGCTCGTGCACCCCGAGCACTACGAGCGGGTGCTCGGCTACGTGGAGATCGGGAAGGCCGAGGCGCGGCTCGTGGCCGGCGGCGGCCGCCCCGAGCACCTGCCGGCGGGCAACTACCTCGCGCCGACCGTCTTCGCCGACGTCCCGCCGACCGCACGGATCTTCCAGGAGGAGATCTTCGGGCCGGTCGTCGCGATCACCCCGTTCGACGGGGAGGCCGACGCCGTGGCGCTCGCCAACGACGTGAAGTACGGGCTCGCGGGATACGTCTGGACCCGCGACCTCACCCGCGGCCACCGCGTCGCGCAGGCGATCGAGGCCGGCATGGTCTGGCTGAACTCGCACAACGTGCGCGACTTGCGCACCCCGTTCGGCGGCGTCAAGGCCTCCGGGCTGGGCCACGAGGGCGGGCACCGCTCGATCGACTTCTACACCGAGGAACAGGCCGTGCACGTGACGCTCGGCGACGTGCACACGCCACGCTTCGGCGCGTCCGGCTGAGCCCGAGGAGGAGCTGCATGACCCCCGTCCCGCCCGACGTGATCCGCGCCGCTTACGCCGAGCTCGTCGTCAGCGACCTCGCCGCCGCGCGGTGGTTCTACGTCGACGTGCTCGGACTCGTCGTCACGGCGGAGGACGACGACGCCATCCACCTGCGGGCGTTCGAGGAGTACCTGCACCATTCGCTCGTGCTGCGCCGCGGGCCGGTGCCGGCGTGCGCGCGGCTGGCGTACCGCGTGCGCTCCCCCGCCGACGTCGACCACGCCGAGATCTGGTTCCGGGAGCTCGGCGTGCGCGTCGAGCGGGTGCCGGCGGGGACGTCGCTCGGCATCGGCGAGGCCGTCCGCATCGAGGACCCGCTCGGCTTCCCCGTCGAGTTCTTCCACGACGCCACCCACGTCGAGCGCTTCACCCGGCGCTACGACCTGCACGGCGCGGGAGCGATCAGCAGGCTCGACCACTTCAACGTCGTCACACCCGACGTCCCTGCCGCGCAGCGCTACTACGAGGACCTCGGGTTCGCGCTCTCCGAGGACATCGAGGACGCCGACGGCACGGTCTACGCCGCGTGGCTCCACCGGAAGCCGACCGTGCACGACGTCGCGCTGACCGGCGGTGACGGGCCGCGGCTGCACCACATCGCGTTCGCCACGCACGAGCGCGGCCAGATCCTGCACCTGTGCGACCACCTCGGCGCCGCCCGCCGCTCCGACATGATCGAGCGCGGGCCCGGGCGCCACGGCGTCTCCAACGCGTTCTACCTCTACCTCCGCGACCCCGACGGGCACCGGATCGAGATCTACACCCACGACTACTACACGGGCGACCCGGACAACCCCGTGGTGCGCTGGGACGTCCACGACAACCAGCGCCGCGACTGGTGGGGCAACCCCGTCGTCCCGTCCTGGTACGCGGAGGCCTCGCCGGTGCTCGACCTCGACGGCCGGCCACGTGAGCTGCACGAACGCACCGAGGCGCGGGAGGCGGACGTGACGATCGGGGCGGACGGGTTCTCCTACACCCGCGCGGAGGAGCGCGGCTTCAAGCTGGGCAACCAGGTCTGATCGACGCGCGGTACGATGAACATCTGTTCATCGGAAGGATCGCCGTGCCCCGCAGCAGCGCCCAGAACGAGGCTTTGCGTGCCGCGACGCTGGAGAAGGTGGAGGCGGCCGCGGTCGCGCTCTTCGCCCACCGCGGGTACGCCGCGACGAGCATGCGCGACATCGCCGCCGAGGCGGGGATCTCGACCGGACTGATCTACCGCCACTACGCGACGAAGGACGAGCTGTTCGGCGCGCTGGTCGGGCAGGCGGCGGACGGGCTGCGCGCCGTCGCGGAGCAGCTGCGCGCGCAACCGTCGCCGTCCACCTTCGTCACGGCCTTCGCGCGCACGTTCCTCGCCGACATCGCGGCCGGGGCCGGGTTCGCGGAGTTCTACATGATCATGAACCAGGCGTTCACGACGCCGGACGCCGCGCCACAGGTGCGGGAGCTCGTCCAGCACCACGAGGAGTTCGTAGACGGTTTCGTGGCACTGGTGGCGCGCGGCCAGCGGCTCGGCGAGTGCCGCCCGGGCGACCCGGCCGACCTGGTCATCGTCTTCCTCGCCGCGCTGAGCGGGATCGCGATGCTCGCGTTCTCGCTCGGCGCCCGCGCGGTGCTGCCCGGCCCGCAGGCCTTGACCGGCATCGTGCTCCAGAGGGAATCCGGATGATCGAGTTCAGGACCGCGGCCGAGCTCGGCGAGAGCTTCCGGCGACCCATCACGGAAGTGTTCGTCGACGCGTTCGGCCACGACTTCGCCTACTTCAGCACCGATCCGGCCCGGCTCACCGATGCCTTCGAACACATGCTCGCGCTGGAGCACTTCCACGTGGCGCTCGTCGACGGCGAGCCGGCCGGCATCACGGCGCTCACCGACGGCCGGCAACGCTCCGCCGTGCCGCATGGCGGGCCGCTACGCCGGCACCTCGGCCTGGTCAAGGGCACGATCGGCGCCGTCGTACTCGGCCGCGAGTGGTCACACGAGGTCGAAGGTCTCACGACGGGCGGCGCGTCATTGGAGTTCGTCGGCACCGCCAGCGCGCACCAGGGCAAGGGCGTCGCCACCGCACTGCTCACGCACCTGCTCGCGCTGCCGCAGTACCGCGAGTACGTGCTCGAGGAGATCGCCGATACGAACGCCGCAGCGCTGCACCTGTACCGCAAGCTCGGGTTCACCGAGTACCGGCGGAAGAAGGTGAACCACACCAAGCGGACCGGGATCAGCTACTACATCTCGATGAAGCTCGTGCAGTACTAAGCAGTACTAAGCAGTACTAGGCAGGACTGAGCGGGTCAGCCCTGCGCGGCGTCGACGATCCGCCCGTCGTGCACGAGGAACCGGATGCGGTTCGGGCGCAGGTCGGCAGTGGCGCCGCCGTGGCGGTCGGGGTCGAGGACCTGCACCTGGAACCCCTCGCGGCGGTAGAGCTCCGCGACCGCGCCGACGTCCCGGCCGATCTGGTCGGTGATCGGGACGCTGGGCCGCGGCCAGTCGTCCGCGGGCTCCGGGTGGAACGGCAGCTTCGAGAACGCGTTGCGGTCGATCTCGATGATCGTGACGGCCGGCCCGTACCGGGCGGCGCAGACCGCTCGGGCGCGGTCGATCCAGCGTGTTGCGACGTGGACCTCGACCGACCCGCTCACGACGTCGACGCCCGTCCCGACGGCGACGACGTCCGCCTCGGCGAGCACGGCCCCGACCTCGCTCATGATCGCGTCGAGCAACTTCGAGGACCTGACACCTTGCGTGACCACGAGGTCGATGCCCGCACCGCCGGCTTCGTCGACCAGCGCGACGAACCGGGGTTGCTGCGTCGCGGCCGGATCGACGACGTACACCGTCGCGTGCCCCGAGCCGTTCGTGACCAGGCCCGTGAACCGGTCCGGCTGCTCGTCGATCATGTCCCGGATCCGGTTGATCACAACGAGCTGGGATTGCTGGCGGGCCCAGAACTCAGGTCCGGGATCCGCGGTCACGAACACATCGTCCTACCGCCCGGCGGAGCTACCAAGTAAGGTCACCCTCAATAAAAGCGTACTTATCACGCATGGAGGTTCAGGTGACGGATCGGCGCAGGTTGCCGGTGTTGCTCGTGGCGGTGCTGTCGACGTTCACGGCACAGCAGGTGCTCACCCCGGTGCTCGCCCCACTGGCGCGGGAGATCGGGCTGACCGAGGTGGCGCTGGGTTCGGTCGTGACGGTCGCGGCGGTCGTCTTCGCAGGCACGGCACTCCTGTGGGGCAAGGCCGTCGACCGGTTCGGGCGGCGGCCCGTGCTCCTCCTCGGCATGGCGCTCGCGCTCATCGGCCTGAGCGGCTTCGCCGTGGTTTCGCAGCTCACCATCGTCGAGGCGCTCGACACGACGTCCGCGTACGTGCTGATCCTGGCGACCCGCAGCATCCTGTTCGGGGCAGGTCTCGGCGCCGTGCCGGTCGCCGCGATCGCACTGATCGCCGCCTCCACGGAGGGCGACGCCGACCGCACCCGCGGGATCGGGCAGATCGGCGCGGCGCAAGGCCTGGCGCTGGTGCTCGGCCCCGCGCTGGGCGGACTGCTCTCCGTCGCGGGACTCCTCGGCCCGATCTGGCTGGCACCGGCACTGCTGCTGGTGATGCTCGTGGTGGTTGCGGTGCTGCTGCCGCGCGAACCGGCCCGCGCCGCGGCCCCGGACACCGAGCGCCCGCCCGCGCTGCGCCCGTGGGACGGCAGGCTGTGGCCGGTGCTGGCCGCCGGATTCCTGCTCTACCTGGCGCTGGCGCTGCTGCAGATCGTGCTCGGCTTCCTCCTCCAGGATCGGCTGGAGCTCGACTCCGCCAGCACGGTCGCCGCCACCGGCACCGTGTTCGTGGTCTGCGGTGTGGTGCTGATCCTCGTGCAGGGCGTCGTGGTGCCACGGCTGCGCTGGCCGGCCGCGCGACTGCTGCGCGTCGGCGCCCCCATCGCACTGGCGGGAACCCTCGCCCTGCTGCCGGCGAACGCCCTGTGGGCGGTCGTCGCCGCGATGGGCCTGCTCGCCGTCGGCCTCGGCCTCGCGATGCCGGGCTTCGCGACGGCCCCCACCCTGCTCGTCGGCCCCGAAGAGCAGGGTGGGGTCGCCGGCCTGGTCCAGGCCGTCACCGGCCTGACCTTCGTGATCGGCCCGATCGCCGGTACGGGCCTCTACGAGCTGCTCCACCAGGCACCCGTGGTGGCGGCGGCGATCGCGTGCGCGGCGGCGACGGTGTTCGTCCTGCTCCACCCCGCGCTGCGGGCGGCGCCCCGGAGGGCCGTGACCACGGTCGGCAGCTGACCGCGCCCCCTGGACCGCAATGCGTGCGCGACGCACACGTTGCCTCGACCCCGCTGGACCGCCGGCGGTCGCGGCCTAGCTGAACAGCTTCTCGATCGTCCTCCCCCAATCCGGGTACTTGGCGGCCTTAGCCGCGTGCAGCGCCCCGACCTTCGCGGCGATCTCGGGGTCCCCGTCGTCCGAGCTGCGCACGGCGGCCGCGCTCGCGACGTGCGGCAGGATCACGTCGTCGCCCGCCAGGTGCACGGGATCGTGCATGTACCGCTCCAGCGCCTCCAGGTCGGGGATCCCGACGACGTAGGTGAGCGCGTACCCCTCGTCCGGGATCGACAGGTCGCGCCCGACGGAACCGAAGGCGACCGAGTCGAGCGCCGCCGTCCGCCGCATTGCGCTCACCACCTCGGCCTCCTGATCCGGCGTGATGCCGTCGCGCAGCCGGAAGCGCAGGACGTTGACGATCATTCGTTCCACCAACTTGAACTCATGGGTTCAATTTAGTGTTCATCTGAAGCCAGATGTCAAGGTAGGCTGCGGCTGTGACAGGGACGGCGGCGCGGGGTCGCATGGACAAGCGGCAGGCGATACTCGACGCCGCGTTCGAGGTGTTCGCCCGCTGCGGGTACGGGCAGGCGTGCGTGAAGGAGGTGGCCGAGGTCGCCGGCGTCGCCAAGCCGACCGTCTACAACCACCTCCACGACAAGGAGACGCTCTTCCGCCACGCCGTGACCGCCGCGGCGGAAGGCATCGCCGAGCGCACGATCTCGGCGCTCGACGCCCTGCGTGACCCCGCCGGTGACCTCCGCGAGACGCTGGGACAGGTCACCCGGGAGCTCGCGGCGAGCTGCTGCGACGAGCGCGCGCAGGCGCTGCGCCGGCTCACCTACGGGGAGACCGCGCAGTTCCCCGACGTGCTGGAGAGCGTCCACGCGCGCACCGCGCTCGACCTGCGAGAGGTGCTGGCCGACCGGCTCGCCCGCCTCGTCGTGGCCGGCCGGCTGCGCCCGTGCGAGCCGGGCGAGGCAGCGGGCCACCTGCTCGCGCTGATCACCGGCCCGCTCGACGCCCGCTCGCGGATGGGCACGCGGGCGGTCCCGCCGGCCGAGGTGGAGCGGGTCGCGGAGTCGGCCGCCGACGTCTGGTGGCGCGCGTATGGCGCGCCGGCCGGGCCGGCAGCACGATGGGGTTCGTGATCGACACCAGCACCCTCGACATCCGCCCGGCCGAGCCTGCCGACGTGCCCGCGCTCACCAGGTTGACCCACGAGCTCGGGTACCCGTCGAGCACCGAAGACGAAGTGACCGGGCGGCTGACGACCTGGACCGGGCGGGACGACCTGCTGGTCCTGGTCGCCGCGAGCGGCGAGCAGGTCGTCGGCGTCGCCGCACTCGCCGTGATCCCCTACTTCGAGCGGCCGGGGTCGTGGGGCCGGGTCGTGGCGCTCGTGGTGGACGCCCGCACCCGGGGGCTGGGCGTCGGTCGCACGCTGCTGGCCGCGACCGAGCAGGCGGCGCTGGCCAGGGGCTGCACGAACATGGAGATCAGCAGCGCCCGCCGCCGCGTCGACGCCCACGCCTTCTACCGGTCGGTGGGCTACGTGGACCGGTGCGACTATTCGGCCAAGTTCTTCAAGGAGCTGACGACCTAGGAACTCCCCTCGGGAGCCAGCCCTCCCACGTACAACCAGGGGTGGTCACGGCAGTGCCAGGAAAGTGGCTTTCCTGGCACCACAGGACAGGAAAGTGGCTTTCCTGGCACCCAACGGGCCGCATCCGTGTGGCGGGCGGGATGCGTGCACCCCCGGGTGGGCTGCCCGTCGCTAGTCGAGCGTGCTCCGCAGCTGCGCGGCGCGCGCGGCGTCGTCACCCGAGAGCTCCAGGCGCGCGAGCAGGTCGATCGCGCCGGGCCGGTCGATGTCGCCGTAGACGTCCCACTGGCTTCCCCACAGCCCCTGCAGGAGCGCGGAGTGCAGCCTGCGCGCGCCGAGCGCCGCCTCGTAGGTGGAGTGCTTGGCCGGCCACAGGACGGGGCCCGAGTGCCGCAGCACGCGGTCGGCCCGGCGCAGCAGCGGCGCTTCCGTCGACGCACCGAGCGCGCCGGCGTCGTTGCCCAGCAGCTCCGAGAACGCGATCGCCGAGGTCGAGCGGTCCTCGAACCAGTCGACCCAGAGCGAGTAGGTGACGACGTCGGCGCTCGCCTCCCGCTCCAGCCTGGTCCGGTAGCCGGCCCACAGCGCCTGCATCAGCTCGGGTTCGGCCGAGCCGGCGAGGTCGAGCCTGATGTACATCGACACGGCGTACTCGCCGAGCAGGTCGATCAGCCCGAGCGCCAGCTGGAGCCGCCGCCGCGGTTCGAGGCCCGTGTCGTTGAGCAGCGGGCTCGTCCACTCGTGCGCGACGTGGTTGGCCGTGCGCTCGACGGATTCACCGGACGGGAGCAGCTCCCACCAGGAGGTGCCCTTGGCCGTCACCCCGCGGGCGTCGAGCCAACGTCGCGCCTCGTCGGCGTCGTTCATCTCACGAAGTGGAGCTTGAGCAGCAGACATTGATCAGAAACCGTATCACTCGGGCCCGCGGCCGAGTCGACCGGTGATGTCCGCGCGCAAAGCCTTCTTGTCGATCTTGCCAACCTTAGTGGCAGCCAGCTCGTCGACGAGCACCAGGTGCTCGGGCAGCTTGAAGCAGGCCACGCCGGTGCGCTCCATCGAGGCGCGGATGCCGTCGAGCGTGACCGCCGCGCCGGGCCGCGGCACCACGTACACGCAGACACGCTCCCCCAGCTCCCCGTCGGGCATCGCAACCGCCGCGACCTGCGCGACCCCCGGCAGCAACCGGTAGACGAGGTTCTCGACCTCCTCCGCCGAGATCTTCTCGCCACCGCGGTTGATCATGTCCTTGTCGCGGCCCTCGACGACGAGGTTGCCGCCCTCCACCAGCCGGCAGATGTCCCCGGAGCGGTACCAGCCGTCGGAGGTGAACGCGCGGGCGTTCTGCTCGGCGGCCTTGTAGTAGCCGCGCGGTGTGTAGGGGCCGCGGGTGAGCAGCGCGCCCGGCTCGCCCGCCGGGACGTCCGCGTCGAGCTCGTCGACCAGCCGCACCTCGTCGTCGGGGCACATCGGCCGGCCCTGCGTGGTGCAGATGACGTCGTCCGGGTCGTCCAGCCGGGTGTAGTTGAGCAGGCCTTCGGCCATCCCGAACACCTGCTGGAGCGTCGCGCCGAGCGTCGGACGCACCCGCCGGGCGAGCTCGTCGGCCAGCCGCGCGCCGCCGACCTGCAGCACCCGCAGCGGCGCGACCTGCTCGGCGCCGTGCTCCTCGGCGTGGTCCAGCCACCGACCGGCGACGGCGGGAACAACCGCGGTGTGCGTGACGTGCTCGGCCGCGATCGTGGCGAACGCCCGCGCCGGCTCGGGCGAGGGCAGCACGACGACCCGGCCGCCCGCGAGGAGCGTGCCGAGGATGCCGGGGCAGGCGAGCGGGAAGTTGTGCCCGGCCGGCAGGCTCACCAGGTAGCACGCACCGGCGTCGATCCCGGCCAGCTCGGCACTGCGACGCGCGTTGTAGGCGTAGTCGTCGTGCGTGCGCGCGATCAGCTTCGGCAGGCCGGTCGTGCCGCCGGAGAGCAGGAAGACGGCGACGTCGCGGCTGCCGACGGCCGCCGCGTCGAGGCGGGCGCGGTCGGACGCGGGGTCCGGGCTCGCCGCGCAGACCGCGTGCAGGTCGACGCTGCCGGGTTCGATGTCCGTGCCGGCGACGAGCACGTGCCAGCCGCCGTCGATCTCGTGGGCGAGGCGCTGGTGGTCGAAGTCGCGCATCCGGTCGGGAACGGCGATCGCCGCCGCCTCGGAGTGCGCCGCGAGGTAGGCCAGCTCGGTGCGGCGGTGCGCCGGCAGCGCCATCACCGGCACGATCCCGGCGCGCAGGCAGGCGATCGTCAGCACGACGAACTCCCAACCGTTGCCCAGCTGCACCACGATCCGGTCGCCGGTGGCCAGGCCGAGATCGAGCAGCCGGCCGGCCACCGCGTCGGCGCGGTTGGCCAGCTCGCGGTGGCTCAGCCGGACACCGGCGTCGGGGTCCACCAGCGCGAGCGCGTCAGGCGTGGCATCGGCGACGGCACGCAGCAACGTGCCCAGCGGCACTCCCGCCCAGTACCCCTTGGCGACGTACTCGGCGGCGACGGCGTCGGGCCACGACACGGTGTGCTCACTGATCGGGCTGGGCATCAGCGCTCCGCTTCGACGCCGACGAGATCCGCCCGCCCGGAGAGCACGGCGGTCAGCGCGCGGTCGTGGTCGAGGTCCGGCTCGACGTGCAGCGCGGCGACGCGGTGGCGCATGCGTGCCTCCTCGCAGATCAGCATGCGGGTCAGCGGGGTGCCGCCGTGCACGGCGACGAGCACGGGTTCACCCGCGGCGAGCTCGGCCAACCGGCGCAGCGCGGCCGGCATGCCGGCCTCGGAGTCCGGCGCAGCGAGCCGGACGCCGCCCGGGCCCGGTTCGGACAGCAGCGGCAGTGCCGGGTCGCGCACCGCCTGCGGGACGCCGTCGGCGGAGGTCTCGACCGTCACGAACCGCTCCGGCGCCGACCACCTCGCCGTCTCGAAGGGCGTCGCGAGCGGTTCGGCGCCGTGCCGCTCGACCCACGCCCGGTGGCTCGCCTCGACGAACCCCGGATCACGCCTGGCGAGCCGCGCGTCGGTGATCGACCGCGAGAGGAAGTGGTAGGCGAACTGCCACGGCTCGAACTCGTCGTGGTAGCGCCCGAAGTGCTCCCACCACGCGAGGCTCGGCCGGGCCGAGTCCTGGATCTTGCGGACCGATTGCTGCGCGGCCCGCTCGTACGCGCCGAGCGCCGCGGGGAGGTCGCCGGGCTGCTCGACGAGCGCGGCGGCCAGCGCGACAGCGTCCTCCATCGCCATCTTGGTGCCCGACCCGACCGAGAAGTGCGCCGTGTGCACGGCATCGCCGAGGAAGGCGACCGGCGCCGCACCCGGCCGCAGCGCATGCCAACGCCGGGTGCGGCGGGTGCGGAAGTTGCCCCACCGCGAGTTGTTGACCAGCAACGACCTGCCATCGATCTGCTCGGCGAAGAGCTTCTCCAGGTAGTCCTTGCTGGCCGGGTCGCTGACGCCGGGCGGCTGGCTCACGTCGAACTCGTCGAGGCCGGCACGGCGCCACGACTCCTCATCGGTCTCCACGATGAACGTCGAGACGGTGTCGGAGATCGGATAGCCGTGCACCGCGAAGACGCCGTCGGCGCCGCGCTCGTGCACGAACGTCAGCCCGTCGAACATGTAGTCGGTGCCGAACCAGATGAACTTCGCCGTTGCCGTCTCCAGCTCGACACCCAGATCGACCCCGAGGTCGGCGCCCAGCTGCTCACGGATCCGCGAGCCGGTGCCGTCCGCCGCGACGACGAGGTCGTAGCCGTCGAGATCGGCGAGCGTCGCCTCGGCAGCGAAGCGCAGCTGCGCGCCGACCTCGCGGGCGCGTTCCTGCATCACCGCGAGCAGCGTGCGGCGCGCGACCGCCGCCATGCCGTTGCCGCCACAGCGGACGCGCTCACCCTTGAGCCGCACCTCGATCGTGTCCCAGTGCCGGCCGTGCTCGGCCAGCGCCTCGCGGAGCACCGGGTCGGCGTCGTGGATGCCGGCGAGCGTCCGGTCGGAGAAGACGACCCCGAAGCCGAAGGTGTCGTCCGCCCGGTTCCGCTCGAACACCGTGACCTCGACGGACGGGTCCGCGCGCCGGACCAAGGTGGCGAAGAACAGCCCGCCCGGCCCGCCACCGACGACGGCAACACGCATGGCCCGGATGATCCCACCGGCCATCGGCACCTGCCGATCCGACCGGCTGGGAGACTGCCCGCATGGGGGGAACAGCAGATGTGGACCTGTACGGATGGCGACCGGAGGCGGTGGTCTTCGACTGCGACGGGTTGTTGGTGGACACCGAGCCGTGCTGGTCGGTTGCAGAGGCCGAGCTCTTCGCGCGGCGCGGGCTCCCCTTCGGGATCGAGGAGAAGGCGCTGGTCATCGGGAAGTCACTGCCCGGTGCCGCGGCCGTCCTCGTCGGTGTCTTCGACGAGCCGGGGCGTGCGGTCGAGATCGCCGACGAGCTGCTGACGCTGGTCGCCGAGGTCGTGGCGGCGGAGGCGGAGGCCAAGCCGGGCGCCGGCGCGCTCGTCGAGCTCGTCGCGGCGGCGGGCCTGCCGTTCGGTGTGGCCAGCAACTCGCCCCGCGCGCTGCTGGAGTCGGCGTTGCAGCGCGGCGGGTTCGCGGGCGCGTTCCCCTACAGCGTCGCGGCCGACGAGGTGGAGCACCCGAAGCCGGCGCCGGACATGTACGAGATCGCGTGCGCTGCGCTCGGTGTCGCGCCCGCCGACACGCTGGCGTTCGAGGACTCGCTCACCGGCCTGGCGTCCGCGCAGGCCGCCGGCGTCCGGGTGGTCGGTGTGCCCACGTTGCGCGGCCAGGCCTTCCCGGCCGACCACGTGGTGGCATCGCTGCTGGACACCGACCTGGTGGCGTGGGTGAGGGGCTGGAAACCCGTTTGATCCCATTGGGATTCTGAACCGCGTGTCAGAGATCAATGCCGACCTGTTCGACCGCGTCGCCGCCGGCTACGACGAGGCCGTCCCGTTCTTCGAGACGTTCGGCCGGTTGCTGGTGGATTGGGTTGCCCCGCCCGCCGGTGCGCGGGTGCTGGACCTCGGGGCGGGCCGTGGCGCGATCACGCGCGCGGTCGCGGAACGCGGGATCGAGCGCGTCGTGGCCGGCGACATCTCACCCGAGATGGTCGAGCGGCTCGCCGTGCTGCCTGGCGTGGACGGCCGCTTGCTCGACGCACAGGCGCTCGACCTGCCCGACGGCGCGTTCGACGTCGTGTTCGCGGGGTTCGTCTTCTCGATCCTGCCCCAGCCTGAGCTCGCGGCCAGTGAGGTCGCACGGGTGCTGCGGCCGGGCGGGACGCTGGCGCTCTCCGTGCCGGGGCCGAGCACCGACGGCGGCTGGTGGGAGCGCTACGGGGAGATCGTCGCCGAGTTCACGGATCGTCTCGACGGCGGGGCGGCGGCCGGGCTGGACCCTGCGGAAGCGGTCACCGAATGGGACGCCGTGCTCGCCAGGGCCGGGCTCGTGGTCGTCGACGTGCACACGACGGAGGTCGACCTGCCGCTCGACGGCCCCGACGCGCACTGGGAGTGGCTCATGTCGCACGGCAACCGGTGGCTCCACGACGCGCTCGGCGAGACCGACCGGGCCGAGTTCAGGAACCGCGTCCTGCGGAGCCTCGACGAGGACCACCCGGCGCGCGGCACCCGCCTGATCGCGGGTGCCGACTTCTTCCGGATCGAGCGCGCCGACTGATCCGTTCGATCCTGCGTTCCGCGGGTACTTCATGATCACGACCTGAGGACCCGTGGAGGCCTGATGCCGAACCTTTCGTTGACCGCTGCCGTGCTCGACGCGCCCGACGCCCGCGAGCTCGCAGGGTTCTACCGGCGGCTGTTCCCCGACTGGGAGGTCGTGCAGGACGACCCGGACTGGGTGACGCTCCGCCCGGCTGGCGGCGGTGCGGGGCTGTCGTTCCAGAGCGAGGAGTTCTACGTGCCACCGGTGTGGCCCTCGACCCGCGAGCGCCCGCAGATGATGGTGCACCTGGACATCGAGGTCGACGACCTGGAGGCGGCCATCGAGCACGCCGTCGCGGCCGGCGCGACCGTCTCCCACTTCCAGCCGCAGGAACACGTGCGCGTCCTGCTCGACCCGGCCGGCCACCCCTTCTGCCTCTACCTGCCGTAGGAGGTCCCCACCGTTTTGCCAACCTGCACACCCGCCAGGGTCTGCAGGTTGGCAAAACGGTGGGGAAGTTTGCGGCCCGTCAGGCCGGGTCGAGGCCTGCCCGCGCGTAGCTCGACGCCGCAGCGGGGGCCGCGAGGTGTCGCACCAGCTCGCCTGCCAGCGGCGACGTGCTAGTCGTTCCGATCGCGGCGGCGAAGCGGGTGTGGTGTTGCACCTCGTCGGGCAGCGGGCCGAGGATGTCCGCGTCCCGGACGAACCGCAGCTCGCTGACCTGCTGGATGGCGAGGTCGGCCCGGCCGTCGACGACGGCGAGCGCGGTGAAGCCCTTCTCGATGACGGTCGCCCGCGCGTTGACCTCCTCGGCGATGCCGAGCTTCTCCAGGAGACCCGCGAAGTAGATGCCGCTCGCCCCCGAGCGCGAGTACGCCACGGAACGTGCGGCGAGCAGCGCGGCGACGAGCTCGTCCACGGTCCCGATCGGCGGGCGGGCCGCACCCGGCGCGACGGCCACGCCGACCCCGGTGCTGGCGATCGGCGTGACGCTCCCTGCCACGACGTGCGGCGACGAGCCGAGCGACTCGACGGTCGCGATGACGACGTCCGGCCGCGCACCGTCGTCGATGCGCCGCATCAGCACGGTCGTCGGGTCGTACGTTGCCTCGACGACGGCACCGTGCTGCGCCTCGAACGCCGGCAGGATCTCCGCGCTGACGGCGGCCTGCACCGCGAGCGTGCTGAACAGGTTGATCATGTTGCCCTCACCAGCAGGTCGGCCTCGCCGAAGTTGCCCGATTTCAACAGCAGCGCGAGCGGGTCGCCCGACGTCGGGTAGATCCACGGCACGCCACGCGCCGCCTCCGGCCCGATCTCGACCGCCTCGACGCCGAGCGCCGCGACAACGGCCCCGGACGTCTCGCCACCTGCTGCGACGATCCGCCGGACGCCCCGCGCCACCAGCCCGGCCGCGATCTCGCCCATCGCCTGCTCGATCAGGTCCGCGGCGCGCTGCGCGCCGAGCGCCGCCTGGATGGCCGCGAGCCGCGCCGGCGGCACCGATGAGTAGACGAGCGGGGCCGGCCCACCGAGACCACCGAGGCCGTCGAACCAGTCGAGCGCACGGGCGGCGAGCCGGCCCGCGTCCGGTTCGGCGACCACGTCCAGCAGGTGCGTCGGACGGCCGGCCGCGCGCATCGCCTCGACCTGTTCGAGCGTCCGTGCCGAGCAGCTGCCAGCGAGGACGGCGGCAGGCGCGGCGCCGACCGGGTCGTCCGCGGCGCCGACCCCGGTGACCCGCCTCGCGGCAGCCAGCCCGGCCGCGAGCCCGGACGCGCCCGCGACCAGCGGGAACTCCGCGACGGCCGCGCCGATCTCCCGCAGGTCGGCGTCGGAGACGGCGTCGACGAGCAGGTAATGCTCCCGCGCGGCAGCGGCGGCCGCGCGGATCTCGGTCCGCCCCGCCCGCACGACCGCGTGCGGGATCAGCCCGACGGGCCGTTCGGTCTGCCGCTGCAGCACCCGCGCCAGGACCGGGTCGGTCATCGGCGTGAGCGGGTGGTGCCGCATGTGCGAGTCCGAGATCAGGACGTCCCCGACGAACAGGTGCCCGAGGTACTGGGTGCGCGCGTGTTCCGGCGAGCTGGGCGTCAGCACGACGGTCGGCGCCGCCATCTCGTCGGCGAGCGCGTCGAGCACCGGCCCGATGTTGCCGGCGGGCGTCGAGTCGAACGTCGAGCAGAACTTGAAGTAGGTGCTCTCCGCGCCGTGCTCCTGGAGCCAGCCGAGCGCGCGGCACGACTGCTCCACCGCGTCGGCGGCCGGGATCGTCCGGCTCTTCAGCGCGACGACAACCGCATCGTGCCCGGCCGGCGCAGGCTTGCTCGGCACGCCGAAGACCAGCAGCGTGCGCAGCCCTTCCCTGCGCATCGCGACGGCGACGTCGGTCGCCCCGGTGACGTCGTCGGCGATCGCGCCGATCACGATTTGCCCGCCACGAGCCCCCGCAACGTCCGCGCTGCGCTGTCGGGCCCGGAAACGACCGGGACGAACAGCGCGTCCGCGAGCCTCGACGCGACCGGAGCCAGCGAGTACTGGGCCAGTAGCACGGCATCGAAGGGCCTCAGGAACTCCCGGCACGCGGCCACCAGCGCGGTGAGCAGCGCCTCCTCGTCCCCGGCCGTCGTGGCGTCGAACGCGGCGGGGACTGCGATACCGAGCACCTGGGTGCTGCTCCCCCGCTCCGCACACGCGGCGCCGAACCGGCGCACGGAGTCGTCGAGCGCCGACCGGACCGACGCCACGACGAGCACGCGGGAGTACCCGCCGTCGATCGCGGCGGCGAACGCCGCCTCGTCGGGCGCCAGCACCGGCACCGCCGCGCTCGTCGACTGCGCGACGCTGCCGTAGAGCGAGCACGTGAGCAGCACGCCGTCGGCGCCCTCGGCGAGCGCGTGCTCGATGAGCCTGCCCATCCGCGCCGCGAGCGGCGGGGTCAGCCCGCCGGCAGCGTTCGCGTCGGCGAGCAGCCGGTCGTCGAGGATGTTCCAGACGGTGGCGTCGGGGAACTCGCGGCCGAGCCCGGCCGTCGCCGGGCCGATCGCGGCCGGGGTGGCGCTGATCAGCGCGATCCGGGTCATTGGTCCGTCCTTCACGTGTAGTCGGCCAGCCAGCTCAGGCCGGCGAGCGTGCCGTTCGCCGGCCGGTACTCGCAGCCGATCCAGCCGGCGTAGTCGAGCGCTCGGATCCGGTCGAACACGAACCGCCAGTTCAGCTCGCCGGTGCCCGGCTCCGTCCTGGTCGGCGCGTCGGCGACCTGGATGTGCCCGACGAGCGGCCACAGCTCCTGCATGCGTGTCGTGACGCTGCCCTGCTGCACCTGGCAGTGGTAGACGTCGAAGAGCAGCCGGACGTGATCGACGCCGACGGCGCGCACGACGCCGGCCGCCTGCTCGATCGACGTCAGCACGAACCCCGGCGCGTCGCGCTGGTTGAGCGCCTCCAGCACCAGCCGCACCCCGGAACCCGCCGCACGTTCCGCCGCCCACCCGATGTTGGTGACGTAGGTGGCGAATGCGTCCGCAGCCGGGACTCCCTCGGGGCGGATGCCGCCGGTGACGTGCACCAGCCCGCTGCCGAGCACACCGGCGTACTCCAGCGCGAGGTCCAGCTCGCGACGGAACTGGGGCACCAGGTCGGGGATGCACGCCGAGCCGTTGCGGGTCGGTGTGCCGGGTTGCCCGCCCGGCGTGTTGATCAGCACCTGGCGCAGCCCGGCGCCGTCCAGCCTGCGGCGCAGTTCCGCCGCCGGGAACCCGTACGGCGAGGAGTACTCGACGGCGGTGAAGCCCGCGGCGGCGGCCGCGTCGAACCGCTCCTCGAACGGCAGCTCGGTGAACAGCCACTTGAGGTTGGCGGCGAACCGCAACGCCGTCATGACGCCCGCCAGGCGCGGTCGCCGTCGAGCAGCTCGGCGAGCGTGCGGGACGGGAGGTGCGCGAGGTCGGCGATCTGGGTGCGGCAGGAGAACCCGTCCGCCAGCACGACAGCGCCCTCGGAGCGCTCCCGCAGGGCCGGGAGCAGTGCGTTCTCCGCTACGGCCACAGACATCTCGTAGTGTCCTCTCTCCATCCCGAAGTTGCCGGCGAGCCCGCAGCAGCCGGCCAGCGCCGTCACCGTCGCGCCGCAGCGCTCCAGCAGCGCGCGGTCGGTCGCGAAGCCCATCACCGCGTGGTGGTGGCAGTGCGGCTGCACGATCAGCTCGACACCCCACAGGTTCGGCGGCTGCCACGACGGGCTCTCGGCCAGCTGTTCCGCGAGCGTGCGGGTCGCCCCTGCGACGGCTGCGGCCCGCGGGTCGTCGCCGAGCAGCTCGACGAGGTCGGAGCGCAGCACCGCGGTGCACGAAGGCTCCAGCCCGACGATCGGCACACCCCGCTCCGCGTAGGGCGCGAGCACGTCGAGCAGGCGGCGCAACCGGCCCTTCGCCTCGTCGAGCTGGCCGGTGCTGATCCACGTCAGACCGCAGCACGCCGAGCGCTCCGGCACGACCACCTCGTACCCGGCGTCGGCGAGCACCCGCGCGGCGGCGTGCGCCCCGGAGGGATGCATGGCGTCGGAGAACGTGTCGGCCCAGAGCACCACCTGGCCGTTGCCGGCGGAGCCCGCGGCCGGCCGCCACGACCTGCGGAACGGCACGGCGGCCAGCGGCGGCGCCGAGCGGCGGTCGTCCAGCCCGCCCATCCGGAACAGCAGCCGCTTGAGCGGCGACCGCAGCAGGGCGTTCGCCGGCGCCGTCGCGAACGGCAGCCGCTGCAGGACCGCGAGCCAGCGCGGCAACCAGCCCACCGAGTAGTGGCTCGCCGGCCGCAGCTTCCCGCGGTACGCGCGGTGCAGCGCCTCCGACTTGTACTGCGACATGTCGACCCCCGCCGGGCAGTCGCTCGCGCACGCCTTGCACGAAAGGCACAGGTCGAGCGACTCCGCCACCTCCGGTGCCGACCATTGCGTGATCATCGAGCCGGTGGTCAGCTCCTGCAGCACCCGAGCGCGGCCCCGCGTGCTGTCCTTCTCGTCCTTCGACGCGAGGAAGGACGGGCACATGAAGCCGCCCGCGCCGCGGTTGTCGGCGCGGCACTTGCCCACCCCGACGCAGCGGTGCACCGCTTTCGTGAAGTCGCCGTCGTCGTGCCGGAAGCCGAACCCGCTCTCCGCCAGCACCGGCAACGCCCGCGGACGGCGCAGATCGGCGTCGATCGCGGCGGGCCGCACCAGCACGCCGGGGTTGAGCCGATCGTGCGGGTCGAAGAACCGCTTGACCTGCGCGAACAGCTCGATCACCCGCGGGCTGTATATGATCGGCAGCAGCTCGCTGCGGGCCCGTCCGTCGCCGTGCTCCCCCGACGCCGAGCCGCCGTGGCGCACGACGAGGTGCGCGGCATCGAGGATGAAGGCACGCAGCGCCGACCCGTCGCGCTCCAGCGGGACGTCCACGCGTACGTGCACGCACCCGTCGCCGAAGTGCCCGTACGGCAGGCCGGTCACGCCGTGCGCCGCCATCAGCTCCTCGAACTCGCGCAGGTACGCGCCGAGCCGGTCCGGCGGGACGGCCGCGTCCTCCCAGCCCGGCCACGCCTGCCGACCGTCCGGCGTGCGTCCGGCGAGGCCTGCGCCGTCCTCCCGGATCCGCCACATCGCGGCCGCCTCGCTGCCCGACGGCATGATCCGCGACCCCAGCGCGTCGGCGTCGCCGACCAGGAGCTGCGCGGCCGTCACGGCATCCGCGGTGGACGGCCCACCGATCTCGATCATCAACCAGCCGCCGCCCGCCGGCAGCTCGGGCACCGCGCCGCGGTGCGCCCGCACGACGTCGACCAGCCGGGCATCGAGCCCTTCCACCGCGAGCGGCGAGTGCTTGAGCAGCGCCGGCACGGCGTCGGCCGCCGCAGCCATGTCCGGGTAGCCGAGCACGACCAGCACGCGGGCGGGGCTGACCGGCACCAGCGCCACGGTCGCGGAGAGCACCACGCCGAGCGTGCCCTCGCTGCCGACCAGCGCTTTTGCCAGGTCCCGGCCGCGCTCGGGCAGCAGGTGCTCCAACGAGTAGCCCGAGACCTGGCGCGGGAACGTGCCCAGCTCGGTCCGCAGCACGTCGAGGTTGGTCTCCACCAGTCCGACCAACCGGTCCGGCAACGTCCCACGGCCTGCGGTGAACCGGTTGCCCGCTCCGTCCACGACGTCCAGCGCCAGGACGTTGTCGGCGGTGCGCCCGTAGGCGACGGCGTGCGGCCCGCAGGCGTTGTTGCCGATCATGCCGCCGAGCGTCGCCCTGGCCTGCGTCGACGGGTCGGGCCCGAACCGCAGGCCGTGCGGCGCCGCCGCCCGCTGCAGGTCGGCGAGCACAACACCGGGGTCGACCACGGCGGTGCGGGCATCGGGATCGATCGTGACGGCCCGGTTCAGGTGCCGGGAGAGGTCCATGACGATCCCGGTGCCAACGGCGTTGCCGGCCACCGACGTGCCGCCGCCGCGGCTGGTCAGCGGCGTACCCGTGCGCCGGCTCACCTCCAGCACGGCGAGCACGTCGTCCGCGTCGAGCGGCTCGACGACCACGCTGGGCACGACCCGGTAGTTCGACGCGTCGCTCGCGTACTCGGCCCGGCGGCGCACGCCGTCCGACACGCTGCCCCGGACGGCTCGGCGCAGCTCGCCCACCAGCGACGTCACGGCGAGATCGGTCACTCCGCGGCACCCGGCATGACGATCCCGACCTTGGCCGCGCCGTGCCCGTGCGCCCGCGCGGCGGCGAGCGCCTCCGGTGCGTCGTCGAGCGCGTACATTTTCTCCAGGCAGTGGTCGACCTCGATCTCCCCGGCCGTGATCGCCGCGATCGCCGCCCGGAACGACGCGAGGCCGTGTTCCTGCTGGGTGCCGTTCACCCACTCCATGGTGAGCGACTTGCGGAACGACCGCTCCACGGGGAACGGCGCCAGGCCCTTGAGCTCCGGGTAGCCGAAGAACCCGACCGTGCCGCGGACTCGGGCCGCCTCGACGGCCGCAGCGCGGGCGACGTCGTAGCCGGCGGCCTCGATCACGACGTCCGCCCCGACCCCGTCGGTGGCGGCCAGCACCGCGGCGACGATCGACTCCGCCGGCTCGTGCACGATCTGCGCCGCGCCGAGCCGCTTGGCGACGGCGAGCCGGCCCTCGTCGAGGTCGGAGACGAGCACGTCGAACCCGCGGCGCACCAGGTGCTGCAGGTAGAACAGCCCCGCCGAGCCGGAGCCGATCACCGCGGCCGTGCCCGGCTCGACCGGCCCCGGCTCGGTTGGCACAGGGAGGAACTTCTTCATCCCGAAGATCGTCGTGCCGAGCTGCTGGGCCAGCAGCGTGCGCCGCAGGTCCGCACCCTCCGGCAGCGGGATCACGTGCGTCGCCTCGACGGCCTGGAGCTCGGCGAAGCAGGCGCCGAGCTGCCCGTGCGGGACGGTCAGCACGGGCGTCCCCGCCGTGAGGCCGCCCCCGTCGCGCTCGACGACCCCGACGCCCTCGTGGCCGGGGTAGCCGGGGCGACCCAGCTGGTCCTCGCGGTGGAAACCGTCGAAGACGATGTGCACGTCCGAGCCGCAGATCGAGGCGTAGTGCATGCGCACCAGCACCTGGTCGGCACGGGGTTGCGGGACGGGGAACTCGCGCACCTCCACCAGGCCGGAGGCGACGAGGCAAGCAGCTCGCATGCTCGCGGTCATCGCTGCGCCGATCATCGTTGGGCGTCGACGTCGACGTGTTCCTCGACGGCCGCAGCACGCCCGTCCGCGGTGTAGAGCCGCAGGAAGGCGAGGATGCCGGCGAGCCCGGCGATCGTCGAGACGATGCCGACGACGTCGTTGCCGAAGAGCTCCACGGTCGCGGCGCTGCCGACGGCTATGCCCACCACCTGGCCGAACGCGACGAGCGCTCCGCCGAGCAGCAGCAGGACGATGCACACGCGCGACGCGTGTGAGAGGGCTGGGGACACGAGGCCTCCGATCACTGGGGGATCCACGCGATCCCGACGGCCATGAGCACGCCGAGCAGGAACGTCGGGATCAGGTAGTAGAGGATCACCGGTTGGAAGATCCGCACCGGGTTGATGTTGGCGATGGCCGCGGCGACGTAGAGCGGCGCGGCGCCGGGCGGTGAGGCCGACTCCGACGCCGCGAAGACGATCGCGGCGGCGAACGCCCAGACCGGTGGCACGCCGGCCGCGGTCATCGCCGCGAAGGCGACCGCGCCGACGGCCGCGAGCGTCGCCGTCGTGCTCAGCGGGCCGGCGATGATGATCACGACGATGCCGACCACGGCCGCCACGAGGATCCCCGGCACGCCGTGCAGCTGCTCCACGACCGGTGCGAGCTGCTCGCCGAGCCCGAGGTTCGAGAGCACCTCCGACGCCGAGAACGACGAGATCATCGTCGCCGCGACGATCGCCAGCTTCGGGCTGGTGTGGCCGAACATCCCCCACCAGCCCGCGGCCGTCGTCGGCAGCAGCTTGCGCCCGACGATCAAGCCGGGGACCAGCATCGCGACCGGCAGCCAGACGAGCAGCGGGATCGTGTCGGCGGCGTCCTCACCGACCTGCGCGATCACCCACGCCCCGGTGCTGCCGGCAGTCGCGAGGATCGGCACGGCGATGGCGGCGAGCACGATCAGCGACGACCAGCCGACGCGGAACGTGCGGCTGATCGGCTGCACGTCGGCTTCCGCCATTGCGCCGACCCCCCGGCGGCGCACCAGTACGTACCCGACCGCGAGCCGCACCAGCACCATCCAGATCCCGGCGAGGAACATCGCGACGATCACGTCGTCGGCGGTGAGCACACCGACGACCGTCGGTGCGGCGAGCATGAGGAAGAACGCGCCGCTGAACGGGAAGACCGCGCCGACACCGGCGTTCCCGCTGATCACGAGCGCGGACGTCTCGCCGCTGGCGCCGGAGCGCTGCATCCACGGGATCGTGATCGAGCCGATGGTCGCGGCGGTCGCCGAGCCGTTGTGCGCGACGGCGCCGAACAGGCCCGAGCCGATGGTGGCCGCGTGGATGGAGCCGCCGCGGAAGCGGCCGACCAGCGAGCTGAGCATGTCGACGATCCGTTGGATCACCCCGGCCCTGGTCAGGATGTCGCCGACGACGACGAACGCGATCGCGGCGTAGGTGACGTCGTTCTGCAGGCCCGACAGCAGGCCTTCCCAGAGCGCGGCCGGGAAGCCGGTGCCGGCGAACAGCGCCGTCGCGACGAACCCGACGAACATGGACTCGCCGATGTTGCGTTTCAGCCCCACGTTCCACACCACGATCACGGCGATGAAGGCGACCAGCGCCCAGATGGCGTTCACGACGGCCTCCCCGTTGAAACCCCGGCGATCGTATAGCGTTGAGTGGACTGCTATACGATTCGATGTGATGCGAGACCGTATAGCGCGTTGGCCGTGAGCACAAGGGCCGGCCGGCAGTAGGCTTCGCCGACCCGGGTGCGGGTGGATCGGGGGAAGGTGAGTGGGCTCGGCGCAGAGACCCGCGGCGTACGAGCCGCTGGCCGACCAGATGTACGAGGTACTGCTGGACCAGTTCATGGACGGCACCCGCGCGGCGGGCGAGCCGTTGAGCATCGGCGCGCTCGCCCGTGAGCTCAACGTCAGCCAGACCCCGCTGCGCGAGGCGCTCGCCCGGCTGGAGACCACCGGGCTCGTTCGGCGCGAGGCGCTGAAGGGCTATCGGGTGGCGCCGCTGCTTAGCCGCAAAGAGGTCAGCAAGCTGTTCGACGCGCGTCTGCTGCTCGAGCCGGCGCTCGCGCGCGAGACCGGCCTGCGCACGACACCGGAGTTCCTCGACGAGCTCCGGGAGGCCGTCGAGGATCTCGAACGGTCCGTCGAGCACGCCGACAGCTCACCGGAGGGCTTCCGCCTCTACTGGACCTCCGACGCCCGGCTGCACGCGCTGATCGCCGAGCAGTGCGACAACCCGTTCCTGGAGATGATCTACCGGACGCTCAGCGTGCAGGCGCAGCGGTTCCGGCTCTTCTCGAAGCTGGGCCGCACCGGCGCGGCGTTCGCGGCCGTCGAACACCGCGCGATCTACGAGGCGCTGGCCGCCCGCGACGCCGACGGGGCGGCGGAGAAGATGCGCGAGCACCTGACCAACTCCCGCCAGCGCAACGTCCTCACCCGCGACCCGTAACCGTCGACAACGACGTTCCGGTCATTTGTGAGCGCTAACAACAGCCAAAACGTCGTTGTCGACGGTCAACGCGGGCGGGCTGTTGCGCCCAGTGCAGCCACCGCGGCTGCGGCGACGAAGGCCGTCGGTGCGCCGGCGACGTCGATGAGCAGCCCGACGAGCGGGGCGCCGACGACCTGGCCGATGGCGATGAGGAGGAACGCGGCGCCGACGCCGAAGGCCGGCCGGTCGGGGAACACGCGCGTGCCCCAGACCAGCAGCACGCCGGTGAGCGCGATGTAGACCGCGCCGAACACGCCCGCGGTCACGAACATCACCGGCGCGACGGCCGAGCCGAGCGCGAGGCCCGCGGTCGCGGCCGCCAGCAGGAGCATCCCCACGACCCACGCCGCGGCGAGCCCGATGCGGCCGATGAGCGCGCCCGCGAACGCGCCGAGCAGCCCCGCGGCGCCGAGCCCGATCCACATGAGCGTCGACGCGAACTCGCTCGCCCCGCCGACCGTGACGACGACGTCGCGGCCGAACGTCCACACCGCGGCGCTCGCCATGCCCAGCGCGGCCGCCGCGACGAGCAGGCGGACGGCACCGGGCGGCCAGGCCGCCCGGCCGGACTCCTCGGCCGAGCGCTCCCCCGCCCCGCCGGGCACGGCGAGCGCCGTCCATACCGTCACGGCAACGGCGGCGAGCGCGAAGCCCCACCACGCCAACCGCCAGTTGTCGCTGGTCAGCAGCGCGATCGGGCCCGAGACCGCGACCCCGAGCCCGGTGCCGGCGTTGATCACCGTCTGGACGCGGTCGGCACGGTCGTTCGCGACCCACCGCGCGACCGCGGCGGCGAGCGGGGGCGACGCGAGCCCCGTGCTCGACCCCGCGACGACCACCCCGACGGCCAGCACCCCGGCGCTGCCGGCGGCAGCGATCAGCGCCGTGCCGGCGGCCGCGGTCACCCCCGCCGCGACCGCGACCGAACGCGCGCCCCACCGCTGGGTGGCGAGCGTGGCCAGCACGATCGCCACGCAGTACCCGGCGTAGCTGCAGGAGGCGATGACCCCGGCCAGCGCACCATCCAGCGCGAACTCCTCGCGCAGGACGGGCACGAACAGCCCGTACGCGAACCGGGCCAGCCCGTAGCAGACGGCGATCAGCGAGAGCCCCGCCGCCGCGAGCCCGACACCGGACCGCCCCGTCACGACCATGACCGGAGGCTAACGGCGGGGCAGCGACACCGCCGGACGGCGAGACGTCCGGACCACGAGAGGGCCGGGGTGGTGCCAGGAAAGCCACTTTCCTGGCACCACAGGACAGGAAAGCCACTTTCCTGGCAACGCGTGCGGAACGCACGCATCGTGGTGACAGCTACGCGTCGATGCGGTCGTGCGCGTCGCCGAACACGAACGGGCTCTGCTCGCACTCCTCGATGAAGTCGGCGGGGAACCCGCGCTCGAACGGCGCCGCGGCCTCCAGGGCCGCGACGGCGTCGGCGGGCAGCACGACGTCGACGGCCGCGACGCCGTCGAGCACCTGCTCCACACTGCTCACGCCGACGATCGGCAGGACCGCGGCCGACCGGTGCCGCGTCCACGCGATCGCCACCTGCGCGGCACTGACCCCGAGCTCCCCCGCCAGGTCGCGCACGGCGGCGGCCGCGGCCCGTTCCCGCGGGGTCAGCTTCTCCGGATCGACCCTGTTCCGGCTGCCCGCGAGTACCCCGCCGCCCATCGGCGCCCACGCCGTGACGGTCAGCCCGAGCGCCTCGGCCATCGGGATCAGCTCGCGCTCGGCGTCGCGGGTCAGCAGGTTGTAGGGCACCTGGATCGCGGAGAAGGGCGTCCAGTCGCGCCATTCGGCCAGCGTGTTGGCCCGGCTGACGACCCAGGCCGGTGCGTCCGAGACCGCCACGTGCAGCACCTTGCCGGCCCGCACCAGGTCGTCGAGCGCACGCATGGTCGCCTCCAGCGGCGTGTGCCGGTCCCAGATGTGCACCCAGAGGATGTCGACGTGGTCGGTGCGCAGCCGGCGGAGGCTGCGCTCCAGCGAACCGACGAGGTTCTTCCGGTGGTTCCCCGCCGTGTTCGGGTCGGTCCGGTCGCGCGCGAGCGTGTACTTCGTGCCGATCACGAACCGGTCGCGCTGCCGCACGACCGCGCCGAGGATCTCCTCGCTCTCGCCGTACGCCGAGGCGGTGTCGAGCACGTTGCCGCCCGCATCCGCGTAGGCGTCGACGATGCGCCGCGCCTCGTCCTTGTCGTGGAAGGTCATCGTGCCGAGCACGAGCTCCGAGACGCGCAGCCCCGTCCGTCCGAGAAGTCGGTACCTCATCGGCCGATCATGCATGTGGGACGGCGTCCGGATCCTGGCCGCGGTGGGGCCAGGATCCGGGGGCGCGGACGCCTACGCCCGAAACGGTCCGCTGAGCGCGGCGATCTCGTCGTGCGGGGCGACGCAGGTCAGCGCCTTGCCGTCGAGCGTGTGCACCCTCGACGCGAGCCGGATGCTGGAGACGAGCCACACGCCGTCGGCCGTGTGCAGGTCGTCCAGCACGAACGGTTCGAGCCGCGTCTCCCAGCCCGCTCCCGAGGCCGCGCGGAAGAGCCGCCCGAGCGTGATGCTGGGCAGGATGCCGACGGACGGGGGCGGGCTCAGCAGCGTGCGCCCGCGCGCGATCACAACGGCCGACGTCGGCGCTTCGAGCACCTGGCCGTCGGGCGCGACGAAGATCGCGTCGTCGGCGTCGTGCTCGCGGGCCCAGCGCTGCGCGGCCATGTTGACCGCGTACGAGAGCGTCTTCGCGCCCATCAGCAGCCAGGGCGCGCGCTCGGTGAGCTCCGGGTCGAGTCCGCGGTCGAGCGTGACGGCCGCGATCCCCTCGGTGCGCTTGGCCAGCACCGCGGGGCTGACCTGGTCGACGAGGACGTACCAGCTCGGCTCGTCGCCCGACTCGTCCACGCCACGCGTGACGATCATGCGGAGCGACATGTTCTCGAGACCGCGCACCTCGTCGCAGGCGATCGCGATCGCCTTCCGCCAGCTCTCGGGCGGCGGCAACCGGAGCCCGGTCATCACGGCCGAGCGCTCCAGCCGCTGCAGGTGCTCATCGAACAGGTCGGGCTCGCCGTCGACGATCAGCAACCGCTCGAACACGCCGTCGCCACGCAGCACACCGAGATCGTCGGCGCGCAGCAGCGGCTGCGCCCGGTCGACGATGCCGGAAGCGGTGACGAGCAGACCAGCGAACTCCACAACGGCACCCTAGATGACTCGTGAGGCATCGCCGGCCGCGCGCCGGCCCGCGGCCGTGGCGAGATGCGTGCGTTCCGCACGCGAGGGCAGGAAAGCCACTTTCCGGCCCTCACAGGGCAGGAAAGTGGCTTTCCTGCCC
>NZ_JAJGSX010000034.1 GCF_021245725.1 Pseudonocardia sp. TRM90224 | reverse complement strand
GACTGGTCCAGGGCCATCGCGTGGCACCTCTCTACGAGTTCCTTGGCGGGATCACGCAGAGACTCACGCGATGGCTTTTCCCATGCGCTGCGACGCGCGGGACGACCGGGACTTACACCACCAGCGGGGACGTCACCTGCCGGAGATGTCGACTCGCCGTGCTGAAGGTGTCGACTCGCCGTGCCAGAAGTGTCGACTCGCCCGCCGAAGCGTGGGACTCGCGCGCTGGAAGGTGGGACTCGCCCGCCGAGTCGTGGGACCCGCGCGTCGAGGCGTGGGGCTTGCGTTCACAACGGCCCGAGGACGGTGGTGGGGTCCGCGGGTAGGTCCAGGGTCTCCAGGATCTTGAGCAGCGCGCGTTCCTCGTAGCGGAAGTGGCTTTCCATGATCGCGGCGATGCCCTCGAGGTGCTGGTCCAGCTCTTCGGCGGTGCTGCCGCGGTCGGCTGCGGCGCGTAGTGCGCCGAGCAGGTGGGCGATCATCGAGTGGTCCTGTTCGAGTGCGCGCAGCGTCGGGCGCAGCTCGGGGTGGGCCGCCGCGATCGCGGGGAAGAGGGTGCTGTCTTCGCCCTTATGGTGCCCGTCCAGGGCGGTGCAGAAGCCGTGGCAGAACACCAGCATGTCCAGCGCACCGGCGGCCACTTCTTCATGGGTGACGGTCAGCGCCTGCCGCAGGCGGGCGTGCACCTGGCGGATCTCGTTGCTCCAGACGATCAGTCTGGCGGTCTCGCCCTCAGTCACGTGAGGGCGAAGGGGACGACGTCACGTCGTGCTCCTTCGGTCCGGCGCCTCCATGCCTGACACGGTCTGCCACCGGCACGCGACGCTGCCACGGACGATAGCTGATCAGAGGTCGGCGCCCGTGAGTGCGCCCTCCGCCGTGGCCGCGTCGAAGCCGCGTGGCGCGAGCGCGTCGCCGGCCAGTCGCACGTCCAGTCCGGGAGCGGTCGCGCGCAGCTCGGCGTGCAGCACGTTCTCGGCGCGCCGGTGCCCGGCGGCCACGACGATCCCCGGTGCGCTGATCGATCGCACCGCGCCGGTGAGCACGTGCTCGAGCTCGACGTCGGGACCCGGGCCGGGCAGGAAGCGCAGGTCCGGCAGCACGGTCGGCGCCGCGAACGCGAGCCGTTCGTGCACGAACCGGATCTGCGTCGCGTCCACGTCGCCCGCGAGCATCGGCAGCGGGGTCGCGATCGTGACCGCCCAGCCCCGCCCGGCGAGCGCGGCGGCCGCGATCGGCGCGACGAACCCGCCGTCGTCGTCGATCAGCACCGCCACCCCGGAGCCCGTCGGACGCGGCACCTCCGCGATCACCGTGTCGGCGTCGACCACCCCGCCGGGCAGCTCCCGCAGCCGCGACCCGGTCGCGACGACCACGGCGTCCGGGTCGAGCGCGAGCACGTCACCGGCCCCGGCCGCGACCCCGCACTCGATGCGCACGCCGAGCTCCGCCAGCTCGGCGGCGAGGTGGTCCAGGTACTGCTGCCACGCCGGCCGCCACCCATGGGTCGCGTTGAGCCACGCCCGGCCACCGAGGTGCTCGGCCCGCTCCAGCAGCACGACGTCGTGCCCGCGCAGCGCCGCGGTGCGCGCGGCCTCCAGCCCGGCCACCCCACCCCCGACGACCACCACCCTGCGACGGGTCGCGGCCCGCACGATCCGGTCCAGCTGCGGGTCGCGGATGGCCGGGTTGACCGAACACACGATCGGGAGGTGCTGGTAGAGCCGGCCGATGCAGCCCTGGTTGATCCCGATGCACGGCCGGACCCGGCCTCCGGCGGCGAGCTTCGTCGGCAGGTCCGGGTCGGCGATCAACGCCCGGGTCATGATCACGAGATCGGCCTGGCCGGCCGCGAGCGCGCCCTCCGCCGCGGCTCCTGAGTTGACCCGCCCGGCCAGCATCACGGGCACGTTCACCGCGCCGCGCACGCGGGCTGCTGCGGCGCCCGCGGTCACCGGCTCGACGAACTCCGAGCCCATCGCGACGGAGAGCGCCGGCTTCGTCATCGCGTCGCCACCGGTGACGGAGAGCAGGTCGATGTCGCCGGTCGCGGCCATCGCCGTCGCGATGGCGAGCAGCTGGTCGGGGGCGGTGCCGATCCGCCGCCCGCCGCTGCGCGGGTCGAGGCTCATCCGGAAGCCGACGAGGAAGTCGTCCGGGACGGCGGCGCGCACCGCGGCGACGACCTCCTTCCCGAAGCGCATCCGGTTCTCCAGTGAGCCGCCGTACTCGTCGGTCCGGGTGTTGATCGCCGGATCCCAGAACTGCTCGATGAGGTGCGCGAACGACGTGACCTCCGCGCCGTCCCACCCGCACCGGTGCAGCCGCCGCGCCACCTCGGCGAACTTCTCGGCCAGCGCGTGCAGCTCAGGGACGGTCAGCGGGAGCGCCACCTCGCGGTGCTCCGGCTCGGGGATGTCGGACACCCCGCGCACCGGCGTGAGCGCAACCCGCGACGAGCCGCGGTGCCCCATGTGCGTCATCTGCGACATCACGAGCCCGCCGTGGGCGTGGACGCCGTCGGCGAGCCTGCGCAGCTGCGGCTCGTTGGCCGGATTCCATAGGGCGATCGCCCCGTACGACGCAGCGGTAGCCGGATCGACGCTCGCCGACCCGAACGTCATCACCAGGCCGACCCCGCCGGCGGCCTTCCGGACGTGGTACTCCACCTCCTTGTCGGAGATCAGCCCGCCCGCGTGCTCCCATCCGGTGGCGTGCGGCGAGGAGACGATCCGGTTGCGGATCTGCTTGCCGCGCACCGTCAGCGGGGCGAGCAGGCGCTGGTAGGGAGAGCCGGTCACGCCCGTCATCCTGCCCCCGATCGTTGCCTGGCGGCGGACGCAGCGCGTCGGCGATGCTGGCCGCGTGCTGATACTCGACGGCGACACCGTGCACGAGCTGCTGCCGTACCCCGCTCTCGTCGCGGCTTTGCGCGACGCGCACCGCGCCGCCTCGCCGGAGTTCGCGGCCGTCGTCGCGGCCGATCCCACTGGCGGGCCGAACACGTTCCTCGCGCTCACCGCGTGGGCGCCGCACGACGTGATCGCGGCGAAGCTGGTGAGCGTCTTCCCCGGCTCACCGGTGTCGGTGCAGGGGCTGGTCGTGCTGTTCGACGGCGTGGACGGCTCTGTGCGCCTGGTCGCCGACGGCGCCGCGATGACGTTCCGCAAGACGGCGGCCGACTCGGCGCTCGGGGTGTCGCTGCTGGCCCGCGACGACGCGGAGGTCCTGCTCGTGGTCGGGGCCGGCGGGCTCGCGCCGCACGTCATCGCCGCGCACACGAGCGTGCGGCCCTCGTTGAACACCGTGCTGGTCTGGAACCGCACGGCGGAGCGGGCGGCCGCGGTGGCCGCCGCGGTGCCCGGCGCGCAGGCCGTCACCGACCTGGACGCCGCGGTCGCGGCGGCCGACGTGATCAGCTGCGTGACGATGGCGACCGAACCGCTCGTCCGCGGTGAGCTGCTCCGCCCCGGCACGCACCTCGACCTCATCGGCAGCTTCACGCCCGAGATGCGCGAGTGCGACGACGTGGCCCTGCGCCGCGGCACGCTGTTCGTCGACACGCGGACCGGGTTGGAGCGCTCGGGCGAGATCCACCATGCGCAGGCGTCCGGGCCGCTGGAGATCCGCGGCGACCTCTTCGAGCTGTGTCGCGGCACCGTCGCCGGGCGAACCGCGCGCGCGGAGATCACGGTGTTCAAGAACGTCGGTGGCGCCCACCTCGACCTGTTCACGGCCCGCCACCTCCTGTGCTGCGCAGAATTGCACAGAAAATCCGGTCCAGGAACTCGATAAAATGGTAAGCTGTCGTATCGAAATGTTTCGAACCTGGAGGCAAGTCATGATCGCTGCGTGGGTCGGACGGTTCGCCGACAGGCTGCTGAGCGCGCTCGTCCCTGGGGTCGGGGCGTGGGCCGCATGGTGCCCCGGCAACGCGGAGCCCAGGTTCTGCGGCTGCTACGGCAGCCGGGCGTCGTACCAACCCTGCAGCGTCCACGAGGGAAGGGTCACCTGCGACAAGGAGTGCAGCTGCATCACCGTGTGCTGAGACCGGCGGAGCCCGCCATTTGCCGCCGCAGCCAAATGACCGTACATTACGTCAGGTGTCCACGATCCGGGAGAGGTCTGCGCTACGCCCTCCCGGTTGCGCTGAGCGCGGCATAACCCACCGTCGCGACCAGCACGGTCGACAGCGCGCCGAGCACGAGCCCGCGGTGGCCGGTGCGCAGCAGGCGCCCCAGTGGCACACCCGCACCCAGCCCGAACAGCGCGGCCGCGAACAACAGCGTCGTGAGCAGCTGGGCCGCCGACAGCACCGCGGTCGGCACGATCCCGGTGCTGCGCACGAGCATCATTGCGAGGAAGCCGAGGACGAACAGCGGCACGAGAGGCGGGTTCGCGCCGCTGTCCGCCGTGCCGTCCCGACGGCGTTCGACGATGCTCACCACGGCAACCATCGGCGCGAGCAGCACCACCCGCGTCAGCTTCACGACCACCGCGATGCCGACGGCGACCGCCCCGGCCGGCGAGGCCGCGGCCACCACCTGGGCGACCTCGTGCACGCTCAGCCCGGCCCATACGCCCAGCTGACCGGGGGAGAGACCGAGGCCGCTGCCGATCGCGGGCACCAGCAGGATCGCCGCGCTGCCGTAGAGCGTCACGAGCGTGACGCCGGTGGCGACGTCCTCCCGCTCGTTGCGGGTGACGCTGTCCATCGCCGCGATCGCCGACGCACCGCAGATGGAGAAGCCGGTCGCGACCATGAGGGTGAGCCCTCGCGACAACCCGAGCGCCCGACCCAGCACGAGCGTTCCGGTGAACGCGACCAGCACCGTCACGACGACGGCGAGAACGGTGCCCACCCCGAGGCCGGCCACCTGCCCGAGCCCGAGCTGCAGGCCCAGCACCACCACACCCAGGCGGAGGCACTTCCGCGTGGCCCAGGCCAGGCCGGCGCGCGTCGACGCCGGGAGGAACTGGCCGGCGAGCACACCCAGCAGCACGGCCAAGGTCAGAGTGCTGACGGCGGGCAGCGCCGAGCCGGCGACGAACGCGACCGCGGTGCCGACCAACGCCGTCAGCAACCCCGGGAGCAGGCCCGGGAGTGCGAGCCGCGGCCCGCGGTCGGTGATGGTCATGCAGACCACGGTGCGCCCGGACGGCAGCCGCTGGTAGCCGTCGATCCGACCTCACGTCATTCCCTACGGGAATGGTCGGCATGAGCTGGCTGCCCGATCCGGAAACGCTGCGCCTGCTCGTGCTCGTCGGCGAGCGGGGGAGCCTGACGGCGGCGGCGGGCGAGCTGGGGCTGACCCAACCCGCGGCGAGCAAGCGCATCAGCCAGCTGGAGCGCCGGCTGGGTGTCCGGCTGCTGGTGCGCAGCCGCCAGGGTTCGGTGATGACCGAGGCGGGCGAGGTCGTCGCGGGCCTGGCGCGCACGGTGCTCGACGACCTCGACGCGCTGGTGGCCGGCGCGGCCGAGCTGCGGCAGCGGCCGTCCGCACGGCTCGCCGTCGCGGCCAGCCTCACGGTGGCCGAGCACCTCCTGCCCGCCTGGCTCGGTGAGCTGCGGGCCGCCGCGCCGGATCTCCGCGTCGGGCTGGAGGTCACGAACTCGACGCGGGTGTGCGCGCTCGTCCGCGACGCGATCGTCGACCTCGGGTTCGTCGAGTCGCCCGGCAACGTCGTCGGGCTCCATGCCAGGGCCGTGGCGTGCGATCGACTCGTGCTCGTCGTCGCGCCCACGCATCCCTGGGGGCGGCGCCGGCGCCCGGTCACCGTGGCCGAGCTGGCCCGCACACCGCTGATCGCCCGGGAGGCCGGCTCGGGCACCCGCGACACCGCCGAGCGGGCGTTCGCCGCGGCCGGCGCGGAGCGGGTCGCGCCCCTGCTGGAGCTCGGGTCGAGCGCCGCCGTCCGCAGCGCCGTGCTCAGCGGTGCCGGGCCGGCGCTGCTGAGCGAGCTCGTCGTCGCCCCGGACATCACGACGGGCGCGTTGATCGAGGTGCCCGTGGACGGGCTCGACCTGAACCGGACGCTCCGCGCGGTGTGGCGGACCGGCTTCCGTCCGACCGGGTACGTGGCGGCCCTGATCGAACTCGCGACCCGCGGTTGACGTCGACAACGACGTTCTGGCGGTTTGTTAGCGCTAACAACAGCCAGAACGTCGTTGTCGACGGTGGCCGCTAACCGGGCAGCTCGATCCGGTAGTCGAAGGCGCCGCCGGCGGGCGCGACGATCTCGACGTTGTCGGTCATCACCCGGTGCAGGCGCAGCGACTCGACGGTCGGGCCGTTCTGGCATCCGTGCGTCGCCCCGGAGAACTCGCACCCTGCACCGAGCACGACCCGCACCGACACCTTGTCGTCGTTGGTGACGCTGGCGCTCCTGCCGTCGGGTTCGACGGCCGCGGCCTGCCGGGTCCCGTCGAGCGCCGCGGCATGCAGGTCGACGCAGAACTCGTTGTCGACGGTGTGGCCGGGCCGGGTGTCGCGGTAGTCGACGTGCACCGTCCGGCCCTCCAGCCGGATGGTCTTCTGGAACGTCCCGAACGCGTCGTTGTCGTGCAGGACGTGGCCGGGCTCGGCGCCCAGCTTCGCCACCCGGTCCTCGACGAGCCGGGCGGTGAGGTCGTCCAGCGTGACGGGGGCGTCGACGGCGGCCATGGTCGTCGGCCCGTACCGCAGGGTGACCGAAGGATCGGTGCTGGTGTCGTCGGTGACCTCGTAGGCGTTGAAGTTGTCCGGGAAGTACCAGTCGAAGAACGTATTCAGCGCGGGGCTCTGGCCGAGCAGGCCGAGTGCCGGGCCGGAGTCGCCGGCGACGTAGGCGTGGTTCGGGGTGTGCACGGTGTTCTGCAGGACGATGCCGTCGCACTCGATCCCGGTCGGGGTGCCCCAGTCGAGGTCGATGAACTGGTAGGCCTTCAGCGTCCCGGAGAGCGACACCGGCCGGCCGTCGACCATCGTGAACAGGTGGGTGATCCGGCCGCCGTTGCGGTCGATCACGACGAGCGCCTCCCGGTTGTAGAGCACGACGTTGGGCAGCGGGTCGTGGTCCCACTGCAGGTCGCGGCGCGCCCCGCTCCAGGCGGGCGGCTGGCCCGCGTCGAGCTGCGCCTCGGCCGCTCGCACCTCGTCGATCACGGGGCCACTGTCGCGGTAGGCCTCGGCGGTCGCCTGGCCGGCGGCCCAGTCCGCCCACCGGGCGGCGTGGAGGTAGACGTGGGTGTTGCGCAGCTGGATCGACTCCGCGGTGACGAAGTCCTCCGGGTCCTCGTTGTGCGGCTCGGTCTCGCTGCGCGACCGCTTGGACCACTGCGACTCGTGGAGGTTCATGACGTAGTACAGGTGCGCCAGCTCGGCCAGCTCGTTGCTGGACGTGTTGTGCTCCAGCGCCAGCTGCGCCCGGTCGGAGATCGCGCCGAGGGTCTCCCCGAGCCAGTCCGCGCGCACCGCGGCCCACGCGGCCCACCACGTGTCGAACACGAGGTTGTTGTCGTGCTTCGGGTCGGCGTCGATGGTCAGCTCCCACCTCTCCTCGATGTACGGGTCGCTGGCCCGGATCAGGTCGAGCTCGCCTGCGGGTTCCTCGCCCTCGAGCGACGTGGTGGTGACGACCTGCACCCACGGGTGCGCCTTGATCCACGAGAGGGCGGCCTGGTAGCGCTTGTTCATGGGCGTCGAGGTGGAGTTGTAGGAGCCGTCGAACCAGCCGTTGCCGCTGGCCTTGTCGGCGTCGTCGCTGTAGATGAGCAGGTTGTCGCGGCGCAGCACCGGCTGGGTCGCGAGCTCGATGAACTTGCGCCGCAGGTCGCGGGAGACCTTCCCGCGCTCGGCCTCGGCGTCGGGAGCGCCGAGCAGGCCGTCCTTCATCTCCCGGTCGATGAACAGCACCTTCAGCCGGGTCTCGCGGTCGCGCCAGAGGTACTGCCAGTTCATCCAGCGGCCGTCCGGCGCCACCGCGCCCATCGCCGGCACCGGGTGCTGCACGACGGTGCTGGTGTCCTGGGTGCCGTCCTCGTGCCGGCCGGCGTCGACCACCACGTACTCCATGCCCGTCTCCAGCAGCGCCTCGGTGACGTTCGGCGTGTTCACGTAGATCCGGGAGTCCGGGTAGTAGACGGGCGCCGGCTCGGCGACCATCGACTTCCAGGCCCGGTGGCCGAACTCGATGGACTTGATGTTGGTCTGCTTGGAGTAGTAGGGCACGCGGTGCGCGCCGAAGCCGGTGTGCACGGGCACCAGCAGGCCGTTCGCGACGTCCTCGCGCATCTGCGCGAGATCGTCCGGGCAGTCGTGGGCCAGCAGGTCGAGCAGGCCGCCGTTCGCCGCCCACATCTGCGGGATGCCGTAGCGCCGGTGCGCGTCGAGGGTGAACGCGTAGCCGTCGCCGATGCCGTTCTCCCTGCTCCCCGGCCGGCTGCTGAACGTCGCCCGCTCGTCCCGCATCGTCACCTGCGCGTACGTTCGCGGCGGCTCGTACTCCGTGCTGGGCCTGGCGAAGTAGTCGTTGAGGCCCTGGATGGCGAAGTTGATGAACATGACGCGGGCGCGCCCCGCCGCCGGATCGGCCGTGAGGTCGACGATCTGCTCGGTGCCCGCGTTCCACGTGAGCGCGACCTGCGGTGGAGCACCGTCGCGGGGAACGCTGAACGTCACCGAGTCGGCGGCCATGTCCACGAGCGGCAGCTCGGTGAGATCCGGCGAGCGCAGGGCGTAGGACCGGTCCCCGAGCTGCGCGGTGAGGGCGACCCGCTCGTGGTGGTCCCCCTCCTCGGGGCGCAGCCCGACGACGTCGATGCGCACGTGGTCGAAGCGGTCGTCCCGCTGGTGGAAGAGCACCCACGCGTTGGAAGCGTCGTCGGGCGCCGAGATGTGGGTGCGCCGGATGTCGGCCTCGGTGAACTCGGGACGCACGGCGTGCAGGGAGTACTCCGGTGAGCCGATCTCGACCTCGACGCCGTCCGGGCCGCGCAGCGTCGCCTCCAGGAAGTAGCTGACGCGGGCGCCGGCCGGCACACCCGGGATCTGCCCCTCCAGGTACTCGACGCCGTGGCCCATCCGGTCGGCCATCTCCACGTACGGGGGGAGCGCGGTGAAGTCGAACATCCCGACCTGCTCCTGGCGCTTGCGCAGCCCCTCGACGTACTCGGGGCGGATGCGCCGCGTGCGCGTGCGGGCCGACCAGGATCGTCCGTCGACGGTGGCGACGAGCTGCCCGGACAGGAGCGTGGACGTGCCGGTCTCGATCCGGAACGGCGCCCGGACCGTCGTCTCGACGGGGGTTCGCCCCGGTGTCACGCGGGGAAACGTGTCGAACGTGAAGTGCACCAGGCGGGGGTCCCCGGCCATATTGTTCTCCTCGGATCGAGTCATCCATGGGGAGGAGGGCACTTCGGCGTGGGTTGATACCGGAGCCGTCCGGTGCGTCCGAACGGCTCGTGGAATAGGCCGATCGAGCTAACCCACCTGCAGTTCGGCTCTGGACCGTAGCCGAGCCGGTATCGCTTGCCACCTCATCGACGAGCATTCAAGCAGCAGACGTTGAGCGTTTGACGGAACGACCGTCGTGAGCCGAGAGGGGCCCTGATGCCGAGCGACCCCGCCCGCGTGGTCGTGCGCGTGCTGGGCACCTTCGAGGCTGCCGTGGACGGTCGGGTGGTCGCGCTCGGAGGTCCGCGGCAGCGTGCCGTGCTGGCCCGGGTGTTGCTCGGCGGCGCCACGATGGTGACGGCCGACCAGATCGTGACCGACGTCTGGGGCGTCGACGCGCAGCGGTCGACGACGCCCGGCACCGTCCACGCCTACGTGTCGCGGCTGCGGCGCCTGCTGGGCGAGGACGCGCTGCCCCGTCGTGGCGGCGGCTACGTGCTCGACCGCGCCGTCGTGGACGTCGACGCCGAGCTGTTCGCCGCCGATGTGCTCGACGGGAAGCGCGCGCTCGCCCGGAGCGAGGACGCGCGAGCGATGGTCGCGGTCGACGACGCGCTGGGCAGGTGGCGGGGTCCGCGCGCGTTCGGGGACCTGGCCGGCACGCCGTTCCTGGCGCTGGAGGGCGGCCGGCTCGAAGAGCTGCGGGTGGCGGCGGCCGAGATGTACGCGGACGCGGGCCACCGGCAAGGCCGCTCCGGCGAGGGGATCGACCTGCTGGAGGAGCTCGCCGCCAACGACCCGTTGCGGGAGTCGGTGGCGGTCCGCCTCGTGCGGTCGTTGCATGCGGCGGATCGGCAGGCGGACGCGCTCGCCGCGTTCGACCGGTGCCGGCGGGCGCTGGCCGACCAGCTCGGGGTGGATCCCGGCAAGGCGCTCCAGGACGCCTACGCCGCGGTGCTGGCGCGCGGGGAACCCGAGCGGGTGGTCGTGCGGGGGACGGCAGGGCCGACCAACATCCCGCCGCGCAACCGCGCGTTCGTGGGCCGGTCGGAGCTGCTCGACCGGCTCTGCAGCACGCTGGACGACGACGACCGCCGGCCACGAGCCGTCGCGCTGACCGGGCTGGCCGGCACCGGCAAGACCGAGACGGCGCTGGAGCTCGTCTACCGCAGGCGCCGCGAGGGCCGGGTGTCCTGGTGGATCGCGGGGGAGGACCCGACCGGGGTGGCCGCGGGGCTCGCGGATCTGGCGTCGGCGCTCGGCCTGGCCCACCGCAAGCGCGAGCAGGACACGTGGGTGGACCTGTGGAACGTGCTCGACCGGATGCCCGGATGGGTCATCGTCTTCGACAACGTCGACGAGCCGGCCGGGCTCGCGCCGTTCCTGCCCACCGCGGTGCACGGCGACGTCGTGATCACCTCCCGCAACCCGGCGTGGCGGCGCCTGGCGCGGCCCGTGCTGGTGCCCGCGCTGGACCGGCCCGAGGCGACGACCTACGTCATCGCCCGCAGCGGCGACCAGGACGAGGAGAGCGCCGACGCGCTGGCCGAGCTGCTGGGCGACCTGCCGCTCGCGCTCGAACAGGCCTGTGCCTACATCGAGCAGACCGGCATGGCTGTGGCCGACTACGTCCGGCTGTTCCACCGGCACCGGGCGACGCTGCTGGGCCACGGCGTCGCCGACCGTCCGACGGTCGCGACGACCTGGGGCCTCGCGTTCGACCGGCTGCGGGCGCGCTCGCCGCTCGCCGCGACCGTCCTGGAGACGATGTCGTTCCTCTCGGCCGACGCCGTCCCGGTGCAGCTGCTCGCGGGGCTGGCCGCCGACGAGCTCGCGCTGCACGAGGCGATCGGGGCGCTGCTGCGGTTCTCCCTCGTCGACCGCCAGACCGACGTGCTGCGCGTGCACCGGCTGGTGCAGGACGTCGTGCGTTCCCGCCTGCCCGAGCCCGTCGCCCGCCACCGGCTGGCGGAGGCGAGCCGGCTGTGCGCCCAGCTGCGCACCCCCGCCGGGCTGGACGGCGCGCACGTCGTGCAGCTCGCGGTGCACAGCGAGGCGATGGGCAGCGTGCCGGGCGAGCTTGTGCCGATGCTGGCCACGACGGCCCACCACTACGCGGAGCGCGCGCTCTACCCGGCTGCCGAGCGGATCCTCCAACAGGCGCTGCGGCTCATCGACGTCCCGGACGCCGTGGCCGACCCGGTGGCGCGCGGCGCGCTGGTGTGCCAGCTCGGCGAGGTGCTGGACGCGTCGGGACGGCTGGCGGAGGCCCTCGAACTGCACCGCGACGCCGTGCACCTCCTGGAGTCGGCCGCGCGCACGGACGACGTCGTGCTGGCGCATGCGCACAACCGGCTCGGGCACGTCCTCAACTGCGCCGACCGGCCGGTCGAGGCGATCCGGGCGCACGAGCGGGCCATCGCGACGCTGCGGGCGGGCGGCCGCGACGACCTGCTGCCGGCGGTCCTCGTCGATCTCGGGTACACGCTCTGGGCGGCGGGGCGGCTCGGGGATGCCGAACGTGAGCTGCGGGCCGGCCGGGACATGCTGGAGCAGCGGGGTCGGCGGGGGAGCAGGCTGTGGGCGCACGCCACGGCGGGGCTCGGGATGGCCGCGCAGGACCGCGGCGACCTCGCCGAGGCGCTGACGTGCCACCGCCTCTCGATCGCCGCCTTCATCCGCGTCTCCGGCGCCGACCACCCCGACACCGCGCAGGCGTTCGACAAGCTCGGGTACACCCAGCGCCTGCTGGGCGAGACCGCCGCCGCCGTCGACGCGCACCTGCGGGCCGTCGGGCTGCTGGAGCGGGTGTTCGGGCCCGACGACGCGCGCGTTGCGATGGCGTTGACGAACCTGGGCCTGGCGTATGCCGACGCCGGGCGTGCCGAGGACGCGGTCGACGTCCAGTCGAGGGCCCACGCGACGTTCCTGGCGAAGCTGGGGCCCGAGCACGCGAGCACCCTGCTCGCCGCCGGGCGGTGGGCCGCGGCGATGTCGGCCGACGGGCAGTTCGCCTCGCCCTGACTCGCGACCCCGACGCCCGACCGGAGGGGGTCGCCGCTTGCAAGGTTGTTGCTAGCCGCCTCCGCGAGGTTTGTCCCTCGGTCCCATCGTGCCCGCGGGAGAGATCTTGTTCACCACCCTGATGGCCCCACGCTCGGCGTACTCGACGATGACCACCACGGAGCTGGTGCGGGCGGCACGTGATCACGACGGGCGGGCGTGGCGGGAACTTGTCGCCCGCTACCAACCGGTGGTGTCGGGGACCGTCGCCGCGCACCGGCTGGCCGAGGTCGACGCCGCCGACGCGATCCAGAACACGTGGCTGCGCGCCGTCGAGGCCCTGGGCTCGATCCGCGAGCCGGAGAAGATGGGCGGCTGGCTGCGGACCACGGCCGTGCACGAGTGCTTCGCGATCCTGCGCAGGATGAAGAAGGACAAGTCCTGCGAGGCGCTCATCGACGACATCGCGTCCGACGCGCCGGACCCGGAGGCCGTGCTCCTGCGCAACGAGGTCCGCGGGATCCTCGACGCCGCCGTCAACCGCCTGTCCGGCCGCGAGCGCGCCCTCATCCACACCCTCTTCTACAGCCCGGACCCGCGGTACGAGGAGATGTCACGCTCCATGGGGCTCCCGATCGGCAGCATCGGGCCGACCCGCCAACGTGCCCTGCGCCGGATGCGCAACGACCGGGAGCTGTGCACGTACCGCTTCTAATGACTCGTCAGGAGAAAGAAGTTGATCTCGTCGATCAGCGAGCCGCGAAGCGTGAGCACGGCCAGGTGGTTCGGCACGAGGGTGCCGCCCACGTCCTCGCAGTAGGCCATGACCGCGAGCTGACCGTTCGCGCGGATGGGGGTCACCCGCCACGTCATCCGGCCGCTGAGCGCCAGTTCTCCGAGGCCGGTTGCCACCGCGTCCCGGCCCCGGTACCACGTTGGGGTCGGCGGCATCGCGATCGTCGCGCTCTCGGTCAGCATCGCCGCGATCCCCTCGACGTCGTTGTGCTCCCACGCGCGGACGTAGCGGTCCACGATCGCTCGCAGCCCCTCGTCGCCCAGCGATCGCAGGGTCGCCTGCTGACTGAGTTCGGGGATGCGCTGCTCGACGGTCTGGTGGGCACGCTGCAGCATGCTGTACACCGACGCCGGGGTCGTCCCGAGCGCCGCGGCGACCTCCGCGCCGGAGAAGCCGAGCACGTCGCGCAAGATCAGCACCGCCCGTTGGCGGGCCGGTAGGTGCTGGAGCGCTGCGATGAACGCCAGCTCGATGCTCTCGCGCTGCTCGTACCGGGCTTCCGGACCGACCGGCCCGTCGTCGAGACCGAGCCGCTCGTCGGGATACGGCTCGATCCAGGTCGATTCGACGAGCGGCTCACCGAGCGGCCCGTGCGGATCGGAAGGCGGGCCGTAGCCGATCGGCAGTACACGTCCCGGTCGACGCTCGATCGCCCTCAGGCAGACGTTGGTCGCGATCGTGTAGAGCCAAGAACGCAACGAGCTCCGGCCTTGGAACGACGACAGGCTCCGCCACGCCCGCAACAGCGTCTCCTGCACCGCGTCCTCGGCATCGTGGACTGAACCGAGCATCCGGTAGCAGTGCGCGTGCAGCTGACGGCGGTGCGACTCGACGAGCTCCGCGTAGGCGCTCTCGGACCCCTCGACGGCGGCGTCACGCAGCTCCGACTCGGTCATCCCATTCCCTTCACGAGAGGCTGCTTCGGCTGCCAGAGCGCGATCTCGCCACCCACGCTCGACCGCAGCACGCTGCTCCATCCCGCCGGACCCTCCCGTGGCCGGCGCAGCACCGACGCGCCGAGCCGACGGGCCCGCTCGGTGATCACCTCGATCTCCTCGACCTCCACGTACGGAAGCCACGTCGGGTGCGCCGTCCCACACTCGACGACCCCGCCGTCGAGCGGACCGCCGATCGCGAGCGCGTGGTACGGACCCCGGGGAACGTCGATCCGCTCCGTGCGCCACTGCAGCAGCTCGTCGTAGAACGCGCTCGCTCCGCCGAGATCATGGGTGTGCAGCTCCAGGTGCACGAGCCGGTTCACGACCGACCCTACGCCGGGACCGCGACGATCGCCGCCAGCTGCCGCTCGGCGGTCTTGGGCGAGGCGTGGAACTGCTCACCGAAGGCCACGGCGAACGGGTCCGGGAAGATGTCCTCGGCACCCGCCTCGACGCCGTCGAGGACCTCGTTCGCGACCGCGTCGGGCGCGGTCTTCTCGAACTGGGGCGGGAGGTCCTTGGTCATGTCTGTGTCGACGGGCCCCGGGTAGACGCCGTGCACGGCGACACCCCGGCCCGCCAACAGCGCGCGCGAGGCCTGGGTCAGCGAGTGCTGCGCGGCCTTCGACGCGCTGTACGTGGGTTGCAGCGGCACGTTGCTCAGGCCGGCTGCCGAAACGACGTTGACGATGGCGCCGCCGCGGCGCACCAGCGTGTCCACGAAGCCCTGCAGCATCCGCAAAGGCCCGAAGTAGTTGACTTCCATCTCCCGCCGAGCCACGTCGAGGATCCCCTCGTCGGACAGCTCCGTCGGCTCGAACGCGCCCGCGTTGTTGACCAGCAGATCCACGTCCGTGGCCGCGCGTGCGGCCTCGGCGACCTGGTCGGCGTCGGTGACGTCCAGCCGCAACACGACCACGCGGGAGCCGTAGCGCTCCTGCAACTCCACAAGCGTCCTCGGGTCGCGCGCCGTGGCGTAGACCTTCCGCGCACCGCGCTCCAGCAGCGCTTCGGCGATCGCGCGGCCGATGCCCCTGTTGGCGCCGGTCACCAGCGCCACCGATCCTTCGATCCGAGTGGAACCCCGCATGTCTCGCTCCTCTGGTTGCGTCGTCGTAGGTAGAGATCCGGGGATGCGCCGGAATCCATCGGTCGACGGCGCCGCCAGCCGTCGACAACGACGCTTCGGCCGATATGAATCGTTTCAAGCGACCGGAACGTCGTTGTCGATGCCACCGGGCGCCGCGTGCCGGGGGTGTGGTCCAGTTGGTGGTGGACAACAGCGAGCCGTTGGCCATCGTCTTCGTGACGTTCGACGGCATGACGATGCTGGACGTGACCGGGCCCGCCGAGGTGTTCGCGGAGGCGAACCGGTTCGGCGGGCGCTACGCGTTGACCTACGTGTCGGGCTCGGGGCAGCCGGTGACGACGTCGGTAGGGCTCCGGTTGCCCGTCGATGGCGCACCGGATTCGTGCCCCGACCCGGACACGGTTGTCGTGGCGGGCGGGGAGTCGCTCGTCACGAGGCCGGTGCCGGCGGATCTCGTCGACACCGTCGGCATGCTGGCTGCGCGCAGCCGGCGGGTGGTCTCGATCTGCACGGGGGCGTTCGCGCTGGCCGCCGCGGGTCTGCTGGCCGCGCGCCGCGCCACCACCCACTGGCAGCACACCGATCGGCTGGCGCGCGGCTTCCCGGACGTCCGCGTCGAGCCCGACGCGATCTTCGTCGAGGACGGCCCGGTGTTCACCTCCGCGGGCGTCTCGGCGGGGATGGACCTCGCGCTCGCCCTCGTCGAGCGGGACCACGGGCCCGATCTCGCGCGGACCGTCGCCCGCCGTCTCGTGATGTTCATGCAGCGCCCGGGAGGGCAGTCGCAATTCTCCGCGCCGATGCGGACGCGGCTGCCGCGCACCCCGACCCTGCGCGCTGTGATCGACCTGATCTCGGCGCAACCGCAGCTCGACCACGGCGCGGCGGCGCTGGCGACGCTGGCGGGGGTGAGCCCGCGCCACCTCGCCCGGATGTTCGCCATCGAGCTCGGCACCACTCCGGCCAGGTTCGTGGAAGGGGTCCGGCTCGACCGCGCCCAGGCGCTGCTCGACGTCGGGCACGGTGTCGCCGAGACCGCGCGGTTGGTCGGCTTCGGGAGTGCCGAGACGCTGCGCCGGATCTTCGTCGCACGGCTCGGTGTTCCGCCGAGCCAGTACCGCGCCAGGTTCGCCGCTACCGCCCGAACCATGTCCACATCTGTGGGGTAGTGGTCAATCCGCGCACTCGGTCCGACCAGGGGTGCCGGCAAGACTGGATCCGCTCGAGTCGGTCCAGTCGAAGGAGCCGCTGTCATGCCCGAGACCATCGCCGGGGTCACGATCCCCGACACCGCCCTCGTCCGGGAGGCCACCGCGCTCGTCCGGGATGCCGCGGACGACACCTTGTTCGACCACTCCCGCCGCGTGTTCCTCTGGGGATCGCTCAAGGCCGCCGCTCGCGGGCTCGCGGTCGATCCCGAGCTGGCCTACGTGGGCGGCCTGTTCCACGATCTCGGGCTGACCGACGCCTACGCGACCAAGGTCCAGCGCTTCGAGATCGACGGTGCCGATGCGGCCCGGGACTTCCTGCGCGCGCACGGCCGCTCCGAGCTCGACGCCCAGAACGTGTGGCTGGGCATCGCCCTGCACACGACACCCGGCATCCCGGCACACCTCGCTCCTGAGGTCGCCGTCGTGACCCTGGGCGTCGAGACCGATGTGCTCGGCCTCGACCTCGACGAGATCACCGTCGATCAGCGCGCCGATGTGCTGCACCGGCACCCGCGGCCCGACTTCAAGAACCGCATCCTGCGGGCGTTCAACGATGGTATGGCCGACCGCCCCGACACGACGTTCGGCACGATGAACGACGATGTGCTGGCCCATTTCGACCCGACGTTCGTCCGCAGCGACTTCGTCGAGATCATCCGGAACAGCGCTTGGGCCGAATGACCTCAGGGGGATCCGATGAGGGACCCCGGGTCCGCGGAGCTGGGCGGTTCGGTGTCGGAGAAGATCACCTGGGGGATCGGCTCCGCGGAGTTGAGCGCCCAGAGCCCGACGACGTCCACGGCTCCGAAGACGACCGTCGCGAGGATCGCGACCGTCAGCCGGCGGCGCCGGTAGCGCCTCCGCCAGCCGGCGCTGATGGTGGCGTAGGGCCGGTCGGGCTGCACCTGCACGCCGTCCGCGAGCGCGCCGAGCGCCGCCCGCAGGTTCTCGTCGGTGACGGGGTTCATCGGTGATCCTCGAACTTCCGGGTCAGCGCCGCCATCCCACGGGAGATGTGGACCTTGACCGAGCCGACCGAAACGTCCATCGTCTTCGCGATCTCACGTTCTGAAAGATCAAGCCAATATCGGAGCACGAGCGCCTCCCGTTGCCGTGCCGGCAGGTGGCGCACGGCTTCCACGAGCGCTCGCTGATCATCCCGCAGAACGGCGAGCGATTCTCCTGATTGGACCGGCTCGATCGCCGGCTCGGCACGTCGGACGTGCCGGCGGGCGACCTGGATGTGCCGAATTCGCATTCGGGTGAGGTTGACCACGACCGAGCGCAGGAAGCCGACGGCCGCGTCCGGGTTCCGCAGTTGTCGCCAACGCCTGTACAGCTGGTAGAAGGCTTCGGCGACGATGTCTTCGGCATCGTCGGCGCCGAGCACCACGGCAAGTCGCACCATTGTGGCGTGGTGCGCCTTGAAGATCGTTTCGACACCTTCTTCGCGATCGTCGGGAGCGGTGTCCGCGGCGGTCGGCGCCCGTTCGGTCGCGCTGATCTCGTTCATTCGACCTCCGCCGGGTAACGGTGACGCGACGTGCGCGGAACACTCATTGCATTGAACGCGACGGTCAGCGCGGTGGCGACGACGAGGTTCAACGCGAGCGCGAGCAACCCGACCGAAACCGGCACCGGAATCGGCGAGAAATGGACGAGTGAGCTGAATCCGCCGGCCACTGCTAGCCAGGTTCCGCCGGCCATGCCGACGGCCCAGCCGGCCAGTAGTGCGCGGGGGTGCAGCCAGTTGGTGAACAGGCCGATGGCGACGGTCGGGAGGGTTTGCAGGATCCAGAGGCTGCCGAGCAGTTGCAGGTTGATCGCGACCTGGTCGCGCAGGCCGAACACGAATCCGAGTGCGGCGACCTTCGCCAGCAGCGATACCCAGCGGGCGACCCGTACCTCGCCCTTCGGGGTGGTGTGCGGGGCGAAGAACTCGACGTAGACGTTGCGGGTGAACAGCGCGGCGAAGGCCACCGACATCACCGCCGCCGGCACGAGCGCGCCCACCGCGATCGCGCCGAACACGATGCCGCTGGCGACGGCCGGCAGCAGGTCCGCCACCAGCAATGGCGCCGCGACCTCGGCATTTCCCGGAGGCGCTGCAACACCAGCCGCCAACGCCGCGATGCCCAGCAGGCCGAACAGTCCCAGCACCAGCGTCCACGCGGGAATGCCGATGACGGCCTTTCGCAATGTGTCGGGCCCCTTGGCGGCGAACGTGGCGGTGAGGACGTGCGGGTACATCGGCAGCGCCAATGCGGAGCCGACCGCGAGCGAGACGAAGGCGAGATGGTCGTCCGGCCGGATCAGCATGTCCACGTGCGGTGATTCGACGGCCCGCTCGGAGGCGGCGGCGAACATCGGGCCGAAGCCGTCGAACTCGTGCAGTATCGCGACCGTGATCCCGAGCGTCGCACCGAAGACCAGTGCGCCCTTGGCGACGGAGATCAGGGCCGGCACGCGCAGTCCGGTGTTGAACGTGGCCACTGCGAGGACGCCGAACACGGCCGACAGGGCGAGGTCGCCGGCGAGCCCGGCCGGGTAGAGTCCGACCGCCATGAGAACGGCGCGCACCCCGACGAGCTGCAATGCGATGTAGGGCATCGTCGCGAGTATCCCGGTGAGTGCCACCGCGAGCATCAGGCCGGGGGAGTTGTATCTGGCGCGCACGTGATCCGCGATCGTGACCGATCCCGTGCGCTTTGCCGCACTCCACAATCGAGGCAGCAGGACGAACAGGATCGGGGCGAGCATTCCGGTGTAGGCCAGCGAGAAGAAGCCGAGTGCGCCGATTCCGAAGGTACGGCCGGGAACGGCGATGAACGTGTACGCGGTGAATATGGAACCACCCAGCAGGAACCACGTGAGCACGGCCCCGTATCGGCAGTCGGCGAGTGCCCAGCCGGGCATGTCGGGCAGCCGGGAACGGCGGTGGAACCGGCGCGCCGCGAGCGCCAACAACGAGGTTCCGGCGAGCACCGCGACAAGCGTGAGCGCAGAGTCGAACTTCTCCACCGGCCCCCCTTGCCCGCGTGCAGAGTGATCTCCCGGAACCGGAGGGTAGGAGCACCGACCCGCTGCTGTCCATCGGCTGTCGGGGTCGAGAAGAAGTTCCGAACGGCTGTCAACCGATCCCGACCCTATTGCAACTAGTACGGCAACGAGCCGTGGCGAGGACGCCATCGGCGGCGAGGGGAGTGCGTGTTGACGAGGTTCGGGTTGCGGCCGGCGCAGGTGCTGATCTGGTCGGTGGTGGCGGTCGTCGGGGCTGTCGGATGGGCCGTGGTGGCCCTGTCCCGCGGCGAGAGCATCTCGGCGATCTGGCTGGTCGCGGCCGCGCTGGGCTCGTACGCGATCGCGTACCGCTTCTACGCGCGGTTCATCACCCGCAAGGTCCTGCAGGTCGACGACACCCGCGCGACCCCGGCCGAGCGGTTGAACAACGGCGCGGACTTCCAGCCGACCGACCGCAGGGTCCTGTTCGGACACCACTTCGCGGCGATCGCCGGCGCGGGACCGCTGGTCGGCCCGGTGCTGGCGGCCCAGATGGGGTACCTCCCCGGCACGATCTGGATCATCGCGGGCGTCATCTTCGCCGGTGCCGTGCAGGACATGGTCACGCTGTTCTTCTCGATGCGCCGCGACGGGAAGAGCCTGGGCCAGATGGCCCGCGACGAGATCGGCCCGGTCGGCGGGATCGCCGCGCTGGTCGCCGTGTTCGCGATCATGATCATCCTGCTGGCGGTGCTGGCGCTGGTGGTGGTCAACGCGCTGGCGGCCTCGCCCTGGGGGACGTTCTCGATCGCGATGACGATCCCGATCGCCCTGCTGATGGGCCTGTACATGCGGGTGATCCGGCCCGGCAAGGTGATCGAGGCCAGCGTGATCGGCGTCGCGCTGCTGCTGGTCGCGATCATCGGCGGCGGGTGGGTGCAGGACTCGAGCTGGGCCGCGGCGTTCACCCTCGACCCGCGCACGCTGGTGCTCTGCCTGGTGGTCTACGGGTTCGTCGCCTCGGTGCTGCCGGTGTGGATGCTGCTCGCCCCGCGCGACTACCTGTCGACGTTCATGAAGGTCGGCGTGATCGCGTTGCTGGCTGTCGGGGTGCTGGTGACGCAGCCGGTGCTCAACACGGAGGCGTTCACGCAGTTCGCGTTCTCCGGCACCGGGCCGGTGTTCTCCGGCTCGCTGTTCCCGTTCGTGTTCATCACCATCGCATGCGGCGCGCTGTCGGGCTTCCACGCGCTGATCGCCTCGGGCACGACGCCCAAGCTGATCGAGAAGGAGTCCCAGGTCCGGCTCATCGGGTACGGGGCGATGCTCACGGAGTCGTTCGTCGCGATCATGGCGTTGATCGCTGCGTGCGTGCTCGACCCGGGGCTGTACTTCGCGATGAACGCCCCCGCCGGGCTGCTCGGCACCACAGTGGAGACGGCGTCGGCCGCGGTGGGCAAGCTCGGGTTCACCATCACCCCCGACGCGCTCACCGCTGCGGCGGCGGCCGTGCAGGAGCACACGCTGGTGGCGCGGACCGGTGGCGCACCGACGCTGGCGGTCGGGATGTCGGAGATCTTCTCCGCGGTGTTCGGCGGGGCCGCGCTCAAGGCGTTCTGGTACCACTTCGCGATCATGTTCGAGGCGCTGTTCATCCTGACCACCGTCGACGCCGGCACGCGGGTCGGGCGGTACATGCTGCAGGACACGCTGGGCAACGTGCACAAGCCGTTCGCCGATGTCAGCTGGAAGCCCGGGCTGTGGATCACCAGCGCCGCGGTGGTCGGGGCGTGGGGCTACTTCCTCTACGCCGGGGTCACCGACCCGCTCGGCGGGATCAACCAGTTGTTCCCGCTGTTCGGCATCGCGAACCAGCTGCTCGCCGCGATCGCGCTCACCGTCTGCACCACCCTGCTGATCAAGGCCGGGAAGGTCCGCTACGCCTGGGTCACCGGCATCCCGCTGGCCTGGGACGTCGCCGTCACCCTCACCGCGAGCTACCAGAAGGTGTTCTCCACCGATCCCAAGCTCGGGTTCTTCGCGCAACGCGAACGTTATGCCGCGGCGCTCGACCGCGGTGAGCTGCTCGCCCCCGCGAAGAGCCTCGACGACATGCACGCGGTCATCGTCAACTCCACCGTGGACGGCATTCTCGCCGCTTTCTTCGCCATCCTCGTGATCGTTGTTCTCGGAAATGCCATCGTCGTCTGGCGGCGTGCCTTGAGCGCGCCGACGCTACCGCCGAGTTCGGAAGTTCCCGCAGTTCCGTCCGGAATCGGCGGTTCTGCTGAAAAGGTAGGGATATCGGGCGGGTCGTAGTTCGACGACCTTCCTCCACTGCCTTCTCTGGTCACTGTTCCGAGGTGTTCCAGGGCCGCAGGCAGGCCTGCCAGGAGCTGTATTTGGCATGCCTGACCTGCGGTGATGAGGTGGGTAGACGAAGAGTTGAACAGTGGGTGACTGCACGGTTGACAGCGGGTTGCGGCTCCGGCACTATCGAATGGGACGCAGCGATTGAATGCGTCGATCAACACGATTTCGGGGGGATTCGTGCGCGGTTCGTTGAGTGTGAACCAGCCGTTGGTTCGGGGCTTGGTGAACCGAATCCTGTTGGCTGGGAGCGGCGGTGCGAAACGCCCGCGGATCATGGAAGACCCGCTTGTCGCGTTTCCGGAATCGGCAGAGCTGGTCGAGCGGTTCGACGAGCTGCGCGAAGAGGTCGACCGCCTCATCGGCGTCCGCGACCTGACGCCCTACGGCGACATCGACCCGACCCGCGCCGCGCAGGTCTCGATCGGCTGGCGCCTGTACTACGCCTACATGCTCGGGGTGGCCAACGAGCGGGCGCATCGCGACCTGCCGCTCGTCATGGACTTCGTCGAGCGCACCCCTCGCGTGGTCAACGCGATGGTGGCGCAGCTGCCGCCCGGCGTCACGCTCGACGCCCACGAGGGCCCCTACGCGGGCATCCTGCGCTACCACCTGCCGTTGCGGGTGCCCACCGACAGCCCGCCCTACCTGCGGGTCGACCAGACCTTCCACACCTGGGCCGAGCGCCGGCCGATCCTCATCGACGACACGTTCGAGCACGAGGTCTACAACACCAGCACCGGCACCCGCACGATGTTGATCATCGACGTGCGCCGGCCGCTGAACCCCGTGCTCGACGGCCTCAACCGGCTCTGCCTGCGGCTCAAACAGCGCTGGTCGGCGCAGATGATCGCCGACGCGAACGGCGACATCTAGTGGATCGCCCGGTCGTGCTGGTGACCGGTGCGAGCCGAGGGATCGGCGCCGCGGTCGCGCGGCTCGCGTCGAGCGCCGGATACGCCGTGGCCGTCGGCTACCACTCCGACGACGCCGCCGCCGAGAAGCTGCTCGCCGAGCTGGCCGGACCCGGTGCCGCGTTCAAGGCCGACGTCGGCTCCGAGGCCGCGGTCGAGCGGATGTTCACCGAGATCGACAACCAGTTCGGCCGGCTCGACGCGCTGGTCAACAACGCCGGGTTGCTGGAGGGCGGCAGCCGGGTCGACCAGATCGACGAGCGCCGGTTGCGGCGGGTGCTCGACGCCAACGTGGTCGGTCCGTTCCTCTGCGCCCGGGAGGCCGTGCGGCGGATGTCCACCGCGCACGGCGGCAACGGCGGCGCGATCGTCAACGTGTCGTCGGCGGCGTCGCGGCTGGGCTCGGCGGGCGAGTACGTCGACTACGCGGCGAGCAAGGGCGCGCTCGACACGCTGACCATCGGGCTGTCGCTGGAGGTGGCCGGGGAGGGCATCCGGGTCAATGCGGTGCGGCCAGGCTTCATCAAGACCGACATCCACGCCCGCGGCGGTGATCCCGAGCGGCTCGCCCGCCTGACCCCCGCGATCCCGCTCGGCCGCCCCGGCGAGCCCGAGGAGGTCGCCGAAGCGGTCGTGTGGCTGCTCTCGGCCAAGGCGTCGTACGTGACCGGCTCGTTCATCGACATCGCAGGAGGGCGCTGAGTGAGCGGGGGGAACGCAGCGACGACCGAGAACACAGCGACGACCGAGAACACAGTGACGACCGAGAACACAGCGACCGGGACGAGGCACGTCGACGGGTTCGACAGGTTCCGGGTCGCCCCGGGGCCGGCCTTGCAGGCCGCGCTGTTCGGCCCCGAGCCCGATGCCGCCACCGCGGCGGTGGCCGGCGCCGAACTGGGGCGGTTCGTCCGCAGCCACCTCGACGACGGGGCGGGGGTGCTGATCCTGACCGGCATGCCGGTCGACGAGGAGACGGCCGCGGGTGCGATCGCCCGCATCTCTGCGCTGCTGGGCGAGGCGACACCGCAGAACCGGGAAGGCGAGCTGGTGCGCCGGGTCCGGGATCGGCACACCGCGGTCGGCCAGGGCCAGCGCAGCCGCTACTCCGACTCGCGCTTCGGCGGCAACCTGCACACCGACGGCGCCGAGGCCGCCCTGCCGGCCCCGGACGTCTTCACCCTGTACTGCCTGCGCCAGTCGAGCCACGGCGGCGAGCTGATCACCGTGCACCTCGGTGAGATCCTGCGCCGGATCACCGATCCCGCCCTGCTGCGCACCCTGCGCACCCCGTTCCACGTCGACCGCCGCGGCGACGAGGTGGGCGACGAGTCGCCGACGGTGCTCAAGCCCGTGCTCTTCGAGCAGAACGGCCACGAGTCGATCAGCTACCTGCGCAGCTACATCGAGATCGGGCACCGGCGCGACGACCGGCCGGACCTCACCGCCGAGCAGACCGCGGCCCTCGACGCGCTCGACGCCGCGGTCGCCGACCCGGCGGCGCAGACGGTCGGCAAGCTCGCCGAGGGTGAGCTCGCCGTGTTCGACAACCTGCGGCTCGTGCACGGCCGGCGCGAGTTCGTCGACGTCCCCGGCCATTCCCGCCTGCTGCTCCGGTCGTGGATCCGGCGCGGCCGGACACCGGCATGACCGGGCCGAGAGGGGTCGGCCCGGTCCAGGTAGTGCAGGTAGTGGTGGCGCCCAACGCGATGCGCGGCCACCTCGACGCCGTCGGGGTAGCCGCGGCGCTCGCCCGCGGGGCCGCGGGTGCAGGGGCGACGGTGCGGGCGGTGCCGCTCGCCGACGGCGGCGACGGCACGCTCGACCTGGTCGCCCGCGCGACGGGCGGCACCCGGCGGGCGATCGAGGTCGTCGACGCCCTGGGCCGCCCGCGGCGCTCGGAATGGCTCGACCTCGGCACGTCCGCCCTCGTGGAGAGCGCGCTCTGCTGCGGGTTGGCGGCGTTGCGGCCCGGCGAGCTCGATCCGCTGCGGTCGTCGTCGGCCGGGGTGGGCACGGCGATCCGCGCGGCGGTGCGCGCGGGGCACCGCGTGGTGCAGGTCGGCCTCGGCGGCACGGCGGTCGTCGACGGGGGAGCGGGTGCTCTGGCGGAGCTCGGGGTGCGGTTCCTCGACGCGGCCGGGCAGTCGGTGGTGCCGGTCCCGGCGAACCTGCGGCACGTCGTGCAGATCGACCTGCGGCCGGCGAAGGCGCTGCTCGCCGGGGTGCGGCTGCGGCTGATGGCCGACGTGTCGAGCGCCTACACGGCGAACTCGCGGCACTTCGGCGCGCAGAAGGGGCTGACCGAGGGCGACCGGCCGGTCGCCGCGGCGGCCATGGCCCGCCTGGTCGACCTGGCCCGCGCGGCGGAACCGGTCGGCGGTGGCGCGCTGCTCGACGCCAGGAGCGGCGCGCCCTGGTGGGGTGCGGGCGGCGGGACCGGGCTCGGGTTGTCCACAGTGGCCGAGACCGACGCGGGCAGTGGCGCGCTGGCCGTCCGCGAGATCGTCGACCCCGCGTCGCTCGTCACGCAGGCGCCGCTCGTGATCACCGCCGAAGGGGTCGTCGACCCCTCGACGTGGACGGGGAAGGCGCCGGGCTCGGCCGTCGCGGCGCGGCGCGCGCTCGGCCTGCCGACGGTGCTGGTGGCGGCCCGGTTCACCGACGATCCCCAGGACGACCCGCTGGTCGCCCGCCAGGTGCTGGCGCCCGGAAGTGACAACACCCTGGTCGAGCGGCTGGCCGCGGCCGGCGCGGCGGCGTGGCGACGGTTCGCAACCCCGATCCGGCTGCCGGATCTCGCCGCGGCCGGCGACCACCGGGACGACGGGGGCACCGGGTGAGCGACGAGCACACGAACGGGACGGGCCGCGGCCGGCTGGTCGAGCACGCGGACCTGGTCGCCTTCGGCACTGCGGCGTTGGTCGCCGCAGGCGCGCGCCGGCCGGACGCCGAGCTGAGCGCCGAGGTGCTCGCCGCGGCCGATCTCGCGGGCGTCGACAGCCACGGGTTCGCGCGCCTGCGCCGCTACGTCGACGGCCTCATGGCCGGCACGATCTCGGGCACGGCCGAGCCCGAAGTCGTGCAGGAGCACGGCTCGGTGGCCGTGGTCGATGCCCACAACGGGCTGGGCCAACCCGCGCTGCGAGCGGCGGTCGACCACGGCGTCCGGCTGGCCAAGGACCTCGGGTGCGCCGCGGTGGCCGTGCGGCGCAGCAACCACATCGGCATCGCCGGCTGGTACGCCGAGCGGGCCGCCCGTTCGGGAGTGCTGGCACTGGTCACGACCAACGCGACCCCGCAGGTCGCGCCGACGGGCGCGGCCGCCCCCATGTTCGGCACCAACCCGATCAGCTACGCGGTGCCCGCGCCCGACGGCCCGCTGGTGTTCGACGCCGCGACCTCGCTCGTCCCGAGGGGCAAGCTGGAGCGCCTGCACCGGGAAGGGCGGCCGATGCGGGAAGGCTGGGCGATGGGCGCCGACGGCCGCTACACGACCGACATCCCGGCGCTCGTCGCCGGGCTCAAGGCCCGCGCCGGGCACGCGCTGGTCCCGCTCGGCGGGCTGGGCACCGACTTCGGCGGGCACAAGGGGTCGGGGCTGGGGCTGCTGGTGGAGCTGCTCTGCGGTCCGCTCGCCGGAGCGAGCTGGAGCCGCAACACCTACGGACCCGACGGCGCCGACCTCGGGCAGTTCGTGCTCTGCCTCGACCTCGCGGCCTTCGGCGACCCCGACGGCATCATCGCCAGGGTCGGCGCGCTCGGCGCGGAGATCACCGCCTTGCCGCCCGGCGACGCCGACGTCCCCGTCCGGTTGCCGGGGCAGCGCCGCACGGCGTGCACGGCCGAGCGCACCGCGAGCGGTGTCCCGCTGCTCCCGGCGGTCGTCGCCGACCTCGACCGCATCGCGGAGCAGACCGGGGTCCGCCCCCTTCGCCCGCGCACGGACGTGGTCGTGTGAACGCCCCGGCCGTGATCACCGAGCGGACGACGCTCGACCTGTCCTCCGGGCAGGTGCCCGACCCGCTCGCACCCGAGATCCGGGAGGCGCTGCACGCCGCTGCCGACAGTCCCTGGTCGCCCTACGCGGCGCGCGGCGGCGAGCCGGCGCTGCGGGCGGCGGTCGCCGCCCACTACACCGGCCGGACCGGCCGGGCATTCGACGCGGCCGGCGTCGTCGTCACCCCCGGGGTGCGCGCGGGCCTGTTCGCTGCGGTGGCCGCCGTCGCCCGCGGCCGGGACGTGCTCGTGCCGGCCCCGCACTGGAGCCACTACCCGCGCACGCTGGAGCTGGCCGGGGCGACCATGGTGACGGTGCCGGGCGCGCCCGCCGACCGCTGGCGGCTGACGGTCGCGGCGCTGGAATCGGCGCGCACCCCGAAGACGGCGGCCGTGCTGGTCACCAGCCCGGTCAACCCCAGCGGCGCGGTGCTCGACCGCGCCCGCCTGCGCGCCATCGCCGGGTGGGCCGCCGAGCACGGGATCACGGTGCTGGTCGACGACGTCTACTGGGCCTGGGCGGGCGCCGAAGACGCACTGGCCTCGGTCGGAACCGACGCCGTCGTGGTGGGGGGCGCGTCGAAGGTGCACGCGCTCGCCGGGCTGCGGCTGGGCTGGGTGCTGGCCCCCGCCGGGCTGCGGGCCGTCGTCGACGATGTCGTCGAGCACGTCACCGGGCCTGTCAACACCTCCGCCCAGGCAGCCGGCATGGTCGCGCTGACCGAACCGTTCTGCAGCCGCGACGTCGCCGAGCGGCGGCAGCGGCTGGCCGCGGCGTCGGCCGAGGCGACGGCGGCGATGCGCGGTGTGCGCGGCGTCGACGTCGTGCCGGCCGACGCCGGCCTGTACCTGTGCCTCTCGGTCGAACGGCTGCTGGCCGGCGCGACCTTCGGCGCCACCGACGACCGCACGCTCTGCGCCGCGATCGCCGACCGTTCAGGCGTGCGGCTGCGCGCCGGGTCGACGTTCGGCATGCCCGAACACCTGCGGCTGTGCGTGGCCGCCGCGCCGGGTGTGCTGGCCGCGGCGGCCGCCCGTCTCGACGCGCTCCTTCCCGATCTGCCGCGGTAGCGACCTCGTCGCCGCGGACCCGAACCGAAAGGGCCGGAAGTCAAACGATGACCACCTCGCCTCCTCGCGTCGACGCCGACCGCGCCTCCTGGATCCGGCAGTGCTTCCTCGATCGTCGACTCGTCCGCGTCGCCGGCGCACACGACGGCCTCACCGCGCGGATCGCCGAGGAGTCGGGGTTCGACGCTGTGTGGGCGTCGAGCTTCGGGATCTCCGCGGCCGCGGGCCTGCCCGACCTGAGCCTGCTCGGCCTCGCCGAGTACCTGGCGGCGTCGACCGCCATGCACCGGGCCGTCGACATCCCCGTGCTGGCCGACTGCGACACCGGCTTCGGCGGCAGCATCAACGCCGCCTACACGATGACGCAGTTCGAAGCGTCCGGCGTCGCCGGCATCTGCATCGAGGACAAGCTCTTCCCCAAGCGCAACAGCTTCGTCGCTGCCGGGCAGCAGCTGCTCTCGGCAGAGGAGTTCGCGGGCAAGCTGCAGGCCGCGAGCGAGGCACGGGCGCGGCCGGAGACACTGCTCATCGGCCGCACCGAGGCGCTGATCTGCGGCGAAGGGGTCGAGGAGGCGCTGCGTCGCTGCCACCTGTACGTCGACGCGGGCGCTGATGCCGTGCTGATCCACTCGAAGGCGCCGGGCCCCGAGCAGGTCGTGGAGTTCCTGCGGCACTGGCAGCGGCGCGCGCCCGTGGTGATCGTGCCGACCACGTACGCCGACTGGGACAGCGAGGAGGCCGCCGAGGCGGGCGTCGACATGGTCATCTACGCCAACCACGCGCTGCGCGCCATGGTCACGGCCGTGCGCGAGACGTGGTCGACGGTGCTCGAGCACGGAAGCTCCGCGACGGTCGAGGAGAACATCGCCTCGGTGAAGGAGATCTTCGCGATCTCGCAGCTCGACGCCTGGCTCGGGAAGAGCCGGTGAGCGTCGGGGCCGCCGAGCTGGTCGACGCGTTGCGCGCGTCGGGGCGCCACCGCGCGACCGGGGTGCCGTGCGGGCACCTCGCCGGGCCGTGGGAGCTCTACGACCGCGCGGGCGACCTCGTCCCGGCCCCGGACGAGGGCGCGGCCTTGGCGATCGCCGCAGGGTGGGAGCTCGGCGGGACCCCGGGGGTGGTGCTCTGCCAGAACAGCGGCTTCGGCAACCTCGTCAACCCGTTGACCAGCCTCGTGCTCGCCTGCCGAATCCCGGTGACCGTCCTGATGACGTTGCGCGGCTGGCCCGATCCGGCCACCGACGAGCAGCAGCACGAGGTGATGGGGGCCGCCACACCGGCGCTGCTGCGCACCCTCGGTGTGCCGCACGCCGTCCTGGCCGGCGGCGTCGCCGGCCCCGGTGAGGGGGTCGATGTGGCGACCCTGCTGGCCGAGGCCGACGCGGCGCGGGCCGACGGGCTGCCGTTCGTCGGGCTCGTCCCGCGTGGCGCCATCGGGAAGGTCGGTGCCCCGGCGTCGCTGCCGGGCGACGGGCCGACACGTTCATCGGTGGTCGCCGCTTTGATGGACCGCATCGGCGACGCGTTGCTGGTGACGACCACCGGCTACCTGTCCCGCCAGGCCCACCACGAGCGCGACCGCGACCGCACCTTCTACATGCAGGGCTCGATGGGGCACGCCGCGGCCATCGGGTTGGGGCTCGCCCAGGCCCACCCCGACGAGCGGGTGGTTGTGCTCGACGGCGACGGCGCCCTGCTCATGCACCTCGGCACCGGCGCGGCGATCGGCTCGTTGCCGTTGGCGAACCTCGTGCACGTCGTCGTCGACAACGGGTGCTACGAGTCGACCGGGGCGCAGCGGAGCACCAGCGCCCACCTCGACTGGCCGGCGCTGGGCCGCGGCCTCGGCTACCGCCGCGTGCACTACGCCGACTCCACGGCCGAGGTCCCGGACGTGCTCGATGCGGCATTCGCGGCGACCGGTCCGGTGCTCTGCGTGCTGCGGACCGTGCCGACACCCGACGACGTGCACCCGCGCGCGAGCTCGGGCAGCGGGCTGCCCCAGCTGACCGACCGGTTCCGGGTCGGTGTCCGGGGTGTGGCCCAGGCGGCCGGCGGGGTGGGCTCGTGACCACCTCCGGCACCGGCGTCCGGGTTCGACGCGTGAGCGCGGAGCAGTGCGTCGAGCAGCTGCTGGAGCTGCTCGGCGACACGCGGGCGCTCGTCGTCGGCACACCCGCTGCGCTGCGGCGGACCCGCGCGGCCGACGTGCTGCCGGCTGGCACAGCTGTGTTCCACGCCTTCACCCCCAACCCGACCACGGATCAGGCGCTCGCGGCCGCCCGCGCGCGCAGCGCACACGGCGCCGAGCTGGTGGTCGGCATCGGCGGGGGTTCGGCGATGGACGTGGCGAAGGCGGCGAGGGTGCTGCCGGCCGACCCGGTGGAGGCGACGGAGGTGCTCGCCCGCAGGCGACGGCCGCCCGAACCGAGCCCCGGGTTGGTGCTGGTGCCCACCACGGCGGGCAGCGGGAGCGAGGTCACGTCCTTCGCGACGCTGTACGACGGCCACCGCAAGGTGTCCCTCGACGACGACCGCGTGCGCGCCGAGGACGTCCTGATCGCCACGGAGCTGCTGGCCACCTGCCCACCGGACGTCCTGTGGAGCGGCACGCTCGACACGGTCGCCCACGCGATCGAGTCGATGTGGTCGATGCGCTCGGACCCGACGTCGCGCGAGCGGGCGGGCGACGCGCTGGCGCGGATCGCGCCGGTGCTGGCCCGGCCTGAGCTCGCGGGCGTCGAGAGCGGTCGCGAGGCGCTCTCGCACGCCGGGTCGATGGCCGGTGAGGCCATCGACCGCACCCGGACCACGGCGGCGCACGCCCTGGCCTACCCGCTGACCGCCTACCTGGGGCTGGCCCACGGGTATGCCGTTGCGGCCACGTTGCGCTGGCTGGTGCCGCTCGTCACCGCGGTCGGCGACTCCGCGGTGCGCGACCCGCGTGGGCCCGACGTCCCGCGCGGGGCCGTGCACGCCGCGGCGGCCGCGCTCGGGGTCGACGGCCCGGCCGGGATCGTCTCGACGATCGACGCGGCGCTCGCCAGGTGCCGCCCGCCGCGGTTCACGGCGGCCCGGCTCGACGCCGTGCTCGACCGGCTCGTCACCGAGGGGCTGAGCTCGGAACGGCTCGCCGGGATGCCGGTGCACCTGGACGCCGACCAGGTCCGCAGCGCGCTGCGGCAGTCGCTGGGCGAGCTCGTGCAGATCGGGGGGACGGGTGCGTAACTACCGGGTCACCGGGCCGGTCGACGTGCCGCCCGAGGTGCTGGCCGCGATGACCACGCCGGTCATGAGCCACCGCTCGGCCGCCTTCCGGACCCTGCTGCGCAGGGTGTCGCACGGGCTCGGCCCGCTGTTCGGGACCGACCGTGACGTCATCGTGTTGACGTGCTCCGGCACCGGTGGGCTGGAGGCGGCGGCCCGTTCGGTGCTGCGGCCGGGCGACCGCGTGCTCTCGGTGCAGATCGGGTACTTCGGCGAGCGGTTCGCCGAGATCGCCCGCCACGCCGGCGCGCAGGTCGACGTGCTCTCCGCACCATTGGGCGAGGTGGTCGATCCCGCCGAGGTGGCGGCGCGCGCCGGCGGTTACGACGCCGTGCTGCTCACCCACAACGAGACGTCCACGGGGGTGCTCGGCCCGCTGCGCGCGTGGAGCGAAGCCGTGCGTTCGGCCGGCGACGCGCTCCTGCTCGTCGACGTCGTCAGTAGTCTTGCCGCGGCCGAGATCGCGTTCGACGAGCTGGGCATCGACGTCGCCGTCGGCGTCACGCAGAAGGCGCTGGCCTGCCCGCCGGGGTTGGCGCTCGTCGCGGTGTCGGAACGGGCGCTGCGCCATGCCGGCCGGCCGGGCTCGGGCGCCTACTACCTCGACCTGGTCGCCGCCGCCGACGCTGCGCGCAGCGGCACCACCACGTGGACCCCGGCCATGCCGCAGCTGTTCGCGCTGGACGCCGCGCTCGACGCCGTCGAACGCGAAGGGGTGGCCGCTGTGCGGGCCCGCCACGAGCAGACGGCGCTGACGTGCCGGGAGGCGCTCGCGACGCACGGGCTGCAGGTGGTGCCGCGCGCGGAGCTGTGCTCCCCGACCGTCACCGCGGTCCGGCTGCCCGGGGGCGACGCCGAGCAGCTGCGCGACCGGCTGGCGAGCGAGTTCGACGTCTGGGTCTCGTCGGGTCGCGCGGCGTGGCGCCACGACGTGCTGCGTATCGGGCACATGGGCCCGGTGGCGCCGGCGCAGGTGCAGGCGGCCGTCGAGTCGATCGCCGCGCTCGCCCGGCCGCCGGCCCCGGCGGCTCCGGTGCGCAGGGGAAGATCCACACCCTCGACCCGGGTCGTCGAGCACGCCGCCGAACTCGGCCCCGGGTGGGACGAGCTGTGCTCGAAGGTCGATGCCGTCCTCTACCAGCAGCTGCCGTTCGTCCGCGCCTACGAGGCCCACCCGGTGGCGGCGGTGACCGCCAACCGCTACGTCGAGATCCGCGACGGCGCCGACCACGCCGATCTCCGGGCCGCGGCGCCGCTCTACCGCCAGGCCGATCCGTTGGGTCTGCTCGGGCTGGCGCCCGGCCAGGAAGCCCTGCTCTCGGCGATGTGGCACTGCCCCGACACGCGGGTGCTGGCCAGGGACACCGCGTCGCTGGACCCGCTGGTCGAGGCCATCGCCGGGCAGGCCGACGCGCTCGGTTGCCCCTTGTTCGGGTTCGTCAACGTCGAGGCCGACTCGCCGGCCGTGCCACTGCTGGTCGAGCGCGGGCTGCACCGGCGCGAGCTGGTGCCGCGCTGGCTGCTGGAGACCGCCGAGTACCCGGACCCGGAGTCGTACGTGTCGCGGCTGCGCAAACCGGTGCGCCACGAGCTGCGCCGCCAGCTGCGCCGGGCCGCCGAGCAGGGGGTCAGCACCGTCGAGCACGGGCCGGACCACCCGCAGCTCGTGGAGCTGCTGCGGCTGGTGGCCGCCACGGCGGCGCGCGCGGGCTCACCGCGCTACTACGACCCCGACCGGCTTGCGGGGATGCTGCGCCAGGTCGGGCCGGCCTGCCGCCTGCTCGAGATCGTCTCTGCCAGCGGGGAGACGCTCGGCGTCGGCGTGTGCTTCCAGGAACGCGACCGGCTGCAGTACTGGGCCGCGGGGTACGTGCGCGACCGCGCTGACCTCACCTTCAGCCCGTACTGGGCGCTGTGGTGGGCGGTGCTCGAACTCGGGTGGTCGGCCGGCGTGAAGGTCGTCGAGTGCGGGCGGCTCAACGAGCGCTTCAAGATCCGCATGGGTCTGCGTCCGCAGCCCCTCGTCGCGCTGATGAGCCGACCATGACCACCGGGCGCCCGTTCCGCCGGCTGCTCGCCGCCACCACCGTCTCGACGCTCGGCGACGGCATCTACGCGGCGGCGCTCCCGCTCATCGCGGCGAGCCTCACCGCCGACCCGGCCGTCATCGGGCTGATCGTCGCCTCTCCGTACCTGGCGTGGGCGACGCTCGGGCTGGTCAGCGGCGTGCTCGTGGATCGGTGCCCGCGGGTGCTGCTGATGGTGGTGGCCGACGTCGGCCGGGTCGTCGTGGTGCTCGCCACCGCCGCCCTGCTGGCGACGGGCCTGCTGACGGTGCCGCTGCTCGTGGTGATGGGGTTCCTGCTCGGCCTCGGGCAGACGGTGTTCGACACGAGCAGCCAGGCCGCGGTGCCCGACCTCGTGGGCTCCGACCCGGTGGCGTTGGGCACCGCAAACTCGCGGATCAGCATCGCGCAGACCGTGAACACCGAGTTCCTCGGGCCGCCGTTGGGGGTGGCGCTGTTCACGCTCGCCGCGGCGGCGGCGGTGCTGGGCAACGCGGTCAGCTTCGTCCTCAGCGCGGTGCTGCTGGCCCCGTTGCTGCGAGGGCCGGCGCAGCGGACGGCCGTCGCCGCGCCGCAGGGGCGGGACATCGCTCGCGGCATCGGCGCGGACATCCTGTCCGGGCTGCGGTTCCTCGTGCGCCACCGACTCCTGCTGACGCTCACGCTCACCACGGCGCTGGTCAATGTCGCCTTTGCGTCGGTGGAGACCCTCCGGGTCGTGTACGCGGAGGCGCGGCTCGGGCTGGGCGCGGTGGGGTTCGGCCTGCTGTTCGCGCCGCTCGCCGTCGGTGGCCTGCTCGGCGCGGTGCTCGCCCCGCCGGTGGCGCGGCGGCTGGGCGCCGGCCGCGCGTTGCTGGCGACGCTCGTGGTGCTGGCAGGCGCGCTCGTGGTGCTGGCGTTCGCGAGCTCGGTGCCGCCGGTGATCGGCGCGATGGTCGTCGCCGGCGCGTGCATCGCGGCCTACAACGTGCTGGGCCAGACCCTCCGCCAGGCGATCACCCCGCCGGAGGTGCTCGGCCGGGTTGTGGCGGCGTTCCGGATGGTCGCGCTCGGCGCGGTGCCCGTCGGTGCCGTGCTAGGCGGCTTCGCCGCCCGGATCGACCTGTCCGTTCCTTATGCCGCAGGCGCCGTCCTGCTGGTGGCGACCGCCGCCGTCGTGGCGCCCGTGGTCCGCCGGGCGAACCTCACCGCCGCGCGGCCGTGAAAGTCCCCAGAGACATATGAACCGAATTGAAGGGTAGGAACGGATGACGAAGGTGCACGAGGACCTGCTGTCGAGCCAGCTCGCGTACTACTCGGCGCGGGCCGCGACGTTCGACGCGGGTTTCGAACCGTACATGGCCCCGGCGATGCCGGCGCTGCTGGCGAAGATCCGCGCCGGCAACCTGCACGGCGACCTCCTGGAGATCGCCAGCGGGAACGGCTTCTGGACGCGCTACCTGGTCGACGTCTGCGATTCGATCACGTGTCTCGACGGCTCGACGCAGATGATCGCCGGCGCGAAGGAACGCGGCATGCCGCGGGTCTCGTTCGAGCAGGTCGACCTGTTCTCGTGGACCCCGACGCGGCAGTGGAAGGCCATCTTCTTCGCGCACTGGCTGGCGCACGTGCCCGAGGAGCTCTTCGAGACCTTCTGGACGTCGGTGAAGCAGGCCGTGACGCCCGACGGTGTGGTCGAGTTCGTCGACGTCACCTCCTACGAGCGCCGGATCGAGGAGTTCGACGAGCACGACCCGGACGTCGCGGTGTGGCGCACGCTGGAGGACGGCAGCCGCTACAAGGTGGTCAAGGTCTTCCGCGACCCGCCCGAGCTGGAGCAGCGGCTGGGTGCGCTCGGCTGGAACTGCGAGGCCAGCGAGGTGCACCCCGGGTTCCTCTACGCAACCTGCCGTCCCGTGTCGTAGCAGCTCGCTGAAAGCGCAGTAACCAGAAGCGCAGTAACCAGAAGCGCAATAACCAGAAGCGCAGTAACCAGGCCCCGCATGCCGCCGTCCGCTCCCACCGGGGGAGCGGCGGTGCGGCTCCGGGGTCGATGAGGCATGCCATTTCGGAGTCGAGAGCAGGAACGTTCGGGGGGATTTCGATGGGTTCTCGTGATCCAGGAGTGGGTGCCGCACAGGCGTCGGACACCCGCCGTGGAGTGTGGATCGTCCAGCAAGGTGTGTGGGACATGCCGCTGGAATCGCTGCCGTTGGCTGCCGGATACCTGAAGGCCATGGCGGACGGCGACGCCGCCGTCCGCTCCACCCACGACATCGCTGTCCGCAACATGCGTGGCGGGCTCACCCATGTGCAGATGGCGAACTTCCTGTTCAGCGGCGAGCTGCCGAAGGTCATGGCCTTCTCGGCGCTCGGGTGGAACGTGCGGGCCTTCGGCTCGCTCGCCCGCACCTACAAGCAGCTCGTGCCGGACGGGCTCGTGGTCTTCGGCGGCACGCACGTCACCAACCAGGCCGAGCGGGTCGTGCGCGAGCACCCGGACGTCGACGTCGTGGTCAACGGCGAAGGCGAGATCACCTTCCGCGAGCTGCTCCGCACCGGCTTGCAGGCCGCCGACCTGCAACCGGGCTGCGCGCTCGACGACATCGAAGGGCTGTCGTGGAAGGACCGCGACGGGAAGGTGCACACGACCGGCGAGCGGAAGCGGATCGAGGACCTCGACGAGATCCCGTCGCCGTTCCTCACCGGAGCCGTCGACCTCGTCGGGCCGGACGGCCGTTTCCGCTACGACGTCGCGATCATGGAGACCAACCGCGGCTGCCCGTACAAGTGCGCGTTCTGCTACTGGGGCGGCGCGATCGGCCAGCGGGTCAGGGCGTTCTCGAGGGAGCGGCTGCGCCAGGAGCTCGAACTCTTCGCCCAGCTCGAAGTGCCGACCATCGTGGCCTGCGACGCCAACTTCGGGATGCTGCCCATCGACCTCGAATTCATCGACGACCTGATCGACGTGCGGGCCCGCACCGGCTTCCCGGCGGCGTTCGAGACATCGTGGGCGAAGAACAAGTCGGCGACGTTCTTCTCGATCGTGGAGCGGATGGCGAAGGTCGGGCTCAAGAGCTCGTTCACGCTGGCCCTGCAGACCCTCGACGATGCCGCGCTGCGCCGGATGAACCGCCGGAACATGAAGGTGAACGCCTGGAAGGACCTGGCCGTCTGGCTGGCCGGGCAGAACCTGGACTGCTACGCCGAGCTCATCTGGGGCGCCCCCGGGGAGACCGTCGAGTCGTTCATCGCCGGCTACGACGAGCTGTCCGAGCACGTCTCGCGCATCGCGGTGTACCCGATCATGCTCCTGCCCAACACCGAGTTCAGCGAGGAGAGCAGCAAGTTCGGCATCGTGAGCATCCGCGGCGACGACGACGACTTCGAGTACGTGCTGGCGCACGACTCGATGACCTTCGCCGAGAACCAGCGGATGCAGGTGTTCCTGTTCTGGGCCCGCGTGCTCGCGGAGAACGCGGTGCTGCGCCACGTCTGGGCGGGGCTGCGCCGGCTGGCCGGGATCCGGCAGAGCAGCGTGATCACCTCGTTCGGCGAGTGGGTCGCGCAGGCCGCCGACGTCGGCCCGCTGGCCACGGCCCACAGCCGCGCCCAGGGGCGGGGCGCGCCCGCGTACGCGGAGGCGATCGGCTACCTGTTCACCGACGCCAACGGCCCCGAGGTGATCCGCCGCTGGTGGCAGGAGCGGATCCGGCCGCAGGTGCCGGAGGAGGCCCGGCTCGTGCTGGACGAGCTGCTCCGCTTCGATCTGGAGACCCAGCCGCTCTGCCGGGTCGACCAGGAGCGTGATCTCCTGCCCTGGAACGGCAGCGGCGCGCCGGTCCGGGTCCGTCCCGGGGTCCGGTTCGACGTCGACGTGGTCCGGCTCAGCCGGGAGCTGCGCGACCCCAACATCGAGGTCGACCTCGACTCACCGGCCGTCGAGGTGGACCTGCACTTCCGCCTCGGCGCCGCCAACGCGGTGCTCTCGACGAACCACGAGGAGATTATGCACTTCATGGCCGTCCCGGTGAACGTCGTGCCGCTGGTCCCGGTCAGCTCGGCCCAGTCGCACGACGCCGTTCGATGATCGTGCGCCCGACCGTTGCCCGATCGGCTCCGACCGGGGCGCCTGGCGACTGGGACGAGCTGACCGGCGCGTCGGGCGCCGACTTCTACTCCTCGCGCCGCTGGCATTTGGCGATGGCCGGGTTGAACGGCGCCGACGAGCGGTTGGTGGTGTCCCGCGGAACAGCCGGCGGGCTGCGGGCCGTCGTCCCGGTGTTCGGGTTCGCGGCCGGGACGGCCAACCCGCTGATGCACCCGGGCACGCTCTTCGGCGGGGCGCAGTCGCCGTCCGATGCCACGGCCGAGCGGTGGGAGCCGTTGACCGTGGTCGGCAACGTGTCCGGCTACAGCACGGTGCCGGTCGCCGCCGATGCCCGCGCCTGGGCGGAGGCGGCCGACCAGGCCTGGGACCGGCGTGCCGGTGGTACCGCGTGGGCGCCCTACCTGACCGGCGCCGACGTCGACGGGCTCAGTGCGGCGCTGCCCGGCCGGCCCGTGCTGCTGACCGCATTGCGGGTGGTGGTGCCGGTGCCGGGCAGCACTCTGGAGGAGTACTACGCCGCGATCCCGCGGCGCCGGCGGGAGCTGGCCCGTCGCGAACGGCGGCAGCTGGCCGGGGCCGGCCGGGAGATCACCGTCGAGGAGCTGGACGAGGTGAACATCCCGGAGTTCGCCCGCCTGCAGGTGAACACCCAGCGCCGGCACGGCTCGTTCGGCGATGCCGCGTTCTTCGAGGTGCTGTTCGGGCAGATGGCCAAGGCGCTGGCGGGACAGGTGTTCGCTTTCGTCTGCCGCGACGGCGGGCGCGCGCTCGGGTTCATGTGGGCCGTCCGGCACGGCCGGGCGCTCGTCGCCCGCTCGATCGGGCTCGACTACGAGCGGGTCGGCGCCCACGCCGAGTACTTCAACCTCATGATCCACGAGCCGGTGCGCTACTGCCTGGAGCACGGTCTCACCGAGATCGACATGAGCGTCGGCAGCTACCGGCAGAAGCTGCTGCGCGGCGGGATCCCGACCCCGGCGTGGTCGATCCTGCTGCGGCCGCCGCCGTTCTGGACCGAGCGCGACACCGAGCGGCACAACCGGGACCGGGCCCGTGAACTGCTCGCCGAACTGCACCCGCTCGCACCGGCAGCGGTCGTCGAGGAGCTCGAGCAGATCGCTCGGGCGGGGCGGCGGGAATCGTAGCCCTGCCGCGCCTGGTAAGCATCCTTACTCCTGAGAGCAATGAATTGAATGGCGGCTCCTGATATTTTGGGAGCATGGTCCGGCCGCAGCTCCCCGAAGCTCGTATTGCCGATGCGAGCCAGGTCCTGATCCTGCTCTCACCGGCGCCCGATGCCGCTCCGATGGACGGTTTCGCAGGCACGGTGGTCGCCGACGCACCGGCGGATCTGCCCGATCTTGCCGGGAAGGCCGTCTACCTGTGCGGCGACGTGACGAAGGCCGCCGAGCTCGACCTGTCGGCGGCGTCGCGGGTCCGGGTGGTCCGGGAGGGCTCGTACGGAGAGACGGTGGGTGACCTCGCCTCGTGGCCGGTGGTGGGCATCGGCCAGGTCCCGATCTCCGTGCACGGGCTCGGGGTCTACTACCGCGCCTTCTTCGACCCGGACGTCGACTACGTCGACCGGGTCCGCGGCGAGCACACCTTCCAGTCGCTCACCGAGTCGACCAAGCCGGGCACGGCGCACCGCACCGGGATCTACCTGACGCCGGTCCGGAAGGAGCGCGACGCGCTGCACTTCCGCCTGCTGCGCTGCTCCACGAACCTTTCGGGCCCGACCGACAACTTCCGGTCCACCGACCAGCACATCGTCGACGCGCTGAACCAGGAGGCGGCCCTCGTCTTCTCCGGTGCCGCGCCGCTCAACCACGTGCTGGCGCAGATCTACGTCAACACCCCGGCCGAGGCCGAGAAGAAGCAGACGAAGGCCCGGATCTCGTCCCACGCCGACAAGACCAAGGACATGCCGGGCGACGGCGTCATGGCGTTCTGCACCTTCTACGAGCACCTCGATCGGCTCGGGCCGATGGCCGGCGACCCCTTCGACCGCGGTCACGGGAAGGCCAGCGGGCTGACCCGGCTCCGCTTCCGGCACAAGGGAACCGACGAGCTGGGCGGCGACCCGGAGCAGTTCACGGTCACGCTGTACCCGAACTCGGTGTTCTTCGTGCCGCTGTCCACCAACCGGCGCTACACCCACGAGATCGTGCCGTCCGGGCTGGACGCCGCGCGGCTCCCGACCCGGCTGGGCTACGTGGTGCGCTGCTCGGACGCCGAGGCGGTGCACGAGGGTGGGCGCACGCTCCTGCTCCAGGACGGGGAGCGCGTCGAGCTGGAGCCGCCCACACCCGAGGGGATGAGCGATCTCCGCCTGCGCTACGCCGAGGAGAACCGGACGTCGGCGTTCATCGACTACGGGGATCGCTTCCGGTTCAGCATGAACACGGGCGATTACCACGCGCCGAACTACGATGCGTCCGACCTGTTCCGCGCCTACCCCGTCGCGACCGGGGGCGGCCTCTTCGCCGAGCTGTCGGCGTCGGCCCGGGTCGAGGAGCTCGGCAAGGGCCGCCGCGGCGCAGTGCTCGTGGCGCCCGACGGCTCGCGCGGAGTGCCGATCGTCCGCACGACCACCGCCTACACGCTCCCGGCGCAGTGCTTCGGGCCCGCCCACACCGCGCTCGCGCAGCAGATCGAGGCGGCGGCCTCGCTCGCGATCCCCTTCAACAACGCGCTGCTGGAGATCTACACCCGCGCCTACCCCAAGATGGGCGCGCACTCCGATCAGGCGCTCGACCTGCACGAGGCCGGGGTGATCGCGCTGTTCACCTGCTACGAGCACCCGGCGGCCGAGCCGTCGCGCCGGCTCGTGGTGGAGTCGAAGGAGCCGGGGGAGCCCTCGTTCGCCATCCCGCTCGTGCACGGCGAGGTTGTTGTCTTCGCTGCCGAGACCAACCGGAGATTCCGCCATCGGATCGTGCTCGACCCGGCCACCGCGGACCCCGACAACGTCTGGCTCGGCGTCACGTTCCGCACGTCGAAGACCTATGTGGACGTGCGTGCCGGGCAGGCTGTGCTGGCCGACGGCACCCCGCTGACGTCGGCCGACGAGGACGAGCGTCTCGAGATGTTCCGGCTGCGTCGCCGGGAGAACCAGGAGACCGACTTCGCCTACCCCCGCCTCACCTGCACCCTGAGCCCGAGCGACCTCCGGCCGCCGCTACCTGCCTACTTCATGACTGCGTAGCGCACGATCGCCAGGCCGTTGTCGAACCCGGTGGCCTCGATCAGCTTCAGGTCGTGCTGGTCCTCGAAGATGCGGGTGCCCTTGCCGCGTGACGCCGGGCAGACCAGCATCCGGACCTCGTCGACGAGGCCGGCGGCCAGCATCGAGTGCATGAGCTTCAAGCTGCCCCACAGCCAGATGTTCTTGCCCTCCTGCTCCTTCAACTCGCGGATGGTGGCGGCCGGGTCGCGGGTCACGGTCGCGGCGGGGAAATCGCCCCAAGGGGCGTCGTCCAGCTTCGAGGACGCGACGAACTTGGTGTGGCTGTTGAGCTTCCTGCCCCACTCGCCCTGGTCCTCGGCGTAGGGCCAGTAGTCCTTGGACATGGCGTAGGTGTTGGCGCCGAGGATCATCGTGTCGACCGAGTCGATGAACCCCATCATGTTCGTCTTGTAGGGGGTTTCGACGTTGTCGTCGAACGGTTCGGCGGCGACGAAGCTGAGCCCGCCGTCCGCTTCCGCGGCGATGTTGTCGACGGTGACCCACTGCTGGACGATGAGCTTGCGCATGGTGACTTTCCCATCAGGTCGGATTCGGGGAACGGGTGGCGCCGAGGACGATGTTGGTCGGCCGGCGACATGACGTCCAATGCCAAATCCCCGGGAAACACATCAACGAACCTGATGAACGTCGCCCCGCTACTGCCAGTGCCGGTCCCCGAGCAGCGCCGCCTCGGCGCCTCCGTCGGCGAAGATCACCTGGCCGGTGACGAAGTGGTTGTCCGGGCCCGCCAGCCAGTCGATGAGGTGCGCGATCCACTCCGGTCGCCCGGGGAAACCGCCGAGGGGTTGCGGCGCGGCTGCCTCGACGGCGGCCCGCACCGCGTCGTCGTCGAGGATCCAGGCGGCGGCCGGGGTGTCCACGACACCGGGGGCGACCGCGTTGAGCGGGATGCCGGCGCCGGCCCACTCGGGCGTCGGCGCGGCCCGCCGCACCCACGCGTTCAGCGCACGCTTGGCGATGCCGTAGGCGGTGTCCCGCAGCGCCGGATCGGCGGCCACCAACGCGGTCGCGGTTGCTTCGTCGCCGTCGGCGCAGGCCCGCAGCACGCGTTCGTCCGCCCGTTCCAGTGCCGCGGTCGACGATACGGCGACGGCCCGCGGAGCCGGGCTGCCGGCCAGCAGGGGGCGCAACCCCTCCAGCGTCGCGACCGTGCCGAAGAAGTTCGTCTCCATCAGCCCGGTGCGGCCGCCGCCGGCGATCGCCAGCACCGCATCGATCTGTCCGCGCGCTGCCACCTGCTCGACGAGCGACCGGCGCCCGGCCGGCGTCGAGAGGTCGGCGACGACCTCCGCATCGTCGAGGTCGCAGCCGATGACCGTCGCCCCTTGCTTGCGCAGGATCGCCGCGGTGGCGGCGCCGATGCCCGACGCCGAGCCGGTGACGACGTACGTCCGCCCGGTCATCGGTCGTCCCGCCCCGCGCCGCCTTCGGCCGGTTCGACGAGGAACGGTCCGGCTTTGCGTCGGAAGTGCACCCGGCTGCCCACTTCGGCGAGGACGATCAGCGCGGCGAGCTTGAGCCCGCCGGTCAGCGGGACGCTGTCGACCGGCAACGTGTAGGCCAGCACCACCGTGCTCCCCGCGTCGAGCAGCAGTGCGGAGCCCCAGATGACCGTGCACGTGCGCACCACCTGCCGGAAGGCCGGCTCGGCGCGCCACGCGTCGTTGATGCGATCGCGCAGCGCGCCGCCGGTGAACAGCCGCAGGGCGTTCAGGTAGTACGGCGTCCGCCAGAGGGTGACGAGGATCCAGACGCCGGCCACCGCGGTGAGCACGCCGTCGCGGGCCAGCAGGGCCCGCGGGCTGCCGGTCAGGAAGGACAGCGCGACGCTGAGCAGCAGGACGGTCATGACCAGGCCGGCGATCATGTCGATCCGCCGCTTCGTGATCACCGAGTGCACCGTCGTGGCGGCCGGCGCGACCAGGCCGAGCATCAGGGCGAGCCACTGGTCGACGCCGGCCGCGCGCAGCCCGTAGAAGATCGCCATCGGGGCGGCCGCGTTGACCAGCAAGCTCATGACTATCACGCGTTGTGGGTTGCCCGTGCTGACGGGCGCACTGTTGACCATGCAGTCAATAATACTGACCGCAGGGTCAATAGCAAGGGTGTTCGAGGCCGAGGCGCATGGTGTGGGTCGGTGTCAGCTCCTGGTCTGCATACCGCCGAGCAGGATCTCCGCGAGCTTCGCCGCGTAGTCGTGCGGCTCGACGTCGGGATGCTCTTCGAGGTAGGCGAGCATGATGTCGATCGAGCCCTGGTAGGTGACCGCCATGACCCTGGTGTCGAAGTCGCCGAGGCTGCCTTCGGCCTGGCCGCGGCGGAAGAGGTCCTCCTGCCCGCGGTAGGTCTGCTCGTAGAAGTCGGCGGTCACCCGTTCGCCGTCGGTGCCGCGCAGGTTCTGCGCGATGCGGGTGAGCGCGATCAGCTCGGTGCGGCGGGTACGGATCTGCTCGGCGGCGGCGCGCAGCGCGGCCCGGATGATGTCGGGCACGGGCAGGCTGAGGTCGAGCGCGTCGACGATGTGCCCCCGCAGGGTGTCCATCGTCGCCTTCGCCGTCTGCTCCATCAGGTCGTCCTTGCCGGCGAAGTAGTGCCAGACCAGCCCCTTGGCGACGTCCGCACGTGCGGCGATCCGGGTCAGCGAAGTGCTCTCGTAGCCGCGTTCGGCGACCTCCTGGATTGTCGCCACCATGATCTGTCGACGCCGCTCGTCCTCGCTGAGGCGCTGGCGCGGGCCGCGCTGCGGGCGGGGAGCGGTCGGCTTCGGCAAGGGCTCCCCGTTCACGGCGGGGATGCTACTGGCCGGCGCGGGTGGCGACGTGTGACGCGCGCACCGGTCGGGTACATGCACGAATGCCCATTTTGAACCGAATCCGTGCCTTCCTCCGGAGCCCGCAGGGCCGCCGGGTCACCGAACAGGGGCGCCGGATGGCGTCCGACCCGCGCAACCGCGAGCGGCTGCGCAGCTTCCTCTCACGTCGGCGCAGCCGCTGATCAGCGCTCGCGCGGGGCGTCCGCGAGGGTCTGCCGCAGCCAGCCGATGATCGTGGTGAGCGCTTCGGGGAGCCTCGTCACCGCGCAGTGACCCGTGCCGGGCATGAGATCGACGACGGTGTCGCGGCAGCCCTGGAACACGAGCGTGTCGTGCTGCGGGACGTGGACGTCGTCGGCTCCGTTGACGACGAGCATCGGGCCGTTGCGGTCCTGGTCGAGCAGCGGGCGCAGGGTGAACGGGGCGAGGCGTTCGGAGATCTCCTGCGGGCTCGGCGGGTGGTCGAAACCCAGCGCGTTGCCGACGATCCCGTCCATCCCGAACCGGTTCGGGCCGGCGCCGCTGAAGGCCGCTTCGACCGGGCCGCCGAGCACGACGGCGGCGTCGACGTCACCGGCCAGCCCGGATCGTGCCGAGAAGTGGCCGCCCATCGAGATGCCGACGTGCGCCACGCGGCCGTCGCCGAGGCCTCGGGCGTGCGCGACGAGCCCACGAACGACCTCGGCGCCGCCGGCGCCGGTCATGGGCACCGACGACTCGCCGGTACCTGGGATGTCGAAGGCGAGCACGCGCAGGTGCAGCCGGGCGGCGAGCAGCACCATGATCCCGTGCACGTCCATCTTCCACGTGTCCACACCGCCGCTGGCGATCACAACCGGGCCGTCGGGGTCGAGATCGGGCGGTGCGAACAGGTGCACCGGCACCGGGGTGGTGCCGCCCTGGTAGGGGAGCTGCAGGGTCTCGCGGTGGAAGTGTACGCCGAAGCCGGGTGCTGCGAGCTGGTACTGCTCGAGCTGGTTCGCCAGCGCGGCACGCTTGGCATCGTCGGCGAGCGTTGGGAACTTGGCCCACCCGTAGGCCAGCGCCGCTCGCTGGTGCGATCCGGCGTCGGCGTAGGACCGGGCGAGCGTCGACCATTCCGTGGCCCAGCCGCCAGGAGCCTCGGTCCACATGTCGGTGACTGCGGCGCGCACGGCGTCGACGTCGGTCGGCGGCAGCCCGCCGTTGATCATCTGCGGGTAGCGCTCGGTGAACAGGTCCTGCGGGTCGAGCGGCCAGCGGAAGGGCACGACGTCCAGCTTATCCGGTTGCATGTAGAAGCACCGGCAATTCCACCAGCAATTTGCGGACCGAATTGTTCGGACGGTCTCGCGGAATGTGCTTGATCCGGTACTGTCGAGGATGGCGCCCTGCTCCAACTGCTGCTGACTTTCGGGAACGCCGTTTGCGAACGGCGTCCGCGAGCTGCTAACCTCTTTGCGAACACTGATCGCAAAGAGGAGTCGGCCATGGGCACTCGATACGCGCACAACGGGGCCGTCCGCATCGCCTTCGAAGACCTCGGCGGCGCGGGCGGCGAGCCGTTGCTGCTGGTCATGGGGCTGGGCGTATCGCGGGTCCGGTGGCCGGAGGGGTTCGTGTCGGCGCTGGTCGAGGCGGGTTTCCACGTTGTCGCCTACGACCAGCGCGACGCGGGGGAGTCCAGTCGGCTCGTCGACGCCGAGCAGGTGCACCCGTTCGTCGGGCTCTTCCGGCGCCGGGCCGTCGCCTACACGGCCGAGGAAATGACCGACGATGCGGTGGCCGTGCTCGACGCGGTCGGGTGGACCTCCGCCCACCTCTTCGGCCATTCGCTGGGCGGGCTGCTCGCCCAGCGCATCGCGCTGCGCCACCCCGACCGGGTGCGGACGATCACCGTGTCCGCGGCCATGCCGAGCGATGCCCGCGGCCTCGCCCAGCTGCGGCACGTCCGGCTCGGGTTCGTCGTGTGGGCGGCACGGCTGCGCACGCCCGAGGGCCCCGAGGGTGAGATCGCCGCCGGGATGGCGATGGCGCGGCGGATCGCGTCACCCGGCTACCCGTTCGACGCCGCGGGCGCGCGGGCGACCGTCGAGCGCGAGGTCGAGATCGCGCGCGGCGCCCACGACAGCGACGCGATGGGGCGCCAGACGGGCGCGACCTGGCACGGTGGCCGGCTCGCCGACGTTCGGGTCCCGACGCTCGTCCTGCACGGCGAGCAGGACCCCGTCGTCCGGCCGTCGGCGGCGCGCGCCACCGCTGCAGCCGTTCCGGGTGCCCGGCTGGTCCTGCTGCCCGGCGTCGGCCACGACCTGCCGCGCGAGTTGTGGCCGCAGATCGCGGGCGAGGTTGCTGCGCTCGCCGAACGCGCGAACGCCTGATTCGCGTCCCGCCGGCGGTCGTGTTCACGACGACGCCGCACCACGCGCACGCTCAGGTCGTGGCGGTTTGCAGCGGGCGGTAGCTCGCGATGACGACGCCGGTGTGGAGGTCGGTTTGCTCGGTCAACTCCAGCTCCACACGGGGCCGACCCCTGGCGAAGAGCTGCTGACCGGTCGCGAGCACGATCGGGCAGATCCAGAGGTTCAGCTCGTCGACGAGACCGTGTTCGAGCAGGGACCACATCAGCGTTGCGCTGCCGTACATCATGATGTCCCCGCCGTCTTCTGCTCTGATCTTCGCGAGCTCTCGGACGGCATCTCCCTTCAGCAGTGTCGCGTTCCACGTGAGCGGCTCGGCGAGCGTCGTGGAGGCGACGAGCTTGGGCATGTCGTTGAGCCTGTCCGCATACGGCCCGGAGCTGTTCGGCCACGCCTTCGAGAACATCTCGTAGGTGCGTCGACCGCACAGGAAGTAGTCACAGGAGTTCAGGCGCTCGAGTGAGCGCATCGCGCCCACCTCACCGAAGTACCGGTTGGCCCAGCCCCCGTGCTCGGATCCGGCCATTCCACCGGGGTCTTCGACGACGCCGTCCAGTGTCACCAACGTCGAAGCAATGATCTTGCGCAATGGATCTTCTCCTCGAAACGCAGCGGATGGATCACGGGCCTCAGTTCACGGGCGTGTACGTGTTCACGACGATGCCGCACGCGTAGGACCTGGAGCGGTCGAGCGTGAGTCGGAGACCGCCGGGGACGGACCGGAACGGTGACTCACCGCGGCCGACCGCCGTCGGGTTGATGTAGAGCTGGTATTCGTCGACCACGCCCGCGGCGGCGAGCGCGGCAGCGAATCCCGTGCCGCCGACGGCGATCATGTCGGCGCCCGGCCCCGCCTTGAGGCGCGTGATGGTCGCAGCAAGCTCGCCTCCTGCCCACCGGGTGCGCGGCCATCGGAAATGACCGCTTTCGGCAGTGGAGAACACGATCTTCTCCGCGTCGCCGACCTTTCGGGCGAAGGCGAAGTCGGGCTCGTCGGGATGACTCTCAGCGGTTCGCCCCCAGTGGTCGAGGTAGCCCTCCTCGACCATTTTGCGGCTGAGGAGTATCCGGTCGACCGCGCGGAACGTCTCGTTGAAGTCCCGCTTGAGCTCGTCGTCCCAGGGCCAGTTCTGCCCCCAGTCCCAGACCTGCCACTGCACCGCCGGGTCGGCCGCTTCGACATAGCCGTCGGCGGACGTCTGCATCTGCACGATGAGCCTGCTCACGCGGGAACCCCGGCCAGTGTGCTGCGCGCCCAGTCCCGAAGCGACGTGGTCGTCGTGGTTTCCTCGTCGCGAGGTGTCAGCGCCCACGGCTGGGCGTCGTTGAAGCTGCGGGCGGTCTCGACGAAAGCGTCGGCGAAGGACGGCGACATGCCTGATGCGAGCATGCCCGTCCGCGCCGCGTCGTAGCTGAGTTGCTCGTACCCCACACCGGGCAGCCCGGCGGCCTCCGCCAGGATCGCCGTCGCCTCCGTCATCGTGAGGTCGGCATGGCCGTGGATCTCGTGGACGCCGAGCCGCGGATGGAGCTGCGTCAGCAGTTCGGCGGCCCGTTGCCCGACGTCGCGCGCGGCCACCGTCGGCATCGGCCGATGAGCGGTGAAGGGGGTGCGGAACACGCCGGTGTTCTCCGCCTGTGCCCTGAAACCGAGCCCGTCGGTGAAGTTCTCCATGAACCAGCCCGCACGCAGCACGATCGGCTCGGGGACCGAGCAGTCGTGCAGCCGCTCCTCCATCAGGGCCGCGCCGAGGGATGTGCCGCGGCGCAGGTGCGCGTTCAGCCCGCTGAGCAGCACCACGCGAGGCACGCCGCTGCCGCGGATGGCGCCTTCGAGCCGTTCCGCGGTCGCATCCTCGCGGGCGTGCAGATCAACGCTGGCAAGGTCGAACGGAACGATCACGAACGCCCCGTCGGCATGCTCGAAGGCGCGCTCGAGCGCCGCGGCGTCATCGACGCCGAGCCCGCGGCTGCGGGCAACGGCCCGTACCTCGTGGCCATGGCTGATGAGGAGTCGCTCGACCACGCGCCCCGTCTTGCCCGTTGCGCCGACGACGACGTACGTGCGGCGCTCACCCGACTGGTGGTTCTTCATCACTGGTGCACCGCCGTCGCCGCCAGGGCCGCGATCGCGAATGTCATCATCGTTGTCTCCTTCGTTCGGTGACGACGATGCCGGGTGATGATCGATAGGTCCAATGCCAATTCTCGCCGGGACGTATGCCTAGAACTTATGCATGCTGCGCGAACCTCAGTCGAGGCAGAACTCGTTGCCCTCCGGGTCGGTCATCACGATGAACCCGGCTTCCATCGGGGGAGCGGGCTCGACACGGCGCACCCGGGTGGCCCCCAGCGCGACGAGCCGCGTGCACTCGGCCTCCAGCGCGGCCATCCGCTCCTCGCCCACGAGGCCGGGGGCGGCGCGCACGTCGAGGTGGACGCGGTTCTTCACGACCTTGCCCTCCGGGACCTTCTGGAAGAACAGCCGCGGGCCCCGCTTGTCGGGGTCCTGGAGGGCGGATCTCGAATCGCGCTCGTCGGCCGGCACGCCGATGCTGTCCAGGAAGTCGTCCCACGCGGCCAGCGGGTCGGCCCCCTCGGCCAGCTCGACGCCGGGCGGGGCGGGGTGGACGTAGCCCAGCACGTCGCGCCAGAAGATCGACAGGGCCCGCGGGTCGTGGGCGTCGAACGTGACCTGGACGTGGCGGCTCATCGGCTGCTCCGTTCCTCGGGGGTGGGTGCGCGATCATCGTCCCGCGGTGGGTTCGCGGAACTTGGTCCGGTCCGGCCGGCGGTACTTGGCACTGGCCTCCCGCCGTCGTCGTCGTCGATGGTGGTCGTCGTGATCGAGTTCCGCCATTCGACCTCCGTCTGGGAACGGTTCCCGCAGCTCGTCCCAGCGGTGCTGCGGGTCGAGGGGTTCCGCGGTGACAACATGGCCGGGCCGGCCGTCGACTCGCGAGTAGCAGCGCACGTCGCCCGGGCGATCGAGCGGCTTGCCACCACATCGATCGCGGAGCTGCCCGAGGTCGGGTCGTGGCGGCGGGCGTTCGCGGAGATGGGGCTCAAGCCGACGCAGTACCGCTGCGCGTCGGAGTCGTTGCTGCGGCGGTTGGCCAAGCACGGCTCGCTGCCGCAGGTGCATCCGCTGGTCGACCTGTGCAACGCGGTCTCCGTTGCGTTCGCGATCCCGGTCGCCGTGCTCGACCTGGGCAGCATCACCGGTGCGCTGGAGGTCCGGCCGGCGTCCGGCGACGAGCGCTACGAGACGTTCTCCGGGGAGATCGAGCACCCTGCGCCCGGGGAGATCGTGTTCGTCGACGCCGCCGGCGATGCGCACGCCCGCCGCTGGACGAACCGCCAGAGCGGTGCATCGGCGGTTCGCGCCGACACCACCGACGTGCTGATCGTGGCCGAGGGCCTGCACCCCTCGGCGTCGCGGGACGTGCCGCGGCTCGCGGAGGTGCTGGCCGCCGAGCTGGCCGAACTCTGGGGCCTCACGGCGAAGATGGACGTGCTCAGCCGCGAGCACCCGACCTTCGCCGCGTAGGCGCGCTGAGCGCGTTCAGCATGCTCAGGATGTCGGCGACGAGGCGGGCCGTGCCCCGGCGGCGGCGCCAGGCGACGACGGCCACGACGGCTGCGCAGGCAGCGGGCAGGACAATCGTCTCGGGGCCGAGCCGGATCCCGCTGATCACCGTCGCGATGAGCATGTGGACGACCAGCGCCGTCGCGGCCGCGCCGCAGATCCGCGGGATCAGCATCCCGATCGCCGCGGCGATCTCGAGGATCCCGATCAGGTAGGTGCCGAGGGTGTCGAAGCCGAGCGCGGCGTACGCGGCGACGTACTGCGGGTCGGTGCTGAACTTCGGCATCGACGCCATCAGGTAGAAGGCGGCGAGCACAACCTGCAGCACCCAGCACCACATGGAGCTGGACCGGTACGCGGTCGATCGGGCGGTCATGGTGGCTCCTTCGCAACGGACCGCGGAGGTCGCGGTGTTGCTCGGGACGTCGAAGCCGCCGGCCGGGTCCGGACACGCCCATCGGGAATAGTGAGGTGCGCGTCCCCGAACTCTCGACGAAGGAGCTGCAGGCGCCATGCTGGTCGCGTACAACTTCACCCGGATCGCCGTGCTCGTGCGGCGGTGGTTCGAGATCTCCGCCGAGGCCGTCATGGAGCACGGCGCCCGCGTCGAGCTGCAGCTGCTCGCCCCGCAACCGCACCGCGGAACCGAGTCGGCCGCGCAGCGGACCGTCATCGACGAGGCGTTCTGGCGTGCCGACCTGTTCGGCCGCCTCGACCGCCCGGCGGACCCCTTCTCCGCAGCGCACTACCACCCGCGGTTCGACGGGATCGAACCCAGCGAGCGCGTCTGGTCGGCCGAGCTCACCGCCGACCCGTGGGAGTGGCTGGCCGGGCAGCTCAACAGCGTCGAGGACCGCCTGCGGGAGGCCGGCCTCGACGCGGGGATCGCCGCCGACGACGCCGACGAGATCCGCGCGTTCGTCCCGGACATCGTGGCAACGGCACAACGCTTCAGCCCTGAGCGGCCGGCGACCCGCGACGACGACTTCCGGCTCACCCGCGACGCCGCCGAGCGCGTCCGGCGGATGCTCACCCTCATCCCGGACCCGGCCCTGATCGACCGCGACTACCTCGGGCCGTGGATCCGGCAGCCCTGATCGGGGATGGGCACCCGATGGCGACCGACGCACCACCCACGGCGTGGAACGCGATCCCGCTTGCCGACCGCATGGGCTGGGCGCGCCGGCACATGCGGCGGACGGCCGCGGCGGGGGCCGCCCTGCCACCGATGCCCGACGTCCGGCTGGCGGCGACGGTGCACGTCGACCTCAAGTCGGCGCTGATGATGGTGGCCTGCGTCGAGGCCGGCGCGCAGGTGAAGGTGCACCCGGCCGACGCGGCCACGACGCGGGCCGACGTGGTGGCGCACCTCGCCGGCCTCGGCATCCCGATCGCCGACGTCGCGACCTGCGTGGCGTGGCGGCCGACGCACACCCTGGAGATGGGCGGCGACATCGCCGTGGCCGCCGGCCCGGGTTCGGGCATCCGCGCCGGCATCGAGGTGACCCGCACCGGCCTGACCCGCCTGGCCGCCGCCCGGATCGACCATCCGGTCTTCGACCTCGACGGCGTGCCGCTCAAGCACGACCTGCACAACCGGTTCGCCGGCGTGCCGCTCAAGCACGACCTGCACAACCGGTTCGCCGTCGGCACGAGCACGTGGCACGCGTTCACCGCGCGCACCAACCTCTCACTGCACGGCCAGGTCGTGGGCGTAATCGGGTTCGGTGAGGTGGGCGCCGGGCTCGCGCACGCTGCCCGGACGCTCGGCGCGAGGGTCGTCGTAGCCGAGCCCGATCCGGCCCGCGCCACGATGGCTGCCTTCGGCGGCTTCGAGGTCGCCGCGCTGCCGGAGACGGCCGCACGCGCCGACGTGCTGGTGACGGCGACCGGTCGCGACAATGTCGTGTCCGCTGCCGTCATCGGCGCGCTGAAGGACGGCTGCATCCTGCTCAACGCCGGCCACTCGGCTGCCGAGATCGCGGTGGCTGCGCTGGGCGCCGGCACGCCGGTGCTGCCGCACGTCACCCAACACCGCGTGGAGGGGCGCGCCGTCTTCCTCTTCGCCGGCGGCCACATCGCCAACCTGGCAGCGGGCGACGGCGACAGCCTCAACGCCTTCGACGTCACCGCGGCGCTGATGACGGCAGCCATCGGCTGGACCGTCGAGCACGGCACGGACCACCCACCCGGCATCCACCCGCTCCCCGACGCAGCCTGGCGGCCGGCGATCACACTCGACGGATGAGTCGCCACCTCCGGCCCGGTGAGTCGACACTTCTGGCCCGGTGAGTCGACACTTCTGGCCCGGTGAGTCGACACCTCTGGCCCGGTGAGTCGACACTTCCAGCACGGCGAGTCGGCACCTCCAGCACGGTGAGCCGGCACTTCTGGCACGGCGAGTTCCACGTTTCGGCGGGCGAGTCGCGCGTTCCGGAGCGGTGAGTCGACGCCTTGACTACGGCGGGTCGCCCGCCGGGGTTGACCGTCGACAACGACGTTATGGCTGATGTGAGCGCTCACAAACCGCCAAAGCGTCGTTGTCGACGCTCGGCCGGCGGCGGCGGGTGCGGGAGTTGGGGCTGGGCCGGGCGCGAGTCGGGAGCGGTGAGTCGCGCGTTTCGGCGGGTGAGGCGGGTTCTTGACGTGGCTCGTCGGGTGGGTTCGTGGCGGATGGTCTCGCGGCTGTGGTGGTCCTGTCGGGCTTGGCGGTCGCGTTCTTCAAGGGCGCCCTCGCCGGGCGGGCAGATCTCCGGGATGGTTGGGTCGTGCCATCCCGTCGACCTCTTGGGGGATACCACACGGCCGCCCGTGGGCGGAGCTTGCTTTGTTGTGTTGCGGTTTTGTTGAGGGCCGCCCACGGGCGGCCGTGTGGTGGGGATTTCCCAGGTCGACGGGATGGCACTCTCAGCCCCGCCTGTGGGTGGCGGCACGCCGGTTTGGGCGACCTCGCAGAGCTCGTTGTGTTCTCGCAGAGGTTGTGCGGTCTGCGACGTCGCACCTGGGTCTGCGCGGTCGGAAACGGCGTCCAGATTTGGGGGGTGTAGATAAGTACACTCTTCGCGTCTCAGCCTTCATTCACTGGCCGATGATCTTCAATCCGACTAAAATGGAGTCATGTCCCCGGGTCTCGACGCCACACTCGACGGTATCGCCGAGTTACAGGTCGAGGCTGCCACCGGAACGTTCCCCGATAGGTTTCTTGCCTCCCGGGATATGGAACGGGTGGTCCGGGAGATCGACCGGTCGCGGGTGCAGTTCGTCGCCGATTTTCTGCGGGAGGGTGGGTTCGGGTCGCTCGGCTACCGGGCGCCGATCGGTGCTCTCGCGGACTCCTGGAACATCGACTGGGGCACGGCCCGCCAGTACGTGAACGCCGCGCAGAACCTGTGCCCGCAGGTGGGCTTGACCGGCACCGTCCTGGAGCCTCGGATGCCGATCTGCGCGGCGGCGTTCGCGGCCGCGAGGATCGGGTTGGGGCACGTCGATGTGATCCGGAAGGTGCTGGAGTCCGGTGAAGCGTCCCGACTCAGCGCCGCCATGTGTGATGAGGTCGAGCGGCGGGTCGTGGAGTACGCCCTGCTCAACCGGCCGTCGGAAGTTTTCACGTTCGGGATGGACGTCGTGCGCGGTCTGGACCAGGACGGACCCGAACCCGACGACGGACCGGAGTCCGAGGTCAACGAGCTGTCCATCACCCCGCACCCGGACCGGCGCGGCGGGGTGATCAAGGGGCGGTTCGACAACGCGGTCCTGTTCGCCACCATCGCTACCTTGATCGACGCGAAGTCGAAGCCGGCGGGATCGGATGATCAGCGCAGCAGCAAGCAGCGCCAGGCCGAAGCGTTGGCCGACGTCTGCGGGTATGTGCTGGACCACGGCGATGTCCCGCAGTCCGGTGGGCACCGGCCCCATCTCAACGTGCACATCCCGCTCGCCGAGCTGGAAGCCCGGGTGCGGACCGCGATCCTGGACTTCGGTGGCTACATCAGCACCAAAGACCTGCGGCAGCTCGCCTGCAACGCGGCCGTCATCCCGATCGTCATGAACAGCGACAGCCAGCCACTCGACATCGGCCGCCTCTCCCGGGTGATTCCTGACGGAATGCGACGAGCCGTGGCTGCCCGTGACCGTGGATGCGCACGGTGCGGTCGCCCGGCGAGTTGGTGCGACATCCACCATGTCGTCGAATGGCAGAACGGTGGACCAACCGAAATCAACAACCTCGTCATGCTATGCCGAATGCATCACCGGGAGATTCATTCCACTGAATGGATCGTCCGAATGGTCGACGGGATTCCCGAATTCATCCCACCCAGGTATGTCGATCCGGATCAAGTCCCGCGCCGAAGACCGAATCTTCATGTCCTGGCCGCTTGATCCGCAGCTGCTCCGCCGCCGGCGGGTCGAGTTCGCGGAGGATCGCCTCGGCCCGGTGGCGTGCGTCGGCGTCGCCGAGCAGGTCGGCGAGCCGGGCGTACGTGCTCGCCTCGCCGTACCGGTCGCCCACGGTCGCGAACACCGCCAGCGCGTCCCGGTAGGCCGACTCCGCCGCCGCGCGGTCGCCGCGGCGCTCGTGCATTTCCGCCAGGCAGGCCAGCGTGTGCGCCTCGTACGCACGGTTGCCCACTTGCCGGTGCATGGCCAGCGCCCGCTCGCCGTCGGCGAGGTCCGCCGAGTACCACGCAACGTCGGTGAGCGCCATCGCCTCGCCCGCGACGTGCCCGGCCGCCCGGAACAGCGCCAGCGCCGACCGGGCCGCGTCCGACGCCGCGGGCTCGTCGTCCTGCAGCCCGAACGTGAGGTTCTTCGCCAGCGCCGCCGACGCTGCCGCGCGGCTCATCCCGAAGGCCGACCGCCGGACGTTGACCGACCAGGGCCATGTCGGAGCCCCTGAGGTGCTGGGTCCCGTCCTCGAATCGGCCTTCCGCGGCTGATCCGACGTTTCAGCGATGTGCGGAAGCGGGGACAGAGGGTTCACAACTGTTGTTCGCCGACACCACGGACGAAACGGAGCTCCTGATGACCGCGATCGTCGCCGCCGTACTCTTCGGACTTGCGCTGATCTTCGAGCTCGCCGGCTTCAGCCTGTCGGTCATCACCGCCACGGTGCTCGTCACCGCCGGGCTGCTCTGCGTCGCGCTGCACCTAGCGGGCGTCGGCAGCTCGGTGCACGTGCGCAGCTACCGCCGGCGCAGGTGACCGGGTGGCCGCCCGGCGCGGCACAACGAGATCGGCGGGCGGCACCGGGTACGTCATCTCCCGCGCCGTGTCGACCGCGACGGCCCGGCGCGTCGGCATGATCACCGCGAGGACGACCAGCGACCCGACGATGATCCCGGCCGTCAGGAGGATCGCGGTCGGGTCGCCGCCGGTGTTGCGGACCGTGCGGATGCCGGTGACGACGAGCACCCACAGCAGCGAGATCGGGATCAGGACCCGCCAGCCCATCCGCATGAACTGGTCGTAGCGGAGCCGGGGCAGGGTGCCGCGCAGCCAGACGAACCCGAAGAAGAACACGCCCACCTTCAGCAGCACCCAGAACGCGCCCCACCAGCCGTCGTGCGCCGGCGCGGGACCGCCGAGGAAGAGCGTTGCGGCCATGGCCGAGAGCGTTGCCATGTTCGTGTATTCGGCGAGCATGTAGACGGCGAACTTGAGTGACGAGTACTCGGTGTGGAACCCGCCGACCAGTTCCGACTCGGCTTCGGGCAGGTCGAGCGGGGCCCGGTTGGTCTCCCCGACCATCGCGATGCAGAACAGGACGAAGCTGGGCGCGAGGAGCAGGACGAACCAGGTGTCGTGCTGCGCGGCGACGATGTCCGCGGTCGAGAGCGACCCGCTGTGCAGGATCACCGCCACGACCGACATCCCGAGCACGATCTCGTAGGAGATCACCTGTGCCGTCGCCCGCAGCGCGCCGAGGAGCGGGTACGGCGAGCCGGACGACCAGCCCGCGAGCACGATCCCGTAGACGCCGATCGAGCTGCACGCGAGCACCACCAGCACGCCGACGGGCAGGTCCACCAGCTGCAGCACCGTCGGCTCGCCGAAGATCGTCACCTTCCCGCCGAAGGGGACGACGGAGAGCGCGAGGAACGCGGGCACCAGCGCGATCATCGGGGCCAGCGGGTAGATGAACCGGTCGGCGGCGGCCGGGCGGATGTCCTCCTTGAGGGCGAGCTTCAGCCCGTCGGCCAGGCCCTGCAACACGCCGAACGGCCCGGCCCGGTTCGGACCGGGCCGCTGCTGCATGCGACCGACGATCCGGCGCTCGCCCCAGCTGCCCAGCAGCGTGAACAGGATCGCGAACACGAACAAGGTGACGACCTTCGCTGCGATCAGCCACAGCGGGTCGTCGAGGAGGAGCTGCTGGGTCCGGGTCACGAGGCCTCCCACTGGTTACGCAACTGCTAGTTGCGAAACTGAGGGTAGCGCAACTGGCATGATGCGGCGGGTGACCCCTGAAGTGCGCAAGGCCGGGACCGGCGCGGGCGGTCGCCCGCGTGATCCGGAGCTCGGCCCGGCGGTGCTCGCCGCCGCGGCCGAGCTCGTCGTGCGCCGCGGCTACCACGGCGTGCGGATGGAGGAGCTCGCCCAGCTCGCCGGTACGACGAAGACGGCCATCTACCGGCGCTGGCCCAGCCGCGCGGCCGTCCTGCTCGACCTGGTCGCGCAGCGCATGCCGCCGCCGGTCGAGGTGGACGCGGTGCTGCCGTCGGGTATGGCGGGCAGCGCGGAGAACGAGGACGTCGTCGCGGCCAGCCGCCTGCTGGCGCGGTCGCTGTCCGACCCGGCCGTCGTGCACTGCGTGATGGGGTTGCTCGCCGAGGCCGTGCACCAGCCGGAGCTGGGCGCCCAGTTCCGCGCGAAGCTGATCGAGCCGCAGATCGCGGCCGCCGACGCGCTCGTGGCCGCGGCGAAGAAGGCAGGACGTTGCCCGCCGTGGGTCTCCGGGGCGCTGCTGGCCGACATCATGACCGGCTCGGTGCTCCAGCACGTCGTCGTCCGCGGTCAACCGGCCGACGACGCGTTCTTCGCCGAGCTCGCGCAGTTCGTCGGGAACGCCCTGCGCTGAGCTGGGCCGTGCCGTTTCGTCCAAACGGCGACGCGACTGATCGACGATTCGTCCATCGGAGCGGGGCGGCTCCCGTGGCTACGGTGCGGCATCGCATCGCCGCCACCGAGGAAGGTGCCGCCGCCATGACACTTCCGGACCTGTCCGCCGCCCCGCCGGTCACCGAGGTCGAGCAGCACGGCGTCGAGCGCATCCCCGACGCCGAGCGGAACGCGAAGCCGCTGGACCTGTTCCGGTTGACCTTCGGCGGGGCGAACACGTTCGCAACCGCGTTCCTCGGCTCGTTCCCGATCCTGTTCGGGCTCTCGTTCTGGCAGGGGCTGACCGCGACGGTGCTGGGGCTGGTGGTCGGTGCGGTGATCCTGAGCCCGATGGCGCTGTTCGGGCCGCGCAACGGCACCAACAACGCGGTGTCCTCCTCGGCGCACCTGGGTGTGCACGGGCGGATCGTGGGGTCGTTCCTCTCGCTGCTCACCGCGATCACGTTCTTCTCGATCTCGGTGTGGAGCTCGGGTGACGCGCTCGTCGGAGCGGTGGACCGGATGACGGGCGGCACGTCCTCGATCCCCGCCTACGCGGTCGCGTACGGCGTGTTCGCGGTGCTCGTGCTGGTCGTGTGCATCTACGGGTTCCGGTTCATGCTGCTGGTCAACAAGATCGCGGTGATCTCGGCGAGCGCGCTGTTCCTGCTCGGGATCGTGGCCTTCGGGGGGTCCTTCGATCCCGGTTACGCCGGATCCTTCGCCGACGGCACCGCGAGCCCCGGTTTCTGGGCCGCGTTCATCGGGGCGGCGCTGATCGTCGTGGCCAACCCGATCTCCTTCGGCGCGTTCCTCGGCGACTGGAGCCGCTACATCCCGGCGCGGACCCCCGCGATCCGCTGCATGGGCGCGGCCTTCTTCGCCCAGCTGGCCACGCTCCTGCCGTTCGTCTTCGGGCTGGCCACGGCCAGCATCATCGCCGCGCAGGCGCCGGAGTTCTTCGCAGGCGCGCCCAACTACGTCGGCGGGCTGCTGGCGATCTCGCCGGCGTGGTACTTCGTGCCGCTCGTCCTGCTCGCGGTCATCGGCGGGATGTCCACCGGCACCACGGCGCTGTACGGGACCGGGCTGGACTTCTCCAGCATCTTCCCGCGGCTGTCGCGGGTGCAGGCCACGGTGCTGATCGGCGTGGTGTCGATCGGGCTGATCTTCCTGGGGCGGTTCGCGTTCGACGTGGTGCAGAGCGTGTCGACGTTCGCGTCGCTGATCATCACGTTCACCGCGCCGTGGATGGTCGTGATGCTGATCGGGCTCGCGACACGTCGCGGCTGGTACGACCCGGAGGCCCTGCAGGTGTTCAACCGGCGCCAGCGCGGCGGCCGCTACTGGTTCGACCACGGCTGGAACTGGCGCGGGCTCGGCGCGTGGCTGGTCGCGGCGACGCTCGGGCTGCTGTTCACCAACATCTCCGGGCAGTTCGTCGGCCCGCTGGGCAACCTCGTCGGTGGCATCGACATCGGCCTGCCGCTCTCCATGACCGTGGCGGCGGCGCTCTACCTCGCCCTGCTGGCGCTCTTCCCGGAACCGGACGGTGTCTACGGCCCGGCGGGGCCCTGGCTCGTCCGCTCGACCGACCGGCCCATCCCGCCGATCACCAGCACGGCCTGAGCCATCCCGCAGGTCCCACCGCACATACCGGATGGTGTCGTCACACAGGTCATGACCTGTGTGACGACACCACCGGCTGTGTGACGTCAGTCCTCCAGGAGGTCCTCGATCGTGATGGGGATGTGGCGCACTCGCGTGCCGGTGGCGTTGTGGACGGCGTTCGCGACCGCGGCCGCCATGCCGACCACGCCGATCTCGCCCAGCCCGCGCGCGCCGAGCGGGTTGTGCAGGGTGTCGGGGTACTGCACGAACTGGACGTCGACCTCGGGGATGTCGGCGTTCACCGGGATCAGGTAGCCCGCGAGGTCGCCGTTGGCCAGCCGGCCGTTCCCCTCGATCTCCAGGCCCTCGTGCAGCGCGGCCGAGACGCCCCAGATCATGCCGCCGATGATCTGGCTGCGGGCCGCCTGCTCGTTGATGATCCGGCCGGCGTCGAACACACCGAGCATCCGTGACACCCGGACCTCCCGCGTCCACCGGTGCACCCGGACCTCGCAGAACTGTGCGCCGAACGAGCTGAACGAGTGCTTGGTCAGCTCCTCGCCCGGTGCCGAGGAGCCGATGGCCGCGATCGACGGGCGCCCGGTCGCCTTCAGCACCTCGCCGAACGTGAGGCTCCGACCGTCGGCGGCAAGCACGTGGCCGTCGGCGTAGCTGACCTCTACGCCCTCGAACGGCGCCCCGGGCGCGGCGGCCAGCGCGAGCAGGTCGTCGATCACCTTCGGGGCGGCGACCATGATCGCCGAGCCGGCGCTCGCGGTGGCCGTCGAGCCGCCGGACAGGCCGCCGGCAGGCAGTGTCGAATCGCCCAGCTGCGCGGTGACCCGCTCGGGTGCGATGTCGAGCGAGCTCGCGCCGACCAGCGCCATGACGGTCAGCAGGCCGGTGCCCGGGTCGGCGCCGCTGGTCGCGACCTCGGCCGTGCCGTCGTCGCGCAACATGACCTGGACGGACGCGGGGAACCGCAGCGCCGGGAACATCGCGGTGGCGGTGCCGAGGCCGACGAGCCAGTCGCCCTCGACGCGGCCCGTCGGCGTGCGCTGCGCCCAGCCGAACCGGGCCGCTCCGGCGGCGTAGCACTCGTCGAGATGCTTGCTCGACCACTGCAGGTCCTTGCCGGGCGGCGCGAGCGAGCTGTTGCGCATGCGCAGCTCGATCGGGTCCATCTCCAGCGCGACGGCGAGCTCGTCCATCGCGCTCTCCAACGCGAACGATCCCGGCGCCTCACCCGGTGCGCGCATGAACGTCGTCGGCGGGATGTTCAGCGGCACCATCTTCTGGCTGATGGCGACGTTCGGCGTCGTGTACCACTCCCGTGAGGTGCCGTGCGAGGTCGGCTCGATGAACGACCGGTCCATCGGCGTGCTCGACCACGAGTCGTGGCGCAGCGCGACCAGCGTGCCGTCCCGCTCGGCGCCGATGGCGAGCCGCTGCACGGTCGCTGGACGGCCGGCGGTGGCGGTGAAGACCTGCTCCCGGGTGAGCGCGGCCTTGACGGGCCGGCCCAGCTCGCGCGCCGCCGCGGCGGCCAGGAACGCGGGCACCGCGGTGTGGCCCTTGCCGCCGAACGCCCCGCCGACGAACGGGTTCACGGAACGGACCGCCGAGTGCTCGACGCCCAGCGCGTCCGCCAGCGAGATGGCCTGGAGGTTGGCGGCCTGGTTGCCGCTGTGGACTGTCAGCCGCTCGCCCTCCCAGATCGCGACGGCCGAGTGCGGCTCCATCGCGGCGTGGTTCTGCGTGGCGGTGGAGTACATCGCCTCGACGACCACGGGGCTGGCCGCCAGCGCGTGCTCGATGGACTCGACGTCGGGGGCGAGCACGGCGAGCGAGGGCGGCGAGCCGTCCCTGGCCGGAGGTGCATCCTCGGCCGTTGCGAGGCCCGCCGCCATCGAGGTGAGCGCCGGCAGCTCGTGGTAGGCGACCTCGACGAGCGCCGCCGCGTCGCGGGCCTGCTCGAAGCTCTCCGCGACGACGAAGCCGATCGGCTGGCCGTAGTAGGCGACCTCGGTGTTCTGCAGCGGCACCCACGTGCTGCCGAGCATCGAGACCGGCGTGTGCAGCTCCAGCGGCTCGAACGGCGTGTACACGGCGACAACACCGGGGGCGCTCTTCGCCGCCGCGACGTCCATGGCCGCGACCTCGCCGTGCGCGATCGTGCTGAGCACGACGTAGCCGAACAGCATGCCGGGGACGTTGTGGTCCGTCCCGTACCTCGCCTGGCCCGTGACCTTCATCGGGCCGTCCAACCTGGTGGTCACGCCCGTTCCTCCTGCGTCAGTTCGAGCAGCGCGCGGACGACGGTCCGCCGCAGCAATGGCACCTTGAAGCCGTTGTGCGACAGCGGTCGGGCGCCCTCGGCCGCCCCCGCCGCCGCGTCCTCGAACGCCTCCTGCGTGACGGGCGCGCCGCGCAGGGCCGCCTCCACCGTCGGCAGCCGCCACGGCACGGTCGCCACGCCGCCGACCGCCACCCGGGCGTCGACGATGCGCGAGTCCACGACGTCGAGGGCGACCGCCGCGGAGCAGAGCGCGAACTCGTAGGACTGCCGGTCGCGCACCTTCACGTACGTGGAGCGGGCGGCCCAGTCGAGCCGCGGCACCAGCACCTCGCTGATCAGCTCGCCGGGGCGCAGGTCGTGCTCGACCTCGGGGGAGTCGCCCGGGGTGCGGTAGAAGTCGGCCAGCGCGACGGTGCGTTCCCCGCCGGTGCGGACCAGCCGGACCTGCGCGTCGAGCGCCACCAGCGCGACGGCCAGGTCGCTGGCGTGGGTGGCGACGCACGAGTCGCTCGTGCCCAGCACCGCGTGCATGCGGTTGCTGCCCTCGATCGCGGGGCAGCCGCTGCCGGGGTCGCGCCTGTTGCACGGCATCGCGACGTCGCGGAAGTAGCTGCAGCGGGTGCGCTGCATCAGGTTGCCGCCGATGCTGGCCATGTTCCGCAGCTGCTGCGACGCGCTCGCGAGCAGCGCGCGCGTGATCATCGGGTAGACCCCGGCATGGGCGGCGACATCGCTCATCCGCTCCAGTGCACCGATCCGCAGCCCATCTGAAGTGCTGATCCCGTGCAGTGGCAGCGCGTTGATGTCCAGCACGTGCTCGGGGGTCAGCACGTCGAGCTTCATCAGGTCGACCAGCGTCGTCCCGCCGGCGAGGAACGTGCCGGGTGCGGCGAGCGCGGCGTCGACGGTATCGGGTGCGGTGAGCTCAAACCGTCGCATCGGCCTGCCTCACCTGCTCGATCGCCGCGACGATGTTCGGGTAGGCCGCGCAGCGGCACAGGTTGCCGGACATGAACTCCCGGACGTCCGCGACGTCCTGCTCGACCGCGGCGACGGCCGACATGAGCTGGCCCGACGTGCAGAACCCGCACTGCAGGGCGTCCTGGTCGACGAACGCCCGCTGGACGGGTTGCAGCTCGTCGCCGTCGGCGAGGCCTTCCACGGTCGTGACCGGCTGCCGCACGGTTGCGGCCAGCGTCAGGCACGAGAGCACCGGCTTGCCGCCGACGTGCACGGTGCACGCTCCGCACTGTCCCCGGTCGCAGCCCTTCTTCGGGCCGGTGACGTCGAGGCGTTCGCGGAGCGCGTCCAAGAGGGTCACGCCCGGCTCGACGTCCAGTTGTTGGGGCTTACCATTGATCTCGAGTGAGATGTCCACTGATGTCTCTTTCCGCGGGCACTCCGCCGAGGAGACGTCGGCGGGGTCCGGTGGTGGGGGGTCGAGCGGTTTCGGCGCCACCACCAACGCTAGCGGATGTTTATCCGCTTCGCCACGGCGTCGGTGATCCTATGGAGGGGCGATGACGGGATCGGTCAGCCACCGCCGCGCGGACACCCGGCGCAACCACGACCGCATCCTCGCCGCCGCCGCGCAGTCGATCACCGCGGGAGACCTCTCGTTCAACGCCATCGCGAAGCAGGCCGGCGTGGGCGTCGGGACCGTTTACCGGCACTTCCCCACGCAGGACGCGCTCGTGCTGGCCGTCTACGAGCGCGAGGTGCGCCAGATCGTCGAGATCGTGCCGGCGCTGCTGGAGTCGCAGAGCCCGGAGCAGGCGTTCCGCACCTGGGCGACCGAGCACCTCGCGCGCTACATGATGACCAAAAGAGGACTGGCGGCCGCGCTGAAGGCCGCGAGCGCGTCGGCGGAGGGTGTGGTCGCCGACGCGTACAAGGCGATGCACGGCGCGGCGTCGATGCTGGTGGAGGCGAACGTCCGGGCCGGGACGGTGCGCGCGGACATCGACCCCGGGACCGCGCTGCGCGGCCTGGCCGGCCTGATGTTCCTCGACCCGGACGACGACTGGCGAGGCGACGCCGAGCGCCTCACCGACCTGATCTGGCAGGGGATGGCCGCCCGCTGACGACGGGCGGCCCGTGCTCAGCCACTGGGAGAAGCCGCTGATCAGCGGTCTCCCGAGTGCCTTGTCGATCACATCACGGCGGGCCCGACAACCCGGGTAGGGGAATGCTCCCAGCCGGTGCGGGGAGCCCGACTTGACGAGGGTTCAGCGGCGACCTACTGTCGAGCCCGCTTTCCAACAACGCAAGTCAACTTTCAGATAATGAAAGGAATTAATGAGTACAGCGGTGGAGAAGAACACGCTGTCCTCCGCGCTCCGCGTTCTCGACGGCCTGCGGGTCATCGCCCACGCCCGGGGTCCGGTTCCCCTCGCCCAGCTGGCGGCCGAGCTGGGCACCTCGGAGGTCGCGGCGTTCCGCGTCGCCTCGACCCTGATCGCCGGCGGGTACGTCCGCCAGGCCGGCCCCGGTGCCGGGTACGTGATGACGTGGCAGGTCGTCGAGATGTCGCGGATGCTGCTGGACCGCACGAACCTGCGGAAGGTCGCCGAAGGCCGCCTCTCGACGCTCGCGGACCACTACACCGAGTGCATCACGCTCGCGATCCCCGACGGCGATCACGTCGTGTTCGTCGACAGGATCAACGGTGACCTGAACGTGCACTTGTTCTGCGACGTCGGCAAGCGGTTGCCGCTGCACGTCGGGGCCGCGTCCCGCGCGGTGCTGGCGCACGCGCCGCAACCGTTGATCGACGAGTACCTGGCGGGTTCGCTCGCGCCGTTCACGGACGCGACCCCGACCGATCCCGATCTCGTGGCCCGCGACCTCGCGGAGATCCGCGATGTCGGTTACGCCATCAGCGCCGGCGACGTCGAGGTCGGGATCTCCGCGGTCGCGGCACCGATCCTCAACGCGCGGTCGGAGGTGCTCGGTGCAGCGGCGATCGCGAACATCAGTGCGAAGTGGAGCGACGACGACGTCCTAGAACGGGGACGGCGCATGGTCGAGGTGTGCCGGGAGATCTCCCGCGACGCCGCCGAGCTCACACAGGCATTCCGACTGAACCGGAAGAAGGGCAACTGAAGTGAACGCGCAACTCGCCCCGGTGGGCAACCGCGTCCTGTTCGAGAACGACTCCATCCGTGTGTGGCTGGTCGACGTGGCCGCGGGCGGTGAGCTCGCGCTGCACCTGCACGAGAACCCGTACCTGCTCGTGAACCTGACCGACGGCCGGCTGGAGGTGCACAACGCGAACGGCGAGCCGGTCGAGCGCGCGCTCAGCGGCGAGACCGTCGAGTGGCACGGCGCGGGGGAGCTGCACAGCTTCACCAACATCGGTGCCCACCGCTACAAGAACATCCTCGTCGAGGTCCTCGGAGGTGCCGGGTCGTGACGACGATCTCCGGCGGCCTCGCGGCGCAGACGCGCTGGATGGACGCCACCGACCAGGCAGATCTGCTCCGGTCGGGCGAGGTGTCCGCCGCGGAGCTGCTCGAAGCCGCGATCGAGCGGATCGAGGCGCTGGACCCCACGATCAACGCGGTCGCAATGCGGTGGTTCGACCACGCCCGGGCGACCGTCGCCGCCGGGCTCCCGGCCGGCCCCTTCACCGGCGTCCCGTTCCTGCTCAAGGACTTCGTGGCCCCGTACGCCGGGCAGCCCGAGTCCAACGGGAACATCCGGTTGAAGGAGCTCGCCCTCCCGGCCCCGGCCGACTCCACGCTCGTCGCGCGGCTCCGTGCGGCCGGTTTGGTCACCGCGGGGCGCACCACGTCACCCGAGTTCGCCGCCCTGCCGACGACCGAGTCGACGGCCTGGGGACGCACCCGCAACCCGTGGTTGCTCTCCCACTCGACCGGCGGTTCGAGCGGTGGTGCCACCGCCGCCGTGGCTGCCGGGATGGTGCCGATCGCGCAGGCCTCCGACGGTTCCGGCTCCATCCGGATCCCGGCGGCGCTCTGCGGACTGGTCGGGCTCAAGCCGTCCCGCGGACGGATCAGCGCCGGCCCGTACGCCGACGAGTCGGGGCCGGCGGTCTTCCTCGGCGTGAGCCGCACGGTCCGCGACACCGCCGCGTTGCTCGACGCGGTGCACGGCCCCGGCGTCGGTGACCTCGTTGTCGCCCCGCCGCCCAGCCGTCCCTACGTCGAGGAGCTGCGCACCGATCCCCGCCCGCTCCGGATCGGGGTGCTCGACCGCGGGTCCTTCGGCGTCACCGTGCATCCGGAGATCGTCGCCGCCGTCGCGTCCACCGCGCGGCTGCTCGAATCGCTCGGCCACCACGTCGAGCTCGCGTACCCGAAGGCGCTGGAGGAGACCGCGCTCGACGACCGCAGCACGGTCGGGATCGCCGCGACGAGCCCGATGCTGCTCTCGCTCGCCGGCCTCGCCCGTGCGCTCGGGCGGGACCTCACCCCGGCCGACATGGAACCCCTCAACTGGGAGCGCTACCAGCGGCTGCTTGCGATGAGCGCGTCCGAGCACGTGCTGGCGCTCGCGGCGGCCACGCGGTTCCGGCGGAGCATGCTGCAGTGGTGGGCCGACGGGTTCGACCTGCTGCTGACCCCGACCACGGCGATGCCCGCCGCCCCGCTCGGCACCTTCGACGAGGGCTCCGAGGAGGAGCTCGCCCCGCTGGGCGACCCGTACATCGCGTTCACCCGCGCGTTCAACATCACCGGCCAGCCGGCGATCAGCCTCCCGGCCGGCCGGACGACCCTGGGCTTGCCGATAGGTGCGCAGCTCGTTGCTGATCACGGGCGTGAGGACGTGCTCCTCGCGGTCGCGGCCCAGTTGGAGCGGGCGCGCCCGTGGAAGGACGAGCTGCCCGCCCTGTAACAGCTGGATCGCGCCGGTCCTGTTCCCTGATCCGCTTCAGTAACCTCGCGCCGGGGTGTGCGGTGAAGGTAATGGGGGGGTGTTGCCCGCGTGGCTCTCGAATCGGGCTCGCAGCTAGCCGGCTACCGGCTCGACGCGCTGATCGGACGGGGTGGCGAAGGAGTCGTCTACCGCGCGACGCACCTGCGGCTCGACCGAGCGGTCGCGCTCAAGGTGCTTTCCGGCGACCTGGCGCACGACGAGGGCTTCCGGCGGCGATTCGAGCGCGCGGCGCGGCTCGCTGCGATGCTGGAGCACCCGAACGTCATCACGGTGCACGATGCCGGTGAGGCGGACGGGCGGCTCTACCTCGCGATGCGGCTCGTCGAGGGTCGTGACCTCAGCGCGTTGATCGCGGAGCACGGCCCGCTGGGGTTGGCGGAGACCTGCCGGCTGCTCGCACAGGTCGCTGCCGCACTGGACGCCGCGCACGCCAAGGGGATGGTGCACCGCGACGTGAAGCCGGCGAACGTGCTGGTGGAGCGCGACGGGCGGGCCTACCTCTCCGATTTCGGCCTGACCAGCAGGCACGACGTGAGCGTGCAGAGCCTGCAGCTGGTCGCGGGGACGCTCGCGTACATGGCGCCGGAGCGGTTCGAGGTGGGCAGCACGCCGGAGCCGTCGATCGACGTGTACGGGCTGGGGTGCACCGCGTACACGTGCCTGCGTGGTGCGCCGCCGTTCGACCGGACGACGTTCGCCGAGATGTTCAGCGCGCACCTCACTGCGCCGCCGCCGGCGCTGAGCCGGGACGACCCCGCTATACCGACGGCGGTCGACGCGGTGCTGGCGAAGGCGATCGCCAAGGTTCCCGCGCAGCGGTACCGGACCTGCGGTGAGTTCGTGGCTGCGCTCTCGGAAGCTGGGCTCGCGGGGCCGGGCCCGTCCCTGCCACCCCGGCCGCTGCAGTCGTCCCAGCCGCCCCCGCTGCAGGCCTGGTCGCCGCCGGTGGACGGGTACACGGTTCCGGTGCCGCCCCGATGGCCGGTGGAGGCGCCGACGGACCTGCAACCCCCTGGTCGCCGCCGGGGCCTGCTGGTCGGGATCGCGCTGCTGGCCGTCGTCGCCGTCCTGGCGACGGCGGGGCTGCTGGTGTGGCGAGGCGGTGGGGCACCGGGCGCCGGGGCGCCGGCGGCAGCGCCGCCACCACCGGTTGCGGCCACGGTGCTGACGGACCGGATCGCGACGATGGCGGCGGACAAGAAGGGGAACGTCTACTTCACTTACGCCCGCGAAGACCGCGTCGACCGGCTGACGCCGGCGGGCGCGATCGAGCCGGTCGCCGGGACCGGCGATCCGGGTTACACCGGCGACGGCGGGCCCGCGACCGCGGCGAAGCTGGACACCCCGCGAGGGCTCGCCATCGACGACAGCGGCAACCTCTACATCGCCGACAACGCCAACCACCGCATCCGCAGGGTCGACCCGGCGGGGACGATCACCACGATCGCCGGCAACGGGACCGCGGGGTACACGGAGGACGGAACCGTCGCGCTCGGCGCGGAGATCAACGCTCCGCTCGCGCTCGCGCTCGGCGCCGACGGCAGCCTCTACTTCTCCGAAGGGAACTTCCCCCGGGTCCGGCACATCGAGGCGGGCGGCCGGCTGACCACGGTTGCGGGCAACGGGCGGAACGAGTCGACGGGCGACGGCGGGTCGGCGGTCCAGGCGGGCTTCATGTCGGGCCGCGACCTCGCCGTCGCTGCCGACGGCACCGTCTACATCGCGGACAACTGGGACTACCGCGTGCGCCGGGTGACGCCGGACGGGAAGATCAACACGGTCATCGGTGACGGGACCAGCAACCCGGCCCGCGACGGGGTGCCGGCAGCCGGTGAAGCGCTCGCCGTGACCGCCATCGCGCTCGGTACCGGCGGGAACGTCTTCGTGGCCGGCCGGTACAGCGTCCACGAGATCGACGCGACCGGCGTCGTCCACACTGTTGCGGGCACCGGGCGGGCGGGCTTCTCGGGCGACGGCGGGCCGGCGCGGGGCGCGGCGCTCGCCGAGCCCGTTGCGGTGGCGCGCGGCGCCGACGGATCGTTCTACGTGGCGGACGACCGCAACAACCGCATCCGCAAGATCGACGGCGCGGGGATCATCAGCACGGTTGCGGGCGGCGGGCCCGGCTACCCCGGTGACGGCGGACCGGCGACGAAGGCGAGCCTCGACGGGCCGGCGTTCATGTGCCTCGACCCGAACGGGCGGCTAGTCCTCTCGGAGACCAGCGGCGCCAGGGTGCGACGGATCGACCCGGCGGACGGGACGATCACGACCGTCGCCGGCACCGGCGTGCCGGGCTTCTCCGGTGACGGTGGAGAGGCGACGGCGGCGCAGCTGAACCACCCGCGTGGGGTCGCCTGCGGCGCTGACGGTGGGCTGTACATCGCCGACACCGACAACAACCGGATCCGCCATGTCACACCCGACGGCGTGATCTCGACGTTCGCCGGCAACGGGCGGTCCGACCTGTCCGCCGACGGGGGTCCGGCCGGATCGACCGCGGTCGCCGACCCCACCTCGATCGTGCTGGCCCCGGACGGCAGCCTGCTGATCGTCGAGCGCTCGTCGGCGCGCATCCGTCGGATCGACCCGGCCGGGAACGTCAGCACCGTCGCAGGGACAGGGACGGACGGGTTCTCCGGCGACGGCGGCCCGGCCGCAGCGGCCCAGTTCGACAACCCGTATGCGCTGGTCCGCGCCCCGGACGGGGTGCTGTTCGTCGCCGACAACAACAATCGGCGGATCCGCCGGATCGGCACCGACGGCGTCATCACGACGTTCGCCGGCACGGGGACCGCAGGCGCAGCGGGCGACGGCGGGCCGGCGCGCTCGGCGCAGTTGACGGCGCCGAGCGGGGTGCTCCTCGACGCCGACGGAGGGTTGCTCGTCGCCGATGAGGGGAGCCAGCGGGTCCGCCGGATCGCCCCCGACGGAACCATCTCGACCGTGGTGGGAACGGGATCCACCGCGTTGAGCATCGTGCCGCGGGATGCGCTCCAGACGAACCTGAACCGGCCCGGCGGGTTGGCCTCGGCCCCCGACGGCGGTCTCTACCTGGCGGCCTTCGGCGCTGATCTCGTCTACCGGCTCGACCGCGGCAGCGGCACGGTTTCCCTGTTCGCGGGAGACGAGTGGTGAGGCCTCCTGGTCGTACCCTGCTTTTGTGGAGGTCGTCTCCAGGCGCGAAGAGTCCGAGCTGGGTTCCTGGACGCAGCTGACCTGGCAGCCGAGCGCGCTCGCCGGACTCGTCGAGTACATCTGGCTGTTCGACGGGCAGCTCGCGCAGCGGCGGGAGCGCTTCTACCCGACGGGTGATCTCGACCTGATCGTGCAGCTCGACGCGCCCTTCCGGGTCGTCGACGGCGATTCCGTCACCGACAACCCGCTGACGAGCCTCACCGGGCTCATCCTGAGCCCGCTCGTGATCGAGACCCCCGCCGTGCGGTCGCGGGTGCTCGTCGTCCGGCTGCGGCCCGCGGGGGCGCTGGGCATGTTCGGTGTTCCGCTGGACGAGCTCACCGGCGCCACTGCGGATCTGACCGAACTGATCGGCGCCGAGGCGCGTCGCCTCGCCGAGCGCCTCGACGAGGCGAGCTCCGATCAGACCCGGCTGGAGCTGGTCGGGCGCTGGATCACGGATCGGCTCGCGGATCGGCTCACGGGCAGGTTCGGCACCGATCCCCGCGTGGCGTATGCCGTCGCCGAGATCGAGCGGGCCGGTGGGCGGATCCCGGTCGCGAGCATCCTCGACCGGATCGGGGCCTCGCCGAAGCGCTTCACCAGCCTGTTCGAGGCCCAGGTCGGGGTGAAGCCCAAGCTGTTCTCCCGCATCGTCCGGTTCCGAGGGCTGGCGGCGGCGCTGCGGGACGGGGCGGATTCGTTCGGCCGGACGGCGATCGCGCACGGGTACTACGACCAGTCGCACATGAACGCCGAGTTCAGGGAGTTCGCGGGGATGTCCCCGAGCCGGTTCCTCGCCGCCACGCAGTACCCGGAATCGATGAGCCTGGCCGACTGCGCAACTGACTGACGTCTTCTTTTTTCCAAGACCGCGGGTCGGGGCTGCTCCTACCGTCGGCGCATGTCCGATTCGAACTTCGCAAGCGTGGTGGCCGTCCTCCCCGTCACCGACCACGAGAAGGCCGTCGCCTGGTACCAGAGCTGGATCGGGCGGGCCCCCGACCTCGTACCGATGGAGGGTGTCGCCGAGTGGCAGCTGACCGGGAACGCCTGGATCCAGGTGTCGGTCGACCCGGAGCCCGCCGGCCGCACCACGGCCGTCGTCGGCGTGCTGGATCTCGATGCGCAGCGCGCCGCGTGCGCGGCCGTCGACGTCGCCGTGGGGGAGATCAACGACTACGGGTTCGTGAAGACCGCGGAAGCGGTCGACCCGGCCGGCAACAAGATCCTCTTCGTGCAGGAGGTGGATCAGGGCTAGCCGGCCCCCGAATCTCCCCACCGTTTTGTGCACTTGCGCGCCTGCGGAGCGCGCAGATGCACAAAACGGTGGGGAAGTTCGGGGTGCGTCGGGGCATCCCTTCGGACGAGAGCGGGCGGCGCCTCCACCATCGGCCGATGACACGGGCGGGCGGTCGCGTCGAAGCTCGTGGATTCGGCCGCGATCCGGCCGACGACTGCTCCGGAGAGGATGACGTGAATATTCTCGTACTCGGACCTCTGGACGTGAAGAACGCGGACGGCTGTGTGGTGACCCCACCGGCGCTGAAGCTGCGCACCCTCCTCGCTGTGCTGTGCGTCCACGCCGACCGGGTGGTGTCCACCCAGCACCTCATCGACGCGCTGTGGTCCGGCGCGCCGCCGCGCACCGCGGAGTCCGCCCTGCACGTCTACGTGTCGAAGCTGCGCAAGCACCTCGTGGCCACGGGGAGCCGGGTCGGTGAGCTCGCGACCCGATCACCCGGCTACGTCCTGGATCTCTCCGCCCACCAGCTCGACCTGCGCGAGTTCGACGCGATGACGTTGCTCGCGCAGCAGCTGGAGGGCGCCGGCCGGCTGGAGGAGGCGTCCCGCACGCTGGAGTGCGCGCTCTCGCTGTGGCGGGGGCCGGCGCTGGCCGACATGCGGGAGATGCCGGTCGTCGACGCGCTGGCCCGCCAGCTCGACGAGCGCAGGCTGGTCGCCTCCGAGCGCCGGTTCGAGCTGGAGCTCGCGCTGGGGCGCCACTCCCGCCTGATCAGCGAGCTGTACGGGGTGACCGCCCTGCATCCGCTGTGGGAGAACCCGTACTACTTCCTCATGATCGCGCTCTACCGCAGCGGTCGCACCGCCGAGTGCCTCATGGTCTACAAGCAGGTCCGGCACGCGCTGGTCGACTCGCTCGGCATGGAGCCGAGCTCGCGGTTCCAGCGATTGCACCAGGCGGTCCTGGACCGGGCGGCCTGGCTCGACGATCCGGCGATGCTGCAGGCGACCGCCTGACTCCGGTCAACTGCCCAGCGCTGATCATCGGAACGCGTCCGCGATCCGTTCGAGCGCCTCCTTGATGACGTCCTGCGGTCCCGAGAAGGAAAGCCGGACGTGTCCCTCGCCGCCTTCGCCGAAGGCCGAACCGGGGGTGACCGCCACCCCGGCCGTGGTGAGCAGCCACTCGGCGAACTCGGTGTCGGAGCCGCGGCCGGCACCGCTGATGTCGGCGAAGGCGTAGAACGCGCCGTCGGGAGGGGTGCAGGTGACGCCGGGGAGGGCGGCGAGCCCTTCGACGATCATCGTGCGGCGGGCTGCGTACTCGTCGACCATGCGCAGCAGGTCGCCCTGCGGTCCGGTCAGCGCCGCGATGCCGCCCTGCTGGACGAACGACCCGGCGCAGCCGACCGTGTGCTGGGCCGCCTTCAGGACCTCGGTGATCACATCGGTCGGCCCCGCGATGTAGCCGAGCCGCCAACCGGTCATGGCGTACGCCTTCGAGAAGCCGTTGACGGTGAGCGTGCGTTCAGCGCAGCCCGGCACGGCGGCCATGCTGATGTGCCGGCCGCGGTAGATGATCTTCTCGTAGATCTCGTCGGCGACGATGGCGAGGTCGTGCTCGATCGCGAATGCGGCGAGGTCGGTCGCTTCCTGCTCGTCGAGGACGTGCCCGGTCGGGTTGTTCGGGGTGTTGATCAGGATCGCCCGGGTGCGCGGGCCCACCGCCGCGTCGAGCAGCTTGCGGGTGAGGCGGAAGCCGCCGTCCGCGCGGAGCGGCACCGACACCGGCCGGGCCCCGACGAGGTGGGCCATCGAGGCGTAGCTGACCCAGCTGGGGGTCGGGATCAGGATGTCGTCGCCCGGATCCAGAATTGTGGTCAACGCGAGGAACAGCGCGTACTTCGCCGAGGGTGTGACGATCACGTCGGTGCCCGGATCGGTGCTGATCCGGTTGTCGTCGAGCAGTTTCTCCGAAATTGCCGTGCGCAGTTCCGGCAGGCCCCGGCTCGGGGTGTAGTGGGTGAATCCGGCGTGCACCGAATCGGCCGCGGCTGCCGCAATGTGTTCCGCGGTCGGGAAGTCGGGGTCACCGCCGCCGAGGTCCAGTACCGCCTTCCCCTCGGCGCGCATCGACTGCACGAGGTCGTGCACGGCGTACGTCGCCGAGCCGCCGATCCCGGCCAGCCGCTGTGACGTCCTGATGCGGGAGGCCCTCACGGGCGCCCGCCGGGCGGGAGCGCCTCGTCGACCGAGGTGATCGTGGCGTACCGCGCCAGCACCGTCAGCGCCGCGTCGTGCAGCTCCTTGCCGGCCGTGGCCGTGGCGTCCTCCAGCACCTCGACGCGGTAGTCGCGGTCGGCGGCCGCGCTCGCCGTGGAGAGCACCACCAGCTCCGTCGCCACCCCCGTGAGCAGCAGCGTCTCGATCCGCTGCGTGCGGAGCAGCACGTCGAGGTCGGTGCCGAAGAACGGGTTGATCCGGTGCTTGGCGACCACCGGCTCGCCTTCCCGCGGGGCGAGCGACTCGTGCACCTGCGTCGCCCACGTGCCGAGGGTGAGCCGGCGCTCCACCCGTGCGGTCTCGAAGATCGGCGAGCCGGTGGGGCACTCGGGATGGCCGGGGGAGAAACCGACGACGACGTAGATCACCGGGATGCCCGCGGCGCGGGCGCGGGCGATCGCGGTGGCGGCGTGTTCCAGCACACCGCGCGTGGTGACCTGCTCCAGGTAGCCCTCCGCGGCGTAACGACCGTCGGGATGCACGATCTCGTTGATCAGATCCATCACCAGCAGCGCGCTGCGCGGGGCCATTCGTCCACTCCCAAAGGGCTGGTCCGGGTTGATTCGAGCCTAAGCACCGCCGGCCCGACGTGTCCAATGCATGAATGACTTTCATGGCTTCATGAACTGCGCGGTGTTGATCGCCGGACGCCGATGGTGTTGAGCTTTCCGGGTGCTCCCGAACCATGCGGAGGTAATTGTGGCGGCAGCGCCGTACCGGATCGTCGTCGTCGGCAGCGGCCCCCGCGGGCTGTCGGTGCTGGAACGGCTCGCCGCCCGGCTCGCAGACCCGCCCGTAGAACCGCTGGGCCGTCGGCCGATCGAGCTCTGTGTGATCGACGACGTCCAGCTCGGGTGCGGCCGGATCTGGCGGACCGACCAGCCCGACTGGTTCCTGATGAACACGATCGCCGAGGAGGTCTCGGCGTTCTCCGGCCCGCCCGACGACGGCCCGGTGCGGCCGGGCGCCGGGCCGTCGCTCGCCCAGTGGTGGAGCGTGGACGACCCGGACTTCCCCGGGCCGGGCAGCTTCGCGTCGCGAGCGCGCTACGGGCGCTACATGGGCATGGTGCTGGCCTCGATCAGGGCCGCCCTCCCGGCCTCCGTGCGCCTGCGCGAGGTGCTCGACCGCGTGATCGACCTCGAACCCGAGGGCGACCGCTACCGGCTGACGCTGGTGGGTAACGAGCAGCTGGTCGCGGACCGGGTCGTGCTGGTGACCGGGCACGCGACGCCGGAGCCGTTCGGGCCGGAGGCCGGCCTCGCCGAGTTCGCCGGTGCTCACCCGGGCCTGCGCTACCTGGTGGGCGACTCCGCGGCCGACATGCCGCTCGACGCCGTCCCCGCCGGCTCCGCGGTCGGCGTCATCGGCCTCGGCCTCTCCTTCTACGACGTGCTGGCGGCGTTCACGCTCGGCCGCGGCGGCCGGTTCACGGATGACGGCCGGGGTGGGCTCACCTACCACCGCAGCGGCGAGGAGCCGGTGATCGTGGCCGGGTCGCGCGGGGGGATGCCCGTGCCGGCCCGCGGGCGCAACCAGAAGCACCACAACCACCGCTACACGACTGTCCTGTGCACCGTGGAGCGCGCCCGCAACGGCAAGCCGCACGGCGCCGTGGAGTTCGGCGCCGACGTGCTGCCGTGGCTGATCGCCGAGGTCGAGCTCGTGTACCGGGCTACGGCGTTGCGTCGTGCCGCCGGCCCCGAGGCGGGAGCGGCGTTCCGGGACGCGGTGGTGGCAGCCGCCCGGTCCGGGCTCCCGGACGTGCCGGCGATCGCCGCCGCGCACGGCGCTCCCGACCTGCCCCGGATCGACCTCGACCGGCTCGCGAGGCCGTTCCGCGGCCGGAGCTTCCGAGATCCCGACGGTTTCCACGCCGCCCTGCTCGGCCACCTGCGCCAGGACCTCGTGGAGGCCGAGGACGGCAACGTCGGCTCGCCGCTCAAGGCGGCGCTCGACGTCCTGCGTGACACGCGGGGCCTGATCCGCGAGCTGGTGGACTTCGGCGGCCTCACCCCGCGGTCGCACCGCGACGAGTTCCTCGGCTGGTACCAGCACCGGGTGGCGTTCCTGGCCGCCGGACCGCCGCGGATCAGGCTCTACCAGTTCGTGGCGCTGGTGGAGGCCGGGGTGCTACGCATCGCCGGGCCCGCGACGAGCTTCGCCGCCGACGCCGACCGTGGCCGGTTCGTGGTGTCGTCCCCGCAGGTCGCAGGCTCGGACGTCGAGGTGGATACGCTCGTCGACGCCCGGATCCCGATCCCGGCCCTGCACCGCGACCCGTCCCCGTTCACGACCGCCCTGCGGGCGCGCGGGATCTGGACCGGCTACTGCAACGGCACGTTCGAGACCGGGGGAGTGGCCGTCACCGGCAGCCCGTACCACCCGATCGGCCGCTCCGGGGAGCCGGCCGCAGGCCTCTACGTCCTGGGCATCCCCACCGAGCACACCCGCTGGTTCATGCAGGGCGGCAGCAGCCGGCCGGGCTTCTGGACCGACTTCGTCCGCGACGCCGACGCGATCGCCGCGGACGCACTGGCCGGGGCCGCAATCATCGAGGTGGTGGCGCCCTCACCGGCCCCCGGTCGGGACGACCTCGGCCGCAGCCCGGTGCCAACCGGCGTCGCGGGCGACTGACAGCGCCGTCGCGACGAACGCCTCGACGCCCGGGGTGGGGGCCGGGCGCACCCCGATCGCGAGCTGCCGCGTGACGGGCGGCGAGAAGGGCAGCACGCAGAGGTCGGGCAGTGCCATTTGTAGGGCCGTTGGTAGGGCCGTGGGAGGGGCGGCGGGCAGCGCCAGCGCCGGGAGCACCGTCACGCCGAGCCCTTCGGTGACCATCGCGACCAGCGCGGCTATGTCGTGCACCCGGAACGACACCGCAGGCTCTGTGCCGGCTCCGCGGAACACCGTGCGCAGGATCGGCTCCATCCCGCCGAACGGCATGATGATCGGCTCGTCGGCGAGCTCGGCCACGGTCAGCTCGGTGCTCGCGGCGAGCCGGTGCCCGCGCGGCAGCACGGCGAACACCTCGTCCTGCAGCAACGGGACGGTGGCCAGGTCGGGTTTGGGCAGCTGCACGATGCCGACGTCGACCTCCTGCTCCCGGAGCCAGTGCGCGATCCGCGCGTCGACGCCCTCGCGCAGCGTGATCCCGAGATCGGGGTAGCGCGCGCGGAGCTCCGTCAGCAGCCGGGGCAGCAGCCGCGCGGAGAAGCTCTGGCTGGTGCCGACCCGGATCGAACCGCGCATGTCGGGCGGCGCGCTCGCCTCGTCGCGCATGCGCTCGGCGTGCAGCAGCGTCGCCCGGGCGTGGTGCAGCACGCGCACCCCGACGTCGGTCAGCTCCACGCCCCGGCGGTCCCGCCGCATGAGCGCGACCCCGAGCTCGGCTTCCAGGCCGGCGATCGCGTGGCTCACCGCCGACTGGCCGATCCCCAGGGCCTGCGCGGCCTTGGTGAAGCTGCCGGTGTCGGCGATGGCGACGAACGCGGCGCACTGGGAGAGCTTCATGTGCTCAGCGGGTGGTGGGCAGCGCAGGATGCCGGGACGCCTCGTAGCGGACTATGAGCTCCTCCTCGCGCAAGGTCATCGCGATGGCGTCGAGCCCGTGCAGGAGCCGCTCCCGGACGTCCGGGTCGAGGTCGAACGCCGTGACGTTCCCGGCGCAGCGCACCTGCAGCCGTTCGAGATCGACCGTCACCGGCTCGGCCGGGTCCGCCTCGACCGCCGCCCAGATCTCCTCGACCGCCTCGATCGGCACCGTGACCGTGAGCAGGCCGTTGAGCAGCGAGTTCTCCCGGAATATGTCGCCGTAGCGGGGCGCGATCACGGCTCGGAAGCCGTAGTCCTGCAGCGCCCACACCGCGTACTCCCGCGACGAGCCGATACCGAAGTCGTTGCCGGCCACCAGCACCGTCGCACCCCTGTGCCCGGGTCGGTTGAGGACGAAGCCGGGGTCGTCGCGCCAGTCGGCGAACAGCGAGTCGGCGTGCCCGCTGCGGGTGGACCGGACGCAGAACCGGGCCGGGATGATCTGGTCGGTGTCGACGTTGCTGCGCCGCAAGGGCGCGGCGGTGCCGGTGTGCACGGTGAACGGGCGCATGTTCTCTCCCATTTCGCTCCCTGCGCTACAGGTCGGCGGGGGCGGCCAGCCGGCCCGCGATGGCGGTCGCCGCGGCGACCGGGGGCGAGACGATGTGCGTCCGGGCGCCCTTGCCCTGCCTGCCCTCGAAGTTGCGGTTGGTGGTGGAGGCGGCGCGCTGTCCCGGCTGCAGCCGGTCCTCGTTCAGCGCCGCGCACATCGAGCAGCCCGCCGCGGCCCGGAAGTCCGCCCCGGCCTCGGCGAAGACCCGGTCGAGGCCCTCGGCGACGGCCTGCCGGCGCACCGCCGCCGAGCCTGCGACGATCATCATGTGCAGGCCGTCGGCCACCCGCCGACCGCGCAGCACGTCGGCGGTGGCGCGCAGGTCCTCGATGCGGCTGTTCGTGCAGGAGCCGACGAAGACGGTGTCGATCGGGACGTCGCGCATCGGCGTCCCGGGCTGCAAAGCCATGTAGTCGAGCGCGCGGCGCGCCGCGGCGCTCTCCTCCGGGTCGGCGAAGTCGGCCGGGGCGGGGACCCGGCCGCCGATCGGGACACTCTGCGCGGGGTTGGTGCCCCAGGAGACGTACGGGTGCAGCGCGGCGCCGTCGATGACGACCGACGTGTCGAAGCGCGCATCCGGGTCGGAGCGCAGCGCGGTCCACCCCCGCACGGCGGCGTCCCAGGCGGCCCCTTGCGGCACGCCGGGACGTCCGCGCAGGTATGCGAGCGTGGTGGCGTCGGGGGCGACCATCCCGGCCCGGGCGCCCGCCTCCACCGACATGTTGCACAACGTCATCCGCGATTCCATGGACAGGTCGGCGACGGCCGCGCCGCGGTACTCGATCACGTGGCCCTGCCCGCCGGCCGTGCCGATCGTCGCGATCAGGGCGAGCACGAGGTCCTTCGCGGTGACGCCGTCCGGGAGCCGGCCCGTGACGGTGATGTCGAGGTCCTTGAAGCGCCGCAGCTGGAGGGTCTGGGTGGCAAGCACGTGCTCGACCTGGCTCGCGCCGATGCCGAACGCCAGCGCGCCGAACGCGCCGTGGGTCGTGGTGTGCGAGTCGCAGCAGACGATCGTCATGCCGGGGCGGCTGAGCCCCTGCTCGGGCCCGATGACGTGCACGATGCCCTGGCCGGGATCGCCCAGGCGGTGCAGCGGGATCCCGAACTCCGCGCAGTTGCGGCGCATCAGCTCCGACTGGCGCCGGCCGTCGAGATCGCGGATGGGGCGGTCGATCCCGATGGTGGGGGTGTTGTGGTCCTCGGTGCCGAGCGTGAGGTCGGGCCGGCGCACGCCCCGGCCCGCGGCGCGCAGGCCGTCGAACGCCTGCGGGGTGTTGACCTCGTGCAACAGGTGCAGGTCGACGTAGATCAGGTCGCTGCCCGTGGCCACGCGGTGCACAACATGGGAATCCCACACCTTCTGCGCCAATGTTGATCCCATAAGCGCATCGTGCCCGCGGCGGGATGCGTCCCGCTTAATTCTCCCCATACTGCCGCTTATCTGCCTGTTGAGCGCCGTACCGCGGGGGGCGCCCGTAGGTAGTCTCGGCGGGATACGCCGGCGTCTCGGGGGGAGGAGCGCTATGTCCGTGCGCGCATTGCCGTACACGTGGCTCGACGTGGGGGATCGGGTAGAGCCGGAGATCCGGGTGCTGCTGGCAGATCATGATCCGATCTCCCGGCACGTTCTGAGCAGCGTGCTCAGCACGTCCTGGCAGCTACGGGTGGTCGCCAGCATCGATTGTGGACGACCGGTGCGGGAATGGCCGTTGGCGAATGTCGACGTGGCCGTTCTCGGGGTCGGTCCGGTGGGTGATCACACGCACACAGCGCGTGAGTTGGTGGCGCATCAGGTCAAGGTCCTGCTGGTCGGGGTGGGGTGGAGCAGGCGCCGGCTCGACTCCGCATTCGCCTCGGGGGTGGCCGGGTGCGTCGTCAAGGACATGGAGGTCGAGCGGTTGAGCGCGGCCACCCGGGCCGTCGCGTCGGGGCACGTGGTGCTCTCGCCCGAGTTGCTCCAGCTCTACACCGGTGGCGGCGGCACGCCTGTGGCCGCCGGGACGGCCGAGAGCCACGTCCCCGACCACCTGTCGCTGCGGCTGCTTACGAGCAGGGAGCGCGAGGTGCTGGCGATGCTCGCGACGGGATGCACCACCGCGGAGGCCGCGGCGAAGCTCAAGGTCTCGCCAGCAACGGTCAAAAGCCACGTTTCGCACATGCTCACGAAGCTGGGTGTGCGCAACCGGCTCGAGGCGGTGCTGCTGATGCAGCGCGTGCTCGATTCTCCGGAACCGGTCGAATCTCCACCAATGGTGGAGGCCGCACCGCGCAGGTCCACTCTCGAAGGGCTCTCGACCGCTCGGGGATGAGGTGGCGCAGCGCCTGGTCCGGCCGGCCGATGACACGGGGAAGGCGCTGCGTCGAAGCTCGGTGACGACCACAAGTCGCTCTCCGAGAAACGCGAGTCATGGAACCCTTCTACGTTCTCGCCGATGCCGAACGCGAAGAGTTGCGGGACGCGGCGAATGCTGTCTCCAAGAATCCGTACGAGGACTACCCGGCTTTCTCCAGTGCGGTTCGCGATGTCATCGACCGGGGCGCGGTACCGGCGTTCTTCGCCGATGCCTGCGCCCGGATCCGGGCCGACCGGGCCGCCGGGACGTCCGAGGTGCACGTCCTGCGCAACTGCCCCATCGACGCGGTCATCCCCGCTCTGGACCTCGACGATCCGGTGGCCGACAAGTACCGCAAGAAGACCACGTTCCTCGGTGAGGTGCTGCTGGAGCTGTTCGGGCAGCTGTGCGCCACCCCCTTGCTGGCCTACGGGAGCCGCAACAACGGCGACTTCTTCACCGACGTGATCGCGATCAATCGCTATAGCGGCCAGCAGACCGGGTTCAGCGACAGCGAGCTCGTCTTCCACAACGACCGCACGGCGCACGACGTCCGCGCCGACTACACGGCGCTGCTCGGGCTGCGCTGCCCGGAGGGGGACTTCATCTACACCGGGTTCGTCGGCAGCGCGCAGCTGCTCGACCAGCTCGACGAGCAGGAGCAGCAGGCGCTGCGCGAACCGTGGTTCATCACCCCGTTCGACGTCTTCTCCCGCGACACCAACACCAAGCAGACGGTCTCGGAGAAGCACGCGATCTTCGTGGGAGAGCGCGGCGTCCGCTACCTGGACACGACCACCACGGTGGCGCCCGACAGCCCACCCGAGGCGAAGGACGCCCTGCTCGCGATGAAGAACGCGCTGGTCAGGGCGCCGAAGACGCGACACCGCATCGTCACGGGCGACCTGTTCACCTTCGCCAACCAGGACGGCCTGCACAGCCGGGAGAAGGTCGAGATCAACGACCCGGAGCGGGCGAAACAGCGCTGGCTGCTCAAGACATATGCCTTCCGCGACGACGCGGCGGCCGATCGACACGCGCACCGCTGGCTCGGTGGCGTCAGAGGACGGGTGGCGGACTGATGACCGAATCGACAACGACCGAATCGACGACGACCACGAACACCGCGGACTCCCTGGGTGAGCTGCTGCCGCGGCTGTTCACCGGCGCGGCCGACGGCCCGTTCGGGCACCGCGACCTGCACTTCGAGCCGCTCGTCACCGACGGGCGGGTCGGTGCGGAGATCTGCTGGCTCTACTCGACCAAGGAGACCGGCGAGAACGGTCCGGCGGCCGCCGTCGTGCGCTACCTGCCCGGTGCCGCCGCACCCGCGCACCTGCACTCCGGGCACGAGGTGATCTACGTCTTCAGCGGGGAGCTGGAGACCGACGACGGCACGTACGGCCCGAACAGCCTGCTCGTGATGCAGCCGGGCAGCGTGCACTCGCCGCGCAGCCCGAAGGGCTGCATGACGTTCGTGGTCTGGGAGAAACCGGTGAGGCGGCTGTGAGCGCCTCCCGGCGGGTGTCGATCTTCGACACCACCTTGCGCGACGGTGAGCAGGCCCCCGGCAACGCGATGACGCCGGCGGAGAAGCTCGACCTCGCCCTGCGGATCGAGGCGCTGGGCGTCGACACCATCGAGGCCGGCTTCCCGGCGTCGTCGCCGAGCGAGTTCGAGGCCACCGCACGCATCTCCGCGGCCCTGTCCACCGCGCGGTTCACGACGTTCTGCCGGGCGGTGCGGTCCGACGTCGACACGGCCGTCCAGGCGGGCGGGACGGCGAACCACCAGGTCCAGATCGCGGCAACGTGCAGCGATCTGCACCTGGAGCACAAGCGGGGGATCACGCGGGAGCAGGCGGTCGAGGAGCTCGCCGACGCCGTGGCGTACGCCGCCAAGCTGGGCGTCGAGTCGATCTCCGTCGGGATGGAGGACGCCAGCCGCGGCGCGCCCGACCTGCTGCGCTCGATCGTCGAGACCGGCATCGAGGCGGGCGCGACGTGCTTCGTCGTCGCCGACACGTCGGGCGCGCTGACGCCCGGCGAGTACGGCGACCTGATCGCGTCGATCCGCGAGTGGGCGCCGTCGCCGCTGCGGATCTCCACGCATTGCCACGACGACTTCGGGCTCTCGACGGCCAACGCGCTCGCCGGCGTGCAGGCGGGCGCCGACGAGGTGCAGGCCACGCTCGGCGGGATCGGCGAGCGGGCGGGCAACACCCCGCTGGAGGAGTTCGCGGCGCTGCTCGCCTACAAGCGGGAGAGCCTGGGCCTGCACACCGACATCCGGCTCGACGCGGTGTACGAGGCGTACACGGCGCTGCGCGCGGTGATCGGGCTGGACGAGCCGCGCAACAAGGCCATCGTCGGGACGTACGCGTTCGGCACCGCCGCCGGCATCCACCAGCAGGGGCTGCTGCGCAACCCCGCCACCTACGAGTTCGTGGAGCCGGCCCGGTTCGGCCGGCAGCGCTCGATGCTGATCGGGCGGCACTCCGGCCGTGCCGTGCTGCGCCACCTGCTCGACGGCATCGGGGTCGAGGTGGACGACGAGCGGTTGGAGGAGCTGTACCGCGTGCACGTGACCGACCGCGTCGGCGGCGATTGCGAGGAGCTGGACGTGGTGGCGCAGCGCCTGCGCGCCGCGCTGACATGAGGCCGCGCTGACATGAGCCGGGAGGCCCGATTGATCCAGCTGCTGACCCCCGACGGCGAGCGCGTCGATCACCCCGACTACCCGCTCGACCTCACCCCCGACGAGCTGCGCGGGCTCTTCCGCGACATGGTGCTGACCCGCAGGTTCGACGGGGAGGCGACCTCGCTGCAGCGGCAGGGCGAGCTGGCCCTCTGGGTCTCCTTGCTCGGCCAGGAGGCCGCGCAGATCGGTTCCGGCCGCGCCATCCGCGCCGCCGACCACGTCTTCCCCAGCTACCGCGAGCACGGCGTGGCGTGGTGCCGCGGCGTCGACCCGATCGACCTGATGGGCATGTACCGCGGGGTCACCAACGGCGGCTGGGACCCCGCCGAACACAACTTCCACCTGTACACGATCGTCATCGGCCCGGTGGCGCTGCACGCGACCGGCTACGCGATGGGGGTGGCGAAGGACGGCGCCGACATGGCCGTCATGTGCTACTTCGGCGAGGGCGGCGGCAGCCAGGGTGACCTGTCGGAGGCGTTCAACTTCGCAGCCGTGAACAACGCGCCGGTGGTGTTCTTCTGCCAGAACAACCAGTGGTCGATCTCCACGCCGTTCGCGAAGCAGTCCCGCGTGCCGATCTTCCAGCGCGCCGCGGGCTTCGGCTTCCCCGGAGTGCGGGTCGACGGCAACGACGTGCTCGCCTGCATGGCCGTCACGAAGGCGGCCGCCGAGCACGCCCGCAGCAACGGCGGCCCGATGCTGATCGAGGCGCTCACCTACCGGATGGCCGCGCACGCCACCTCCGACGACCCCACCCGCTACCGCATCGCGGAGGAAGGCGCGGAGTGGGAGCTCAAGGACCCGATCCACCGGCTCAAGACGTACCTGATCAACGAGCGGCTCGCCGACGACACCTACTTCGCGGACGTGGAGGACGAGGCCGACGAGCTGGCCGTCCACGTCCGGGAGGGTGTCCGGTCCATGCCGAACCCGCATCCCGCCGAGTTCTTCGACCACGTCTACGCCGGCGAGCACGCGCTCATCGACGAGGAACGGGCCGAGTTCGAGGCGTACCTGGCATCGATCGAGGGGGCCTGAGCATGGCGGCGGCGACGATGGTGAGGGCGCTCAACCAGGCGTTGCGCGACGCGCTCGACGCCGACCCCAAGGTGCTGGTCATGGGGGAGGACGTCGGGAAGCTCGGCGGGGTCTTCCGGGTGACCGACACGCTGCAGAAGGACTTCGGCGAGGACCGCGTCACCGACACCCCGCTCGCCGAATCGGGCATCGTCGGCACCGCGATCGGGTTGGCCCTGCGCGGCTACCGGCCCGTCGTGGAGATCCAGTTCGACGGGTTCGCCTTCCCCGCGTTCAACCAGTTCGTGAGCCAGCTGGCGAAGCTGCACGCGCGGTCGATGGGGAAGATCCGGTTGCCCGTCGTCATCCGGATCCCCTACGGCGGCGGCGTGGGCGCGATCGAGCACCACAGCGAGTCGCCCGAGGCGTACTTCGCGCACACCGCCGGCCTGAAGGTCGTCACGCCGTCGAACCCGACCGACGCCTACTGGATGCTGCGCCAGTCCATCGAGAACGACGACCCGACGATCTTCTTCGAGCCGAAGCGGCGGTACTGGGAGAAGGGGGAACTCGACGTTTCTGCGGCGCCGCTGGGGTTGCACCAGGCCCGCGTCGCCGAGCCGGGCGCCGACCTGACGCTCGTCGCGTACGGGCCGATGGTGGGGCTGTGCCTCGAAGCGGCTGCCGTGGCGGCCGAGGAGGGGCACGACCTGGAGGTCGTCGACCTCCGATCGCTCTCGCCGCTCGACTTCGACACCGTCCAGGCCTCGCTGGAACGCACCGGGCGCATGGTCGTGGTGCACGAGGCACCGGTGTTCTTCGGCAGCGGCGCGGAGATCGCGGCGCGGATCACCGAGCGCTGCTTCTACCGCCTGGAGGCGCCGATCTTGCGGGTCGGCGGCTACCACTCGCCGTACCCGCCCTCGCGGATGGAGGAGGAGTACCTGCCCACGATCGACCGGCTGCTCGACGCGGTGGAGCGGGCTCTGAAGTACTGACCCTTACTTCATGGTGGCGAGCAGCACGCCGACCCCGGAGATGGCCAGGCCGATGATCGTCAGCGGCTGGAGGGTCTGGCCCAACGTCAGCCAGGTCAGGATCGCGGTGACGGCCGGGGTCAGGAAGAACAGCGTGCCCACCTTGCTCGCGGACGACTTGCGCAGCATCAGGTTGAGCAGCACGAACGTGCCCACCGAGTTGACCAGCACGATCCAGCCGAGGGCCAGGGCGAACGAGCCCCAGTCGGTGATGTGCGGGGTCTCCAGCACCAGCGTGAGGACACCGATCACCGGGGCGCTCACGATGAACTGCACGGCGGTGCCCGAGCGGACGTCGAGGTCGGCGGCGAACCGCTTCTGGTAGACCGTGCCGACGGACAGCCCGAGCAGCCCGATGATGCAAAGGATCATGCCGGCGACGGAGAAGCTGACCCGGTCGACGACCGCGAGGATCACGCCGACGGCCCCGAGCACGAACCCGAGCCACTGGCGCGGCCCGATCCGCTCGTGCAGGAAGGTGGCGGCGAGCAGGGCGATCACCACCGGGTTGAGGCCCTGCCACAGCGCCACCACCGCGGCCGGCAGGCCCGTCGACAGCGCGGAGTAGAACGCCCCGAACTGCACCGCCTGGATGAGCAGGCCGGAGACGGCGATGTGCGCGAGCTTCACCCCACGCGGCCACGGCGCCCGCGTCGTGAGCGCGATCAGCGCGAGGAGGATCCCGGCGGCGGCGAACCGCGAGAACGTCAGCAGGAGCGGGGGAGCGGCGCCGACCCCGATGACGCCGGCGATGAAGGCGCTGCTCCACAGCACCACGAACACCGGTGGGACGACCATCGCGGCGCGGGAGGGCCGTGGTGGGGCGCCCTCCGACTGGCTCAAATCCGACGACACGTGGCTCCCCCGCCTAACCGATCAGTGTGGTTATGGACCCTAGACCCGGGCGCATAACCTGTCCAGGTGGTTACTCTGGTGCCGTGGACTTCCTCTTCATCAGCGGGGATGTGGCCCTCGACTACGCCGGGACGGTGGCGCACCGGCGGACCGACCACCACGATCTGCTGACCTCGCCGGCCGAGCTCGCGCGCTGGTCGGTGGCTTCCGGGCTGGTGGCGGAGCCGCCCGAGGTTGACGCGGCCGCGTTCGCCGAGGCGATCGACCTGCGGGAGGCGATCTACCGGCTCGCGTTCGCCCGGCAGGCCGGGGTGCGCACCGATGGGACGGACCGCGCGCTGGTCAACGCCGTTGCGGCGGGCGTCCCGACGGCGGTCGCCCTCACCGCCGCGGGTGAGGTGCACCGGGTGGGCGGGATCGACGCTGTGCTCGCGACGCTCGCCCGGGCCGCGGTCGAGCTGCTCGGCGGCCCGCTCGCGCCGTCGATCAAGGAATGCGTCGGCGGCGAGTGCACCCGCCTCTACGTGGACGGCTCCCGCCGCGGCACGCGCCGCTGGTGCGACATGCGCGAGTGCGGCAACCGCGCAAAAGCAGCAGCGTTCCGCGCAAGGACGCGTTGACAACGACGTTTTGGCTGTTGTGAGCGCTAACAAACAGCCAGAACGTCGTTGTCGACGGACACTCAGCACTCCGCGAGCAGGAGGTTGGCGCGCAGGGCCGTGAGCGGGCGGCGAGCGGCGTCGATGGCGTCGACGAGGGCCGCCGCCCGCGTGCGGGCCGCCTCGCGCTCGGTCGCCGAGGCGCCGGCGAGCAGCAGCCGGACAGCGGAGTCCTCCTCGATCAGCGCGATCGTCGTCGTGATGCCTTTGTCGTGCGGGATCGATCTCGGCGCCAGGACGTGCGCGGTGTCGACCAGATCGGGGTCGATGCCCGACCGGATCCGCTCGTTGGTGATCCGCGCGGCGAGCCGCGGCAGGTCGAGGTCCGCCGCGACCCGCTGCCCGGCGGCCAGCCGCTGTGCCGCAACCGTCCGGTCGCCGACCGCGGCCGCGACCCGGGCCCCGGTCGCGTAGCGGGCGATCAGGAAGTCGACGCCGCCGCCCGCGGTGCCGATCCGGTCGCTCTCGTCGAGCAACCCGGCGGCCTCGTCGAGCTCACCCATCTCGTAGCGCAGCTCGCCGAGCAGCGCCCCGGCCAGCCGCGCGGCGTGCGAGTTCGGGCCGAGCGACGCGCTCGCCAGCTCGACGGCCTCCTGGAACGCGCCCGCCGCCGCGGCCATGTCGAGCTGCTCCCTGGCCGCGATGCCGGCGTAACACCGGCCGTAGATCGCGACGTACGGGCCCATCCGGGCGTGGTACGGCGCGGCGAACTCCTGCCAGCGCAGTGCGGCGTCGAAGTCGTAGCGGAGTGTTGCGGCGATGGTCGCGACATTCGCGGCGGCCCCTGCGACACGCGTCGGCAGGGCGTCCGGCCGGCTGAGCGCGTCGGCGAGGAGCGCGTCGACGACGTCGAGCCGGTCGGCGAAGACCTCGCCGACGCTGCGCAGCACGTCGGCCTCGGTGCGCAGGTCGATGCGCTCGGCATCGGGCAGGTCGGACCGGTCGAGCGCGGCGTGGAACCGGGTCAGCGCCGCGCCGGTCGCCGCGGGGCGTTGCAGGAGCGCGTTCGCCCAGGCGACGACGAGCTGGATCCGGGGCCGGGCGCCGGCGAGGCGCTGCGGGAGCTTGGCGACGATCCCGAGGTAGGTCGTCATCTCGCCGCGTTCCAGAAGGTTGGTCTCGTCCCGCTCGACCAGGTCGAGTGCGGCCTCGGGCCCGTCGGCGGCGAGTGCGTGGTCGACGGCCTCGTTGAGCATGTTGTGCTCGTCGAACCAGCTCGACGCGATCCGGTGCAGGCCGTCGACCCGGTCGTCGATGTCGCCGTCGCGGTCGCGTTCCAGCCGGGCGCGCAGGTAGTCGCGGAACAGGTGGTGGTAGCGGAACCACGTGCGATCGGCGTCGAGGCGCTGCAGGAACAGCCCGCGCGCCTCGACCTGCTCGAGCACGGCCTGCCCGCGCCTGTTGCCGGTCAGCGCCGAGGCGAGGCTGCCGCAGGTCCGCTCGGTGATCGAGGTCAGCAGCAGGAACTCCAGCAGCTCCGGCTCCAGCGCGTCCATGACGTTCTCGGCCAGGAACTCGCCGATGTCGTCGTCGCGCCCGGAGAGGTGCCCGATGAGCCGGGCCGGATCCGCGCCTCCGCGCAGGGACAGCGCCGCCAGCTGCAGCGCGGCGACCCACCCGTCGGTCGTGGCGGTGAGCGCTTCGACCTGCGAGCCCGCCAGGCGCAGCTGCCCGACATCGACGAGCAGCGACCGCGACTCGGACGGGTCGAACCGCAAGGCGGCCGCGTCGATCACGACGAGCTCGTCGCGCACCCGCAGCCTGCCCAGCGGCAGGCCGGCCCGTGATCGGCTGGTCACGATCACCCGCAGCCGCTCGCCGGCGTTCTCCAGGAGGAACGCCAGCGCGGCGACCGACTGCTCGTTGCCGACCCGGTGCCAGTCGTCGATCACCAGCGCGACGTCGGCCTCGCCTGCGTCGATCCGGTCGACCAGCGCGGTCAGGACGTACCGGGCCGCCTCGTCGAGGTGCTCGGCCAGCAGCTGCGCGAGGTCCTCGGCCAGCTGCGGGCGGATCCGGCGGACCGCCTCGATCAGGTGCGACAGGAACCATACGACGTTGTCGTCGTCCTCGTCGACGGTCAGCCAGGCCCCCAGGACGCCTTCGGCGGCCAGCACGTCGCGCCACTGCGCGGCGAGCGTGCTCTTGCCGAACCCGCTGGGCGCCTGGATCAGCGTCAAGCGGCGCGCCCGGGTCCCGCGCAGCGCCGTGATCAGCCGCTCCCGGGGGACCAGCGTCACCGCGGGTGTGGGTGGCGGCCGGAACTTCGCGGCCGGCGCCGGGGGAGTGGTGGGCGTCGGGGCCGGGCCGCGGTGCGTCCCGGTCGGGAATCCGGTTGCGACCCCGGTTGCGTGCCCGGTTGCGACACCGGTCGCGCCTGGGTCGGCGCGCCGGGCCGGTGCGGCCTGGATGTCGGCGGGCAGCGCCATGTCGTCGACCACCAGCTGGTGCCGACGTTGCGCCGTGCGCAGCTGCTCGCCGAAAGCCGCGGCGGATGCGGGCCGTCCGGCGGGGTCGGCGGACATCGCCTGCTCCACGAGCCGGCAGACGTCGTCGGGGACGCCGCCTTCCCGCAGGTCCGCCACCGGCTGCGTGGTGAGCCGCACGAAGTGCGCGAAGAGCTCCTCGCCGGAATGCCGTTCGAACGCCGCGTGCCCGGTCAGCGCGCAGAACAGCGTCGCGCCGAGCCCGTAGACGTCCGAAGCCGGCGTGGGGCGGCGACCCCGCAACAGCTCCGGAGCGGTGAACCCGGGTGACCCGGCGACGGCGTCGGCGGAGGTCTGGAAGCCGCCGGTGATGCGCGCGATGCCGAAGTCGGTGAGCTGGGGCTCGCCGTACTCGGTGAGCAGGATGTTGGCCGGTTTGACGTCGCGGTGCAGTGTGCCGGCCCGGTGCGCGGCCTCCAGCGCCCCGCAGATCTTGACGCCCAGCCGCAGGCTCGCTGCCCAGTCCAGCACACCCTTCTGCCGGATCCGCTCGTGCAGCGAGCCCTTCGGGTGGTACTGCATGACGATGTACGGGCGGCCCGACGCCGTGGTCCCGACCTGCATCATCGTGACGATGTGCGGGTGCCCGGACAGCCGTCCCATCGCCCGCTGCTCGCGCAGGAAGCGCTCCAGGTTGTCCGGGTCGACGTGCGAGGTCAGCACCTTGACCGCGACGGTCCGGTCCAGCTCCGGCTGGCCGCACCGGAACACCGCACCGAACCCGCCGCGCCCGATCTCCTCGGGGTCGACGAACCCCTCGGCGTCCAGCTCGGCCCGGACGTCCGGAACAGCGTCGTTCGGTGCGGGTGGTCGCTGCGTCCTGCCCTCATCGGAGTCGGCCATCGCACCGCGAATAATCGTCGTGACGTCGCGGCCGGGCAACAGCCGGCGCGACAGCTGGCCGGAGTCAGGCGGGTGGCCGGCCGAATCGGAGGACCAGGCCGAGCGCCGCATCGCGCAGCGGGAGGCATCGGCGCACCCCGACGGCCCGGTTCATGAGCCGCGACATCCGGGCCAGCCGCTGCGTCGGCGGCCGGCGTTCGCGGTCGTACGAGGCCAGTGCCAAGGCCACGTCGGGGTCGTGGACGAGCTGCTCGGCGAGCGACAGGCCGTCGACGATCGCCTCGCAGGCACCCCGTCCGAGGTCCGGGGTCATGGCGTGCGCCGCGTCGCCGATGAGGGCGACGCGTTCCGTGACGTACGACGGCAGCGGCGGGTCGAGGTGGTGCAGGTCGTGGTGCAGCACCTCGTCCTCGGTGACCAGGTCGAGCACTGCGCGGACGTCCTCGTGCCAGTGCCCGAACCGTTCCTTCAGCGCGGCCACCTCGTTGCCCGGCTCGCGTTGTCCCTCCGGCGCGTGGGCGGTCGCGAACCAGTTCGTGCGCCCGCCCTCCTGCCCGGTGATCCCGAAGATGGCACCCCTGCCCAATGTCTGGGCCGTTACGCCGAGGTCCGCGGGTACCGCGCCGCGCCAGACCGTGTGCCCGGTGTAGCGCGGGCGGAACCCCGGGCCGAAGAGGGCGTCGCGGACGCGGCTGTGCAGGCCGTCGGCGCCGACCACGACGTCGTACCCGGCCAGCTCCCGTACGTCGGGTGCCTCCACACCGAACCGCAGGGGTCCCGCGGCCGCGGCGAGCACCCCGAGCAGGGCGGGTCGGGAGATCAGATGCACGGCGTCGCCGCTGCGGCGTTCGAGTGCCGCGCTGTCGATGGCCCCGATGCGGCTGCCGTCCGGTCGCAGGAACACCGCTCCCGACTGGGCACGGCCGATCGTGCGGACCGTCGCGCCCACCCCGAGCGTGTCGAGCGCCTTCAACGCTGCCGGCCAGATGCCCAGCGCGGTGCCCGTTGTCGGGTGGGTCGCGGCGCGTTCGAGCACGTCGACCCGCCAGCCGTTGTGGCGCAGGTGGATGGCGGTCGCGAGGCCGCCCCCGACGATAGCCGCTGATCTCATCATGAACCTGACGGTACTATCTTCATAGTGAAATGGCACTAGAAACATAGTGAGGTGACGTGTCCCGACGGGAGCAGGTGCTCGACACCGCGGTCGAGGTGCTGGGCGGGGGAGGCATGCGGCGGCTCACGCACGGGGCCATCGACGCCGCGGCCGGAGTGCCTGCCGGGACGACGTCGAACGTGTTCCGGACGCGCGACGCGCTGGTCAGCGGACTGGTGGCGCACATCGAGGCGCTCGACCGCGCCGAGTGGGCCGGGCTCGCCGGGACGGATCCGCCCGCGGACGCGGACGCGCTCGCCGAGGCGCTGGTCGGGTTCGTCCGGCATGCGGTGGGCCCGGCCCGGGCCCGGACGGCAGCCCGCTACGCGCTCTTCCTGGAGAGTCTCGCCCGCCCCGAGCTGCGTGCCGCATTGCTGCGCAGCCGAGCCCAGTTGGTGGAGTGGGCCGCTTGGCAGCTGCGCGAGCTGGGCTCCCCGGCGCCGCACGAGCACTGCCGCATGTTGCTCGACCACCTCGACGGCGTGATCCTGCACGAGCTGGTGCTGCAGGCCGGCGGCGATGTCGAGACGGGCATCCGCGCGCTGCTCCGCGGCCTGCTCGGCTGAAGACGATCACCGTCAGCCGCTCGTGGCGCGCCGGTCGTAGCGCCTGCGGGCCAGGCCGTACGCGGTCCGGAGCAGCTCGCGGGCGAGCTGATCGGTCCGGGGTCCCGGTTCGACGATGGCCATCCAGCCGAGTGGCCCGTAGACCGGGTGCGGGAACAGGACGTCGGTGCCGCTCGGGTCGATCGCGTGCGGGGGCTCCTCCTTCGGGTCGTGCCCGAGCCGCGTGCGGAACTCGTCGCTCCCGGCGAAGATGTTCAGCCGGAACGCCCCGGGACGGTCGAGGCGGGAGCGGCGGTCGTCGGGGTAGTCCTTCGTCACGATGGTCGCGAAGGGCTGGGATCTCGGCACGACGCCGTCGGGTGCGTAGTAGAAGAACGTGTCGCCCCAGGCGATCTCGGGCGAGCCGTCGCCCGGCTGGGGTTGCAGGGTCAGGAGGCCACCCTGCTGCTCGAGGAACTCGATGATCTCGGCGATGCCCATGTGTTCTAGTGTCAGCTTGAAGTGCTTGTGTGGACTTCGCTCGGGCGTTCCAGGGAGAAACTCGTGTCAGGTCGCAAGTCCGGGCTGCGGACCGCCGACGTGGCCAGGGAGTCGGGCTACTCGGTGCAGCAGATCCGCGACCTGGAGAGCGAGGGTGTCCTGCCGGCCGCACCGCGCACCGGCTCGGGCTATCGCGTCTACGGCGAGCAGCACGTGCACGCCGCGATCGCGTACCGCGGTTTCGCGGCCGGGATCGGGCCCGTCGACGCGAAGGCGGTGCTGCGTGCCGCCCGGTCCGGACAAGGTCCGGAGCTGCTGGCGCTGGTCGACGCGGCCCACGCCCGGCTCCACGCCGAGCGGCGGGACGTCGCGCTGGCCCGTCGTGCGGCCGCCGTGATCACCGCGGAACGGGTCGACGACGCGCTCCCCTCGGACGTCATGACGATCTCCGAGCTCGCCGATGCCCTCGGCGTGCGGACGTCCACGCTGCGGCACTGGGAAGCCGAGGGCCTGGTGTCCCCGCGCCGGGCGCCCGGCGGGGGAGCACGCACCTACGTGCCCGTCGACGTCCGCGACGCCCGGATCGTCCACCAGCTCCGCATGGCGGGGTACGGCATCGCCCCGCTCCGCACGCTGATGCCAGAGCTGCGCCGTGCGAAGCGGTGGGACGAGGTGCGCACGATGCTGGCCGACCGCGACGCCGCCATCGACGCGCGATCGGCCGCGCTGATCGCCGGGACGGCGGCGCTGCACCTGAGCTCCGGTCAGGCCGCCTTCGCGACCGCGCGGGCGTAGTCGGCGAAATCGGTGGCCGGCCGGCCCAGCGCGCGCTGGACGCCGTCGGTGACGTGGGCGTTGCGGCCGTCGAGGATCTCCTGGAACACCGCAACCGTGCCGGCAACGGCGTCGGTCGGCACCCCGTCCCCGACCAGCGCGTCGGCGAACTGGTCGAAGGTGATCGGTCGGTAGCGCAGCGGCCGGCCGACGGCTGCCGACAGCTCGGCGGCGGCGTCGCCGAAGGTCAGCAGCCGGGGCCCGGTCACCTCGTAGACCTGGCCGATGTGGCGCTCGTCGGTCAGCGCCGCCACCGCGACCGCGGCGACGTCGTCGGCGTCGATGAACGGCTCGGCCACCTGCCCGGCCGGGAACGCGAGCTCGTCGTGGCGGAGGAGGTCGGTGAGGAAGCCGTCGTCGAAGTTCTGCGCGAACCAGCTGGCCCGCACGATCGTCCACTCGGCACCCGACTCGCGCAATGCCCGCTCCGCCTCGAGCGCGTTCTGCGAGCCCCGCCCGCTGAGCAGCACCAGCCGGCGGGTGCCACGGGCCAGTGCCTCCTCGGCGAACGACCGGATGTGCTCGGCGGCGTCCGGGTCGCCGATGTCGGGGTGGTAGCTCAGGAACGCGGCGGCGACACCGTTGAGGGCCGGGCCCCAGCTGGATGTGTCCTGCCAGTCGAACCGCGGCCGGCTCGACCGCGTCGCGATCCGGACCGGCACTCCGCGGCCCGTCAGCTGCGCGGCGACCCGGCGGCCGCTCGTACCGGTGCCACCGACGACCAGGGTTGGTGCTGTGTTCGTTGTCATGAGGGAAGTCAATCGGGAGGCGGCGGTGCGGAACATGGTCGAGGGAGCCACGTTCCATGTCTGTCCGTCTACCCTGGGCGGGTGGACGCGCTGGCGAACCTGCTGGACGGTCCGCGGGGCCGGGAACCCGTGCTGGTCCGGATGATCATGCAGCCGCCGTGGTCGGTGCGCGTGCAGGACGAGGCGCTCCTCGGCATGATCGCCATGTTGCACGGGTCGGCCTGGGTGGTGCCGTCGGCGGGCGAGCCGTTGCGGCTCGACGCCGGCGCCGTCGCGGTGCTGAAGGGCCCCGATTCGTTCACCTTCGCGGACAGCCCGACCGCGTCCCCGCAGGTGGTGATCAACCCCGGGTGGCGACCCGCCACCGTCGACGGCACGGATCTCGGGTCGACGATGGATCTGGGCGTGCGCGCTTGGGGCAACGACCCCGAAGGTTCGACGGTGGCGTTGCTGGGCTGCTACCACGTCAGCGGTGAGATCAGCCGCCGGCTGCTCGACGCCCTGCCGCAGGCCCTGGTGCTGACCCCGGCACTGTGGGAGTCGCCGCTGCTGCAGCTGCTCGACACCGAGATCGGCAAGGACGAGCCGGGGCAGCAGGCCGTCCTGGACCGGTTGTTCGACCTGCTGCTGATCGCCGCGGTGCGGGCCTGGTTCGCGCGACCCGACGGGCACGCTCCGGCGTGGTATCGCGCCCACCGCGATCCGGTGGTCGGCCGCGCGCTGCGCTTGCTGCACGACCGGCCGTCCAGCCCGTGGACGGTGGCGAGCCTGGCCCGCACGGTCGGCGTCTCCCGCGGGCTGTTCGCGCGCCGGTTCGCCGAGCTCGTCGGCGAACCACCGATGACCTACCTCACCGGCTGGCGCCTCGCGCTGGCCGCCGACCTCCTGCTCGAACCCGGCGCCACGCTGGAGGCCGTCGCTCGCCGGGTCGGATACAGCAACGGCTTCGCGCTGAGCACCGCTTTCAAACGGGTGCGCGGCGTCAGCCCGGCCCGGCACCGGCAGGGCAGCGATCAGAGTCTTCAGAACAGGTCGTAGGTCGGCCAGGTCCCGACCTTGCCCTTCAGCTCGGTCAGCATCGCGTCCATCGCCCCGGTGATCTTGCTGTTCGGGACGGGGTCGCGGGTGTTGGCGAGGGCCGCCCAGTTGAAGCCGTCGTTGCGGCGCACCAGGAGCGTCCCCGTGCCGGGCAGGCTCCCGTCGTGGAACCAGTTCTTGTCGCTGTGCACCCACCAGCCTTTCGCGTACCCCGAGCCGCCGGCGGGGACGGGCTTCGCGGTGGACGCGGTGGTCATCGTGGTGATCGACGCGGCGCTGAGGATGTCGGGGCGCGTGCCGAACCCGTCCACCCTGGTCACGAACTTCATGAGGTCGTTCGCGGTGGCCAGCCACCCGCCGTGGGCGTCCATCCGGTCGACGCGCCAGGTGTACGGGGTCTCGCCGCCCTGCCCGTAGTAGACGACCTCGCCGTTGCGCCGGTCGGCGAGGGTGTTGCCGGCCGGCTGCATCGCGGTGATCCCGCACGGCGCCAGCACGAGCTCCTGCACCGCCGTCGTGTACGGCTTGCCGGTGACCCGCTCGATCACCCGGCCGAGCACGCAGTACCCGAAGTTGAGGTACTCCCACTTCTGCCCCGGGGTGGTCGCGAGCGGGCGGTTGTCGAGCATCGCCGAGATGAGCGCAGCGTGGTCGAAGTCGGGGTTCTGGAACATGGGGTCGTCGGGGACGTTGTTCCAGCCCGAGGTGTGCTCCAGCAGGTGCTGGACGGTGATCGTCTCGACGTTCGCCTTGTACGGCTGCTTGCCGTACGTCGTCCCGAGGAGCCCGCCGGCGCCGAAGACGGTGTCGGTGAGCCGCAGTCGTCCGGTCTCGATCAGCTTCATGCAGGTCACCGAGGTGACCTGCTTGGAGATGCTGGCGATGCGGAACAGGCTCGCCGGGGTCACCTTCGTGCCGCTCGCGGTGTCGGCCAGCCCGAAGCCCTCGGAGTAGACGAGCCGACCCTCCCGGGTGATCGCGATCTGCATGCCCGGCACGGACCACGTCTTCATGAACGCGGCCACGACGTCGGACATGGCCTTGAGCTCGTTCGGGGAGAACTGGCGCTTCTCCCAGACCCCGGCGAAGAGCGGCTTGATGGCGCCCCCGGCGGCCCTGACGTGGACGGGGCGGAAACCCTGGTCGGTGGCCTTGGTGAACTCGGCCTGGTACTGGCCGGAGACCAGCCCGTGCCGGGCGATGAACGGCGCCCCGCCGGCCTGCTCCCAGATCGCGGCGTACCGCACGTCGATGCCGACGGCGTAGGGGCTGATCCGGACCGGCCGGTAGCCGTCCTTCGTCACCCGCTCGAACTCGGCCTGGTAGTCCGCGGGGGTGAGGTTGTGCCTCGCGACCAGTGCAGGGCCGCCCGTCTGGTGCCAGATCCCGGCGAACCGGGCCTGGCCGCCCTCTTCGTAGCCGCAGACCTCCACCGGCCGGTATCCGTCCTTGGCGAGCCTGTCCCACTCGGCCTGGAAGGCGTCGGCGGTGAGGCCGTGCCGGGCGACCAGCGCCGGGCCGCCGACCTTGTGCCACAGCGCGGCGAACCGGGCCTGGCCGTTGATGCCGAAGGCGCTGATCCGGACCGGCCGGTAGCCGTCTCCGGCCTGCTTCTCGAACTCCGCCTGGTAGGCGTCGGGGGTCAGGCCGTGGCGGGCGATCAAGGCGGGCCCACCGGTCTTCTCCCAGATCGCGGCGTAGAACTCCCGGCCGGCGTCGGCGTACCCGCAGACGTCCACGGGCCGGTAGCCGCCTCTGGCGAGCCGGTCGAACTCGCTTTGGTACTGCGGGGCGGTCATGTCGTGCTTCGCCGTCCAGCCGGGGTCGGGCGGTGGGGCGAACGCGGGCAGCGCGAGTGCCGCGGTCGGGATGCCGCACGCCGAGAGCAGGCTCCCCACCCCGGCGAGCGCCGCGGCCGCGCCGAGCGCGCGCAACACCTCTCGGCGGCTCGTCACCGGCAGCGCGGTGGGGCGGGTGGAGTCGTCGCGGATGTCGGTCATGGCGGTCTCATTCGCTCGCGGGGTGCCTCTGACCAGCATCGCGAGGAATCTCAGCGCGGCATCAGTAGTGCACTACCTGTTCCGCGCAGTGGAGCGAGGACCTCCGCACCGAACCGTCGGACGTTGTCGAGCGTGCGGGCAGGATCCCCGGTCCCTTCGACGAGGAACGCCATGCGTTCGAGGCCCGTCGCGCGCAGCGTCGCGGTGAGGCGTTCGCGGCAGCGGGCCGGCGAGCCCACCGGATGGATCCGGATGAGGTGCTCGGTGTACTCGTGCGGGTCCCGCGTGCGGTGCGGGTGGCCGTCGGCGCGGCGGTACGAGGCGAGCCCGGGGCCGAGCCAGCCCGGCAGCGCCGCGCGCAGCGTCGACTCCGCCTCGGCGTCGGTGTCGGCGACGTAGGCGACGCCGACGCCGATGTGGTCACACCGCGCGGTCCCGTGACGGGCGATCGCGCGGGCCTTCTCGGTGTCGTCCGCGTGCATGCCGAGCAGCAACGGAAGCCCGCGTGCGGCGGCGAGGTCGACGGTGGCCGCCGATGTCGCCGCCAGTAGCACCTGAGGTGCGCAGCCGTTCTGCGGACGGGGCACGACCGGCACGGTGGGGAAGGGGTAGCGGGGTCCGTGGCCGGTGACGGTCGGCCCGGCCAGCGCGTCCAGGAGGAGGTCGAGCGACTCCGCCATGCCGGCCTCGAACGCGCCGGCCGGCGCGCCGAAGACCTGCAGGTCGATCCACGGCCCGCCGCGCCCGACCCCCAGCCGGAACCGGCCGTGTGAGAGCTGATCGAGCAGCAGCGCCTGCTCGGCAACCGCAACGGGATGCTGCGTGGTCATGACGGTGACCGCGGTCCCGACGGCAACCCGCTCGGTCACGCCGAGCAGGTGCGCCGCCATCGTCATCGCCGAGGGGCACAGCCCGTACGACTGGAAGTGGTGCTCGGCCACCCACACCTCGTCGAAGCCGGCCTGCTCGGCGGCGACCGCCGTCGCCACCGTGGCGTCCAGCACCTCGGTCGAGGTCATGCCGGCGAACTGCGCGGCGGGCAGGAAGACGCCGAACCGCAACGCGGAATTCATCTGCACCTCCGTGGGACTTGGTCCGGGTCGACCCATCTGGGTGGGATGAACTCCGGTAGGCCATCCACTATTCGGACGAACCATTCCGTGGCATGGATTTCCCGGTGATGCATCCTGCACAACATCACCAAGTTGTTGATTTCAGTGGGTCCACCGTTCTGCCATTCGATTATATGGTGGATGTCGCACCAACTCGCCGGGCGGCCACATCTCGCGCATCCGCGGTCACGGGCGGCGACGGCTCGTCG
>NZ_JAJGSX010000033.1 GCF_021245725.1 Pseudonocardia sp. TRM90224 | reverse complement strand
GGACACGGCCCGCACCACTACTACACCGCCGTGCACGCCCTCGACGTCGAAAGCCTCGAGATCCCCCCGACCGCCACACCCGCGTTCCTCGGCTTCAACCTCTTCAGCCACACCCTCGCCCGCGCCGTCGTCGTCAACACCTACGAACGCTGAGCCGCCGCGGCGACCGGCCGCCAGGCGAGGAAGAGGCCCTTGCCGACCGGCACCGTGGTGCTGACCAGCCGGTCGTCGACGGCGATCCGCGCGAAGAAGCCCCGCAGCTCGTCGGGGCTGGGCGCCAACGCATTGTCGACGGCGAGCACACCACCGGGGCGGACGACCCGGATCGGGTGCGGCAGCCAGCCCTCGTACTCGGTCCGCTCGGAGTCGAGGAACAGCAGGTCGACGCTCGCGTCCGGCAGCTCCGCGAGCACGGCTCCCCCGTCGGCCTCCCGCAGGTCCACCAGGTCGCGCACGCCCGCGCGGGTGAGGTTGGCCTCGACGTCGACGCCCAGCGTGAGGTCGACGCTGGTCACCCGGCCACCGGTGGCCCTCGCGGCGTCGGCGAGCCAGATCGTGGACACCCCGTTCGACGTCCCGATCTCCACGATCCGGCGGGCCCCGAGCATGCGGGTGGTCAACGCGAGCAGCGCGGCGGCGTCGGGCTCGAGGTTGCGGCGCCGCCTCAGCCGATCCGGCTGGGCGGCGTCATGCTCCCCGCCCTCCGCGTAGAGGTCGTCGAGCACGCTCCGCAGGTATGCAGCCTGTTGCATCGCCTGAAAGTACCCTTCACCTGCGCCGGAAGAATGCGTTCGCAGCCGGTCGGAACATCAGGAAGATCGCCACGACGTAGGCGACGACCTGCCCGACGATCATGACCAAGAAGATCAGGTCGAAGGTGCCCGCGACCGACCGCAGCCCCGGCAGCAGGACCAGCCCGACCGTGATCAGCAATGCCGCGAGGCCGCTCACGATCGTGAGCAGGATGCGGGCCCAGTTCTGGCCGGCGCGCATCAGGAAGGCCGCCACCACCAGGAACGCGACCACGCACATGATGATGACGGAGCCGATGATCTGCGAGATCCGGACGAAGGTCTCGGCCTGCTCCACCTGCTCTGGGGTGAGACCCGCAGAAGCAAGATCGGTCGTGGGAAGCGGGTTGGCGAGCGACTGGACAGCGCCGAGCACGACGAAGGCCGCCGCCAGCACCCCGGAGACGAGGTAGAGCACGAACGCGATCGTCACCCCTGGCGGGCGGGACACTGCCGTGGTCGGGTAGCTCGGGAACTGCGGTGCGGTCATCATCGTGGCCTCCGGATCGGGGTGTTGTGCTGGAAGGATCCGAAAGCGGCGTTTCACCCCACTTGCACGCCGATTGCAACGCCGGGCCTCGGGTCGGTGAACGAACGGCACTTTCGTCCACACCTATTGGACGAGAGTGCCGTTCGTTCGCTTCCCCTCCCGGCAGCCTGGCCCGGCCGGGCGGGCGTGCGTGCCGCACCCATTCCGCGTGCTTCCGGAGACGTGCAGGGGCGCACAGACCGGGCTCACCTACTCGCTGCAGGCCACCACGGACGAGCGGGCCGGCACGGACGGCGCGGCGGTGGCTGCCGCAAGGCCCCTGCCCGACGTTGCACACCGTCGACACACCGTGCACATGGCCGGCCATGTGCAAAGCACACCCCGGGCGTGCAAGGTGCGGGCCCTCGCACCCAACCTCCAGAGCCCACCTCGCCCGCACGGCGGCGTACGGCGAGCAGGATGCGTGCGCAACGCACACGTTGCCGCGACCACCCGGGGCGCCGGGAGGTGGGGCGCCCGTGGAGGGCAGGAAAGCCACTTTCCGGCCCTCACAGGGCAGGAAAGTGGCTTTCCTGCCCTCGCGTGCGGGGACGCATACATCCGGCTGCACGGGCTTGCATCCCCGCGCGGCCACTACAGCGCCGCCAGCTCCTTCAGCGCCGCGGCGCAGCCGTCCTCCATCGCCATCTCCGCTGCCACCCGCTGGACCACCGCCGCGGGTGGGAGCGCCGCCAACGCTGCGGCCAGCCGCTGTTCGGTGAGCTTCCGGGCCGGCAGCGGCGCTGCCGCGAGGCCGCGGCGGTGCAGCAGCTTCCCCCAGAACGGCTGGTCGGCGAGGAACGGGACCACCACCGAGGGCAGCCCGGCCCGCACCACCGCGTGCACGGTGCCCGCACCGCCGTGGTGCACCGCGGCTCGGCAGAGCGGGAGCACCCGACCGTGTGGGACGGCGCTGCGCACCAGCACATCCGGCCCGAGCAGGTCGCCCGGGACGTCCATGCCGCCCCAACCGGTGGTGACCAGTGCCCGCTTCCCGACGGCCCGGATCGCGCCCACCACGGCCCGCCCGCGGGCGACGGGATCACCGGCGGCCATCGAGCCGAATCCGGCGTGGACGACGTCGCCCTCAGCGAGGAACTCCGCGAGCTCGGCGTCCACCTCGGGTTCCGTGCCGGGCTGGTGCCACGCGCCGGTGATCACCGTGCTCGCCGGCCAGTCGGCAGGCCGCGTGAGCAGCGCCGGGCTGATCGGCACCAGCGAGCGGGCGGAGGGCGCGACCGCGGCGCCGGGGCGCAGCCCCAGCCCGCCGCCGACCTCGCGCAACGGCCCGGCGAACATCCGGTTCGCCGCGCCGGTCGCCCGGTACGTCAGCCGGTTCAGCGGGCCGAGGTCCACCGTCGTCACTCCGGCGGCGGGAAAGCTCCTGGTCGGCGTCACCACGGGCACGATCTCGCACAGCACGTGCGGGATCCCCAGTGCGGTGGCCGCGAGCGGCGCCGAGAGCACCTTCGGGTGGTGCACGATCACGTCGGGCCGGTGGTCCGTCGCCGCCCGCGCCGCCGAGCGCAGCAACGCCGTCATCATCGGTACGATCGTCGTGCGGAACGAGCGGATCGCGGCCAGCGGCGAGACACCCTGCTCCGCGACCAGCTCCGAGTAGTCACCGGCCAGCGGCGCCGGCTCGATGCCCGCCGCACGCACGGTGTCGACGAACTCGGCGGTCACCCCGAGCCGCACGTCGTGGCCCTCGAGCACCGCGCGCCGAGCCAGGGCGAGGAACGGCTCGACGTCACCACGGCTGCCGGCCGTCAGCAACAGGATCCTCATGCCACACACTCTAAACAAGTTTCACAAATGTGTGAACACTGTAGCCGCTCGGGCATGATGTGGCCATGAGCACCACGGCACCGGACGCGCACCGCGCGTACGTCGAGCGGTTCGCGCTGGCGCTGACGGAGATGGGCATGCAACGGATGTCGGCGCGTGTGCTCGCGCTCTTCGTCTGCACCGACGCCCCGACGCTGACCGGCACGGACATCGCCGAGCAGCTCGCTGTGAGCCCCGCGGCGGTCTCCGGCGCGATCCGGATGCTGCAGCAGGCCGGGCTCGTGCGGCGCACGCCGGTCCCCGGCAGCCGGCGCGACCATTACCGCCTTTCCGGCGACGCCTGGACCGACGCGGGCGTCGCCAAGAAGGAGAGCCTCGACGGGCTGGCCGGGCTCGCCGCCGACGGCCTCGCCGTGGTCGCGACCGACGGGCCCGCGGCCGAACGCCTCAACCAGATGCGCGACTTCTACCGCTTCCTCGCCGAGGAGATCCCCTCGCTCATGCAGCGGTGGCGGGCCACAAGGAGCTAGTGCCCCGTCACCCGCCGTCGACCCCGGCGAGCACCGTCCGCGCAGTGGTGTTCAGCTCGGCCCGCGCGGCGTCCCAGCTCCGGCCCTGCGGCTGGGTGCTCAGCAGCACGACGACGAACCGCTGGTCGGCTCCCACGGCACCGATGCTGTGCAGGTACCGCTCGCCGGCGATGCAGCACATCCAGCCCTGCTTGGCCAGAACGGCCGAGCCCGCGCCGGGCGACGCGCCGTCGAGCAGGCCGTAGTCCTGCGCGAAGCCGTCGGCGGCGGTCGGGGTGGCGGCGCCCAGGTCGCCGAGGACGAGCGCCCGGTCGTCCGGCGCCATGCCCGTCAGCACATGGTCGACGACCACCAGCAGGTCGGCAGCGGATGCCCGGGACTCACCCCACTGCGACGGGTCGCGCGGTGCGCTCGTCGCGGTCAGCCCGAGCGCGGCGCTCACCCTCGCCAGCGCGCCCACGCCGTCGAACCTCACCCACAGCTGGTTCATCGCGGCGTCGTCGCTGCGACTCAGCGCCCGCCGGAGCAGCTCGCGGTCGCCTTCGGCGATCGGCGGGCCCGCGCTGCGCGAGCGGTCGAGGATGTCGACCGCCACCACGAGCTTGACCAGCGACGCCGTGTACACGGGGTCGGTCGCGCCCGGCCCGAGCGCCTGCTCCCCCGTCGCGCGGTCGAGCACGGCCACCACGAGTCCGGTGTTCGCCGGGACGGCCGCCGTCGCCGCGGCGACCACCTTCGCCGCGGTGCCGCGGGCCGGCGTCAGTGGTGCGGGAACGGCCGCGACCGGCGGTGGTGCCTGCACCCGGGTGGCAGCCGACTCGTCTCCTGCCGGGTCGTGCGCCGCGGCAGGGGCCTGCTGCACGGCCACCACGATCGCGAGCAGGGCGCAGACCATGGCGCCGACACGCCAGCCGGCAGCCAAGCCGGACCTGCGGGAAAGCGCCATGTGATCGACGTTAAGAGCGTGATCGCCCCTTGTCGGCCCATCACGGGTCAGTCATAGCGAACTCACAACCTCCACACGCTCGGCTCACATCCGCCCGGCCGCCCCGATCGGGGCCCACATTGAAAAGGCAAATGCACTCCACTTGCCTTCGTTAGAAAGCAACGGTGTGCTTTTCTGGCCCACTTGCGCAACCGATATCGTCGACTAGCCTTCACCCAGTCGCCGGAAAACTCGCCGCGATCCGATAACACCCAGCAATGCTCCCTCCATGCGGCGTGAGTCTTCCGTATGCGCACGACCCGAAAGAGGAATGCATGACCACAGACGGTGTGGACCCGGTGCACGACCGCTACGGGCCGGAAGCCGCGCGCGCGGTGCAGGCCGAGGCCGAGCTGCCGACCACCGAGTGGGACCGCGAGGTGGCCCGCGGCCTCGAGCTCGGGCTGCCGGGCGCCGAGTCGATCGTCGACAAGCGGATCCCGACGTTCTCCCGTGGCGAGCTGCCGCACTTCGCCGGGATCAACACGTTCCTCAAGGCGCCTTACGTCGAGGACGTCCGCCGGTGCGGGGAGTACGACGTCGCCGTGCTGGGCGCCCCGTTCGACGGCGGCACCACCTACCGCTCGGGCACCCGCTTCGGCCCGCAGGGCATCCGGAAGATCTCCGCGCTCTACGGCCCGTACAGCTTCGAGCTCGGCGTCGACCTGCGCGAGAGCATCAAGATCGGCGACCTCGGCGACATCTTCACCATTCCCGGCAACATCGAGAAGACGTTCGACCAGATCAGCAAGGCCGTGTCGCACGTGTACGAGTCGGGCGCATTTCCCGTGGTGCTAGGCGGCGACCATTCGATCGGATACCCGACCGTCCGCGGCGTCGCCCCGCACCTGAACGGCGGCAACCTCGGGATCATCCATTTCGACCGGCACGTCGACACCCAGGAGACCGACCTCGACGAGCGGATGCACACCACCCCGTGGTTCCACGCGACGGACATCCCCAACGTCCCGGCGAAGAACCTCGTGCAGATCGGCATCGGCGGCTGGCAGGCGCCCCGGCCCGGGGTCAAGGTCGGGCGGGAGCGGGGCACCACCGTCATGACGGTCACCGACTGCGTCGAGATGGGCATCGCGCAGGCGGCGCAGCGGGCGCTCGAGGTCGCGTGGGACGGCGCCGACGCCGTCTGGCTCTCGTTCGACGTCGACTGCCTCGACGCCGCGTTCGTCCCCGGCACCGGCTGGCCGGAGCCGGGCGGCTTCCTCCCCCGCGAGGTGCTCCAGTTCATCCAGATCATCGCCGATACCGCGCCGCTCGCCGGCATGGAGGTCGTCGAGTGCTCGCCCCCCTACGACAACGCCGAGATCACGTCGTTGATCGCGACCAGGGTCATCTGCGACACCCTCGGCTGCCTCGTGCGCTCCGGTCACCTCCCGCGCCGCCCCTCCGCGTGAACCCCCCTTCCAGAACCACCAGCCCAGGAGCATGACCATGGCTTCCCGCAGAGCCGGCCGGACCACCCGCACACTGACCAGTGCGCTCCTCGTAGGGGCGCTCGCACTCCTCACCGCCTGCGCCGGCACCGGCGCGACCGAGCCCACCGGCGCCCCGGCCGCCCGCTTCACGCTCGGGTTCAGCGCATGGCCCGGCTGGTTCCCGTGGCAGGTCGCAGCCGAGCAAGGGCTGTTCGCCAAGCACGGCATCGACGTCGACCTGCGCTATTTCGACAGCTACACCGACAGCATCAACGCGCTGGCCGCGGGCGTCATCGACGGCAACAGCCAGACGTTGAACGACACGCTCAGCTCCGTCAGCGGCGGGGCACGGCTCTCGGTCGTGCTGGTGAACGACAACTCCACCGGCAACGACAAGATCATCGCCAGGGACGGCATCAAGGACATCTCGGACCTGCGCGGACAGAAGGTCGCCGTCGAGCAGGGCGCCGTCGACCACTACCTGCTCCAGCTCGCGCTCGCCGAGTCCAACATGACCGACAACGACATCGAGCTCACCCCGATGCTCACCGACGCGGCGGCGGCCGCGTTCGTCGCCGGTCAGGTCGACGCCGTCGCGGCGTTCGCGCCGTTCACGTCGACGGCGCTGCAGCGCCCCGGCAGCCGCGCGATCGCGACATCGGCCGAGTTCCCCGGCGCCATCCCCGACCACCTGGTGGTGTCCGCCGCGGTCCGCGACGCCCGGCCCGACGACGTGCAGGCCCTGGTCGACACGTGGTTCGACACGCTGCGCTGGATCAAGGAGAACCCCGAACCCGCCATCGAGATCATGGCGAGGCGCGCGGGGGTGAGCACGGCCGACTACCGCACTTACGACAACGGAACGACGATCTTCACGCGGCAGCAGAACATCGAGGCATCACCACCGGCACCACGCCCGCCCACCTGAACTACCAGGCTGCCAAGATCGCGGACTTCGTCGTCCACTCGGGCCTGACCGAAAGCAGGCCGGCCGTCGAGGGGCTCTTCGACGACCGGTTCGTCAACGCCACACCGGAATGATCACGCAATCGGGCGCGGGCTCCGGCGACCCGAGATCCGGCGACCCGAGATCCGGCGACCCGGAATCCGGCGAGACGAGCCTCGACGTGGAAACCGCGCCGTTCCCGCAACCCCCCGCGGACGGCCGCGCAGCTGACGGCGCCGCAGACCGTGCCGCCGATCACGCCGCGTGGGCCGAGCTCCCGCGCCGGCGGAAGCCCCGCCGGGCACCCGCGACGTTGGCCGTTCGGGCCCCGATCCCGATCGTCGGGCGCCGGGCGCTCGTCGTGCTCTCGGTGGCCGGGCCCATCGCGGTGTGGGCGGTGGTCGCGGCAACCGGGTCGGCCCCCGCGACGTTCCTCCCGTCACCGGCTGCGGTGCTGTCGGCGGGCTGGGACATGGCCGTCTCCGGTGAGCTGGTATCCGACCTGTGGGCCACGCTTCGCCGTGTGCTGCTCGGGTTCGGGCTGGCGGTGCTGGTGTCGGTGCCGCTCGGGATCGTGATCGGGAGCTACCAGGCGGCGGAGGCGGCGTTCGAGCCCTCGATCAGCCTCCTGCGGTACCTGCCGGCCAGCGCGTTCGTCCCGCTGATCATCATCTGGCTCGGGATCGACGAGTCCTCGAAGATCGCGATACTCGTCATCGGCACGATCTTCTACAACACGATCATGACGGCGGACGCCGCCCGCGGTGTGCCGAAGGTGCTGCTCGACGTCGCGTCGACGCTCGGCGCGCGGCGCGGCGAGGTCGTACGCAAGATCATCGTGCCGCACGCGCTACCGGGGATCATCGACGCCGTACGGGTCAACGTCGCGGCGGCGTGGAACCTCGTCGTGGTGGCCGAGCTGGTGTCGGCGACGGCGGGGCTCGGCTACCGGATCGTGCGGGCCCAGCGGTTCCTGCAGACCGACAAGATCTTCGCGGTGCTGGCCGTGATCGCGCTCGCCGGCGTCCTCATCGACGTCGCACTGCGCCTGCTGCGGCTCCGGGTCGGGCGGTGGACGACATGACCTACGGCCTGTTCGTCGACGCCGTCGCGAAGCGGTTCCCCGTCAACAGCACCGGGCGCAACGCATTGCTCGACATCTCGCTGTGCATCGACCCCGGCGAGTTCGTCTGCGTGGTCGGGGCCAGCGGCTCGGGCAAGTCGACCCTGCTCTCGCTGATCGCGGGCCTCACGAGACCGACCGCCGGCCGGATCTGGCTCGACCGGCGCCTGGTCACCGGGCCGGGGCCGGAGCGCGGCCTGGTCGTGCAGGGGGCGTCACTCTTCCCGTGGCGGACGGTCGCACGCAACGTCTCCTTCGGACTGGAGCTGCTCGGGCTCGACCGCGCCGAGATCAACCGCAGGGTGCGGTGGTACCTCGCCGAGATCGGGCTGAGCGAGCACGCCGGCTCGCTGCCCCACAAGCTCTCCGGCGGCCAGCAGCAGCGGGTCGCGATCGCGAGGGCGTTTGGCGTGCGAACCCGCGCTGCTGCTGCTCGACGAGCCGTTCGGGGCGCTCGACGTGCAGACGAGGGAGGACATGCAGCTCCTGCTCAGGCGGATCTGGGCGGACACCGGGACCACGGTCCTGCTGGTGACCCACGACGTCGACGAGGCCGTGTTCCTCGGCGACCGGGTGATCGTGCTGAGCACCGATCCGGGCCGGGTCGCGGCCGACATCTGCATCGAGCACCCCACCGGCCGCACGCTCGCCGATAAGAGGTCACCCGAGTTCCAGGACCTTCGCACGACCATCGAGGACATGGTGCGGGCGAACGCGCGCCGCCCTGCGGCGGGCACCCCGCACGGGCGTGGGAGGCACCGATGATCCTCGACCGGTTCGGCGTGCGGGGCCGCCTGGCGCTGCTGCTCGTGCTGCCGGTGCTGGCCTTCCTCTTCGTGGCCGTCCCGTTCGCGATGGGCCAGGTGTGGCGTGCCGAGACGGCGGCAGCCACGGCCGCGCTGGCCCGCAAGGCCGAACTGATCGGGGACCTCAACTGGCAGCTGCAGCACGAGCTGATCGTGACCACCGCCTTCCTCGTCGTCCCTGCCGCCGACGTCGGACCGGTGCTCGAGCAGCAGCGAGCCGCCGCCGCGGCCGCCGAGCGCGTGCGCGGTGAGCTCGGGGCGGACGGCTCCGACGAGCTCGTCGCGGCAGTGGCCCGCCTCGGATCCCTCGACGAGCTGCGCCGCAGCGCCGAGCTGCACGGCATCTCCGTGGAGAGCCTCCGGCGCACACACCACTCGGTCTGCGAGGCGTTGATCGACGCGCTGCGCCTCGAACCGGAGGCGGCCGACGATCCGGCCGCCGTCAGGGACCTCACCGCGCTCGAGGCGCTGCTGCGGGCCGACAACGAGACGGCCCAGTTCGGCGCATCGCTCATCACGGCGCCCGAGCGAGCGGGGTCGACCGACGTCGGCGGGCAGCACTCCGCGGCGCATGCGGAGATCTACACGCAGCGGTTCATCCGGCAGGCCGGACCCGCGCACGCGCAGCTCGTGGCGCTCGCCGTCCTCGGCGACGACGGGCGCGAGGTGGACCGGCTCACGCAGGAGGTCGCACGGCTGGGCGACAACCCGCAGGCCGTCGACTCCTTCCGCGCCCAGGCGGTGCCCACCGTCGAGCGGCAATCGAGCATGCGGCGGCTCGTGCAGGGCCGGGTGACCGCCGACATCGCGGCGGCCGCGGCAGCGCGTGCCTCAACGGCCGCGACGTACGCCGCGCTGATCGGCATCGGGGTCGCCACGCTGCTGGTGGCCGTCGTCCTGCTCTCGACGGGGGTGAGCCGCTCTATCGCGCGGCCGCTGCGTGGCCTCACCCGCTCCGCGATCACCGTCGCCGAGTTCGCCCGACGCGACCTCGAGCGCATCGCCGACACCGACGACCCGGTCGGCGACACAGGGATCGAGCGCGAGCTCCCACAGCTCACCGAGGTACGCACGACCGCGGGTGGTGAGGTCGGGGAGCTCGCGGCGGCCTTCAACCGCGTGCAGGCCACCGCGGCGGCGATGCTGCAGCGCCAGATCACCAACCGGCGCAACGTGAGCAGCATGTTCGCCGACGTCGCACGGCGAACGCAGAACCTCGTGCACCGCCAGCTCACCGTCGTCGACGGGCTCGAACGCCACGAGCAGAACCCCGAAATCCTCGCCGGGCTGTACCAGATCGACCACCTGTCCACCCGCCTGCGCCGCAACGCCGACAAGTTGCTGGTGGTCTCGGGAGCGGCCGACCCGGTGCCGATGACCGGGCCGGCGAAGCTCACGACCGTCCTGCGCTCGGCGACCGCCGAGATCGAGGAGTACCAGCGGGTCGGCCTCGACGACGTCGACGATGTGACGCTCGTGTCCGCACTGGGCACGGACCTGGTGCTGCTGTTCGCCGAGCTCATCGAGAACGCCACGGTGTTCTCCCCGCCCCGCACCAAGGTCGAGATCAGGACGAGCTTCCGTCGCGACGGCGCCTGCACGGTTGCCGTCGTCGACCACGGCATCGGCCTCCCCGACGAGCGCCGGGTCGCCGAGAACCGGCGTCTCTTCGAGCCCGAGCGGCTCGACGTCGCGCCGTCCGGGCTGCTCGGGCTGTTCGTCGTGGGCCGGCTCGCCCGCCGCCACCGCTTGCGCGTCGAGCTGACCGAGACACCCGGCGGCGGGCTCACCGCGAACGTCACCGTTCCCGCGGGAATGGTGGTGGCCGATCCACCCGCCCCGACGGAGGTCGCCGAGCCGGTCGCCCATCGCGCGTTCGTCGTCGGGCCGCCCGTCGATCCCGGGTTCGGGTGGTTCGACGATCCGGTGCAGGCCCCCGAGCAGGTCCCCGAGCGAGCTGAGCCCGTGGCTGCCGGCCGGGCAGGGCTGCGCAGGCGCGTTCCCGGTGCCCAGCTCCCCGAGGCGATACCCCTCGCTCCGCCACCACGTGGATCCGAGCGGTGGCGCGATCCCGAGGCGGAACGGGCCGACCTGGACGCCTTCGAGACGTCGTTCGCGCTCGGTGCCGGAACCGCCACCGGGAACGTCCCTGAGACTCGTCCTGAGACCGGCCCGGCACGTGGTGGGCTCTCGCGGCGGGTGCCGGGAGCCACCCTCGCGCCGGGTCTGCGACGCAGTACCGACTACAAGCACGCGGACCACAAGCCGGCGGGCCCGCCTGCGCCGTTCCCCCGCGACCCCGAGGCCGAGCGCCGCGCGTTCGACGGGTTCGTCGACGGGTTCACGCGCGCCGCGACCCCCGACCCTCCCGACCCTCCCGACCCTCCCGACCACCAGACGAAGGAGCGCCAGCCATGACCCGCCCCGCTGCCGGAACCAGCCCGCAGGCCCAGAACTTCAACTGGATGGTCGAGCGGTTCGCGCAGGAGACGGCCGGGGTCGTCGCCGCCATCACGGTCTCGTCGGACGGGCTGCTCATCGCGACGTCCGACGGCATGGAGGGCGGCAACGCCGAGCGGCTCGGCGCGATCTCCTCGGCGATGCTCAGCCTCGCCAACGGGGTGTCCGAGTGCCACCCCATCGGCCGTCCCGACAAGATCGTGATCGAACTGGCGCAGGGTTACCTGATCGTGTGCACGGTCAGCGTCGGCTGCGCGCTCGGGGTGCTGGCGTCGAAGCAGGCGGGCCTCGGCGCTCTCGCCTACGAGATGGCGATGTTCGCCAACCGGGCGGCGTCCACCCTCAGCCCTCAGCTCATCGAGGAGCTGAAGCACACGGTCGCGACATGACCGGTCACCCCGACGCCGGATCCGCCGAGCCATCCGACGTGTCGCTCGTGCGTCCGTACGTCATGACGTCGGGCAGCAGCCAGGAGCCCAGGAGCCCGATCGAGATCGAGGCCCAGGTGCTCACCAGCGAGTTGGGACTGGCGGCTGCGGAGCAGCTCCGGTTCGAGCTGCGCGACATCGTCGCGCTGTGCCGTTGCACCGTTGCGGTCGCGGAGGTCGCCGCCGCGCTCCGGCTGCACATCGGGGTGGCCCGCGTGTTGATCGCCGAGCTCGCGGATCGAGGGCTCGTCACGGTCCACCGGCCCGACGGCGAGCTCGGCACCGATCCCGGCACCATCGAGAGGATCATTCGTGGACTCGAAGCACTCCGCTGACCGCGGCGCCCGCCGGCCACCGATCCCGGTGAAGATCGTCATCGGTGGTGGGTTCGGCGTCGGCAAGACCACCGCGGTCGGCGCGATCTCGGAGATCTCCCCGCTCACGACGGAAGCGTCGATCACGTCGGTGGCCGCCGAGATCGACCGCACCAGCGAGATGCCCGAGAAGACGACGACCACCGTCGCGCTGGACTTCGGCTGCATCACCGTCGACGACGAGCTCAAGCTGTACCTGTTCGGCACGCCCGGTCAGGACCGTTTCGGCTTCATGTGGCAGGACCTCGTGCAGGGCGCGCTCGGCGCGTTGGTGTTGGTCGACTCCCGGCGCTTGGGCGACTGCTACCCGGCTGTCGACTACTTCGAGCGGATCGGGCTGCCGTTCGTGATCGCGGTCAACCTCTTCGACGGCAGGCTCAGCCACGACCTCGACGACGTCAGGTGGGCGCTCGCCGTCCACGAAGACGTCCCGCTGATCACCGTGGACGCACGGGCGCGGATGTCGGTCCGCGACGCGCTGCTCGCCGTGCTGCGCAGGGCACGTGACCGCACGATGCTGCCGCGGATCTAGGCCGTGCTGAGGAAGTCCTGACCTATGGGGCGGCGCACGAGCAGCTGATGCTCGCCGCATTTCGTCACCCTATGTGAGGGCCTGCGCAGAGACGCGCTCTGGTCGGGTGGACTTCGCGGCGCGGTCCTTTACGCACTGTTGTCAGTGCAACTCGACCGCTCGCGCGAACGCAATGCCCGCGGTCGAAGATGCCCAGGCAGGCGATCTGTGCCGGCGCAGCGTGTGCCGCCGATCGGCCGCACGATCGACCCGAGGCATGTCCGCCAACCGGCGGCTGACACGTCCATCAACCCCCTCTTTACCCATCCTTTAGTAATGAGGGCTTACTCTAGGTGTCTCAACCGCCCGTCGTGGCGGACGACGACGGCCGGAGGAGCGGGATGAGCAGCGGGGCCAGCACCGCAGATGCACCTCGCCGCCAGGCCGCGCGGAGTCCGGCGCCGGAGACGTGCAAAACTTCCGATCAGACTACTTATCAGTTGTCCGACGCTGACCTCAGGAGCGCCGCGATCCCGACGCAGATGACGAACTCACCCGCGCCGCCGGCCACCGCCGACCCGCAACAACCGCGCCGGCCGCTGCACCACTCGCCGCAGCCCGGTTTGGAGGCCGACGTGCAACCGGCCGCGCGACTGCTTGCGACGGACATGTCCGTTCTCGATGAGTGGAAGCGGCTCGCCGATGAGGTCGATGGTTCACCGTTTCACCGGCCTGATTGGTTCCGGACGTGGTGGCGGGCGTTCGGCACGGGCACGCCCGAGCTGGTGACGGCTCGACGCGGGGGTCGGCTGGTCGCGGTCATGCCCGTCGCTCGGCACCACACCGGTCGGGTGGCGAGCCTGAGCAACTGGCACAGCTTCGTGTTCGGCCCGCTCGCGACCGACGCGGAGGCGGCCGACGAGCTCGTCGCGGCGCTGCTGCGCCGCCCCCACGCCCAGCTCGAACTGAGCCACCTCGACCCCGACGACGTCGAGCGGATGGTGCGGCTCGGTGGTCAGCACCGCCACCGCATCCGCACGACAAGGGTCCAACGCTCCCCCTATGTGCCGCAGGGCACGACCGTCGAGGAATACCTCGACCGACGCGAGCCGCGCCGGGTGCGCCAGCTCGAACGCAACCGGGCGAAGCTGCACGCGGCCGGCACGGTCTCGTTCGCCGTCCACGGCAAACACGATGACCTCGAATGGGCGCTCGCCGAACTGTTCCGCGTCGAGGGCATGGGCTGGAAGGGCGAGTCGGGCACCGCGATCGTCTCCCATCCGGACACCGAGCGCTTCTACCGCGACACCGCCCGCTGGGCGGCCGATGCCGGTTTGCTGCGGATCCCGCTGCTCCAACTCGACGGCAGGGTCATCGCCGGTGAGATCTGCGTCGAGAACGGGCAGTCGCACTTCTCGCTCAAGGCCGGGCACGACCCCAACTACCGCCAGTTCACCCCCGGGCTGATCGTCCAGCTCGACATGATCCGCGCAACCCTGGATGCCGGGAAGAGCTACGAGTTCCTCGGCGCGGGCGAGTCCTACAAGAAGCGGTGGGCCGACCACGCCCACGACATCAACCGGGTACAGCTGTTCCCACCGACACTGCCCGGACACGCCTCCTACCTCGCGAACCTCGGCGGGCGGGCCGCACGGAAGGGCCTGCACGTCGGCCGCGACACCGTCACCGCGGCGGTCGGGAAGGCCCGCGCGCTGCGGCGCTCCCCCACCTGAACCGATCGGTGATCCGCCCGTCCCGGGCACAATGATGATTTGCCCGTCCCGGGCACAATGATCAGGAACGACGGGCGACGGCGACGGGACGGGCCTCCTGATGAATTTCAGAACGGCATTGCTGGGAGCGGCCACGGTTGCGGTCGGGGTCACGCTCGCCCGCGCGATCCGGGCGCAGGCGCGTGCACTGGAGGCCGTGCTGCCGGAGCTGCGCGGGCTCCCCTTGCTGCGGATCCCGCTGGACATCCGGTCGAACGTCGTCGTCCGGCTGATCAACGCGCTGCCGCTGCCCGTGGGCGAGGTCGCGGACGGCGTGGAGCTGACCACGCACACCGTCGCGGGGCGTGATGGTCATCCGCCGGTCCAGGTGCACGTCTACGGCACCGCGGAGCGGGCCCGCCCGTCCGGTGCGTTGCTCTGGATCCACGGCGGCGGGTACGTGCTCGGTGACGCCGCCGGCGACCACGCCCTCTGCAGCCGGATCGCGCGCGACCTCGGCATCACCGTCGTCAACGTGAACTACCGCCTCGCCCCGGCCGATCCGTTCCCCGCGGGGCTGGAGGACTGCTACACGGGCCTGCGCTGGCTCCACGACAACGCCGAGGACCTGGGTGTCGACCCCGACCGCATCGCCATCGGCGGCGAAAGCGCAGGCGGCGGACTCGCGGCGGCGCTCGCGCAGCTGGCGCACGACCGCGGCGAGGTGCCGGTGTGCTTCCAGTTGCTGGTCTACCCGATGCTGGACGACCGGACCACGCTCGACGAATCGCAACCGCGGACGCTCGTCTGGAGCCCGGCGTCGAACATGTACGGCTGGACGTCCTACCTCGGCCACCGGCCCGGCGCCGAGGAGAACCGCCCGTACGCCGTCCCCGCTCGCCGCGAGGACCTCAGCGGGCTGCCGCCGGCCTGGATCGGCGTCGGTGACCTCGACCTGTTCCACGCGGAGGACACCGCGTACGCCGGCCGCCTCGCGGAGGCCGGGGTGCCGTGCCAGCTCGAGGCCGTGACCGGCGTGTACCACGGCGTGCTGTCGATGCTGCCCGACGCACCCACCGTCGTCGCGTTCCGACGCAGCGCCACCGACGCGCTGGCGGCGGCGCTCGCGCCCGTGCGGGCGGGCGAGACGCGCTAGCGCCCTTCTGTCCGGAACAGGCCCGACTCCACCCAGCCCTTGCGGTGCGGCCATCCCGTCGGCGCCGGGATGGTCACGGGCGGCGCCGAGCACGTGGTCTCGGTCGAGCGCCAGCGCTCCTGGCGACCCAGCAGCACGCGGGTCGCGCCGCATCGGCAGATCTGGTGGCGGATCCGGCCTTCGACGGTGCGGTGGCGGGCGACCGTGCGCCAGTTGTGCGGGTCGGGATGTGGATCAGGACCTTTCAGGTGGAACGTCACGAATCCACCCTGATGTAACCGGCTAGTGCGCGTCAACCCTTACATGTCCAAAACCACCATGACCTACCTTGCGGCAATTATGCAACCCGGCTAGCTTAATGCCGTGGCTCCGACCTCATCGGCCGAGCGGCACGCCAACACCGTGCGCGTGCTCGCCGGTCTACGCCCCGACGAGGGGACACGACTCGCCGAGCTGGCCCGCCTGACCGGCCTGTCCCGTCCGACCGTCGACTCGATCCTCACCGAGCTGATCGGCATGGGCTGGGTCGAGCAGGAGGACCCCGTCGAGCCGGCCGACGGCCGCTCGGCGGGACGCCCGGCACGCACCTACCGGCTCAACCCGAGCGCCGGGTTCGTCGTAGGGGTGGACGTCGGCGTCAACACGCTCACCGCGATCGTCGCCGACATCACCGGCGCCGCTCGCCACACCGAGTCGCGCCCGATCGACCGCACGGCGGCCGGCACCGAGCGGCTGGTCGCGGTCCGGTCGCTGATCACCGACGCCACGGCCGCCGTCGGGGTCGAGCCGGGCGAGACGCTGGCCATGAGCCTCGGCGTCTCCGGCATCGTCGACCCCGGCGGCCGCGTCACCCTCAGCTCGGTGATCCCGGACTGGACGGGTGTGCACCTCGAGAAGCACTTCCACCGCTGGTCGGGCGTCCCGGTCAGCATCGTCAACGACGCCAACATGGCGACGCTCGCCGAGCACTGGCTGGGTGCCGCCCGGCTGGTCGACGACGTCGTCTACCTGCTGGCCGGCCGCCGGACCAGCGCCGGCATCATGGTCGACGGCCACCTGCACCTCGGCCGCCACGGCGCGGCCGGCGAGCTCGGCAGCATCCCCGACCTGTTCTTCGACACCGAAGAGCTGCTCGCGGGCCCGGGTTCGACCGTCGACGGCACGTTCCGCGCCGCGCTCGCCGGCGACGCCGGCGCCGCGGAGCGGGTCGAGGTGTTCTACCGACACCTCGCGAAGAACGTCGAGTTCGTGATGAAGGCGTTCGACCCCGACATGGTGGTGATCGGCGGCGGCGTCTCGCGCGCGGGCCGGCCGCTGCTCGACGGCGTCGAGCGCCACCTCGACCGGCCGGTGTTCACCACCATGCCGCTGGTGCTCTCGCAGCTCGGCCCGGAGGCGGTCGTGCTCGGGGCCGTCCGTTCCGCGCTGCAGCTGGCCATCCGAACCACCCCGCTGATCGCGGCGATCGTCCACCCACCCCTCACCGCTCCCCCCATCCCCCGTTCCGTGGAGGTCGGCAATGACGCACGTCCCTCTGCACCACCCGACTGAGAGCCCGCCTGAGAGCCCGCCTGCGAGCCCGCCGCTCTCCCGCCGCACCGTCCTGCGCGCGCTGGCCGCGCTGCCGCTCCCGATGGCCGCGTCGGCGGCGTGCTCCTCGGCCGGCCCGGCCTTCAACGCCGGTGGCGGGCGCGCCCGCATCGGCTACGCCGTCTGGGACAAGGACCAGGTACCGGCGATGCAGCAGGTCGTCGACGAGTTCCGCAAGGACCACCCCGACATCGAGATCACGATCCAGCTCACCCCGTTCGTCACGTACTGGACGAGGCTGCGCACGTCCATCACCGGCGGCGGCGCCGCCGACGTGTTCTGGATGAACGCGCCCAACATCCAGAAGTTCGCCAAGTACGGGACCCTGCTGCCGCTGGGTGCGCGGCTGCGGACGGCCGGCGAGACCCTCGCCGACCACCCGCAGAACCTGGTGCGGCTCTACCAGTTCGACGGCGAGCAGTACGGCATCCCCAAGGACTTCGACACGATCAGCCTGTACTACAACCGCGAGCTGTTCGACAAGGCCGGCATCGGTTACCCCGACGAGACGTGGACGTGGCAGCACGTCGTCGACGCCGCGGGAGCGCTGCGCGACCCGGCGCAGTCCGTCTTCGGTTACGCCGCGCCGCTCGACCGGCAACGAGCGCTCTATCCGGCGATCTTCCAGAACGACGGCTGGGTGCTGCGCGACAGCCGCTCCGGCTTCGCCGACGAGGCGACGATCGGCGGGCTCCGCTACCTCACCGAGATGATCGACAAGGGCTTCTCGCCGAACGCCATGGCCATCGCCGACACGAACGAACGATCGCTGATGCAGAGCGGGAAGGTCGCGATGATGACCGGCCTGCCCAACGACGCCAACGCGCTCTACAAGGACGAGAAGGCCAGGGCCCGCACCGGCATCGCCGTACTCCCCCGCGGGCGGCGGCGCGCCACGGTCATCCACGGGCTCGCGAACGTCGTCAACGCCCGCACGCCGCACCCCGACGCGTGCTTCGAGTTCGTCCGGTTCATGGCCAACCGGGTCACCGGCGAGATCCAGGGCCGGTCCGGGACGATCCTGCCCAGCTTCGCCGGCACCCAGCAGGCGTACCTGGACTCCCGGCCGGAGTTCCGGCTGCAGTCCTTCATCGACCAGGTGCCCGACGCGACGGCGTACCCGGCCTCGGTCAACACGGAGTCGTGGGAATCGATGCAGCTGCAGGTGCTCGGGCTCTCGTGGGTCGGGCAGGGCAGCAGGCCGATCGCGGACTCGGCCCGCCTGCTGGCCAACGACATGAACGTCGTGCTCGCAAAGGAGTCAGCATGACCGACCTCGCCGTCCGGCCGGCCGCGGCTCGCGGCACGACCGCGACGTCCCGCCCCCGCCGGATCGACCGCAGCGCCTACCTGTTCATCGCGCCCGTCGGCATCGGGCTCGGCGTGCTCTACATCATCCCGGCCGTCACGACGTTCGTGCTGAGCTTCACCGAGTGGGGCCCGTTCGGCGGCAACACGTTCAACGGTGTCTCCAACTACGTCGGGATCTTCCAGCTGGAAACGTTCTGGACGGCGATGGGCAACACGCTGCTCTACGCGCTGATCGGCCTGCTGACGCTGCCCATCGCGATCCTCTGCGCGGTGCTGCTCAACCGGAAGGGGCTGCGTGGTGTCGCCATCTACCGCGCGCTCTACTTCATCCCGTTCGTGACGCTGCCGGTCGCGAGCGGAATGGTCTGGAAATGGCTCTACAACGGCGACTTCGGGCTGATCAACCAGTTCCTCGGCATCTTCGGCATCCCCGGCACGTACTGGGTGTCGAATCCGGCGACGGCGCTGGTGGCGATCGGGATCGTGCAGGTGTGGTCGCAGGTCGGCTACTACCTGATCATCTTCATCGCCGGCGTGAAGGACATCCCCGCCGAGTACAACGAGGCCGCCGAGCTGGACGGCGCGACGGGCTTCCGCCGGTTCTGGCACGTGACGCTGCCGCTGCTGTCGCCGTCGATCTTCTTCTGCTCGATCGTCAACGTCATCGCGACGCTGCAGATCTTCGACCTGATCTACGTGATGAGCCAGAGCGGCGTCTCGGCGAACCCGGCGTTCAACGCCACGCAATCGATCCTCTCGCTCTTCTACCAAAAGGCGTTCGCCGAGGGTGACAAGGGCTCCGCGACGGCGCTCGCGTTCCTGCTGATGCTGGTCATCGGCGCGTTGACGTACGTGCAGTTCCGGCTCCAGCGCAGGTGGGTGAACTATGTCTGAGGCCATCTCCGCCCGCACCTCCCGGATCGGCTCCGTCGTCACGCACGCCGTGCTGACCGTCGGCGCGGTGCTGATGATCGGGCCGTTCCTGTGGCAGGTGCTGACTGCACTGAAGTCCGAGTCGGAGGTCACGAACGTCCCGCCGACGTTCCTGCCGCTGGAATGGGTGTGGGACAACTTCGCCGAGGTGTTCACCTCGCTGCCGTTCGGGCAGCAGCTGGTGAACTCGATCATCGTCGCGGCGGCCTGCACGATCGGCCAGCTCGCGTTCTGCGCGCTCGGCGCCTACGCGTTCGCCAGGCTGGAGTTCCCCGGCCGCGGGCTGCTGTTCGCGCTGTTCCTCTCGGTGCTGATGATCCCCAAGCAGCTGCTCATCCTGCCGCAGTACCAGATCATGTCCTGGCTCGGACTGCTCAACACCTTGCCCGCGCTGATCCTGCCCGGCGTCTTCTCGGCATTCGGCACGTTCCTGCTGCGGCAGTTCTTCATGACCATTCCGAAAGACCTGGAAGAGGCCGCCGTCCTGGATGGCGCGGGCCGATTCCGGATCTTCTATTCGGTGATGCTGCCGCTGGTGAAACCGGCGCTCGCAGCGCTCGCCGTGATCACGATGATGCACGCGTGGAACGACCTGCTGTGGCCGCTGGTGGTGAACACCGACCCGGCGACGATGCCGATCAGCGCCGGCCTCACCAGCATGCAGGGGCAGTTCCGGACGAACTACCCGGTGCTCATGGCCGGGTCGTTCATGGCGTCGATCCCGATGATCGTCGCCTACCTGGCACTGCAACGGCAGTTCGTGCAGGGCATCGCCCTGTCCGGAGTGAAGGGATGACCGTCATCAACACGATCAAGGCCGGCCTCCGGGTCGGGCTCGTCGGGGCGGGTGGAATAGCCCGCCTGCACCTCCCTGCATGGCTCGCGCTCGGCGCACAGGTCACCGTCTACTCCATCGACGGTGCCGCGGGCACGCTGGTCAACGAGTTCGCTGGCGGACAGGTCGCGGAGTCGCTCGACGAGCTGCTCGACGCGGTCGAGGTCGTCGACGTCGTCACGCCGACCTTCACCCACCCCGAGATCGTCCTGGCCGCGGCGGCCGCGGGGCGGCACATCGTCTGCGAGAAGCCGTTCGCGCTCGACACCGCGACGGCGGAGGCGATGGTCAAGGCGTGCGCCTCTGCTGGGGTCCAGCTCCTGCCGGGGCACGTGGTTCGCTACTTCGCCGAGTACTCGGCGTTGCAGCGCGCGGTGGCCGCCGGCGCGGTCGGCGCACCCGCCGTGCTGCGGTTCCACCGGTGCGGCTCGCGGCCCCTCGGCGGCTGGTTCGCCGATCCCGCGCTCTCCGGCGGGCTCGTGATGGACCAGATGATCCACGACCTCGACTTCGCGAGGTGGATCGGCGGCGAGATCGAGACGGTCTTCGCGCGGATCGTCGACAGCTCGCCGGGCACGACCGACGGGGTCGTGTCTGCGCACGTCACGGCCACGCACGCCGGCGGGGCCATCAGCAGCTGCTCCGGGACCTGGGCGCGGCAGGGCACCCGGTTCCGCTACGGGTTCCAGGTGGCCGGCACCGACGGGTTGCTGGAGCACGACTCGGCGGGCGCGGCGCCGCTCGTCGTCGATGCCGGGGCGGCCCGGGCCGGCGGTGAGCTGGTCTCGGTGAGCCCGACGGTGGAGAGCCCGTTCCTCACCGAGCTGCGTGAGTTCGCCGTCTCGTTCAGCGGGGGGCCGCCGCCGCGGGTGAGCGCGGAGGACGGTGTGGCGGCGGTGCGGCTCGCCGTCGCCGCGAACACGTCGATCCTGACCGGCGCACCGGTGGAGGTGGCGGCATGAGCGAGTTGACCGTTGGCGTCATGTCGATGGCGCACCTGCACGCTGCCGGCTACATCGGGCTGCTGGCGGCGCGGCCGGACGTGCGGCTCGTCGTCGCCGATCCGGACGCGGTGGACCGGCCCGGGGAGTCGGGCGGGCGCGAGCTCGCGGAGCGGCTGGGCGTCACCGACTACGTCGACACGTACGCGGAGCTGCTCGCGCGCCGGCCGGACGCGGTGATCATCTGCTCGGAGAACGCCCGCCACCGCGAGCTCACCGAGCTGGCCGCTGCCGCGGGCGCGCACGTCCTGTGCGAGAAGCCGCTCGCGACGACCGTCGCCGACGGCGAGGCCATGATCGCGGCGTGCGCCGCGGCCGGCGTTTCGCTCATGGTCGCCTACCCGGTGCGGTTCTCCCGACCCTTCCAGGCGCTGCGCGACGCGTACCCGCAGCTGGGGCGGATCGTCGCGGTGGCGGGGACGAACAACGGGCAGCTGCCTGCGCACTCCCGGTCGTGGTTCGGCAACGCCGAGCTGGCCGGCGGGGGCGCGGTGATGGACCACACCGTGCACATCGCCGACCTGCTCGACGCGCTCTTCGACGGCGCGGAGGCGGAGTCGGTGCACGCGGTGACCAACCGGATGATCAGGGAGGACGAGACCGAGCTGGAGACCGGCGGGCTGCTCTCGATCGGCTACCCGGGCGGCGTCATCGCAACGATCGACTGCAGCTGGTCGAAGCCGGCGCACTACCCGACGTGGGGTGGGCTCACGCTGAGGGTCGTCGGTGAGGGCGGGATCGCCGACCTCGACGCGTTCGGGCAGAAGATCCACGGCTTCCAGGAGCCGACCCGGTCGCCGCTGTGGATCGACTACGACGAGGGCGGCGACGCCGCGATGCTCGACGAGTTCCTCTCCGCGGTCCGCGAAGGCCGCCGGCCGCAACCCGACGGCGAGTCGGGGCTGCGGTCGTTGCGGATCGTCGAGCGCGCCTACCGCTCCGCCAGTACTGGCGCGCCGGCCTGACCTCAGACGGCGCGCCAGTACTGGCGCTTGCCTTCGTCGCGAACGAAGACCCCGTGGCGGGCCAGCTCCTGGCGCAGCTCGCGGCGGTCGTCGGCGTCGTCGTTCTCGATCGCGGCCTGGCGGGCGCGCAGGATCGCGTTCGCGTCCTGGGACAGCCCGGTGGATCCGTCGATCCAGCGGGTGAACTGCGCGGCGTACGGGTCGTGCTCGTGCCAGACGTACCAGTGCGCCTCGAACCCGGCCCGCAGCTTCGGCGGCTTCAGATCGGTCTTCTCCCTGGCCTGTTCCTCGCCGGACGGGCCGAGGAGGACGAGCTCCTTGGCATCGACGAAGGCGCCGGACACCGCGTCGCGGCCGAACGCGGCTTCGTCGTTGTTGCGCCTGACTGTGATCGAGTCGTCGGCGATCCTGACCGTGAGCAGGTCGGCCCGGGCCATCAGTGCGACGACAACACCGGCGAGCACACCCACTACGACCAGCGCCGCGGTGACCTTCGGCCCGATCACCCCGGCCAGCTCGGCGATCTTCGTCTGGTTCGGGAACCACGGCAGCGCGGCGATCCACTCCGGGACGTGGGCGAGCACAAAGCCCGCGACGGCGCCGGCGAGCGGGAACGCGGTCCAGAGGAAGACGTGCATGCCGGCCGTGTGGCGCACGACGGTGGGATGGACGGCCTTGGTCATGGTTCTTCGCTCCAGGCTGGTGTGGTGTCGGCGGAGATGGCGTGCACGAAGAGCGCTGCCCATTCGACGGCGATCCGCCGGTGCTCGTCGGGGCGGTTCCGCAGCAGCCGGGGCACCTCGCCCATCGCGGACATCAGCACCGATGCGAAGAGAGCCGCGTCCGTCGCGCGGAACTGGCCGTACCGCTGACCTTCCTCGATGAAGGCGACGAGCTCCGCCGCGCCCCGCTCGTGGCTCTTCGCGACCGTCGCGCGCATGCTCGCCGCCCGCCGGATCTCCGTCATGGCGCTGATCTCGTCGCCGTGGGCGGAGCAGTGCGCGACAAAACGCTCCAGCATCCCCCGCAGGGCGTCCGGATACGACGCAGGCTCCTCCTCGCCGCCGCCCGCCATCGCCTCGTCGAGGCGCTTCTCGATCGTTGCGAGCACGCCGCCCATCAACGCGTCCTTGGTGCGGAAGTGGTAGCTGATCAGGGCGGGGCTGATCGAGGCCCGCTCCGCGATCCGCACGAACGAGGCCGCCCCGAACCCCTGCGCGGCGAGTACCTCGATCGTCGCCCGCACGATCTGCGCCCGCCGCGCCTGCTCGATGAAGGAACCTGCAGCGTCGGCCTGGGTTCCTGAATGCACAACCAGGATCCTATACGAGCAACCAGGGAGCGCGGGGCCGGGGCGAGCCGGGGCACCACCATGCGCGAGTCGCGGCACCACCCTGCGCGGGTCGGGGTGGGGCGGGCGAGTCGACACCTCCACCACGGCTCTCAGCCCCACCTATGGGTGGCGGCACGCCGTCGGCGCAGGCCGGGCTTGGGCGTCGACAACGACGTTTTGGCTGTTGTTAGCGCTCACAAACAGCCATAACGTCGTTGTCGACGCTTTGTCCAGGGGTGCGGCGAGGCCGCCTGGAATGTGGCCTCCTGTCATCGCAAGTCGAAAGTGGACTGGCCGATGATCTTCGTCTCGACTAAAATGGAGCCATGTCCGCAGGTCTCGACGGCCACACTCGATGGTATCGCCGAGTTGCAAGTCGAGACTGCCACGGGAACGTTCCCCGATCGCCTTCTTGCGTCCCGAGATATGGAGCGGGCGGTTTCTGAATTAGGCGTCGACCGCGCGGTCGACGGCATCAATGGCGTCTGCGGCAAGTTCGCTCGGCATCCGGGGTGGCGTCGGCCGGAGCACCTGGACGACTCGCGCGTAGAACGCGTCTACCGCGTCGTTGACGCTCGGCACGAACGCCTTCCGGAGGCCGTTGCGCTTGGTGCCCATCGGCGAAGTCGCGGTCAGGCGGAACGCGCGGACCTCAGCGGCGGGGTCGGGCAGGAGCAGCGCTGGGTTGTCGCGGACGTCCTTCAGCAGCTCGCAGGACGTCTGCTCGCGGCGCACGAACAGCACCTCGACCGCCAGACTGTCCGGAGCTTCGGCCAGCTGTCGCGTCATCCAGTTGACCCGCCGCGTGTTGCCGCCCGCCCGCGGCGCCTCGACCTCGATCGAGACGCGGATCTGCGCTGTGCGCAGGTCGGCCACGACAGCGACCGGACCCGCCGCACCAGGCACCCGCAACTTTGCCGACAGCGTCCCGGACGTCGAGAGCTCGGCAGCCGCGGCCTGCGCACGTGCGGCGTGGTCGCTCGCGAGCCTGCGCGGAAGCACCGGCGCAACGGTGACGCCCAGCCGGCTCGTCATCTGCAGGCAGAGGTGGCGGACCAGCTTCTCCCACGCCGTCGTGACCGTGCCGACCTTGCCGTCCCCGGCCCGCAGCGTGTTGGCGGCAACCGCCTCCCGCACAGGGACCCACGCCGCACCCATGTCGTCGAACCCGGCCGCCCCCGACCTCGGGTGCTCCAGGTAGCGCACCAGTTCCGCGAGCAGCCACGCCTGGAGCCGGTCGTCGAGCCCACGATGCGCCAGCTGCATCTGCGCTTCGTGAAGGATCTCCGACCACGAGATGTGATGCAGCGCAACCTTGCGGAGCTTGCGCCCGTCCACAGGTACCGGATGCACGCCCCCGACCGGCGCAAGATCATTCGACAACGTCACGACTGCGTCGTAGCCCTGCTGCCGCGCCAGGTCGAGATACCGCTCGACCTGGTCCGCGCGAAGTGTATTGGCGCCGGTCTTCACTTCCACCAGCGCCGTCCAGATCCTGCCGGCGCGAGCGACGCGGATGACGCCGTCCGGGATCGCCGTACGATCCTCCAGGGTGAACGGCACTTCCAGGTAGGTCTCGATCGAGCCTGCCGGACCGCCGAAGCGCGCCACCAGCGCCCGTCCGAACTCCCGCACGGCCATCATCATCGACAGCAAGGTCGAGGTCGCGCGGCGCTCCTGCTCCTCAGCGCTGCCCACTCCGGAGATCGAGAACAGGCGGGACGGCTGCCAGCTCGGATCGACCGCCAACGTCAGGGCCGGCAAGGTCGCTGCTTTGGTGCGCTTCTTGCGGGTCCGCACGCCCGCCCGGGCACGCTTCGCCGGCGCCGCGTCGGCCGCTGCGGCAGCAGGCGGCTCCTCCGTCACGGCCGACACGATCTCCTCGATGTCGACGCTCGGCGCCAGCTCCACAAGGTGATCGCCGTCCGGCGCCGCAGCAACGACGTCGACGATCGCGCTCGCAAGTTCATCGCCGGATCCATCCGGTTCGACCGGGTCATCCACGTCGATGCCGTAGTCCGTCGCCAACCCGGCCAGGCCCGACGCCCAGCCTTGCCCGACGGCACGGAACTTCCATTCCTCGTTGCGCAGGTAGACCTCGCCCAGGACCATCGCCGTCTCCGGCCCAGCATCGGCTACAGGAAACCGGGCCCGCGACCGGCCTGACGGATCAACCAGGTCGAGCGTGAGATCCCGGACGTCGCCGAACCCGACACCGTCCGGCGCGTCGAGGCTGGCCACGATGACCACGGTCGACACATCGGACGGGAGCGCCTCGAGGTCCACCGCCACGCGATCTTCCGTGGCGTCCTCCTCCGACCGCTTACCCAGCAGGCGAACCGCGCCGTCGCCCCCAGTCGGCGCGTTGTAGAACACGAAGTCTTGATCGCAGCGCACCCGGCCGTCCGGACCGAGCAGCAGCGCGGCGACGTCGACCTCTCCGACACCTGCGGCGTCCGACCACCGAACGACGGCCTGGAGACGGCTGTCGTCGACTGCCGCACGATCAACCAACGCGATGTTGGCTCCCTTGGGGAGCAGTGCCTGGGTCACGAACAACAACATCGCGGTGCGCTGTCGAACAGTTACGGAACGCGCAAATGGCCCAACCGACTCGTCAGCTCGGCGTCCCGATCACCCCGAGGCGGTTCTGCCCGCGGTCGGCGGCGTCCACCTGCACGGGCAGGACGATGTGGCGCAGGGGGCCGGCGTGGCCGGTGAGGCGTTCGTGCAGGAGGCGGGCGGCCTGGCGGCCCATCTCGCGGGTCGGGAGGCGGGCGGAGGCGACGGCGAGCGGGGAGACCTCGACGAGCGACTGATCCATGCAGGCGAACTCGACGGAGCCGGTGAAGCCGGTCTCCATGGCCAGCATGTCGGAGACGACCAGCGCGAGGGTGGGGGCGTTTCCGCAGATCAGGCCGGTGAGCGGGGGGTCGCCTTCCAGCCACGAGCGCAGCCGCGACCGACGGATTGTGGGGTCGAGCGAGTCGTAGCCGCGCAGCGCGGAGCGCTCGGGCAGCTCGGCGAGGCCGTTGGCGCGCAGCGCCCGGTAGTGGCCGGACAGCCGGTCGCGCACGGAGGTCACGTCCGACTCGCTCCAGAGCACCACCGGCGAGCCGTGGCCGCGGGCGATCATGGTCTCGGTGATCTCGTAGCCGATCGCGAAGTCGTCGAAGAGCACGGCGTCGGTGGGCAGGCCCGGCACGTAGCGGTCGACCAACACGACGGCGACGCCGGCGCGGCGCAGCTCGTCGATCGCCGTCATCGACGTCGTGCCCTCGCGGGCGAACAGCACGACCGCCTGCGAGGCGCCGCTCTCGTGAATGCCTCGCAGCACCTCCTCCTCGTGCGCGACGCCGCGGCTGTACTCGACGCCCACGCGGTAGCCGAGCAGGGCGCACTCGGCGGCGAGGCCGTTGAGCAGCGACGTCTCGTGCGGGCTGTTGGCGTCGGCGCTGACGTAGGTGACCACCGGCTGCCCGTTCGACGCGGTGCGCGGCGCGGCCGGCTGCGGCACCCGCTCGGCGACGAACGTCCCCCGGCCGCGGCGGCGCACCACAACACCGTCGCTCACCAGCTCGTTCAGCGCGCGCACGGCCGTCGTCGTCGAGACGCCGTAGCGTTCGACGATCTCCCGCTGGGTGACGAACGGCTGCTCAGCGGTGAACTCGCCACGGGCGATCGAGTCGAGCAGCTCCTGCTTGACCCACGCGAACAGCGCGACACCCGATGCCGGCTGCGGCCGGTCCTGCGGTGCTCCCATCACTCCCCTTCGGTATCGGCCCTCTGGTCACGCAAACCATATGCGCCCTCACCGACAGCCAGACATTGACGCATTAAAGCATTGATGAAACGGTTTGCGCGGTCCTTCATCCGGGTCTCGACGAGGAGCAAACCGCATGCACGACGATCGCCAGCTGGTCGAAGAGCGCATCGACCGGATCCTGCGCGAGCGCATCCGCCCGGCAGTGCACGGCGAGACCGCGCCCCTGACGGTCGAGGTGTGGCACGCGCCCGGCGAGCCGGTCCCGGCGGCCGAAGGCATCGCCGCCGACTACCGCCCCTTGCAGGGCAACGAGGCGTGGGGCCCCGCGTGGGGCACCAGCTGGTTCCACATCACCGGCACGGTCCCCGCCGGATGGGCCGGCCGCGCTGTCGAGGCCGTCATCGACCTCGGCTTCTCCCAGTCGCACAGCGGGTTCTCCGCAGAGGGGCTCGTGCACCGCCCCGACGGCACCGCGATCAAGGGCCTCAACCCGACCAACACGTGGGTACGCATCGCCGACAAGGCCGAGGGCGGCGAGCAGATCGATCTGTACGTCGAGGCCGCCGCGAACCCCGACGTCTCCGACAACGCCGTCACTCCCCTCGGCGACGTCCGCACCGCCGGTGATCACCCGCTCTACCGCGTCCGACGCATCGACCTCGCGGTCTACGACGACGAGGTGTGGCAGCTCGTCCGCGACGTCGAGGTGCTCGCGCAGCTCATGCGCAACCTCGAAATGGGCAACCCGCGCCGGTGGAACCTGCTGCGCGCCCTCGAGGACGCCGTCGACCGCACCCTCGACCTCAAGGACGTCTCCGGCAGCGCAGCTGCCACCCGCGCCGTGCTCGCCCCCGCGCTCGCCGCCCCTGCCGTCGCCAGCGCGCACCGCGTCAGCGCCGTCGGGCACGCGCACATCGACTCGGCCTGGCTGTGGCCACTGCGCGAGACCGTCCGCAAGGTCGGGCGCACCATCGCGAACGTCACCGCGCTCATGGACGACGACCCGGACCTCGTGTTCGCGATGTCGTCGGCGCAGCAGTGGGCCTGGATGCAGGAGCACCGCCCCGACCTGTGGGAGCGGATGAAGGAGAAGGCCGCGGCCGGGCAGCTCGTCCCGGTCGGTGGCATGTGGGTCGAGTCCGACACCAACATGCCGGGCAGCGAAGCGCTGGCGCGCCAGCTCGTGCACGGCAAGCGGTTCTTCCTCGACGAGCTGGGCATCGACACCCAGGAGATCTGGCTGCCCGACTCGTTCGGCTACACAGCGGCGTTCCCGCAGCTCGTGCACCTCTCGGGGTCGAAGTGGTTCCTCACGCAGAAGATCTCGTGGAGCCAGTTCAACAAGTTCCCGCACCACTCGTTCTGGTGGGAGGGCCTCGACGGATCGCGGGTCTTCACCCACTTCCCGCCGGTCGACACCTACAACTCCGAGCTCTCCGGCGACGAGATGGCGCACCTCGTGCGCAACTTCGCCGACAAGGGCCGCGCCAACCGCTCGCTCGTGCCGTTCGGGTGGGGCGACGGCGGCGGCGGCCCCACCAGGGAGATGCTCGGCCGCGCCGCGCGCCTGCGCGACCTCGAAGGCTCCGCGCGGGTCGAGATCGAGGCGCCCGAGCGGTTCTTCGAGAAGGCGCACGAGGACTACCCCGACGCCCCGGTCTGGGTCGGTGAGCTCTACCTGGAGCTGCACCGCGGCACGTACACCAGCCAGGCCAAGAACAAGCAGGGCAACCGGCGCACCGAGCACCTGCTGCGCGAGGCCGAGCTGTGGTGCGCCACCGCGACGGTCCGCACCGGCGCCGAGTACCCGTACGCCGAGCTCGACCGCATCTGGAAGACGGCGCTGCTGCACCAGTTCCACGACATCCTGCCCGGCAGCTCGATCGCCTGGGTGCACCGCGAGAGCCGCGAGACGTACGAGCGGATCACGGGCGAGCTCGACACGATCATCACCGGCGCGCAGCGGGCGCTGGCCGGCGAGGGCAGCGGCACGGTCGTGTTCAACGGCGCTCCGCACGCCCGCGACGGCGTCGCCGCCGGTGGCGCGATCGTCGCGGGTGACGCGCCGGAGGCCGTCGGCGTCACCGCGGCCGACGGCGGGTTCGTGCTGGACAACGGCCTCGTGCGGGCCACCGTCGACGCGCGTGGCCTGCTCACGTCCGTCGTCGAGCTGGCATCGGGCCGCGAGACCATCGCCCCCGGCCAGGCCGGCAACCTGCTGCAGATCCACCCCGACCTCCCGGCCCACTGGGACGCGTGGGACATCGACCACACCTACCGCAACACCGTCACCGACCTCGTCGACCTGGTGTCGATCGAGCACGACGTCGATGCGGCAACGGGCGTGGCGGCAGTCCGCGTGGTGCGCCGGTTCGGTGCGTCCACCGCGACGCAGGTGACATCGGTGGCGCCGGGCGCGCAGCGCGTCGACATCGAGACCGAGGTCGACTGGCACGAGTCGGAGCTGTTCCTCAAGGCGGCGTTCCCGCTGGACGTGCGCGCGGAGCGGTCGACGGCGGAGACGCAGTTCGGCTACCTGCACCGCGCGACCGACACCAACACGAGCTGGGAGGCGGCGAAGTTCGAGATCTGCGCGCACCGCTTCCTGCACGTCGCGGAGCCGGGCTTCGGGGTCGCGGTGGTCAACGACTCGACCTACGGCCACGACGTCTCCCGCACCGTCCGCGCGGACGGCGGCACGACGACCACCGTGCGGCTCTCGCTGCTGCGCGCGCCGCGCTACCCCGACCCGGAGACCGACCAGGGCGTGCACACCTTGCGCTACGCGCTGGTGCCCGGCGTCGACGTGGACGGCGCGACCCGTGAGGGCTTCCGGATCAACCTGCCGCAGCGGCAGGTCACCGGCTCGGCCGCGGTGGCGCCGCTGGTCACCTGCGACCACGACGGCATCGTCGTCTCTGCGGTCAAGCTCGCCGACGACGGCTCCGGCGACGTGGTCGTGCGTGTCTACGAGTCGCTGGGCGCCCGCGCGCAGGGCTCGCTCGCGCTGGGCTTCGACGCCGCGTCGGTCGTCGTGACCGACCTGCTGGAGCGCACGCTCGACGACCAGGCTCCCGTGCTCGACGACGGATCGGTCGCGCTCACGCTGCGGCCGTTCCAGATCCTCACCTTGCGGTTCCCGCTCGCTTGATCTTTCCCGTCCCACACCCCCGCCCAGGAAAGGCTGGCGCCTGATGGAAGCACGGCAGACAACGAGGTCCGCACCCGAAGTCACGAGACGTCGCGTGCTCGCCGCGGCCGCAGTAGCCGGTCTGGCCGCTGTTGCGGTCACGGCGTGCGGCGGCGGCAGCAGCTCGGGCGATACGAACACCCTCACCGTGACCTACCGGCAGTTCGGCAAGTCGGAGGTGCAGAAGAACTACCTGACCGGCGTGAAGGCCGAGTTCGAGGCGGCCAACCCCGGTCTCACGGTCGATCTGCAACCGATCGTCGCAGGTGAGGCCGAGTACCCGACGAAGCTGCAGCTGCAGATGCGCTCACCGCGGACGGCTCCCGACCTCATCTACGAGGACACCTTCCAGATCAACTCCGACATCGACGCCGGCTACCTGCGCCCGCTCGACGACAAGATCGCCGGCTGGGCCGACTGGCAGAACTTCAACGCGACCGCGAAGAAGGGCGGCACCTCGCTCGAAGGGAAGGTCTACGGCATCCCGGACGGCACCGACACCCGCGGGATCTGGTTCAACAAGCAGATCTTCGCCAAGGCCGGTCTCCCGGCCGACTGGGCGCCGAAGAACTGGGACGACATCCTCACCGCGGCCCGTGCGGTCAAGGCGGCTGTGCCCGACGTGCAGCCGCTGAACGTCTACGCCGGCAAGGGCGTCGGCGAGGCCGCGTCGATGCAGGGCTTCGAGATGCTGCTCTACGGCACCAACGACACCCTCTACGACGAGTCCACCCGCAAGTGGATCATCGGGAGCAAGGGCTTCAAGGACGCGCTGACCTTCCTCGACACGATCTACAAGGAAGGCCTCGCCGCCAGCCCGCAGCAGGTGCTCGACCCCACCTGGACGAGCAAGGTCGGCCAACAGCTGATCCCGGAGGGCAAGCTCGCGATCGCCGTCGACGGCTCGTTCACCGCGTTGAACTGGCAGCCGACCGGCGCGGTGCCGTGGCCGGAGTGGAGCACGGTCATGTCCCCGACTGCGATGCCGACGCAGACCGGGCAGGGCGCCGGCCGCATCAGCCTCTCCGGTGGTTGGACGTGGGCGATCCCGCAGAACTCCGACAACCAGGACAAGGCGTGGGAGCTGATCACCATGCTCTCCGACAAGCAGCACCAGCTGAAGTGGGCGATCGAGAACGTCCAGATCCCGGTGCGCAACGACGTCGCGGCCGACCCGACCTACCTCGAGGCCAACCCGACCAACGCGTTCTTCGCCGGCCTGGTGAAGGACACGAAGTACCGCCCTGCGTACTCGAAGTACCCGCGGGTCTCCAGCGAGATCCAGGTCGCCACCGAGAAGGTGATCACCGGCGCGGCGAGCGTCGACCAGGCAGCCGCCGAGTACGACGAGGCGGTCCGCTCGATCACGGACGGCGAGGTCGCGGAGGCTCCCGGCTCGTGACCTCCATGACGCTCGAGGCGGGCACCCCTCGGCGTTCCAGCGGCAGGCGCGCGCTCCTGCGCGGCCTGCCGCTGGGTCCGGCGGTGATCCTGCTGGCCGTCTTCCTCGGCGGCCCGATCCTCTACTGCATCTACGCCGCGTTCACCGACATGGCGCTCACCGGCTCGTCCGGCATCGACTTCGTCGGCGTCGAGAACTTCGCCAAGGCGTTCACCAGCCCCGAGTTCGGCCGGGCCGTGCTCTACACGCTGTTCTTCACGGTGGTCTCGGCAATCATCGGGCAGAACGTGCTGGGCATGATCCTGGCGCTGCTCATGCGCTCGGGCAGCGCTCCGGTGCGGGCGACCGTCAGCGCGATCGTCGTCGGCGCCTGGGTGCTGCCGGAGGTCGTCGCCGGCTACCTGTGGCTGACGTTCCTCGGCCCCGACGGCTCGTTGAACGCCATCCTCGCCTCCATCGGCGTCCCGACCCAGAACTGGCTGTACACCACCCCGATCCTCGCGGTGGCGATCGCCAACATCTGGCGGGGCACGGCGTTCTCGATGCTCGTCTACTCGGCGGCGCTCTCCGACGTCCCGACGGAGATCGTCGAGGCCGCGAAGGTCGACGGCGCCGGCACGTGGCGCACGCTGTTCTCGATCACGTTGCCGATGATCCGGCGTTCGATCGCGACCAACCTGATGCTCATCACGCTGCAGACGCTCTCGGTGTTCGGGCTGATCTGGGCGATGACGAAGGGCGGTCCGAGCAGCAAGAGCACGACGCTGCCGATCTTCGCCTACGAACAGGCGTTCTCGTTCTCACAGCTCGGCTACGGCACGGCGATCGCGCTGATCCTGCTGCTGATCGGCGGCATCTTCTCGCTGTTCTACCTGCGGATCCTCCGGCTCGAGGAGAACACGTCATGACCACCGACGTGCGCGTCCCCGCGCCGAGCGCGACCCTGCCCGCGCCGGCACCCCGGCGTGGCCGAGGGACGGCGATGGTCGGCAAGGGTGCGGTCAACGCCGCCCTGATCGTCATCGCCGCCTGCTACGTCATCCCGCTGCTCTGGGTGGTGCTCGCGGCGTTCAACGCCACCGCGGGCCTCTCCGTGAGCTGGCCGGACCCGTGGACACTCGAGAACTTCAGCGCGGTGCTCGACGAGGAGACCACCTTCCGGCCGATGCGCAACGGGTTCATCCTCTGCGGCGGCGCCACGCTCTTGACGATGCTGTGCGCGGTGCTCGCGGCCTACCCGCTCTCGCGGTACCGGTCGCGGTTCCGGCGGCCGTTCCTGCTGACTATCCTGTTCATGACCGGCCTACCGATCACCGCGATCATGGTGCCGGTGTACGGGCTGTTCGTGCAGCTGAACCTGATCGACACCTACACCGGGACGATCCTGTTCATGTCGACGACGGCGCTGCCGATCGCGATCTGGCTCTCGAAGAACTTCATGGACTCGGTGCCGATCGAGGTCGAGGAGGCGGCCTGGACCGACGGCGCGTCCGCGATGCAGGCGCTCCGCACGATCGTGCTGCCGTTGATGTGGCCGGGGCTGTCCGTGGTGGCCCTCTACACGTTCATCGGGCTGTGGGGGAACTTCTTCGTCCCGTTCGTGCTGCTGCAGTCGAACGACCAGCTGCCGGCCTCGGTCAGCATCTACACGTTCTTCAGCCAGTACGCGGGCGTGATCTACGGGCAGCTGGCGGCGTACTCGATGCTCTACTCGCTGCCGGCGGTGCTGCTCTACCTCGTGCTGTCGCGGCGGTTGAGCGGGGCGTTCACGTTCGGCGGCAGCGTCAAGGGGTGACCACCCCACACTTGCGCCGCGCCCCGTGACGGGGCGCGGCGCAGATCCGGTGGGGTTCTTAAGGCGCGGTCGGCTGGCCCTGCTGCGCGCGCACGGCGATGGGCGCGCCCGCCAGGTCCTCCTCGTTGCACAGCAGCTTGAGGTCGTAGTACGGGCGACCGTCGCGGTCGTCGTAGTCGAGGTGCACGGCGATCACGTCGACCGGCTCCCCCAGCCAGTCCTGGACGCTGCGCAGCCAGGCGGCCGATCTTTCCAGTGCGGTCGGCAGGTCGTCGTCGACGAACTGGACCGGCCGGTACGGGACCTGCTGCACAGCGTCGCCGCTGTTGCTCGGCCGGGGAAGTTCGGTTGCCACACCTGCCTCGTCGAGGTCGAGCTCGACGACGGGCTCCTCGCTTGCGTCCACCCGCCAAGGTTGACCCATCCGCCAGCCACCTTCAAGCCGGACACACCTCCGACCTGTGCGGCAGGGGTGCGGCAGGGGTGCGGCAGGGGTGCGGCAGGGGTGCGGCAGGGGTGCGGCAAGGTGGTGGCATGGCGAACGGATTCAACCCACCCGGCCTCTGGCCGCAGAACGGCCGGGCGTTCTCGCACGGCGTCGTGCAGGGCGACGGCGTGGTCGTCCACATCACCGGGCAGGTCGCCTGGGACGAGCACAGCGCCGTCGTCGGCATCGGCGACGCCGGCACGCAGCTGGAGCAGGCGATCGGGAACGTCCGCCTGATCCTGGAGGCGGTCGGCGGCACCCTCGACGACATCGTGACGCAGACGATCTACTACCTCGACCCCGCCGACCTGCCCGCGATCCAGCGCGTGCGCGCCGCGCACTTCCCGGCCGCAACCGCGCCGGCGAGCATCCTCATCCAGGTCGTGGGGCTCGTCTCGCCCGACCTGCTCGTGGAGGTCGTGCCCGTCGCGGTCGTCCCGCACGAGCGGTTCCGGGCGCCGGGCTGACGGCCAGGCCGAACTCTGGGTTCTATGCGCTCGTTCGCTCCGCGGTGATCACCTCGGCCTTGCCGACCACGGCGTGCCAGCGTGCCGACCAGTCGTCGCGGACGGCGGCGAACGCCTCGTCGTCGAGCCCGTAGGTGGAGACGATCACGTTGACCGGGCCGACGTCGGTGCTGGTCGGGTCGGCGCCGACGGAGACCAGCCAGCCGTCGGCGGTCACGATGCTGGCGTCGTACCAAGGTGCCCCCTCGCCGACGAGCTCGACGACCTGCGGTCCGGTCGCCTCGCCCTGCATGTGGACGGTGCGGCGGTGGCCGGGCGGCGCCGCCTCCAGCCAGAAGCGCAGCTGCTCGAGGTAGAAGCGCCAGCCGTCGGCAACCCCGCTGTAGAGGTCCTCCCAGTTCGCGTCGGAGACGTCCGGCACGACGAGCCGCACGACCGTGCGGTCGCCGTCGGCGGCGAGCAGGAGCTCGGTGTCGTCGTCGAACGCGATGCGCTCCGGCGGGTGCAGCTCCGAGTCGTCGACGAACGAGCGCAGCTCGTCCTCCGACCCGGCCGCCGGCCGCTCGGGGCGTCCGCCGTCGCGGGCGTCGTAGTCGTAGCCGAACCATTCGCGCAGGCCGTCGGTGGTGCTGACGGCCCGCCACACCTCTTCACGGGGTGCTGTGACCACCAGCTCCAGGATCGGTCGTTTTGTGCTGCTCATCGGGTTCCTCCTCAGGTGTCGGTGTCGGTGTCGGTGCCGGTGTTTGGGTTGCGGGATGTCCGGCGATCACCAGCCGGTAGCGGCGCTCCGATCGCGCTGACCCGTAGGCGGCGGCGAGCTCCGCGACCCGGCCGGCCAGCTCGTCGGCGAACCGGGCGATGTCGGCCGGCTCCGCGAACCCGACGTCGGCGGTGATCGTGAAGGTGACCAGGCGCTTGCCCGCGTCGCGGGCACCGTCACGGAGCGCGGCGACGTCGCTGAACGCTCGCGCCGTCGTGGCCAGCAGGGTCTCGGCGGCGAAGCGGTCCTGGTCGTCGGTCGAGGCCTCTCCGAGCACCTGCGGCGCGACGACGACCGTGCGCGCCGTCGCCCGCACGACCCGCTCGGTGCGCCCCCGCCGTTGCCGGGTCTCCACCAACTCGACGAGCCCGGCCTTCTCCAGCTCGCGCAGGTGGTAGTTGACCCGTTGGCGGGTCTCCCCGATCCGGGCCGCCACGACGGTCGCCGACGCCGGCTCCTGCAGCTCGGCGAGGATCTGTCGCCGCAGCGGGGAGAGCGTGCCGCGCATGTCCGCTTCACGCAGGACGTCCAGTGCCTCGGCCATGCCGCCAGCCTCCACTAGGAAAACTCGTTTGTCAAAAGATGGCGGGCGAGAAATGTCCGTGCTCTCCCGGTGAAACGCCGCCTTCCTAGCGTCATCGACGGGTCCCGGAGCGCAACTTCCCCACCGTTTTGGGCACCTGCGCGCCGTGGGGGCGCGCATCCACCCAAAACGGTGGGGAACTTGGGGGTTGGAGGGTGACGTGTCTGCCTGGTTGATCGGTCTGCTCGCCGTGATCGGCGGGCTGCTGCTCGCCGCCATCGTCGTGCTCGTTGCGCGGCGGTTGCTGCGTACGCAGCGTGTGGAGTCGGGCTGGGACGCGTGGACCCGTGTCGCGGCCACGTTGCCGTGGCGCGACCGGATCGCGATCCTGCGCTCGAACTCGACGGGGCTGCCGGTGCAGGACGTCCGGCTCGCGGCGCTCGCGGCACAGCGCGGCGAGGCAGCGCAGAGCTACCTGGCCGCCACCGCAGGATGGACGGTTTGGGTGTGGCGGGCGGTGGCCGCCGTACAGCTCGTCAGCGCGGTCCTGCACGTCCTCGATCAGGACTGGCTGTTCGCCGCGCTCTACCTCGGACTCGCGATCTTCTGGCTCTGCATGCCGTACCTCATCCGCTTCGACCGCAGGCTCGTCGCCCGCAGCGCCGAGGCGAACGCGCGGCTCGCACCCGACGAGCTGTGAAACTTCCCCACCGTTTTGCCCATCTGCAGACCCTCGAGGGCGTGTGGATTGGCAAAACGGTGGGGAAGTTGTCAGGACGTGGGCATCGGCGCGTCGAGGAAGGTCGTGACGATGTCGAGCACCAGGGCCGTGCGGGCCATGCCGAAGAAGTGGGTACTGCCGGGGAGCACCGCGAGCTGCGAGGTCGGCACGCCGTGGAAGTCGCCGTTGACGTCGCCGCCGCGCAGCCGCAGGAACTTCACGGCGTGGTCGAGCTTCACCGCGTCGCAGTCGCCGACCGTGATCAGCGTGGGTGCGGCGATGCCGGAGATGTCCTCGTCGGCCCACCCGCCGCCGATGTCGTAGGAGCCGAGCTTGTTCAGCAGGTCCTGCAGCTTGTCGGGGTTCGGCGACTTCGCGAGGTACTCCGCCTCCATCGGGGTGCCGGCGATCATGTCGACGGTCATCTCGCCGACCGCATCGGCGTTCTCCGACCGGTCGCCGTCGGGGTGGTACGACACCGACGACACGATCAGCTTGCGCACCAGCTCCGGGTGCTTGATCCCCAGGTGCAGCGCAACCGCGCCACCGACGCTGAACCCGTAGACGTCGGCCTTCTGGACGCCGAGGTGCGCGAGCAGGCCCACGACGTCGGACGCCAGCGCCTCGGTGCCGAGCGGCCGGTCGATGTCGTTGGTGCGCCCGTGGCCCTGGAAGTCGGCGGCGATCACCTGGCGGCCCGCCGCCAGCCCCGGCAGCACCTGTCCGAACTGCAGGTCGATGTTGAAGAGGCCGCCGTGCAGCAGGAGCAGCGGCGTGCCGCCGGCGCTGTCGGGCTCGCCGTGGGTCTCGTAGTACATCTGCAGGCCGTTGACCGGCGCGTATCCGGACTTCACAGACATCTCAGGCTTCGACACCGCCGGGAGTATTCATGCGCCCGGGGTGATGGTCAACGCGGCTGACGCTCGGGCACCGGGCGGTCACCAGGCGACCGGCAGCGCTCCCACCCCCGAGATCGTCCCGCGACGCGGGGTGAGGTCGGCCAGTGCGACGTCGAGCCGCAGGCCGGGGATCCTGGCGAGCAACCGCTGCAGCGCCACCTCGACCTCCAGCCTCGCGACGTGCTGGCCGAGGCACTGGTGCCCACCGAAGCCGAACGTCAGATGGCCGCGGGGGCGGCGACCGAGGTCCAGCTCGTCCGGCCGCTCGAACACCTCGGGGTCGCGGTTGGCCAGCGGGTTCAGCACCGCGACACCGTCGCCTGCGGCGATCCGCACGCCGGCGATCTCGATGTCGGCCCGCGCCACCCGCACCAGGCCGGCGGTGAGCGCGACGAACCGCAGCAGCTCCTCGACCGCGCCCGGCCACGACACCTCCCCCGCCAGCAACCGGCTCAGCTCGGCGGGGTGCGTGAGCAGGGCGAGCACGCTGACGGCGATCGTGCTCACCGTCGCGTCGACGCCCGCGACCAGCACCACCGTGGCGTACTCGACCATCTCCTCCTGTGTGATCACCCCGGCCTCGACCTGCGCTGCGAGGTCGCCGAGCAGACCGCGCCGCGGCCGGTCGGGCCGCGCCAGCCGGTCGGTGAGGTATGCGGTGACTGCGGCCGCGGTGTTGAGGTTGTGCAGCACGGTGTCGATGTCGGGCCGCTCGTCCACCGCGACGCCGAGCAGCTCGGCGGCACCGGTCGTCACCAGCGGGCGGATGTATGCGGTAAGCAGCTCGGCGGCCGGCTCTTCCCGGCTCGTCATCCGGTCCAGCGCGGCGTCGGCGGCGGCCTCCAGGGCCGGCCGGTGGGTGTGGGTGCGTTTCAGCGCGAAGGCGGCACGCATCGCGCGGCGCTGGTCGAGGTGCTGCGGCGGGTCGGTCCGCAGCAGGGTGCGCATGGTGCGGCTGCGCTCCGGGCGGCCGAGCGCCAGCACGCGGGAGAGCTTCGGGATGTCCCCGACGTCCGGGTCGACGCTCAGGCGGTCGTCCGCGAGCAGCGCCCGGGCGGCCGCGAGGCTGGTCGCGGCCCAGACGATCCGCCCGTCGAACAGTCGGACCTCGGTGACCGCACCCTGCTCCCGCAGCTGCGCCTGCCCGTCCGGCAGGACGTACGGGCATTCGCGCATCAATGGGAGATCCGGGACGGCGAGCTCGGTTTCAGGAACGGTCACCGATCCAGGTTGGTTCAGCGCCCGCATTTGCGTCCAGTCCAGCGGACCGGCCTGGGTAAAATGGGTGTGGGTAAATGTGGGCCTGGGTAAATATGGGCCTGGAAGCCGTTGATCGGGCTGGCTAGCTTCGGTCGCATGAGTCCGGAAATGCCCCGAGTCCGCTCCGCCGAAAGGTGACCGTCGACGGACTTTGCATCGAGGCGGTTGATGCCTTCGTACCCGCGGGCTCGGCCACGATCGAGGAGATCGGAGCAGAGCTCGGGCTCTCCAGGGCGAAGGTGCGGCTGTTCCGCCGGATGCACGGTGTCGAGCGGGTGCACCGCGCCCCCGGGCTCGGGGTGCTGGACCTGGTCGCGAAACCGGCGGCAGGCCTCGTCGCCGATCCGGCGGTGGCCTCGCGGGTCCGGTACCTGATCTACGCGCACACGATGCAGGACGTTGCGCCGTTCGGAGTGTCGATCGCGGCGCAGCTGCGCACCCGGCTCGGGCTGCCCGCGGCCACGGCGTTCGCGCTCACCCAGCAGTACTGCGCGAGCGGGCTGGCCGCCGTCGCCACCGCCGGTGAGCTGCTCGCGCTCGATGCTGTACCCGACGCCTTGGCACTGGTCGTGACGGGTGAGCTGGCGTTCTCGCCGATGAGCCGGCTGATCCCCAACACCGCCGTCATGGGCGAGGTGGCCGCCGCGTGCCTCGTCGGGCTCTCCGGGAGCGGCGACGCCGTGCGCAGCCACGTGGTGCAGACCGACGGCCGGTACGCCGGGTGCCTGCGCCTGTCGCCGCAGGATGCGCAGGACTTCGCGGCCGACTACCCGAAGCGCCTGGCCGACGTCATGGCCTCCGCGGTGTCCGCGGCCGGGCTGACGATGGCCGAGATCGACCGGATCGTGCCGCACAACGTCAACCGCTCGTCGTGGCGGCGCACGCTCGACGTGCTCGGGATCGACGCGGCGCAGGTGTTCCTCGACAACATCGCGGAATCGGGACATTGCTTCTGCGCCGATCCGTTCTTGAACTACACGACCATGCGCAACCGCGGGCTGCTGCGCGCCGGTGGGCATTACCTGCTCACCGCCGTGGGGCTCGGTGCCACCTATGTGGCAACGGTCGTCCGGCACGGAGGAGCAACGTGACCACCACGTATCTGCGGGATCTCAAGAAACGTGTCACCGGCGACTCGGACACCCCGCTCGTCCTGCTCTGCAACCTCGAGGTGGAAACGCACTGGGCCACCGGGTTCGTCGGGCTGCCGGCCCCGCCGGTCTCGCCCACGGCAGCGATCGTCTCGCGCATGGAGGAGCTCGGGCTGCTGCTCGCCGGCCCGGACGACCACCTGCTCGTGCAGCAGCCCGTCGACGCCGGCTACCTGGCGTACGTCAAGGCGCTCGGGTTCGGGCTGCCCACCGTCCTGGTCGCCGACCGCGGTGCCGCGGGCGCCCCGACGGCGGACCGCGCCGCGGCGACGCCCGCCGTTCTCGCCCGGCTCCAGGAGCTCGCCCGGGACGGCGCCCGGCTGCTCCCGATGGGCCTGGCCCGACCGGAGCGCCAGCTGGCCCGCGCGACCGGGCTCGTCCCGGCCACCCCGCCGCTCGACGTGGTCACGCGGGTCAACAGCAAGATCTACGGGCGCCGGCTCGCCGAGGCCGCCGGCCTGCGGACCGTGCCGGGGTGGTGCTGCGAGACCGTCGAGGAGTTCACCGCGCTGATGACGCGGATCGGGCCGGACTGCTCCCCGACCTCGGCGCTGGTCGTCAAGGATGCGTACGGCGTCTCGGGCAAGGGCTTGCTGGTCGTCGACCGCCCGCAGCTGGCCGAGCGGATCGTGCGCCAGGTGACCAGGCGGGCCGGACGTACCGGCGACACCCGGCTGCACGTGGTCGTCGAGCGCTGGCTGCCGCGCCGGGCCGATCTGAACTACCAGCTCACCGTCGACGTCGACGGCGCCGTCCACCTCGATTTCGTCAAGGAGGCACTGACGGCGGACGGTGTGCACATCGGGCACGTCTCGCCGCCGGAGCTGACCGCCCAGCAGCACACCGAGATCACCTCGGCCGCGCAGGCGATCGGCGCCGCGCTGCACGCCGACGGGTACGTCGGCATCGCGGGCGTCGACGCGATCGTGACCACCGCCGGCGAGCTGCACCCCCTGCTGGAGATCAACGCCCGGTTCAACATGTCGACCTACCAGGGCGGCGTGCTGGAGACGCTCGCCGGCGAGCTGCCCGCGGCGCTGGCCGGCCGGCACGTGCTGCGGCTCGACGCGCCGCTCGCGTTCGCGGACGTCCAGGTTGCCCTCGGGCCGCTGCTCGGCATCGATCCCACCGCGGGCGGGCTGGTGATCACCTGTTTCGGCACGGTCAACGCGCTCGCCGGCGCCGGCACACCGTTCGAGGGCCGCCTGTTCACGCTCGCGGTCGGACCGGACCGGGCCGCCGTCGCACACATCCGGCTGGAGGCCGCCGCCCGGCTGAGCCGCTGGACCAGGAAGGGCGCATGACCGAGTTGCACATGCAGTCCATCCCGATCTCGACGATCGCGGACGTCTTCGGCACCCCGCTCTACGTCTACGACGCCGACGTCATCGCCGCGACGTACACGTCGCTGCGGCGGGTGCTGCACCCTGCCATCGAGCTCTACTACTCGCTCAAGGCCAACCCGAACATCAGCGTCACCGCCGAGCTGATCGACGCGGGCGCCGGAGCGGAGGTCTCCTCGCTCGTCGAGCTGCAGACGGCCGCGGCGGCCGGGGCCGGGCCGGAGCAGACGATCTTCCTCGGCCCCGGCAAGAGCGACGACGAGCTGCTGGCCTGCGTCGAAGCCGGAATCCGCGCGGTGGTCGTCGAGTCACGCGGCGAGCTGCGGCGGCTCGCCGGGCTCGCAGGCGCCGAGAGCGTGGATGTCCTGCTGCGGGTCAACCCCGCCTTCACCTCGACCGGCTCGGGTCTGTCGATGGGTGGGAAGCCGCGCCAGTTCGGCATCGACGAGGAGGACATCCCGGCGGTCGTCGCAGAGGCCACCGGGTTGCCGGGCATCCAGGTCCGCGGCCTGCACGCCTACATGGGCACGCGCATCCTCAAGGCGGCCGACGTCGTGCGCAACACCGCCGAGATCCTCGCCATGGCCGCCCGGCTGCGCCAGGACTGCGGGATCGAGCTGGACACCGTCGACATCGGCGGCGGGCTCGGCGTCGCGTACTTCGCCAAGGAGCAGGACATCGAGCTCGACGAGCTGGTGCCCGGCCTGAACGAGGTTGTCGCCGAGTTCGCGACGGGCCACCCGGACACCCGGCTGATCATGGAACTGGGCCGCTACCTCGTCGCCCGCGCCGGCACGTACGTCGTGCGGGTACGCGATGTGAAGACCTCACGCGGCGAGCGGTTCGCCGTCGCCGACGGCGGGACCAACCACCACATGGCCGCCGTCGGGATCGGCAGCTTCGTGAAGCGCAACTTCCCGATCCGCCACCTCACCGCGCTCGACGAGCCCGCGGTGGCGCCGTACACGATCACCGGGCCGCTGTGCACACCGAACGACGTCATCGGCAAGGCCGTGCCGTTGCCCGAGGTGCGGCCCGGTGACCTGCTGGGCGTCGAGCGGTCCGGCGCGTACGGCCCCAGCGCCTCCCCCGTCGGCTTCCTGAGCCACGGCCACCCGGCCGAGGTCCTGGTCCGCGACGGCACCGCGCACCTCGTCCGGCGCGGCGACATCCCGTCCGACCTGCTCGACAGGCAGATCCTGATCACCCGCACGAAGGAGCACGACATGACGGCCGACCACACCATCGCCGACCACACGATAAAGGCCATTGCCGTGGCGCTCGACGAGGTGCTGCAGCGGGAGCTGCCGCCGATCACCGAGCAGACCCGCCTGTTCGACGAGCTGCACCTCGATTCGACGTCGGTGCTGGAGCTGCTGATGGCACTGGAGGAGGGGCTCGGCATCGAGGTCGACCCGGAGGCCCTGCGGCCGGAGGACTTCGACACGGTCGGGTCGCTCGCCGAGTACGTCCGGGCGCAGGCGGCAGACAGCACCGCAGGAAGCACCGCAGGAAGCACCGCAGGAAGCACTGCAGGAAGCACGTCGGCCTAGCTCCCATGGCACTCGCACTCGTCGCCGCGCGCGGGGTTCGCGCGACGCACCGCAACCCGTCGCCGTTCGACGCCGAGCTGGTCGGCTACTTCGACGACCTGCTCGGGCTGTACGGGCAGCGGGTGGACGAGCGGCAGCTCTCGACCGGGGCCAACGTCGGGTACCCGGAGCTGGCCGAGCGGGTGCTGCCCGACCTCGACGGGCTGACGGTCGACGGGGTGGGCTTCCGCGGGGTGGGGATGGTGCTCGTCGCGTACGCCGTGCCGGACGTGCACCCGCTGACCTGCGTCGCGTCGCACGTCAACCACCTGCTCGGCGACCGTGCGGTGAGCATGGCGATCTCCGAGCAGGGTCTGGCGGCGCCCTACACGGCGCTTCGGATCGCCGCTGCGCACCATGCTGCCGGTGCCGCCGGCGGCACCGGCCCCGCGCTGCTCCTCGTGCTGGAGCAGACGACGTTGCCCTACCACCACCCGCTCGTCCACGACACGCCGCTCACCGACTCCGCGGCCGCCGTCGTGCTGGAACCCGCGGCGGTCGACGCCGACGGCATCGGGCTGCCCTGGGCCGGCACGCCGGCCACGCTCGACGCGCTGGTCCGGCGCACCGCGGACGAGCGCACGCTGGTCGTCGCGGGGCCATGGGTACCGGACGTGCCCGCCGAACACGTGCACCACTGCCCGCCGGGGACGTACTGCACGAGCGTCTGGCTGGCGCTCGCCGAGCACCGGGAGCGCTGGTCGCGGCAGTTCGAGCGGGTGCTGCTCTGCGACGTCGACCCGCGGACGTCGACCGCCCACGCGGTCCGGATCCGCTGGTCGGGCGCATGACGACCGCGTTGGGCTCGTCCGTCGAGCGCATCCGCGAGCGCTACCGGTTGGCGCTCGACACCGCGCACGAGGCTTGCGTCGAGGGCGGCGCTGCGGGTGGGCTCGTCACCGGGCCGGGCGGGTACGCCTACGCGTCACACCGCCGGCTGGCGGCATGCTCCAGGTGGATCGCGGTCCCGATCCGCCAGCTCGTGGCCGAGTCGACCGGCGTCGCGTGTGTTCGGCTGCCCGCGGCCGGGCCCGAGCAGCCGAGCCCGGAGTTCGGTCGACGCCTGCTCGTAGCGCACGCCGACGCGGTGGGCGCGGTGGCCCGCCACGCCGTCGACGACCTCGCCGGGCGGACCGCGGAGGGCCGGCCGCTGCTGGCGCGCCAGCTCGTCCAGGTCGCGGTTGCGGACGCCGTGATGCTCGCCAACGAGACCGCGGGGATCGCGGCACAGCCCGAGGCGGACGCCATTGTGCTCGCCACGGCGTTCCACCGCCTGGTCAGGGGCGGCCGGGTGCTGTTGCGGCTCTTCGGTGGCGCCGGCTTCCTGCGCGACGGGCCCGGCGGTGTGCTGGTGACGGCCGAGCTGGTCGGGACGCTCTACCTCTCCGGGCACCGCGATGGTTGACCTCGAAACAGTGGAGAAGCACGCCATCGACGTCGCGGCCGAACTGCGCGGCCCCGACCTCGTGCTCGACGCCGACCCCGACACGGTCGCCGCCCACCTCGACCTCCCCGCGCTGCGGCTGCACCAGGCGACGATGATCCCGCCGGCGCACACCGAGCAGCCCTACCGCATCGACGGCAAGGCCGTCGTGGGCGGGTCGTGCCTGGTCCAGACGGTCGTCACCGAGCGGCTGTCGTACGGCGACCCCGGCCTGGTGCTCGTCGCGCCGGGCCCGAGCCTGTCCGGCGTCGTGCTCGACGGCCTCGGCGACGCCGCGCAGCAACAGGCGTTCTACCGGCGCTTCACCCAGCGGTTCACAGGGCCGACGTGGACCTTCTTCGCGCTCACCGAGCACGGCAAGGGTTCGGCCGCCGCCGAGCTGGAGACGACGCTCCTGCCGGCCGCCGACCCGGGCCACTTCACCCTGCACGGGACGAAGCGCTACATCGGCAACGGTGCGCACGCGCAGGTCGGCGTAGTGTTCGCGCGCCGGGCGCCCGGGCCGTTCGGGATCGAGGCGGTCCTCGTCGACGCGACCGCGCCGGGGCTCACGGCCGATCTGCTGCCCACCATCGGGCTGACCGGTGCGCGCATCGCGCAGCTCACGTTCGACGGGCTCCTCGTGGGTCCCGACATGATCCTGGGCCGCACTCGCAGGCCCAGCAGGCGCGGCCTGCTCGGCGCCCGCGAGGCGCTGCACTTCTACCGGCCGCTGCTGGCGGCACGGGCGATCGGGGTCGCCGACGCCGTGCTCGACCACGTCCGCGATGCCCGTGGTTGGCTCCCGGCGGCCGGACAGGCGCAGCTCGACACGCTGCGCGCACGGATCCGCTACACCCGTGATCGGGTACGTGCCGCCGCGAGCGCCGTCGACGCAGGCAGCCCGCCGCAGCACGACATCGCGGCCGGCAAGCTCGGTGCGAGCCGGCTGGCCGAGGAGGCGACGCTGCTCGCGGTCGAGCTGCTCGGGCCCACGACGCTGCTCGAAGACCCGTGGCTGGCGAAGGCGTACCGCGACGTGCGGGCGTTCGAGATCATGGACGGCGTCGGCGACCTGCACCGCTTGCAGGTCTTCCAGGGAGTCCTGCGTGGGGTCGCCCGATGACGGCCGGAACGCGGGCGGGTACCCCCTCGCTCACCTGGCGGACGGTCTCCACCGCCGGCGGCCTCGTGCTCGGCAGCGCGGCGCACGTGGCCCAGCAGGCCGCGGTGCTGGGTTTCCTCGGCCACCTCGGCGGGCCCGCGCTCTACCTGCGCTCGCTGTACACACCGTTCGGGATGCTGAGCCTCGCGATCGGCGAGGGGCTCGTCGTCGCCGTCCAGGTCACGGCGTCCTCGGCGGCCGCGCGGGGCGGCAGTCGCGACGGGCGGGGCACCATCGGTGGGCCGGTCGTCGCGATGACGGTGCTGGGCGCCGGCGGGTTCGTGCTGGTCGCGAGCGGGATGTGGGCGTTCGGTCAGCCGCTGGCCGCGGCGCTCGGGGTACCGCAGCCGCAGCGGGCCGACGCCGTCGTGTTCCTCGTCGCGATGGTGGCGGCGCAGTGCGCCCTGCTGCTGCCCGCGCTGGCCGGTGGGGTGCTGCGCGGGCTCGGCCGCACGCACGTCTCCGGCGTGCTCGCCGTCGGGGAGACGCTGCTGGTCGTCGCGACCGTGTACGGCGTGCACGCCGTCTCGGGGCTCACGGAGCTGAGCGTGCCGGTGGGCACGGCTGCGGTCGGGCTCTGCTGCGGCGTGCTCGCGTGGGGTGTCGTCGGCCGCGCCGGGGTCCGCCCGGCCCGCCCGGCGCTGTCCGAACCGACGTGGCAGGTCCTGCGGCAGGTGGCGCTGCCCATCGGCGCGTCCTACCTGGTGCTCTCCGGCACCGCGCTCGGATACCTCTGGCTGCTGCGCGAGGCGGGCCCGGTCGACGTCGCCGCCTTCGGGGTCGTGCAGACGCTGCAGGCCCTCGTGCTGCTCCCGGCCATCGCGATCGGCTCCGCGACGGCGATCACCACCACGCTGGCCGGTGACGTGCCCCGCACGGCCGCGCTCGGGTTGGCCCTGCGGGTCGCGCTGCCGACGTACCTGGTCGTCGCCGGTGCGCTGCTCGGCGCGCGGGACCTCGTCGTCGGTGCGCTCGTCGACGCGCCGGACGTCCACGCGGCAGCCGTCGGCTACCTCGCCGTGCTCGGCCCGCCGTACCTGCTGCTGGGGACGACGCTCGCCGTGCTCACGTACCTGGAGCAGAGCGGGGACGCCACCGCGGCGCTGCTGGTGAACGCGGGGTTCTTCGGGGCGCTGTTGCTGGTCGGCGCGGCGCAGCCGGCTCCGCTGCACGCCGGAGCGCTCACCGCGATCGTCGCGTGGGCGCAGCTACCGGGGTTCGTGCTGGTGCTCGGCTGCGCGACCTGGCTCGTCGGGCGGCGGCCGGCATGATCTCCACCGCGTTCATCGGATCGGATCCCACGGCGGCCGTCGAGCTGTTCGAGGAACCCGACTTCTATTTCCGCACCCCCGTGCCCGACCTGCTCTCCGAGCCCGAGATCCGCGCGCTGCTCGCCCCGGACGCCGTTCTGTGCCGCAGCGGCGGCCGCCCGGTGGGGCTGATCTGGCTGCCGCTCGCGCAGGACCACGGCTACGCCGGCCACCGCGTCCTGCACGCCCGGTTCGCCCGGCGGGTCCCGGCGGACGCCGCGGCCGGGACCGTCGGATCGGTGCTGTGCACGCTCGCCGGGCGCCGACCGGTGCACCGGGTGACCCACACCGTCTACGGCGGCGACCGGCGTGGGGTCGCGCTCGCCGAGGCCGCGGGCTTCGAGCTGGAGGGCGCGCTGCCCGTCCTCGTCGCCGTCGGCGGCGCCTGGCACGACCTGCGCCTGTACGCGAAGGTGGCCGCAGGTGCCTGAGCTGCGCGGATACCGCACACGTGACGCCGGCCTGCTGGCCACGGCATGGCAGGGCCCGCTGCTGATGGCCACCGGCGGCGCTGGGCCTTTTGCGCCGCCACCACCGGAGCCGGACGGGCACTGGTGCCGCGTGCTCGTCGTGCCGGACGCCGGGGTCGCGGTGCTGGACCGCATCGACCACGTGCACCGGACGGCCCGGCTGAGCGTCGCAACCCTCGACGCACCGGTCGTCGACCTGCTGGCCGCGGCGCTCGTGGTGGCCGGGGAGCGGCTGCGGCTGCGGCAGGTGATCGGCGTGCTCCCGACCGGCGACGAGCAGCAAACCGCGGCGGCCGCGCTGGGCTTCGTCGCCGAGGTCACGATCCCCGAGCACGTGTGGCGCGACGGCAATGCCGTGCCCGCCACGATCTGGAGAGCCGGCCTCGATGACACCTGAGATCGTTCCCTGCACCACCGCGCAGCTGCGCCGACGGCTGGAGCTGCTGACCGACCACCGGATGGCGTTCCTCGGCCGGGACACCCGCACCGACCCCGTCGCGATGATCGAGGACTGGTTCCGGTACGTCCGCGCGCGCCTGTTCACCGCGGGCGACGGGCTGTTCGGCGTGGTCCCGAACGAGCTCAACCCGCACCAGGCCGAGATCGACATCGCGGTGCCCGGCGCGTCCGCCGCGGAGTACACCGCCCTGCTGGGCGCCGCGATCCGGCTCTGCCGCACGCACCTCGACCTGCACTCGGTGGTGCGGATCGAGCCCAACCGGGACGGCCGGGCCGCGCACCTCGAACCGGCCGGGCTGCGGCCGATCGGTGTGCTGCACGGCTGCCGCTTCCAGGACGGCGACTACCACGACCAGCGGCTGTGGTGGGGGCAGACGGCGTGAAGCAGCTGGTCTTCGAGCTGATGCGGGAGTCGGACGTGCCCGACTGGGTCGACCTGTACACGGACGCGGAGGTGCAGCACAACATCAACCACCGCGGTGGCGTCGTCCCCCGCGACGAGATCGAGCGTGAGGTGCTCGGGCGGCTGCGGACGGGGTGGTGCGACGAGCGGATGTTCCGGCTGAGGACCGGGTCGGGGACCACCGTCGGGTATGTCTGGATCCGCCACATCGACCACATCGCACGCTCGTGCGAGGTGCTGAGCATGCACCACCGCAACTTCCGGATGCGGGCCGGCCTGCTGGCCGTGATCGCCACGTACGAGTACCTCTACGACACCCTGAACATGCGCTCGGTCGTGCACGAGGTGTACCTCGGCAACCGGATGATGCTGGCGCCCGACCGGCTCGAAGCGCTCGTGCAGGCCGTGTCGCCGGACCACTGCAACAGCCTCGGCACGCGCCGGACGTGCTGCTGGTGGGTGGAGCGCAAGCCCGACTTCGAGGCGGCCCAGCGCGCCCGTGCCGAGCAGTTCGCGCGCGTGCGCGAACGGGTGGCCGGGCCATTGTGACAGGGGCGCCGTGACCGGGTTGCTGGTCGGGACCGACCTCATGCGGGTCGGCGAGCTGGAGCGGCTGCTGCGCCGAGCGTGGTTCCGCCGGTACGTCTACAGCACCGACGAGCTGCGGCGGGCGGACGGCATGGACGGCACGCGCGCGGCGGAGTTCCTCACCGGGCGGTTCGCCGCGAAGGAAGCGGTGTTGAAGGTGCTCGGCACGGGCATGCTCGCCGGGGTGCCGCCGCGCGAGATCCACGTCGGCCGGCTCGGATCGGGGGCCCCGCACGTCGTGCTCGACGGTGCGGCATCAACCGCTGCCGAGGAGCTCGGCCTCACCGGTATCTCGGTGTCGATCACCCACAAGCACGGTCAGGTGTTCGCGGTCGCTATCGGCCAGTGCGCACGAGACCCGTCCGCATGACGTCCGCGGGCACGGGCTCGGCCGAACGCGCGAGCTGCATCAGCTGCGAGCGGCGCCGGACGCCGGTCTTCTCACGGATGCCTTCGAGGTGGCGGTTGACGGTGCGCACCGCGATACCGAGCTCGGAGGCGATCTCCTTGTTGTCGTACGCGTTGCCGAGGCAGTGCAGCACCTCACGCTCGCGTGCGGTGAGCCGGGCGAGACCCCGGCCGAAATCCCGGCCGTCCCGCAACCCGGCGGTGATCAACGCGCGGAGCTCGTCGGGGAGCACCAGCCCCTTGGTCACGCCGGTGACGGCACCGGCGAGTGCCGTCGACGTCGCCGACTTGCTGACGTACCCGTGCGCGCCGGCCCGTACCGCCTGCGCGACCTGCGCGAGCGGGGCCGCGCTCCAGACGACGATGCGGGTCTCGGGCCGGCGCCGCGCGGTCCACCGGATGAAGTCGATCGCGCGCGCGTCGCCGAGCAGCACGACGTGCGGGCGGCGCAGCTCGACCAGCGCCGCGGCGGTGTCGAGATCGCCGGTGTCGGCGATCTCGCCCGCGACCCCTTCCCGGCGCAGCCAGCTGCCTGCGCCCTCCCGGGTCACCGGCTGCTCGTCGATGACCAGAACCCGCATCGTCCCCCCGTCGCCGACCATGGCCTCACCGTGCCGGCAGGTCATTTCACGGGGGTTTCATCGGGGATTCCCGGTGGCACGGGCGCCAGACTGCGGGGATGAGCATCACGACGCTGTCCTCGACCAAGGTCTTCCAGAACCGCTGGATCTCGGTGCGGGTCGACGAGATCGAGCACGCCGACGGCACCCGCAGCGAGTACTCGGTGGTCGACAAGGCCGACTTCGCGCTCGTCGTCCCCGAGGAGAACGACGGGTTCCACCTCGTCGAGCAGTACCGCCACCCGATCGGCCGGCGCTCGTGGGAGTTCCCGTCCGGCTCGCTGCCGCACGGCACGCACGGCACCCCCGAGCAGACCGCTGCCGTCGAGCTGGCCGAGGAGACCGGCTTCACCGCGGGACGGCTGGAGCGGCTCGGCCACCTGCACTGCGCGAACGGCACGACCGGCCAGGGCGTCCACGTGTTCCTGGCGACCGACCTCACCCCCGGCACCCCGAACCGCGAGGCCACCGAGCAGGACATGCGGCAGCGCTGGTTCCCCCGCGGCGAGCTGGAACGGATGCTGCGCGACGGAACGATCACCGACGGCCCGACCCTCGCCGCCTACCTCCTCCTGACCCTGGGCCGGCGGTAGCCCGCCCCCTCCGGCGGGAGGGCAGGAAGCCACTTTCCTGCCCCCACAGGGCCTGAAAGTGGCTTTCCTGCCCTCTCCCGACGCCACGCGCCTCCGGTGTCACGCGGCCGCGTGTGCCCCCGGCTCAGCCGGCGCCGAGCGCCTGCGCAGCACCACCGCGACGAGGACGGCGAGTGCGGCCGTCAGCACGGCCGCGATCGTGCCGACCACGCTCACCCCGCCGGCGAACGCCTCGCGGGCTGCGGCGAGCAGGTCGGCGGCCTGCTGCGCAGGCAGGCCGGCCGCGGCCGCGGTGGCGCCGTCGACCGTGTCGCCGGCGGCCGTCGCGACGTCCGGCGCGAGGCCCGCCGGCAGCGTCGCCGCCATCGTGACGCGGTAGACCGCGATCCCGACGCTGCCCAGCAGCGCCACCCCGAGCGCGAGGCCGAGCTCGCCGCCCGTCTCGGAGAGCGCGGAGGCCGAGCCGGCCCGTTCCGGTGGCGCCGCACCGACGACGAGGTCCGTCGCCAGCGTCATCACCGGACCGCCGCCCAAGTACACGACGACCAGGCTCGCGACGGGCAGCAGCACGCTGCTGCCCGCGTCGACGAAGGCCAGCAGCGCGAACCCGACCGCCGCCACCGCGAGCGAACCCGCCACCACCGCGGCCGCCCCGAACCGGGCGGCGAGCGTCGGCGCCAGCGTCGACGAGACGATCATCACCGCGGCCGAGGGCACCAGCCACAACCCCGCCTGCACGGGCGAGAGGCCGAGCACCTGCTGCAGGTGCAGGGTCACGAAGAAGTAGACGCCGACGGTCGTCCCCATCGCCACGAGCATCACACCGAGCGCGACGGTGAAGGAGCGGTCGGCGAACAGCCGCAGGTCGACGAGCGGGTCGGCCAGCCGCCGCTGCCGGCGCACGAACACAACCGCGGCTGCAGCACCCAGCACCGCGGCCCCGACCGTGACCAGGCCGAGGTCTCCGTCGGCGGCCTGCTTGAGACCGTAGACAACTCCCAGCACGGCGGCCAACGACAGCACGATGCTCGGCACGTCGATCCGCCCCACCCCGCCGTCGCGGTGCTCCGGCAGCAGGAACGGGCCCGTGACCAGCAACAACGCCATGATGGGCACGGCGATGAGGAAGACCGAGCCCCACGCGAACGACCCGAGCAGCAGGCCGCCCACCACGGGCCCGAGCGCAGCGCCGCCCGAGAGCGCCGCGGCCCAGATGCCGATGGCCACCCCGCGCCGCCGGTCGTCGGGGAACAAGGTCGTGATCAGTGCGAGCGTCGAGGGCATGAGCGTGGCGCCGGCGACGCCGAGCAGTGCCCTGGCGGCGATCAGCAGCTCGGCGCTCGGGGCGAACGCGGCGAGCACCGAGATCACGGCGAACGCGGCGGCACCGATCATCAGGAGCTTGCGACGGCCGATGCGGTCGCCGAGCGTGCCCATCGGCACGAGGAACGCCGCGATGAGGAACCCGTAGCTGTCGGTGATCCAGAGCAGCTCGGTGCTGCTGGGCTGCAGGTCGGCGGCGAGGTGCGGGACGGCTAGGTAGAGGACGGTTGCGTCCATGGACAGCAGCGCGGTCGGCAGCGCCAGAACGGCAAGCCCCCACCACGCGCGCGCTGAAACTTCAGACATAACAGGCAAGCTAGAGTCTCACATCAATGTGAGAGTCAAGCGGCGAATCGGGGATCACATGAAGATCGGGGAACTGGAGCGGCGCACCGGGGTCAGCCAGCGCCTGCTGCGCTACTACGAGGAGCAGGAGCTGCTGCGGCCGCTGCGGCGGTCCAGCGGGTACCGGGAGTACCGCGAGTCGGACGTCACGACCGTCGCGCACATCCGCAACCTGCTCGCGGCCGGCCTCTCCACCACCACGATCGGCGAGCTGCTGCCGTGCATGACTGCGGAGGGCCCGAAGCTCATCGCCGACTGCCCCGAGCTGCTCCTCGACCTCGACCGCGAGCACGCCCGCCTCACCGCCTGCATCGCCGAGCTGGAGACGGCCCGCCGGTCGCTGGAAGGGATCATCGCCACGGCACCGCCGGAAGCCCGCCGCGCCGCCGACGAGCTCGCGGCCGCCGGCTGACCGCGCCATGACGTCGACAACGACGTTCTGGCTGTTTGTTAGCGCTCACAACAGCCAAAACGTCGTTGTCGACGGTCGCCAGCCGCCTGCAGGTCGGGGCCGGCTGTAAGGATCCGGGGGTTCGCGGCATCTTCTTCGGTGACGACACGAGGGGGATCTGTGCCGGATGCCGGTTCCGAGCGCTTCACACAGCTCTACCGCGACCACTACGACCGCGTGCTCGCTTACGCGCTGCGCAGGGCGCCGGCCGAGGTGGCGAGCGAGGCCGTCGACGAGACGTTCCTGATCGCGTGGCGAACCTTCCCCGATCTGCCGGACGACCCGCTGCCCTGGCTGCTGGTGGTCGCGCGCAACGCGATCAACCAGCAGTACCGCCGCGGGAAGCGGCGTGCCGACGTGATCTTGTTGGAGCTGGACCGGATCGGCACCCCGCACGCCGCCGCTGATCTCTCCGAATCCGTCGCCGAGCGGGCCGCCGTGCTGCAGGCGCTCGCGTCGCTCTCCGACCTCGATCGCGAGGCGCTCATGCTGAGCCTCTGGGACGGTCTGGCGGCCTCCGACGCCGCGCGGGTCGCGGGTTGCTCCACCACCGCGTTCGCCGTCAGGCTGCACCGGGCCCGAAGGCGCCTGCGCGCCGCGCTCGCCCGCTTCGACGAGATCGACAACACCGGTCCGCTGCCCGCCGTGCAGGAGGTTCGATGACCAGGACGTCCGCCGACCGGATGGCCGCGCAGGAGTTCCCGTCCGCGGGTGAGCTCGAGCGGGTGGTGCCGGCCGCGGTGCGGCAGCGCCGGCTCGACGCAATTCTCGCCGAGCCGCACCGGCCCCACGAGCACGGCCTCCACGAGCACCGCGCGAGCATTCGCCCCGTCGTCGGCCCGCGGCGACGCCTCGCGCCGGCGTTGCTCGCCGTCGCCGTCGCCGCTGCCGTCGCGATCGGTGCCGTGGTCGGTGTTCAGTCGCTGTCGGCGCCCGCCGACCCGGAACCGCCCGCCGTCAGCCCGTCGCCGGCGTGCGGCACGACCCACGCACCCGACGCGGCAACGCTGCTGAACACGCTCGCCGACTGCGCGGCAGCCCATCCCCCGCTCCGCGAAGCGCGGTACGACTACCTGCATGTCCGCAGCCTCGGCTCGGGGTTCTTCGAGGGCGGCCGGGGGGAGGAGCTGTCCACGTCCGAGACCGAGACGTGGACCGCGGCAGACGGCACCGGCCGCACCGAGCGTCGGCAGCCACGTGGCAGTTCGATCGAGGAACGGCATGCCAGCGAGTTGCCGAGAGCCGAGTATCCGGCCGATCCCGCGGCGCTGGAGACCTTCATCAGGGATCGTGAGCAGCGCAACCGGAGCGAGTTCGCGCCTGCGATGGAACCGAACTGGTTCCAGATGGTGGAGCAGATCGCCGTCTACAGCGTCGTCCAGCCGCAGGTGCAGGCCGCTGCGCTGCGCATGCTCGCCACGAAGCCCGGCATCACCGTCGACGGGCCCGTCACCGACGGGACCGGCCGGCCGGGGGTCGCCATCAGCATCCCGGAGGAGTACTCCGGAGGTCCGGCCCGGCACGTCCTGATCATCGATCCGGCGACCGGATGGATCCTCGGCAGCGAGATCATCGTCCTCGAAGCGCAGTCGGACGTGCTGCTCGTCGGGCCCCCTCCGGCGGTGGCGTGGTCCCAGCTGATACTCGGCTCCGGCCGGGTCGACTCGCCCACCGAGCGGCCGTGACACCGGCTCAGAAGCTGAACGCCGTGGCGGCCTCGTCGCCGATCCAGTTCCACAGCGGGACCGTGCCACCCGCCTCGGCACCGGCGATGAACGTGCCCGAGTCCAGCTTCTTCGCCTGCACGCAGATGGGGCACACCAGGTAGCGGCCGCCGGCTCGCTCGTAGCGGTCGACCAGCTCGACCAGCGGCGGGCAGCCGTCGCACGCGGTACCGATCGCGACGCCCGGGACGGCGAGCCGGGCGGCCTCCTTCGTCAGGAACATCATCGTCGGCCGGCCCTGCTCCGCCGCCGCGACGGCCGTCAGGAACGCCACGGTGACCCGCTCCGGGTCTTCCAGACCGGTCGCCAGGTTGATCACTGCCTTGCTGCTCACTGCCTTGTTGCTCATGATGCCTCCTCCGTTCCGCCGCACCTCATGGCTCGGCTCGTACGGACGAGGCTATGAACCGGACGCCGGTTCCGGATCCGCGTCAGCCGCCAGGTCTGCGGGCCATCCGACGGTGGTCGGTGGCGGCTGGCACGCAGCCACCGGTTCAGCGCGGGGTGAGCAGGTGCGCGACGGCGGCGGCCCGCGCGGAGCGGCCGGAGAGTCCCAGCTTCGCGTAGAGCGCTGTCAGGTGCCGCTCGACGGTGCGCGTGCTCAGCGCGAGCGTCGACGCCACCCGTTCGTTGTCGTAGCCCTGGCTGACCAGACGCAGCACGTCGAGCTCGCGGTCGGTCAGCGACCGCAGCGCGGCCGACGTCGCCGGCGCACCCATGCCGTCCTGCCGGACGAACGCGGCCACCTCGTCGACGACCACCGGCCACGCCGGCTCGTCGGCGAGGGTGATGTGGTTGTCGCTGTCCAGCGACACCAGCCGCGAGCGGGAGATGCTCTTCGCGAGCTCCCTGCCCTCGGCGAAGTCGACCATCCGGTCGCCGCGGGCGTGCAGCACGAGAGTCGGCGTGGCGATCTCGGGCAGGAGCTCCCGCGCGTCCGCGCGCATCCGCTCGGTGCGGGCGTTGACGGCGTTCTCGGTGGACGTCGCGCGGGCCTGCAGCTCGTCCAACCAGCCGGCCTGCCGCTCGGTCGCGCCGGGGATCATGAGGTTGGTGAACACCCGCCGGAACGTGCTGTCCGGCCGCGCCCAGCCCACTTTGATCATCTGTGTGAAGGTGTCCTCTAGCTCCCGCGCGTCCGGCGTGGCGTCCCGCATCGCGACGGAGTAGGTGCCATACAGCACGAGCCGGGTGAGTCGCTGCGGGTGCCGGGCGGCGTAGGTGATGGCCACCGGCCCGCCCTGCGACATGCCCATGAGCGCGAACCGCGTGAGGCCCGCGGCATCGGCCACCGCCTCCAGGTCGGCGATCCGGGAGGGAAGCGAGAAGTCCTCGACGTCCCAGTCCGACATCCCGTAGCCGCGCTCGTCGTAGCGGACGACGGTGGCGAACCGGCCGAGATCGAGCAGGAAGTGCCGCCACACCGGGCTCTGCCAGTCGTATTCGAGGTGGCTGAGCCAGCACGACGCCACGAGGATCGGCGGGCCGGAACCGTGGATGGCATACGCCAAGCGGGTTCCGTCGGCGCTGCGGCAGAAGCGGACGTCCTGTGGCGGCGCGGCGGGCGGGTGCACGGGCCGCGTCATGCCGCAGACTCTAGCGCTCCGACGGCCTGAGCTGGGCAGATGTCACCGGGGCAGCGCAACGCAGCAGGGAGCGAATATTTCGTAGACATGTATTGAAACATCTCTCCGAAACTGGGAGGGTCGACCCATGGGCAGACCGAAGGTGCGGACCGACGCCGTGCGCGCGGCCGTTCTGCGCTCGGCCGTCGAGACGCTGGAGCGCGAGGGGCCGGCGGCGATCAGCGCGCGGCGGGTCGCAACGGACGCCGGAGCCTCGACGGCGGCGCTGTACGAGTTCTTCGGCGACAAGGCCGGCCTGGTCCGCGCGATCTACCTCGAAGGGTTCGCCGCGCTGCGGTCCCGGCTCGCCGAGGTCCCGGCGCAGGACGACCCACGAGGCGCGCTGGTGGCACTGCTGGACGCCGCGCGGCGGTTCGCGGTCGAGCGACCGCTGCTGTTCGAGGTGATGTACTCGCGGCCGTTCGCCGAGTTCTCCCCTGACGCGTCGGACCTGCGCGTCGGCGCCGATGTCTACCGGATGACCGTCGCCGCCGTGCGCGCCTGGCTGGACGGGCTGGGCAACCCGCTCGACCCGGTCGAGGCGGCGCACGTCATCGTCGCGGCGCACCGCGGGTTCGTCATGTCCGAGCTGGCCGGGATCGCCGGCGCCTCGCGCGCGTCCGTCGACGCCCGCTACCGGCTGGGGGTCGACGCGGTGCTCGACGGCCTGGTGGCGGGGGCCGCGCGGTGAAGCAGCTGACGTTCGAGGGGCGTGGCGCGACCCGGTGGCGCGACGACGTGCCCGCCCCGACCCTCGGCAGCGCCGCCGCCGCCCTCGTGACCCCGCTCGTCGTGTCCACCTGCGACATGGACGCCGTCGCGATGTCGGGCCGCATCCGATTCCGTGCCGGCACCCCGATGGGGCACGAGGGCGTCGGGGTCGTCGCGGAGGTCGCCGACGGTGTCACGCGCGTGCGCCCGGGCGATCATGTGATCATGCCGTGGCAGATCTCCTGCGGCAGCTGCGGGCGCTGCCGCCGCGGCCAGGACACCTTCTGCACGACCGTCCCGCCCGGCTCCTGCTACGGGTGGGGGCCGCACGTCGGCAGGTGGGGCGGGTTCCTCGCCGACCTCGTCGAGGTCCCGTTCGCCGATCACATGCTCGTGCCGGTGCCCGAGGATGTCGACCCGATCCGGGTCTCCGGCATCGGCGACAACCTGGTCGACGCGTGGCGCGCCGTCGGGCCGCCGCTGCGGGAATGCCCCGGTGGCACCGTGCTCGTCGGCGCCGCCGCCGCGAGCAGCAGCATCGGGCTCTACGCCGCGCTCTACGCCCGCGCGCTGGGCGCGTCGGACGTACTGGTCGCGGCTCCGCGGCCGGCCGGTCCAACCCTCTGGCAGGCCGCGGAGCTGGGCCTGCGGACCGTCGCGATCGAGCCGGACACGCTCGACGTCGGGGCGTTCGATGTCACCGTGGATGCCAGCGGCACTGCGGACGGGCTGGCCCTCGCGCTGCGCTCCACCGGCCCGGGCGGCACCTGCACCTGCACCAGCGGCGCCGTGCACCGCGGGGCGCCCGTGGCGCTGCCCGTCTACGCGATGTACATGAACGTCGTGACGTTCCGGACCGGCTGGGTGCACACCCGCTCGCTGCTGGACGAGCCGCTCGCGCTGGTCGCGGGCGGCGCGTTCGACCCGACCGTGATCGCCACCATCACGTCCTTCGAGGACGCACCGGCCGCGCTGGCGGAGCCGTTCACCAAGCTGATCATGCGCCGCTGAGCTCCCTGTCACACCAGCTGCGGCCGCACCGCCCGCGCCCGGTCGAGCAGCGCCGGCAGCACCTTCTCCAGCATGTCCGCCCTGGTCAGGTGCTCGACGCTGGAGCCGACGTTGAGCGCGGCGACCGGTGTCCCGTCCCAGCGCAGCAGGGGCACGGCGATCGAGTGGAAGCCAGCCTCCACCGCGTTCGCGACGTAGGCGAAGCCCTGCTTCCCGACCTCCGCCAATACCTCCCTGATCGCGGCGCCATCGGGGTCGCCCGAACAGTGCTCGGCACAGTGATCGGCGAGGTGCGCACGCAGCTCGTCCTCGCCGAGCCCGGCCAGCAGCACCTGCCCCAGCGCCGACCGGGTCGCCGGCACGGTGAAGCCGACCCCCTGCCCGATCGCGAGCGGTTGGCGCGGCACCGCCCGCACGATCATCATCGCGGTCGCGCCGTCCAGCACCGCCACCGTGCACGATGCCCCGAACCCGGCCGATACCTCGTCGCACAACGGCTGGAGGACGTGGCTCACCGGGTTCGTCGACAGGTACGCCGAGGCCAGGGTCAGGACCTTGGGCGCAAGGCGGTAGGCGCGCTCCTCGGTGACGACGTAGCCGAGGTGGACAAGCGTCAGCAGCGCCCTGCGCACGGTCGCCCGCGGCAGGTCGAGCTTGCGCGCGAGCTGCGACTGGGTCATCCGCTCCTCCGCCCGCTCGAACGCGGTGAGCACGAGCAGGCCGCGTTCCAGTGCCTCGGAGTAGTCGCCGCGGCTGTCCCCGTCCAGCTCCCTGCTCGCGCGGCGGGCCTCGTCCCGCTCGTTCAGCTTCGCCACCTGCTTCCCCTGCCTTCCCCGCGTCTCAGAACAGATCGAAGTACTCGCGCTGCTCCCAGTCGGTCACGGCCTGCTCGAACCGGGCGATCTCGGCCCGCTTGAGCGCCGCGTAGTAGTGCACGAACCGGGCACCCAACGCCCGGGCCATCCCGGCGTCCGCTTCGAGCGCGGCGACGGCCTCGGCGAGGTTCGCCGGCAGCCTGCCCGCCTCAGCGGTGTACGGATCGTCGGCGGACGGGCCGGGGTCCAGCCCGCGCTCGATGCCCTCCAGTCCGGAATGCAGCTGCGAGGCCATGTAGAGGTACGGGTTCGCCGCCGACTCCCCCACCCGGTTCTCGATGTGCGTCGAGCCGTCGACGGCCGACCCGACCAGCCGGATCATCGCGCCGCGGTTGTCGCGGGCCCACGCGATCCGGTCGGGCGCCATCGAGTACGGCTGGAACCGCTTGTAACCGTTGATCGTCGGGTTGGCGAAGACACATGCCGCTGCGGCGTGCGCCAGCTGACCGGCGACGAACCGCGCGCCGGTCGGCGAGATCGGGCCGTCGCCGTCGGAGGGCACGAACAGGTTGCGTCCCGTGGCGCCGTCGAGCAGCGTCTGGTGCAGGTGCCACCCGCTCGACCTGCTTTCGGGCACCTGCGGCCGGCACATGAACGTCGCGTGGTAGCCGCTGCGCCGCGCGACCTGCTTGATCGTGCTGCGCAGCAGGACCATCGCGTCGGCCGAGCGCAGCCCGACGGTGGGGTCGAGCGTCACTTCGAGCTGGTTGGCGCCGTACTCGACCTCGATGCTGCGCAGCTCGATGCCCATCCGCCCCAGCACGTCGCGGAACCGCGACATCGCGGGCTCCACCTCGTCGCCGCGGTCCTCGGCGAGCAGCTGGTTGCCGTAGTTGATCGGCTCGACCGGGGTCGGGAAGGTGCCGAGGCCGATCCCGTCGGCGTTCGGGGCATGGCCGGCCCTGCGGTAGAGGTGGAACTCGATCTCGAGGCCGGTCAGGTAGTCGAATCCGGCCGCGGTGGCCCGCTCGAGCGCGGTGCGCAGCACCCCACGGCTGCAGAACGGCACCTGCTCACCGTTCTGGAAGCGCAGGTCGCACACGACCCGCGCGGTGCCCTCCACCCACGGCACGGGGTGGAACGTCGTCGGATCGGGGACCATGACCAGATCGGACGCGCCGGCCAGCTCGGCCATCCCGACCCCGCCGTCGGCGTTGAACGCCGGGAACGCGGTCAGCCCCGAGGTGTCCTTCAGGACGAGCGTCGAGACGCACTTGATCCCGTTCGCGAAGGCTGCCGGCAGCGCCGTCGCCGGGACGGTCTTGCCACGCAGCAACCCGTGCTGGTCGACGAACGACAGGCGCACCGAGTGCACGTCATCCCGCTCGACCCGGGCGAGCACGTCGCGGCCGGCCGCCTGCTGCTCCTCGGTCCAGAGCCCGAACTTCTCGATGAAGCCCACGACGCCGCTCAATCCCGGCCGTAGGCGTCGGGCAGCTGCGAGCGGTCGGGCTCGACGGGCGAGCCGGGCACCCCGGCCGGCCCGGTGGCGAGCGCGGCCCGCAGGTCGGACGCCCATGGGCTGGCCTTTCGCAGGTCGGCGATCGACTCGGCCCAGTACGTCTCCCACTCCCCCGTCGGCCCGATGCCGTCGAGCGGGATCGGGCCGCGGCTCTCGACGTCGGCGGTGTCCATGAGGAGCGTGTCGGGGTGCCCGCCGGCCGCGACGGTGTCGATCGCCTTCAACGCCATCCGCCGGAAGGTGATGATCGCGCGGTCGGAGCGGCTGAGCCGTTCGCGGCTGCGGTCGTAGATGCGGCCCTGGCCCTCGACGGCCATCTGGTCGTGGACGTTGATGTCCTTCCCGAGGCCCGTGTAGGTCTGGGTGCGCTGCTCGTGGAAGTCGAAGAGGTAGTTGTTGGCGCGGTTCCGCACGGGCTTGTAGTCGGGCAGCGTGATGCCGTCGAGCCGCTGCGCGCGCATCGTCGCGCGGTCGACCGGAGCGTCGAGGCTGGTGAACATCGCGTACCAGTAGCAGGAGAAGTCGTCGATCGGGACGTGCCACTGCGTGATCGCGATCGTGGCGCTCATGGGGATCGTGATCCCGTGCGGGAACACCTGGTGGGTGATCCGGACGTGCGTCGACGACCCGTCGAGGCCGTCCTTGTCGAGCTTGCGCAGCGCGACGATGCGCTGCCCGTACTCGGTGCGGGCGTTGAGGATCTCCGGGCGGCCGTACTCGCGCAGGATCTTCGTCATCGGCAGGTCGGTGCCCAGCGACGCGCCGCGGAACTGCTTGCCGTAGCTGTCGCCGGTGTTGTCGTCCTCCTCGAACCGATGCAGGTACGAGGCGTGCGCGGGGTCGATGCCGACCTCCAGCGCCTGCAGCCAGTTGCAGTCGAGATAGCCCTTGAAGGCGAACGTGTAGGCGTCGGGCGCGGTGAAGCAGTCGAGCGCGGGCAGTTCGGGCGGCTCACCATCGCCGAGGTAGGCCCACACGATCCCGTTGCGCTCGACCACGGGGTACGAGCGGATGCGCACCTTCGCGCGCAGCTGGCTGTCCTCCGGCTCCGCCGGGGTGTCGAGGCAGTTGCCGGCCGTCCCGAACAGCCAGCCGTGGAAGTAGCAGCGCAGGCCGCCGTCCTCCAGCCGGCCGAGCGCGAGGTCGGCGCCGCGGTGCGCGCAGCGCCGGTCGATCAGGCCCAGCTCGCCGGCGTCGTTGCGGAACAGCACGAGGTCCTCACCGAGCAGGCGGACCGGGACGACCGGCCGTTCCGTCTCCAGCTCCTCGGTCAGTGCCGCGGGCTGCCAGTAGAGGCGCATCCAGTCGCCCGCGGGTGTGCCTGGTCCGGTCTCGGTGATCTTCCGGTTGTCCTCTGCGCGCATGACGGAGTCTCCTCGGCCGCTCTGCCGTGGTGTTCGATTAACGAACAAGTTGTCCGGATGCGGACAGCCTAAGGCCCGGCGATGTCAGTCGGCAAGGAGCTCGTCCGGCGGCGAACGGAAGCCCACTGGGGCGGCGGCGCGACACCCCGTCGAACTTCCCCACCGTTTTGTGCACTTGCGCGCTCTGCGGCCGCGCAGGTGCACAAAACGGTGGGGAGATTCGGCCTTCAGCCCGCTGCCGCCGTCGCGATCGCTTCCGCGACGGCGAACTGCGCCGCGCACTGCCCGCAGGTGCCGTGGCCGAACAGGTGTCTCAGACGGTCGGCGACGTCCTGCTGCCCGTCGCCGCGCGCGGTGTTCCAGAGCCGTTCGGCGAGACCGTCCAGGACGGCGGGCCGCAGCGGTATGCGGACGGCGGCGGGGTCGGTCACGTACTCCTCGACGGTGGTGAAGCGGCCGTCCTCCCCGATCACGATGTAGTTCTCGGTGCCGCACGTCGGACACGGTGCCTCGTACTCGCCATCGGCGAGCTTGTCCAGCTCGAGCCCCCAGACCGGCACCCCGTCGAAGGCCAGGGTGGCCTGCAGGAGGTAGATGTACGCCGCCGGATCGGCCGGGTCCGCGGCTCGCCGGCTCTCGGCGGTGAGGTAGGCGAGGTTCGCGATCTCCGCGGCGTAGCGCTGGCGGGCGTCGCTGCCGTCCCTGTCCGCTCCGGCGACGATGGCCGCCGCCAGGTTGAGGCCGAGGATGCGGTCGGCCGGGGGCCACCCCGCGATCGCCGACGTCAACGCGGGCAGCGACGCGAAGCTCGCGGAGTACACGTCGCCCTGGTGGCAGAGCCGCGACCACAGCTCCTCCCAGACCTCGGCCTCCGGATCCGGTTCGAGCCGTTGGAGCAACGCCGGAACGTCCTGCGCCGTCCCGTAGGCGTGACGGAGCCCGGACCAGTCGATCATGCGGTGAGCCGGTGCGTGGTCCCGCTGCTGCTCTGCACCCACGCGTCGGGCAGCTCGCGGGCCAGCGCGTGCTGCGCCCGCCACCCCGTGCAGTGGCCGGGGACGACGAGAGCGGGCGCAAACGCGGACAGCGCCGTGACGGTCGGCCCGATCACCGGCTCGAACGCCGGCCCGCTCAGGTGCAGACCGCCCAGCAGCGCGTGCAGCTCGTCGACACCGGTCAGCCGCTGCGCGTGCCGCACGATGTTCACCACGCCCGCGTGCCCGCAGCCGGTCAGGACGACGAGCCCGCGGCCGCGCACGTGCACGACGAGCGCCTGGTCGTCGAGCACCAGCGGGTCGTGCCGCCACTCGCCATCGACCCACTCCTGGTGCGGCGGCGGCATGCCGCGCTCGAAGTCGGTGGTGCGGTCCACCTCACCCGTCACCAGCACGCACCCGTCGACCAGCAGCGACGGCACACGCCGTTCGAGCACCTCGAAGCCCTCGCCCACCAGCGCGCGCTTGCTCAGCGTCGGCAGCATCTCGGGATCCTGCCCGGGGACGGCGAACCGGCGGCGCGTCCACGCGAGCGGGTGCACGACCATCGGCATCCGCCGCGGCCCGACCCGTTCCGCCAGCCCGGCCAGCCCGCCGGCGTGGTCGAAGTGGCCGTGGCTGAGCACCACACCCTGCAGCGCGGCCAGGTCGAGGCCGAGCCGGTCGGCGTTGGTGAGCATCGCGTCGGGCGAGAGCCCGGTGTCGAAGAGCAGCGTTGTGGTCGAGTCGCCCCTGCGCACCGTGACGAGCGCCGCGAACCCGTGCTCCGCGACCATACCGACCTTGGTGCGCCCCTCCTCGAACTGCGGCGCGATCGTCGACGCGCCCGCGATCTCCGCGCGCACGGTCCGCTCGTCGTTCGGCAGCAACGCGTCGTAGACGTTGTCGACGAGCGTCGTGATCAGCACCTCGTCGACCGGCTCCAGGGCGATCGGATCGACGGCGGGGCCCGGCGCGGGCCGCGGAGCGGAAACAGCGACATCACCCGCGTCGGTGCCACACATGCGGCACACCGTAGCGCCGAACCTCGCCTCGCCGAGCTGGCGATGCGGGGTCAGGCGCCGATCGCCGCGCCGGCCCTGTGCGCGACGATCACCGACGGGCGGACGAGGTGACCGGGGCCGTCGGGCCAGGTCGACGCCGGCTTCTCGACAGTGGCGCCGTCCTTCTCCCCCGGGTGCTGCACGGCGACGAACACCCGGTCCTTCTGCACGATCGGGCCGCACGTCTCCGCGCCCGACGGGACGGTGAGGAACTGCTTCACCTGCCCGCGCTGCGGCCCCTCGACCGCGACGCCGAACAGGCCGTCGTTGGACTTCAGCGCGTTGCCGTCGGTGGCGATCCACAGGTTGCCGTGCTCGTCGAACGCGAGGTTGTCGGGGCACGAGATGGGGCTGACCTGGTCCTTGGGGAAGCCGGCGAAGTACGTGCTGGCGTCGGCGGGGTCGCCGCAGACGAGGAACAGCCGCCACGTGAACGTCTCGGCCGAGGAGTCGTTGCGGTCATCGGTCAGTTCCAGCACCTGGCCGTGCTTGTTGCCCTTGCGCGGGTTCGCCTCGTCGACACCGGCCTTGCCGTCGGCGCCGCGGTCGGAGTTGTTGGTGAGCGCGACGTAGACGACCCCCGACTTCGGGTGCGGCTCGACGTCCTCGGGGCGGTCCATCTTCGTGGCGCCGACCTTGTCGGCGGCCTCGCGCGTGAAGACGTAGACCTCGGCGGCCGTCATCCCGGGGACGATCGACTCGGCGCCCCGCGCCAGCGGGATCCACTTGCCGGAACCGTCGAAGTTGCCGTCCGCGGGCACCTTGCCGGAGCCGTCGATCTCGGCGGCGGGACTGTTGCCGGTGAACGCGGCGACGTAGAGGGTGCCGTTGTCGAGCAGGCCGAGGTTGTGCTCGCGGACGTCCGGTGCGTCGCCCTGGCGGTACGCGTCGGTCGAGACGAACTTGTAGAGGTAGTCGAAGCGCTCGTCGTCGCCCATGTAGAGCGCGACGCGCCCGTCCGGGGTCAGCCGCGGCTCGGCCGCCTCGTGCTTGAACCGGCCGAGCGCGGTGCGCTTGCGCGGGACGAAGGTGGGGTCGCGCGGGTCGAGCTCGACGACCCAGCCGAACCGGTTGACCTCGTTGGGGTCCTTCGCGACGTCGAAGCGGGCGTCGAAGCGCTCCCACTTGCGCTCGCTCGCGCCCGCGGCGAAGCCGTAGCGCTTCAGCCGTGCGGCGGCCGCCGGTTCGGTGATGCCGTCGGCGTTGCCGAAGTACTGGTTGAAGTTCTCCTCGCCCGACAGCACCGTGCCCCAGGGCGTGACACCGCCACCGCAGTTGTTCAGCGTGCCGAACACGGTCGTGCCGGTCGGGTCGGCAGCGGTCTTCAGGAAGTCGGAGCCGGCCGCGGGGCCGGTGATCTGGAACGCCGTCGCACCGGTGATCCGGCGGTTGAGGTCGTGCCCTGCTGCCACCTTGACCGATGCGCCGTTCTTGTCGAAGACGACGACGGAGAGCCCGTGCGCGGCGAGCGCGATCTCGAACTGCTCCTTGGTCGGGTTCGCCTTGTCGTAAGCGGCGAACATGAGCACCTCGTCGGTGTACTCGTGGTTGGACACCATGATCAGCTGGTTGGGGTTGAGGTCCTGCATCGCGAGGTAGTCGCAGTTGTAGCCGAACTGCAGCGCCTGCGCCGCGCCCGATTGGGCGCCCGCGTCGAACGCCGGGCCGCCCTTGACGATCGGCTCGCCCCAGCGCACCACGACCTCGTGCTGGTAGCCGTCGGCGACGGTCACGGCGTCGGCGGTGTTCGGGGCGACCGGCGTGAAGCGCAGGCCGGGCGCCGCCTCCGGCGGAACGGGTGCGGGCCCACCGGGCGCCGGTCCGGCAGGTGCGGGCGGCGCCGGCGTGCAGGCCGCGAGCGCCCCACCGGTCGCCCCGACCAGCCCGACGACGGCGGCCGCGCGCAGGATCGAGCGCCGTGAGACAGCGGCGCTCACGATGTCGCCGAGGTAGGGGTTGTCGCTCGTGTTCGGCGCCGGGTGCGCGCACGCGCTGCCGCACCGGTACCGGCAGGTCATCGCGGAGCGCCCGCCCGGGTGGGACAGGAGCGGGAGCGCCCGCAGCAGGCGGCGCGACGGGTGGTCGTTCGAAGGCATCGTGGCTCCGTGGTGGCGATCAGTTCGAGAGTCGCCAGAACGCTATGGGCGAGCGGGAGCCGCTCGTTGACGCGCCGGTGAACGAAAGGACAACCCTTTGCCGGCTGGAGTGCGGCCGATCAGCCGAACGCTGCGCGGAACCGGTCGCCGAGCCCGTCGAGCCGTTCCACCGGCTCGTTCGCGTAGACGAGGCGGAAATGGTGATCACCGCTCGGGCCCCAGCCCGACATCGGCGTCGCCGCGACCTTGCCGCGGTCGAGCAGCCGCGCGCACGCCGCGGCCGGCGGGAGGCCGAGCGGGCGGGTGTCGACCAGCACCGACCAGCCGCCGTCCGGGCGGATCACCGGGTAGCCGCGCAGCTGGTCCAGCACGCGGTCGCGCCGCTGCTGCCAGACCGCGATGGCGCGGGCGACGTCGTCGGCCGCATCCGGGGCGTCGAGCGCGGCGGCGACCGCGGCCTGCGCGATCCCGACCTGGCAGACGACGTTCGTGAGGCCGACGAGCCGGACGTCGGCCAGGATCGGCGCCGGCCCGACCACCCAGCCGACCCGCCAGCCGATCATGCGCAGCTCCTTCGACGCGGAGCCGATGGTGATGGTCCGATCGGCGAGGCCGGCGTGAGCAGCAGGGTGGTCGGGTGCCACGCCGTCGAAGCGGATCCGTTCCATCGCGGCGTCGTAGAGGAGCCAGGCGTCGTGCCGTTCGAGCGCCCCGGCCAGCGCCGTCCAGTGCTCGGCGCCGAGCACGAGACCGCTCGGCATGACCGGGCTCATCATCAGCACCGCCGCGGTGTTCGGGCCGACCGCGGCGGCGAGCAGATCCGGATCGACGGCCCAGCCGGCCGGCGTGGCCGCGCACGGGACGTGGCGCGGGACCCCACCGGCCAGCAGCACACGGTTGACCAGCCCGGCGTAGATCGGGTCGCACAGCACCACCTCCTGGCCCGGTTCGACAGTCGCGAGGAGCGTGTTGAGCACGCCGTTGAGCCCGCCGGCGACGCTGACGCACTCGGTGTCGGGGTCGTACGACCGGCCCGCGATCCGGCCGACGTGCGCCGCGGCGGCCGCCCGCAGGGCGCGGCTGCCCTGGAACGGCAGGTAGCTGTTGGCGGCGTCCTCGTCGATCTGGGCGCGGGTCATGTCGAGCGCGACCTGCGGCGGGCGCAGGTCGGTGTCGAGGTTCTCCATCCGGAGCGTCTCGGGATCGCCCGCCGCGTCGGCGGCGTCACCGACGACGTCGACGCCGATGCCGGGGATGCCGCGCAAGCGTGTGACGGTCACAGTTCCGAGCTCCTTCAGCATAGTGGTACGCAATCTCACTATGCTGGTACGCATGGGGCATGCGCAACTGGTCGGCCGCAACGTCAACCGGCTCCGGACCGCCGCCGGCCGATCGCTCGCCGACCTCGCCGAGGCCGGCGGGATCAGCAAGACGACCCTGCACGGCATCGAGCTCGGCACCGGCAACCCGACGCTGAGCACGCTCTACGCGCTGGCCACGGCCTTGCGAGTACCACTGGGGGCGTTGCTCGAACCGGTCGGGCCGACCGTCGAGGTCGTGCGGGCCGCCGACGGGCCGCGGGTCGACGGCGACGCCGTCCACGCGCGCCTGCTGCACCGCATCCGGGTCGCGGGGACGATCGAGGTCTACGACATGAGCGTCGACCACACGCAGCAGCGGTCGGCCGCCCACCTCGACCGGACGCAGGAGTGCATCGTCGTCGTCGACGGCTCCGTCACGACCGGGCCGGCCGATACCGCCGTCGAACTGGCCGCGGGCGATTCGATGCGCTTCGACGCGGCCGTCCCGCACTTCTATGAGGGCGGGCCGGACGGCGGGCGCGCCGTGCTGGTCATGATCCACCCGGATTAGGTCCGTACCTTCCGCACGCGAGGGCAGGAAAGCCACTTTCCGGCCCTCACAGGGCAGGAAAGTGGCTTTCCTGCCCTCCTCCTAACACATCCTCGACGTCGGGTGGCAGGAACACGCCGGGCACGGCCGGCGCCATTCGACCGGCGTGTTGTCCGCGGGATTCCGCTTGCAGTAGCAGTAGATCTCGTCGCGCAGCACTCGAGCATCGGCGGCCGCACGCGGCACCATCCGGCCGAGAATGCCGTCGGCGACCTTTTCCATGAATCCGAACACAAAAACCCCCTAACGATCAGACAAGGCGTCTGATCACTCCGTGTAGCGTGGTCCGGCGAGGGGGCGGTGTCAAGATCGGTCGCGGCCGCGGAGACGTCGCCTTCCGGCGCTATCCGTTCCGCGACACGACGACGACCGGCCCACGGCGTCGGATCGACCCACGCGAGCCGCGCGCAGGCCCGTGGCCGGGGCGAGCTGCGACCGTGGCGGGGTACATGAAGCGACAACGATCCTGACGCATGGCGGCTAGCCCTCGCGGTGACACCCTATGCACGCTTTCTCCAGTCGACACCCACACATCGGCTGGAGGAGGACGATGAGCACCCTGCGTGAGGCCTTCTGCCTCGATGCGCCCGCCGGCACCGACCTGCGTGTCGTCTACGCGGCGTTCCGGTCGGCGAAGGCCGACATGGTGCTGGACGCCGCCACGATCGACGCCTACACCACAACCGGACCGGGCGGATCGGCTCGGCTCGTCGTCGGCGGGGACACCCTGGCCGGCACCGCGGTGCCGCTGGCGATCCTGCTCGCGGAGTTCGGGCACGGCCACGTGGCGATCGCAACGGACTGGGCCGAGATCGGCGTCCGGTGGACGGTGCTGGCCGCGACCGCGGGCGGCAGCCGCACCGTGCAGCGCACGACGTTGCTCGGGGTCGACCACTCCGACACCAGCGCGGTCGAGCGGGAGATCGACGAGCACTGGGACGGCGTCGACCCGCGCACCCGCGACGTGCGCGGCCCCGCCGCGGCGGCCGCCGTCGCCGAGCTCTACAGAGTCGACGCGCGCGAGTACGCCGCGACCGACGGCTCGGCCGAGCGCGGGTTCGTCCGCAGGCGAGCCGCGGGCGGCACGCCGTTCCCCTGGTGGCGGGCGCTGCGCCTGCCACCGCGGCCCCGCGCGTTCACGGCGAGCCGGCACCGGGAGACCCACGTCATCGCCGGGTGACGCGCCCGATCACCTCGTCGGTGAACTCCTTCGTCGTCGCGCTGCCGCCGAGGTCCCGGGTGCGCACGGGCGTGCCGGCCAGCACCTGCGAGAAAGCGTCGACGACCTCGGCCGCAGCCTCGGCGTGGCCGAGGTGCTCGAGCATCATCGCCGCCGACCAGAGCATGCCGACGGGGTTGGCGATGCCCTTGCCCGCGATGTCCGGGGCGGAGCCGTGCACCGGCTCGAACATCGAAGGGAACTCGCGTTCGGGGTTGAGGTTCGCCGCGGGCGCGACCCCGATCGAGCCCGCGACGGCCGCCGCGAGGTCGCTGAGGATGTCGCCGAACAGGTTGGACGCGACGATGACGTCGAACCGGCCGGGGTCGAGCACGAGCTTGGCCGCCAGCGCGTCGATGTGCTCCTGGCGCCAGGCGACGGCCGGGTGGTGTGCGGCGCGCGCGGCCACCCGTTCGTCCCAGAACGGCATCGTGTGGATGATCCCGTTCGACTTCGTCGCCGAGACCAGCTCGCCGCGCCGCTCCCCGGCGAGCGTGAACGCGTAGTCGAGGACCCGGTCGACGCCCGCGCGGGTGAACACCGACTCCTGCACGGCCATCTCGTCCGGGAACCCCCGGTTGAGCCGGCCGCCGATCTCGGAGTACTCGCCCTCGACGTTCTCCCTGACCACCACCAGGTCCACCTCGGGCGCCCCGGCGAGCGGGCCGGGAACGCCGTCGAGGATCCGGATCGGGCGGAGGTTGACGTACTGGCGGAACTGGCGCCGGATCGGGATCAGCAACCCCCACAGCGACACGTGGTCGGGCACGCCCGTCCAGCCCACCGCGCCGAGCAGGATCGCGTCGTGGTGGCGGATCCGGTCGAGCCCGTCGGCCGGCATCATCGCGCCCTCCGCGACGTACCGCTCGCACGACCAGTCGAGCTCGTCGTAGGTGAACACGATGTCGTGCCGAGCACCGACGACGTCCAGCACCGCGCAGGCGGCGGGCAGGACCTCGGTGCCGATGCCGTCGCCGGGGATGAGGGCAATGCGGTGGGTCGTGGTCATGCCCGCCAGTCAAGACGGCCCATCGCCACCTGTCCAAGACAGGCTCGTCGACCGGGCGATAGGAAGAAGCTATCAGCGCTCGCCCGCCACCCGGAGGAACGCTTCGGCCGCGGGGCTCGCCCGTGATGCCGGGCCGACGAGCGACACGTGCAGCACCTCCTCCGTCGCCAGCGGGCGCACGACCAGGCCGGCCGAGCGGGCCAGCGGGGCCCAGGAGTCGGCGACGACCGCGACCCCCGCCCCCGCGAGCACCAGCGGCAACAACGCCTCGCGGTGCTCGATCTCGACGGCGATGCGGCTCGTCCCGTTCGTCGCGAGCACCGCGTCGGCGACCCGCCGCATGCCGGTGCCGCGCTGGCCGACGACGAGCCGCAGACCCGCGAGGTCTTCCGGCCGGACCGGTCCGTCCCCTTGCGGGAGATCCGCGGCGCTGCGAGCGACGACGACGAACGACTGCGTTTCCACCGGCTCCACCCGGAACCCGGGCTCGCGCAGCGGCCCGTTCGGCACCGCGACGAGCCCCAGCTCGGCCGTGCCGGCCCGCAGCGCGTCGCACACGTCGTCGGGCCGGGGAGCCGTGCTCACCCGGACCTCGACATCGGGGTAGCGCTCCAGGAACCGGCTGATCAGCCCGGACAGCGGGCTGACGGCCTGCGACGGCATCGACGCGACGTGCAGGCGACCGCCGCGCAGCCCGTCGACGGCCTCGACGGTCGCGCGGGCGACCTCCAGCGACCGCACCAGCTCGCGGGCGGGCTCGACCAGGGCGCGGCCGGCGGCGCTGAGCACGAGCTTGCGCCCGACCCGGTGGAAGAGCTCGCAGCCCAGCTCGCGCTCCAGCCTGCGCAGCGACTGGGAGACCGACGGCTGCGCGACGAACAGCTGCGCAGCCGCGCGGTGGACGCTGCCCGCGTCGATCACCGCGAGGAAGTACTGCATCTGCCTGATGTCCATGCCACCTCCGGCGTCGGAGCAGTTCGGAGCAGTACTGATAGGCCCTTCCTATCACGGGCCGCGTATTTCGGTCTTGGACACGGGCCGGGCGCGGGGTGGCAAATGGACCGCGCTCGTGAGGCCAGAGGTCGTCCGACGACAGGCCGTCCGATGACAGAAGGAGACGACGGTGTCCCACCAACTGCTGTTGCTGCTGACCACCGCGGTCGTGATCGCGGGCGTCGTCGTGCTGATCACCTGGGCGAAGGCGCCACCCGTCTTCGCCCTCATGATCGGCACGCTGGTGCTCGGCGTCACCACCGATGTGGGCTTCGCCGGCACCCCCGAGGCCGTCACCGCGGGGTTCGCGGACGTGCTGGGCGACATCGGCGTCCTGATCACGTTCGGGGTCGTGCTCGGGGCGCTGCTGACCGTCACCGACACCATGCAGCGGCTCGTCGAGGCCGTGCTGCGCGTCTTCGGGGAGCGCAGCGTCCCGTACGTCATCGCGGTGGCGCTGAGCTCGCTGTTCACGTCGATCTACTCGGACGTGCTGCTGGTGCTGTCCGCGCCGCTCGCCCGGCGGCTCGGCCCGCGGCTCGGCGTGCGCGGGATCGCGCTCATGGGCGGCGCGCTCACCGCGGGGATCGAGGTGGGGCTGGTCTTCGTCGCGCCCGGGGTGGCTGCCGTCGCGCTGGCCGGGCTGCTCGGCGTGCCACTGGGTCAGATGTTCCTGTTCGGCCTGCTCGTCGGGGTGCCGACCGCCGTGATCACCATGGTGCTGTTCCAGCTCGCGCTGCCCCGGCTGGTGCGCTGGGACCCCGAGCTCGACGAGTCGGCGCTGCCCGAGTCGGCGCTGCCCGAGTCGGCGCTGCCCGTCGACGAACCGGACGATCCGCAGCTGCGGGAAGGCACGGCAAACCTGCCGCTCGCGCTGGCCATCTCCCCCGTGCTCCTCGCGCTCGCGCTGATCGCGCTCGGGGCGCTGGCGGGCGGACTCGGCTGGGACGGTGCCGTGGTCGGGTTCCTCACCGACCCCGTGATCGCGATCTTCATCGGCGCGGGGTGGGCGTACGTCCTCGCGAGCCGGGTCCGCAGCGGCAGCGAGATCCGCGCGGCGATCGGGGTGGCGCTGACGTCGTGCGGGCCGATCCTCATCCTCTCCGGCATCAGCGGCTCGCTCGGCGCGGTCATCGAAGGATCGGGGCTCGCCGACGTGCTCTCCGTGGCGTTCTCCTCCGCGTTCCTGCCGCCGTTGCTGCTGGTCTGGCTGATCGCGGCGGTGCTGCACGTCGCGCTCGGCTCGATCTCCGTCGCCGCGATCACCGCCGCCGGCATCCTCGCCCCCATCGCGGGCGGCCTCGGCGTCCCGATCGTGCTGGTCGCGCTGGCCGCGGGCTCGGGGGCGCTCTTCCTCCCGCACGTCAGCAGCAACTTCTTCTGGATGTTCCAGTCGCTGCTCGGCCTGAGCACCCGCGGCACGTTCAAGACCCACACCGTCGCGATGTCGCTCGCGTCGGTCGTCTCGCTGCCCCTGATCCTCGTGCTCGGCGCCGCGCTCTGAGGTCCGCGCCACCACGCACCTGGAACTTCCCCACCGTTTTGCCAATCTGCACGAGCTTTGGGGTGTGCAAGTTGGCAAAACGATGGGGAAGTTGGGGGCTTCGCCGATGCAGGGGCGACGGTCAGCCCGGCAGACCGTGCTCGTCGTAGCCGAGGATCTCCTCAGCCGGCCGCTCGTCCAGCGTCGGGAGCACCGCCGCCTCGCGCTGGAACCGTCCGACCTGATCTGCCAGATCGGGGTGGTCCGCGTCCTCGGGACTGCCATCGAACGTCATGGGCCGAGTATCGCTGCTCAGGCCGTCAGCAGCTCCGCAGCCGCACGGGCGTTGACCCGCGCCGCGCCGTAGGTCGCGATGTGGGCGACGCCGTCGGGGCGCCAGGCCGGGATGCCCATCTCGATCACGGTGGTGTCGGGGCGGGCTGCGACCAGCGTCGAGACCAGCTCCCGGCTGTCGGCGTGGCGGTGCGCGTCCTTGAGCACGACGACGAGGGAGCGCCCGGCCGCCCGGGCCAGCAGGTCGGCGGTGTCGGCCTCGGCGGCGCGGACCCGCAGCACCTCGGCCGTCGGGAGCCACGGCGCCACGCCCCACGGGACCTCGCCCGCGGCGATGTTCGGCGGGGTGTCGACCTCGACGACGAAGGGGTCGACGAGCGGTGTGACGGTGCCGGTGAGGCGCACGGCCCGGCGGGCGGCGTCCAGCCCGATCACCTCGCGCGCGCCGACCGCACCCGAGCCGGCCGACGCACGGAACCACGCATGCAACCGGGCCACCCGGTCGGCAGCCTCCTCCAGGCGTTCGCCGGGCAGGTCGCCGTCACGGACGGCGGCGATGATCCCGTCGATGATCCGGGTGATGTCGTGCTGGTCCGGCGCCGGCCCGAGGCACAGCAGGTCGGCGCCCGCCGCGATCGACCGCACGGCGCCGCCGATCAGGCCGACCCCGCCGATGATCGCGTGCATGTCGAGCGCGTCGGTGACCACCACACCGTCGTAGCCCAGCTCACGGCGCAGCAGCGTCGTGAGCGCGGCGTCGGAGAGCGTGGCCGGCTCCGACCCCGTCAGCGACGGCACCGCCACGTGCGCCGTCATGATCGACTTGGTGCCCGCCTCGATGGCCGCGATGAACGGCACCAGCTCACGGGCTCGCAGCTCGTCGACGCTCACGTCGACGACGGGCAGCGCCAGGTGCGAGTCGACCGTGGTCGCGCCGTGCCCCGGGAAGTGCTTGACGCACGCCGCGACCCCGACGGATTCCAGCCCGCGCACCGCGGCCGCCGTGTGCCGCGCCACCAGCCCGGTGTCCTTGCCGAACGACCGCGTGCCCACCACCGGGTTGTCGTCGGCGACGTTGATGTCGGCGTCGGGCGCCATGTCGAGGTTCACGCCGCACGCGGCGAGCTCGGCGCCGATCGCCCGGTACACCTGCGCGGTCAGCTCGACGTCGTCGACGGCCCCGAGCGCGGCGTTGCCGGGGCAGGGGCTGCCGACGTGATACGCGAGCCGCGTGACGTCGCCGCCCTCCTCGTCGAGCGACACCACCGGCTCCCCCGCCGCCTTCATCGCCGACGTGAGGTCGAGCAGCTGCGTGGGCGAGGAGACGTTGAACCCGAACAGGGTGACGCCACCCAGCCCGGCCGCCAGCTCGTGGCGCACCCAGTCCGGTGCCGTCATGCCGTGGAAGGACGCCAGCAGCGTGCCCGCCGCGAGCCGCCGCAACCCCCTGTCCCCGTTGGCGCTGTCCCCGGTGTCGCCGTTGCCGACCATGCTTGCTATCCCCTTACCGCGCCGGCCGTCAGCCCGGCGACGAGCCTGCGTTGGACGATGAGGAAGAACACGACCACCGGGATGGTCATCAGGGTTGCGGCCGACATGATCGCGCCGACGTCGGCGCCGCGTTGGCTGATGAAGAAGTTCAGCGCCACCGGCATCGTGTAGTTGCTCTGCGTGCGGATCAGCGTCAGCGCGAAGACGAACTCGTTCCACGCGGTGATGAACGAGAAGATGCTGGTCGCGACCAGGCCGGGGGCCACGAGCGGGAAGACCACCCGCCAGTAGGCCGTCCACCGGCTGGCGCCGTCGAGCCACGCCGCTTCCTCCAGCTCCACCGGGACGGCCGCGACGAACGTCCGCAGCATCCAGATCCCGAACGGGAGCGCGGACCCGGCGTTCACGAGGATCAGTCCGAAGAGCTGGTCGGTCAGCCCCAGCCGGATCAGCATCACGTAGAGCGGGATGATCATGGCTTCGCCGGGGATCATCTGGATCACCAGCAGCAGGATCAGGTAGGCCGACCGGCCCCGGAAGCGGTACCGCGCGATCGCCGTCGCGCCGAGCAGCGCGAAGAACCCGCTGAAGACGACGGCGCCGAGGGCCACGATCAGGCTGTTGCCCATGTAGACCCAGATCGAGTTGCCGGCAACACCCTGGTTGAACACCCGGTCGAGGTGCTCGAACGTCGGGTTGATCGGGAACGGGATGAAGTCGGTCGTGAAGATCTCCTCGCTCGGCTTGAACCCCGTCGTCACCATCCAGTAAACGGGGAAGACCGAGAGCGCGAACACGACGAGCCCGAGCGCGTTGAACCCCACCTTGGCGATCGGCCGCTGCCTCACCGGAGCTCCTCCTGCTTCACGATCTGGCGGACGTAGAACACCGTGATGACCAGCAGGATCACGGTGAGCACGATGGCGATCGCCGCACCGGTGCCCATGCGCGGCGGAGCGCTGAACGCCTCGGCGTAGGCGTAGATCGACAGGTTCGCCGCGTCCCGGTTGAGCGTCCGGATCAGGATGTAGAGCTGGTCGAAGACCTTGAAGTCCCAGATCACCGAGAGCACCAGCAGCACCGTGAAGATCGGCCGCAGCAGCGGGAACGTGATCCGCCAGAAGATCGACCACGCGCCCGCGCCGTCGAGCCGGGCCGCCTCGTGCAGGTCGCCCGGCACGCTCTTGAGCCCGGCGAGCACCGACACCGCGATGAACGGCACCGACTGCCACACGACCATCGCGGTGAGCACGATGTAGATCGGCAGCACGTCGTTGAACCAGGGGTAGCCCGTCCAGTCCGCGCGGCCGAGCAGTGTGCCGGTGAGCCAGTCGGGCAACGCGTTCAACGTCGCGTTCACGACGCCGGCGTCGGGGTCGAACATCCACTTCCACACCGCGGCCACTGCGGTGCGCGGCATGCCCCACGCCAGCATCAGCCCGATCACGACGAGCGTCGACATCACCTTGCCGAGCTGGTTCAGCAGGATGCCGACCAGCGTGCCGAGCACGAGCGTCAACGCCACCGCCGCCGCCGCGAACACCACGGTGTTGCGCAGCGTCGACCAGAACAGCGGGTTCTCGAAGATCTGCTGGAAGTTGTCCCAGCCGACGAACTCCGCGGGCTGCGGGTTCACCGGCCGCACCTGCGCCAGCCCGACCTTCTGGAAGGCCATCGTGACGACCTGGTACAGCGGGTAGAAGGTCAGCACCGCGATGACCAGCAGGCCGGGGACGATCAGCGCGTACGGGATGGCCTTGGGGGAAAGCCCTCGCCCGGCCCGCCGCGCGGGTGGTGGGATGTCGTCCGGGCCGGGCCTCGGGGCGCCGGCCCGGACAACCGTCGTCTTCTGTGCCATGTGCTACTGGCTGTTCAGGATCGTCTCGAGCTCGGCGTTCGCGTCGGCGAGCGCCTGGTCGACGGTCTTCTTGCCCTCGATCACCGCACGCTCGGCGTTCTGCAGCACCGCCTTCGTCTCGTTCGCCTCGGCCCACTGCGGGTCGGCCGGGAAGCCCTTGGCCACGGAGAACGTCTGCGCGAAGGCCGCGTTCACCGGGTCGCTGGCGTAGGCGGCGAGCGCGTCCGGGTAGTTCGGCAGCAGCCCGTTGTCCTTGGCGTAGCGGGTGCCGAACTCCTTGCCCGCGGCCAGCTGCACGTAGGCCTGCGCGACCTCCTTCTTCTGCGAGTCACCCCACACGGCGATGTCGTTGCCGCCCTGGAACGCGGGCGCAACGCCGTTGCCGTCCTTGTTCGGGATCGAGAAGAAGCCGATCTGCGCGTCGCCGATCTTGCCGTTGCTGCGTTCCTTGATGCCGTCGAGGTCCCACGCGCCGGTCACGTACATCCCGACCAGGTTGTTCTGGAAGCGGGTGCTGATCTCCTCGGCGTTCTGCGTCAGCGCCGACCTGCGCGAGACGCCGTGCTTGGCGACCAGGTCGGTGTAGAACTGGAAGCCCTCCTTGAAGCCCGGCTCGGTGAGCTTGCCGGTCCACTTGCCACCGTTGTTGACGGCGAAGTCGCCGCCGGCACCCCACACGAACGGCGAGAGCGACATGTTCGAGTCGGCGCCGCCGTTGAACGCGAAGCCGTCGACATCGCTGCCCTTCGCCGCGATGATCGTCTTGGCAGCGGTGACCAGCTCGTCCCAGGTCTTGGGGACCTGGATGTTGAGCTCCTGGAACCAGTCCTTGCGGTAGAGCACCGCACGCGTGCCGCCACCCCACGGCACCGCGTAGACCTTGTTCTCGATCGTCTCGTAGCCCCAGAGGTTCTCGGGGATCTGCTTGAGCTCGGGGGCCGACCCGACCATGTCGGTGATGTCGGCGAGCGCGCCCTGGCCGACCCACGCGGCGACCTGGTCGTTGCCGATCTCGGTGACGTCCGGGCCGGAGCCCGCGGTGATCGCGGCCGTCCACTTGGCCTGCGCGTCCGGCCAGGCGATCCATTCGACCTTGACGTCGGCGCCGGTCTGTTCCTTGAACTTCGCGTTCAGGTCGGTCATGTACTTCTCGTTGACCGCGGCCGGGTCGCCGAGGCGCCACACCGTGATCGTCTGGCCCGCGAACGACGTGGGGCCGGTACCGCCGCCCGCCGGCGGTGGCGGAGCCGCACCTCCGCCCGAACCACACGCAGCCAAGCTCAGTGTCAGCGCCGCGGCCGCGGCCGCCAGCTTCCAGATCCTCATTCGTGCTCCCCTCCCGGAACGACGCGGGGTCGGTGCGTGCTCAGCGGTTCGTGCTCAGCTGTGCCGGCCAGGGGTACACACCGGGCGGCTCGGCGGCGCTAAACTAACAACAAACTTTCTTTAAAGAAATGGGCCGTTAGGCTTTCGTGACGAGAGGAGGCAGGATCCGTGAGCCGACCCCCCGGCACCCCGCGGCTGCTGCGCAGGCTCAACGACCGCGCGGCGCTCGAACTCCTGCTCGCCGACGGGCCGATGACCCGTGCTGAGCTGGGCGATCGCACCGGGCTCTCGCGGGTGACCGCCGCCCAGCTGTTCACGCGCCTCGAAGAGCGTGGGCTGGTCGAGGTGATCGGTGAGCGCGGCGGCAGCCGCGGGCCGAACGCCGCGCTGTACGACGTCGTGCCGTCCTCCGCCTACGTCGCAGGGCTCGAAGTGCTGCCGGAGCGGGTCACCGTCGGCATCGCCGACATCACCGGCACGGTCGTCGTCGAGGACGTCGCGGGCCCGCTCGACGGCGACGACCCGATCGGCGCCGTGCACGACGCCGTGCACGCGGCATGCGCCGCGGCACAGATCGAGATGTCCCGGCTGCGGACGCTCGTGATCGGCACCCGCGGCATGGTCGACCCTCGCACCGGCGACATGCGCTTCTCCTACGACCTTGCGGCGTGGCACGTCGGCGTGCTGGCCAGCCTGCGGGAGCGGCTGGGCGGCTCGGTCACCATCGAGAACGACGTCAACCTCGTCGCACTGGCGGAGCACCGCTACGGCGCGGCCGTCGGGCACGACGACTTCGTGGTGCTCTGGACGAGCGTCGGGCAGGGTCTCGGCGTCATGCTCGGCGGCCGGCTGCACCGCGGCGCCCTGGGCGGCGCCGGCGAGATCGGCTGGCTACCGGTGCCCGGCGAGCCGCTCCCGACCGACGTCGGGCACCCGCAGTCCGGCTCCTACCAGCGGCTGGTCGGCCCGGAGGCGATGGCGAAGCTGGCCGCGGAGCACGACGTGCCCGGCGACACCGTCGCCGACCAGATCCGCGCCGCCGTCGCGGGCGGGCACGACACCTACCTGCACGAGGTCGCGCACCGGCTCGCCCTCGGCGTGGCCGCCGTCTCGGTCGTGATCGACCCCGGACTCGTCGTCCTCAGCGGCGACGTCGGCGGTGCGGGCGGCGCGCACCTCGCGGGCATGGTCGAGACCGCCGCGGCCGGCATGTGCCCGAACGCCCCACACGTGGTGGCGACCAGCATGGCCGGCAACCCCGTCCTGCGCGGCGCGCTCGTCGCCGCGCTCGACCGGGCCCGCGACGAGGTCTTCTCCGACACCGTCTGAGCCCGGTCGACGAGAGCCTGCCGGGCTCAGAGCTGCCAGGACCGCAGCCAAATGGTGTGCGGCGACTGGCGCAGGGCGGCGAGGGTGGCCTCGGGCAGCACGACGTCGGTGTCGATCAGGACGTATCCCTGCTCGCCCCTCGTCGAGAGCGCCTGGCCGACCACGTTGGCCTTCGCCTCGGCGAGCAGGAGGTTGATGCCGGCCAGCACCCCGGGCGCGTTCGTGTGCAGGTAGCCCATCCGGAACCGGCCGGGCGGCTGCTGCGGCGCGACCTCGGGCAGGTTCACCGACAGGGCGGTGCTGCCGCCCGAGACGAAGCTGAGGAACTTGGTGGAGACGAAGTGCCCGATCTCCTCCTGCGCCTCCTGGGTCGAGCCGCCGACGTGCGGGGTGAGGATCACGTTGTCGAGGCCGCGCAGCGGGGAGTTGAACTCGTCGCCCTGCGCCTTCGGCTCGGCGGGGAACACGTCGATCGCGGCGCCGGCGAGGTGCCCCGAGAGGATGTGCTCCCTCAGAGCGGCCTCGTCGACGACCATCCCCCGCGAGGCGTTGATGAAGATCGAGCGCGGCTTCATCGCGGCGAACTGCTCGGGGCCGAAGAGGCCGGCGTTGCCCGGCCGGCCGTCGACGTGCAGGCTCACCACGTCCGACTGGGCCAGCAGGTCGTTCAGCGATCCGACCCGTCTGGCGTTGCCGTGCGCCAGCCGATCAGCCGTGTCGAAGAAGATCACCCGCAACCCGACGGCCTCCGCGACGTTGGACAGCTGGGTGCCGATGTTGCCGTAGCCGACGATGCCCAGCGTGCGGCGGCGGACCTCGTGGCTGCCCTTCGCCGACTTGTCCCAGATGCCTTCGTGCATCCGCTGCGTCTTCTCGGTGAGCCGCCGGGCCAGCGCGATGATCTCGCCCAGCACCAGCTCGACGACGCTGCGGGTGTTGGAGAAGGGCGCGTTGAAGACCGCGATCCCGCGGTTCGCCGCCTCGACGAGCTCGACCTGGTTCGTCCCGATGCAGAAGCACCCCACGGCGAGCAGGTCCTTGCCGGCGTCGAGCACTCTCGGGGTGATCGTCGTGTTCGACCGGATCCCGAGCAGCGTGACGCCGGGCAGCTGCTCGACGAGCTCCTGCTCGGTCAACGACTTCGAACGCACGTCGACCTCGAAGCCGGCGCTGCGCAGCGCGTCGGCGGCGACCGGGTGGATGTTCTCCAGCAGTAGTGCCTTCACGGCTCCATCCTCACACTCCACGTTCGACGGGCAGCAACCCGCGGTCGACTGCACGCTGAAGGGCGGCGTGGTCGGCCTCCGTCTGGTCGGCGTAGGCGCGGGCGAAACGGCTCAACGCCTCCTCCACCTTCGGCGACGAGCCGAGGTACCCGGCGATCATCGACGCGCCGCTGGTCCGGGCGTGCCCCTTGGCCAGCAGGTGCCCCACGACCCCCGCGTAGTCGACGAGCGCGGCGGCGTCGATGCCGTCGAGCGCGATGGTGCCCTTCATGTTCCGGAACTGGCGCACGTAGTACTGGCGATCGTCCACCGTGGTCCAGCCCAGCAGCGGGTCGCTGACGGTCTGCAGCGCCTGCTGGTACTCCACCACCCGCTGGCCCTGGTGGTCGTGCCACGCCGACTCGCCGTGCACGTAGCGGGCCAGCACCGACCGGCGCGCCTGCTTGAGCTGCAGGAACACCACGTCGTCCGGCGTCGAGCCCTCCAGCAGCGCGACGTACGCGCGCAGGCCGACGCTGCCCACGCCGACCACCTTGTGCGCGACGTCGACGAGCGTGTAGCCGCCCAGCACCCGGCGCCAGTGCGACGAGAGCGTCTGCAGGTAGTCGTCGAGCGCGGCCGCGACGAGCTCGGCCTCGTGGTCGGGCAGCCGCGTGATGAGCGGCGGCTCCTCGACGATCCGCCGGCGCTCCTCGACCTGCTCGGTGAACCGCGGCAGCGCGCGGTCGCTGGTGCGGTGGCGGGCCCGCCGCGCCGCCCGTGCCACCTCGTGCTGCAGCGGCTTGCTGCTCTCCTCCTGCAACCGGTCGACGTCGATGCGCTGGTAGGAGCGGAACATCAGCGGCTGGTCGGCGAGCAGCCGCACCTCCTCGCGGTAGGCCGCGACGCACGACATGACCGCGGCGGCGCACTGCTCCTCGTCGGCGCCGTTGTGCCGCCCGGCCACCCAGATGCTGGCGACCAGCCGTCGCAAGTCCCATTCCCAGCCGCCGGGGTGCGCCTCGTCGAAGTCGTTCAGGTCGATCACCAGGTCGCGCTCGGGTGAGGCGTAGAAGCCGAAGTTGCCCAGGTGCGCGTCGCCGCAGACGACGGGCGTGATGCCGGTGGCCGGCAGGTGGGCGACATCCTCGGCCATCACCACGGCGGTGCCGCGCAGGAACCCGTACGGCGAGGCGACCATCCGGCCGACCCGGATGGGCACGAGCCGCCCCACCCTGCCCTCGTGCGACTCCATGATCTGCTGCACCGGGTCGGGTCGCCCCACAGGCGCCTGCCACTCCCCCAGCGACTTGCGCGGCACCTTGTGCCGCAGCCCACGCCCCAGCGCGTAGCGCTCCGCGCGAGGCACCGGGCGCCGCCGCAACGAGGAGTACGCGGCACCGTCGGCGTCGGCGAGCACGACGTGACCGGACGATGACCGGGTCGGGCCGCTCATGCGCGGGATCGTACGCGCGCCCCGTGTCAGCAGCCCCGGGTCAGCGGCCGGGTGTCAGCGGCCGGGTCCCGAGCCCGCCCGCAGCCGGGTGCGCAGTCCTTCGGCCTGCCGCGTGTCGAACCGCTCCAGCATCGCCAGCGCCGCCTCCCACGCGCAGCGCGCCTCGGCGGTGTTGCCGGCGGCGTGGTGCGCGTCGCCGAGGTGGGTGAGCGTCTCCCCTTGCTTGGTGCGGTCGTCGAACTCCCGGTAGACGACGAGCGCACGCTCGTAGCAGCTGACGGCCTCGCCGTGGTCGCCGAGGTGCTGGCGCACGTAGCCGATGCTGTCCCAGGTGTCGGCCTCGTTGAGCCGCGAACCCAGCTCGCCGTGCATCTCCACGGCCCGGCCGCACTCGACCAGCGCCGGTTCGTAGTCGCCGAGCACCGCGTGGCACCAGCCGATCGCGCTGCGCGCGGTCGCCTGTTCCATCCGGTTGCCGGCGCGCTCGCCCAGCTCGAGCGCCTGCTCGGCGTGGTCGAGCGCCTCCGCCGCCCGGCCGTCGCGGAGCATGCTCTCGGTGAAGTTGAGGTGCGTGTGCGATTGCCCTGCGAGGTCCCCCAGCTGCTTCAACAGATCCAACGTCGCAGCGAGATGCGCATACGCCTGGTCGTAGGCGAGCGTCCGCGCGCTGGCCCTCGCCATGCCGCGGTGGGCGTTCACCTGCCCGCGCAGGTCCCCCAGTCGCTGAGCGGAGTCCAGCGCGGTCCGCTGCACGACGACCTGCTCGTCCCAGCGGCCGGTGCGGTCGAGGTAGTCCGCGAGCGTCCAGGCCAGCTGCCATGCATGGACGTCGAAGCCGTGCTCGGCGGCCCGAGCCGCCACCACGACGATCGCGGCGTGCTCGGCGTCGAACCACGCCAACGCGTCCTGGAGGTCGCCCAGCCTGGTCGGTATCACGCCCGCGACCGACGGCGGCAGTTCGATCCGGGTGCGCTGCGGGAAGAAGAGCAGCGCGGCGCGGAACGACGTCTGCAGGTAGTGGTCGAGCACGCGGTGCACGGCCGCGGTCCGTTCGGTCGCGGTGTCCGACACCGACGAGCGGTGCGTCGCGTAGGCGCGGACGAGGTCGTGGAACCCGAACCGCTGCGGCCCGTACTGGGTGAGCAGGTGCACCGCGGCGAGGTTGCGCAACAACGCCCTGGCCACGTCGAGCGGCACCCCCGCGAGGCTCGCCGCGGCAGCCGGCGAGACGTCGGTGCCGGGGTGCGAGCCGAGGCTGCGGAACATCCGGGCCTCGTCGGCGCCGAGCCGGTCGTACGACCAGGAGAACACCGCCCGCAGGTCGGCCGTCGCCTCACCGGCGTCGAACACGTCGAGCGCGTCCCTGGCTGCGTCCATTCCGGCGGCCATTCCGACAGCTGCGCTGCGCAGCTCGTCGGCCAGCGCGGATAGCGCGAGGTCGGGGTTCGCCGCGGCCCGGGCGGCGATGATGCCCAGCGCGAGCGGGAGCCCTGAGCACTGCCGCAGCAACGCGGCCACCGACTCCTGGTGCGCCTCGACGCGCTGCGCGCCGAGCCGGGTCGTGAGCAGGTCGCGCGCCTCGCCGGTGCCCAGCACGTCGAGCACGAGGGGCTGCGCCCCGCTCGCCATGATCAGCCCGGTCAGCCGGTGGCGGCTGGTGACCAGCACCGTGCAGCTCGCGCTGCCCGGTAGCAGGGGCGTGACCTGCGCGGTCTCGGCAGCGTTGTCGAGCACGAGCAGCATCCGCCGCCCGGCCAGCAGGCTGCGGTACAGCGCGGTCTGCGCGTCGACGTCGACCGGGATCGCCGCGGGCTCGACGCCCAACGCGACGAGGAACCCGCGCACCGCCGACTCGGGCGCCACCGGACGGCCGGCCGGGTCGAACCCGCGCAGGTTGACGTAGAGCTGCCCGTCGGGAAACCGGTGCAGGTTGTCGTGCGCCCAGCGGATCGCCAACCAGGTCTTGCCCATCCCGCCGGTCCCGGTGATCGCCGCGATGCTGATCGACCCGGTTTCCCGCTGGTCGGCGACGCGTCCCAGCTCGGCGAGCTCGCGGGTCCGGCCGACGAAGAACGGCGGTGGCGCCGGGAGCTGGCGCGGCACGGCACCCGACCCACCCGACCCGCCGGACCCGCCGGTTGTGAACGGCTCCGACGAGCCGCGATCGAGCGCGGGAGCGGCCGCCAGCACCTGCTGGTGCAGCTCCTGCAACGCAGCCCCCGGGTCGATGCCCAGCTCGTCCGCGAGCCGACCCCGCAGCCGCGTGAAGGTCGCGAGCGCGCCGGCCTGCTGCCCGCTGCGGTACTGCGCGAGCATCAGCTGGGCGGCGAGCCGCTCCTCCAGCGGATGCAGCTCGGCCAGTCGGGACAGCTCCGGCAGCAGCTCGGTGTGGTGCCCGAGCCGGAGCCGGGCGTCGTTGTGATCGAGGTGCGCTGCGCAGAGCTCGGCGGCGAGCACGTCGCGGGCGCCGGCCAGCCACGGGCTGTCGAGACTGGTGAAGGGTTCGCCGCGCCACAGGGCGAGCGCCTCGCCCAGCAACGCGGCCGCCCGTTCGTCGGCTTGTCCGCGAGCCGCCGCGACGAGGTCGCGGAACCTGCTCACGTCGACGGCGTCAGGAGCGACGTCCAGCGCGTAGCCGCCGTGTCGACGCGTGATGCGGCAGTCGTCCCCGGCCAGCGCGACGCGCAGGCGCGAGAGGTAGGTGTGCAGCGTGCCGACCGCGCGCAGCGGCTGGTGCTCGCCCCAGACCCGGTCGACGAGCTGGTCGAGCGGCACCACCCGGCCGGCGTCGACGAGCAGGACCGCGAGGACGCACCGCTGGCGCGGCGAACCCAGATCGATCTCCCGCCCGTCGCGGTGCGCCACGACCGGGCCGAGCAGACCGAATCGGACCGTCATCGCGTCTCAACCCCCGCACGGCACCGACCAGCGCGTTCCAGGTTCCTTCAAGGATCCCCACCCGCGCGCGGCACGGCTTCAAAGATCCTGCAACGAAGATCGTACAGGCTGGTCGGAAGCCGATTTCGGGCTTGCCGACGGAGGGTGGGACGTGGACGTTCGGGAGGTCGAGGTTTTCCTCGTACTTGCCGACGAGCTGCACTTCGGGCGGACCGCCGAGCGACTGCGGGTCACCCAGGGCCGGGTCAGCCAGCTGATCAAGGAGCTGGAGCGGGAGATCGGCGGGGCGCTGTTCGAGCGATCCAGCCGGGCGGTGCGGCTCACGGCGCTGGGGCAGCACTTCCGCACGGGCGCCGTCCGCATCCTGGACGAGGTCGAGACCACGCTGCGGACCAGCAAGGACCTCGCCCGCCGGGCCGGCCGGCGCCTGCGCGTCGGCTACACGCCGTGCATCGGGCTCGACCTGGTCGCGCGGCTCGCGAGCGCCTACACGTCGAGCCGGCCCGCCGACACCGTCACCTTCGCCTCGGTCGGGATGCGGACGGCCGAACCGTTCGACTCGCTCGTGCTCGACGACTCGACGGACGTCGCGCTGATGTGGTGCCCCACCGGCTACCCCCGCACGCCGGGCCGGGTCGTCGGGCCTGCGCTGGCAACCGACCGCAGAGCCGTGCTCGTACCGGCCGATCATCCACTGAGCGGGCGCACCGCACTCGTGCTGGACGACCTGTGCAACCACCCGCTGCTCGACCCCGGCCTGCGGTCCGCCCCCGCGCTGCGCGAGCTGTGGGCGCCGCACCTGAGCTCGACCCGCCGACCGCTGACCTACACCGGCGAGGACCTGGCGACCATGATCGGCCGACCGGACGTCGGCATCGGCGACGTCTACCCGCTCGTGCTCGCCGGGCACGGCCTGCACCTCACGGTGCTGTCGGTGCTGGACCGGGTGCCCTGTCCGGGCCTGGTCGCCGTCCCCGTGGTCGACATGGTGCCCGCCGCCGTCGTGCCGGTCTGGCGCGCCGCAGCCGGGAGCGACGCGCTCCGGACGTTCGTCGAGCTGGCCGTCTCGCTGGGCACGGCTGCGCCACTGGACGTTCCGGCCGGCTCCGACGTCCGCCGGCTCAGACGCTGCGCAGCACCGAGACGATGACGCCGAGCACAACGGCCTCGTCGCCGTCGATCACGTCGTAGGCGGGGTTGCGCGGCTCCAGCAGGACGTGGCCGCCGCGACGGCGGAACACCTTGACCGTCGCCTCGCCGTCGATCATCGCGGCGACGATCTGACCGGAGTGCGCCTCGCTCTGCTGGCGCACGACCACGGTGTCGCCGTCGCAGATCGCGGCGTCGATCATGGAATCGCCGCGGACGCGCAACGCGAAGACGGTGCCGCGCCCGGCCAGCTCACGGGGCAGCGTCAGCACCTCGTCGGCGTACTCCTCGGCCAGGATCGGCGTGCCGGCGGCGATGTCGCCGACCACCGGGACGGGCACGGAGTCGTCGGAGGCCGCCCTGGCCTGCGGCTCCTGCAGGAAGATCCGCACGTCGATCGGGCGCGACATGGTCGTCCCGCGCCGCAGGAAGCCCTTCTCCTCCAGGCTCGCCAGGTGCTTCGAGACCGACGACGCCGACCGCAGCCCGACGGTGTCGCCGATCTCGCGCGTGCTCGGCGGGTACCCGTGCCGGACCACCCAGTCCCTGATCGCGAGCAGGATCCGCTGCTGGCGCTCGGGCAGCGCGGAGGTGTCGAGCTGGTCGAAGAGGTCGAGGTCATCGGCGACGTGCACCCGCGGATGGTAGAGCCAGCCGCCCTTTGCTGATCACAGCAGCAGTCATTTCGGGGCGATGTGTTCCGCGAACCAGCCGATCCAGCGTTTCTGTCCCGGCGTCTCGACGGCCCGCTTGCGGTAGTGGGCGCGGGTCCACGCGAGCGCGTCGGCTGCGGGGTGCCCGGCCAGCACCGCCATGCACGCGACGACGGTGCCGGTGCGGCCGGTGCCGCCGGTGCAGGCGACCTCGACCCGCTCGCCGCGGCGGGCGCGCTGGTAGGCGTCGACGATCGCGGCAGCCGCGGTGGCGTCGTCGCGCGGGGTGCGGAAGTCGGGCCAGTCGAGCCAGGTGGCCGGCCAGTCGGGCGTCCAGGATGCGCTGCGGCGCAGCAAGCCCTCACGGCCGGGCGGGTGTCCGAGGTAGAGCCCGAACTCCGGGAGCGGACCGGTCGGGAACGGCTCGCGCCGGCCTCGGCCGCGCACGAGCGTGCCGTCGGGAAGCGCGACAGCGCCGGTCAGCGGCTCGTTCATGCGACACCCACCATCGAGCCGACGAACCGCAGCAGCTCGGCGGTCGCCACGAGATCGCCGATGACAAGCACCTTCAGCCGCTCCCGCGCCGGATCGTGCACGACCTCGACCCGCGGCCCCTTCGCCGGCAGCCCGGTGACCAGCGCCGTGACCCGCTCGGCGGTGGCGGCATCGATGCCCTCGAGGTCGAGGATGCTCGTCACCTCGACGTGCGGTGGCCGCTCGGGCTCGGCGGGGCGGCCGGTCAACGCCTCGAGGTCGGCGCGCGCGATCCGGTACTGCTTGCCGATCCGGACGGCGTCGAGCCGCCCCTCGCGCACGTACGTCCGCACCGTGCGGACGTTCAGGCCCAACTGGTCGGCCACCTGGTCGACGGAGTACCAATCTGTCACCAAACGACCCTATCAAACATACAGATAGAGGCGTGTCAGTGCTTTCTTGCGCCGCGAATGGTCTCTGACGGCGCCTCGCCGTACCGAGCCCGATAGGCGCTGCTGAACCGGCCGAGGTGCACGAACCCCCACGCGAGCGCAACCTCGGTGACCGTCCCCGCCGTGTCGCCCGCACGGATGCGCAGCAGCTCGGCGCGCGCCCGCTCCATGCGCACGCGCCGCAGGTACTCCATCGGCGTCAAACCCAGCTCGTCCTGGAACACCCGCTGCAGCGACCGGACGCCGAGGCGGGCCGCGGCGGCGATGTCCGCGACCGTGATCGGGTTCGGGGCCTGCGCGTCGCAGAAGGCGAGCGCCGCACGCAGCGCGGGCCCGTCGGCCGGGCCGCGGTCCTCGGCGAGCGCCGCCGAGAACGAGTGCCCCTGAGCGTCGAGCAGGCCGTGCACCAGCATCTGCTCGGCGAGACCGGCAGCCAGCGGCGAGCGACTGAGCAGGTCGGATCGCGAGAACTCGGCGTACCCGCCGAGCATCCGCATCCAGTCGCCAACCGCGCGGTCGTCGGCCCGCAACGTCGGCTCGAACCGCACCTCACCGCCCGCGCGGTCGCCCAGCCTGGCCTGCATCGCCCGCTCGACCGTCGCCCGTCCCAGCCGGAGCATCCACTTCGAGGCGCCGTCGAGCGTGGCGCGCAGCTCCTGCCCCGGCGACGCGACGCAGTGCGCGGTCGGGACGACCAGGTTGTCCAGGGCGGTCTCCTGCCGACCGGACAGCCCGATGCTGACGGTGTAGGCGTCGGGGAGGCTCACCACCTCGGTGCGGATCTCCGGCTCGACGTCGATCCGGAAGAGCGAGAGGCCCTCGTCGACCCGCCGCGCCGGGCTGCCGCCGATCAGGGACAGCCGGTAGCCACCGGCACCCTTGGCGTCGAACTTCAGCGAGTCGGGTTCGACCCGCTGCCCGAGGAAGGTCCGCACCTCCTCCATGTCGTTGCTGGCGAACAGCAGCGTCGCACCGACCATCGAACCTCCTCCGCCGCGCCAGGGTGGGTACCGCGCCTACTCGAGACGAAGCCCTTCCAGCTGCGACAGCGCCCGGTCGGCCTCGGTGGCCAGGTCGACCTCGGGACGGCGCACCGCGTCGAACCAGACGGCCAGCAGCACCCCGAGCACGGCGCCGGTGATGTTGCGGACGTCGGGATCGTCGGGTTCTCGCCCCGCCCGCGCAGCGAGGATGCCCCGCATCGTGGCGACCACCCCGGTGACGTTGTCGAGGCTCGACGCCCACAGCTCGGGCACCGTCAGCATCATCCGCTCGCGTTCGAGCCCCTCGGCCCGCTCGGCCGGATCCTGCCCGGCGACCGTCGCCCGCAACGCCAGCCGGACCGCCTGCACCGGCCCGAGCTCCGCCGGCGCCGAGGTGAGCGCGTCGACGAACGCCGGGAGATGGTCCATCAGGACCAGGTCCTCCTTGGTCGGGAAGTACCGGAAGACCGTGCTCGTCGCGACCTCGGCCGCGGCCGCGACCTGCTCCATCGTCGTCGCGGCGAAGCCCTGTTCACGGAAGAGGCGCAGCGCCTCGCTCTGGATCAGCTTCCTGGTGCGCGCCTTCTTGCGCTCGCGCAGTCCCGGTGCCGGCCGCTCGGTCATGTGCAGAGTCTGACGCACCGCGAAACTGATGGCGGACTAGCAAATCGGAGTCTACTCTCATAATCATGACTCTTTCGGAACTCCCCATCGAGCGCACCACCCGGTTCGACCCGCCGGCCGAGCTGATGCGACTCCCACCCGTCGCGCGGATGACCTACCCGGACGGCCACCTCGGCTGGCTCGTCACCGACCACGCAGCGGCGAAGATCGTCCTGTCCGACGCCCGGTTCTCGTCGCGGCAGGAGCTGCGTCACGCGCCGGTGCGGGCCAACCGGGTCGGCGACACGCCGCTGGGCGCCCGACCGGGCTGGTTCGTCAACATGGACGGCGCGCAGCACGCCCGGTACCGCCGCCTGCTCGCGGGTGAGTTCACCGTCCGGCGGACCGAACGGCTGCGCCCGCGGATCACCGAGATCGTCGACGACCACATCGACGCGCTCGTCGCGGCCGGCCCGCCGGTCGACCTGGTCTCCGCGTTCGCGTTCCCGGTCCCGTCGCTGGTGATCTGCGAGCTGCTCGGCGTCCCGTACGAGGACCACCCGTTCTTCCAGACGCAGACGAGCGCGGCAGCACGGTTCGACACCCCACCGGCCGACGCGGCAGCGGCGATGGGCGCGCTGTACGGCTACCTCGCGCAACTCGTGGAGAGCCGACGCCGGGGCAGGCAGCAGGACGACCTGCTGGGCGGCTTGATCGCTGCCGGTGACCTCGACGACGAGGAGCTCACGAACATCGCGTTGATCCTGCTCGTCGCGGGGCACGAGACCACCGCGAACATGATCGGGCTCGGGATGCTCGCGCTGTTCGAGCACCCCGAGCAGCTCACTACCCTGCGTGCGAAGCCCGGCCTGGTCGACAACGCCGTCGAGGAGCTGCTGCGCTACCTGACGATCCTGCACGCCGGCGCGCCGTTCCGGGCCGCGCTGGCCGACGTCGAGCTGGCCGGGCAGCTGATCGAGGCCGGGGAGACGGTCACCGTCTCGCTGCCGGCCGCCGACCGCGACCCCACGCTGTTCCCCGACCCCGCCGAGTTGCGGCTCGACCGCCCAGGAGCACAACGCCACCTCGCGTTCGGCCACGGCCTGCACATGTGCCTCGGCCACGCGCTGGCCAGGATGGAGCTGCGGATCGCCTACCGCGCGCTGCTCGACCGGCTGCCCGGCCTGCAACCCGCGGTGCCGACCGCGCAGGTGCGGCTCCGGCTCCAGTCTGCCGTCCTCGGCGTCGAGGAGCTGCCGGTCACCTGGGATCAGTGATCGCCAGAACGCGGACCGTGATCGCAATCCTGCGAATGTCGATGGCAACCTGACGAATGCGGGACGTGCGCAGACGTCCATAGCGTGCTTCCCATGGCAGTCCCGAACCAAGCCGTTCCCACCACCGTCGCAGGATCCGTTCCCGCGGCGTTCCAGGTCAACGACCGGCTCGTCGAGCTCGACCTCGACCCGCGCGAGTCGCTGCTCGACGTCCTGCGCGAACGCCTCGGCATGACCGGCACCAAGAAGGGCTGCGACCACGGCCAGTGCGGCGCGTGCACCGTCCACATCGACGGGCGCCGGGTCGTGTCCTGCCTGACCCCCGCCGTGCAGGTCCGCGGCACCACCGTCACGACCATCGAGGGCGTCGCCGGGCCCGACCGCGAGCTGCACCCGCTGCAGCAGGCGTTCATCGACAACGACGCGCTGCAGTGCGGCTACTGCACGCCCGGCCAGATCATGTCCGGGCTCGCCTGCATCGCGGAGGGCCACGCCGACACCGACGACCGCGCCCGCGAGTACCTCAGCGGCAACCTGTGCCGCTGCGGCGCCTACGAGGGCATCATCGCGGCCGTCCGCGGCTGCAGCGCGCAGGGCACTGCCGAGGAGGTGAGCGGCTGATGCGCGCGTTCACCTACACCGAGCCGGGCACCGTCACCGAGGCCGTCGCCGCGCTCGCCGCTGCCGGGCCGGGCGCCCGGTTCCTCGCCGGCGGCACCACCCTGTACGACCTCATGAAGCTCGGTGTCGAGGCCCCCGCGGCGGTCGTCGACGTGCACCGCATCGCCGGCCTGGCCACGATCGACACCAGCGGACCCGCCGAGCTCGTGTTCGGCGGCGGCGCCCGCATGGCCGACGTCGCGGAGGACCCGGTGCTCCTGCGCGACTACCCCGCGCTGGCCGAATCGCTCGCCAAGGCGGCATCGCAGCAGCTGCGCACGATGGCGACCGTCGGCGGCAACCTCCTGCAGCGCACCCGCTGCGCCTACTTCCGCGGCGGCCGGCCGTTCGCTTGCAACAAGCGCGAACCCGGCAGCGGCTGCGCGGCCCGCGAAGGGCTGGACCGCGGCCACGCCGTTCTCGGCATCAGCGACGCCTGCATCGCCACCTACCCCGGCGACTGGGCCATCGCGCTCATCGCGTTCGACGCCGTCGTCGACGTGCTCGGCCCGGCCGGCGAACGCACCGTCCCGCTCGCCCAGCTGCACGTCGAACCCGGCGAGCACCCCGAACGCGAGCACACCCTCGCCCCGGGCGAGCTGATCCTGCGGATCAGGGTGCCCACGACCGGCACCGGCCGCGGATCGACCTACCACAAGATCCGCGACCGCGAGTCCTACGCATTCGCGCTGACCTCCGCCGCGGCCGCCGTCGCGCTCGACGCCGACGGGACCGTCACAGACGCCCGGCTCGCGCTCGGCGGCGTCGCCACCGTCCCGTGGCGCGCGGCCGAGGCCGAACGCAGCCTCGTCGGGCAACCGCTCAGCCCGGACGCCAGCCGTCGGGCGGGCGAGATCGTCTTCGCCGACGCCGTTGTCGGCACGTCCAACGGCTACAAGATCGAGCTGGGCATCCGCACCGTCGTCGACGCGCTGCGGATCGCAGGAGAGCGAGCGACGCAGTGACCGCCATTCCTCCCACCCTCCGCACCGAACGCGTCGACGCCCGCGACAAGGTCACCGGCGCCGTTCGCTACGGCACAGACCGCGTCCCGCCCGGCCTGCTGCACGCCGCCCTCGCCGTCGCCACCATCGCGAAGGGCCGCGTGACCAGCACCGACACCGCGGCCGCCGAGGCCGTGCCGGGCGTCCGCCTCGTCCTCACCCGCGCCGGCGAGGGCGAGCTGGCCTCCGCAGGTTTCCTGCTGGGCGGCGGGTACGGCTTCCAGAGCCTCCAACCGCTGATGGACGACCGGATCGCCTACCGCGGCCAACCCATCGCGATCGTCGTCGCGGACACCCCGGTGGCGGCCACCGAGGCCGCCGCGCTGGTCACCGCCACGTACGAGACCGAACAGGTGAGCCTCGACCTCGACGCCGAGGGCGTCGAGGTCGTCGAGCAGGCCGCGACGCTGCCGCCGATGTTCGCCGACCTCGTCGCCGGCGACGCCGAGGGCACCCTCGCCGACTGCGACGTGCGCGTCGAAGGCACCTACGACCTCCCCGTGCAGCACCAGAACCCGATGGAGCTGATCGGCTGCGTCGCGGAATGGGAGGGGGACGACCTCGTCGTCCACGAGGGCTCGCAGAACTCCGGCGCCATCCGCCACGGGCTGGCCGCCCAGCTCGGCATCGACGCCGAACGGATCCAGGTGATCTCGCCGTACGTCGGTGGCGGGTTCGGGCAGAAGAACTCGCTGCAACCCGGCACCGCGCTCGCCGCCATCGCCGCGCGCCGCACGGGCCGGCCGGTGAAGCTCGTCTCCACCCGGATGCAGGTGTTCCACAACGCCAGCTTCCGCCCGGCCAGCCGGCACCGGGTCGTCATCGGCGCCGACCGGGACGGCACCATGCGCGCCGCAGTGCACGAGGTCGACCAGCAGACCTCGCGGCACGACCTCTACCCCGGCTCGTACACCGAGATCACCGCCCGCCTGTACGGCATTCCCAACTTCCGCGGCCACCAGCGGCTCGTCCGCACCGACGTGCAGACCCCCGGCTACATGCGCGCCCCCTACGAGCACCCGGCGGCGTTCGCGTTCGAGTCGACGGTGGACGACCTCGCCCACCAGCTGGGTCTCGACCCCGTCGCGATGCGGCTGGCCAACGACTCCACCGCCGACCCGATCACCGGGCAGCCGTTCTCGTCGCGGCACGTCACGGAGTGCCTGCGCCGGGGCGCGGAGCGGTTCGGGTGGGAGCGGCGCACCCATGAGCCCGGCTCGATGCGGGCCGCCGACGGCACCCGCATCGGCTGGGGAGTTGCGCTCGGCGCCTACAAGGGCGCCGCCGTGCCCGCGGTCGCGCGGATCACCGCCAGCAGCGACGGCGGGCTGCGCGTCGAGGTCGGTGGGCACGAGATGGGCCAGGGCATCCGCACGGCGGTCGCCCGCACCGTCGCACTCGACCTCGGGGTGCCCGCCGCGGACATCTCCGTCGTGGTCGGCGACACGCGCAGCGTCCCGCAGCACCTCACCGCGGGGTCGTGGGGCACCGCGGGCGCGCTGCCCGCCGTCGGCGCCGCGCTCGGCGAACTGCGCAAGGCGCTCGGGCTGGCCGCCGACGGGCCGGCCGACGTGGCCGCGGCGGTCGCGGCGACCGGGCAGGCGAACGTCGAGGTCGAGGCGACCTACACCGCGCCCGGCCAGCCGCCGGAGATCGTCCTGGACCGGTTGCGCAGGGGCCTGCCGGCGGCGGGCGGACCGGTCTACCCCGGGTTCACCGCGTTCAGCTTCGTCGCGCACTTCGTCGAGGTCCGGATCGAGCCGGTGATCGGCCGGATCCGGGTGCCGCGGGTGGTGAGCGTCGCCGATTGCGGGCGCGTCGCGAGCCCCGTCACGGCGGCGTCGCAGCTGCGCGGCGGCGTGGTCTGGGGCATCGGCGCGGCGCTGCGCGAGGCCAGCGAGGTCGACCCGCGCTACGGCGGGTTCCTCAACGCCGACCTCGCCGAGTACACGATCCCGGTGAACGCCGACATCGGCGACATCGACGTCGACTTCATCGATGTGCCCGACCCGCTGCTCAACGACATCGGGGTCAAGGGCCTCGGCGAGGTGTCGATGGTCGGTGTCGCGGGCGCCATCGGGAACGCGATCTTCCACGCGACCGGGAAGCGGTTCCGACACCTGCCCATCCGGCTCGACGACCTGCTCGGGTGAGCGCGCCGGCCCCTGCCCGACCTGCCCGGCCGGCACTGACCACTCCGCCGCACCTGCGCACCGCGGCGCAGCACAGCGACGAGCAGCGCCGGCTCGCCGGCCAGCCGTGGCTGGGCCTCGCCGGGCTCGGGGTCGTCGCGGTGGTGTTCGTACTGGTGGCGTTCGGTGCCGGCGGCGCGGAGGCGTCGCTGCGGCTGCTCGGGCCGATCGCGACCTGCGCGCTGCCGGTGGTCGGCGTGATCGCCTTCTGGTGGGAGGACTGGCCGGGCAGCTCGCTGCGGCCCGGTTGGTCGGCGCTCACCGACACCGCGGTCGCGGTGGTGGCGGGCGTGGTGTTCACGGTGGTCGCGCAGGTTGTCGTCGGATCGCTCGACGGGCTGCTCGTGCCGGATTCGACGTTCCCGGCGACGATGCCGGTCGCCGGCGCGGCGTTCGTCGCGATGCTGCAGCTCACGCTGGTCTCCGAAGGCGGCTCGCTGCGCAGGCTGCCCCGGATCGCGGCGGGCGTCGCGGCGCTCGCGGTCTCCTGGGTCGCGGCCGTGCTCTGCTACCAGCTCGTCGCCGCCGGGCTGGTGCCGGCGCCGGAGCTGGGCGCGTGGTTGATCGTCGTCGGGGCGTGGCAGGCGGTGCTGTTCGTCGCGCTGCGCGGCTGGCCGTTCGCCCAGATCCGCCGGACCTGGGTGCGGGTGGCCGCGGGCAACGCGGCCGTGCTCGTCCCGGCGACGCTCATGACGCTGGCGCTGCGGGCGGCGGGGTGGTCTCCGGCGGTGATCAGCGCCGCCACCGGCTGCATCATCGCCGCCGCGCTGCTGGTGGCGATGCTGTTCGACCACTGGCCGCCGTCGCGGGCCGGCACCGTGCTGGTCGTCGGGGTGCTGTCCGCAGCGCTCTACGGCCTGCTCGCCGCCATCGCCGGCGGGCTGGTGTTCGGCGTCGCAGAGCCGGTCGACTGGATCGCGCACGCCGCGCTGAACGGCGTCGCGCTCGGCGTCGTCCTGCACGTGGCGGTGTGGCGGCGCTGGCCGTTGCGGCGGAGCCCCGTTGCTTGAAGTCAGTCCGCGGGGAGCACGTCGAGCTCGGCGAGCAGCTCGCGACCGATCGGCACCCGCTTGGCGGCCTCCGCGGAGTTGTTGGTGTCCATGAACAGCGCGAACGTGGTGATCCGCCCGTCGGGACGCTCGACCCAGCCGACCCACCAGCCCGTGCCGGGCGACGCGTCGAACCGCCAGCCGGTCTTGCCGTAGAGCGTCCCGGCCGGCGTCGATTCGAGCCGGGCCAGCTCGGCCGTGGCGTCCTGCGCCGCGCGTGACGCGGGCAGCTCGCGGGCGGCGAGGCGGGCCACCCACGCCGCCTGCTCGATCGGCGAGATCATCAGCGGCCCGTCGAGCCAGAACCGCTCCAGGACGTCCCCGACCTGCTGGTTGCCGTAGCCGAGCCGGGCGAGCCACTCGCTTTCCCGCTCGGCCCCGACCCGCCGCGCGACCTCCTGGTAGATCGCGATGTTCGACGCCGGCAGCGCCTCACGCAGGCTCATGTCGCGTTCCCACGCGTCGAACGGCTGGTCCTGGCCGCCGTAGGGCAGGACCTCGTCGACGCCGGTCACGGCGCCGGTCTCCAGCGCGATCACGGTGTGCGGAAGCTTGAACGTCGACGACGGGATCGTCTGCGCGGCCGCGCGGGCGGCGTCGACGAGGGTGAGCGCGCCGTCGGGTTCGCGCAGGACGAACGTGCCGGTGACGCCGGCGCGGGCGAAGACCTGCTGCAGGTCGTCGCGCACCGACGGGGCGGGTGCGGGAGCGGCGCAGCCGGTGAGCGCGAGCGCAACGAGCGCCGCGGCGACCGCGAGCCGGAAACGGGAAGTGGGAATCACGCGGGCAGGACATCAGACCAGCATCGATACCGCGAATATCATGATCGCAATCGTCGATATCCTGAAGCGAAACGTTGCTGGGAGGACGGTGCCGGTGGACCTGCTGCGCCATCTGGATTTCTTCGTCGCCGTCGCCGAGGAGGGCCACTTCGGCCGGGCGGCGGGACGGCTCGGGATCGCGCAGCCGCCGTTGAGCCAGGGCATCAAGAGGCTGGAACACGAGCTGGACGTCGTGCTGCTGCTGCGCAACTCGCGCGGCGTGCGGCTCACGCCGGCGGGCGCCGACCTGCTCCCGCGCGCCCGCGGCCTGCTCGCCGACGCCGCCGCATTGCGCGACGCCGCGCGCGGGCATGCCGGCACCGGCCTGCGTCTGGGAGTCGAGCCGCTGGTCAGCGCGGCGACGACGGCAGCTTTGGCGGTTGCGGCCGGCGATGTGGGCGGCCCGGTCGAGGTCACCACGGCGCCGACCACACGGCTCGTCGACGCGCTCGCCGACGGCCGGCTCGACGTCGCCGTGGTGCGGCATCCCGCGGTGCTCGCCGCGCTGGGTGCGGGCCCGGTCGCGACGGTGGCGACGGCCGTGCTCGTCCCGGCGGCGCACCCCGCCGCGGCGGTCGCCCGGCCGACCCTGCGCATGCTCATGGGGCTCGACGTGGCGCTGCCGCCGCGGGAGCACGCCCCGGCCGCGCACGATCTGGTGGTCGACACGTGCGAGGCGGCCGGCCTGCCCGTGCGGGTGGTCCAGGCTGCCGACGACCGCGCGGCGTTGACGCTCGTCGCCGCTGGTCGTGCGGCGGCTTTCACCGCCGATCCCACGCTCGCCGCTCCGCGGGTCGTCCGGCTCGACATCACCGGCGCGCCGCCGTTGCGGTTGCGGGTGGCGTGGCGCGATCCGGCGGACCCTCGGCTCGTCGCCGCCCTGTACGCAGCGTTGGAGTTGCCGGCGGGGGCTGCGTCGTGAGCCCGGCCGAGGAAGTGCGTGCGGCGTTCGCCGAGGCGGGTGTCCGCGGCTGGTTGCATGCTGTCGCGATCGGCGGGTCCCGTGAGGTCGACGTCGACGCCGACGAGCCCGTCGTCATGGCCTCGGTCTACAAGCTGCCGCTGCTGGTCGCGTTCGTCCGGCTCGTCGACGAGGGCGGGATCGACCCGACCGAGCCGGTCGAGTTGCCCGTCGCGGGCCGCACCCCCGGCCCGACTGGCCTCTCGGTGCTGCGCGATCCGGTCACGCTCTCCTGGCGCGACCTCGCCGCGCTCACGATCACCGTCTCCGACAACGCCGCGGCGGACGTCCTGCTGCGCCGCGTGGGGCTGGAGCGGGTGAACGCCCTGCTCGCCGAGCTGGGCCTCACCGGCACCCGGGTCGTCGGCGGCACCGAGGACATCCTGCGCGACCTGCGCGGCCAGGTCGGCGCCCCCGACGTCCGCGCTGCGTTCGCGGCGCTGGCCCGCGACGACGCCGTGCCCGACGTCGCCGCGTACGACCCCGCGCTGACCAGCGCCACCACCGCGCGGGACATGACGGCGCTGCTCGCCGGCGTCTGGCAGGACACCGTCGCGTCGCCGGCGGGGTGCGCGTTCGCCCGCGAGCTGCTGGGCGCGCAGGTCTGGCCGCACAGGCTGCGCGCCGGCTTCCCGTACCGGGAGGCGACCGTCGCGGGCAAGACCGGCACCATCGGCGCGATCCGCAACGAGGTCGGCGTCGTGTCGTTCGCGGGCGAGCGACCCGTCGCCGTCGCGGTGTTCACGCGCGCCGCCCGCGCCGACCCGGTGCTCCCCCGCGCCGACGCCGTGATCGGCACCGCCGCCCGGCTGGCCGTCACGCCGCTGCGCTCCGGACGGCTGTGAGTCTTCGTCGCGGGACTTGATCCGGATCGACGTAACGGGGCGGGACGAACTCCGGCATCCCCTCCACTATTCGGACGACCCATTCGGTGGCATGTATTTCGCGGTGGTGCATTCGGCATAGCATGACGAGGTTGTTGATTTCGGTTGGTCCGCCGTTCTGCCATTCGATGATGTGGTGGATGTCGCACCAGCTCGCCGGGCGCCCACACCGTGCGCATCCTCGGTCACGGGCAGCGACGGCTCGTCGCATTCCGTCAGGAATCACCCGCGTCGAGCGGCCGATGTCCAACGGTTGACTCTCGCTGTTCATGACGATCGGGATGACGGCGGCGTTGCAGGCAAGCTGCCGCAAGTCCTTAGTGGCGATAGCACCGCCGAAGTCGAGAATCGCGGTCCGCACTCGGGTTTCCAGCTCGGTAGGCGGGATGTGCACGTTGAGGTGCGGCCGGTGCCCACCGGACTGCGGCACATCACCGTGGTCGAGGACGTATCCGCAGACATCGGCCAACGCTTCGGCCTGGCGCTGCTTGCTGCTGCGCTGATCATCCGCCCCGGCCGGTTTGGACTTCGCGTCGATGAGGGTGGCGATGGTGGCGAACAGGACAGCGT
>NZ_JAJGSX010000032.1 GCF_021245725.1 Pseudonocardia sp. TRM90224 | reverse complement strand
TATTTCCTTGCCATTCCTGCATCACCTTCCGGACTAGATCCTATGGGATCCGGGTCCGAGATCTTCGTAGCACCTCACATCTCCAGACTGGCCGTGGCCCGATCGGCCAGCGGTCACGGTCTGGGCTACCACTGATCGACTGGGTGCAGGCCAAGGCCGCCGCCCGCGGCTGGCCGTTGGTGCGGCTGGCGACCTCCCGCGACAACCCCGCGCTGCGGCGGTACTACGAGGAGGCGGGCTTCCGGTATGTGACCGATCCTCCGCACGCCCGGTGGTCCGCGAGCCTGTACGAACGAGCAATAGGCGCATCCCACCCAACGGCCCGCGAGCACCGGGCACCACAAGATCGGTGACAGACCCAGTTCAGATAGCACTGGATCTCGCAGAGAGCCGCCGATCCTCAACCTCGCGCAAGCCCTCCACCAGCCTCAACCGGACCAACGGCGAGCTTGTCGAGCCCGTCGGTCACGGGCCGCGGCTGCGACGATCCCCGGTGCGCTGCTCAAGCCCCGCGGCGACGAACCCCAGAACGTCGATGAACCACCCCGACATCGCCCGCCGCCCCATGCCGCGGGAGTCGCCGGTGCTCTGCTCACGGTGGTCATCGTCGACACCGCGTACATCATCGGGACCGACCTACACGCTCTCGGCCTGTTCTGATCAGAACAGCGGTGGCCGCGGCCTCCAGTTCGGATGCCGCGGCACCGGCAGCCGAGAATGCGGATAACGGTACTGGCTCCGTGCCCGGCGAAGTGGCCCCCTATACCTCGGACAGCGTGCGCTCCCTGCCGCGATCCCGCTTCGCACGTGGGTTCGGTCGTGAGCCGGGTACTCGGAGGCGCCAGGCAACGACGAACGACCCACACGAGGAGGCAAGGTGTCCACGACCGAGACCGGCCAGGTGACCGGTACGAAGGACAAGGACTACAACCTGATCTGGTTTACCGAGCAGTGCCTCAGCAACGCGCTGCGGATGGAGCAATACGCGCAGGACGCCGAGCGTGACGGCGACGACGCGCTCGCCGAGTTCTTCCGCCGGGCGCAGGGCGAGAGCCGTAAGGGCGCCGAAGCGGGCAAGCAGATGCTCGCCGAGCGCCTCGCGGGCTGAGGGCATCGCAGGGTTCTGCGATGGTGGGGCGGCTCGACGATCGAGCCGCCCCACCATCCGCCGGGTTCCTACGGAGGGGATCGAGAAACCCGCGCGGCCGGTTGGGGCCGTGCACAGAGGTTCCCCCGGCGCGGCCAGCCGTCCAGTCGCAAATGGGCCGGCCATGACGACAGAGGCTGAAGCGCGGCGGCGGGCCGGCTTCGCCTCGTCGGCGGCGATCGAGCAGGATCTCGAGCAGCCGGCTCACGGGGGACCGGAGGAATGACGCGAATCAAGCACAAGCTACTCGCACCTGCCGAATGGTTGCCAGTTCACCGCCCGTGATCTCGCAGCGCGCTCCGGCGACGCGGACCAGCTCGGTCAGCGCGACCGGGTGGGCGAGTAGCAACGGAAGTAGTAGGTTCGCGGCGTGTCATTTCGCCGAGCTTGCCGCTGAGGCCCTAGCTGTCACTAATAAACCTACGGCCGTCCCGACGACCCCGAACGTGATCAGCTTCGCCTGTTCGTTCGTGGCGAAGATCGTCCCACCACCAGCCAACAAGCCCACCAGAAACGTCCTGTTGGCGATTACGAGCCATCGCGGAGGTGGCATGTCGGCCTTGCGGCGTCTATCGGTGTTCGGTGTGAACCAGGCGATCCCGCCAAGGCACACGCCAATCAGACCACCCCAGAGGAAGTTGGTCCGGGAGTGCAGATCGGCGCCGTCCGGTACCACTCGGCCGTGGGATGTCTCGAACGCGACCGGGTCATCCTTCCAATAAAGTGCCGTTACGTCGACGCCCGAGATCAGTTCCCGGGTCGCGGCAGGCACTGGTTGGACGTCGTCGTCGGGCAGGTGAACCCAAGCATCCTGCTCGGAGGTGTGAATCGGGACGAAGTGGTGCCGAATCTTCCAGCCGCCGCCTCGGGTTTCTGCGATCCGGCCCGGGACGTGCCTGAGGCAGGCCTCCTCCGCCAGAGACGTCGAGGTGCAGACCGGCGCTGAGGAACCCGCTGTCACGTTCGACCATTGAGCCGGAAACATAATCAGGCTGGCGATCCCGACAGCGAGGCTGAGTGCCCCAAACCCTCGTATGGCGAGATACGCCACTCGCTCAGACACACGAGTATCGTATGAGAACGTGTTTGAGGAGGCCAACCGATAGTGGTGGATGTCCGCCGTTGCCGGCGAGTGGTGGGACCTCCGCGGGCGATCCGCTGGGTGATGATGTTGATGGCAGCCCAGCGGATCATGGCCACGGAATGGGCGTGGTCGCGTTCGTAGTCCCGGCGGGTGCACGGTGAGTCGGACGAGGAGGCGCCCGACCGCCCACCGTCGCGGGATCACGGCGAACCCGCGCTGGTCAGCGGGGCATACACGCAATCTGCAGCGTGGTCGCAAGGATCGTCCGGCCCAGTCCACGAGGCAGTGGCGAACCCGCCATCGGCGAAGACGACGGGCGCCGCCGTGCCGAGACAGGTCCCAACCGGGCAGGTTCGGCGCCATTGCGGACCTGCACCGAGATGCCGGCGCACTGTTGCCAAACATGAGTGCGTGGACGGATCTTCACACGTCACCGCGTCGACGGATCGTGGCGAGGAAGGGGCGCACGCCCGCGAGGCGGGATCAGATCGGTCCGGTGGCCCACTCCCGCAGCCGGGGCCGGGGCCGTCCACCGTTGATGAAGCGCGCGGCGGCGGGTGTAAATAGCAGCACTGTTCCCCCGACCGAGAGCCCCAGTAACACGACGGGGATCACAACCAGACCCGAGGTCCGCGACGCCGCGATCGATATCGCCCAGAACAGCGGCAGCGTGAAGATGATCGTCATGATCGTCAGCGCGATCCGGGCACCCCAGCGCCCGAGGAAAGCGAACACCGCGGCCACGACGTAGAGCAGAGCAGCGCCCATCACGACGACGACCACGACCCGCATCAGCACGGCCATGTCGTGTGCGAACCCCGTGCTGTACGCGTCCCAGGGTGGCTTGCGAGGCGGCACGGGCACGGCGGTCACCAGGAGGTAGGCCCCGTAGACGAGGAACGGCAGCGCGCCGGCGATGAGAAGGACCACCGCCACGATCACGGTTCGGGGACGCACCGCTCGACCCCGCTGCGGGGCGGTTGAGCTGACATCGTCCCGTCCCTCGGGCGGATGGTCGGCGGAGCGGTCGCCATCACCCCGTGGATCGGACGAGTTGCTCACCACGGCACCGTAGCGCGAGCGAACCCGACCGGATGCCACCGTCGCCCACGACGTCCGGATCATGCGCTTGGGTACGGCGGAATCGCCTTCGTAGTCCCGCCAGGCGGCGCTGGCGCGGTCAGCCAGGCGAAGGTGTGTTCGACCTTCAGCGTCGACCAGCGAGCAGGTCCACCCGCCACCGCGTGCGCCGTAGCGACCCGAAATAGCCGGCAACCATAAGCAAGAGCAACGCGGCGGCGAGCCAGTACCACCAGACTGAAGTGACGACTGCCGCCGTCATCTCGACTGCGAGGATCAACCCGCCGCCGATCAGCACGAGGCCGCGGTAATGAGTCATTCGATCGACGTAACGGGCGGCCAGTCGCCATGCTGCACGCCGGAGCTGCGGATCGGCGAGCACTGGCCCACCCGCTGCCGTGCGCTGTACGACACGGCGGTCCTCGGCGGGTAACGAGCCGAGGTGCTCCGCACGCGCGGGGCCGGCGCGTCCAGTGCGTCGTGTACGGATCGCGTGAGCTCTACGCGGACACCGAGGCCGCGACAGCAGGCGCAGCATGATGCGCGATTCACAGGGGTCATGCCATGTGAGACGTCACCACGACGTCTGCGGGGTCCGCCGAACAGGCGCTGCCACCGGCGCCACGCGGTGGGGGTCGAGCCGTGCCAGGAGCGGCCGCATCACCCGGGGCGCCCACCAGTTGGCCCGACCGGCCATTCGCATCAAGGAGGGCACCAGGACGGCTCTGATGATCGTGGCGTCCACGACGATGGCCACGGCCGTTCCGATGCCGATCATCTGCAGGTACATCACCTGCCCGGTGGCGTAAAGGGCGAACGACAGCGCGAGGACGCCGGCTGCGGCCGTGACCAGTGGGGCGCTGCGTTGCAGACCTTCCAGCACGGCACGGTCGGCGTCACCGGTGACCTCGAAGCGCTCCTTGATGCGGGAGAGCATGAACACCTCGTAGTCCATCGAGAGTCCGTAGGCGACGCAGAACATGAGGATGGGGAAGGCCGGATCGAGGGTGCCGATCGGGGTGAATCCGAGCAGGCCCGCCAGCCCACCGTCCTGGAAACCGGCGACCAGCACACCGAACATCACCGCGAGGCTCAGCAGGTTGAGCACGGTCGCCTTGACCGGGATCAGGAGGCTGCCCGACATCACGAGCAACACGACAAAGGTGATCAGCAGGATCAGGATCGCGACAACCGGGACCCGGGCGAGCAGCTCGGCACGCAGGTCGGTCAGCTCTGCGGGAAAGCCGCCGAACCGCGCGTCCGCAAACGGGGCCGGCACCGCCCGCACGTGGTCGACCAGCACACCGACCTCGGTTCCGGCCAGCACGTCCCGCGTCGGCACGACCTCCAGTCGAAGCCCGGACGGACTCGCGTACCGCCGAGGATCAGCGGTGTCGCGCACCCGGACCCCCGCCGCGAAGATCCCCGCCCCGGAGTTGACCTGCGCGATGCCCGCCACGGTGGACAGTCGAGCCGCATAGGCGGCGACAGCATCGTGAGAGGCCCCCGTACCTGTCGTCGACACGATGTGGATCGCGTCGTGGGCCTCCTCCGCGAAGCCTGCCCGCAGGTCGTCGTACACCTGGCGGGTGGATGCGGTCGGCGGCAGCACGCGGTCGTCGGGCAGCCCGATCCGCAGCCCTGCGACCGGCGCCGCCAGCAGCGCGACGACGAGCAGGCCCGCGAGCATGAACGGCAGCGGTCGGCGCATCACCTGCGCGCCGAATCGGTACCAGAACCCGCTCTCGTCGGCGACGGACCGCGCGGGTGTCCCTCGGCGCAACGCCCGCCGGCCCAACACCGCCAGTGCAGCGGGCAGCAGCACGACCGCGCCGATCACGGCCATGAGCACGACGATCACCCCGGCGTAGGCGAACGAGCGCAAGAACGGGAACGGGAAGACCAGCATCACCGAGAGCGATGCCGCGACGGTGAGCCCGCTGAACACGACCGTCCGGCCGGCCGCACGCACGGTGCTGGCGACCGCGTCGGCGGTCGTCGCGCCGGCGAGCAGCTCCTCGCGGAACCGGGCGATGACGAACAAGCTGTAATCGACGCCCAGACCGATGCCCATGACCAGCGTGATGTTCGCCGCGAAGGTCGACACCTCGGTCACTGCTGCGAGCCCGCGCAGCGAGGCGAGCGTGCCGAACACCGAGAACAGGCCGACCCCGAGCGTCAGCAAAGCCAGCCGAACCCGACGGAACAACACGACGAGCAGGATGAGGATGAGCGGGAGGATGAGCAGCTCGGCGCGCAGGAAGTCGGCCGTGGCCAGCTCGCTCACCTGCGTGGAGATCGGCTCGGAGCCTGCGACGCGCACGGAGATCGTCGCCTCGCCCCGGGTGAAGGTCGACAGCAGCCGGTCGTGGATCGCGCCGCGAACGGTGGTGGCGTCACCGGTGAGGTGGGCGAGGATCACGGCCTGGTCCCCGTCCCTGCTGCGCATGGTCGGGTCGCCCGATCGTGACCAGTAGGACCACACGTCGGCCACCAGCTGGTCGCGTCGCAGATCAGCAGCGACCGCGGCGGCGGCCTCCGCGACCGCGGGGTCGTCCACCGATCCCCGCTGGGCCGTCACCAGCAGGATGAAGTTCGCCTTCCCCGTCCCGAAGTCGCGCGCCAGCACATCCTGGACCTGCACCGACTCGCTCCCCGGTGCTTCCCAGCGGCTCAGGACGAGCGCGTTCGGCGCGCCGGCCCCGACCACTGCGAACAGAACCATCACCACCGCCCCGACGAGCAGGATCGTGCGCCGATGCTGCGCCGCACAGGCGCCCAGCAACTGCAGAGGTGACATGCGAGGGAACGCTCCCGGTCCTGCTACCGTCCAAAACACGAGCGAATGCCCGTGTTTGACCGAAAATACGAGCACCGACTCGTATTCGTCAAGGAGGTCACGTGATCGAGGCACGCCCGGTCCGGCGACAGGCACGCGGTGAGAAGCGGATCAGCGAGATCCTCGACGCCGCGCTTGCACTGTTCGCCGAGAACGGCTACGAGGCGACGTCGACCAACGCGATCGCAGCGCGGGCCGGCATGTCACCCGGCTCGCTCTACCAGTTCTTCTGGAACAAGGAGGCGATCGCCGAGGCGCTGTCGACGCGGATGATCGAAGGCCTGCGCAGCGCGCACGGATCCGCCTTCGACGCCGACGCGGTGGCGTCCCTCCCGCTCGTCGAACTCGTTAACCGCATGATCGACCCGCTCGTCGCGTTCAACGTCGCCAATCCTGGCGGGAAAGCGCTGTTCGGCAACACCGACATGCCCGCCAGGCTCGCCGAGGCGACCCGCCCGCTGCAGGACGCCGTGATCGGCCGGGTCGCGGCCGTCCTCGCCGTCCGCGCCCCATCGCTTCCCACAGCGGACCGGGAACGGGCGGCACTGGTCGCCGTCCAGATCGTCAAAGCGATGATGGGACCCGTCGTCGCGGCCGACGGCGCGGAGCGCAACGCGCTGACCCGCGAGATGAAGGCCGCTGTGGCCGGCTACCTCGCCCGGATGGACGAGATCGACTGACGACGCCTCGCCCGTGCATCGAGATGAACCTCAGCGCGGTCTGGACATGATCGAACGACCTTGCGGTTCATCTCGATGCCGACGCCATCGGCAGTCCGTACCGATGCGAACCACCTTAGCCGGTTGCCCTACTTCCGCGAGGTCGGTGATCTGTGGGTCGAGGTCAAGCCAGGTCCAGCACACGTGGCCGAGGTCTTCGATGCGGCGACCGGGCCCGGTCAGGTCCCAATCGATGAACGCGTGCGGGCGGCCGCCATTGGCGGGCTCGCGATAGATGGTGTTGCCCGGTCAGATCGTGGTGACACACCGCGGGAGTACCGCGACGAGCTCGCTGAACGGGTCCAGGGGTCGGAGCGGCGTCCGGGTGCTTCAGTGCGAGCATGACCGCCGCGGGGCCGTTGGTCGTCCGAAGCGGGGGAGTGGACCGGGCAGGGGCCGTGGCCGGCCTCGGATCCAGTACGGCGACGGCGACCGTCCGGAGTTCCTTTGGGTCGGACCGGGTGGACTGGGGGTCGGGCTCGGCTGTACGGCGCGAGTTCGGTCATCCGATCGCGGCCGAGCAGGATCAGTCCTCGGCCCGGGTGGCGGCCGGGCTGACCGAGTCCGGCCGCAGCCCGTCGGCGAGCCTGCGCAACAGATCGTCGAGCAGGCCGGCGTCGGGGCCGAGGATCGCCTGGAACTGCTGCTGGACATCGACCGACGCGGCGTCCCACGTCGCGAGGGCGGCGCGGCCACGCTCGGAGGCGACGATCAGCACCCGGCGGCGATCCTGATCATCCGCTCGGCGCAGCACCAGGTTGGCAGAGACCATCCGGTCGACGAGCTTGCTGAGCTTCGGGGCCAGCATCATCGTGTGATCGGCCACCACGTTCATCGGGCAGCCGCCCTGCTGGACGAGTAGTGCCAGGATCCGCCATTGATCGATCCCTGAACCGTGCGCTTTGAGCGCATCGTCGAGGCGCTGGGTGAGCTTGCGCTCCACCAGGGACAACAGGCGCAAGGACTCGTCGCTGACCAGCGTCGTTCGGTCCGGAGGCGCCGCCATCGTCGAATGTTATCCCTACGATTGGAGTAACTCGATTCGTGCGGCGCGTGACTAGCGTGTCGCCATGGCTCTGGTCGCGACGCCGAAGCACCTCACGGTGCCGCCGCTGCGCGGGCGCGATGTCCTCAACATGGCGCTGGTGATCCCGCTGCAGGGCCCGGCCGGCATCTTCGGGCCCTCTTGCGAGAGCTGCGCGGCGCTTGCCATGGAGGAGATCAACGCCGAGGGCGGTGTGCTCGGGCGCGAGCTGAACCTCGTGCCGGTCGACGGCGGTGCCGCACCTGACATCGTCGCCAAGGATGTCGACGCGCTGATCCGGGCGGGCGCGGTCGAGGCCGTCACCGGGTGGCACATCTCGGCCGTGCGGGAGGTCGTCGCGCCCCGGATCGACGGCCGCGTGCCCTACGCCTACACCGCGCTCTACGAGGGTGGCGAGAGCAGGCCAGGGGTGTTCCTCACCGGCGAGACGCCGGATCTGCAGCTCGGTCCGGCGCTGGGCTGGTTCGCCGAGTCGATCGGCGTCCGGCGCTGGACGATCGTCGGCGACGACTACGTCTGGCCCCGCCGCTCCGCCCGAGCAGCGCACCACTACCTGCGGCGGATCGGTGGCACGGTCTGCGACGAGATGTACGTCCCGCTCGGCACCGTCGACTTCTCCGGCGTGCTGCGCCGCGTCGAGGCCAGCGGCTGCGAGGCCGTGCTGATGCTGCTCATCGGTGATGACGCGGTCGAGTTCAACCGCGCGTTCAGTGCCACCGGCCTGGACCGCGACGTGCTGCGGTTCAGCTCGTTGATCGACGAGAACGTGCTGCTCGCCTCTGGTGCCTACAACACGCGCGGGCTGATGACGTCGGCCGGCTACTTCGAGGACCTCGCCACGACGTCCGGGCTGGATTTCGCCTCCACCTACTTCCGCCGGTTCGGCCCGGACGCGCCGGTTCTCAACAGCCTCGGCGAGTCGTGCTACGAGGGTGTTCGGCTGCTCACCGAGCTCATGCGCCGCGCCGGCTCCGTCGCTGTGCGCCCGATGACGGCCGTCGCGGAGGGCCTGTCCTACGAGTCCCCGCGCGGCACCGTCGAGCTGCGCGACCGGCACTTGCGGCAACGGGTTTTCCTCGCCGCGGCCGACGGGCTGTTCTGGGACGTCATCCAGCAGCTGTGACCGTTGACACCCAAGGTACCCCCGAGTACTTTCCTAAGAAAATATTTCCTCTGAGGGGTGTCAGATGGCGACGTACACCTACAGGTGTGGTGCGGACGGTCCTGTCGACGTCCGCCGTCCGATCGGCACGGCGCCCGAGACGATCGACTGCCCGGCCTGCGGCGGGCCGTCCGCACGGATGATCACCGCGCCGATGCTGGGACTCGCCGACCGCGGGCGCATGGCCGTGCTCGACCGGACCGAGGCCTCGCGCTTCGAGCCGCCCGTCGTCTCCTCCATCCCGACGGAGCCGCGCACCCGCGGGCGCCGACCGGATCCCCGCACCGCCAGGCTGCCGCGCCCCTGACGACCCGGGCCGGCACATCGGCCCTCGGAACGTTCCCGACCCGGTCCTCGCCCCGCAGCGGGCGTCGATTCGTGCTGTTCCCAGATGAGGAGTTCGCCATGCCCGAGGTCGTGTTCCCCCTCGATTCGATGAAGAAGTTCACCGAGCAGCGCATCGTCGGGCACAATCGCTGGCACCCCGACATCCCGGCGCTCGTGCGGGTGAAGCCGGGTGACTCGTTCCGCGTGCACTGCCGCGAGTGGTTCGACGGCGCGATCCACAACGACGACTCCGCCGACGACATCCTCAATGCGCCGCTGCCCGGCGTCCACGTGCTGAGCGGCCCGATCGCCGTCGAGGGCGCCCAGCCCGGTGACCTGCTGATCGTCGACATCCTCGACGTCGGGCCGATCCCGCAGGAGGACTCCGGCCCGCTCGCCGGCCAGGGCTGGGGCTACACCGGCGTCTTCGCCACCCGCAACGGCGGCGGGTTCCTCACCGAGCAGTTCCCCGATGCCTACAAGGTGATCTGGGACTTCCGCGGTGGCGTCGCGACCTCGCGGCACGTGCCGAGCGTGGCGTTCACCGGCATCGTGCACCCCGGGCTGATGGGCACCGCGCCGTCGGCGGCCCTGTTGGCGAAGTGGAACGCCCGTGAGGGTGCGCTCATCGCCACCGACCCGAACCGGGTGCCGCCGCTCGCACTGCCGCCGCTGCCCGATTCGGCGATCCTCGGCAGCCTCTCGGGCGACGAGTTCGACCGGGTCGCCCGAGAGGCCGCCCGCACCGCCCCACCGCGGGAGAACGGCGGCAACCAGGACATCAAGAACCTCACCAAGGGCTCGCGGATCTTCTACCCCGTGTTCGTCGACGACGCGAAGCTCTCGATGGGCGACCTGCATTTCTCGCAGGGCGACGGCGAGATCACGTTCTGCGGCGCGATCGAGATGGGCGGGTTCATGGACCTGCACGTCGACCTGATCAAGGGCGGCATGGACACCTATGGGGTCGCCGAGAACGCGGTGTTCATGCCCGGCCGCACCGATCCGCAGTACAGCGAGTGGCTCGCCTTCTCCGGCACGTCGGTGACGCTCGGTGGCGAGCAGCGCTACCTGGACTCGCACCTGAGCTACCAGCGGGCCTGTCTGCACGCGATCGACTACCTGCAGAAGTTCGGCTACAGCGACATCCAGGCCTACATGATCCTGGGTGCCGCGCCGATCGAGGGCCGGCTCTCGGGCGTGGTCGACATCCCGAACTCGTGCTCGACGGTCTACCTCCCGACCGAGATCTTCGACTTCAACGTCCGGCCGGGCAAGGACGGCCCGCACCAGATCGACCCGGGCATGGGCGTGCCGAGGTCGGCGGCCTGACCCTCACTGCGGAGCGGGGCCGGTCAGGTCCCCGCTCCGCCCGCGATCGGAAAGGTCGGAACCCATGGGATCTGTCGGGCTCCTGTTCGTCGGGGCGGTGCTGTTCATCAACGGCGTCATGCTGCTGGGCTGGGTCGACGCGAAGTCGGCGGCACCGATCAACTTCTTCGTCGGCGCACTGCAGATCATCACGCCGACCTACCTGATCTTCACCGCCAACGGCGACGCGGACACGATCCTGTCCGCCGCCGGGCTGTACCTGTTCGCCTTCACCTACCTCTACGTCGGGCTCAACCTGACCTTCGACCTCGACGGCACCGGCCTCGGCTACTTCTGCCTGTTCGTTTTCCTCTCCGCATTGGTCTACTCGGGGCTGAACTTCTTCCGCCTCGCCGATCCCGGCTTCGGCGTGATCTGGCTGCACTGGGCGTTCCTGTGGTTGCTGTTCTTCCTCGTGCTGGGCCGCAAGGTCGAGAGCCTGTCGCGCTACACCGGCGCGGTCTGCGCGACCCAGGGCTGGGTGACAGCGTGGCTGCCGGCGTTCTTGCTGCTCACCGGCAGCTACGGCGATCTCGCGACCGTCGTGGCGATCGTGCTCGCGGTGTTCGGTGTCGTTGCCTACGCCGCGCTCTACGTCCGGCTGAGGTCAGGCCCTTCGCCGATCGCACCGACCGCCCCTGGCGGCCAGCACGTCCCGGCTTGAGAGCCGTCAGGCGTCCCCGGATCTGGGGTTGCCCCAGGTCGGGTGTCCCGTCTGATGGATGAGAGCAGTTCGCCGAGCCGTCGCGTCGAGGAACTGGCCAACCCGAACCAGACGATCAGCTCGTGCAAATGGTGAAGGCGCGCTTGCCTGAGTAGAACGGCTTGTCCCGGCCACCAACAATGCCGATCCGGTCAATACCCGGCAGCGATTCTTCGAGGGATCACGTAGGCCTTGCCGCGGGCAACCTCGATATCACCTCAGAGCCTCGACCAGACCAACCGGGCGCCGGACCAACGAGCCTGCGAAGGCGATGTGCGCGTCAACCCCAGCAGGAGGCCCCGTGAGCGTGTTCGACGAGCTGCTCGACCAACACCCACGCTCGCCGCCGACCTCGCGCGGCCGGCCACCGACCTGAACAACTACCAGGCCTTGCTGCCACCCGTCGTGCGCTCCGCAAACGGCCAGTCAGCCGAGCAGAAGGTTCCTCGGGCTCGGCCGTCCGCAGACGTCGACGTCGATCACCGCCGACCTGCCGTCGTGAGGTCACCTCGGGTCCGGTGTCGCCGCACGTCCAACCCGGGTGTGACGTCCACGCGCCGCGCCGCGCCGCGTCGCGCGGCTGGCCCTCTGGGCACGGATCGATCGGCCCCGTTCGGTGACCACCGTCAGCCGGCTCGTTCCGCGTCGACGTAGCGTCGGCAGAGGTTGAAGCACTCGACGATCACGGCGTCGACGAGGTGCGCGGCCGTACTGCCTGATCCGGCGTGGTTGGTCTGCTCGACGAGGTAGTCGGCAGTGCCGTGCATCGTGTTGTAGAGCAGCACTGCGGCGGCATGCGGGTCGGCGAGGGTGAAGGCCCCTGCCGCGGCTCCGGCGTCCAGGATGCTTGCGAGTCCGGCCGCGTGCCTGTTCATCGCGGGGTCGGCCGCGTGCCCGTGCTTGGCGCGGCGATTCCCCCCGTCGTCGGTCCCACTGGGATGCAGGAACAGGGCGTCGTGGAGTTCGGCGTGCGCAAGGTAGCCGCGGATGCTGGACTCCATCCAATGCAGCAGGCGGCCCATCCAGTCGTCGGTGGCGAGCCGGTCCAGCTCCGCCTGCTGCCGGGCGGCCAGGTCGTCGACGAAGCGGTCCTGCAGCGCGCCGAGAAGTTGGTCCTTGGACCGGAAGTACAGGTAGAAGGTGCCTTTGGCGACCTTTGCGCCGACGGTCACGTCGTCGACGGTCAACCCGGTGACGCCCTTGTCCAGCACGATCTGCAGCGCAGCGTCCAGTAGATCGCTGCGGCGCCGTTCCGGTGCCTCCGTGCGCTGCCCCACGCGATGTCCTTCCTCTTCGTCGCACCCGTTGACACCGCTCATTGTGTCCTCATCGGCCACGTGGTCGGGATCACTTGTAAGCGATAACTGTTTTCAATAAACTGACTGTCGGTCAGTCAGAGGGAGGTAGCGCATGGCGACGGGTGCCGTCGGGTTGGGTGGGACGTCGACCGAGCCGCTGGTCGAGCCGTCACGGCGGCGGCGTTTCGCGGTCATCGCGGCCATGTACCTGGTCGCCGACATCGGCTACTCGTTCTTCTTCGGGGCGCTGAGCACGATCCTGCTGCAGAGCGGAATCCCCCTCGAACAGCTCTCGCTGATCAACCTGCTCGGGCTGCTGTACGTCGGCCGGTTCCTCGTGGGGCCGCTCGTGGATCGCGTCGGCTTCGGCCGTCTCGGTCGCTATCGCGGCTGGTTGGTGACAACCCAACTGGTACTCGTGCTCGTCTGGCTCGCAATGGCCCCGCTCGACCCGGTGCTGAACATGCCCGCGGTGCTGGCGCTGGCGACGGCTGGTCTGGCCGTGTCGGCGCTTCATGACACCGCGATGGGCGGGCTGGCCGTGCGGCTGCTGCCGGCACGGGATCGCGGGGTGGGCAATGCCATCCAGTCCGGGATGGCCGGCCTCTCGATCGTGCTCGGCTCGGGCGGGGCGCTACTGCTCTACGCCCACGCGGGCTGGAGCGTGACGGTCGTGGTGTTGGCGACCCTGTACCTCGTGCCGTTCGGAGTGCTGGTGTTCGTGGCCGAACCGGACACCACGACCGCGGCAGCGCACGGGATGCCCTTCAGTGAAATCGCATCGCTGTTGCGGCAGCCGCGCACCGGCGCGTGGGCTCTGCTCGTCATGCCGATGTTCATGCTTGGCGGCTTCCTCGGGACCGGGGTGCTGACGCCGATGATGCTCGCCGCGCACTGGAATCTCGGCGAGATCGCACTGGTATCGGGCACCCTGAGCGGCGTCGCGTGCCTCGCGGCGGCGTTCGGGGCGGGTGGGCTCGTCAGCCGGTTGGGCCGGCGCCGGGCCGCGGCCATCGTCGGCGGAGCCTGGGCTGTGGCACTGGCGTTGCTCCTGCCTCTTTCCCTGGGCGGCACGGCCGTGCCGATCGACGCGGTGGCCGTCCTGATCGGGTACGTGGCTTACACGGGCTGTCTCGTCTGCATCTACACGATCTCCATGGATCTGACCCGCCCGTCCTCGGCGGCCACCGACCTCACGCTGCAGCTCGCCGTGGTTGGCGTGATACGGCTCGGCGCGACGTCGGTGGGGCTGGGCCTGGCAGCTGCCGCCGGCTTCCCCGCGGTGGTCGCCGCAGCGGCGGTGCTCGCCCTGGTGGGCACGGCGATCACCACGCGCTGGCTGCGCAGTCACCCGGTCGCAGACACACCTGCAACACGCAAGGAGCGCTCATGACCATCACCGCACCATCCACGAAACGACGTGGGCAGCGGGCTGCCGCGCCGCCGGGCCCACCGAGCGTGCTGCAGCACGCCAATCGCAGCGTGCGTTCCCGACAGGTCGCCGCCGTGATCGTCGGCACCGCCGTCGTGGTGACGCGCTTGCTGCAAGCGGTCGGCCTGGCCGTGCTCGTCGCGGCCGCGCTGACCGGGCAGGCATGGGAGTCCGCATCGTGGGGGCTGTGGCTGGCCGCCGCCATGGTGCTCGGGCGGGCGATCCTGTTGTGGGTAGCCGAGTCGATCGCGCAGTCCACTGCGCACCGCGTGACGGCGAGCACGCGTCGGCTGCTGCTGGAGCACCTGCTCGTGCTGGGCCCTTCCTACGTCGCAACCCGGCCGAGCGGGACGGTCGCGGCCACACTCGTCGATGGTGCCTCGGCACTGGAGGTTGCGGTGGCCCGAGGACGTCCGGGCCAGTTGCTCTCCTGGGTCGGACCGCTGCTGGCAGCGCTCGCGATCGGGGTCGTCGACCCGCTCAGCGGCCTGCTGATAGCCGTCGCACTGGTGATCGTGCAGACCGCCGGACCGATCTGGAACCGGATCGGCCGGAAGGGGCACGACGAGGTCTTCACTGACATCGCGGCCATGGACGGCACTTTCGTCGAGGCGGTGCAGGGGATGCCGACCGCCAAGGCGTTCGGGGCAACCGAGCGCGTGCGGGACCGGCTCGCAGCCCAGGCCGAACGGGTCCGCCGCGCCAGCATGCGGACCCTCAACGCGCTCTTCACCCAGGCACTGGCCACCCGCTGGGCGATCGCGGGCGCCGGTGCCGTAGTGGTCGTGCGAGCCGGGTTCCTCGCCGCCGACGGTCGGATATCGGCGGCCGCAGCGCTGGCCGTTGTGTTCATCGTGCTCGTCGCGTTCATCCCCGTGGACGAGGCCAGGCAATACCTGCACGCGACCTTCGGTGCCTCGATGGCCGCGGCCAAGCTCGACGCATTCCTCGCCGAGCGCTCGTCGCTGCTCGAGGAGGAGCACGCCAGCACGCTGCCGATCCCACCATCACGGGTGAGCCTGGAGGATGTCTCGTTCGCCTACCCCGACCGTGCCGAGGACGCCCTCTCCGGTGTGACCCTGGAGCTGTGCAGGGGACGCACGGTCGGGTTGGTCGGCCCGTCCGGATCCGGCAAGAGCACGCTCGTCTCGCTGATCCTGCGCCTGGCCGACCCGACGAGCGGGCGGGTCCGCGTCGACGGCCACGACCTGCGTGACCTGGCCACCGCCGACTGGTGGCGCCACGTCGCCGTGGTCAGCCAGGACACGCACTTGTTCCCCGGCACGCTGCGCGAGAACATCGCGCTGGCCGTCCCGGACGCGACCGTCGACGAGGTGGAATCCGCGGCAGCCGCCGCCGGCCTCGCCGCTGACATCGCCGCCATGCCCGACGGCCTCGACACCCCGGTGTCCGAACGGGGCACCAACCTCAGCGGGGGCCAACGCCAACGCATCGCGATCGCGCGGGCCCTGCTCGTCCAACCGGCCGTGCTCGTCCTCGACGAGGCCACCGCTGCACTGGACGGCCGGACCGAGCAGGCCGTTCACAGCGCCATCACCAACTTGGCGCACGATCGCGCCGTGCTGGTCGTCGCCCACCGGATGTCGACGGTTCGCGACGCCGACGAGATCGTCGTGCTCGACGACGGCCGCGTCGTCGAGCGCGGCACCCACGAGTCCCTGCTCGCAAGTGGCGGCACCTACCACCGCCTCATCCAGTCCGGAGCAACGCTGTGACGACCGCAACGACAACCGATTCCATCGAACGACCGCTCTGGAAGCTCCTGCCCTACATGGCCTCACGGCCTGTCGTGTTCGGCCTGGTGATCGTGTCGGGCCTGCTCTACTACGCCACCGTCGCCGTCCTGCCCGCGCTGACCGCGTACGCCGTCGGCACGCTCGTCACGGAGCAGGGCGGCGCCGCAGGCGCGTTGCTCGTCGGGATCGGGTTCGCCGTTGCCGTCGCCGGGATCGCCCAGCTCTGGCAGACGAGCATCGCCCACGACTGGGCGTACCGCCTGCTCAAGGACTTGCGCGTCCGCATCGTCGAGGGCATCGCCCGCGCCACCCCTGGCCGGCTACTGGGCCGGCGCACCGGCGACCTCGCCGAGATCGCCAAGAACGACGTCGGCGCGACGGAGATGTTCTTCGCGCACACCGCCGCCGACTACGTCGGCGCCACGCTCGTCTCGATCGGGGCGCTCGTCACCGTCGCTGTGCTCAACCCGCTCTGCGCGCTCGTGATGGCCGTCCTGATGGTGCTGGTCGCCGCGGTGCCCGCCGCGCTCGCCCGGAAGGCCGGGCAACAGGGGGCGAGACTGCGCGCAACGCGCGGGGACGTCGCCGGCGAGACCACGGACGTCATTCAGGGCATTCGGGAGTTGGCGTTGGCCAGGCGTGGCGCCGACTACGTCGAGCGCGTGCTGGCCCGCGGCGAGGAGCTCGCCGGCGCGCACCGCCGGTACGCGCGCCGGGCCGGCGTCGAGCTCGTCAGCACGGAACTCCTGCTCGGTCTCGGCCTCCTCGTGCTCGCCGCCGTCGCCGGGTCGCAGGCCGTGGCGGGCGCGCTGGCGCTGCCATGGCTGCCGGTGGTGATCGTGCTGGGCACCTCGGCACTGGCCCCGCTCGCCACGGTCTCCGCCACGGCCCGCACCCTCGGCGACGTCCGCGCCGCAGCGGCCCGCGTCCTGGCCATCATCGGCTATCCCGCGCACGTCGCCGAGCCGGCTACGCCGCGTCGGTTCAGCGCGGACGTTCCCACCGTCGAGATCGACAACGTCCGGTTCAGCTATCCCGGGCACGCCGAGGACGTGCTCCGCGGGCTGTCCCTGCGGATCGCTCGGGGCGAGACGGTCGCGCTGGTCGGGCGGTCCGGCGCCGGCAAGAGCACCTGCGCGCACCTGCTCCTGCGGTTCTGGGACACCACCGCAGGTGCCGTGCGGATCGGTGGAGTCGACGTGCGGGACATCGCGACCGACAACCTGCGCCGCACCGTCTCCCTCGTCCCCCAGGACATCTACCTCTTCGACGACACGATCGCGGGCAACATCCGCCTCGGCCGCCCCGAGGCGACCGAGGCCGAGATCGAGAGCGTCGCTCGGATCGTCGGCGCGCACGCGTTCATCAGCGCGCTGCCCGACGGCTACGACACGCGCTGCGGCGAGCGCGGAGCGCAGCTGTCAGGCGGGCAACGTCAGCGCATCGCCATCGCGCGAGCACTGCTCACCCAGGCTCCCGTACTGGTCCTCGACGAGGCGGTGTCCAGTTTGGACAACGATAGCGAGCGTGCCCTGCACGAGAGCATGGAGGCATTGCGGGGCACCCGGACCACGCTCGTGATCGCCCACCGGCTCTCGACGATCCGCCGAGCCGACCGGGTGGCCCTCCTGGACCGCGGTGTCGTGGTGGCCGAGGGCACCCACGACGACCTCGCTACGGGCTCGAGCGCCTACCGGCTGCTCCTGGCCGACCAACACGGATCCGCCGGCATCGACCCAGGATGATCCTCGATCCGGCCAGCCGGATGCGCCGCGGGTGGGAGTGGTCCAACCTCGTCCCACTGGTCGACCCGGTCGCCGGCTGCGGCGTTGGGGATGTCGCAGTCGGCGATCTCACGGATCTGGCGGGCGTTCGGTCTGGCGCCACATCGACAGGACAGCTGGAAACCGAGCACGTCGGTCGACGACTACGAAGCAGCACGATCGACGATCGACCGGGTCCGCCGCGACATCGGACAGCTGCTGTCGCACTACGACGTGCTCGTCGGTGCAGCGGCGCCGGGCGCGGCACCACGAGGTCTCGCGGCAACAGGGGATCCGATCCTCAGCCGGGCGTGGCAGGCGCTCGGGCTCGCCGCCGCGACCGTGCCCGGGCTGCGCAGCACGGGCGGGCTGCCCCGGGGGATCCAGGTGATCGCGCAGTCCGAGCTGGTCGCATTGCGCGCAGCGGCCTGGATCGAGCGGGTTCTCGCCGACCGATCGACCACGATCAGCGGTGCGATGACGTGATCCGGTGTGTCGATCCGGGCGGCGCGGGACGCGGGTGTTCCGGGTGCCCGCCGGTCCGCGAAGGCTGGTCAGGGGAGTTGCGGGACGTCGTGGGCCGCGGCGAGGTCGGAGGGGTGCGTGGCCAGCGGGGTGATGCCGATCGTCATGTGGGGGAACAGTGGGAGACCCCAAAGGATCTCGTGGAGCTGCTGGTTCCCGTCGACGGCGAAGACGCTGAGGTTGGCGTATTGGCCTGCGCATCTCCAGATGTGGCGCCAGTGTCCTGAGCGCTGCCATTGCTGGGAGTAGGTCTTCTCGCGGGCGAGGAGGTCGGCGCGCTCGACCGGGTCCATGTCCGGTGGGAGCGCGACGTCCATCCGCACCGCGTAGAGCTCGGTCATGCCGGGTCCAGCCGGAAGTCGTAGGTGACCTCGACCCCGCGGCCGGACGTGACGGGTGTGGGCCGCAGGATCAGCGCGGGCTTGACCGCCTGTGCCACGTCGTCGGCGATGTGGTCGCCGCCGTCGAAGTACAGCTGGCTGGTGACCGGGAGGCGATCCGGCGCCGAGACCTTCAGGTGCAGGTGCGCGGGCCGCCAGGCGTGCCAGCCGGCTGCGGAGATGAGCGCGCCGGTGGCTCCGTCGGTAGGGATCTGGTACGGGGCGGGTTGCACGGTGTGGAACGTGTACCGGCCGTTGCTGCCGGTGCGGATCGTGCCGCGCAGGTTCCACTCGGGGATGCCCGGGGCGAACTGCGAGTAGTAGCCGTCGGCGTCGGCCTGCCAGAGGTCGACGGTCGCGCCCTCGATCGGGTTGCCGTCGAGATCGGTGACGGTCCCCCGGAACCGCAGCGGCGTGCCCGGCTCGCCGTCGCGCATCGGGAGGGTCGCCTCGCCGGCGAACTCCGGGGCTCCGGGCACGTGGTAGGGGCCCTCGATGGTGCCCACCGCGCCCCGGCGGTCGGCGGTGCCGACCTCCTCGACGACGTGCTCGACGAACACGTCGAGGAACAGGGGCCACTCGCCGTCCTCCCCGACGCGGATCAGCCACGCCTTGAGGGCGTCGTACTCGGCGTAGGTGAGCTCGTGCTCGCGGATGACGTCGTGCAGCGCGGCGAGTGCGGCGCGGGCGACGGTGTCCACGCGGGCGCTGTCGACGGGCGCCGCGTCGCGCTCCTTTTTCGCGAACGTCGCGGTCGCCGAACGGCCGGAGTCGGCGGCCGTGGGGTTGGGGTCGGCGGTGGTGGTCATGGCGATGGGTCTCCTCACGTGTCGGTGCAGTTCGGGAAGGCGCTGGTCAGCAGTCCTGGCGGTAGTGCGCGAGCTTGTCCGGGTCGATCTCGATGCCGAGGCCGGGGCCCGGCCGGACGGCGAGCTCGCCGGCGACGATCTCCAGCGGCTCGGTGAGCAGGTCGTCGGTCATGCCGAGGAAGTTGGACAGTTCACCGGCCCGGTACGAGCTGTGCCGGTGGGCTGCGCCGAAGGCGACCGAGCAGGCGGTGCCGATCTGGCCGTCGACCTGGTTGCCCATGACGACCTCGACGCCGAGACCCTCGGCCTGGTGCAGAACGCGCTGCGACGTGCTGAAGCCGGTGCGGGCGGTCTTGATGCTGATCATGGTCGCGGAGCCGCCGAGCAGTTCGCGCGTGACCTCGCCGGGCGTGGTGGCGCTCTCGTCGGCGACGGTCGGGACGGTCGTCTGCGCGACGAGCCAGCGGCGGCCGAGCACGTCGTCGGCGGGGCAGAGCTCCTCGGCGAGGGTCAGGTCGAGGTCGGCCATGGCGCGCAGGGCGCCGGCCGCCTCCGACGGTGTCCAGCCGCGGTTGCCGTCGACGTAGAGCTCGACGTCAGGCCCGAGGGCCGTGCGCAGGGCGCGGCATGCGCGGACGTCGAGGGCCACCGGCCGCCGCCCGACCTTGACCTTGAAGGTGGTGATGCCGTGCTCGTCGCGGACGCGCTCGGCTTCGGCCACCATCTCGTCGTCTGGCGCGAACCCGACCATGTGCGTGACCCGCATGCGGTCGGCGAAGCCGCCGAGCAGCTGCGTCACCGGCAGCTCGAGGGTGCGGCCCAGCGCGTCCCACAGCGCCATGTCCAGCGCCGCCTTCGCCGTCGGGTTGCCCACGGTGCGCTCCAGGCGGGCCCGCGCGACCTCGCGGTCGAGCAGTGACAGTCCGACCAGCTCCGGGGCGAACACCTGCTCGATCACCGCCAGGATCGAGGTCTGTGTCTCGCCGTAGGTGTAGGGCCGTGGCGGTGCCTCGGCGACGCCGATCACCCCGTCGTCGGTGTGCGCGCGGACGAGCACGTGATCGGCAGTGTGCACCTCGCCGCTGGCGAAGCGCATCGGCTTGCGGTAGGGGATCGCGAACGGGATCGCCTCGATGCTGACGATCTTCATTCCGAGGCACCGATCCGGGCGGACCCGGCGATCAGCACTCCGCCGAGGAACGCCGCTCCGACGACGGCGAGCAGGGTCGCGGCGAGCACGACCGAGCCGCTGATCAGCGTCGTGAAGTTCATGAGCACGAGCGCGGTCACCACCGCGATCCCGACCAGCCCGAGCACCGGCGCGACCCGCGTGTTCCACACCCGTCCGTCCACGCGGTTGCGGGCGAAGAAGACCAGGATCGCCATCGCGGTGAGCATCATCAGGAGCAGGATGCTGACGGTCGCGACGCCGGACATCCAGGTGAAAAGCGTCCGCACCGGGTCAGCACCGGCGACGGCGAAGAGGCCGAGCAGCACGGCGGCCGACGCGCTCTGGGTCGCCGATCCCACGTAGGGCGAGCCGTGCCGCTCGTGCGTGCGGGCGAGCGCCTCCGGTCCGACGCCCTGGCGGCCGAGCGCGTAGAGGTAGCGGGAGATGGCGTTGTGGAACGCGAGCAGCGCGGCGAAGAGGCTCGTGAGCAGCAGGACGGCCATCACGTCGGCGAACACCGGCGCCACATACTGGGCAGCGGCGGCGAAGACCAGACCCGCGGTGTCGGCCTGCGCTGCGGCCTGGACCTGGTCGGGTCCGTAGGCCACGACGATCGTCCAGCTGGCGATCGCGTAGAACACCCCGATCAGGATCACCGCGATGTAGGTGGCGCGCGGGATCGTGCGCCGGGGCTCGCGCGCCTCCTCGCCGTAGATCGCGGTGGCCTCGAACCCGACGAAGCTCGCGACCGCGAACATCACCGCGATGCCGGTGCCGTCGCCCTGGAAGAACGTCGAGAAGGAGAACGAGGTGGCGGCGTACCCCGCCGGGCCACCCTTGGCCAGGATGGTGACCGCGAGCACGACGACGACGGCGATCTCGACGACCAGCACGACCCCGAGCACCCTGGCCCCCAGGTCGATGCTGCGGTAGCCGAGCACCCCGACGACGGCGATCAGGGCCGCGCCGAGGACCCACCACGGGATCTCCGGCCCGCCGTACTTCGTGATCAGGCCCTGCAGCGTCGTCGTGGCCAGCCCGTAGATCGCCGCCTGGATCGCGGTGTAGGCCAGCAGCGCGAGGCCGGCCGCGCCGAGCCCGAGCCGCGCACCCAGCCCGCGGGTGACGTAGGCGTAGAAGGCGCCGGCGTCGACGACGTGGTGGCTCATCGCCGCGTAGCCCACGCTGAAGACCAGCAGGACGACGGCGACGACGAGGAACGCCATCGGCACGCCGGGACCGTTGCCGATGGCCAGCATGACGGGCAACGCACCGCCGATCGCGGTGAGCGGGGCTGCGCCGGCGACGACGAGGAAGACGATCCCGGCGACGCCGATCGAGCCGCGTAGCGTGTGTGCACGGTCGGTGGCCTGCTCAGTCATGGTTTCCTCCGGGAACGGCCGAGCAGTGGGCGCTGCGGGTGCGGGGGACGTCGAGCGCGGGGTTGCGGTCGAAGAAGCCGACCGGTTTGAGCGTGAAGCCGCACGAGTCGACGGGCATGATCGGCCAGTCCTCGGGCCGCGGGAAGTGGGTGAGGCCGAAGGTGTGCCAGACGACGAGGTCCTGGCCGTCGATGTCGCGGTCACCGGCGACGTAGGCGGGCAGCCCCGCACCGCCGGCGTGCTGGTTGACGAAGTCGCCTGCCGCGTAGCGCTGCGCGGGGTCGAAGCGGGTGACCCAGAGATGCTTGCTCGCGAACGTGGCGCGGCTGTGGATCGAGGACGCGTCGTCGGCGAGGAGCTCGGGGTTGCCCTCGGGCATCAGGGCGTAGGCGACCGGGTCGCCGAGCCGGTTGCGCGAGCCGGGGTTGGTGACGTGCCAGACGCGGCCCGCACGGGGGTCGGCCATGCGCTGGGCCGCGGACTCGCGCCGCAGCGGCGTCCGCCGCTGAGTGAAGGCGTTGCCCCGCGGGTTGCCGTGACCCATCGGGACGCGCTGGACCTCCACCTCCTCGACGAGGTTGGCCGCGCCGTCGACCGCCATGTCCAGGCGGGCGCTGAACAGGTGCTGGTGGTAGGGGGCGCCAAGACCGGGCGCCAGCTGGGAGGCGTACGGGTTGCCGCCCTCTGGCTTGCCGTCGTAGTCAGGGCCGGGGTATGCCGAGGTGAACACGACACCCGTGGCCTTGACCTCGCACTCGATGGTGCCGTCGAGGTAGAGGTACCAGTAGAAGCCGTAGTCGTAGTTGCCGATCGTGGTGAAGAACGAGATCACCATGCGGCGCTGCCGCCGGGTCTCGGCGGATCCCGCCCACAGATCGGTGTGCTTCCAGAGGATCCCGAAGTCCTCTTCGTGCAGGCAGATCGCGTTCGGCAGCACCCGCGGGTGGCCGAACTCGTCGGCGAGCACGGCGTCGAGGTAGGTGATGTCGCCGACGCAGTCGCAGCCGAGCTCGAGCGCGTTGGCGTAGCGCCCGATCATGTACTCGCCGGTGTCGAAGTAGTTCTGCCAGCTGCGGACGGGGGACGGGTCGGCGTACGGGACCACCATCTCCGAGATCGAGGCCCGGTGGACGATCGGCCGGTGCCGCTCGCCGTCGCGGAAGGCGACCTGGTGCAGCACCAGGCCCTCCCGGGCGTCGAACCCGATGCGCAGCGACCAGTTCTCCCACTCCAGGAGGTTGCCGGTCATCGTGAACGACGGCCCGTCGGGCTGGGTGATCTCGATCGGTTTCTGCGAGGTGCGCAGTGGCCCGGTCACGGCGACGTCGTCGTAGTTGGCGGGCTCGGCCGGGACCGGGACCGCCCCGATGTCGATCACCTGGGTCGCCGTGCGCGCCACCACGTCGACGTAGCCGACGAGGCCGTCGACGGGGCGTCCCCAGGCGTGATCGCGCGGGTGCTCCTGGACGAACGCGAGCCCGCGCAGGATCCGCCGTCCCGTCTCCTCCGGGTAGCCGAAGACGCCGGCCGAGAGCGGGGCGACCCGGACCTGCGCGACGTCCAGTCCGCGCGCCGCCAGTGCCGCGAGCCAGCGCTCGTCGCGGGCCAGTACCTCCTCGACCAGCTCGAACTCCTCGTCGAGCACCGGCAGCTGCCCGTCCGCGACGGGATCGAGGAGGCGCTCGCCGAGCACCGAGCCCCCGGCGATGCCGACGCGGACGTCGCGCCCTTCGGCGCTGGCCGTGTCGTGCAGGAGGACGCGGGCCACCCGCTCGGGTCCGTCCAGCACGTCCTTGGCGGGCTCCTCCAGCCCCAGGTAGACCACCCGGGCGGTGTCGGGCAGCAGGCCGGCGTCGACGAGGATCCGCCGGGTCCGGATGATCTCGTCGGCCGTCAGGAGACCGAGCGGGTGCGCGGTCGGTGCATCGATGGTCTGCGTCATCGGAGCGACTCCTTGGTGGCAGTTGTGCGGTCGGGACGCAGGAACAGCAGCGTCGCCAGTGCGGCCAGCGCGAGGACGCCGCCGGTGAGGAGGAAGCCGTGGTCCAGGCCGGCGGCCATGTTCGCGACCATGTCGGGCGTGCGCTGCTGCCCGGCGGCCGCTGCCCGGTAGCCCGCCGCCTCCATCAGCACCCCGATCACGAACGGCGAGCAGATCGCGCCGACGGACGCGATCCCGCCCAGCACCGCCATGACCAGGCCGCGCTGCTGCGGCGCTACGGCGAAGGCCAGCGCGCTCGGCAGCATCGGGTAGATGAGGCTGCAGCCGGCCGCGACCGTCAGCAGCACCACGGCGAGCGCCCCGCTCGTCGCCGGGAGCAGCAGGAACGCGGCCGCAGCGACCGCGGCGGCGACGCCGAACGGCACGGCAATGGCCGAGCGCACGCTGCCGCCGCCGAGCATCAGCCGCCGGCCCAGCACACCGAGCCCGAGCAGCAGGCCGGCACCGAAGAGCCACGGCAGGGTCGAGACGACGCCGACCTCGCTGAGCGACAGCCCGATCACGCCGGTGAGGTACTGCGGGGACCACGTCGTGAGGAAGCCCTGGGTCCAGAAGTTGCCGAACCCGCCGATCACGGCCGCGGCGAACGTGCTGCTCAGCAGGAGGGTGCGCACCGGGATGACCGTCGTCGGCTCCGCCGGCGCCGACCGCTCGGCCGGTCGGTGCCCGGCGAACGGCCCGTCCGACCCGAGGAGCAGCCAGGCGAGCGACCACACGAGCCCGACGATTCCGAGCAAGCCGAACGCCCAGCGCCAGCCGAACTCGACGATGACCCAGGCGAGCGCCGGTGCGGCGACGACCGGACCGAGTGCCGATCCCGCGGCGACGATGTTGCTGGGCAGCGCCCGATCCGAGGGGGCGAACCAGCCGTGCACGGATGTCAACGACATCGCGGTCGCCGGTCCCTCGGCGCCCCCGAGCAGGATCCGGGTGACGAGCAGGATCGCCGCACCGCCGCCGAGCAGCATCGGGAACTGCACGAGGGCCCAGAACACCCCCATCGCGAGCAGGATCCAGCTCGACCGGACCCGTCGCGACAGGATCCCCACCCCGAACGACACCACGGAGTAGAGGAAGAAGAACGCACTGCCGATGAACCCGAACTGGACCGCCGAGAGGCCCAGCTCGGGCATGGCCAGCCCGGCGACCAGGCCCAACACGGCCTTGTCGGCGAAGGCAATGATCTGGAAGGCCACGAGCAGGGCCGTGACGATCCAGGCCCTGCGGTTCATCCGCCCGTCCCGGACGGCGGCGGCGAGCGTCCCGGGGTCGGGTACGGCGTCGGTGGAGGAGCTCATCGCACTCCCTCGCTGCGCTCGGTCGACGCTTCGCGAAGGCGCTGTGTCGATGATTCGCTCGTAAGCTCGCTCATTGGTTCTCCGATCGAACGGGCGGTGGTGGAGCGCGTCAGTAGAGTTCGATCACGAGGCGGGGACTGCGGGCGCGGGAGACGCACAGCGCGATCTGGTCGCCCGCCGCCCGGTCGGCCGCGGACAGGCAGCTGTCGCGGTGGTCCGGCACGCCGTCGAGGACGCCCGACACGCACGAGCCGCAGACGCCCTCCTGGCAGGAGGTGAAGACCTCGATCCCGTTCTCCTCGAGGACGGACAGGATCGAACGGTCGGCGGGGACCTCGAACTCCTCGCCCGTGTCGAGCTCGACGACGAAGGCCTGGTCGGCGGAGGTGTCGATCTCGGCCGCCACGAAGTGCTCGACGTGCACGTTGTCCGCGCCGACGATCGGCGCGAGCGTGGCGACGACCTGGTCCATGAACCCGTCCGGGCCGCACGTGTACACGCGGCTGACCGGTCCCAGGCCGGCGGCGCAGGCCTGCAGCAGGCCGGGCTGGTCGGCGCGTGGCACCCCGAAGTGCAGGTGGACCCGGTCCCGGAAGTCCGCGCGGTGCTCCAGGAGGTCGGCGAAGGCTGCCTCGTCGCGGGAGCGGGCGAAGTAGTGCAGGGCGAAGTCCGCGCCGTGTCGATGCAGCTCGTAGGCCATGCTGAGCAGCGGCGTCACTCCGATGCCGCCGGCGACCAGGAGGTGCCGGTCGGCGTCCGCGGCCACGGTGAGCAGGTTGCGCGGCGCCCCGATCTGCAGGGTGTCGCCGACCTGCACCTGGTGCAGGGCGGCCGAGCCGCCGCGGGAGCCCGGCTCCTTCTTGACCGCGATCAGCAGCGATGCGGCGTCGTCGGGTGGCCCGCAAAGCGAGTACTGGCGCAGCACCCCCGTCGGGCCGACGACGTCGACGTGCGCGCCGGCCTCGTACGGCCCCAGCGGCGATCCGTCGGTGGTGACCAGCCGCAGGCTCCGAATCCCGGCCGCCTCCTCGACGACCTCGCTGACGCGGACCGCGACGGTTGCCGTGTTCGTCACCGTCATCGTCATCGATCCTCCTCAGCGCAGGTAGAGGCCGCCGTTGGCGTCCCAGCAGGCGCCGGTGACCGAGGCGGCGTCGGGGGAGGCCAGCAAGGCGACCATCCGGGCGACGAACGCCGGGTCGCCGAGGCGGCCGACGGGGATGCCGGACCGCAGCGCAGCCACCCCGTCCGCGCCGAGGAGCGCGAAGACGGTCTCGCCCTCCTGCGGACCGGGCGACACGGCGTTGACCGTGACCCCGCGCGCGGCGAGGTCGCGGGCGAACACCTTCGTCGCGGTGAGGACCGCACCCTTGGACGCCGCGTAGTGCGCGCCGGTGGCGGTACCGCCGTTCTGCCCGGCGAGCGAGGCCATGTTGACGATCCGCCCGTACCCCTGCTCGGCCAGGTGGGTGCCGAAGACCTGGCAGGCCCGGAACGTGCCGCCGAAGTTGATGTCCATGATGACGTCGAGCTCGTCCGGGCCGATCTCCATCAGCGGGGTGGCCTGGGTCCGTGCAGCATTGTTCACCAGCACGTGCACCGCGCCGAACGCCGCGAGCACGTCACGCAGCAGCGCGGCCGGTGCCGCCCGATCGGCGATGTCCACGGGGAACGCGCGGGCGCCTTCCAGCTCCTTCGCCAACGCCTCGGCCTCGGCGCCGTCCAGGTCGGCGATCGCGACCCGGTAGCCGTCGGCATGCAGCCTGCGGACGATCGCCTCGCCCAGCCCCCGGGCGCCGCCGGTGACCACCGCGACCTGCGGTTCTACCGGGGCGCTCACAGCAGGAACCCGGCGGCAGGCACCGCAGACCCGCTGTCGACGAGCCGGACGATCTTCTGCACGATCTGGTCGCCCGCGGGGCTGTCAGCGGACAGTCGGATGCGGTGGACGAGGTCGGCGGCCCACAGGTCGTGGCGCTCGCGCTTGTAGGCGACGAGGATCTGCGCGGAGCGTACGACGACCTCGTCGCCGGACATCGACTCCGACACCGACTCCGGGACGAACCGCGACACCGTGCGGACGGTGCGGGCGGCGTCCACGGCGGCGATGGCGTGCCCCTCCGTCATGCGGGCAACGCGCATGCGCCGCATCCGGGCGTCGTCGTAGACCATGTTGAGGATGTCGTCGAACCGCTCGGCCTCGGGGTCGATCGGGATCACGTAGAACCCGTCGTCGGTGTAGAGGGCGTTCCAGCTCTCATAGGCCTTGCGATCGAGCAGCTCGGCCTCGCGCCAGATCAGCTCGATCGCGCGGACGACCCGCGGGTCGGTGGTCGGGATCGGCGCGGCGAGGGCCTCGGCGATGGGCTCAGTCATCGCTCATCATCGCCTTCCACTGCGCGTAGGCGGCGCGCATGCCGGTCTCGTCGGTGACGTGCGAGGTGGGCCAGCCCTCGGGGCTCGGCTTCTCGCGGGCCAGGCCGCGGTTGACCAGGATCGGCATCGCCGGGGCAGCGGCGGCGCCGCGCTGGACGCGGTCCCAGCCCTCGGCGTCGTCCGGGGTGCCGAAGCCGAACGGGCCCTGGAAGTGCTCGTGGATCCGCAATCGCGCGCGGTTGACGGAGTCGAGCTCGGGCGGGCCGTCCGGGCCGATGGCCACGTGCTCGATGCGCGTCTCGTTCACCGAGACGGGGCGCAGGACGCGGAAGAACGCCGCGGACATCGACACGTTCGGGAAGAGGTTGAGGTTGAACCCGGTGCCGTGCATGGCGCGCACGACCTTGCGGACCGCTGCCTCGTCGAGGCTGCCAGACAGGTGGGCGACGAGGTCGGCGAAGCGGGTCTGCAACGGCTCGGAGCCGTCGTCGGCGTCCAGGTCGGAATGCGTGGGGACCATCTGCATGACGCTGTTGCCGTGCCCGAGGTCGTGCGTGGTGCACGTCGGGTCGGTCATGAACGACATCATGTTCGCGGTCTCGGCGTCGACCGACGCCATCCACGAGCGGTGCACGATGGGGAAGTGGTAGCCATCGGTGGTGTTCTCGAGCTGGATCTTCCAGTTGCCGCGGAAGGTGAACCGGTGGCGGCCCAGCACCTTGATCGGGTAGCCGCCGCCCTGCTTCATGAAGCGGTCGATCCACAGGCCCGCGTCGCCGAGGAACTCCTCCAGCGGTTCGGCGGCCTCGTCAAGGGTCGCGAAGATCATCCCGCCGTACGACTCGGTGCGCAGCTTGCGCAGCGACAGGTCGCCCTTCTCCATGACGCCCTCGTAGCCGTCCGGGTAGGGGATGCCGCGCAGCGCACCGTCGAGGCCGTAGGACCAGGCGTGGTAGGGGCACGTGAAGCCGTTGACCTGCCCGCTGGGCTTCTCGCAGAGGCTCGCGCCGCGATGGCGGCACCGGTTGAGCAGCGTGCGGACGACGCCCTTGCGGTCCTTGGCGACGATCACCGGCTGGCGGCCCACGAACGTGGACACGAACGAACCGGGCTTCGGCAGCTCGCTCTCGTGCGCGACCCAGATCCAGGCCCGCTCGAAGATGCGGCTCATCTCCAGCTCGAACAACTCGGGGTCGGTGTAGAGGCGGGCGGCCACGCGGTCGGTGCGGACCAGGTCGGCGGGCATGGTGCCCAGCACGTCGTCGATCATCGCTGCGCCCCCCTCGCGGGGAGCGTGACGTCGTCGCGCACGGTCAGCGCCCGGCCGATCCGGGCCTCGATCTTCGCGAACCGCCAGAGCTTCGCGTCCCCGTCGCCGACCGGGGTGGTGCGCAGCAGGTTGCAGGCGGCCTTGACCGTCTCCTGCGTGTCGACGTCGGCGAGCAGGTAGCAGGTCCACGGCCAGCCGTCGGAGGGGCCGACCATGTGCGCGTCGTCGTCGATGTCGCCGATGAAGTCGACCCCGGGCAGGGCCTTGACGCCGTCCATCATCGCCACGAACGCCTGCCAGACATGGCCGGTCGTGATGCCGTCGGTGGGGAGGTCGAAGAAGTTCTGGTTGATGCCGATGCAGAACAGCACCCGCAGTGGCGCAGCCATGAAGATCTCCTGTCAGCGGAAGCCGGGTGTGGTGGCGGGCAGGCCCATCAGGACCGCGCCGGCCGAGTCATAGATGGCGGGGCCGAGGAACGCGTGCTGCTTGGGCACGAGCGCGTCGCCGAGCAGCCGCTGCAGCGGGTGCGCGGTCCCGATCGGGGCGGTGCCCGACACCTCGACCAGCCCTGCCACGACGTCGGACGCGGTCTTCGCGAGGTGGGCCGAGGCGAGCCGCAGCTCGGCGTTCTGCTCGTCGGTGACCGGGTCGCCGGTGAGCACGCTCTCCCACGCCTGGCCCGTCGCCTCGTAGAAGAACGCGCGGGCCGACCGCAGCGCCGCCTCCCCGCGGGCGACCTCGGTGCGGTAGTAGGCGCGATCGGCGAGCTTCGGGGCGCCGGTCACCCCCGCGTACCCGGCGCCGACCTCGCGGGCGTGGTCCAGCGCGGCGCGGGCCACCCCGGCGCCGACGACGGCCAGCACCTGCGCGGCGTAGGCGATCGTGGGGTAGCGGTAGAGCGGCTCGTCGACGGTGGGTTCACCGCCCCGCACGAACGTCCACTCTCGGGCGACCTCGGCACCGTCGAGGACGAGGTCGAACGACCCGGTGCCCTGCATGCCGACGACGTCCCATTCCTGGACGATCTGCACCTGCTCCGGGCGCAGCACGGCCGTGCGGGGCTTGCCCGCGGACGCATCGTCGCCGGGCATCCCGACGCCGAGGACGTCGGCGCCCATGCAGCCGCTGGCGAACTTCCAGCGGCCCGAAAGCCGATAGCCCAGCTCGGTCTCCTCGCCGCGCTTGGGCGGGAACAGCGCGCCGGCGAAGACGACGTCCGGGCCGTCGGCGAAGATCTGCTCCTGCGTCGCGATCGGTAGCGCCGCCAGGTAGATCTGCGCGGAACCGAAGCTCGCTACCCAGCCGGTCGAGCCGTCGACCTGCGAGATGCGCTCGATGTCTGCGAGGAACTCGGCGGGCGGCAGCGCGTCGCCGCCGAAGCGGACGGGGGTGGCGGCGCGGTAGATGCCGGCCTGCTTGAGCCGCCCGACGAAGTCCATCGGGACGTAGCGGAGCTCGCGGAACTCGTCGCGGCGGTGTACCAGCTCGGCGAGGACGTCCGTGAGCGGGACGCGGTCGGCGGCGGGAGTAGTGCGTTCCGCTGATTCCTGGATGCGCAGCATCGCTCCTCCGTCGTCGTCGTGATTGCCGATTTCGACAGTAGGAACGGCGCGGGGCAGCCGGAATCAGAACCATCCGTGCCCGGAGTAGGGGATTTCTTCAGCACGGGTCCCGCGGCGGGCGACCTACGCTGGGCCGATGTCGGTGGACCCCAGCGCGCCGGAGATCCGCATCGAGGACGTGCTGACACTCATGGACGCCTCACGGACCTGCGTGCTGGTGCACGACGCCGCGACCAAGAACATCCTGTGGGCGAACCCGGCTGCGTGCGAGCTGCTGGGCTGGAGCGTCGAGGAGCTGCGCCCGCTCAAGGCCAACCACATGAGCAGCACCGCCCCGCAGTACCACCGGGTGCTCGGCCGGGCCTGGTTGCAGGAGGCCGTGGAGCGGGGCAGCAGCCGGATCGAGTGGCACTACCGGAGCCGCAGCGGGCGGGTGGTGCCCACCGATGCGCTGGCCGTGCGGGTCGAGCTGTCGCAAGGGCCCGCGGTGATGGTCCAGTTCCGCGACATCGAGCGGGAACAGGCGACCGAGATGGCCCTGCGCCGCACGACCTCGTCCATCGACGCGCTGGCCCGGCACACGTCGACCATCGCGTTGACGCTCGACTCGTCCGGGACCGTACGGTTCGCCACCGACACCGCGCTCGCCCTGCTCGGGATGGTGCCCGAGGAGATGGGCCGCCAGCTCGACGAGTTCGGCACCCTGCGCGCGGCCGGCCGGCCCGCCGTCTGGGCCGACCTCGTCGAGCAGGCCGACCCCATGATCGCGGTGCAGCTGCAGGTACCGCGCACTGGAGATCATCAAGGGGGCGACGCGGTGTGGTTGGAGGGGACCCTGGAACGGCTCGCCGAACCGGACGGCGACGGCCTGCTGATGATCCTGCACGACGTGTCCGGGCGGGTGATCCGCGAGGCCCTGCGCGAGCGGGAGCTGCAGCGCGAGAACTACCAGGCCCGCTACACCGCCATGGGGGACATGGCGATGGCGATCGCGCACGAGCTCGGGCAGCCGCTCGCCGCGGCCGGGAACTTCCTGGCCGGCACCACCCGCCACGCCGGAGCCCTCGAGGAGGAGGGGGCGCTGTCGGCCGAGTCGGCCGACCGGCTCCGCTTCGGCATCGGCAGCGCCGTGCGCCAGATCGACCGGGCCAGCGCGATCGTCGGGGCGCTGCGTGCGTTCGTCGGGCACCTGGAGCACACCCGCCAGGTCGTTGACCTGCACGACATCGTCGACGAGTGTCTGTATTTCGTCCGGCTGCGCGCGGCCGACCCGCAGGTGCGGGTCGTGGTCCAGCGCCACTGCGGGCCACTGCCCGCGGTCTGCGAACGGGTACTGACCGGGCAGGTGCTGCTCAACCTGTGCTTCAACGCCATCGACGAGATGGCCTGCTGCGCGCCGGAGAAGCGGGAACTGGTGATCACCACGGAGCTGCGCGACGGGGAGGCCGCCCTGACCGTCGACGACCGCGGCCGCGGCCTGCAGTGCGACCCGTTCGCCGCGTCGTTCACGTCGAAGGAACAGGGCAGCGGCATCGGGCTGGCGCTCAGCCACCGGATCATCACCCGTCAGCACGGCCGGATCTGGGCGCACGCCCGCCCCGGCGGGGGATCGACGTTCGGCTTCGCGTTGCCGCTCTCGGTCGACCACCGGAACGGGTAGGGGAAAACCTCAGGGGGTGCGGAGGAACTCTCGATATCGGCCCCGGCGCGGCGGCCCTACGTTTCGAGGCGCAGGTGATGATTCGACAGTCCAGGAGGAGGAGCAGTGTCCGAACCGACCCGGACCCAGTCGGACTTCCGCGCGGCCATGGCAAACCTGTCGGCCGCCGTCAACGTGGTGACCACCGACGGCCCTTGTGGACGAGCGGGGATGACGGTGAGCGCGGCGTGCTCGGTCACCGACTCGCCGCCGACACTGCTTGTCTGCGTCAACCGGTCCAGTCGTTCGCATGCCGTGCTGGTCGGCAACGGGCGGCTGTGCGTGAACGTCCTGGCCGGCGAGCACGAGGACCTGGCGAGGCACTTCGCCGGTGCCGCGAAGGTCCCGCCTGCCGAGCGGTTCACCGACGCCCGGTGGGACCTCACCGGCTACGGCGTGCCGGTGCTGCGCGGTGCCGCCGCCGCCGTGCTCGGCCGCATCCGGGGGCGCCGCGAACTCGGCTCGCACTCGGTGCTGTTCGTCGACGTCGAGCAGGTCCGCACCCAGGACGGCGGCGGGGCGCTGGTCTACTTCCAGCGGCGCTTCCACAGCCTGGGCACCCGGCCCGCCGCATGACCGTCGGCAACCGCATGACGATGACCTGCTACACCGACACCCACGGCTTCGGCTGGCGCCACGTCGACCTGTTCGTGCACGACGCCGAGGGCCGCGAGCTGAACTGGGTCCATTGGCAGGTCCCCGAGGACGGTCCCGAGGCCGCCGACGCCGCCACCGCACGCGTCGAGCCGGGGCTTCGCCGGACCTCCGAGTGGCGGCACGGCATCGGACCTAGCGGGATCCACTTCTGGGTCGCCGACGCGGAGTGGGTGGACGTGTGAACGAACGGAGCCGTCCGTGGTCGTTGCGCGGCCTGGTGGACGACCTCGCCGCGGGCCGCACCACGCCCGCCGCCGTCCTGCAGCAGGTCCGCGAACGGGTCACCGCGACCGAGCAGCGGCTGCGGGCATGGGTCGTCCCGCCCACGGAGGTGCCGGTCGAGCCGGGATCGTCGGGCTCGCTGCGGGGAGTCCCGCTGGGGATCAAGGACATCATCGACGTCGCCGGCCTGCCCACCCGATGCGGCTCCGGACTGCGCGGATCCGCCGGCCCGGCGGAGGCCGACGCTGCCATCGTCGCCGCGTGGCGGCGCGCCGGGGCCGTACCGGTCGGGAAGACCGTGACCACCGAGTTCGCCTACTTCGCGCCGGGGCCCACCGACAACCCGGCCGCTCCGGGCCACACCCCCGGCGGATCGTCGAGCGGCTCGGCCGCGGCCGTCGCCGCGGGGCACGTGCCGCTCGCACTCGGTTCCCAGACGGCGGGCTCGGTGACCCGTCCCGCGGCGTTCTGCGGGGTTGCGGCGCTCGTCATGACCCATGGCCGGTTCCCGGTCGACGGAGTGACCGGGCTCGCTCCGAGCCTGGACAGCCACGGGCTGTTCGCCGCGCGCGTCGACGACGTGGCGCTCGCGTTCGCTGCGCTGACCGGGGAGCCCGACGCCGGCCGCACGGATCCGGTCCCGCCGCGCCTGCTGTTCCGGGCCCCCGACGCCGTCGACCCGGAGATGCGTGCGGCACTGGCCGCGGCGCGGGAACGCTGGGTCGCGGCCGGCGCGGTCGTGGACGAGCTCCCGTCACCGGAGCTCGTCGACGCGTTGACCAGCGCCCATGCCGTCGTGATGGCGGCGGAAGCCGCGATCGAGCGCGCGGCGGAGGCGGGCAGGTCCACGGAGTTGAGCCGTCCGCTGGCCGACCTGCTGCGCCGCGGGGCTGCTACCGATCCCGCCGATCTCGCCCGAGCGCGCCGGGTGGCGGGGGAGGGGCGCACGCGGTTCGGCGAGCTGCTCGCCTCCTACGCCGCCATCGTCGGCCCGGCCGCGCTCGGCCCCGCTCCCGCGGGGTCGGCGACCACCGGCGACCCGGTCCTGAGCAGGCCCTGGCAGCTGCTCGGCTTCCCCGCCCTCACCGTCCCGGGGCTAGCCGCACCGGACGGCCGGCCGCTGGGGGTGCAGCTGATCGGGGGTCCGCAGGCCGAGACCGCGTTGCTGCGGACGGGGGCGTGGGTGGAGGCCCACTGACGCAGACCTAGCAGAGGTCGAGGCGTCGTCGCAGGTTCGGCCTCACACCTCGACGCCGTAGGTCAGGACGTCGCGCACCAGCACCGCGAGGCTGTCCACGCCGGTCTTCGCCTTGATCCGCGCCCGGTGCACGTCGATCGTCTTCACGCTGGTGCCGAGCTTGCGGGCGACCGCCTGGCTCGCCTTTCCCTCGATCACCAGCCGCAGCACCTCCCGCTCCCGTTGGGTGAGCCCGGCGATCCGGTGTTCCACCGCGCGCCGCTCGGAGTCGGCGACGAACCGCTGCCGGGCCTGCGCCTGCTGGTGCTGCACGACCTCGAGGATGCGTTGCGGGTCGTACGGCTTCTCCAGGAAGTCCACGGCCCCGCCGGCCATCGCGCGCACCGACATCGGGATGTCGCCGTGCGCGGAGCAGAAGATCATCGGCGCCGGGTAGCCGCGCCGTTCCAATTCCTCCTGGAGCTGGAACCCACTCATCCCGGGCATCCGCACGTCGACGATCACCACCGCTGGTTCTGCCGGGTCGAACTCGGCGAGGAACGTCGGGGCATCCGGGTAGTCGAGGGCCTGGATCCCGACGCTGGCCAGCAGGTACCGCAGCGACTGCCGCAGATCGTCGTCATCGTCGACGATGTGCACCACCGTCTCGCCGACCTCGGCCGGCATGCTCACGGCCGCATCAGGACCGAACCGGCGGGGAAGGCGCCGGCCCAGCCGTCGGGCAGGGACGCGACGAACACGTTCTCCGTGCGGGTGCGCGAGATCCGCCACCGCCCGTCGACCCTGCGGAAGGTGTTGTTGAGCCTGCTCGATCGCAGCACCGCGGAGCCGTCCGCGAAGAGCCAGGGCTGCACGTGGATCCACTGCCCGGTCGCGGTGTCGCCGTCGACGTGGATCTGCTCGGACGTGAGGTAGTGGGCGTTGAGCACCAGAGCAGGGTCGCGCTCGGCCGACCAGAACCCTTCGAAGTGGGTGCGCACCGCGGCGGCTCCCTCCGCCCGTCCGAACTGGCCGTCGTAGTACTCTCCCACGCCCTCCCAGACGGCGTCGTCCGTGTAGAGCTCCATGATCAGGTCGATGCGCGCGGAGTCGTCGGCCACTCCGAACTCCGGCAACGGGGTGTCGCACAGCCACATGTAGCGGGCCTGGAGGCGGCGGATGTCAGCCTCGGCTTCGAGGACCTCGACCCTGCGGGTGAGGGCAGCGATTGCGGCGTCCATGTCCGGGTGTCAGAGGATGACGGTGACGGTCTTGGACTCGGTGTTGGCGAGGATCCCCTCGTAGCCGAGCTCGCGGCCGATGCCGCTGGACTTGACCCCGCCCCACGGCAGCTGCGGCGCCAGCGGCGACCAGCCGTTGACCCCGACCGCGCCCGCCTGCAGGGCGGCCGCGACCACGTGCGCCCGCCGCACGTCGGCGGTCCACACCGTCGCCGCGAGCCCGTAGCGGTTGTCGTTGGCCATGGCGATCGCCTCGGCGTCGTCGTCGAAAGGGATGACGGTGCCGACGGGGCCGAAGATCTCCTCGCGGGCGATGGTCATGTCGTTGGTGCCTGCGAACACCGTGGGCGCGACGAAGTGACCAGGCCCCTCCGGTGCGGTGCCACCGGTGACCAGAGTGGCCCCCTCTTCACGCCCGCGCCGCACATAGCCGAGGACCCGATCGCGCTGCGCCGCGTTGACGAGCGGCCCCATCGTCGTGCCCGCGTCCATGGGGTCGCCGAGCACCTGGGCCCGGGCCGCCTGCTCGAGCCCGTCGAGCACCGCGTCGACGATCGAGCGGTGCACGAGGATCCGCGTCCCGGCCGCGCAGACCTGGCCCTGGTTGGTGAACAGACCCAACGCCGCACCCTGCACGGCCGACGCGAGGTCCGCGTCGTCGAAGACGATCTGCGGGGACTTGCCGCCCAGCTCGAGCGTCGTGCGGGTGAAGTTGGTGGCGGAGTTGCGCAGGATGCGGCGGCCGACCGCGGTCGATCCGGTGAAGCTGATCTTGTGCACCCCGGGGTTGACGACGAGCGCCTCGCCGGTCACCTCGCCCGGGCCCGGGAGAACGGCGACGGTGCCTGCCGGAAAACCTGCCTCCTCGATCAGCCGCGCGAGGTGCAGGATCGACAGCGAGGCGTCCTCGGCCGGCTTGACGATCACGGCGTTGCCGGTCGCCAGCGCCGGCGCCAGCTTCCAGCCGAGGATCATCAGCGGCGCGTTCCACGGGACGATCGCCGCGATGACGCCGATCGGCTCCCGGCGGGTGTAGGAGTGGGTGGGTGCGCCGAAGTAGCCGTCGGTGCCCAGTAGCTCGCCGTTGATCTTGTCCGCCCAGCCGGCGTAGTAGCGCAGTGACGCGACGAGGTTCGGCACGAACAGCCCTTGGGCGATCCTGAGCGGCACCCCCATCTCCTGCGCCTCCAGCGCGGCGAGCAGCGCGGTGTCCCGCTCGACCAGGTCGGCCAGTGCGTGCAGCAACGCGCCCTTGGCCGAGGGCGGAGTGGCGGCCCAGGCGCCGCGCAGGGCGCGGGTGGCGGCCGCAACCGCACGGTCGACGTCGTGTGCGTCCGCCGCAGCGACCTCGGCCATTGACTCGCCCGTGGCCGGGTTCAGTGCGGCGAAGGTGCCCGCGCCGCCATTGGTCCAGGCGCCGTCGACGTACAGCTTCGTGATCGGGGACAGCGTGCTCGTCATGGACGTGCTCCTCGTGGAGGGGAGACCTGCGCAGACACCGGTCGGGTGCACCACGGTCCGTCCTTGCGGCAAGGCAGGGCAATTGGAGGAACTACCTATGGCGTGTCGGGATGGCGGAGGTGGCTGCAGTCCGCGCAGTGTTCTCAGGCTGGGCATCAACGTGGCCTGGGTGGAGTTCCCGGCGGCGGTCGCCGGCTGCTCGCACACCACCTCGCGTAGTCGCACACCGACTGAGCACCCGTCAACTTCGCAACGGGTTGCTACCGCCAGTTGTGGGCCGTTCTCGCGCCGGATGTCGATTCCGGCGGATCCCGGTTGTCGTAGTGACGACCGAGCAGAACGAGGAGGATCCGAGTGCAATACATGCTGATGATCTGCGGTGTCGAGGGCGCGCAGCCCGATCTGGCCGACCAGGGCGGATACACCATCGAGGAGTGGCTCGGGGAGATGAGCCGTAGGGGCGTGTGGCAGCAGGGCGATCGGCTGCGCCCGACAACCGAGGCGGCCACCGTGCGTGTGCGCAACAACGAGGTGTTGATCTCCGGCGGGCCGTTCGCCGAGACCAAGGAGCAGATGATCGGCTACGACCTGATCGATTGCACAGACCTGGACGAGGCGATCGAGGTGGCGTCGAAGCACCCGGTCGCCCGCTTCGGGATGATCGAGGTCCGGCCGGTCTGGCCGATCGACGAAGAATGACCGCCGCGGTCGCCGGGCCACTCCGTCCGGAGCGGGGCGGGGTCGTCGCCTCCTGATGGATGGGCGTAGCCCGCCATTGGGGTCCACCCGGTGCGCGCCCGCTCCAGCGGTCAGGCTCACCGCCCTCGTCCCGGCGCAGCGTGGTGGTTTGGCTCGGGCTTCCGGATCCCATGGTCCGTGCAGGCAGGAAAGTTGTGCAACCAATTGGTTGCCGTATAATTGCGAAGAGAAGGAATCCGATGTCTGAGCCGCTCCTGCTGCTGCCCCTCGCCAGCCATCTGTGCGCCGAGGCGGTCCGCCGCCAGGTCGACCCGACCGCGCCACTCGAGCCCCACCGGCCCCACCGGTCGTTCCGCCCGGTCCGGCTGGCCCGAGCGACCGCCGCGGTCGTCCTGCAACGGGCTGCCCGGGCCGTGGCACCTGGGTGACGTGAGCGAAGGCGCCAGGATCGCGCCAGCGCCGCCGGTGTGGCATGCCGCGGCCGACGACGACGGCGTACATGCGTTCGCCACGGTGGCGAGCCGGAGCCGATGCGCGCGGACCTCCTCGTTGCCGCTGAGCCGGCGGAGACCGGCCACCTGATGATCCAGTGGTGTGCTCGTGGTTCAGGCCTGGGACCGCTGCAGCTGCGTGGCGGCCAGCTGGGCGTAGAGCGGGTCGTCGGTGATCAGCTCGGTGTGGGTTCCGGTGGCCCGTACCCGTCCTGCCTCCAGCACGACGATCCGGTCCGCACTGGTCACCGTGGACAGGCGGTGCGCGATGACCAGGACCGTGGTGTCGCGGGCGATGTCGGCGACGAGGTCGAGCAGCGCCAGCTCGGTGAGACCGTCGAGGTGCGCGGTGGCCTCGTCCAGGAGCAGCAGTCGGGGCCTGCGCAGCAGGGCGCGGGCGATCGCGATGCGTTGCCGTTCGCCGCCGGACAGGCGGGCGCCGCGGTGCCCGACCGGAGTGTGCCAGCCGTCGGGCAGGCGGGTGAGGAGGTGGTCGAGCTCGGTGCGGGCCAGGACGTCGTGGATGTCGTCGTCGGTGGCGTCGGGCGCGGCGAAGGTCAGGTTCTCGCGCAGGGTTCCGGCGAGCACAGGGGTGTCCTGCTCCACGTAGCCGATCGCGGCCCGCAGGTCGGGCAGCGGCCAGTCGCGGACGTCCGTGCCGTCGACGAGGATCTGCCCGCTGGTCACCTCGTAGAACCGTTCGATGAGCGCGAAGACCGTCGACTTGCCGGCACCGGACGGGCCGACGAAGGCGGTGATCCCGGCGCCGGGAGCCGCGAAGCTCACGCCGCTGTGGACCAGGGGTGCGCCCGGTCCGTAGCGAAAGGAGACGTCGTCGAAGCGGACCGACGCCGGACCGTCCGCTCTCTGCGCACCGGACACCGGCGCGAGGGGTTCGATCGCCAGCTGCTGGGCGTGGTCGATGCGGGAGATCGCGGCCGCGCCCTCCTGGTACTGGGTCGCCGCCTCGACGAGCTTGGCGACCGGCTCGATGAGGTAGAAGAGGTAGAGCAGGAAGGCGACGAGGGTGGACGCGGGGATCGCACCGGACGCGACCCGCATCCCGCCGACCGCGAGGACGGCGAGGAACGCCAGCTGCACGGCGAGCTCGTCGGCCGTTCCGGCGATGGCCTCCCACTTCGCGCTCCTCACCCCGTGCCGCCATGCGCGGTGCGCGGCCCGGTCGACGGCGGCGGTCTCGCGCTCCTCGGCGCCGGACGCCTTCACGGTGCGGAACGCGCCGAAGACCCGCTCCAGCATCGAGGAGATGTCCGCGACGGCTTCCTGGGAGCGCTCGGTCGCTTCACCGATCTTGGGCATGAGCAGGGCGACGGCCCCGCTGGTCACCATGACCACGCCGAGGCTCACGGCGAGCAGCACGACGTCGAGGGTCGCCATCAGCGCGATCGCGGCGACCAGGGTCAGCGCGCCGGTGGCCGCGGACACGACCGCGCGGGTGGTGACCGCCCGCAGCAGGGTGGTGTCGGAGGTGACTCGGGACATCAGATCGCCGGGCGGGACCCGCTCGACCTCGGCGAGACGCAATCGCAGCAGCCGTCCGATGAGGGTGCGCCGGGCGGCGAGCACGACCGACTCCGCCGTCCGCTCCAGCACGTAGGCGCCGAGCGCCTCGAACGCGGTCGCGATCAGCACCAGCGCGGTGAGGGCCAGCAGGATCCCCGTGATGGTGTCACCGGCGGAGAGCCGGTCCAGCAGTTCCTTCGTCGCGAGCGGCTGGAGCAGCCCGCCGGCGGCCCCGGCGAGCGAGAGCAGGAGGCCGAGCGCGACTGCTGCGCGGTGCGGCTTGATGTAGGGGTAGAGCGCCCGGAACGTCCGACGGGTGGACCGGGTCTCGGCGTGCGTCGTCGACGGGGCTGGAGCGGTGGTCACGGAAGTCCTGTGCAGATCGGGTTCGGTCGGGTCGCCGATCGGCGACCTCACCCGATTCTGTGTCCGGAGCCCGCGTCGCAGAATCCGGCAACGGTCCCGTCCGCCCCCGCCGGTCGGCGGGGACAGCCTCCGCCGACCGGGTCGATCAAGCCGAAGCCTGCCCGATGCCCGGACGGCCCCGGGTCGACGACAGTGACTTGGTGGATCAGATCATCAAACGTGCGCCGGAGGCTCCTCCTCCCGTCGGTGGCCCGCCCGCGCGGGACACCTCAGCTCCGTCGATGGCGAGGTTGGCCGGGGTGGACCTGGCCCGCGCGCTGGCCGTCTTCGGCATGTACACCGTGCACATCGGACCCCCGCTGGGAGCGGTGGACGGCGTGGCCGGCTGGTTGCGATACCTGGCCGACGGTCGTTCGTCGGTCCTGTTCGCGACGCTCGCCGGGTTCTCCCTGGTGCTGATCGCGGGCCGGCTGGAGCCGAAGACCGGGCTCGCCGGGCGGCAGGCGAAGGTGCGGATCGCGATCCGCGCCGCGATCCTGCTGGCGCTGGGCACCGTGCTGGCGATGGCCTACGGGGACGTGGTGATCCTCGCCTTCTACGGGGTCTACTTCCTGCTGGCCATGCCGCTGCTGCGGCTGCGGGCCAGGACGCTCGCAATCATCGCGGGCGTGCTCGCGGTCGTCACCCCGCAACTGGCGTTCGTGCTCAGGTCGCTGCTGACCGAGCCGGTCACGGCGACGATCAACGCCTTCGACCCGCTCAAGAAGCTCTCTGACGTGGGTGTGCTGGATCTCCTGCTCACCGGGCTGTACCCGACGATCACCTGGATGCCGTTCGTGATCACCGGCATGGCGCTGGGCCGGCTCGACCTGGTGGCGCGCACGGTGTGGCCGCGGCTGGCCGCGCTCGGCGCTGCCCTGATGGCGGTCGGGTACGGGACGCCGTATCTGGCGGCCATGGTGTTCGACGGCGCCGCCGCGGCGCTGGCCGAGCAGAGCGCCGCCATGCTGAAGATGGGCATGGACTCGGGACCGAAGTCCTTCGACTCCGGTTCGGGCATGATGCGGCCCGACCAGCTCGGCTCGCCCTGGTCGCTGCTGACGGCAGGACCGCACAGCGGCACGACGTTCGACATCATCGGCAGCCTCGGCGTCGCGATCACCGTGATCGTGTGCGCGACGGTGGCCCTGGACCGGTTGCCGCGGCTGCGTCGCCTGGCCACCCCCGTCATCGCCGTGGGCACCATGTCCCTCACGGCCTACGTCGGTCACTTCGTGGTGTCGTCGCTGGTGTCGGTGCCCAAGGGAACCAGCACGCAGGACAGCTGGGTGCCGCTGATCTGCTTCGTCGTCGGCGTCACCGTGTTCGCCTGGACCTGGACGCGGTTCTTCCGCCGGGGGCCGCTGGAGTACCTGCTCCACGCCGCCACCATCCCGGCGAAGTACGTCAGGAGCGGCGCGCGGTAGCGGGCAGGCGCAGGACGAGCCGGAAGCCGCCCTCGTCGGCGGGCCCACTGGTGAGGGTGCCGCCGACGAGGTCGGCTCGTTCCCGGAGACCGACGAGTCCCTGCTGCGAGCTGGGCAGCCCGAGCGGGCGGCCGGTGGCCCGGCCGTTGTGCACGGTGACCTCGATGTCCGGGCCGTCCCGCACGACCCGGACCCGGACCGGCGCGCCCGGCGCGTGCTTGCGGGCGTTGGTCAGGCCCTCCTGGACGGTGCGGTAGACCGCGCGCTGCGCGTGCCGGTCGAGGGCGTGGTCGAGGTCGGGGTCCTGCTCGAGGGTGACGCCGATGCCGGAGCTCTCGACCAGTGCGCGCAGCTGCGCGAGCCCGGGTTGGGGTTGCAAGGGCTGGCGATCCGAGTTCGGCGTGCGCAGGACGGCCACCATGTGTCGGAGCTCGTCGAGGGTGGAGACGCCTAGCTCACGGATCGTGCGGGCGGCCTGCCGCGTGGTGTCGTCCGGGCCGCCGATCTGCAGCGCTCCGGCCTGCACGGCGATCAGGCTGACCTGGTGGGAGACGACGTCGTGCATCTCGCGGGCGAGCCGGTTGCGTTCGCGCTCGAGCACCTGGGCCTCACGGAGTTCCTGTTCGGCACGGTGGGAGTCGTCGAGCTCGCGCAGCTGGCGGCGCAGCGTCTCCCGAGCGCGCACGAGCTGGCCGAGCGCGGCCGGCGCCGCGCCCTGCAAGATCCCGTAGACCAGCTCGATCAGCGTTTCGCGATCGAAGAACGGTTCGCCCGGGACGGGGAACTTGACCGCGAAACCGATGACGGTGACCGTGGCCGCTGCGCCGACCACGCGCTTGCTGTCCGACTGGCGGGACAGGCTGTAGAGCGCGATGAGCGTCGCGATCAACCCTGACGAGGTGATGAGCCCGGGCAGCGTCGCCAGGAAGCCGAGCCCCGGCCGGTGCCGCCGCACGAGCAGCCCGGCGAGCGCGAGCCCGGCGGTGAGCCACGGCCAGACGCCGTCGGACGAGGTGGTTTCGAGCAGGGAGTCCAGCGCGGCGGCGCCGAGCAGCCCGGCCTCCGCGAGCACGGACCACGCGGTGCCCCACCGGCGTGTCGTCGGAGCCGTCACGGGATGGCGCCCGGTCGGGGTCGTTCCAGCCCTGCGAGCTGGGCCAGCAACGCGGCCTGCACACGGCTGGTGACGTCGAGCTTGCCCAGGATGGCGCTCACGTGGTCCTTCACGGTGCTGGCGCTGAGGAACAGGACGCGTCCGATCTCGGCGTTCGACAGGCCCTCTCCGATCAGCGCCAGGACATCGCGTTCGCGCTCGGTCAGGGCCGCGACGCGGGTCTCGGCGTCACGGCGCCCCTGGTCCCGGCGCCCGGCGAGGATGGGGCGCGTGGCGCCGGGGGAGAACACGACGGCGCCGGCCGCAAGGGCCCGCACGGAGTGGATCAGCTGTTCCGGGTCGGTGTCCTTGAGCAGGAACCCGGCCGCGCCCGAGGCGAGCGCCTGCTCGATGTACTCGTCGGTGTCGAACGTGGTGAGCATCGCGACGATCGGCGGGTCATTCGACGCGAGGACCCGTTCGAGCACTGTCAGCCCGTCCACCTCGGGCATCCGGATGTCGAGCAGCACCACGTCGGGTCGGGCCAGCCCGATCTCGCGGACGGCGTCCACCCCGGTGGCCGTGGCGACCACCTCGATGTCGCCCGCTGCTTGCAGGATCATCGTGAACCCGGATCGCACGAGGGCCTCGTCGTCGATCACGACCACCCGGATCATGGCTTGCTCCTTCACGTGCGGCATCTCCGCGGTGCTCATCCTGCTCGACCCGTCACCGCGTTCGGCGCCAGGTGGGCGTATGTGATGGCAGGGTTCAGCCGGACGTGCTCGGCGGAATGCCGGCGCGGTCGGCGATGTCGGGCAGCGCGAGCTGCAGCCCGGCCGTCGCGACCGTCCACGAATGACCGCCGGGCAGGACGAGGAACCGGACGCGCATCCCGGAGGCAGTGGCGACCTCCGCGAGCCGCTTCGCGCGAGGCACATCCGCGCCTTCGTCGGACCCGACGACGACGGTGCCGGACGTCCCGTCGTACCGGCGGGTGGCGAGCAGGTCCAGCGGGTTGACGGCGTGGAACCGTGCGGCGTCCCCGTCGAACAGCTCGCGGATGGTCTGCTCACGGGTGCTGATCGAGGGTTCGTCCTGCCCGCCGATATCGAGGAACGTGGGGTAGACCTCCGGCGCCCGCACCGCGAGCTGCAGCGCGCAGGTGCCGCCGTAGGAGAAGCCCGCGATCGCCCACCGGCTGGGATCGGGGTCGACGTTGAGGGTGCGCTTGGCCCAATCGGGCACGTCGCGGCGCAGGTAGGTCTCTGCGTTGCCGCGCCGCGAGTCCATGCACAACGGGTTCGCGAACCGCTCCCCGGTGGCGTCCGGGACCACGACCACCGGCGCGATCCCGTGGTGAGCCGCGGCGAACCGGTCCATCACGTCGACGAGGCGCCCGGCGGTGAGCCAGTCCCGAGGACCACCGGGCGAGCCGGCGATCAACACCAGCACCGGCAGCCGGGGCGCGTCGGGGACCAGGGCGGCCGGGGGGAGGTAGACGATGCCCGAGCGGGCGGAGAACCCCGACGTCGTCCCCGGGATCTGGACCTCCGCGATCCCGCCGCGTTGCGGCAGGTTCGGCGGCGGGCGCCAGCCGGCCAGCCCGACGACGTGGGCGGCCGGCCGCGGGACCTGGGCGAGGTCCACCGCGTTCGCTACGGAGATCCCCAGCGCCTCGCGCGTGGTGGGGTAGTACCCGTAGATCGCGTTGATCTTCACCCCGCACGTGGCGAGCACGAGCACCGTGGCCGGTACCGCGAGCAGGCGGAACAGCCGCCCCCTGCGCGCGAGGTGCAGACCAGCTGCCAGCAGGGCGGCGGCCGCGACGCCGGCCCACACGAACAGTCGCGCGGGGAGCGTGTCGGGGAACGGCCGCCACACGACGTTGAGCAGGAGCGCAGTCGCCCCGGCGCCCGCCGCCGCGACCCCCACGACGAGCGGCACTTCCCGTCTCCACCAGCGACGGTCCCGTGGCCAGGCGAGGAGGACGGCGGCGGCCAGACCGGCGAGCGAGATCGCCAGCGGCAGACCCCCGGAGAGCAGCGGCAGGTCGAGCAGCGACGACACCGCGCTGGTCACGGGGCCGCGCTCGTGGTGAGCCGGACCGCGAGGGGAACGGCCGTGCCGGCGAGTGCCACGAGGTCGACCCGCAGCGTCGCGAACGGCAGCACGCCGCGTTCGAACACGCCGATGACGGCACCGGACCCGAGCATCCCGCGCAACCGCGCCGGGTCGGTCAAGCCCGTCGCGCCGACGGCCACCTCGCGGCCGTCGGCCACGAGCCGCCAGGCATCCGCGGTGTCCGGGTCGTCGTCACGAGGGCGCGCGAACGGAACGAGGGCGGCGGGGAGCCTGGACTCGACGGCACCGGGTGCGGCGTGGGCACCGGCAGCGGGCAGGTCGGTGACCAGGTGGTCCAGCAGCTCCCGCATCGCCGGGGCGTCGGCGAGGGACTGACGCACGTGCAGCACCGGCCCACCGGGGGACCGGTCGATGTGGAAGAGGCGTTCGGCGGTGCCGTCGCTGCCCGGCCCGAACCCGCCGGTTTGCGCCGGGTGCCACGGGGGGAGAGCGGCTTCGGTGAACCCGAGCCTCAGCAACGTCTGCTCGGCGGCGTCGCAGAGCGGGTCCGCGTGGACGGGCCGCACGGACGTCGCGGCGAGCGTCCACCGGTCGGCGAGCACGGACAGCTCGCCGCTGCGGGAAGCGACGATCTCGCCGGTCACCACGACGAGGTCGTCCGGGCCGACGGTCGCCTTCCACGCAGATAGCGCGTCCGTGCCTGCGGTCGAAGCCTCGACGATGACCTGGATCTGCTGGGCGCCCGCCCGCACGGTTGCGAAGGCCAGCGCGCCGAACGCACGCCGCGCCCTGATCCGTCCGGCGACCGTCGCGGTCACCCCGGAATGCTCGTCACGACCCAGGCCGGCGTGCCGCCTGCGGAGCGCGGCGATGTCGTCGACCAGGCCGACGAGGCCGGGGTAGCTCGCCCGAACCTCGTCCGGCGCCGTCGGGTCCAGGAGGTGGACCTGGTGCAGGAAGACCTGGTCGCGCGGGCGGGCAGCGGTCGCGCGGTCTCCGCCCCCGTACCCCGGCACGTGTAGGAAGCCTTCGGCGAGGCCCGCGGCCACGACGGCCCGTGCGGAGCTGCCCGACCAGCACAGCAGCCGTGGTGCCCAGTCCGGCTCGAAGGTGCAGCTGAACGTGTGCAAGGACTCGATCTGCACGAAGGCCGACGTCACGCGCAGGACGGTGTGCCAGGCGCGCTCCACCGGACCGGCGCCCAGCCGGGAGCCGCTCTCCAGCGCCTCGCGGAACAGCACGAAGTTGAGCGACACCCGCCGGATCCCGCCCCCGGCCGCGAGGTGTCCGATCATGAACTCGACGATTCCCGCCGGCGCGTCCGCCGAGCGGCGCATCACATCCAGCGAGGCGCCGTCGCCACCCCACGGGGCGAAGGTCAGCAGGCCGCACGGGGATCCGTCCGGTGCGAAGGCCTCCACGATCAGGTTGTCGAGGTCGGCCGGGTCCGCAGTGCGGCCGGAGGCCATCGAGAAGCCGCGCTCGACAGAGCCGTGCCGCCACCGGTCCGCGCGCTCCGCGATCGCGGCGAGATCGGGACCGGGCACGTCACGGATGCGGCGCACCGTGGTGCGGTAGCCGTCTGCGGACAGGCGCCGCACCGCGCGCCGGACACGACCGGACCGTCCACCGGTGCGCAGCAGGCGGGCCAGGTCGACGACCGCCTCGTCCCCGATCCGCCGGACCCGCAGACCGTGCTCCCGGTACACCGCAGCCCCAACTTCGCTCGCAGCGAGGACGACCGGCTGCCAGCCGTAGCGCCGGGCCTCCACGAGCCAGGCCGCCACCGCGGACGGCCAGTCGTCCACGGGGCCGATCGGGTCACCGGCCGCGACCGACGAGCCACCGACCACCCGGTGGGCGACGGCGGCTCGGCCTCCTGCGCCGAACACGACCCGCTTGTCGCGTCGGGTCGCGAACCAGGCGAGCGAATCGTCGGAACCGTGCGCGGCGATCAGCGTGCGCAGCCGCAGCTCGTCCTCGGCATGTGCGGCTCGGCGGACCCGCACGCCGCGGAAGAACAGCGCCAGCGCCGCACCGAGCACACAGCCGCCTGTCAGGTCGAGGACGACCGGCAGCCACCCGGTCACCGCGTTTGGCCCGGCCAGTTCGAAGGTGCCTCCCGTGAGCTGGTCGACGACCCACACCAGGCGCAGCCAGGGGAGATGCGGCGACCCCGGCGTCGCGCCGGCGAGCGCCCACCCCGCCGCGAGGGCGGTGCCCAGCCCGATCGTCGCCGTCAGCAGGGCGGACGCCCACGATCCCGACGCGACCTGCGCGCCGAACGCGGACCGTCCCGCCACCAGCGCTGCGATCCAGACAAGCGGAACGACTACTTGCTCGACGCCGGACCCGCCCTCCGCGAACGCCGCGACGGCCGACAGACCGAGGAGCACAGCCAGGACCCACCACCCCGCGCGCTTGCCGGCGCGCAGTGCTGCCCCGAGCACGAGCAACGCCATCCCTACGACGACGCTCGGGCCCGTCGGCACGCCGACCATCCAGAACGCGTCGTCCACCACCCGCAGCGGGTCGGCGCCGACGACGACCTCGAGGAGCGACAGCGCCGCGGCGGCGGTCACGACGAGCGCCGAGAGGGTGCGCACGAACGATGCCGCTCGCGCCGCCACCGCGGGGTTCGAGCGGCTCGACGCCGGTGCCGTGCTCGACTCCACCCCGTAGGCGTCCACCATCTGCATCGCCGCTCCCTCCCTCTCCGGACGGCCTTTACCCTCGTGCACCGAGCGTGCGCGGTCAGCGGTCGGCGGGCTGCCGGGTCACCCCCATCGGGTCGGAATCACCCCCGCCGGTCGGCGGGGGATCCGGCCTGGTCGGCGGTCCGATTAAAGTCATGCCGCCCCCGATCCCCGACCTTGGAAACGTGCGACTGATGATCCCGATGATGTTGGCGGCTGCGGCCGCCGCTGTGCTGCGTTCGTTGATGGCGCAGCGGATGGAGCGGTGGAACGTGGGGGCGCCGGCGGTGATGGTGCTGGCCGGCGCACTGGCCGCGTTCACGGTCGCGGGGTCGGTGGCCGAGGCGTTGAACACGGAGGTCGCGCAGCACGCTGCCGAGGTGATCCTCGCGGTGCTGCTGTTCGTGGATGCGATCGAGGTGCGCCGCGGCCGGCTGTGGGGCCATTCGCCCGGGCTGGCGGCGCGGTTGCTGCTGGTCGCGATGCCGTTGAGCGTGCTGGCGGCGGTGGCGGTGGGGGTGCCGCTGTTCCCCGGCCTGGCGTTGCCGGCCCTGCTGGTGCTGGCGTGTGTGGTGATGCCGATCGACTTCGCGCCGAGCGAGCGGGTGGTGCGCGACCGGCGGCTGTCGGTGCGGATGCGCAGTGTCCTGAACGTGGAGGGCGGCTACAACGACGGCATCATCTCCCCGGTGTTCGTGTTCGCGCTGGCACTCGCGGCCGGCGGTGCACGGTCGGCGGCGAACCCGTTGGCGGCGCTGGGCACGGCGGTGTCGCATGCGGTGCTCGCGATCGTCGCGGGTCTGGTGCTGGGGTCGTTGCTGGGATGGTTGCTCGATCGCGCCGCGGGGCTGGCGTGGACGACCGATCAGTCGCGGCGGGTGGTGGTGGTGCTGGCGCCGTTGCTCACCTACGCGGCTGCGGTGGCGATCGGCGGCAACGGGTTCGTGGCGTCGTTCGTGTGCGGGATCGCCTTCCGCTACGTGCACCGTGCGCTGGTCGCGCGGCGGCTGCGGCGGCCGGATCACGTGCTGGTGGGCACCGGTCGGGCCGGTGCCGCGATGGGCAAGGACTTCGCGCTGCTCGAGGACGTGACCGCGCTGATGACGATGGTGATGTGGTTCGTCGTCGGGCTGGCGGGGGTGCCGTTGATCGCGCTCGTCGACCTGCCCATCGTGGTGTTCTGCGTGCTGGCGTTGACCGTGCTGCGCATCGGGGCGGTATGGGTGGCCATGCTGGGGTCGCGGTTGTCGGGGCGGGAGCGGTTGCTGCTCGGGCTGCTGGGACCGCGCGGGACGACGACGATCGTGTTCGGTCTGCTGGCGTTCAACGCGCTGCCCGACGGGTTGCCCGCGGACACGATCCTGCTCACGACCATCCTGTGCGTGGTGGGCAGCGTGGTGCTGCACGGTCTGGGGTCCTCGCCGGCGATCGCCCGCCTGACCTCGACATCACCGGACCTACGACACCCGAGCGCGCACACGACCTGACCCGCCGGTCGGCGACCGATCCCCAGCCAGGTGGCGGGGTGGTTCCGGCCCTCCATCGGTGGTTCCTGGTCCTCGATCTCCCGATCATGGAAGCAGACGACGGGAGGTCCCATGGACGCCAACGAACGACAGCTCATCCTCGGCCTCGCCGACCGGCTGCGGGCCGCGCAGCCGGTCGCGAAGGACCCCGGCGCCGCCGAGCTGATCACCTCGCAGATCGCGACCCAGCCCGACGGGGTGTACCTGCTGGTGCAGGCCGTGCTGGTGCAAGAGGACGCCCTGCGGACGGCCCAGGCGCGGATCGCCGAGCTCAGTGCGCCGGCGCCCGCCCAGCAGGGCGTCGCGTCGGGCGGCCTGCTCGGCAGCCTGTTCGGCAAGGGCCGCGAAGCTGCACCGGCCCCTGCGCAGGCGAACTCCTGGACCGGGAACCAGCCTGCCCCGGCGGCCGGGACGGGGTCTGGGGGCGGCTTCCTGAAGACCGCCGCGGCGGCTGCAGCGGGTGTGGCGGGCGGCGGGCTGCTCCTGCACGGCTTGACCAGTGCCTTCAGCGGTCCCCAGCACAGCCCAGCGGAGTCACGGGAGCCGGACTCGTTCGCCTGGGACAGCGGCGCGGACGACGACTGGTAGCCCTCGATGCGCGAAGTTCCCGGCCGTGGAGGCGGCCAACTCATGACATCGACACGAACGGAATCGACGACCCGCCCCGGCCTGGGCAGTGTGATCTTCCTCAGCCGCTGGCTGCAAGCCCCGCTCTACCTGGGTCTGATCATTGCCCAGGCGGCGTACGTCTGGCAGTTCGCGCTGGAACTGTGGCACCTGGTCACCAAGGTCGGCAAGCTGCAGGAAGCCGAGATCATGCTCATCGTTCTCGGCCTCGTCGACGTGGTGATGATCGCCAACCTGCTGATCATGGTGATCATCGGCGGGTACGAGACCTTCGTGTCGCGGATCCACCTGGACGACCACCCGGACCAGCCCGAATGGTTGTCGCACGTCAACGCCAACGTGCTCAAGGTGAAGCTGGCGATGGCCATCATCGGCATCTCGTCGATCCACCTGCTGCGTACGTTCATCCAGGCTCAGTCGCTGTTCGCGACCACGCCCCACGCCGGCCAGATCATCCTCTGGCAGACCGTCATCCACCTGACCTTCATCGCCTCTGCGATCGCCCTCGCGTGGATCGACAAGCACGGCCGGGTCAATGACACGCCGGCGAGCGCCCAGGTAGCCGTCGCGGCATGAACCGAGCGGACGGCTCGGGGCGCGAGTAGCCGACCCTCGACATGATCACGCCGACCTCCCCCGATCAAGATCGGGGGAGGTCGGCGTCGTTCGTGCGCGTAGCCACCCCCGGCGGTGGGCCCCGCCGACCGGAAGGGCGGTCCACGCCGATCGGGGGGTCGAAACCGAAATCCGATGGATGGTCCCGGAACGGCGGCGCGGAGACGATCTCTGCATGAACTTCTCACAGCCACCATTGCCGACGGCTCGACGTGATGGCCGGCTGGCCCGGGTGTGGAGCGCCGTTCAGTCGCTCGCCCCCTGGTTCCCGCTCGTGGCGAGGATCGCCATCTTCCTGGTCTACACCTGGTTCGGGCTGGTCAAGCTGACCGGCCTGAGCGGAGCCACTCCGCTCGCCGAAGAGCTGACCCGGCAGACGATCGGCATGGAGTACTTCGGGTTGGCGTTCACCTTGTTGGCCGTCATCGAGTGCATCATCGGCCTGTTGTTCGTCATCCCGTCCACGGTCCGTGTCGCCGTGGTCCTGATGCTCGGTCACCTCGCGGTCGTCTGCTCACCGTTGGTGCTCGTGCCGCACGCAGCCTGGATCGCTCCGCTCGTGCCCAACCTCGAAGGTCAGTACATCATCAAGAACGTCCTGCTGCTGGCACTCGCGCTCGGGATCAGCACCGCCTCGTGGCCCTCCGCCCGACGCGGAGCGCACGCGCTGACGCGGCCTGCGGCCGGCCCCGGCCCTGACCCGGATCGCACCGTCCCGGCCGGGGTCGTCAGCGACGACAAGGTCTCAGGCACGGTACGCAGGTAAACCGTACGGACCTGCTGGCGGCGCGTTCGCCCGCTGCTTGCAGGGCCGTGCTGAGTTCGACCCGGGGCGAGCAGATCCTGCGCGGAGTCCGACATGGACGGCCCGCGAATCCCCTGTCCCGGATCACTCGCGGCGGGTCCGTCGGGTTCGGCTGCCGGACCGGCAGCACCGGCGGCCGGCCCGATTGAGCGACCGTGACCTCTTTGCTCCTGGACAAGGAGCTCGTGTCACGGGCCGCTCGCCCCATTGACCGGATGACCTGGTCCAGCGAGTGACCCGTGCGGTGGTGATCGAGCAGGTCGTTGCCGAACCACGGTTGTTGCCGCGGTCCCGACCTGGAAAGCCCTCAACGCTGCTCTCTGACAACTGCTGCCGGCCGCGACGGTCGCGCCCGCGCGTGCGCGTGATGTCGAGGTGGCTGCAGAGGCCCGATGGGGCCGGCTCGACCTGAATCTCGCCGGGACCCGGGTCGTCCAGCTCAAGATCGGCGGCTCGTCCGGGTGATCAGCAGGCCTGTTGTCGGGCTCGTGGACGTGGGATGTGGATGGGTCGGTCGTGGTGCGCTGGTGAGAGTGTTTCGAGCAGGCGCAGTCCACCGATCACCGGTGCTCCGCCGGCGAACGTCCAGAGCCACCACGGCGACTGGATGCTGGCTGTCGTGAGGGTGGTGAGCATCCATACCGCGTGTTGGGCAGAGGAGGCGATGATCCAGACCGTGGTCAGGATCTGCCGTGTCGAACGCAGCCTGCCGTACCAGCCTGGAGGCGGACGGTCGATGCTCGTCTGCTGGTCGCTGGCGTCATCGTCGATCGGCCGGCTGGGAGCCCTCGCGGGCGGCAGTCCGATGTGTACGACGTCGTCGGTGTCCGGTGTGCTGGCTGTGGGCGGCGCAGATCTGCTCATGCGTCTTCCCTCTGGGGCTTGAACGCTGGACGGGAGGAGGTGGTTCCGAGAACCTAATGAAACGCTCGGAGCGTTAGTGTGGGAGAGTATCCAACCAGTGACAGCTAACGCAACCGGAGTTTTGTTTGATGGTCCATCGACCGCCGCCGGGCACGCTCCGCCCTCAGGGCCGTACCGAGCGGGTACGCCAGGCCGTTGTCAGCGCTACCCGTGGTCTGCTCGCTGCGGACGGGTACGACGCCCTGACCATCGAGCGTGTCGCGGACGCGGCTGGAGTCGCGAAGAGCACCGTCTACCGGCGATGGCGCGACACCGCCGGTTTGATGATGGAACTGATGCGGGAGGTTGCGGGCGCTGCGATCCCGCTGGCGGACAGCGGGTCTGTCGACGAGGACCTGCGGGTGCTCGCGATCGAGATCGTGAAGTTCTTCTCCGGGACGTCCGGGGCGATGGTGCTGGCACTCGTCGCCGAGTCCGTCCACAATCCCGACACGGCTGCCGGCATGCGTGAGTTTTGGGCCGAGCGCAACGAACGGGCGGCCATAGCCGTGCGGCGCGGCATCGATCGTGGAGAGCTCCCCTCGGAGGTCGACCCGGTGGAAGTGATCCGCGCGCTCGGTGCTCCGCTCTACTACCGGATGCTCGTCACCCACGAACCGCTCGACGACGTGGTGGCTGCGCGGGCTGCGGCTGCTGCGCTGGCAGCCGCTCGTGCCGGAACGCTCAGTCGATCGGACTGACCACGCGCACGGGCCTCGTGTGCACCGGGGGCACAGACAGCTGGCCATTGGGGCAAAGCTGGCGGCCACAGCATCGGCGACGGTAGCGGGTGACTTGCACCCGCACGCCCGCGGTGATGCACGTCCTGGCCGCGCTCGATCTGGCCCCCGGCAAGCTGTTCACCGGATCAGAGATCGCAAATGCCGGATCGAGTTCCTCGGCCTGCTCAAGGCTCTGCGCGCCCGTTGGCCGCGCGAGAAAGACACTTCGTCGGCACGGTGTCGTCGGCGGCCTCGTAGCAGCGGCCACCTCCGGGCCGCTACCAAGATTGCTGTCGGTGGGGCGGAGCGAGCACGCCGAGGCGCTGGCCCGCGTGGGCAGCGACGCTCACGGGCGATTACGGGAGATCGAAGGGGGCGGGGGAGTGGCCCTCCCAGATCCGGTGAGATGCCTGTTCGGGGTAGGTCTGAGTCGTCGATTCGTTGTCCAGGACGCGGGTGAGGCGCTCGCCGGGCCGGTGGGCGGGCCAGCCCGCGTCGCCGGTGGTGATGAATCGGACCCATGCCTCCTGGAGTTCGCGGGAGATCGCGACGGCCTCGGCAGTGGGCTCCCCGCCGATGAGCTGGGTGCCGACGGGGCTGTCCAGGGTGCCGAACGCCAGGGGTACGTCGAGGCTGTGACAGGCGCCCAGGATGCCACCGAGGGCCGGGGCGACCCAGCAGAGTTCGAACAGGTACGAGGTGCCGCCGGCTGCGACGTTCGCCTCGGCGAGCTTCTGCGTTGGCATGCGGAAGAGGGCGTCGGAGTACACGGTCTCCACCAGCTCCTCCGGGCCTGCCTGCGGGAACTCGGCGCGGTATGCCCGCGCGCCGTCCGGCTGCGGAGCGAGCAGTTCCAGGGCTGCGTCGGCGTCCTCGTCGGTGAAGGTGCCGGACCGTCCGCTCATGACGCTGAAGTACCGGAATTCATCCCGGGTGTGGCCGACGAGCAGTTCGGTCCCGCCCGCGCGGGCGTCGGTCAGCGCGGGCCACGGCGATTCAGGGAGGACCGCGCCGTCGACGACGGGGCACAGCGCGGTGCCGGTCTCCGTGAGGCGTCCCCAGCTCTTCCGGTGCGCGTGGAGGCCGGCGTTGAAGGCGGTGAGCTCGGCGGCCAGGTGCCATGGGTCGATGTCGCGCAGGGCCTCCGCGGTGGGGGCCGCCGCGCCGACCCGGTCCGCGAACGCGGCGGTGACCTGCCGGGCCAGCGCGGGCGTGCTGTGCAGCCCCGGCACCGAATGGGTGATGGCCCGCCGGAACAAGCCACGCGTGGACTTCATCGCCAGCAGGGCAGCGACCGAGCCCGCCCCGGCAGACACCCCGCCCACGGTGACCCGGCCGGGGTCGCCTCCGAAGGCGGCGATGTTGCGCTGCACCCACTCCAGCGCCGCGATCTGGTCGAGGAGTCCGCGGTTGGGCGGCACGTCGTCGAGGAACGCGAATCCCTCCGCGCCCACGCGGCAGTTGATGCTCACCACCACGACTCCCGCCTCGGCCAACTTCGCCGGGTCGTACATCGGGTCGCTCGACGCCGCCGAGAGGTAGCCGCCCACCGGGATCCACACCAGCACCGGCAGTCCCGCCGCGCCGGGATCCGGGGTGCCGACGTTGAGCGTCAGCCAGTCGGAGCCCTGCGGGGGCACGTCGATCGGCAGGGACAGCGGCACCACGGGGCCGAAGTCGACCGCCTGCCTCGTCCCCTCCCATCGGTGCGGCGGCGCGGGCGCGGCGAAGCGGAGCGCTCCGACCGGGGGCTGGGCGTAGGGAATGCCGCGGAACACCGCGTGTCCCTGCCGCCGGCGCCCCTGCACCACGCCTTCCCTGGTCCGCACCTTCGGCTGTTCGACCATGACGATTCCTCCCCCAGAGACCCGAAGTTATGGGTCAGCTGTATTATGTCAGCTGTACTGGAACAGTTCCGAGGGGTCGGCGATGCCGAAGCAGGTTGATCACCGCGGACGCCGCGAAGCGATCGCCCGCGCTTTGTGGCGGGTGGTGGAGCAGCGCGGCGTCGCGCAGCTGACGATGCGCGTCGTGGCACAGGAGGCGGGCATGTCACTAGGGCAGCTGCAGCACTACTTCGCCTCCCGGACCGCCATGCTCTCCTTCGCCATGGATTTCGCGTCCGAGCAGACCTCGGCGCGGCTGCACCAGGAGCTGGAAAAGCTCGGCGATGGTCCGCACCCCCGTGACGTGCTGCGACTGACGCTCGCGGAGATGCTCCCCCTGCATGCCGACGCCCGCGCGACCAGCCGGATGAGCGCCGCCTACATCCTGGAGGCGCTGCACGACGAGGCCGTCCACGAGCAGGCGCGCCGCGGCCTCGTCGAAGGGCGGGCCCTCGTCGAGCAGTTGGTCCGGCAGGCGATCGCCGACGGGCACATCGACTCCGGCCGCGACCCGGCGATCGAGACCAACCTGCTCCTCGCCCTCACCGGCTTCACCTCCCTGCTCGAACTCGACGTTGTCGAGCCCCAGGACGCGCTCGCTGCGATCGACGTGCATCTGGACCGGCTGTTCAGCAATGTGTGACCTGCCCCCGGATCGGGTCGATATGCCCACCCCTCCGGAGACTCCCGAGCGGTTGCGGATGGCCCGGAGGTCGATGAAGGAGCGGCCGTGCGGGGACACCCTCATCGATCTGATGCCCCTCGCGGCGGCGACCTGGCCGATCTCGGTGATCATCCGGGCCGTACAGCGCCCGGATCGCCACGCTCCCGGCCGCGGGGATCCCGCTCGCCGACTCGGGCGGACTGCCGCATTGTTCGCCGCGGCTCCGGCTCTCAGAACCCCACACCCGTTCGTCAACGTTTCGAGATGGAGCAGCGTCCCATGACCCAGTACTTCCTGACCCTTCCGCATGACACCGCCTGTGAGCCGACAATGGAGTCGTTGCAGGACTTGGACCCCGCGGAGCTGGAAGCAGTGATGGCCGCGGTGGAAAAGTTCAACACCGACCTGAACGAGGCCGGTGCGTTCGTCACTGCGGGCGGTTTGGAGCCCTCGTCGACCGCGATCACGGTCGAGACGACGAGCGCCGGTCCTGCGCGTACCCCGGAGCCGTTCGTGAAGGCCGACCAGTACGTGGGCGGCTTCTGGATCATCGAAGCGGCCGACCAGGAGGCGGCACTCGTATGGGCCGAGCAGTGCTCGGCCGCCCTGCAGTCCCGGATCGAGGTCCGCGCCCTGCAGTCCGCGCCGGAGTAGGCCTCCCGATCCCGACCCGAGAACACCCGCCGAACCGTCGTAGGGTTCGGCGGGTGTTCTCGTGCCACGGCTCGGTCGAGATAGTGGGTCCTTACGAACCAGGTCCCGGGCTGCCGGACGGGTCACCCCTGACGCCCGCTTCGACGACCGTCACCACGGCCGGCTCACAAGCCGGGGGTACACGAACCTTTCACGTTGAGCAGCGTCCCGAATCTTCCGCAAGTAGTCAGCACAAGCCGCCGTACCACGCATCGTCGGCCTCGTCCAAATCTGCCAACTTCCTGTGCTTCCAGGGGGACAAGCATACGAACGTGTTGGCACCCCTGATTCTGTCGACCTCGATCCGGGCATGTGTGGTGATCTCGCCAAGATGGGCTTGAGTTGGTCGATCTTCGCGATGCCGTTGCACCACGCGTTGGCTATGGATGGCGGGCGGGACTGGATCGGATCGGGACGTGTGTTCGGAAGGCTGGATCTGGCCCCCGGACCGAGCGACCTGCCGACGGCTGCGGACGTGGTCAGCGCACTCCGTCGGTCGGGCGGCCACGGAACGCCCTGGTTCGACATCGAGGGCATCGACCAGAGCTCCATCCTCCCGTCGTGCCAGATGCCGGCCGAGTGCGACGCCATCGGTGGGCACGACCTTGGGGAGATCTCTCTCCATCGCGCAGACGAACGTGACACCGGTCCGCTTGCGCCGGACGTACGGATCGGATGTGTCTCGTTCCGCAAGCCGGCCGGCGCCGCAGTTCTGTCGGCGGTCGTGGAGCTGGTCTCCGTTGCGGGGCCGACCCTCGCTTTCTGCGACTCCGACCTGGACTTCGTCGTGGTGTCGATGGAGGACACCGTCGACGCCGTCGCTGGACGCTGGCCTTGGTGATCGTTCATCGCGATCGCTGATCGCGGAATCACCTGGCGCGCAGAACGCTGGTCTTCGATGACCGGCACGCCGAACGGCGCGGCGGTTCATCGAGCGTTCGTGATGCCCGGTCGCGCGTTGCTCGCGCGCCGTTCGTGGGCGATCTGCACGTCGCGGAACAGGGTGCGCCCGTACTCGACGTACCACGGCGACCGTGTGTAGGCGAAGTGCTCGCGCACGGCCGCGCGCGCCGCCCCCGGGTCGCCGTTCTCGAGCGCCTCGATGATCCGGTCGTGCGAGCCGATGCCCCACTGCTCGCCGCTCTCCGGGTTCGGCGGTATGGAGCTGATGATGATCAGCTCCTGCAGGGGTTCGATCAGCAGCTCCAGGGCCGGCAGGCCGAGGGCCCGCACGATGCCGAGGTGGAAGCGCAGGTGCTCGGCGTGCGCGACGGGCCAGTCGGCGGCCCGCACGGCGTCCTCGAACGCCCCCAGGTGTGCCCGTATCGGCTTCCAGGTCTCCGGGCCGCCGGTGTGCGCGGCCTCCGCGGCGAGCGTCGACTCCAGTGCGACGCGGGCCTCGAGTACGTCACCGATCGTGAGGTCGGAACGCTGCATGCGCAGGGTCAATGCGGTGGTCAGGACGTCGTCGCGGGGGACGGCCACGAAGATCCCGTGCCCGTGCCGGACCTCGACCAGTCCCATCGAGGACAGGGTGCGCAGTGCGTCGCGGACGACGCTGCGGGAGACCCCCAGCGACTCCGCGAGGGCCTCGGCGGTGGGCAGCCGGCTGCCCGCCGCCCACTCGTTGTGCACGATCGAGCGGCGCATCGACGCCACCACCTGCTCGCTGAGCCTGCCCATCCATGTCCCCCTCCCGATCTTGCCCAAGGTAGTCCGTGTTCGGACTACCTTGCAACGAAGAATCATAAGTATTATCTTTCCGTCCACTCAGCGCCACTCGCCGGTGTCGCCGGCGACCTGCCACGTGAGGAGTGGACGTGAGACGACGGCACTGGAGGGTGCGCGCGGCGATGCTCGCCGCCGCGGCGCTCGCGGTCATCGGGACCGCTGCATGCAGCAACGACCCCGGCGCGGAACACGCCGCCGGCCGGGGGGTGGAGCGGTCCGGAATGCCGGAGATCCCCCTGCAGATCAAGGGGCAGCAGGACGACGGGCTGCTCGCGCGGTTCCCCGACGCGATCCGTGCGTCCGGGGTGCTCACCCTGGCCGCCGACCCGACGTACCCGCCCAGCACGTTCAAGGACGCGCAGGGCACGATCGTCGGCATCAGCGCGGACTTCGCGGCCGCGGTGAAGGCCAAGACCGGCCTCGACGTGAAGTGGGTCGAGGTGCCCTTCGACGGCATGCTGGCCGGGCTCAAGGCGCACCGGTTCGACGCCAGCTGGTCCGGATGGAACGTGTCGGCCGAGCGGCTCCAGGTGCTCAACATCGTCACGTTCATGAACGGCGGCACTTCGGTGCTGGTGAAGAAGGGCAACGCGGCAGGCATCGCGGCGGCGACGGACCTGTGCGGACGCACCGTGACCGCGCAGACCGGCACCTTCCAGGCTCAAACCGTGCTGGAGAACCTTCAGGCCGAATGTGCGACGGCCGGTAGGCCCGTGATCGTCCCGCTGCTCATCCCACAGCAGACCAACGTCAACCAGGCGCTGGCCACCGGCCGTGCAGACGCTGCGCTCGCCGACAACACCCTCACCGCCTACCAGGCCCGCGTGCAGCCCGAACTGTTCGAGGCGATCTCGTCGATCCTGATCGCGCCGCGGCCGGTCGGCGTCGCCACGCCGAAGGACGCCACCGAACTCGCGGATGCGCTGGCGGCCACCTACAACGCGCTCATCGCCGACGGCACCTACGCCAACATCCTCGACCGCTGGGGCATCTCGGCCAGCGCGGTGCCGGCCGCCGAGGTGAACCCGGCGGAGCCGACGTGACGACCGGCGCTGCCATGCGCGTCGACGCCGAGCAGTTGGCCGGGATGGCCGACACCCGCCTTGTGCGGCGCCGCCGGATCGGCGCGACCCTGCTCAACGTCGTGGTGGCGCTGCTCGTCGTCGCCGCCGTTGTCGAACTGGTGGTCAACCCGAACTTCGACTGGCCGATCGTGGCGCGGTACCTGTTCGACACCAACGTGCTCGAAGGCGTGCTGGTGACGCTCGAGCTGACCGTCTACGCGATGGTGATCGGTCTGGTGCTGGGTGTGGTGCTGGCGGTGCTGCGGCAGTCGCGCAGCGGGCTGGCCCGCGGCGCGGCCTGGTCCTACATCTGGTTCTTCCGTGGCACCCCGGTGCTGGTGCAGGTGTTGTTCTGGGGGTTCGCCGCGTCGCTGTTCCCGCGGGTCGGGATCGGCTTGCCTGGTGGTCTGTTCCTGGTCAGCTGGGACACCAACGCGGTTGTCCCGATCTTCGCGGCAGCTGTGCTGGGGCTGGGGCTCAACGAGGCGGCCTACATGGCAGAGATCGTGCGGGGCGGGTTGCTGAGCGTGCCGTCGGGGCAGACGGAGGCGGCCCGGACGCTGGGTCTGGGGCACGCGGAGACGCTGCGGTTCGTGATCCTCCCGCAGGCGATGCGGGTGATCATCCCGCCGATCGGCAACCAGGTCATCTCGATGCTGAAGATGACGTCGGTGGTGCTGGTCATCGGGGTCGCCGACCTCCTCGGCTCGGTCACCGAGATCTACGCCCGCAACTACCGCCAGATCGCGTTGCTGCTCGTCGCGAGCATCTGGTACCTCGCGCTCACCACGTTGCTGACCTACGGGCAGTCCCGCCTCGAACGCCGCTTCGGCCGCGGGATCAGCAGGCTGGAGGACGACCGTGCCTGAGCCTGCCCTGCGTGCGGACCCTCCGATCGTGGAGATCCGCGATCTGCACAAGAGCTTCGGCCCGATCGAGGTGCTGCAGGGCATCGACCTGACGATCGGTCGCGGCGAGGTGGTGTGCCTGCTCGGCGCCTCCGGGTCGGGCAAGTCGACGATGCTGCGCTGCATCAACCACCTCGAGCAGCCTGATCGCGGGTTCGTGCTGGTCGACGGGATGCTCGTGGGCGGGAACGTCCGCGATGGGCGGGTGCACGAGGCGGCCCCGACCGAGGTCGCGGAGCGCCGCTCCCGGATCGGCATGGTGTTCCAGCAGTTCAACCTGTTCCCGCACATGACGGTGCTGGACAACGTCACGCTCGCACCGGTGCGGGTCAAGCGGGTCGGGCGCGCCGCTGCGCAGGCCGCGGCGCGGACGCTGCTCGAGCGGGTCGGGCTCAGCGCGAAGGCCGACGCCTATCCGGGGCAGCTGTCGGGCGGGCAGCAGCAGCGGGTCGCGATCGCGAGGGCGTTGGCGATGGAGCCGGCTCTGATGCTGTTCGACGAGCCGACCTCGGCGCTGGATCCGGAGCTGGTCGGGGAGGTCCTCGACGTGATGCGCGACCTCGCGGCGTCGGGCATGACGATGATCGTGGTGACCCATGAGATGGGGTTCGCCCGCAACGTCGCGACGCGGGCGGTGTTCCTCGACGACGGCCTGATCGTCGAGCAGGGGCCACCCGAGCAGGTCATCGGCGCGCCCACCCACGATCGCACGCGGGCCTTCCTGGCGAAGGTCCTCTGAGGAGTACGGATGCAGCAGCTGGGGGAGCGGGCCGGGACCCGGGCAGCGGCCCGGATCGAGGCATTGGCCGACCGGCTCGTGGCGCTGAGCCACGAGATCCATGCCGCGGCCGAGCTCGGATTCGCCGAGCACGAGTCGGTGACCGCGATCGTCCGAGCGCTGGCTCCGCACGACGTCGAGGTCGGGTGCTACGGCCTCGACACGGCCTTCCGTGCGAGGGCTGGCGGGGTGGGCCCGCGCGTGGGGATCCTCGCCGAGTACGACGCGCTGCCGGGCATCGGCCACGCGTGCGGGCACAACGTGATCGGGTCCGCGGCGGTGGGCGCGTTCCTCGGCGTGGCCGAGGTCGTCGCGGAGACCGGCGGCTCGGTCGTGCTCTACGGCACGCCGGCCGAGGAGAACGGCAGCGGCAAGGAGATCATGGCGCGGGCCGGCGCCTTCGACGGGCTCGACGCCGTAGTGATGCTGCACCCGGGCCCCGGTGACCACGATGTCGCGAACGGGCGGGCCATCGGGCTGCGCTCGGTCGAGGCGACCTACCACGGCGTGCCGGCGCACGCGTCGGCGCGACCCGAGGCCGGGCGCAACGCGCTCGACGCCGTCGTGGCCGCATACCAGGGCGTGGCGGCGCTGCGCCAGCACATCCCGCCCGAGGACCGCGTCCACGGCGTGATCACCGAGGGTGGGCAGGTGGCGAACGTGGTTCCGGCGCGGGCGTCGCTGCGGCTCTTGGTCCGCTCGCCGGAGGTCGAGACGCTGGTCGAGCTCAGCCGGCGGGTGCAGCGCATCCTCCAGGGTGCAGCGATGATCACCGAGACCCGACTGGACGCCGTGTGGGACCGCATCCAGCCCTGCCTGCCGATCCGCAGCAACACCGCGCTGGCCACGCGGTTCCAGGCGCACATGGCCGCGCGCGGGCGTGCCGTCGTGCCGGACGGGCCGCGTGGCGGCTCCACCGATCTGGGCAACGTGAGCCTGCGGGTGCCCGCCATCCACCCGTTCGTCGCGATCTCGGACGCGGACGTCGCTCCGCACACCGAGGGTTTCGCGGCATGCGCGGTCTCATCGCGCGGTGACCGTGCGGTCGTCGACGGGGCGGTGGGGTTGGCCCGCACCGCGGTGGACGTGCTCGTCGACGCAGGACTGCGGCAGCAGGTCGCCGCGGAGTTCGCGGCGGCCGGTGGAGTGGTGGACGTGCCGGCGCTGCTCGGGGCCGTGTGATGGGGGAGGAGCACGACCTGGCGACCCGGCTGGTGCACGGGGCGGGGCCGCACCCGCTCGGCGCCGTCGGCACCCCCGTTTTCGACACGGCGGCGTTCGTGCTGGACGACCACGTGGCGCACACTCGCGCCGTCGCCGACCCGGCCGGCACGCTGTTCTACACGCGCCTGCAGAACCCGACCGTTGCGTCCCTGGAGAAGGTGCTGGCCGACGCCGACTCGGCGCCGCGGGCGCTGGCGTTCGCCTCGGGGATGGCGGCGATCAGCACCACGCTGCTCGCGCTGCTGCGCGGCGGTGGCCACGTGGTGGCCTCCGACCAGCTGTTCATCGCCACCCGGGACCTGCTGGAGCACGACCTCCCCGCGTTCGGCGCGACCGTCACCTTCGCCGACTTCCGCGCGCCGGCGGCATTGCCGGCCGCGCTCCGGCCCGACACCCGCGCGGTCTTCTTCGAGACGTTCACCAACCCGGGCCTGGACGTGCTCGACGTGCCCGCGCTGGTCGCGGCGGCGCACGAGCGCGGCGTCCCCGTCGTCGTCGACAACACGTTCGCCTCGCCCGTGCTGGTGCGGCCGATAGAGCTGGGCGCCGACCTCGTCGTGCAGAGCGCCACGAAGTACCTGTCCGGGCACGGGCGGGCTGTCGCGGGCGCGGTGGCGGGCGGGGAGGAACTCGTGGCACGGGTCGCGGCGCTGCGCCGCACTCTCGGGTCGACGATCAGCCCGCACACCGCTGCCGCGATCATCGACGGCATGCGCACGCTGCCGCTGCGGATGACCCGCGCGTCGGCATCGGCGCAGCGCCTCGCCCAGGTTGCGGTCGCACACCCGGCCGTCGCGCACGTGGCCTACCCCGGCCTGCCCGGCCCGAACCGCGAGCGGGCGATGCGCCTGACCGGCGGCGCCGGGTTCGGCGGCATGCTCTCGATCCGACTGCGCGAACCCGCGCGCAAGGCCGCCGTCTACGACGCGTTCGCGCTGATCGTGCGCGCGACCAGCCTCGGCGACACCGCCAGCCTCGTCGACTGGATCGACGAGCCCGACGTCCTGCGCATCTCCGTGGGCATCGAGGACCCGACCGACCTCGAGACCGACCTGGAAAGCGCCCTCAACGCTGCTCTCTGACAACCTGCGCGCGGCTCGGACTCGCCGGCTGATCACCGGTCCAGTGCTCGTCGGCCTGCGGGAACGACAGGTCCACGGCGGAGCCTCCCGCCGGACGGCCAGGCGATCAGACCTCCGCGTGCTGTCGGTGCGCCGACGCGACGAGCGCTGCCAGTTCCTCATGCTCCTGGATCGCTGCCCGGCCCTTGCCGGGCAGCGCCGGGACGAGTCGTTCGGCTTCTACCAGGGCGCGGTAGGCAACGGCCCGGTCGGCTTCCGGCAGCTCCTCGTCGACGGCGTTGCGGGCGTGCTTGCGCAACGTCGTCTCGACGGTCTTCGCTCTCCCTGCCGGGCTGATCAGCGACGCGATCACGGTGATCGCCAGTACCCCGACGATGACCGCCAGCGAGAGCCCCGTGCTGATCTCCCACACCGGCAACGGCTGCCCGCCGTTGACGAACGGCAAGGAGTTCTCGTGCAGCGCGTGCAGCACGAGCTTGACGCCGATGAACCCGAGGATCGTGGCAAGGCCGTAGGACAGGTAGACGAGCCGGTCGAGCAAACCGTCGATGAGGAAGAACAGCTGACGCAGACCCATCAGTGAGAACGCCGTGGCGGTGAACACGATGTACGCGTCCGACGTCAGGCCGAAGATCGCCGGGATCGAGTCGAGCGCGAACAGCAGGTCGGTGCCACCGATGGCGACCATGACCAGCAGCATCGGAGTGAGCACCCGGCGGCCGTTCTCGACCGTGAACAGCTTGTCGCCATCGTAGTGCTCGGATGTGCGGAGGTGTCGGCGGGCGAAGCGGATGACGAAGTTGTCCGCCTCCGTGCCCTCATCGTCCTCGCGCAGCAGGCTGACGGCCGTCCACAGCAAGATGGCGCCGAAGAGGTAGAAGACCCACGAGAACGTGTTGATCAGCGCGACCCCGGCGAAGATGAACGCGCTGCGGGCGATCAGCGCGAACACGATGCCGAACAGCAGCACCTTCTGCTGGTCGGCGCGCGGCACCTTGAAGCTCGCCATGATCACGAGGAAGACGAAGAGGTTGTCGACGCTCAACGCCTTCTCGGTGACATAGCCGGCGAAGTACTCGGTCCCCATCGCGGCGCCACCGAAGTACCACACGCCGAAGCCGAACACGATGGCCAGCCCGACGTAAATGGACGACCAGATCGCGGCCTCGCGCAGCGTGGGCGTGTGCGCCTTGCGCACGTGGAACACGAAGTCGAACAGCAGGAGTCCGACGATCCCGGCGATCGTCAGGCCCCACACCAGGGCGGACACGTCCACAAGCTTCCTCCTCCGACGGCAGTCCCTTAGGAAACGACGCTGTGTCGTTTTTCGTTCCTGGCAGGATGGTGACGTGGAACGCAGACCGGGCAGGCCACCCGACCCGCAGCGCGAGGCCGCGATCCTCGACGCCGCACTGGAGGTGCTGGCCGAGGTCGGCTACGACCGGCTGACGGTCAGCGCTGTGCACCAGCGCGCCCGGGCCAGCACGAAGACGATCTACCGCCGGTGGTCGGGCAAGGAAGAGCTGATGACGGCGGCGCTGCAGCGGGCCGTCGCCCGCACCGCCGTGTCCCCCGGCGCCCTCGTCGACACCGGCAGCCTGCGCGGCGACCTCATCGCGAACCTGCGCCGCGATCCCGGAGCGCCCGCCCTGCTCCGCGGCCTGCTCGCCGCCGTCGGACTGCACGGCGAGCTCGGCGCCGCCGCACTGGAGCTGTTGCGAGCGCAGGAGGCGCGGCTGACGAAGGTCATCCTGGCGCGGGCCGTCGAGCGCGGCGAACTCGCCCCGGGCGTCGACGCGATGCTGCTGGCGGACGTCACCCGCGGTATGACGCTGCAGCACCAGCTGCTCGATCCCGATCCCGACCCGCAGGACGAGGAATTCGTGGAACAACTCGTCGACCGCGTCCTGCTCCCCGTGATCCACGCCCGTCCCGGCTGACCCTGCCGGCTGCGTCCCGAGCTCCGCCTGCGAACCCGTGGGCGAGCACACCCTGGTGACCAGGACGATGGCAGCTCGGCTCAACCCGGTGGTGCGGTGGCTGATCGAGCCGATCTTGCGACCCGCCCTGCCGGTGGCGGAGCGGCCGTCGCGGTCGAACGGGTCGGCTCAGCCTGTCCGTTGCGCGATGGAGGAGGCGCGGACCTCGAGCTCGGGCAGTACCACCGTCCGCTGGATCGGGCGGCTGCTGCCCTCCCTGAGCCGCGTCATCATGGTTTCGAGCGCGAGCCGACCGACGTACTCCTTCGCAGGTCGCAGCGCGCTGATGGGTGGGGTCCCGTTCTCGGCGACCTCGTCGTCGTAGGCCACGATCGCGAGGTCGCGGGGGATGTCGATGCCGTGGTCGGCGCAGTAGTTCCCGAACAGGATCGCCTGCGGATCGGCGTGCACGATCAGCGCCGTCGTACCGGTGTCGCGGCACGTCGAAACGATCTCCCCGAAGCGGGCCTCGCGCTCCGTGGCCTCCTCGATGTCGAGGAGCGTCGCAGTCACGACGTCCGTATCGAGCCCGAGCTGCAGCAGCGCCTGCTCCCAGCCCCGCCGCAGTTGCGGGGCGGTGGGCGAGTCGCGGGCGAGGGCGAGGCCGATGCGCCGGTGGCCCTGCTCGTACAGGTGGTGGACGGCCATCTTCGCGCCGAAGTCGTGGTCGGTGCTCACCCACTCCAGCCGCCGCAGCGCCGCGGAGTGCGGGGCCCGGCGCTCGACGAGCACGACGGGCACGCTGAGCGCGTCGAGCCAGGTGAGGATCGCGAGCCCGGCGCTGCCGCTCACCTCCGGCGCGACGAGCAGGCCGTGCACGCCCGACTCGAGCAACGCGGCGATCTGGCGGCGCTGGTCGGCCGGATCGTACGAGGCGCCGCGCAGCACCAGCTGCACGCGGGCCGCGGTGGCGGCGGCGCGGGTCCCGTTGACGATCTGCGGCCAGTAGTAGCTGAGGGAAGGCACGACCATGCCGATCCGGTACAGCGCCGGGCCTGCGGCGTCGGGGTTGCGAGCGATGCTCGTATCGAGGGCGCTGCGCAGCGTCGCACCTCCGTGCACGCGGGTGACGAGGCCGCGGTCGGCGAGCGCGGTGATGTCGCGGCGAATGGTGATCTCGGTGACGCCGAGCTCGACAGCGAGGTCGCGAACCGTGACGGCTCCGGTGCGGCGCAGCGCCTCCATGATTCGTTCACGCCGGGCGATGCCGAACACCGGCCCCGGCGGGCGGGCCGTCACGACGCCGCCCGGGAGTGCAGGACGAGGTCGCTCCGGCGGGATTCGACGACGAGTTCCACGCGGGTGAGCCGGGGGCCCCACGCGGAGACGAGGTAGGGATCGTCGAGCGCGCGCTCGGTGACCTCGATGCGGTCGGCGTCGTGGCTGATGCGCAGGCCTCGCCCGGCACCCGGTGGTCGGACGAGCAGCTCGCCCGGTTCGATTGCCACCTCGCCGTGCAGGATCAGGACGGCCGAGGTCGCCTGCTCCCCGTCCAGCCGCCAGCGGTCGTGCACGGTGACGGTCGCGTTGGTCCGGTCCATCATGACCTGCCGGGTGAGCAGCTCGCCTGCGGCGAGCGGGTAGGCGCGGCTCAGGTCGACGTGCCAGTCGGCGCGCGTCCCGTCGTCGCCGCCGTCGATCGGGGCCGCCCACCGCTCTCCCGGCTCCTGGTCGAGACCGCGCGGGCGCAGGGTGGAGTGCCACTCGCTGCGCATCGGCCACAGCTCGTACCGGCGCGCCGTGAACGTGCGCCCGTCGTAGGTGGGCCGGCCGGCGTCGACGACGACCGGCACTCCGTCGACCGCGATCTCGATGGCGCCGAGGTCGAGGTGGTTGTGGTTCTGGCCGTTGTGCCCCGCCTTGATGCTGACGAAGAGCCCTTCGCTGCTGCCGGCGCACTCCCGGGCTGCTGCGAGTCCGATCGACCGGAGCTCGACGGTCAGTGGCAGCGGCAGCGGCAGCGGCGGTGGCGTTGGCGGTGGCAACGAGGGGTCCGGCAGCCGGATCGGCGCCGGATCCAGCAGTGCGTCGAGGAGCCGGGCCGCCCCGGAGTCGAACGGAACGGGCGCTGCGGTGGCTTGCGCCGTCGCATGCGCGACGACGTCGGCGAGGCCGCGCCGTTCACCCCAGCGGCGCAGCCGGAACCACGGCGCCTCGCCGCGCGGGCGGGGTTCGGCGTCGGCGAACGACAGGTTCCAGTGCGCCGATATCTGCATCCGGTGGGGGAAGGACAGCAGCTCGTCGACCGCGACGAGGTCGAACAGCCCGATCCGGTGGACCCGGTCGAGCACATCGAGCGCTTCGAGCGCGCGGCAGGCGCCGTGCCACCAGTAGTCGCCGCCCTCGTCGATGCCGCCGTCCGCGGGAAGCGCCGCGAGGTAGCGGTCGATGCCCTCCACGCACATCCCCAGCGTCTCGGCCTGCTGGTCGGGCCGGTCGAAAGCGAGGGCGGTGACGACGAGGTTGCCGTGGATCCACGGGTTCCAGTTGTGGACGTTGCCCTCCAGGCCGAGCCAGTGCCAGTCGCGGCGGGTCCGGAAGGGATCCAGGACGCGGTGGCGCACCTCGGTGGTCACCCGGTCGAGCAGGCCCGGGTAGGCGGCGTCGAGCTGATCCCCGAGCACCAGCGCGGCGACGGCGAGGGTCGCCGCGGTCTCCGCCGCTCCGAGGTCGAGGTAGGGCCGGTCCAGGGCGGGAACAACGCCAGCGGTCCGTTCGAACGCGTCGTCGTGTGCGGGCCAGCACCACGTGCTCTGCTCGGCCACGAGCCATGTGCCGTCGGCGACGTCGTCGATCGCGCCCGTCGCCGGGCGGATCGCGGCGAGGGCGGTCGCGCGGGCGATGCGCCCGAGGCGGCTGCGGACGACGTCCTCGTACGGGACCCGCTCGCCACGTCGGGGATAGGCGGCGTAATCGCGCAGCAGGGCCGGTGGCCAGCCCGCGGCCCGGTCCGCCTCGACGGCGTCCGTCAGCGACTCCGAGATCCGGCTGGGCACGTCGCCCCACTCTTCGGGGAAGAGGGCCGACGTCGCGGCCGGTGCCCGGTCGCGCCAGGCGGCGACGAGCGCGCCGCCCCGCAGCGCATGTCCGTCGGCAACATCATGAGATCGAGCCTGCACGACCCTGTTCGTTTCTGATCGATTCGTTTGATTGTGTTCGAATGCATCGTATGGTCCACGCCACCAACGAAGCAATCAAGGAGGAGCTGCCTGGTGAGCGATCCGCTGCGGCCGTCGGCCCTCCTTGCGATGTGGCCCGACGCGTTCGCGTCCCAGTTCGACGCCCTGCGCGAAGCTCGGGTCGCGGAGCTGTGCCGCCTCGACCGGCCCGCCGTGACCGCGGAGCTCGATGACCCGGCGCTGGCCGACCGGCTCGCCGGCGTCGAGGTGCTGGTGACGTCGTGGGGTGCGCCGGTGCTCACCGCCGAGCGGCTCGACCGCATGCCGAAGCTGCGCGCGGTGTTCCATTGCGCAGGCACGGTCCGTTCGCTGGTGACCGAGGAGTTCTGGGAACGCGGGATCGTGATCACTTCCGCGGCGGAGGCCAACGCCATCCCGGTCGCCGAGTTCACCTACGCCCAGATCGTGCTGGCAGGCAAGCGTGCCCAGTACCTCGCCCGCGTTCCGCGGCAGTTCCGCGACGGCTGGCGCGCCCAGCTCACCTCCGACCGGTACACGAACTACGGGCGGCGCGTCGGCATCGTCGGGTTCTCCCGGATCGGGCGCCGGGTGGTCGCGCACCTGCAGCAGCTCGACCACGCCGAGGTGCTCGTCTACGACCCCCACGCCGATCCGGTGGCGGTCGCCCGCGCCGGCGCCCGGCTGGTGGACCTCGACGAGCTGCTCCGCTCGGTCGACGTGCTGAGCCTGCACGCGCCGGCGTTGCCCGAGACGCTGGGGATGATCGGCGCGGCGGAGCTCGCCCTGCTCCGCGACGGCGGCACGGTCGTCAACACCGCGCGCGGCGCGCTCATCGACACCGACGCGCTGGTCCGTGAGTGCGCGAGTGGGCGGCTCGACGCGATCCTCGACGTGACCGACCCCGAACCGCTGCCCGACGACTCGCCGCTCTACGACCTCCCCAACGTGTCGATCACTCCGCACATCGCCGGCTCGCTCGGCAGCGAGACGCTCCGGCTCGCCGACGCCGCGATCGACGAGCTCGAACGCTGGGTGCGCGGCGATGCGCTCACCGCGCAGGTGAACGCCGCCGATCTGGAGGTGGCCGCATGACACCCTCTGTGTCCGGGCCGGGCGGACTCTCGCCGTTCACCGGGCTCGCCCGCGCCGACTGGCTGGCGACAGCCGATCGGCTGCTCGCCGCACTCCGGCCTTGGGCGAGCGCGGATCACGCGACGATCACACCGCCCGGCGCACCCGGCGGTTACGGCACGCGCGTCGACGGGCTGGAGGGCTTCGCGCGCAGCTTCATGGGCGCCGCATTCCGCATCGCGGGCACCGATGACGCGGCGAGCGCGGAGCTCGCCGAGTGGTACGCCGAGGGGCTCACCGCGGGCGTCGATCCCGACAACCCGGGGCGCTGGGTGCGGCCCGGCGAGCACGACCAGGCGAAGGTCGAGGCTGCTGCGCTCGCGCTCGGGCTGCACCTGACCAGGAGCCGGATCTGGGACGTGCTCGACGAGCGGACCCGGGACCGGCTCGTCGGCTACCTGGCGGAGCTGGTCGGCGCGCAGATCCCGCCGATCAACTGGGTGTGGTTCCGCATCGTGACCCAGACGTTCCTGCGCAGCGTCGGCGGTCCGTGGAGCAAGGCCGATCTCGACGACGACCTCGCTGTGCACGAGAGCTTCGTGCGCGCCGAGGGCTGGTTCGCCGACGGGCCCGAGCGGTCGTTCGACCACTACGCCGGCTGGGCGCTGCACTTCTATCCCGCGGTCTGGTTGGAGATGGCCGCGGGTGACGAGCGCGCGGAGGAGCTGCGCGAGCGCTACCTCGCGCGGCTCGACGAGTTCCTCCCGCAGGCGGCGGCGCTCGTCGGAGCCGACGGGGGACCGCTGGTGCAGGGCCGCAGCCTCACCTACCGATTCGCCGCCGCAGCACCGTTCTGGGCGGGCGCGATCACCGGCAGCACGGCGCTGACCCCCGGTGGGCTGCGCCGCGCGGCGAGCGGGATCCTGCGCCACTTCCTCGACAACGGCGTCCCCGACGAGCGCGGCCTGCTCCCGCTCGGATGGCACGCGGGGTGGCTTCCGATCGCGCAGCGCTACTCCGGACCCGGCTCGCCCTACTGGGCGTTCAAGGGGATGGCGGGGCTCGCGCTGGCGGCCGACCACCCGGTCTGGACGGCGGTCGAGGAGCCGCTCCCCGTCGAGCGCGGCGACGTCACGATGGTCGTGCGCGCACCCGGCTGGCTCGTCGCCGGGACGCGGGCCGACGGGATCGTGCGCGTGGTCAACCACGGAACCGACCACGGGCAAGAGGGCGCGCTCGTGTCCGACTCGCCGCTGTACGCCCGCATCGGATACTCGACGGTGACGAGCCCGGTGCTGTCGGCGCCGGGATGGGACGAGCCGCTCGACGCCGGGGTGAGCCTCCTCGACGAGGGTGGCCACGCGTCGCACCGGGCCGGGTTCCGCACGCTCACGCTCGGCGTGACCGGCGATGCAGGCTATGGCTTCTCGATCGGCCGCGCGCACTGGGTGGAGCCCACGCCCGGCCTGCCCGACCACGGATCGGGCCGGACCGGCGAGGTCACGCTGGGTCCCGAGATCGTCATCGGCTCGATCGTGCGGGGCCCGTGGGAGGTGCGGCTCGCCCGGGTCGAGGGGCACGGGTACGAGCCGGCCGGTCCGCTGCGCGTCGGGGGGTGGCCGGTCGCGCCCGACGGGCCGACGTCGCTCGTCGTCGACCTCGGCGGGCTGCCCGGGTCCGGGGTCCTCACCATGTCCGACGCGACCCCGCTCTCGCCGACCACGCGGATCCCGTGGCGAGCGAGCGCGGGCGCTGCGCAGAAGGGGCGGTGGTACGTCGCCGGCGTCCTGCTCTCCGGGGCGCAGACCGTGGCCGCGCCGCCCGCCGTCACGGTCACGGCCGGTCGCGCCTCCGTGATCTGGTGCGACGGCGCCGAGACCCGGGTCGATCTCCCGGAGCTCAGCCACCTCTGACCCGTCCGGCCGACCGCCACGACATCGCCGCTCCGCCTCCAGACCCACGAACAGGAGACGCAATGAAGCGCTACCCGTCCGCACTCGCCGCGATCGCGACCGCCGCCGCGGTCGCACTCGCCGGCTGCTCGTCGCCGGCCACAGCGCCGGCTGACCCGTCCGGCCCGGTGACCCTCACCGTCTCGGCGTGGAACCTGGAGAGCACGCCGGAGTTCCGGGCCTTGTTCGACGCGTTCGAGGCGGTCCACCCGAACGTCACGATCCAGCCCGTCGAGATCCTCGCCGAGGACTACCCGGAGAAGGTGGCGACGATGCTCGCGGGCGGTGACACGACCGACGTGCTCACCATGAAGAACGTGACGGACTACGCCCGCTACGCCAGCCGGGGCCAGCTGCTCGACCTCACCGATCTCGTCGGCGAGCTGCCGACCGACAAGATGGCCGGGCTGGAACCGTTCGACATCGGCGGCAAGTACGCCGCTGTGCCCTACCGGCAGGACTTCTGGCTGCTCTACTACAACAAGAAGCTGTTCGACGCGGCCGGGCTGCCGCACCCGGATCAGCTCACCTGGGCCCAGTACGGCGAGCTCGCGAAGAAGCTCACCAGCGGCACCACGGCCGACGGCCAGAAGGTGTACGGCACCTACCACCACACCTGGCGTTCGGTCGTGCAGGCGATCGCGGCTGCGCAGACCGGCGGCGACCAGCTCGGTGGCGACTACGGGTTCATGAAGAGCCAGTACGAGCTGGCGTTGGACCTGCAGCGCTCGGGCGCCGCGCTCGACTACGGGACGGCGAGGACCCAGCAGGTCAACTACCGCAGCATGTTCGAGACCGGGCAGACCGCGATGCTGCCGATGGGCACCTGGTACATCGCGTCGATCAAGGCCGCCATAGCGAGCGGCAAGAGCAGCGTCGACTGGGGCGTTGCACCCATGCCGCAGCTCGCCCCCGGTGCCGGGACGACCACTTTCGGCTCGCCGACGGCGTTCGCGGTCAACGAGAAGGCCAAGAACGCCGAGGTGGCGAAGGAGTTCGTCCGCTTCGCCGCCGGTGAGCAAGGCGCCAAGGCGATCGCCGCCATCGGGGTCGTGCCGGCCTTCCGCTCGGACGCGGTGACTGCGGCGTTCACCGCGCTGCCGTCGGACGAGCTGTCGAAGAAGGCGTTCACCGAAGACAAGAAGATCGTGCTGGAGATGCCGGTGAGCGAGACGACCAGCGACGTGGACACGATCCTCACCGAGGAGCACTCGCTGATCATGACCGGGGAGAAGCCGGTCGACGACGGGCTGCGGGAAGCCGGGGACCGTGTGAAGAACGAGGTCCGCTGACGGGACGGACGAGCCCGCCGCTGCGGCGGGCTCGCGAGGAGAGCGACATGGTGATCAGCACCGAGCCGGCCGTGCCGGCCATGCGGACGCGACGCCCGCCCGCACCCGCCACCCGCGCGCGGCGTCGCACACTGCGGTCGATCCTGACGGGGTGGAGCTTCATCCTGCCGAACTTCCTCGGGTTCGCCCTGCTCACGCTCGTACCGATGGTGTTCGGGCTCGCGCTGTCGTTCATGGACTGGAGTCCGTGGACCGACGAGCCGGAATGGGTCGGGCTGGAGAACTTCGAGCGGATGTTCCGGAACTCGACGTTCTGGATCGCGCTCGGCAACACCGTCTACTACGCGGTCGGTCACATCCCGCTCACGATGGCGGTGGCGCTCGGCCTCGCGCTCCTGCTGAACCGCTCGCTCGCCGGCCTCGGCTTCTTCCGCACGGCGTTCTTCCTCCCCTACGTGACGTCGCTGGTCGCGGTCGCGGTGGTGTGGAACATGCTGTTCAACCCCACATCGGGGCCGATCAACCAGTTCCTGCTGGCGCTGGGCGTCGACGACCCGCCGGGCTGGACGTCGAGCACCGCGTGGGCGATGCCCGCGGTGATCGTCGCGAGCGTCTGGCGCGACATGGGCTACTACATGGTGCTGTTCCTGGCCGGCCTGCAGACGATCCCGACCGAGCTGTACGAGGCGGCGAAGGTGGACGGGGCGAACGCCTGGCAGCGCTTCTGGAACATCACCCTGCCCGGGCTGCGCCCGACCACGTTCTTCGTGCTGATCATGTGCACCGTCGCGAGCTTCAAGATCTTCGACCTGATCGTCGTGATGACCGACGGCGGGCCGGGCCGGGCGACGATCGTGCTCTCGCAGCTGATCTACCTGCAAGGCATCCAGGAGGGGCGCTTCGGGTTCGCATCGGCGATCTCGCTGGTGCTGTTCGTGCTGGTCGCCGGGTTCACGGTGCTCCAGTTCCAGCTCCAGCGGCGCCGGGAGGCCCGATGACGACGACGCCTGCGACCCGCGGCCGGAAGATCGCCTACGCCCTCCTGCTCACGGTCGTGTGCCTGCTCGTGCTGGTGCCGTTCGTGTGGATGATCTCGTCGTCGCTCAAGCACGACAACCAGGTCTTCACGGTGCCGACGCAATGGGTGCCGCGGGAGTTCGTGTGGTCGAACTACGCCGACATCTGGACGCGCATCCCCATGCTGTCCTACCTGCGCAACTCGGCGTTCCTCGCGATCACCATCTCGTTGCTGCAGGTGCTGACGGGCAGCTTCGCGGCGTACGGCTTCGCGAAGCTGCGCTTCCCCGGCCGCGACTGGCTCTTCCTCGCCTACCTCGCCACCATCGCGGTGCCGTGGCAGGCCTACATGATCCCGCAGTACCTGATCATGGAGAAGCTCGGGCTGGTGAACACCCACCTGTCGATCATCCTGCTGCAGGCGTTCGGCGCGTTCGGCGTGTTCCTGATGCGCCAGTACTACCAGTCGATCCCCGACGAGCTCATCGAGGCGGCGCGGATCGACGGGCTGAACGAGTACCGCATCTGGGCGCGGATCATGCTGCCGCTGTCCCGCCCGGCCATCGCCAGCCTCGGGCTGCTCACGTTCGTCACGACGTGGAACGACTACATGGGCCCGTTCATCTACTTCACGAGCAACGAACTGTGGACGGTCCAGCTGGGGCTGCGGTCGTTCGTGGGCCAGTTCGACGCCGCGTACGCGATGATCATGACCGGCTCGGTGATATCGGTCCTCCCGGTCGTGCTCGTGTTCCTGCTCGGGCAGCGGCAGTTCATCCAGGGCATCGCGACGAGCGGGCTCAAGGGGTGAGCAGGCTGGATGAGCAGGCTGGGACCACGGGCGACGTGCGCGCACTGCTCCGTCGGCCGGAGACCTACGAGGCGGTCTTCGACATCGCCTACCTCGCTCTCGTCGCGGGGGCGTGCTTCGGCGCTTCGGCGCTGCCCCTCGTCGCGGCGCTCACGCTGCTCGCCGATCCCCTCACGACCTGGCCCACTCTGCTGCTTTGCGCGGTCCCGCTCGGTGCCGGCATCGCGGCGGCGTTCCACGCGTTCTCCGCAGCGCGGGAGCGGGGCACCGCGATGCCGCTCCGCGACGCCGTGCGAGGCGCGCGGCGCCACGCGGGGCGGGCCACCGCTGTGTGGGCCCTGCTCTGCGGGTTGCTGTTCGTCGTGGTCGTCGACGTGCTCGCGATCTGGGCGACGCCGTGGGCGGCACTGATCGGACCGCTGCTCGGCGTGCTGGTGCTGCTCGGCGTGCCGACCGCGCTCGTCGCGGTCGCCGGACTGTCCCAGGCACCGGAACTGCCACTGCCGGCTTTGCTGCGTACCTCCGCCTGGCTCGCGGTCCGGCGGGCGCCGTTGACGCTGCTCACGTACGCCGTGCTGGTCGCGTGGGGAACGGTGTGCCTTGCCCGACCGGTACTGGGAGTGCTCGGCCTCGGCGGCTTCGCGCTGTACCTGATCTGGAGCAATTGCGCCGCGGCCTGGTCGGGTGTGGATCCCGCGGCTCGGCTTGTGGCGTCCCGTAGGTCTCCCGCCCACCGGTGGTGATGCGCATCGTCCTGCCTGCCGGCGTCGACCCCAGTACTGCCGTTGTAGATCGTGATCATGTCTCGGGGCGGGTCCTGCAGTGGCTGGTTCGGGCGGCGGTTCGGTTGGTCTTGGTGGTCGCGCGTTCTCAAGGGCGCCCTCGCCGGGCGGGCAGATCTCCGGGATGGCACTCTCAGCCCACCTGTGGGTGGCGGGCAAGCCTTCGGCGCGGGCCGGTCTTGGGCGTCGACAACGACGTTTTGGCTGTTGTTAGCGCTCACAAACAGCCAGAACGTCGTTGTCGACGGTCTCCCTGGCGGGGCGGTAGGTGGCGGGCACGCCGTTGGTGCGACGGCACACACGTGGTGGTGTCGGCACACATGTTATGACCTGTGTGCCGAAGCCATCCGGTGTGTGCGGTGCGAGAACCGTCTCTAGACGGCACCACAGGAAAGAGGACCACCTTCTTCCCGCAGGCTGATCGTCAGGACTCGAGTGCAGGTCGGGGACGGCAGGAGACGCAACCAGGAAATACGCTCCTCACCCAACCCGACCACCCCGAAAGCAAGAGATGAAGTCGAAATTGGAGTGGCTATGGATCTTCACCACGTCTAAAATGGAGTTATGTCCGAGAACCTGCAGGCCGCCCTCGACGGGGTGGCACAACTGCAGGCAGACACCCTGGTCGGGACGTTCGAAGAACGATGTGTCGCGACCCGTGAATTGGAGCTTGGTGCGACATCCACCATATTGTTGAATGGCAGAACGGCGGACCCACTGAAATCAACAACTTGGTGATGTTGTGCAGGATGCATCACCGGGAGATCCATGCCACGGAATGGTTCGTCCGAATAGTAGATGGATTACCGGAGTTCATCCCACCCAGATGGGTCGACCCGGACCAGGAACCACGACGAACGCCCCATCACCTCGGCCGGGGGGCGGCGTGACCTTGCCGTCATAGCCGCTCCGTAGTCTCTCGGATCCGCAGGCGCCCCCGGCTGGCCAATCTGATCGCCATGACGAACGCGCTCACGTCCCCACGGAGTACGGCGGAGCTCGCCGCGGCCACGCCGGCCGGCCGGGACCGGTACGTCGACCTGATCCGGCTGTTCTCGATCGGCATGGTCGTGCTCGGCCACTGGGTGGTCGCCCTGCTCACGCTGCACGGCGCGGGCGATGTCAGCACGTCGATGCCGCTGATGCTGTCGACCTGGGTGTGGCAGGTGATGGCGCTGTTCTTCTTCGTCGGCGGGTTCGCGCACGCCCGCGCGCTACGCCACCGGCCGCCGCTCGGGACGTTCGTGAGGTCGCGGCTTTCCCGGCTGCTGCCTCCGGCGCTGGTCATGGTGGCGGTCTGGACGGGGCTCGCGGTGTTGATGTACACCGCCGGGTTCAACAGCGGCCAATTCGCCGTCGGCCTGCAGACGATCACGGTGCCGCTGTGGTTCCTCGGCGTGTACCTCGTGATCGTGCTGGCGGCGCCGACGATGATGCGGCTGCACGAGCGGTACGGCCTGTGGCCGGTGATGGGCGCGCTCGCCGCGGCGGTCGCGCTCGTCGACGTCGTCAAGCTCGGGGCCGGCCTTCCGGACATCGGATACGCGAACATGCTGTTCGTCTGGCTCGCGGCGCACCAGCTCGGCTACGGCTACGCCGACGGGACGCTGCAGCGCGGCGGCCGCCGGCTCGCGGGACTGTTCGCCGTCGGCGGGCTGGCCGGCGCTGCGCTGCTGGTGTTCGGTACGTCCGCCTACCCGGTGCTGATGGTCGGCATCCCCGGCAACGAGCTGTCGAACTCCGCGCCGCCCAACCTCGCACTGCTGGCGCAGAGCTTCTTCCTGGTCGGCACTGCGCTGCTCCTGCGCCGCGCGGGCACCGCGCTGATGCAGCGTCCCCGGGTCTGGTTCGCGGCGGCGACGGGCAGCACGGTGATCATGACCGTCTTCTGCTGGCACCTCACCGCCTGCTACATCGTGCAGGCCGGGCTGCTGGTCGTCGGGGCGCGGCTGCCGGCCGCGGACACCCCGGTCTGGTTCCTGGCGCTGGCCGGCTGGCTGGTCGCGTGCTCGCTGGCATGCCTCGGCCTCGTCATGCTCTTCCGCCGGTTCGAGCGGCAGGCGCCGGCGCCCGGCACGATCCGGACGGCGGCCGCGGTGGCCGGCACCCTCGCGGCGGCGGCCGGGCTGTACACGGTGAGCAAGATCGGGCTCGACGAGCTCGTGACCGATCAGGGCATCTCCCCGGCCTCCCTCCTGCCGCTCGTGCTGGTCGCCGCAGGCGCGCTGGCACTCCGCGGCGGGCGAAGCCACGCAGCTGCGCACCCTTCGACGATGAGCGCGAGCTCGGCCGGAGCGTCCCGGGCCACGAGGTGACCGGCCGCCGGCACCTCGACGACGGTGACGCGGTGATTGGCCGAGCGGAACCGGTCGACCTCGGCGTCGGCGAGCGCCGAGCGTCCCGCCCGAACGAGCATCATGGGCACCTCCAAAGCCGCAGCCACCGCGGCCAGCCCATAACCCGATCCGAGGATGTCGTCGACGAGCTCGGCGCGGCGGCGGCCCAGGCCCTGCTCGGCCAGCCAGGCGCGGGCCCGGTCCGGATCCGGGTCGGGCACGACGTCCACGAGCACCAGGCCGGCGACGCGCTGCGCGGTGGCGGGCTCCGCGAGGGCGGCGAGGGCTGCCAGCCCGCCGAGCGAGGTGCCGACCACCACGATCGGTGGCGGTTCGCGGACCACCATCTCGGCGACGTCTTCGGCGATCTGCGCGAGCGACGTCGCCCGGCCGGAGCTCTCGCCGTGCCCACGCAGGTCGTAGGCCACCGTGCGCATGCTCAAGCGCTCCGCGACCGGCGCCCAGACGCTGCGGCGCTCCCCTCCCGCATGGAGCAGCAGGACCGTCGGACCGCTGCCGGTCACCGTGGCCAGCAGCGTCGCATCGCCGGCCGTGATGGAGATCGTCGCCACTTCTCCCCCTACCTTGAGCTGTCAAGGTAAGCTAGGTCGATGACCTTGGCGTGTCAAGGTAAGGTGCCGCACATGAGCTCGCCCAGAGTGCGGCGACCGCCGGCGGAGGCACGCAGGCAGATCCTCGAAGCCGCCGCATCATTGCTGGCCGAAGGCGGTGTCGCCGCGGTGCAGGTGCGGGCCGTGGCGGCGCGGATCGGCATGACCGACGCCGGCGTCACACACCATTTCGGCAACCGCGAGGAGCTGCTCACGCAGCTGCTCCGGCATGGCGGCCGCACGCTCCGGGCCGCGCTCGAGGACGTCCTGAAGACCTGGCTGGACCGTGGCGCCGACCTCGGCGAGCTCGTCCGATCACTGGAAACGTTCTACCGCGGCGGTTACGGCGAGCTGGCCGTCGCGCTGCACACCGCAGGCTGGCGCGACCCGGGCAGCGGCATGCTCGACCCGGTCGTCGACGCCCTCCAGCGGCTCCGCCCGCCCGGCAGCTCCGTCGACGACACCCGCCACGCGGTCGCGGCCCTGCACCACGCGATGGCCACCGAGGCCCTCTACGGAGCAGCCTTCCGCCGCAGCGCCGGCCTCGACGGCGAGGCGGCCGACGACCCGAGCACGCACGTGCGCTGGTGGACGCGCCAGCTCCACCTCGCGCTCGACATCGAACCCGCTAGAAGCTGAACGCGACCGTCCGCAGGATCAGCGCCGCGAGCAGGACGATGGTGAACGCGAGGTCGATGGCAAGCCCGCCGGCCCGCACCGGCGGCAGGATGCGCCGCACCGGGGCGATCACCGGTTCCGTCAGGGAGTGGGTGACCTGGCGGACCTTCCCGACCCACTCCGGGTCCTTGCCCAGTGCGACGACCCAGTCGACCACCAGCCGGGCGATCATCACCAGCACGAAGGCTGTCAGGACGTAGCCGATCAGGGCTCCGATGAAACTCACCATGGTGTTGCTCCTCCGCGCCGACCTACCTGCACCAACGACGGACAAGGGGTCAGGAGTGCCGTCTTTGTCGGATTCTCACCCGACTATCAGCTCTACTCCGTCAGGTCACTGGTTCGCACGCCGACGGGCGCGGTAGGTGCGGGTCTTCTGCCGGTTGCCGCAGACGCCCATCGAGCACCAGTGCCGCGACCGGTTCTTCGAGGTGTCGTAGAAAGCCCACTGGCACTCGTCGGCGATGCAGACCTTCACGCGCACCCAGTCGCCTGCGGCCTGCGCGTCGGCCACCGCGACGAGCAGCCGGGCCAGCCCGCCCTTGACGCCGCCGGCCGCCGGGGCGAGCCGCGGGCTGGTGCCGTCGAAGTCGACCCGCAGCGGCAGCCGCGCGGCGACGTCGAGACCGGCCACCGGCGACGGATCCTCGTCGTCGTGGTGGCGCAGCATGGCGGTGCGCAGGCCCGACCGGAGCGACCGGGCGATGCGGAGCTCGCTGTCGTCGGCCTGCTCATCGGGCCCGATCAGGTCCTGGGCGCGGAGCCAGGCGGTGAGCGCGGCCGCGTCGAGCAGCGCTTCGGGCACGGTGGCGTCGACGTCCACGTCGAGGGTGTTGGCGAACGCGCATAGCAGGTCGGCGTGCGACGGCGTTCCTGTTGTCACGACACCACCATAACCCGATAGCCGGTTGACACTCCTCTGTAACCACCATAACGTGTTCACCGGTGTCTATCCTCAGGAGGAGCTGTGCCCCGGATCCTGGTCGTCGGTGGTGGGGTCGAGCACGTGCGCAAGGCCCGGGAGCTGGGTCTGGACGTCGTCCTCGTCGAGTTCCCCGACGCGTATGACCCCGCCTACGCGCCGCTCGTCGACCAGGCGCTGCTGGTCGACTACGGCGACGTCGATCGCCTCCTGCCGTTGGTCCGCGCGCTGCACGAGACGCACCCGATCCAGGCCGCCGTCTCGCTGTTCGAGCTCGGGCTGCTGCCCGCAGCCCGGATCAACGAGGCGCTCGGGCTCGGCGGCGAGTCCTTGGAGACGGCAGAGACGGTCGAGCTGCTGCTGGACAAGTGGCGGATGCGCCGGCACCTGGCCACCCACGGGGTCAGCCCGATGGCCTCCGCGGTCGGCCGGTCCGTGCACGACATCCACGAGTTCGGCAAGACCTACGGCTTCCCGATCATCGTCAAGCCGGTCCGCGAATCGGGCAGCCTGGGCGTGTTCCGCATCAACGACCGGGCCGACGTAGACGCCGTCGCCGACCGTTTCCGGGCACTCGGCAACCGCAGCTGGGCTCCGGGCGACCTGTCCAGCGCCGAGTCGTTCGACGAGTTCCTCATCGAGGAGTTCCTGGACGGTCCCGAGATCAGCGTCGAGACACTGAGCTTCGACGGGCGGCACGTGGTCGTTGCGACGACGGACAAGGCGATCGGCCCCGGATTCGTCGAGATCGGGCATTCGCAGCCCAGCAGCTTCCCGGCCGGGACGCTGCGGGAAGCCATTCAGCTGGTTGCGGACTTCCTCGACGCCGTCGGGCTGCGCAACGGCCCGGCGCACACCGAGGTCAAGCTGACCGGGCGCGGCCCGCGGATCGTCGAGTCGCACAACCGCATCGGTGGCGACCGGATCAACGAGCTGGCCCGGATCGTGTACGGCGTCGACATGGAGCGCTACGCGCTGGGCGCCCCGTTCGGCCTGGTGGAGCCGCTCGTCACGGCTCCGGTTCCGCGCGCGGGCGCGGCCATCCGGTTCCTGACACCGCAGCCGGGGCGGGTCGTCGATGTCGCGGGCGTCGACGCCGTGCGCGCCGATCCCGCGCTCGCCGAGCTACGCCTCGCGGTCGAGCCCGGCGCCGAGATCCCGCCGCTGACCTGGAACGAGGACAAGATCGGCCATGTGATCGCCCGCGGCGCCACCGCTGCGGACGCGGTCGCCCATGCCGAACAGCTGGCAGCGGAGATCCGGATCCGCACGGAACCCGCCGCGTGAGCACGCCGCCGCAACGGTCGGACGTCGACGCGCTGCGGTTCCGCGACGCGCTGCGTGGGCTGCCGGCCCGCGTGTGGATCATCAGCGCCGGCATCCTGGTCAACCGAGTCGGCAACTTCCTGCCGGTGTTCATCGTGCTGTACCTGACGGAGCGCGGGTACTCGGCCGGCGCCGCGGGGCTGGTCCTGGGCGTCTCGGGGCTGGGCAACGTGCTCGGCAACACCGTCGGCGGCTTCCTCGCCGACCGGATCGGTCGGCGATGGACCATCGTGCTCTCGGCCGTACCCACCGCCGGGTTGACGGCGCTCGTGCCGGCGCTCGGGTCGTACCCGGGCATCGTCGCGGTGGTCGGCCTGATCGGCGTCACGTCGCAGATCTACCGGCCGGCGGCGGCCGCGGTGCTGCTCGACTCCGTGACGACCCACCGGCAGCGGCTCGCGGCCTTCGGGGTGTTCCGCTTCGCGATGAACCTGGGCGCCGCGCTGGGCGGTGTCATCGGCGGAGTGCTGGCCAGCTCGTCCTACGTGGAGCTGTTCCTGAGCAACGCCGCCCTGTGCCTGCTGTTCGGCGTGGTCGTGGCCGTGCTGCTGCGCGACGCACCACGGTATCCCGACGCGCCGGCATCCACGACGGACGTCGACGCGCCGAGCTATCGACGCGCCTTCGCCGATCGAACGCTGATGCGGTTCCTGCTGATGACGGTGGTCGGCGAGTTCGTCTACATCCAGTCGACGGTCGGGCTGCCGCTGCACGTCAACGACGCGGGGCTGAGCGCGCGGGACTTCGGGCTGCTGCTCGGCCTGAACGGGCTGCTGGTGCTGCTGCTGGAGCTGCCGATCACCGGCGCGGTCGCCCGCTACCGGCCGGAGCACGTGCTGGCCGTCGGCAACCTGCTCATCGGCGCCGGGCTCGCGCTCACCGGCTTCATGGCCCACATGGTGCCGCTCGCGGCAACCGTTCTGCTGTGGACGCTCGGCGAGATGCTCTCCAGCTCCGTCGCCCACGCCCACCTGGGCAGCCTCACTCCCCCGCGGATGACCGGGCGCTACCAGGGGATGTACGGCGCCGCGTACACGATCGGCACGGGCGCGGGCCCGATCATCGGTGGCGCAGCCTACGCGCTCGGCCCCTGGGTGCTGTGGGTGCTGGTCGGCGCGGCCGGGTTGCTGGCGGCGTGGCTCAGCCTGCCGCGCCTCCCCCGTCACGTATCGAGGTAAGTCTGGTTGCTCCTGCCGTCGCGGAAGCGGTGCAACTGCTCCTCCACCCCGGCGACGGCGATCTGCCGGGCGGCGGCGAGGTCGGGCGCGGCGTCGATCTCGGCGAGCGTCGACATCGCCTGCCGGACGGCGTCGGGACCCGCCTGCGCCCACCGGTCGAGCAGGACGCGGGCGAGCCGTTCCGCAGCGCCCTGATCAGGTGCGACGGCGTTGACCAGCCCGCGGCGTTCGGCCTGCTCGACGCCCATGGCCTCGGTGCTCAGCACCAGCTCCCGCACGATCCGTGACGGGTATCGGGTGCACAGCAATGCGATCGCGAACGACGGCACAACCCCGCCGCTCAGCTCCGGCAGCCCGAACGACGCGGCGGGCGTGGCGATCGTCAGGTCGCTGGTCAGCGCGAGCGCCGCACCGAACGCCCGCGCGGCGCCCGCCACCACGCACACGACCGGCACGCGGCGCGCGGTCCACCTGTCGAAACAGGCGGTGAGCTGCGGGGCGTACTGCGGCGAGGGCCGTCCAGGGTGTTCCGGGTCGACGTAGGTCCCGCCCGAGCAGAAGACGTCCGGCACCGACGACGTCAGGAGTACGCCGCCGACCGCCGGGTCCTGGTCGATCAGCCGCAACGCCCCGGCGAGGCCGGCGAACGCGCGGCTGTCGAGGGTGTTGCGTTGCGCCGCGCGGGCGAGCGTGATCTCGGCACGGCCACCGGTGATGGCCAGCCGGATCCCCGCGCCGGGCACCGGCTCGACGGCCCGGGTGGTCATGAGGCGCGAGCCGGCACCGTGCGCAGCCCACGCTCGACGATCACGGCGAGGCGATCGACGTCCTCGGCCGTGTTGTAGATCCCGAACGAGACCCGCAAGCCGTCGCGCACCGGGGAGAGCCGGACGCCGGAAGCGGCGAGGTACGGCGGCCAGCCGGCGTCGGGGAGGTCCAGGACGTGGATGTGGCTGCGGCGGTCCCGCTCGCGCGGACCGAGCAGGCCGATCCCGAGCCGGTCGAGGTGCCCGATCAGCCGGTCCCCCAGGTCGAGCAGGTGCTCGGCGATCGCGGGCAGCCCGATCGATCCGAGCAGGTCGAGCGCCCCACCGAGCGCGTGGATGGCCGGCAGGTTGTAGTTGCCGATCTCGAAGCGGTGCGCGTCGGGCCGCAGCACAACTGCGTCCGGGCCGGCGACCAGGTCGTCGCTGGTGTTCGCGACCCCGGCCGTGCCGACGTAGGTCGGGGCCAGCACGTCGGTATCCGTGGCCGTGTAGAGGAACCCGAGGCCCTGCGGGACCAGCAGGCCCTTGTGGCTGCCGGCGGCCAGCGCCGCGACACCGAGCGCGCCGGCGTCGACCGGCAGCACCCCGACCGACTGCATCGCGTCGAGCACCACCTCGGCGCCGACCGAACGGGCCAGCGCAACCACGCTTTCGACGTCGTTGCGCTGCCCGCTGTGGAACATGACGTGCGAGAGCGCGATCGCGCGGGTCCGCCCGTCGACGGCGGCGGCGAAGGTCTCGGCGTCGGCCCACGTCTTGTCGTCGGGGACCTGCCGGACCTCCAGCCCGGCGGCGCGCTGCGACAGCCATGCGTAGGCGTTGTTCGGGTGCTCCGACGCCAGCAGCACGACGTTGTCGCCCGGCGCCCACCGCAGCCCGTGCGCGGCGATGTTGAGGCCTTCCGAGGTGTTCTTGGTGAAGGCGATCTCGCCGGCGCCGACGCCGAGCAGCCCGGCCAGCTGGGCGCGCACCTGCTCGACCCGGTCCAGCCACCCGGCCTTGGGGCCGGCGGTGAACTGGGCCTCGTCGAGGAAGGCGTCGAGGCTGGCCCGCACCGGCACCGCGAGCGGCGTCTGGTGCGCGGCGTCGAGGTAGAGCATCCGGTCGGTGACGGGGAAGTGCGCGCGGATCTCGGCGTTGAGCCCAGTCTTGTTCAGCCCAGTCTTGTTGAGCACGGTCACGTGTCACCTTCGGTCCGAGCGCGTGCGGTGAGCACCGGGTACTCCTCGTAGTGGCTGGTCGTGGCCTCGATCGCCTTCAGCACGTCCTTGTCGACGATCGCGTCGACGAGGTCGCGGTGCAGCTCGAACGAGTACGCGGCGATGCCGGGGTCGTAGTGCGCGTGCACCAGCCACTGGTCGTCGCGATGACGTTCGGTCAGCTCGGTGACGGCCCGGATCAGGTAGGCGTTGTGTGCCGCCTTCGCCACCAGGATGTGCATGTCGAGGGTGCTCAGCAGGTACGACTTGTGGTCGCCCCGCTCGAGTTGCTCCTCCATCTCGGCGACGACGGCTTGCAGCTTGAGCAGGTCGGAGCGGGTCGCGCGGCGGATCGCCAGCACCGCGCTCGACAGCTCGACCGCCTCCCGCGCCTCGAGCGCCGCGCTGATCGACATGCCGGCCACCAGCCCGGCGTCGTCGTCGAGACCGCCGGACGCGCGCGCGACGAAGCTGCCGTCGCCGCCCCGCGTCTCGACGTGGCCGGACAGCTGCAGCACCTGCAGCGCCTCCCGCACCCCCGCCCGGCTGACCGAGAACACGGCCGCCAGATCGCGCTCCGACGGCAGGCGCGTGCCGACCGGCCACTCCCCCGACCGGATGCGGGCGAGCAGGCCGTCGACCACCAGCTGCGGCTTCCTGGTCCTGCTAGCAGCCGGGTCCACTGCACCTCCTGACCTGACCGCGGCTTGGTCTGACCGCGGTCAGACCAGTGTGCAAGGCTGCGCGGCGTGCGGTCAAGCAGCGCGGGCTGCGCGCTCGACCGTGAGGAGCCGGAAGAGCCGGTTGTCCAGGCAGGCACGCAGGTAGGGCACGCCCGCGGTGTAGCCGGAGCCGTGCGCGTCGCCCAGCATCCGGGCCGCGATGCCGTGGTGGGCGCCCTTCCAGCGCTGGTGGGCGGCCTCGATCGCGGCGATGCGCTCGTCGAGTGCCCCGATCTCGACTGCGCTGGCCTCGGGAGCGCTGCGGGTGCCGTCGAGGTAGGCGCTGGTCAGGTCGTCGCTGGGTGGGTCGGCGAGCACGCGCGGCACGGACGTGAACGCGTCGGAGCGCAGCCGTGCGGGCGTCGGCGGGCCGCAGGCCAGCTCGAAGCGCTTGTACTGCTCCGACTGGATCGCGCTCGCGCCCTGGGTGTGCTCGCGGAAGGCGTGGAACGTGGCGGCCTGCATCGTCGCGACGATCCGGAACAGCACGCCCGCACGATCCATCGTCGCGACCGCGTGGTCGAGCCGGACGAGCGCCGCCGCGATCTCGCCGGCGCGCAGGGCGGCGGTGGCGGCCTCCACGTCGTCGGCGAGCGCGGTGAAGAGCTGCTCGTGCGCTTGCAGCGCGCGGATGAAGAAGTACTCGTCGTGCAGCGGGGAGACCGGCGCCACGGTGGTCGCGAACCATGGCGACGCCGGCGGGTCGGGCAGCTCGGCGAGCACCGCCTCCCCCTCGACGTCGATCGCGCTGCCCGTCACGAACCGCAGGCAGTGCCGCAGCCGGGTGCGGACGGTCCGCTCGTCGGGACGTTCGGCGCCGGCGGGCCCACGCACCTCGTGCCGGACGATGTCGGCGACCAGCAGCGTCGCGAACCGGTCGGGGCTGATCCCGAGCCCGTCCCGGATGCGCTCCAGCTGGGCCAGCGCGAGGTAGGTGCGGTTGTGGAAGCGGCCCTCCGGCTTGTCCAGCGCGCAGTCCAGGAACGCCGCCAGCGCGCTGCCGGCGGGGGCGGCGGGGCGCAGCTCGCCGAGCCGGGCGAGGAGCGCGGACGGCGCGAACTGCTTGCCGTGCCTGCGGAACTCCTGTGCGGCCGCGAACGGACATCCGGTCATCGCGCCTCCCTCCACTGCCGAGGCTCCGATGGTGCGGCCGGGAGGGGGTCGCGCGGGATCGCCTGCGGGTCAGTCCTCGGTGCGTCCGGGTAAGGCTTTGCTGACCATGTGGGTTGGGCGCCGTAGCGTGTCCCGCATGACCGCCGCTGCGGTGCCGCAACGCGTCCGGTGGGCCGTCGACCTGCTCGATCCCGGCCCCGACGAGCGGATCCTGGAAGCGGGCTCCGGCCCGGGTGCCGCCGCGATGCTGGTCTGCGAGCGCCTCACCGGGCGCGGCAGCATGCTTGCCATCGACCGGTCGGCGACGGCCACGCAACGCATCTCGCAGCGCTGCGCGTCGCATGTGGAAGCGGGCCGGTTGCAGGTGCGGACCGGCGAGCTCAACACGCTGGACGTCCCCGACGGCAGCCTCGATGCTGCATTCACGATCAATGTCAACCTGTTCTGGACCCGCTCCCCCGCGCCGGAGCTGCGGCTGCTCCACGCCGCATTGCGCGACGGTGGGCGGCTGCACGTCTGCTACGGCTCGGACGGCCCGCAGGCCCCGCGCCGGATCACCGACGCGATCACGGCGGCGATGGCGGAGCACGAGTTCACTGACGTGGCGGTGCGCTCTGGGGAGGGCGGGTTGGCGATCACCGGCCGGAGGTGAAACAGACGTGTTAGCGCCCTGAAACAGCGACCCTCGACCGTGGTCGGGAGGATCAGGGGGTTGCCATGGTGTTCGTCGTGTTGGGGTGGGTGCTCGCCCCGCTCGGTCTGCTCGTGTTCGCGGCCGGTGGCTACATCATCGCCACGAGGCGGGTCCCCGGGCCGCCGTGGATGTTCGGTCAAGTCGAAGGCGACGATGCACGGATCGTGCTCCTGACCGGGTTGCAGAGCGTGGCTTACGGCGCCGCAGCGATGCTGGTGTCGGTGCGTCTTCTAGAGGACATCACCGGGATCGTCGCGGATCTCCACCCGTTCGTCGTCTTCGCCGCGCTCGTGTCCGGGCTCCTGGCAACGTGGCGGATCAACGCGGCCCGCCGGTCCCGGCTGAACGATCGGTGAGCGGCTGACCCCAGCCCATCCGGGAGCGGCGACCTCACATAGCCGGTGGTGCCGTCACACAGGGCATGACCTGTGTGACGGCACCGTCCGCTGTGTGAGGTGTGAGGTTGCAGGCCCTGCGAAGTCGATCTGTACTCTCACGCCCCGTGACACCAGCCCGGCCGGTCCCAACCGCTCCCCGTCGGGCATCCCGCCAGCGGCTGTGGATCACCGTCGCCGTGCTGGCCCTGCTGTCGATCAGCATGTGCGAGGTGCTGAGCGGTCCGTCGACGGCGGGTTCTTCGGTGGTCGCCGCCGCAGACTGCGGCGGTTCCGTCCACGACGCCATGTGCGAGGGCGGCCTCGCGGCCGCAGCCCCGGTGGCTCGCCCGCGGGTCGGGCCGGACGACACCACCCGTTCCGCGGGAACGCTCGCCGCGATCGTGCTGATCGCTCTCGTCGCACTCTTGGCAGCGACCGGGCGGCGCCGATGGCCGGGCGGGTCACCGCCGGGCGCTCCTGAACGCTCGCCGTGGGGCCGGCACCTGCTCATGGACATCGGCATCGCTCGGATCTGACGGCCGGGCGGCACGCCGGCCGCCGATCAGTGAACGGTCCACCATCCCCACTATTCGACTCCGCACGCGCGGAGCCAGTGGAGTGCTATGAACTTCATCGACGACACCCTTGCCGCCGAATGGGACGAGCTGGCGGACCGGACGGGAGGCGCGACCCCGTTCCACCGCCCCGGATGGTTCCGCGCCTGGTGGGAGGCGTTCGGCAGCGGCGATCCGGAAATCATCGAGGCCCGCCGCGACGGCCGGCTCGTCGGAGTTCTCCCGATGCTGCGGAACCGAGGGCAGCTGCGAGGAATGGACAACTGGCACACGTTCGTCTTCGGTCCCGTGGCCGCGGACGACGAAGCCGTGCAAGAGCTCTGCGAGCTGGTGCTGGCCGCAACCGGGTCGTCGACGGTCATCGGTCACCTGATGCCCCGCGACTGCACCGCGATGACGGCAGCGGCCGCGTCGCGGCGGTGCGCCACCGACGTCCAGACCCTGCAACGCTCGCCTTACGTCCCGATCGACCAGGACTTCGACAGCTACCTGCGAGGCCGCGACCAGCGGTGGCTCAAGCAGCTCGAACGCCGTCGACGCAAGCTGGCAGGGAAGGGACAGCTGGAGCTCGACGTCTCGGACGGGTGCGACGATCTGCCGCACCTGCTCGACGAGACGTTCCGCATCGAGGCGCTCGGCTGGAAGGGGGAAAGCGGCACCGCCATCACGTCCCGGCCCGACACGGAGCGGTTCTACCGGGCGCTCTCCGGATGGGCCGCGGAGGCCGGGTTCCTGCGCATCGCAACGCTCAAGCTCGACGGCAAGGCGATCGCCGCCGACATCTGCCTCGAGGACCAGACGTCGCACTTCTTCCTCAAGACCGGGTTCGACCCGGAGCTGCGCGCGCTCGCCCCCGGACTCGTCCTCCGCCACGACATGATCAAGCGCTCGTTCGATCTCGGGCAGACGACGTACGAACTGCTGGGCTCGGCCGAGCGGTACAAGCTGCAGTGGACCGACCAGTTGCACGACATCAAGCAGCTGACCGTCTACCAGCGCTCGATCCGGGGCGCGTCGACGCTGGCCGCGCGGCGGGGGCGCGCCGTCGTGGGCCGGCTGCGTGCCACAGCTGCCAGCACCATGAAACGGGCAACGCCGGCCAGCGCCCGGTAACCCCGAACTTCCCCACCGTTTTGCCAACTCACACACCCTGGAAGGCGTGCAGGTTGGCAAAACGGGTGGGGGAGTTCGGTTACGTGGAGGGTGCGGCGTCGCGTGACCTGACGGGCGCCTGCCCTCGTGGTGCGATCGCGGCCGGCCCGAACCGGGCCCACGCCACGAGCGCGGCCAGCAGGCCGAGCACGGCCGTCTGCGCGGCCAGCGCGTAGATGCCGAGGCCGATGTTGATGACGGTGGCGCCGACCATGGTGAGGGTGAGCCCCGCAGCCGCGACGGGGGTGAGCGCCGGCAGGATCCTGGTCGCCGCCGGCAGGATGATGCCGAACGCGCCGAGCACCTCGGCCACGCCGGCGATCTTGAGGAGCACAACCGGGACGCCCATGCTCGCGGCCTCCATGTCGGCCACGGGCATCAGCACCTTCGTCCCACCGATGAACAAGAAGGCCAGCGCCAGCAGCGCCGACACGATCCAGACCGCGATTCTCATCGTTCCCCGTCCTTTCGTGGCATCCGCCGCGACCATGGAGGCCCACGTCGGCGGGCGCCAGCGTCAACGCACGAGATGTCCGTTCCGTAGGCCAACGTGGCAGTAAAGACGCATTTCGCTGAAGTATCGCAACTCAGCGGATGCATCTGGCATCGTGGCGGCCGTGTCAGGGGGGATGATGACGGTGCGACCCGATCCGACCGGCGACGGGAGTGTGGCGCAGCTGCTGCGCATCTGGCGGGAGCGTGCGCTGCTCACCCAGGCGCAGCTCGCCGACCGCGCAGGGATCAGCGCGCGGACGATCCGCCGGCTGGAGTCCGGCGAGGTCGCCCGGCCGCAGGTCACGACGGTGCGACTGCTCGCCACCGTGCTGGGGCTGAGCGCTCCCGAGGAAGCGACGCTGGTGGCGGCCGTCACCGAGGACCCGGAGGCCGCGCCCCCGCCGTACCCGGACGCGGGTTCCACACCCACGCCGGAGGCGCCACGGCAGCTGCCGGCCGCCTCCCCCGCCTTCACCGGCAGGGCGTCCGAGCTCGCGGGCTTCGAGCACCTCGACGACGCGACGACCGTGGTCATCAGTGCGATCGACGGCATGGCCGGGATCGGCAAGACCGCACTCGCGATCCATGCCGCCCACCGGATGGCCGACCGCTTCCCCGACGGGCAGCTCTTCCTCGACCTGCACGGCCACACCGACGGCGTGCCGCCCGTGGACGCGGCCGATGCGCTCGACCGGTTGCTGCGCACGCTCGGCGTCTCGGCCGACCAGGTCCCGGAACACCTGGACGACCGCGCGGCGCTCTACCGCAGCCGGCTCGCCGACCGGCAGGTGTTGCTCCTGCTCGACAACGCCGCGAGCGAGGCGCAGGTCCGGCCGTTGCTGCCGGGGACACCCGGCTGCCTCGTCCTCGTCACGAGCCGGCGGCGGCTCACCGGGCTGGACAACACCCACGCCGTCTCGCTGGACGTGCTGACCCGGTCGGACGCGATCGCCCTGTTCCGCCGCATCGCCGGTGAGCAGCGCACCGCCGATGCGCCGCCCGACGCGTTGGCGGAGGTCGTCGAGCTGTGCGGACGGCTGCCGCTGGCGATCCGCATCGCTGCGGCCCGCCTGCGTTCGCACCCCGTGTGGACCGTGGGGCACCTCGTCCAGGGCCTCGCGAACCAGCAGCACCGCCTCTCGGCGCTCGATGTGGGGCATCGCAGCGTCACCGCCGCCCTCGACCTGTCGGTACGTCAACTGGGCACCGACCTCCAGCTCGTCTACCGGCTGCTCGGTCTGCACCCGGGCGCCGACTTCGACCACGACGCCGTGGCGGCGCTGACCGCTCCGATCGCCGTCACGGCCGACCGGCTGATCGGCGAGCTGCTCGACGCCAACCTGCTCCAGGAGCTGACGCCGCGGCGCTACCGGTTCCACGACCTCGTCCGCGCTCACGCGGGAGCGCAGGGGCCGCCGGCAGGCGCCGACCAGGAGGGAAGGGAGGCGATCGGCAGGCTGCTGGACCATTACCGCGATGCCGCCGCGGCGGCGATGGACGTCGCCTACCCCACCGCGCCGCCCGGCGCCGCTCCCGCCGCCCGCGATGCCGAATCGGCGAACGTCTGGCTCGGCACCGAGCTATCGAACCTGCTGGCGGTCGCCCAGCACGCAGCCAGGCACGGCTGGCCGGGACACGCCGTGCACCTGGCCGTCACGCTGCACCGACACCTCCGCTCGCAGGGGCCGCTCGCCGATGCGGAGCAGCTCTACGTCCGGGCGCTGAGCGCCGCTCGCGGGAGCGGCGACCGGTCCGGCGAAGCGAAGGTGCTGCTGTGCCTGGGGGACATCCGGTGGCCGCTGGGGCGGCAGGACTCGGCCGCGGAGTGCTACCGGCTCGCCCGCGACCTCGCCCGCGACCTCAGGCTCAGCGCGGTCGAGGTGGCCGCGCTGGCCGGGCTCGCCGAGGTCGTGCGGGCCAGGGACCGGCCCGAGCAGGCCGTCGTCCTCGGCCAGGAAGCGCTGCGCATCGCCCGGCGGACGCGGGATCGCTGCGGGGAGATGACGGTGCTGGTCGGCCTCGGCTGGGCCGAGATGAACAGCGGGCGACCCACCACCGAGCACCTCGAACGCGCACTCACGATCGCCCGCGACATCGGCAACCCGCACGACGAGGTCCGGGCACTGCGCGGACTCGGGCACGTGCACCGGCTGAAGGGCCGGCGCGAGCAGGCGGCCGACGCCTTCGAACAGACGCTCGTCGTGGCGCGGGCCATCAGGAGCCGCAGTGCCGAGCTTGGCGCACTGCTCGGGCTCGGGATCATCCACCGCCTTGTGGGGCGGCACGAGGAGGCGGACCGCGCCTTCGAGCGGGCGCTCACCCTCGCCGTCGAGCTCGGCGACGTCAACAACCAGTTCGAGGTGCACCAGGCCATCGGCCGGCTCCGGCTCAGCACCGGTGCGGCCCACCGTTCTCTCGCATGCCACCGGGTCGCGCTCGACCTTGCCGTCACGCTCGGCCACTCCGCCGACCAGGCCCGCGCGCACGACGGCCTCGCCCGCGCGTACTTCGCGCTGGACCAGCTGGAGCGGGCCCGCCAGCACTGGCAGGAGGCCGCGGACATCCTCGTGCGGGTGGGCATCAACACCACCGACGACGAGGAGACGACCATGCCGGCCCTCGACGCCCACCTGCGGGCGCTGCCCGCCCGTACTCCGCCCGCGGTATCCCCGGAGTAGACCACCGGGTGACGACCTGAACACAACCTGCCGACGATCGTCATCACATGCCATCGAAACTTCGCATTTCGACCACGGCTGTGGCCGCCTTCGCAACCGCCGCCGCCCTCGCGGCCTGCGGTACCCCCGCTCCGCAGACCGCCCCCGATCCGGCCGTCGTCCAGGTGACGGGCGGCGAGGTCCGCGGGGTCGCGACCGACACCCACCTACGGGTGCAGGGCATCCCGTACGCGGCCCCACCCGTCGGTGAACTCCGGTGGAGATCCCCGCAGCCGGTCGCCGGCTGGGCCGGCGTCCGCGACGGCACCACGCCGTCGCAGCCGTGCTCGCAGGCGTCCGGCGAGGGGGTCCAGGGCAGCGAGGACTGCCTCTACCTGAACGTCGACGCGCCCCGCGGAGCCGGCGCGGGCCGGCCGGTGATGGTCTTCGTGCACGGCGGCGGCTTCTCCAGCGGGCAGGGCGCGCCCTACGACCCGGCCCGTGTCGTCGACCGCGGCGACGTCGTCGTCGTGACGATCAACTACCGGCTCGGCGCGCTGGGCTTCCTGGCCCACCCGGGGTTCGACGACCCGGCGGTCGGCAACTTCGGACTCGCCGATCAGCAGGCCGCGCTGCGCTGGGTGCGGGAGAACGCCGCCGCGTTCGGCGGCGACCCGCGCAACGTGACGCTCTGGGGTGAGTCGTCCGGCGCGTTCGCAACGTGCGCGCAGATGGCGTCGCCGGCAGCGCGCGGCCTGTTCGACAAGGCGATCCTGCAGAGCGCGCCCTGCTCGAACGCGATGCTGCCGCTCGCGAAGGCCCACTCCCGGGCCACGACCATCGCGGACCGGCTGGGCTGCCCCGACGTCGCGTGCCTGCGGGCGCTGCCCGTCGAACGGCTGGTCGGGATGCCGGAGGAGCAGGTCAGCGGCGCGATCCGGACCGGGGCGGAACGGCCGTGGCTGCCTGTCACGGGCACCGCGGCACTGCCCGTCGACCCGCTGGACGCCTTCCGCGCGGGCACCTCGAACGACGTCCCGATGATCCACGGCGTGACGTCCGACGAGATGCGTGTCTTCGTCGCCCAGGACAAGCGGGCGGCCACGGCGTCGTACCCGGAGATGCTTGAGGTGTTCTTCGGTGCCGACGCCGAGCGCGTCGCGGCCGGCTACCCGCTCGACGCCTACCCGTCGGCCCGGGTCGCGCTGGCCACCGCGCTGTCCGACGAGGGCCGCATGCTGGGCTCGTGCACGTCGAGGTCGTTCTTCGAGGCCACTCGCGAGCCGGTGTACGCGTTCGAGTTCACCGAGCCCAAGCCGGGCGAGGTCGCCGGGGTCGAGCTGGGCGCCCACCACGGCGTCGACGTCCCGTACTTCTTCGACAGCAACTTCCCCGGGCGACCCAAGCCGCAACGCACAGCAGCGCAGGAGGCGCTGGCGCAGCAGCTGATCGACAGGTGGACGGCCTTCGCCCGCACCGGGATCCCGGGCCCGGACTGGCCGGACGTCCGGACCGGTGGGGTGCAGGCCGTCTCCACCACGGGTATGGCACCGGTGGACTTCGCGGCGAAGCACAACTGCGGGCTGTGGGACTCGCTGCGGGCGTCCAGCTGACAGACGCTGCTCATGACCTCACAGAGATCATGCGCCGGGCCGGGTGGCCGCCAGCTCGCGCAGCAGGGCGGCGCTCTGCTCGTCGACGGGGAGGAACGTCTCCAGTGCCAGGTCGGCCGCGCCGACGTCGAGCGGGGCGCCGAGCGTCGCAATCACGGTGTGCAGGCCGACCACGCCGAGGCGGGTCTTGAGCTCGAAACCGGCCATCACGCCGTCGCCGGTCCACTTGGGCGGCGGCTGCCCGGCGGCCGCGGCGAGGTGCCGCTCGGCCTCCAGCACGAGGTCGAGCAGCGCGTCGTCGGCGTCCTCGTCGGCCATCCGGCGCAGCCGGGTGATCAACGGCAGGCTGCACACGGGGGTGGCGGTGGAGATCCGCGGCAGGCCTTCGGGGTGCGTCGAGAGCCGCAGCATGTTGACCGGCGGCGTCATCAGCGCCGGGTCGACGCCGTCCCACAGCAGGTCGGCGGCGGCGTTGGCGGCCACGAGGTCCCAGCGGGCGTCGACCACGATCGCCGGGTTCGGCTCGTGCGCGGCGAGCAGCGTGTCGAGCGCCTGCCGCACCGGGCGCAGCGCGCGATCCCGGGAGCCGCTGCCCTGCGGGGGCGCGTAGCCGCCTGCGAGCAGCAGGCGGTCGCGCTCGCGCAGGGGCATGTCCAGGGCGTCGGCGAGGTGCACGAGCAGCTGCCGGCTGGGGCGGGCCCGCCCGTTCTCGACGAAGCTGAGGTGCTTGGTGGAGACCCCCGTCGTGGTGGCGAGCTCCAGCTGGCTGACGCCGCGGCGGCGCCGCCAGAACCGCAGCACCTCACCCGCGTCGCTCATGGTTGCGAGGGTAGGGGCGGGCCGGCACTGTATCTAGCCGCCACTGCACCTAGGAGGTAATGGGCGGCGCCTCCGCGGGCGGCGAAGCTCATGGCATGCGCAGTTACCGGCTCGACGCGGGCACCGGCCTCGACGGCCTCCGCCTCGACGTCTCCGAACTCCCCGTGCCCGGCCCCGGCGAGGTGCTCGTCGAGGTGCGGGCCGCCTCGATCAGCTACCGCGAGGCGATGATCCTGGAAGGCAGGTATGTGCTCCCCGTCCGGGACGGCGGGATCCCGCTCGCCGAGGGTGTCGGCGTCGTGGCCGCAGCGGGACCGGACGTCAGCGCGCCCCCGGTGGGCGCGCGGGTCGTCGTCGCAGCGTTCCCGCGCTGGCAGGACGGGCCGTTCTCGCTCGACGTCGTCGACCAGATCGGCGGCTCGCTCGACGGCATGCTCGCCGAGCACGTCCTGCTGCCGGCCACCGCGCTCGTCGAGCTCCCGAACGATCTTGCCGATCTCACCGACGCCGAGGCGGCCACCCTGCCGGTCGCCGGCCTCACCGCGTGGAACGCGCTCACCGGCGGCCGCGGTACGCACCGCGGCGACACCGTGCTGACCCTCGGCACCGGCGGGGTGTCGCTCTTCGCGGTGCAGCTGGCGAGCGCGATGGGTGCGCGGGTGATCGCCACGACCGGGAACGACGAGCGTGCCGGCCTGTTGCGCGAGCTCGGCGCGGACGTGGTGCTGAACTACCGCGACAACGCGGACTGGCCGGCAGCCGTCCGCGCGGCGACGGGCGGGCGCGGCGCAGATCTCGTCGTCGACGTAGCAGGGACGCTGGAGTCGTCGCTGGCCGCCGTCGCGCTCGGCGGCGAGATCGCCGTCGTCGGCTTCGTCGGCGGGCGCCCGCCCGCCACCCTCGACCCTTACACGATCTTCACCACGGGCGCGACGCTCCGGCCGGTCGCGGTCGGCAGTCGCGCCCAGCTCGCCGGGCTCGTCCGCGCCGTGAGCGCACACCGGATCCGGCCGGTCCTCGACCGGATCTTCCCCTTCGACGACGCGCCCCAAGCTTTCCGCCACTACCTCGGCGGGTCCGCGCTCGGGAAGATCGTCATCGCCATGGCACCCAACAACGAGAGGAACTGAACGATGGCCGCACGCATCGGAAGCGCCACCTGGACCGGCGACCTGCAGGATGGGAGCGGCCGCCTGGCCGTCGGTCCCCAGCGCTGGGAGGCCGACTACAGCTTCCGCTCCCGCTTCACCGACGACGCCGCGGGCAGCACCAACCCCGAGGAGCTGCTCGCCGCCGCACACGCCGGGTGCTTCTCCATGTCGTTGACGTACGTCCTCACGCAGGCCGGCCTCGTCCCGCGCAGCGTCGCCACCAACGCGCGCGTCCGCTTGCGGCCCGTCGACGGCGTGCCGACCATCGACCTCGTCGAGCTCGACACCACGGTCAACATCGACGGCGTCGACGCGGACGCCCTCCAGAAGCACGCCGAGGCGGCCGAGACGGGCTGCGCGGTCTCCCGCGCGCTGAAAGGGGTTGCGGAGATCAGGGTGACGGCGCACCTGCACTCGTGAGAAAGCCCGAGGGCGGCATCCCCCGCTTGGGGATGCCGCCCTCGGCCGCGCTCGAGGCCGACTACGAGCAGAGCCACGAACCGACGACCCGGACCTCCTGGGTCGGGGACGTGAGCGCGGCGTCGATCGAACCGGACTTCTCGTCGGCGGCGACGGTGAACTTGCCCGTGGTCGCGCCGTTCGTGACCACCTGGACCTCGCCGGCCGTCAGCGTCACGAGCCCGCCGGCCTCGTCGGTGACACCGGTGGCGTTGTAGTCGCCGGCGCCCTTGTAGTTGTTGGTGTTGAAGGTGATCTCCACCGGCGTGCCGTCGACCGAACCCTCGAGCAGCCACGACCAGCTGTCACCGGCGAGCCGGGTGCAGGTCACGCTGGTCGCCTCGACCGTTCCGCCCAGGGATCCGCTCACCGTGAGCACCTCGTCGGGGGTGGCGGGGCCGTCGGTACCGCCCGGCGCGGGTGCCGTCTCGGCGCCACGCTTGAACTCGACGAACTTCAGGTCCTCCGGGTAGATGTTGAAGCGCCCGATGCTGCTGTCGCCGGAGAAGTCGCAGTTCGAGCTGACCGTGCCGGCGAGCTGCTGGCCGTCGAGCAGCGTCACCGCGAGATCGGCCTTGCCGTCGGTGGTCAGCTTCTCGTCGGAGTGCACGACGTCGATCCGCAGGGTCTTCTCGAACGGCACCGTCTGGCGCTCGGAGAGCGTGATGTCGTCGCCGACGACGTTGCTGCAGAAGTGGAACGACGTCGCCTTCACCGTCGTCTGCTTGCCCGCGCGGTCGGTCAGCACGGCGGTGGCGTCCTCCCACGAGCCGGCGGACGGGCCGGGCTGCGGGGTGAGGGGCGTGGTGGAGGTGTCGGCGAACGCGGTGCCGCCCGTCCCGATGACGAGACCCGCGACAACGAGTCCGAGCGACGCGCGGGCGATGTTGCGGACGAAGGTCGTGGTCGACATTTTCTGCTCCTGTGAGGCTTGGCGTCTGATGGCGTCTGCCGAAGCGGCGCTCCGTCCGGCTTGCAAGCAGAAGACCAGTGCGAGGTGGGGCGCGTCATGACTGCCACGTAGCAGGGTCGGCCACCGCAGGCGGTTGACCTGCGCATTCGTCGGGAGGGGTGGCGAAACCTGCCACGCGGCAGGGGCACCCAGCAGCGACCTGGGACGAATGGCCTAATCGACCCCCGAGAGTAGTCAGGTACGCGTGACTCCCCGGCCCTTCGTTGGCAGAGTGCTCCCATGCAAGGTGAGCTGTTCGGGCCGTACCGGCTCGACGAGCTGGTCGGACGCGGCGGCATGGGCGACGTGTACCGCGCGTTCGACACCGTCAAGAAGCGGACGGTGGCGCTGAAACGGCTGCCCGTGCACCTCGCGAAGGACCACGAGTACCAGGCGCGCTTCCGCCGCGAAGCCGAGCTCGCCGCCCGGCTGACCGAGCCGCACATCATCCCCATCCACGACTACGGCGAGATCGCCGGACAGCTCTACATCGACATGCGGCTGATCTCCGGCACCGATCTCGCCGACCTGATCCGCCAGACCGGACCGCTGCCCCCTGCGCGCGCGGTCGCGATCATCGCCCAGATCGCCACCGCGCTGGCTGCGGCGCACGCCGCCCGGCTGGTGCACCGCGACGTGAAGCCGTCGAACGTGCTGATCAGCGAGACCGACCGCGGCGAGGACTTCGTCCACCTCGTCGACTTCGGCATCGCCCGCTCCGACTCGGCGACCGCGCTCACCGCCACCGGCGCAACGATCGGGACCGCCGACTACATGGCCCCCGAGCAGTTCGGCGCCGGTCCGCTCGACCACCGGGTCGACGTCTACGCGCTCGGCTGCGTGCTCCACGAGGCGCTCACCGCCACCAAACCGTTCACCGGCGGCGTCGCCGCCAAGATGTACGCGCACCTGCACACCCCGCCGCCGGCGCCGTCGCAGGTCAGGCCGGGCGTACCCGTCGCGCTCGACCACGTCGTCGCGCGGGCAATGGCGAAGAACCCCGAGCACCGGTTCGCCACCACCACCGAGCTGGCGATCAACGCGCAGCACAGCTTGCAGACTGACCACCCGGCAGCGGCACCCGCCGGAGGGACGACGACAGTCAGGCGACCCCCGCCTCCTCCGCCCCGGTTCGCAGGCCAAGCCCCAAGGACCGAGACCGCGGTTCCCGGACCGCCCCCGCGGTTCGCCGCCACGCCGCCCGCTCCCGTTCCTCCCCCACCGGCACCGGCCCCCGCACCGTCAGGGGGCGGACGCCGCCGGGCCGTCGTCGCGATCGCGATCACCGTCGTCGTCATCGCCGCGGTCGCCGGGCTCGCGCTCTACCTCCGCCCCACCGACCCGGCGACGACAGCGACGACGCCAGGGACGGCGGGCAGCGAGGTGCCGACGAGCGAGCAGGGCTCCCCCGCGAACAGCTCAGGCACCGCGCAGGCCCTCGAGGTGGGCGGCTTCGCCTCCGGAACGCTCACCTCGGCGACCGCGACGTGCATGAAGCTCGGCGGGGACAGCTGGTCGTGGACCGTGAAGGGGTCGATCGACGACGCCACGGTGGAGATCACGTTCAACACCAACTACTTCCGCGGCGCCGGCGACTACAACACGACCAGCATCACCGACGAGCGCGGCGGCTTCATGACGATGTACGCGGGCACGGCGGCGTTCATCACCGGCGGCGCCAACACGGGCAAGTTCACCGTCGCCGACGACCAGCTCTCGGGGACGATCGACACCAGCCTCAGCGGCGCGAGCGGTGTCGGCGGCGACCAGCAGATCACGGTCAACGGCTCCTGGCGGTGCTCATGAGCGAGCGGTGGATACTCGTCCGGGAGTCGGCGCCCGACCGTTCCCGCATCCCGACCGGGCTGCGCGCGCCGTTCGACCGGCCGGTGGTCGTGGGGCGCGAGGGCGACATCGAGCTCGGCGTCGCCGTGCACGACGGCGGCATCTCGCGCCAGGCGGTCACCGTGACCGCGACGACCGAAGGCTGGCTGATCAGGACGGCGAACCGGAACGGCGCGGTGATCCATCCGTGGGGCCTCGCGTCGTACCGCGCCCAGAAGTCGCAGGTCGTGCTGTGGCCGCTGGTCGGCATCCGGGTCTCGGGGACAGCGACGGACCAGCAGCACTGGATCCTGCTGGAGTCCGACAGCTACCTCGACGCCGAGGGCAACGCTGTCCATGAGCTACCCGGCCTCACCACGTCCGGGCCCGTGCCGCCCGCGCTCGCCCCCGCCGAGCTGAGCGCGCTCGAAGGCGTCTTCGGCGAGTACCTCGCCTGGCCGCCACCGACGGCACCCCCGGTGCCGCTGCAGCTCAAGCAGGTCGCGTCGAGGCTCGGCAAGAGCCTCTCGGGCGTCCAGGACCGGCTGCAGAGCGCGCAGGAGAAGGCGCTGCGCCTCGGGCTGCCACGGCCGACGACGCTGACCCACCCCGACTACTTCCACGTGCTGGTGGCTGCCGGCTACGTCAAGGTCGCCACGACCCGCCCGTACCGGTACGAGCTGGTCCGACGAGGGGCCACGGTCGAGAGGTAGCGCTGGTCAGAGGTGTTCAGCGCTGCATCCGCGGGTCGTGCGACGGGTCGGCGTACATGGGCGGGCAACCGTTCTCGACGGCGTCGGGGCGCAGCTCGTAGTGCCAGGGTTCGTTGCCGAAGATCTGGCACAGCCCGTAGCCGGCGCCGTGCTCGGACAGCCACGCCCTGGCCTCGGAGGGCCCGATGTCGATCGCCGCGCCGGACACGTGCGGGGAAGTGTCCGGGGTGGCGACCCAACGGGCCGCTTCCGCCTCCGAGCCGTACTTCGCGACCGCCTCCCGCAGCAGCCGCGCCTGGTACTCCGGGGAGCGCCAACCGCTGTTGACGACGAACGCGACGCCGTCGGCCTCGGCGTCGGTCGCGGCCCGGCGCAGGGCATCGAGCAGGTCGGGATCGAGCTCGGCGACGGCGGGGACGTCGTCGTCGAAGACGGTCGCGCCGGCCGGAACGGCTCCGCCGGACACGCCGAGCGCGTCGCGGGGCGGTGTGGGTGCTGATCGCGGGCGGCCGTCCTGCGCCACCGAGGAGGACGATGCCGCGAGCGACCGGAAGCCGAGTCCGACAATTGCAACGACGATCCCGGTCACCGCAATGACGACCATCGACCGAATCGGGTGCGGCGCTGATCGAGTTGGTGTGGTGCCAATCATGCCTGCAGTCAAGGCAGCCCGGTGTTCTCAGCACGTATCCGGTTTTCGATACGTCGGCGATATGCGTCGTTGCGTAGCATCGGCACGGTGCGAACGACGATCGAGGAAAGGGCACCCGGTTTGAGCGTTCGACTCAAACTCACGCTCAGCTATGCGGGGTTCCTGATGCTCGCGGGCGTCCTGCTGCTCACGGCGGTGTGGGTGTTCCTGCTGCGCGGCTCGCCCAAGGTCTCGTTCGTCCCCAGCCTCGACGACGCCCTGCGCGCCCTGGACCCGCGGAACTTCGGCGCCTCCGTCTTCGTGTCGGCGGCCGCGATGGTGATGGTGTTCCTGCTGGTTTTCGGCCTCGTAGGAGGGTGGTTTCTGGCCGGGCGGATGCTCGCCCCGCTGACCCGCATCACCGCCGCCACCCAGCTCGCCGCGAGCGGATCGCTCTCCCACCGGATCCGGCTGCCGGGCCGCCGCGACGAGTTCCGCGAGCTCGCCGACGCCTTCGACACCATGCTCGCCCAGCTCGAGGCCCACGTCGCCGAGCAGCAACGATTCGCCGCCAACGCCTCACACGAGCTGCGCACCCCGCTGGCGATCACCCAGACCCTGCTCGATGTCGCCCGCAACGACCCGAACCGCGACAGCGACGTGCTCGACGACCGCCTGCGCGCCGTCAACTCCCGGGCGATCGACCTCACGGAAGCGTTGCTGCTGCTCAGCCGTGCCGACCAGCGATCGTTCGCGAGGGAACCCGTCGACCTGTCCCTGCTGGCGGAGGAGGCCGCAGAGACGCTGCTCCCGCTCGCGGAGAAGCACGGCGTCACCATCGAGACCTCGGGCGACCTCGCCCGCGCGGTCGGGTCGCCCACGCTCCTGCTGCAGCTGACCACGAACCTCATCCACAACGCGATCGTTCACAACCTGCCCGGGAACGGCACCGTGCGGGTCCGCGCCGACACCCATCCCGACGGCGCGACCCTGATCGTCGAGAACACCGGCGAAAACCTCACGTCACAAATGGTCTCAACACTTACCGAACCATTCCAACGCGGCGCCAGACGCATCCGCACGCACGACTCCGGCGTCGGCCTCGGGCTGGCGATCGTCAAAAGCATCACACAAGCGCACGACGGCACCCTCACGCTCGCCGCCCGGGCCGAGGGCGGACTCAGAGCGACGGTCCGACTACCGGCCGGGTGATCAGCCGTCCGGGTCCTCGATATGTCGACGATATGTGCTGCCTCGTAGCATCGGGGGCGTGCGTGTATTGGTCGTCGAGGACGAACCCTTCATGGCAGAGGCCATTCGCGACGGGCTGCGCCTGGAGGCGATCGCCGCCGACCTCGCGGGCGACGGCGACACCGCGCTGGAGCTGCTGAGCATCAACGCCTACGACATCGCCGTCCTCGACCGCGACATCCCCGGGCCGTCCGGTGACGAGGTCGCCGAACGCATCGTCGCCTCCGGCAGCGGCATGCCGATCCTGATGCTGACCGCGGCCGACCGGCTCGACGACAAGGCATCCGGCTTCGGGCTCGGCGCCGACGACTACCTCACGAAGCCGTTCGAGCTGCAAGAGCTCGTCCTCCGGCTCAGGGCGCTCGACCGCAGGCGCGGCCACAGCAGGCCGCCGGTGCGCGAGATCGCGGGCCTGCGGGTCGACCCGTTCCGCCGCGAGGTCTTCCGCGATGGTCGCTACGTCGCCCTGACCAGGAAGCAGTTCGCCGTGCTCGAGATACTCGTCGCCGCCGAAGGCGGTGTCATCAGCGCCGAGGAGCTGTTGGAGCGGGCGTGGGACGAGAACGCCGACCCGTTCACCAACGCCGTCCGCATCACCGTCTCGGCGCTGCGCAAACGGCTCGGCGAGCCCTGGCTGATCGCCACCGTCGCCGGGGTGGGATACCGGATCGACCGTGGATAGGGCACCGGGCCTGAGCGTCCGGCTCAAGCTCACGCTCAGCTACGCGGGGTTCCTCATGGTCGCCGGCGCGCTGCTGCTCGCCGCGGTGTGGGTGTTCCTTCTGCGCTACGTGCCCGAGGTGATCTACACCGTGGGTGGGATCCGAACCCTGCAGGGCGACCTGGTGCGTGCGTTCGCGCCGGCGGCGACCGCGGTGATGGTGTTCCTGCTGATCTTCGGGCTGGCGGGGGGCTGGCTGCTCGCCGGCCAGATGCTCGCGCCGTTGGGTCGCATCACGCACGCCACCCGCCTGGCCGCGGACGGGTCCCTCACCCACCGGATCGCGCTCGAAGGCCGTCGCGACGAGTTCCGCGAGCTCGCCGACGCCTTCGACACCATGCTCGCCCGGCTCGATGCCCACGTCGCCGAGCAGCGCCGATTCGCCGCCAACGCCTCGCACGAGCTGCGCACGCCGCTCGCGATCACCCAGACCCTGCTGGACGTGGCCCGCAAGGACCCGGACCGCGACAGCAAGGAGCTGGTCGAACGGCTCCACTTCGTGAACACGCGGGCCATCGACCTCACGGAGGCGTTGCTCCTCCTGAGCCGGACCGACCAGCGGGTGTTCGCCCGGGAACACATCGACCTCTCCCTCATCGCGGAAGAAGCCGTCGAAACGCTCCTGCCGCTCGCGGAGAAGCAGGGCACCACGCTCGACGCCGGAGGCGACTTCACGCCCACCATCGGCTCGCACGCGCTGCTGCTGCAGATGACCACGAACCTGGTGCACAACGCGATCGTCCACAACCTGCCCGAACACGGCACCGTGCACGTCCGGAGCGCCCTCGACACCGGCGGTGTGACCCTCACCGTCGAGAACACCGGCCCCCGCCTCACCCCGCAGCTCGTCGCCACGCTGACCGAGCCCTTCCAGCGCGGCACCCAACGCATCCGCACCCACGACGCGGGCGTCGGCCTCGGGCTGGCGATCGTCAAGAGCATCACGCACGCCCACGACGGCACCCTCACCCTCACCCCGCGCGCCGAGGGCGGCCTGCACGCCGCGGTGCACCTGCCGCACGCCGGCGGGTGAGCGTCAGTCGAGGTCCAGCACTGCGCCGGGCGAGTCGCCACCTCCAGCACGGCGAGTCGACACTTTCAGCACGGCGAGTCGACACCTCCAGCACGGCGAGTCCCACGTTCCAACCGGCGAGTCCCACGCTTCGGCGGGCGAGTCCCACGTCTCGGCGGGCGAGTCTCGCGTTTCGACGGGCGAGTCTCGCGTTTCGGCGGGCGAGTCCCACGTCTCGGCGGGCGAGTCCCACGTCTCGGTAGGCGAGTCTCGCGTTTCGGTAGGCGAGTCTCGCGTTTCGGTGGGCGAGTCTCGCGTTTCGGTGGGTGGGTCTCGCGTTTCGGTGGGTGGGTCGTGGGTTCTCGACGTGGTTCGTTGGGTGGGTTCGTGGCGGATGGTCTCGCGGCTGTGGTGGTCCTGTCGGGCTTGGTGGTCGCGTTTCTTAAGGGCGCCCTCGCCGGGCGGGCAAGTCTCCGGGATGGTTGGGTCGTGCCATCCCGTCGACCTTCTTGGGGATACCACACGGCCGCCCGTGGGCGGAGCATCGTCCGTTTCCTCGCGTTTTGTTGGGGGCCGCCCACGGGCGGCCGTGTGGTGGGGGTATTCCAGGTCGACGGGATGGCACTCTCAGCCCCACCTGTGGGTGGCGGGCACGCCTTCGGCGGGACCTCGCAGGGCCCGTTGTGTTCTCGCAGAGGTTGTGCGGTCTGCGACGTCGCACCTAAGTCTGCGCGGTCGAAAGCGGCACCACGGGTGCGGCACGTTCGTTCAGATTAGGGGGTGCACAAAAGTACACTTTCTCGCTCCTCGACCCCTATTCACTGGCCGATGATCTTCAATCCGACTAAAATGGAGTCATGTCCCGAGGGCTCGACACCACACTCGACGGTATCGCCGAGTTACAAGTCGAGGCCGCCACCGGAACGTTCCCGGATAGGTTTCTTGCGTCCCGGGATATGGAACGGGTGGTCCGGGAGATCGACCGGTCGCGGGTGCAGTTCGTCGCCGATTTTCTGCGGGAGGG
>NZ_JAJGSX010000031.1 GCF_021245725.1 Pseudonocardia sp. TRM90224 | reverse complement strand
CCTTCCCGACCGCCATGTCGATCACAGCGGTCGATCTTGGTCCACCCGCGGCTTACACCGTTCGCGTGACACGCCCGATGGTCAGCTCGTTGACCTCGGACTCCGGTCCGTCGTCGGGTTCGGGTCCGTCCTGGTCGAACGACCGGACCGCCCGCATCCCCAGGGTGAAGAGACCTTGCGGGTCGAACACCGCCGCCTGTTCAGCAAGCTGGGCTTCGACATACGCACAGTCCGCCGGGGTCAACCGCCCCGCTTCCTTCGAGCCGAGGACCTGGACGATCTTCTCGACGTGCCGCAGGCTCATCACCCCGGCCTCGAACGCGGCTGCACTGGCGGGCAGCCGCGGGGCCAACACCTGACCGTCCAGGGCGATCCGAGGGCAGATGTGCTCGGCGGCGGTGACGTACCGTTTGGCGTCGTTGTGGTCGAGGTTCCACAGATCCCGGATCGCGTGGATCGGAGACTTGTACCCACGCGCGTGAAAGCCACCCTCGCAAACAAAGGCGCTGATCGCGCAAACCCTCGCAAAGTCCAGCCGACGCCCCAGAACTTCTAACTCGCGGGTCGCAGTGCAGCGTTCCTCGAACGTCCCGACCAGGGTGTCTACCTGCAGTTGTTCCACACCGGCGAGGGCGGTCTGCAGGTTCTCGGACATACCTCCATTTTAGACGCGGCAAAGATCCATAGCCACTCCAATTTCGACTTCTTCCCCCGGTTCCTGAGGTGGCTGGGTTGGGTGAAGAGCGTATTTCCTGGTTGCGTCGCCTGCCGTCCCCGACCTGCACTCCAGTCCCGACGATCAGCCTGCGGATAGAGGGTGGTCCTCTGTCCTGTGGTGCCGTCTAGAGACGGTTTTCCCACCGCGCAGACCCAGGTGTGACGTCGCAGACCGCACAACCTCTGCGCGGACACCACGAGGTCTGCGCGGTCGCACCAAAGGCGTGCCCGCCACCCACAGGTGGAGCCGAGAGTGCCATCCCGTCGACCTGGAGAAATCCCCACCACACGGCCGCCCGTGGGCGGCCCTCAACGAAACGCAAGACAACAAAGCAAGCTCTGCCCACGGGCGGCCGTGTGGTATCCCCCAAGGAGGTCGACGGGATGGCACGACCCAACCATCCCGGAGATCTGCCCGCCCGGCGAGGGCGCCCTTAAAAACGCGCGACCACCAAGCCCGACAAGACCACCGCCACGAGACCACCCGCCACGAACCCACCCAACGAACCACGTCGAGAACCCACCCCACCCACCCGAAACGCGCGACTCGCCCGCCGAAACGTGGGACTCGCCGTGCCGCAGGTGACGACTCACCGTGCTGAAAGTGTCGACTCGCCGTGCCGCAGGTGTCGACTCGCCGTGCTGGAGGTGTCGACTCACCCGCGTCAGGGGATGCGTCGGCCGAACGCTACGGCGCTGCCCAGCCCCGCCATCGTCAGCAGTGTGCCGACGGCGAACCACGGTTTGCTGATGTCGACGAACTGCGTCTCGTACCCGATGAGGTCGCCGACGGTCGTGTAGATGTCGCGCAGTTCCAGCTCGGTGGAGGCGCTGTAGGGGGTGCCGCCGCCGATGCGGGCGACCTCGCTCATGGCCCGCTCGTCGACGGCGACCGACTCCGAGCGGCCGTCGATGTCGACGCTGCCGTACGGGGTGCCGAACGCGATCGTCGAGACCGGCACGCCCGCGGCGTTCGCCGCTCTTGCCGCTGTGTACGCGCCGCGCGGGAGGTTCTCGGCGTCCGGCCCGTCGGGGGTGGTCTGGCTGCCGTCGCTCATCAGCACGATGTGCGCGGGCGGGGCGCCCGGCGTGGCGGTCCCGAGTGAACCGGTGAACGTCTCCACCGCCTGCAGCGACGCGAAGATCGCCTCGCCGGTGGCGGTCGACGGGGCGAGCTTCATGCCGGCGATGGCGCGCTGCATGACGTCGCGGTCGTTGGTCGGGGAGACGACGACGGCGGCGGTGCCGGCGAAGGTGACCAGCCCGACGTTGATGCCGGCGGGCAGCTCCCGCACGAACGACGTCGCCGCGGCCTGCGCGGCGGCGAGCCGGGTGGGGGAGATGTCGGTGGCCTTCATCGAGAGCGAGACGTCGATCGCCAGCATGATCGTCGCCTTGTTGCGCGGCACCTTCGTCTCGCCCATCGGCCCGGCGAGCCCGACGGTCATCAGCACGAGCGCGAGCAGGATCGCGGCCGTCGGCACGTGGCGCCACCACGGCATCCCGCGCGGCAGCACGGTCTCGAGCAGTTCGAGCGCGGTGAAGCGGGCGGTGTCGCGCCGCCGGACGCCCAGCAGCCACACGTACGCGGCGCCGAGCCCTCCTACCCCAACGATCAGGAGCAGCCAGGCCGGCTCGCCGAACGTCATCGTGGTTCCCCCCTTGCAGGTCGTGCGCGGCCGATTCAACGCCCGCACGCGTGGAAGGGCGGTGAAGCGGCACCGCTCGACCGCACCCGCGGAACGGCGACGGGCCCGGTTCCGCAAGCGCGGGAAACCCACCCGTTCTCCGGCCGGAGCGCGCCGATCCGCGCAGCGCCAGACCCGGACATTTGGAACTGATCGGCGACTTCCGGCGGCCTGGCCACGGCGTTAGCGTCGGAACCAGGACAGGGCCGTCCGCGCGAGAGGAGCACCGATCGTGACCGAGACCGTCGAGAGGTACGTCGGGCAGAGCGTGCGGCGCCGCGAGGACGCCGCCCTCACCACCGGCCGCGGCACCTGGACCGACGGGATCAGCGTGCCCGGCGCCCTGCATCTCGCGCTGGTGCGCAGCCCGCTCGCGCACGCCCGGATCACCGGCGTCGACGTCACGGCGGCGAAGCAGCTCCCCGGCGTCGTCGACGTCCTGACCGGCGAGGACCTCGCCGGCGACTTCGCGATCGGGCTGCCGTGCGGCTGGCCGGTCACCGAGGACATCAAGGTGCCCGACCACCCGCCGCTCGCGCGCGGCGAGGTCAACCACGTCGGCGACGGGGTCGCGGTCGTGATCGCCACCGACGCCGCGACCGCGGCGGACGCCGCCGGCCTGGTCGACGTCGAGTACGACGAGCTGCCCGCCGTCGTCGACATCGAGGCTGCGCTGGCCGAGGGCGCGCCGCTGGTGCACGAGTCGCTCGGCACCAACCACTGCTACACGTGGCCGATGGTGGTCGGCGACGTCGACGCGGCGTTCGCGCAGGCCGACGTCGTCGTCGAGGGGCGCTACCTGCAGCAGCGGGTGATCCCCTCCGCGATGGAGCCGCGTGCGGTGCTGGTCAACCCCGACCCGGTCGGTGGCGGCTTCACGATCTACAGCTCCACGCAGGTGCCGCACTTCCTGCGCGACATCGTCGCGATGGTCTGCGGGATCTCCGACTCGAAGCTGCGTGTGGTGGCGCCGGACGTCGGCGGCGGGTTCGGCTCGAAGCTCAACGTCTACGCGGAGGAGGCGCTCGCCCTCGCGCTGGCCCGGCGCCTGCACAAGCCGGTGAAGTGGACCGAGACCCGCTCGGAGAACCACGTCGCGACGACGCACGGGCGCGGGCAGGTGCAGCGCATGGCGGTTGCGGCCACCCGCGAGGGCAAGATCCTCGGGATGAAGGTGGAGCTGCTCGCCGACATGGGCGCCTACCTGCAGCTGCTCACCCCGGGCATCGCCGTCTTCGGCGCGTTCACCTACTGCGGCCTCTACGACTTCGGTGCCTACTCCTTCGGCTGCAAGGGCGTGTTCACCAACCTCACCCCGACCGACGCCTACCGCGGCGCCGGCCGTTCGGAGGCGGCCTACGCGCACGAGCGGATCATGGACGACCTCGCCCGCGAGCTGGGCATGGATCCCGCGGAGCTGCGGCTGCGCAACCTCATCGAGCCGTTCGACGAGCCGCGCACGGTCGCGTCGGGTGTCATGTACGACTCCGGCAACTACGAGGGCTGCATGCGCGAGGCGATGCGCATGGTCGGCTACGACGAGGTGCGTGCCGAGCAGCGCCGCCGCCGCGAGGCCGGCGACACGGTGCAGATCGGGATCGGCATCGGCAACTTCACCGAGAGCGGCGGGCTCTCGCCGTCGAAGGTCGCCGCCGGGGTGCGGCTGCAGAGCGGCGGCTGGGAGGCCGCGACGGTCCGCATGCTGGTCAGCGGCAAGGTCGAGGTCGTCACCGGGACGTCGCCGCACGGGCAGGGGCACGAGACGGCGTGGTCGCAGATCGCGGCCGACGCGCTCGGCGTGCACCCCGACGACGTCGAGGTGCTGCACTCCGACACCGCGGTGGCGCCGTTCGGGCGCGACACCTACGGCTCGCGCAGCCTCCCCGTCGGCGGGGTGTCGGTGCACATGGCGGCCGGCAAGGTCGTCGACAAGGCGCGCGCGATCGCCGCGCACCTGCTTGAAGCGGCTGAGGACGACCTGACGTTCGAGGGCGGCCGGTTCGCCGTCGCCGGCACCGGCGCTGGGCTGTCCATCCAGGAGGTCGCGATGGCGGCCTACCTGGCCGACAACCTGCCCGAGGGCATGGAGCCGCTGCTCTCGGCCGACAACACGTTCGACCCGCCGAACTTCACCTGGCCGTTCGGGACGCACATCTGCGTGTCGGAGGTCGACACCGAGACCGGTGCCGTCCGCATCCAGCGGTTCGTCGCGGTGGACGACTGCGGGCACGTCGTGAACCCGGAGATCGTCGCGGGGCAGCTGCACGGCGGCATCGCCCAAGGCATCGGGCAGGCGCTGTACGAGGAGGCGACCTACGACGAGGCCGGCAACCCGACCACGGCGACGCTCGCGGACTACCAGTTCCCCACCGCGACCGACCTGCCGCACTTCGAGCTGGGCTCGACCGTCACGCCGTCGCCGACCAACCCGATGGGTGTGAAGGGCATCGGGGAGTCGGGCGCGATCGGGTCGTCGCCCGCGGTGCTGAACTCCGTGATCGACGCCGTCGCGCACCTCGGCGTCACGCACATCGACATGCCGGCCTCGCCGGAGAAGGTGTGGCGGGCCATTCGAGGGGCTACCCGGTGATGGTGGACATCAACTGCGATATGGGAGAGGCCTTCAGCATCTACCGCTGCGGCGACGACGAGGGCCTGATGCCACTGATCACGCTCGCGAATGTGGCCTGCGGGTTCCACGCCTCCGACCCGTCGGTGATGCGCTCGACGGTCGCGCTGGCCAAGCGGCACGGGGTGAAGGTTGGCGCGCACCCGTCGCTGCCCGACCGCGAGGGCTTCGGGCGGCGGGAGATGAAGATGGACCGCGCGGAGCTCACCGCGGCGGTGCTGTACCAGGTGGGCGCCCTGGTGGCGTTCCTGCGCGAGCAGGACATGGAGCTCAACCACATCAAGGCACACGGCTCGCTCTACGGCATGGCGGCGCGCGACGAGGAGGTCGCCGGTGCCGTCGCCGACGCCGCGGAGGTGTTCGGGGTGCCGCTGATGGGGATGGCCGGCACCGTGCACGAGAAGGTGTGGGGCGCCCGGCCGGCGGGCTTCATCTCCGAGTACTACGCCGACCTCGACTACCGGCCCGACGGCTCGCTGGTGATCACCCGCGTGCACCAGGCGTTCGACCCCGCAGCGTCCGCGGCCGGAGCGTTGCGCGCGGTGACCGACGGCGTCGCGACCGCCACCGACGGCAGCGAGATCCCGGTGCGCGCCGACTGCGTCTGCGTGCATTCCGACACCCCGAACGCCGTCGAGCTGGCCGGAGCCGTCCGCGAAGCGCTCGGCCCGTACCTGCCCGCGAGAGGAGCAGCATGACCAGGCACGAGGTGGTCTCGCCCATCCCCGGCGTCTTCTACCGAAAACCCGACCCCGAGAGCGAGTTGTTCACCGACACCGGCCGCAGCGTCGGCGCCGACGACACGGTCGGCCTGGTGGAGGTCATGAAGTCGTTCCACGAGGTGCCGGCCGGTGCCGCCGGCACCGTGGTGGAGTTCCTCGTGGAGAACGAGGCGGAGGTCGACGCGGGGCAGGTCGTCGCGGTCGTCGAGACCGACGGCGCCGGGACGGAGTAGGTGGAGCGCCTGCTCGTCGCGAACCGGGGAGAGATCGCGGTGCGGGTCATCCGCGCTGCTCGTGATCTCGGCATCGCGACGGTCGCGGTGCACAGCGACGCCGACGCCGAGGCGCTGCACGTGCGGCTCGCCGACAGCGCGGTGCACATCGGGCCGTCACCGGCGGCGAAGAGCTACCTGAACGCGGCGACGATCGTCGATGCGGCTCGTTCGGCGGGCGTCGACGCCGTGCATCCCGGGTACGGGTTCCTGTCCGAGCGGGCGTCGTTCGCCGCGGCGGTGGCCGAGGCCGGGCTGACGTTCGTCGGGCCGGACGCGCAGGTGATCGAGCGGATGGGCGACAAGGTCGCGGCGCGTGAGGTGGCCGCGAAGGCGGGTGTCCCGACGGTCCCCGGCACGCCGGGTGGGGTGCAGGACGTCGGCGCCGCCGTCGCGGCTGCCGGCGACATCGGCTACCCGGTGATGCTCAAGGCCGCGGCCGGCGGTGGCGGGCGCGGCATCAGGGTCGTCGACGACGAGGCCGCGCTGGTCAAGTCGTTCCCCGCGGCGTCGCGCGAGGCGCAGAGCGCGTTCGGTGACGGCCGGATGTACCTGGAGCGGTTCGTGCGCAAGGCGCGGCACGTCGAGGTGCAGGTGCTCGGCGACGGCCACGACGTCGTGCACGTCCACGAGCGCGAGTGCTCGCTGCAGCGGCGCCGGCAGAAGGTCGTCGAGGAGGCGACCGCGCCGGGCATCGACGACGGTGTGCGCGCGGCGCTGACGGGCGCGGCGGTGCGGCTGGCCCGCGAGGTCGGCTACCGCAGCGCCGGCACCGTCGAGTTCCTCGTCGACGACGAGACCGACGAGGTGTTCTTCCTGGAGATGAACACCCGCATCCAGGTCGAGCACCCGATCACCGAGCTCGTCACCGGTGTCGACCTCGTTGCGGAGCAGCTGCGGATCGCGGCGGGCGAGCCGCTCGGGCTGCGGCAGTCCGACGTCGTGGCGCGCGGGCACGCGATCGAGTTCCGGATCTGCGCGGAGGATCCCGACAAGGGATTCCTGCCGCAGCCGGGCCGGATCGGGCGGATCACGCTGCCCGGCGGGCCGTGGGTGCGCTGCGACACCTGGCTGGAGCCGGACACCGCCGTGCCGCCCTTCTACGACTCGCTGCTCGCGAAGCTCTGCGTCTGGGGGCCCGACCGCGACACGGCGCTGGGCCGCGCGCGCCGGGCGCTGGGCGAGCTGGACGTCGAGGGGGTGGTCACAACGGCGTCGCTGCACCGGACGCTGCTGGACGAGCCGTGGTTCGCGGCTGCTGACTTCCACACGGGCACATTGGAGGAGTGGTTGGCATGACGGATGTCTCTCCCGCCCGGTACAGCTGGGGCGGGGACGAGTTCGTGTTCGTGGAGCTGGCCGAGGAGATGAGCCTGCAGGCCAACTTCCGGGCCATGGCGATCACCAAGGCGCTGCGTGACGACCGGCCCGACGGGGTGCTGGAGATCTGCCCGGCCAATGCGTCCTACCAGGTGCGCTACGACCCCGACGTGCTCGCGCCGCGGGAGTTGCAGAGCCGGTTGCAGGAGCTGGAGAAGCAGGTCGGCGACGCCGCGGACGTCACGCTCCCCACGCGGGTCGTGGAGATCCCGGTGCTCTACCGCGACCCGTGGACCACCGAGACGCTCATGCGGTTCCGCGACCGCCACCAGGACCCCGACGGCACCGACATCGAGTACGCGGCGCGGATCAACGGCTACGGCGACGTCGAGGAGTTCATCGCCGCGCACTCGGGCTCGCCGTGGTTCACCTCGATGGTCGGTTTCGTCGCAGGGCTGCCTTTCCTGTTCCAGATGGTGCCGCAGGACCGCCAGATCGTGGTGCCGAAGTACCTGCGCCCGCGCACCGACACACCCAAGCAGACCGTGGGGTACGGCGGGTGCTTCTCGTGCATCTACTCGGTGCGCGGGGCCGGTGGTTACCAGATGTTCGGGATCACCCCGGCGCCGATCTACGACCCGACGCAGTCGATGCCGGACTTCGCCGACTTCATGGTGTTCTTCCGGCCGGCCGACATCGTGAAGTTCCGGCCGATCGACCGCGAGACGTACGACGCGCACCTCGCCGAGGTGGAGGCGGGGACGTTCCGGATCGTCCAGCACGACGTGGAGTTCGCACTGGCGCCGTTCCTCGAGGACCCCGACGGTTACAACGCGAAGCTGCTGGAGGTGCTCGCATGATCACGGTTCGCAAGCCGGGGCTCTCCACGACCGTCCAGGACGGCGGCCGGGCCGGATTCTACGACCTGGGCATCCCGCCGTCGGGCGCGCTCGACCAGTACGCGTTGCAGGCGGCGAACCTGCTGGTCGGCAACCCGCACGGGGCGGCCGTCCTGGAGATCGTCTACATGGGACCGGAGCTCGTGTTCACCGCGCCGGCCGTGGTGGCGGTCGCGGGCGCGACGATGGTGCCGAAGGTCGACGGCGAGGAACGCCCGATGTGGGAGTCGTTCGCCGTCGGGGAGGGCGAAACACTGTCGTTCGGGTACCTGACCGCCGGCGCGCGGGCGTACCTGGCCGTGGCCGGCGGGGTGGACGTGCCCGAGGTGCTCGGCAGCCGCTCGACGTACGCGCTCGGGGCGTTGGGCGGGCACAACGGCAGGCCGTTGACCGCGGGCGACGAGCTGCGTATCGGGGACGGCGTGAACGGCGCCGGTGCGGGCCGGGTCGTGCCCGCCGAGCTGCGGGGCGCGTACAGCAAGGATGTCGAGGTGCGCGTGATGATGGGTCTCTACGACCATCGCCTGTCCACCGACGGGCGGGCGACCTTCCTCGACACGACGTGGAAGCTCACGCCGGTCGCCGACCGGATCGGCTTCCGCTACTCCGGCGCGGAGCTGGAGACCGTCGAGCGGGAACCCCCGTTCGGGGCGGGCCAGGACCCGTCGAACATCGTCGACGCGCCCTACCCGATCGGTTCGATCCAGGTGCCAGGCAGCGTCGAGCCGATCGTGCTGCACCGCGACGCCGTCTCCGGGGGCGGCTACATGATGGTCGCGACCGTGCTCAGCGTCGACCTCGACGTGGTCGCGCAGTCGGCGCCCGGCACCCGCACCCGGTTCGTCGAGGTCGACCTGGACGGCGCGCTCGCCGCGCGGGCCGACGGGAAGCGGCGGGTGGAGAAGCTGCACGACGCCCTCGGCTGAGCGCCCACCCGCGAGTCGGGCTCCCCGCGTGCGCGAGTCGGGGCGCTCGGGTGGGCGAGTCGGGCTCTCCGGGTGCGCGGGTCACCACGGGAGGGCGCCCTCGGCGTCGAAGTAGCCGCCCGTCGGGCCGTCGGGGCCGAGCTGAGCCATCCGGACGATGATCTCGGCACCCTGCTCGACGGTTTGCGCGCCGGCGTGGCCGTTGAGATCGGTGCTGGTGAAGCCGGGCTCGACGGCGTTGATCCGCATCTGGGGGAACGCCTTGGCGTACTGCACGGTGATCGCGTTGACCGCGGTCTTCGACGCCGGGTACGCAACACCGCGGTAGGCGTACGCGGGGGTGCCCGGGGTCGTGACGCGGCTCAACGACGCCAGCCCGCTGCTGACGTTCACCACGACCGGTGCGGCCGAGCGGCTCAGCATCGGGAGGAAGGCATGCAGCACCCGCACGATGCCGAAGACGTTCGTCTCGAACGTGTGACGCATGAGTTCGGCGGTGAGGTCGGGGGCACCGATGACGCCGTCGCTGCTCAGCTCACCCTGGATGCCGGCGTTGTTGACGAGCACGTCGAGCCCGCCGGCAGCCTCCACCGCGGCGGCCGCGGCGCCCACGGACGCGTCGTCGGTGACGTCGAGCTGGACCGCCGTGGCGCCGAGCCGATCGGCTGCCCGGCGCCCGCGTTCGGCGTCGCGGCTGCCGAGGTAGACGTGGTGGCCCGCCTCGACGAGCCCGCGTGCGGCCGCGAACCCGATGCCCTTGTTCGCCCCGGTGATCAACATCGTCGTCATGCCCCGACGCTAGGACTGTGAGTTCACTCGAACGCAACCCCGACTTCGACGGCAACCTGCCCACCGTTTTGCCAACCTGCGCGCTGTTCTGCGTGTGCAGGTTGGCAAAACGGTGGGGAACTTCAGCGGGTGAGCAGGGCGTCGACGGCCGGGCCGCCCGTCGGGGTGGTGTGCTGGGTGGGTGCGCCGGCCTCGACGAGCAGGCGGACGGTGCCGAGGTGGTCGCCGTCGGCGGCCCGGTTGTTGCGCAACCCCCAGAGCGCGCAGTCGAGCGGGGTGGGGCCCTCGTCGTCGAACGCGCGATCGGTGAGGTCGGCGCCGCGTTCGACCAGCAGCCGGACGACATCGGTGCGCCCGTTCATCGCGGCCTGGTCGAGCGGCGTGAAGTTGCTCCAGCCGCGGGTGTCGACGTCGAGCCCCGCGTCGAGCAGCGCACGCACGACGTCGAGCCGCCCGAGCAGCGCGAACTGCCCCAGCACCCAGCCGTACCCGGTGCCGGCCGGGATGCCCAGCGCGGGCGGCGGCGCGACGGGCAGGCGCGCGGACTCGCCGCGGGCCACCGCCAGCACCGCGGCGTCGACGTCGTCCAGCTCGGCGCGGGCGCCACGGGCGGCCAGCAGCTCGTACGCGTCGAGGTGCCCCGCGCGGGCGGCCAGCGCGAGCGGGCGGCGTCCGACGTCCCAGCGGCCCCACGGCAGATCGATGTCGGCGCCGGCGTCGAGCAGCATCGTCAACGTCCGCACACCGCGGCCGCGGACGATCGCGTGGTGCAGCGCGAACTCGGCGTTCACGTCGACGCCGCGGTCGAGGAACCAGCGCAGCCCGGCCTCGTCCTCGAAGTCGAGCTTGTGGTTGACGAGCCGCTCGTGGCCCGGCACCCACAGCAGGTCCAGCATCGCCAGGTCGGACTGCTCGCAAGCGTGGTAGAAGGCGTCCTCGTCCTTAGAGGCGCCCTGCTCGACGAGCAGCCGGACCAGCGCGGAGTCGGCGCGCTCGACGGCGTCGAACAGTGCGGTCTGCCGGCCCTCGCCACCCCACTCGACGGTGTGGCTGTCGGGGTCGGCGCCCGCGTCGAGCAGCAGCGCTGTGCAGCCCCGGACGTCCGAGGGCGCGCCCGCGGAATCGCGCAGCAGCACGAGCAGCGGCGCCAGCCCGTCGATCGGCGCCGTGGCGGTGCCGGGATCGGCGGCCAGCAGCTCGCGCAGGAGGTCCGGCTCGGCGAGGGCGAGCGCGCGGCGGATGCCGCCGAGACCGCTTGCCTCGACGAACCGGACGAGCCGCGGCCAGCTGGCGAAACCGTAGGAGAGCGCAACCTCGCGCTGGGCCGTGTGCAGCGGGACGGCGCACTCGCGACGCAGCGCCTTGGCCTGCTTGCGCAGGTGCTCCAGCGACGGTTGCTCAGGCAGGGTGGGCATGACGAACCTCCGGATGGCCCGTGTCCGCGTCGGCGGGCGAGAAGGTTCGTGCCAGGCACTCACCGTGCTGCCGGTGGGATCGTCCCTTCCCCGCGGACCGGGTGCGCCCGGCGGCGCTCCTCGAGCTTAGCAGGCTGTCGATCTGCCGTGCGCCCGTTCGTCGTCGAACCATGGATGCAGCGAACGTGCAGCTGGGGATCGGGCTGCCCAACGGGGGAGCGCACGTCGACGGTGCCGAGCTGGTGCGGCTCGCCGTCGGCGCGGAGGAGATCGGGCTCGACTCGGTGTGGGTGATGGACCGCTGGCTGCGCCCGCACGCGCCGGTCACGATGCCGGGGGTGCCGGTGCCGATCACGCTGCCGCCCGAGGGGTACACGTCGGTGTTCGACCCGATCGACGTGCTCGCGTTCGTCGCCGCCCGCACGTCGCGGGTCCGGCTCGGGACGAGCGCGGTGAACGTGCTCTACCACCCACCGGTGCTGCTGGCCCGCAGGTTCGCGACGCTCGACCGGCTGTCCGGCGGGCGGGTGCTCGCGGGGGTGACGTCGGGCTGGATGGCGGAGGAGTTCGCCGCCGCGGGGGTGCCGCCGGCCCGCAAGGGCTCGGGGCTCGACGAGCACCTCGCCGCGATGCGCGCGATCTGGGGCCCCGACCCGGTGTGCCACGACAGCCCGCGCTACCCCGTCCCGACGTCGGACATCGGGCCGAAACCGGAGCGCGGCAGCGTCCCGCTGCTGCTCGGGTACACGACGGAGGCCGGGCTCCGGCGGGCCGCGCGGATCGCGGACGGCCTGCACCCCTACCGCGAGGACGTCGACCAGCTCGCCGCCGACCTGCACCTCTGGCGCGTGGCCGTCGAGGCCGAGGGCCGCGACCCCACCGCGCTGCCCGTCGTGCTGCGCGCCACCGCCCGCTTCCACGACGGCGACGCCCTCTTCAGCGGCGGGCCGAGCGGCTGGGCGAAGGACCTGGCGACCGTCGCGCGGCTCGGCGTCGGCCACGTGGTGCTGCAACCCGAGTCCGGCACGGACGTCGACGCCACCCTCGCCGCCTTCGCCGCGCTCCGGCGGGGCTGACCCCGGCGCCGGCGGTGCGGCAGGATCACGTGTCGTGCGTACCGGAGGTTCTTTGGCGCGGCTCGGGCTCACGGAGCCGCGGTCGGAGTCGACGCTCGGCGAGCTCGGCTGGTGGGAGGGCGACAAGCCGGCCGGCGGCGCCGAGTCGATCATGTGGGCGCTGGCCCGCAGCCCCGATCCCGATCTGGCGCTGCGTTCCGCCGAGCGACTCTATGCCGCCGTCCCCGACCGGAAGGCCCTCGACGCCGCCTTGCGCTCCGATGCCGGGCTGCGCGGGCGGCTGCTCGCCCTGCTGGGCAGCTCGACGGCGCTGGCCGACCACCTGATCACGCACCCCGACCGGTGGCAGCGGCTCACCAGCGACGTCGGGCCCGCCGACGCCCGCGGCGCCGTGGTGGCGATGCTTACCGCCGTCGGCGCCGACCCCGACGCGCCGCCGCCCGGAGCCGCCGGCGGCACGACGGCGCAGCTCACCGGCGCGGAGGCGATCACGGCGCTGCGCAACGCCTATCGCGACGAGCTCCTCGCGCTCGCCGCGGCCGACCTCGGTGCCGTCGGTGAGCCGGAGCTCCCGGTGCTCGCCGTCGAGGACGTTGCCGCGCGCCTCGCCGATCTCGCGGCGGCCGCGCTGCACGCCGCGCTCGCGGTCGCGCTGGCCGAGGCGGGCGGCGAGCCCGGCCGGCTCGCGATCATCGCGATGGGCAAGACCGGCGGGCACGAGCTGAACTACGTCAGCGACGTCGACGTCGTGTTCGTCGCCGAGCCCGCCGACCAGGCCACCACCCGCCTGGCAAGCCGGATGATGCGGATCGCGGGGGAGGCGTGCTTCCAGGTCGACGCCAACCTGCGCCCGGAGGGCCGCCAGGGGGCGCTCGTGCGCACGCTCGACGGACACATCTCCTACTACAAGCGCTGGGCGAAGACCTGGGAGTTCCAGGCGCTGCTCAAGGCCCGTCCGATCGCCGGCGACCCCGAGCTGGGCGCCGCGTACGCCGACGCCGTCGCGCCGATGGTGTGGAGCGCCGCCGGCCGCGAGGACTTCGTGCCCGACGTGCAGGCGATGCGCCGCCGCGTCGAGGAGCACATCCGCCCCGACCACGCCGACCGCGAGCTGAAGCTCGGGCCCGGCGGGCTGCGTGACGTCGAGTTCGCGGTGCAGCTGCTGCAGCTGGTGCACGGGCGCACCGACGAGTCGCTGCGCTCGCCGTCGACCCTCGAGGCGCTCGCCGCGCTGTCGGACGGCGGCTACATCGGGCGCGAGGACGGCGCCAACCTCGCGGCGTCCTACCGGTTCCTGCGCCTGCTCGAACACCGGCTGCAGCTGCAGCGGATGCTGCGCACCCACCTGCTCCCAGCACCTGACGACACGGCCGGCCTGCGCTGGCTCGCCCGCGCCGCGCGGATGCGCCCCGACGGGCGACGCGACGTCGTCGGTGTGCTGACCGCGGAGTGGTCGCGCAACGCGCGGCGGGTGCGCCGCCTGCACGAGAAGCTGTTCTACCGGCCGCTGCTCACGGCGGTCTCGCGGCTCTCGCCCGACACCGTCCGGCTCTCGGAGAAGGACGCAGCCGCGCGGCTCGCCGCGCTCGGGTGGGCCTCGCCGGAGGGCGCGCTCAACCACCTGCGCGCGCTGACGTCCGGCGTCTCCCGGGCGGCCGCGATCCAGCAGACGCTGCTGCCGGTGCTGCTCGACGACCTCGCGATGAGCCCCGACCCCGACCGCGGGCTGCTCGCCTACCGGCGGGTGTCCGAGGCGCTCGCGAACACCCCGTGGTACCTGCGGCTGCTGCGCGACGAGGGGCTGGTCGCGCAGCGGCTCATGCGGCTGCTCGGCACGTCCGCGCTGGTCCCCGACCTGCTCGTGCGCGCGCCGGAGGTGCTGCGGCTGCTCGCGGCGCCGGTCGCGAGCCAGGCCGACGAGCTGAAGCGCGAGCCCGCGGAGGTGGCGGCGTCGCTGCTGACGACGGTGGCGCGGCAGCAGGACCCGGACTCGGCCGCGGCCACCGCGCGCTCGCTGCGCCGCCACGAGATCCTGCGGGTGGCCTGCGCGGACCTGCTGGGGGAGCTGTCGACCGAGCAGGTGTGCGAGGCGCTCAGCTCGGTGTGGGTGGCGGTGCTCGACGCAACCCTGCACTCGGTGCTGCGCACGCTCACCACCGACGGGCCGGCGCCGGCGCGGATCGCGGTGATCGGGATGGGCCGGCTCGGCGGGGCCGAGCTGGGCTACGGCAGCGACGCCGACGTGCTCTTCGTGTGCGAGCCGGTGCGCGACGCGACCGACCAGGACGCCGTCAAGTTCGCGACGACGGCGGCCGAGACCGTGCGCCGGCGGCTGGGCGCGCCCAGCCCCGACCCGGCGCTCGTCGTCGACGCCGACCTGCGGCCCGAGGGCCGCTCCGGCGCGCTGGTCAGGACGCTGGAGTCCTACCGCAGCTACTACGCACGCTGGTCGGAGGCGTGGGAGGCGCAGGCGCTGCTGCGGGCCCGGCCCGTCGCGGGTGACGAGGAGCTCGGCCGCCGGTTCGTCGAGATGATCGACCCGATCCGCTACCCGGCCGACGGCATCGGCGCCGCGGCCGTCACCGAGATCCGCCGGATCAAGGCCCGGGTCGACGCCGAGCGGCTGCCCCGCGGCGCCGATCGCAGCCTGCACACGAAGCTGGGCCTCGGTGGGCTCGCCGACGTCGAGTGGACGGTGCAGCTGCTGCAGCTGCAGCACGCAGGCGACCTGCCGGAGCTGCGCACGACGTCGACGCTGGACGGGCTGCGCGAGGCCGGCTCGGCGGGGTTGCTCACGGCGGAGGACGTCACCGAGCTCGCCGCGGGCTGGACGATGGCGACCCGGGCCCGCAACGGGGTGATGCTGGTGCGCGGCAAGCCGGGCGACCAGGTGCCGCGGTCGGGCCGGGAGCTGACCGCCGTCGCGCACGCGCTGGGCTATCCCGCCGACGGCGACCCCGGCGTGTTCCTCGACGAGTACCGGCGCACCACCCGGCGGGCCCGGGCCGTCGTCGAGCGGGTCTTCTACGGCTGGTGACGAAACCGGCTGACCAGCCCACCTGATCGGGTTAACGTGAGCGCCGTGCCGTCTCTGCATACCTTTCTGACGTTCGCGCTGGCCGCGGTCGTGCTGGTGCTCATCCCCGGCCCGAGCGTCCTGTTCATCGTCGGCCGAGCGCTCGCGCACGGCCGGCGCGCGGCGCTCACGAGCGTCGCCGGCAACACCATCGGCGCCGCGGCGGTGATGGTCGTGGTCGCACTCGGCTTCGGCGCTATCGCGGCGCAGTCGGCCGAGCTGTTCACGGTGCTGAAGTACGCCGGCGCCGCCTACCTCATCTACCTGGGCGTGCAGACCTTCCGCCACCGCGGCGACCTCGTCGAGGCGCTCGCCCAGCCGGCGGGCCCGGTCGACCGGAAGCTCTTCCTGCAGGGTGTGGTGGTCGGGCTGACCAACCCGAAGTCGATGGTCTTCTTCGCCGCCGTGCTGCCGCCGTTCGTCGACCCGGCCCGCGGCAGCGCCACCACCCAGATGTTGCTGCTGGGCCTGACCTTCGCCGTGCTCGCGACAACGCTCGACAGCGCGTGGGGCCTCGTCGCGGGCTGGGCCCGCTCGTGGTTCGCGACCTCACCCGCCCGGCTGCGCAAGGTCGGCGGCACCGGCGGCCTCATGCTGATCGTGATGGGCGCGGGCCTGGCGGTGAGCGGGCGCAAGGACTGAAGCCGCAAAGCGCTCGCACAGCACCCCCTGGGGTTGCCTGGAAAGCCACTTTCCCGTCCTCTGGCGCCGGGAAGGTGGCTTTCCAGGCAACGCGTGCGGGACGCACGGATCCCTGGGTGGCCCCTTCCCGTTACGCCGGTTTCGAGCGGAGCCGGCGCAGCATCCGGCCGTCGGTGAAGCCGACGGCGCGCGCCGCCGCGTCCTGCGACCACCCTTGCGCCTGCAGCTCGCCGGCCTTCTCCAGGCGCAGCTCGTGCTGGTAGCGCAGTGGGGTGGTGCCGGTGGCGGCGTGGAAGCGGCGGGTCAGCGTGCGTGGGCTGACGCCGAGCGCGGCGGCGAGCTCGTCGAGCGGCAGCGGGTCGGCGAAGCGGGCGTCGAGGACGTCGAGCGCCCGGTGCACGGTGTCGGCGAGGTGGTCGCGGTGCCGCAGCATCACGCTGGCCTGCGGCGCGGAGCCGTTGCGCCGCGCCGGCACCACCAGCGTCCGCGCGACGCGCGCCGCGACCGCGGGTCCGTGGTCCTCGGCGACGAGGTGCAGCGCGAGGTCGATCCCGCTGGCGATCCCCGCCGACGTGTACACCCGCCCGTCCGGCACGAACAGCACGTCACGCACGACGTCGACGGCAGGGCGGTAGCGGGCCAGCTCGTCCTGCACGTCGTGGTGGGTCGTCGCGCGCCGCCCGTCCAGCAACCCGGAATCGGCCAGCGCGAACGCCCCGGCACAGACGCTGGCCACACGCCCGCCGCCGGCGTGGTGCGCGCGGATGCGGTCGAGCGTCCCGACGGGGAACGGGCGCGGCGCCGGGCCGTTGCCGACCCGCCAGCCCGGCACCACGACGATGTCGCGGGCGCCGAGCACGGGCCAGTGCTCGTCGAGGATCAGCGGGATGCCCTGGTGGCAGCGCACCGGGCCGTCCCCGACGTACGCCAGCCGGTAGTCGCCGACGAGGTCGTGCGCGGTGGAGAACACCTGCGCCGGCCCCGCGAGGTCGAGCAGGTGCACCCCCGCCGGCACCACGAAGACGACCGTCCGCACCATCCGGTCAGCGTGCCACGGCAGCCGCGCCCAGCAGCTGGTCGATGCTGACGACCTCGGCGAAGCGGCCCTGCAGTGCGCTCGCCGTGCGCTCCAGCACCTCCTCGACCGTCAGCGGCTCGCCGCCGCCGAAGCGGGGGAGCGGCTGGGTCGCGGTGGCGTCGAGCACGAACGTCACGCCGTAGCCGAGGTCGCTCGCCACGCGTGCGGTCGTCTCGCAGCACTGCTCGGTGCGGATGCCGGTGACCATGACGTCGGTCACGCCACGCGCGGTCAACCGCTCGCCGAGATCGGTCGAGGTGAACGCGTTGTGGCTGGTCTTGTGCACGACGGGCTCGTCGTCGCGCGGGTCGAGGCCGGGCAGCAGCCGCACGTGCCCGAGCTCGGGGTCGAACACCGTCCCCGTGCCGGGCTCGGTGTGCAGCACCCAGACGACCGTGTCGCCGCGGTCGCGGGCATGCGCGACGAGCCGGGTGATCCGCTCGGCGATGTCGGGCGCCGAGATCTCCGCCCAGCTGTCGCGCTGCCGGAACGACTCCTGCACGTCGATCACGAGAAGAGCTGTTGTCATGCCTCGATCGTCACCCGCGCCGGCCCGGGTCCGGGAGGCCCGTTCCGGGCCCGCACCGGAACGATCCGGTCACGCGTGCGCGCGCAGCGCCTCGATCAGCCACTCGAAGAGCGGCACCTGCGGGGGGAACGGCTCCCGGCCGTTGAGCACGCCCATCAGCTGCCAGTAGCGCTCCACGCGACGGTCGGTGAAGGTGGCGATGGACGCGGCCAGCTCGGCGCGCCCGTCGGTCATGCCCATCCGGTCGAGCACCTCACCCGCCTGCGGGGAGCCGGGTGCGAAACCCGCCGCGACCGCAGGCTCGACGTGCTGCCCGACCAGCGCCGGGTCGAACGTCTGCTGCTGGTCCCCGCTTTGGGAGCCGGTCACCGCCATCTCCCGCACCCGCTCGCGGAACGTCGGGTCGCCGACCAGCTCGGCCAGCTCCACCCACGCCTCCACCTGCTCGGTGCTGGGGTCGTCCGGCAACTGCGCCGGCATCATGCGCATCGCGCCGGCGATCCCGGCGCCCGGCGCTTCCGGGTCGGTGCCGGCGAAGGTCGCGTCGACGAACTCGTCGATCATCTGTTGCCGCTCGGCGGCGGAGAGCCGTGCGAGGTCGTTCATCAGTGTCGCCTTCCGTGAAGAGGTGCCGCCGCGGGCCAGCAGCGTGCAGACGGCCCGCTGGGTCCGCAGGGTGCGGATCTGGGCATCGATGGCCTGGACGTGCGCCGCGGCGACGTCCTCGACGCTGCGCCGGCGCTCCAGCACGAGCCGCACGTCGTCGAGCCCGAGTCCGAGCTCGCGCAGCGTGCGCACGAGGTCGAGCCTGGCGACGGCGCGCGCGTCGTAGCGGCGGTAGTTGCCCAGCGAGCGGTCGGTCTCGGGCAGCACACCCTCGTCCGACCAGAACCGGATCGTCCGCACCGGCACACCGGACCGGCGGGCGAGCTGCCCGATGGTCAGCATCGGGGCGATCGTCTCGGTCATGGCTCGATCCTCAACTCTCCAGTAGGTGGAAGGTCAAAGCAGTATGGCGCAGCTGACAGACTGGGTGGGTGATCGATGCCGACCTGATCGACACCGTCTTGGCGATCGTCGACGGTCACCGCTCCGAGCTGCTCGCCGCGGCGCTGGCGCTGCTCGCCGTGCTGTGGTCGGTGTCGTGGCGCTGGACCCGCACCGTCGTGACGATCGCCCACGAGGGCGGCCACGGTCTGGTCGCCGTGCTGGCCGGGCGCGGCCTCACCGGGATCCGGCTGCACCCGGACACGTCAGGGGTGACGGTGTCGACGGGGGCCCGCCGCGGCCCCGGCCTGGTGTTCACGTTCCTCGGCGGGTACCCGGCGCCGTCGTTGCTGGGCGTCGGCGGCGCCGCGCTGGTGGCGGCGGACCGGTCCCGGCTGATGCTCTGGATCGCGCTGGGCCTGCTGGCCGCGACCCTGATCCACGTCCGCAACGTCTACGGCGCTGTGGCGGTGCTCGCAACCGGCGGGCTCGTCGCGGCCGTCGCGGGATGGGGCTGGCCGCGGCTGCAGGACGGCTTCGCGGCGGCCTTGTGCTGGTTCCTGCTGTTCGGCGGCCTGCGTGCGGTTCGGGAGCTGCAGCGCGGCCGCAGCCGGGGCCGGCACGGCGACTCCGACGCCGACATGCTCGCGTGGCTCACCCGCGTCCCCGGCGGAATGTGGGCGGCGTTCTTCTGGTTGGTCGCGGCAGTGGCCGTGATCGCCGCGGCTTGGATCATGCTGACCTGACAAGGGGACGTACGTGAGCGCGAACGACTGGAACCAGAAGATCATCGACGAGTTCCGGGCCAACAAGGGCCAGGTGGGCGGGATGTTCGAGGGTGCCCCGATGATCCTCGTCCACCACGTCGGTGCGAAGAGCGGCACCACGAGGGTGACCCCGCTCGTGCACTTCCCGGAGGAGGACGGCCGCACGGTGATCGTCGCCTCCGCGGGTGGCGCGCCGTCGCACCCCAGCTGGTACCACAACATCACGGCCAACCCGGAGTTCGAGGTCGAGATCGGCGACGAGACGCTGACCGTCCGCTCGGAGGAGATCCCGAACGGCCCGGAGTACGACGCCGTATGGGAGCGGGTCGTCACCGAACGTCCGGGCTTCGCCGACTACAAGGAGAAGACCACCCGCGTGATCCCTCTGCTGCGGCTGACCCGCGCGGCGTGAGGCAGGATCTGCGCCTGTGAGCATCACACTCGACCAGGCACAGAAGATCGTCGCGGCGGCGTTGGAGCACGGGACGCACGAGGGGTTCAACCCGCTCACGGTGGCGGTGCTCGATCCGGGCGGCGTGCTCGTCGCGCTCGGGCGGCAGGACGGTTCCGGGAACCTGCGTCCCGACATCGCGGTGGCGAAGGCGTGGGGTGTGCTCGGGATGGGCATGACGAACCGCGCCATCGCGGCCCGCGCCGCCGACTCGCCCGAGTTCTTCACCTCGGTCGCGACGCTCGCGGGCGGCCGGATCCTCTCGGTGCCCGGTGGGGTGTTCGTCCGCGACGCCGACGGCCGCCTGCTCGGCGCCGTCGGCGTCACGGGTGACGTCTCGCTGAACGACGAGGCGGCCGCGCTGGCCGGGATCGCGGCAGCCGGCCTCACGGCTGAGACTGGGGCGGAGGCCTGATCCACGCCCGCTGTGAGGTGGGGGTCAGGTCGGCGGGTCGTCCACACGTTCGACGGTAAGTCGCCCACGGGCTGGTGGACTTCCTTGAACGGTCCGTGACCCCGGTCGAACCTTTGGGGTGTGGAACACCAAGACGAGTACCCGCCGGTGCTGACGGCCGCAGGCCTCGGCGTCCGCACCCGCCGCGGGTGGGTCTTCCGCGACCTGACGATGGCGGTGCGGCTCGGTGAGGTCGTCGCGCTGTGCGGGCCCGCGGGCAGCGGCCGGTCGACGGCGTTGCTGGCGCTCGCCGGGCGGGCCGGGCCCACGACGGGCGAGCTGGTCGTCGGCGGGGCCATCGCCCCGCAGGAGATCCGGCGCCGGGTCGCGCTCGCGCGGGTGGGCGAGGCCGTCGAGCTGGAGCCGGACCTGCGGGTCGCGGACCTGGTGGCCGAGCGGCGGATGCTCGGCGCGACCGGTCAGGTCGCCCGCTACGCCGCCGTCCTCGGGGTGGCGCTGCAGTCGCAGCAACGGGTCGCTGATCTCCCGCCGCTGGACGCCGTGCTGTTCGCGGTGGTGCTGGCCGCGATGCAGCGGCCGCTGATCGTCGTCGTGGACGACCTCGACGCCGGCCTGGACCCGGACGACCGGCTGGAGGCCTGGGCCGCGATGGGGCAGCTGGCCGCGCACGGCCCCTCCGTCGTCGCGACCACCACCGCGCCGGCGCCCGACGCGGACACGGTGCTGATCGACGCGTTGGCACGGGTCTCGTGACGCTGGTGCGCCTCGCGGCGCTGGAGCTGCGCCGCTTCCACACGCCGTTGCAACGCGCGGCGCTCGTGTTCGCCGCGTGCGTCCCGCTGATCTACGGCGCGACCTACCTGTGGTCGAACTGGGACCCCTACGCGCGGCTCGACCAGATCCCGGTCGCGGTCGTCGTCGAGGACCAACCCGTGACGGTCGACGGGAAGCGGGTGGCCGCGGGGGAGCTGTTCACCGACGAGCTGCGCAAGGACCCGATCTTCGACTGGCGGTTCGTCGACCGCGCGGAGGCCGACCGCGGCCTCGCCGAGAGCGACTACTACTTCCTCATCGCGGTGCCGCAGGACTTCAGCACCAAGCTGGCCAGCGGCGCGACCGGCACGCCGCAGCGGGCCGCGATGCAGATCGTGCTCGACGACGCCAACGGGTACATCGTCGGGAAGATGGCCGAGACCGTGCAGGTCGAGCTGACCAACAAGATCGACGCGGCCGCCGTCAGCGCGTACTTCCTCTCGGTGTTCGGCAACCTCGACCAGCTGCACAGCGGCGTCGCCTCGGCCGCGGACGGCGCGGCGAAGCTGCGTGCCGGGGCCGACCAGGCGCGGTCCGGCAGCTCGGCGCTCGCCGACGGGATCACCCAGCTCAAGACCGGCGCCGACCAGCTTGCGCCCGGCGCCCAGCAGGTGTCCGACGGCGTCGGGGACATCGCCGGTGTCGTCGTGCCGGTCGCCAACCGCATCGCCGGTGCGCTGCCCTCGATCACCACGCCCGTCGCCGACGCCGCAACCGCCGCGGCCGGGCTCGCCCAGAGCGCAGCCTCGGCAGCGGCGGCCGTCGACAGCGACGCGAACTCGGTGGTCAAGGCGCTCGCCGCGTTGGGTGAGGACAACCCGAGACTGGCCGACGACCCCGTCTACCTGCGGGCGACGGCCGCGGCGACCCGCGCGGCGGGCCTCACCTCCGACGTCTCCTCGCGGGCCGGCAAGCTGCGCGACACGACCGCCACGATCGCGACGGACACCCGCTCGATCGCCGCCGACACCCCGCAGCTCCAGGCGAAGCTGCGCACCGCCGCCGCCGACGTCCAGCGCCTCTCCGACGGCGCCAAGGCCGTGTCCGACGGGGCGAAACGGCTCGACACGGGGCTCGGCAGCGCGCAGACCGGGGCGAACCAGCTCGTCACCGGCACCGGGCAGCTCGCCGACGGCGCCGGGCAGCTCGCCACCGGTCTTGCGGGCGCCGTCGCGCAGATCCCGTCGCTCGACCCCGAGTCCAAGCGCACCAACGCCGCGACGCTGGCCTCGCCCGTCGACGTCACGACGTCGAACCTGCACCCGGCGACCCAGTACGGGCGCGGGCTCGCGCCGCTCTTCTTCGGGGTGGCGATGTGGGTGTTCGGGATCGTGGCGTTCCTGTTGCTGCGCCCGCTCTCGGGCCGGGCGCGGGCGAGTGGGGCGAGCAGCCTCACCGTCGCGCTCGCCGGGTACCTGCCCGCGCTCGCCGGGAGCCTCGTCGCCGTCGCGGTGCTCGACCTCGTCGTCGACCTGGGCCTCGGGCTGGCCCCGGTGCACCCGTTCGCGCATCTGGGCCTGATCGCGTTGGGTGCCGCGGCGTTCGTCGCGATCGCGCACCTCTTGCGCGCGTGGCTCGGCGGGCTCGCGAGCGCGGTGATCCTCGTGTTGCTGATCCTGCAGCTCACAGCCTGCGGCGGGCTGTACCCGGTGGAGACGCTGCCGGCGCCGTTCCGGGCGATCCACCCGTTGCTGCCGATGACCTACCTCGTCGACGGCCTGCGCGTGACGATCAGCGGCGGCAACACGTCGCACCTGGTGACCGACGTGCTCGTGCTGGCCGGGTTCCTCGTGGGATCGCTCGCCCTCACCGTGCTCGTGACCAGCAGGAAACGGGTCTGGACCATGACCGAGCGAAAGCCCGAACTGGCCATCTGATCGTCGGAGGAGGCAGTATCGAGGTCATGGTGGAACCGGGCGAGGGCACGACTTCCGAGGGCACGGCATTTTGGCATCCGTTCGCGGCGATGGGGGCCGTCAGCGGCGCGGAGGTCGTGATCACCCGCGGCGACGACGTCTGGCTGTGGGACGACGCCGGCACCCGCTACCTCGACGCGACCGCCAGCCTGTGGTGCGTCAACATCGGGCACGGGCGCCGCGAGATCGCCGACGCCGTGCACGCCCAGATGACGCAGCTCGCGACCTACCAGACGTTCGGCGACTACACGAACAAGCCGGTGCGCGAGCTGACCGAGCGGCTCGCCGCGCTCGCCCCGATGCCCGGCGCGAAGGTGTTCCTCGGCAGCGGCGGCGGCGACGCCATCGACACCGCCGCGAAGCTCGCCAGGGAGTTCCACGCGCGCACCGGACATCCGGAGCGCACGGTGCTGCTGCACCGCACGAACTCCTACCACGGCACCCACGGCTTCGGCACCGCGCTCGCGGGCATGCCGGCGAACCGGCTGGCGGGCCCGTTCGTGCCCGACGTCGCCGCTGTCGCGCACGACGACGCCGAGGCGCTCGACGCCGAGATCAGGCGGATCGGCGCCGACCGGGTCGCGGCGTTCTTCGCCGAGCCGGTGATCGGTGCCGGTGGCGTGATCCCGCCGGCGCCGGGGTACCTGGAGCGGGCCGCGGAGATCTGCGCGGCGCACGGCGTGCTGTTCGTCGCCGACAGCGTGATCTGCGGGTTCGGTCGGCTCGGGTCGTGGTTCGGCGTCGAGCGCTTCGGGCTCGTGCCCGACATCATCGTCTTCGCCAAGGGCGTGACCAGCGGATACCTGCCGCTCGGCGGGGTCGTCGTGCACGGGCGGATCGCGGCGCCGTTCTTCGGGTCGCCGACGGCGCCGCCGTTCCGGCACGGCGTGACGTACGCGGGTCATCCGACGGTCTGCGCCGCCGCGCTCGCGAACCTCGACATCATGGAGAGCGAGGGGTTGCTCAAGCGCGCCGACGAGCTCGAGGGCGACCTCTACGCCGGCCTGCTGTCGCTGGGTGACCACCCGCTCGTCGCCGAGGTCCGCGGCGGGACCGGGGTGCTCGGCGGGCTGGAGCTCGACCCCGAGCGGCTCGCCGCGGAGCCCGGCCTGCCCGCGAAGGTCGCCGGCGCGACCCGCAAGCGCGGCGTGCTGATCCGCCCGATGATCAGTGCGCTCGGCTTTTCCCCACCGCTCACGGCGACGGCCGAGCACGTCGAGCTGATCGTCGACGCGGTGCGGGGTGGCCTCGACGAGGTGTCCTGACCGTCCCGCTACGGTCTGTGGATCAGGCCGATCGGGGGGATCTGTGTCCAGGAACAAGATTGCCGGTGTGCTGCTGTCGCTGTTGTCGGCGGCAGTGCTGGTGGGGTGCGGCAACGGGGTGGGGCAGCCCGGCCTCACCGGCAACGGCTCGCCGGCGTCCGGGGGTGGGGCCGACGGCGGATCCGCGATCGCTCCAGGAGCGACCAGCGAGCCGCGTCAGGTCAGCGGCTTCACCGGCGTCAAGCTCTCGACCAGCGGTGAGCTGCGGATCTCGCACACCGGCACCGAGTCGCTGACGATCGAGGCCGAGGCGGCGGTGCTGCCGAAGCTGACCAGCGAGGTCGTCGACGGCAAGCTGCTGCTCGGGATCAAGCCGAACGAGAGCTACTCGACGCGGGTGCCGGTCGTCTACAAGCTGACGGTGAAGGACCTCACGAGCCTCGCCGTCGCCGGCTCCGGGAAGGCGATCGACACCCAGATCACGGGCGACCGGTTCGAGCTCGACCTCGACGGCTCCGGCGACATCACCGCGGGCGGCACCGTGCGGGAGCTGATCGCCAAGGTCACGGGCTCCGGCGACCTGAAGGCCGACGCGCTCGTGGCGAACGTCGGGAGCGTCGTCCTCGACGGCAGCGGCGACGCGACGGTGAAGGTGAGCGACAAGCTCGACGCGAAGGTCAGCGGCAGCGGCTCGCTGACCTACCTGGGCAACCCGGCGCTCACCAAGGACGTCCGCGGCTCCGGCGACATCACCAAGGGCTGACCGGCGGGTCGGGCTCGCGGGAGCACGGCGGTGAGTCGCCACTTCCAGCCCGGTGAGTCGCCACCCCTGGCACGGTGAGTCGTCACTTTTGGCACGGTGAGTCGTCACTTTTGGCACGGTGAGTCGTCACTTTTGGCACGGTGAGTCGTCACTTCCAGCACGGCGGGGCTCAGCGGGCGAGGGCGCGCTGCAGCAACGCGTGCAGCGTGCCCTGCTCGGCGGCGCTCAACGCCGCGAGCGGGGAGTCCTGCACCAGCAGCGCGAGCAGCTGCTCCCGTTGCGCTGTGCCCGCCGCGGTGAGGACGAGCCGCTTGGCCCTGCGGTCGGTGGGGTGCGGGTGGCGTTCGATCAGCCCGAGCGCCTCCAGCTTGTCGACGACGAACGTCGCGTTGGAGGGTTCGCAGCTCATCCGCTCGGCCAGCTCGCGCATGGTGAGCGGGCCCGTCATCTCGCGCAGCGCCGTGGCCTGCGGCGCGGTGAGCCCGAGCGTCGTGGCGCGCTCGCGGACGTGGTCGCCGATCTGCCTGGCCAGCCCGTTGACGAGGCCGCAGAGCTCCCGCTCGGCGGTGACGTCCGGCTCGTGCATCGCACCAGTCTACGGCGAAACATCAAGTGACTAATGTTCTAGCTTGAACTATTCTCACTTGCATGACTTTCGACGACCGGCTGCGCCGGCCCGCCGGCCTCACGAAGCTCGCCCTCGGCGACACGACACTCACCTACGTGCCCGACGGCGCCGTCCAGCTCGTGCCGAAGGGGTGGCTGCCCGCGACCACCGACGGGACGTGGGCGGAGCGTCCGGAGTTCCTCGACGACACCGGCAACCTCGTCGCCGGGATCGGCGGCCTACTTGTCGAGCACGGCGACCGGGCGATGCTGATCGACGCCGGCTTCGGGCCGTCATCGGTGCCCGCGCAGGAGGGCTACCCGTACGGCGCCATCCACGGCGGCGCGCTGCCCGGCAACCTCGCCGCGCTCGGCCGGGACCCGGCCTCGATCGAGTCGGTCGCGTTCACCCACCTGCACATCGACCACGTCGGATGGGCATGGAGCCCGCTGCCCGGCGGCGACACCCCGGCGCTCGGCAGTGCCGAGTACCTGATGGCCGAGCCGGAGTGGGCCGCGCGCGAGCTGGCCGTCGAGCAGGGGATGACGCGGGAGATGCTCGACGTGATGGCGCCACGCGTCCGGACGGTGGGCGACGGCGAGGAGATCTTCCCCGGCGTCCGGGTGCGGTACGCCGCAGGCCACACGGCCGGCCACGCCGCCTACGTGATCACCGCCGGCGGTCGGACGGTCATCGCGTTCGGCGACGCGCTGCACTCACCGATCCAGGTGGAGCACCCCGAGTGGACCGCTGCCTCCGATCACGACACCACGCTGTCCGGCGCCGCCCGCGCCCAGCTGGTCGCGGAGCTCGCCGAACCCGGCACCATCGGCTACGGCAACCACTTCGCCGACGTCGTCTTCGGCGAGATCGGCCCCGACGGCCGCTGGCGCCCCGTCACCTGACAACTTCCCCACCGTTTTGCCAACCTGCACGGGCTTTCGGGTCTGCAGGTTGGCAAAACGGTGGGAAGTTCGGGACTGTGCCGTGCGAGAAGTGGCGACTCACCGTGCTGGAAGTGGCGACTCACCTGTTGGTGATGATCTCGGTGGCGCGCTCGGCGTCGACGGCGTGGTGCCACTCGCCCGCGGGTTCGACGACGACGAGCGGGCCGAGGTTGCAGGGGGCGAGGCAGCCGACGGGGGTGACGAGCGTGTCGGAGCCGCGGGCGGCCGCGCTGAGCGCGCGGTGCGTCGCCCCGGCGCCGTACGCCGTGCAGCGCGGGCCGCGGCAGACCAGCACGTGCCGCTGGTAGGTCGGCACCTCCGACCACGACGGGCTGCGGTACGCGGCGGGGCTCGCGGTGATCGGCTCCCCGTCGCCGCGCGCCAGCTCTGCGACCGCCGCCCCGACACCCGGCTCCGCGGCGAGCCCGCCGGCCAGTCGGACGTCGAGCGCCACCGGCGCCCGGGTCTCCTGCCAGTTCGCGACGCCGCGCGCGATCCACGTCGCCAGATACGGATCGGCCGGCACCGCCAGCGCGGCGACCAGCACCTTCTCGACGCGCGCCGCGACGGCCTCGTCGAGCACGGTGTGGATCGACGGCTCCGCCTGGTCGAGGTACGCCACCCGCACCAGGTCGGGCACCCCGGCCCCGACGGCCTCGGCGATCGCCCCGACCGAGCGCTGGTCGACCCCGGACGGCGTGGGCCGCGCCACCAGCAGCACCCACCGGTCGGTCACGCCGGCACCGCCTTGGGCCGGGGCAGCACCAGCGGCGTGCCGGTCAGCGGGTCCTCGATCACCGCGCAGTCGAGCCCGAACACCTCCCCGACGACGTCCGCGCGCACGACGTCGGCCGGCGGGCCCTCCGCCGCGATCCGCCCGTCCTTCATCGCGACGAGGTGGTCGGCGTACCGCGCCGCGAGGTTCAGGTCGTGCAGCACCAGCACGATCGTGCGCCCGTGCAGCACGTTCAGCTCGCGCAGCAGGTCGAGCAGGTCGACCTGGTGGGCGAGGTCGAGGAACGTCGTCGGCTCGTCCAGCAGCATGATCGCGGGGTCCTGCGCGAGCGCGAGCGCGATCCACACCCGCTGGCGCTGGCCACCGGAGAGCTCGTCGACGGCGCGGTCGGCCAGGTCCGCGGTCCCGGTGGCCGTCAACGCCGCGGCGACGGCCGCCTCGTCGGCCGCCGACCACTGCCGGAACCAGCGCTGGTGCGGATGCCGGCCGCGCCCGACCAGGTCGGCGACGGTGATCCCGTCTGGGGCGACGGGCTGCTGCGGCAGCATCCCCAGCCGGGTCGCCAGCGTCGCCGCGGGCACCCGGGCCATGTCGGCGCCGTCCAGCACGACGGTGCCGGCCCGCGGGCGCAGCAGCCGGGCCAGCCCGCGCAGCAACGTCGACTTGCCGCACGCGTTGGGGCCCACGATCGCCGTGATCCGCGCATCGGGGATCGTCACGCTCAGCCCCTCGACGACGGCGCGGTCGCCGTAGCCGAGGCCGAGCCCCTGCGCCCCGAGCTGCGAGAACGTCATCCACCTGCTCCGATCCGGTTGGCCCGCATGATCAGGTACAGCAGCACCGGCGCGCCGACGATCGCGGTGACGGCCCCGACGGGCAGCTCGTATGGGCTCAGCAGCCGCCGGGCGGCGAGGTCGGCGCCGGCGACCATCAGCGCCCCGATCCCGGCCGCCGGGATCAGGCCGAGGGTGCGCTCGGCGAGGATCCGGCGGGTGATCTGCGGCGCCACCAGCGCGACGAACGCGATCGGCCCGGCCGCCGCTGTCGAGAGCGCGGCCAGCCCGACACCGGCGGCGAGCAACGCCGTGCGGCTGCGCCCGACGCCGGGGGAGAGGGTGCGGGCGAGGTCGTCACCCAGCTCCAGCAACCGCAGCTGCCGGGTGAGCGCGAGCACCACACCGCCGAGCACCACCAGCGCGGCGCCCGCGATCACGACGTCGTTCCACGTCCGCCCCGCGACGCTGCCGACCAGCCAGATCGCGGCTCGCAGCGCCTCGTACCGGTCGGACCGGCTCAGCAGGAACGTCGCCGCCGCGCTGAACAGGGCCGTGACCCCGATCCCGACGAGCACCAGCCGGTAGCCGCTGAACCCGTTGCGGTAGGCGATCGTGTAGACGAGCACCGCCGCGACCGCCGCCCCGGCCATGGCGGCCGCGACGACTCCGCCGGCTCCCGCGCCGAGGACCGCGATCGCCAGCACGGCTCCCGCGGACGCGCCGGCGCCGATCCCGATGATGTCCGGGCTGACCAGCGGGTTGCGGGCGATGCGCTGGAACACGCTCCCCGCGATCGCGAGCGCCGCGCCGACCAGCACGGCGACGAGCGTGCGCGGGAGCCGGTTGCGCACCACCACGTCGTAGGTGATCAACGTGCCGCGCCCGGTCAACGCTGCCACCACGTCTCCGACGGGCATCACGTAGTCGCCCAGCGCGAGCGAGAGCAGCACGACGCCGACGGTGAGCACCCATGCCACCGCGCCGACCACAACGGCGACGGGCTGGAGCCGCAGCGACAGCCCACCACCTCGGACGACGACGGCGCTCACCGCGGTGCTCACAGTCGGGCCACCTGCCGCCGCCGCACCAGGTACAGCAGCACGGGCGCACCGACCACCGCGGCCGTCACCCCCACCTGCACCTCCTCCGGCGGCACGACCACCCGCCCGACGACGTCCGCGACCAGCACGATCGTCGCGCCGAGCACAGCCGACCAGGGCAGCAGCAACCGGTGGTCGGACCCCGCGACCAGCCGCGCGAGGTGGGGCGCCACCAGCCCGATGAACGCGATCGGTCCGGCGACGGCCGTCGCCGCCCCGGCCAGCACCACTACGGCCACCGCTGCCGCCGTGCGCACGCGCACGGTCGAGACGCCGAGTGTGCTGGCCATCTCGTCGCCGAGCGCGACGGCGTTGAGCGCCCGGCCAAGCCCGAACGCCAGCGCTGCGCCCGCGGCGACGAACGGCGTCGCCTGCAGCACCGCGGGCAGGTCGGCCCGGCTCAGCGAGCCGATCACCCAGAACCGCAGCAGCTCGAACGTGTCGGAGTTGAGCAGCGTGACCCCCGACGTCACCGAACCCAGCAGTGCTGCGACGGCCGCGCCAGCCATGGCCAGCTTCACCGGCGTCGCCCCGCCGCGCCCGACCGAGCCAGCGGCGTAGACGACGACCGCGGCGCCGGCCGCTCCCACGAACGCGAACCACACGTACCCGGTGAGCGAGCTGATCCCGAACCAGCCGTAGGCGATCACCGCGGCCAGCGCGGCGCCCGCGTTGACGCCGAGGATCCCCGGGTCGGCGAGCGGGTTGCGGGTGAGCCCCTGCACCACCCCGCCGGCGAGCCCGAGCGCGCACCCGGCGAGCAGCCCCGCGACCGTGCGCGGCACCCGCAGGTAGCGCACGATCAGGTCGGAGTCGCGCTGCGCGAAGTCGGTGAAGCTCGCGACCACCTGCGCGGCCGTGACCGGCTGGTTCCCGACGAGCAGCGAGAGCGCCGCCGCGCCGCAGAGCGCCACCACCGCGACGGGCAGCAGCGCGACCCCGGTCGCCTTGCGCACGGCCGTCGCCCGCGCGGGGCGGGTGAGCGTCGCGGTCACCGCCGGTCGGGGTGCACGATCGAGGCCACCAGCTCCGCGGCGTGCGGCACCCGCACCCCGGCGGCGCGGTCGGCGAACAGGAACGGTTTCACCTGGCCGTTGCGGATCGCCGTGACGTTCGCCAGCGCCGGGTTCGTGGCCAGCTTCGCCGCGTCCGGCTCGGCGCTCTCCAGCGTGTAGGAACCGTCGCAGCAGGTGCTGGTTAGGATGATGTCCGGGTTGCGGGCGATGATCTCCTCGGTGCCGACGGGGAAGTTGCGCTTGCCCGTGAGGTCGGCGAATGCGTTCTCGGCGCCCGCGATGTCGAGGATCTGCGTGACGAAGTCGGGCCCGCCGGCCACCCGGAACGAGCCGTCCTCCTGCGGCGAGATCACCGCGACGCGCGGGCGCGGCGCACCGGCGACCCGCTGGCGCACGGCGGCGATCCTCGCCTGCATGTCGGCGACGACGGCCGCGGCGCGGTCCTCGGTTCCGAACAGCTTGCCCAGGTCGCGGACGTCGGTGTAGACGCTGTCCATGGTGACGCTCGCCGGGTCGATCGCCTCGTCGGCGAGCCCGTCGGCGCTCGGGCACAACGGGCCGAACACCCAGGTCTGGACGCCGAGCTCACGCAGGCTGGCCCGCGTGCCGAAGCCGTTGGCGTTGCTCTGCGCGAAGACGCCGTTGTAGCCCGCGAGCACGAAGTCGGGGTTCGCCGAGAGCAGGGCCTCGCGGCTGGGCAGCTCGGGGAGGTAGTTCGTGCGCGCCTGCGCTTCCGCGAACTCCGGCAGCACGGCCGCGTCGAGGAACGCCGTGGCGACGAGCCGGTCGCCCAGCCCCAACGCATGCGCCATCTCGACGGCGGGCTGGTAGGCCGCGTAGACCCGCTGCGGGGGCCCGGCCGGTGCGACCTCCACGCCGCAGTTGCGCGCGGCCACCGGCCCGCCGGCCGCAACCGGTGCGGCCGGCGGCGGCGCGCACGCAACGAGGACGGCACCACAAGCGGCGACGACAACGGCGCGCCACACAGGCGAGGGGAGCATGCCGGCCACACTAATGAACACCTGAACAAATGCTCAATCGTGATGATGATCGCTAACGCGTCGACAACGACGTTGTGGCTGGTGTGAGCGCTAACAAGCAGCAACAACGTCGTTGTCGACGGTGGCGGGGACCCGGCCGATCGCCCCCAGTGCCTCCACTACGAAGTAGACGCCGCGGAAGAACTGCAGGACGTTGCCTCGTTGCAGCGCGAATTTGCGGGTCATCAGCAGCCGGCCGGCGTCGGCGCCCGCGAGCAGGTCGCGCCACGCCTCACGGTTGGCGCTGAGCGCGTAGGTGGCCCGCGCGGCCTGCTCGGCATCGACGAGCGACGCCGCCACGCATCGCCCGTCCTTCCACTCCAGCAGCAGGTGCGCCGACCGGGCGGGGTCGGTGAGCGCCCACGACGCGGCGTAGCCGTCGCGGGCCCGCTCGATCCACTCCCAGTACGTCGGCAGCTTCCCGGCCCGCAGCTCGTCGTCGGGCTCGGCGTCGACCGCGACCCGCACGGCCTCGGCCCAAGCCGGTGTGAACAGCTGCACCGTCATCCCCCCGCCAGTTCCGGCTCGATCTTCTGGATCTGCTCCTGGATGTCGGGCGGGATGTCGATCCCGACGTCGGAGAGCTTCATCGACAGCTGCCGGATCATCAGCCTGCGCACCTCCTCGGGCGTCCAGCCCAGCGACTCCAGTGCGAGGCGCCTGCTGACGGCCCCGTTCATCGAGAGGATCGTGCGCAGCGTCTCGTGGATCTCCAGCAGCAGCGCGGGATCGGACCGGACGGAGTCGCGCAGGAACCGCATCCCGCCCTGGACGTGGCGGGCCTCGTCGCGGCAGGTGGCGGTGAAGCCGGTGTAGTAGCCGGGCAGGAACCCGCGGTTGCGGCAGTAGCTCAAGGTGATCTTCATGACCGACAGCGCGAGCACGCCCTCGATCCAAAGGAAGTACGTCGTGCCGTAGCGGACCCGCGCCGCCGGGTCCTCCGGGTCGCGCCGCAGCTCGTCGGCCTGGCACGCCAGCAGTCCGAACGGCCCGACGAACGTCTCCCCGATGTAGGGGTAGGACGCGTCGAGGACCTCCTCGACCGTTGTGCCGGGCATGCCGACGACCTCGCGGTAGAAGCGGTCGAAGAAGATCGTGTGCCGGGCCTCGTCCTCGATCTGGCTGGACATGTAGATCTTGAGCTCTTCGCTGCCGCCGAGCATGAAGACGGGCAGCTCGATCTCGACCTGGCGCTCGCCGTGGTGGAACCCCGAGGAGATCGCGATGAAGGCGTCGCGCTCCTCCTGTGTCATCCGTTGCTGCCAGTCGACGGCGTCGGTGGTGAAGTCCAGCTCGTAGACGTCCCAGCGCTGGCGCAGGTAGCGGCGGTAGAGGTCGAGGTAGTCGGGTAGGCGCTTGAGGTCGGCGTGCAGGTAGGCGAGCACGTCGTCGATGTCGACGTCGCGGATCTCGGCGAGTGACGAGTTCGCCACCGCGTCCTGTTCGGATCGGGTCGACGTCACGTCGGGCCTCCAGTTCCACACCGAATTCTGGAATCGAATTCAACAGTACGTGAAGGCATGGCGGCGGCCGTCACTGATTGACTCAAACGGAACCGATCGGTACGGTCAAGAAGTCGGAACTGGTCGGTGCTGTTTGGGGTGACAGTGAGTCGATTCGGGCAGCTCGCCTTCACCCCGGCCGTGCGCCGCCAGCAGGAGGTGCACGGGAGCGCGCGGGCCTACGCCGCGCAGGCGGTGGGCGACGACGAGCCCGATCGCATGAGCCCCGACGACGCCGCGTTCATCAGCGCCCGCGACAGCTTCTACCTGGCGACGGTCACCGAGACGGGCTGGCCCTACATCCAGCACCGGGGCGGCCCGCCCGGATTCGTCCACGTGCTCGACGAGCAGACGCTCGCGTTCGCCGACGTCCGCGGCAACCGGCAGTACGTGACCACCGGCAACCTCGACACCGACGACCGCGTATCGCTCTTCTTCATGGACTACGCCCGTCAGGCCCGCCTCAAGGTGCTCGGGCACGCGGCCCACCACGACGTCGCGGACCTCGCGGCCGCGGATCCCGCCCTCCCCGAGCGGCTGCTGGACGTCCGCACCGACGGCAAGGTCGAGCAGATCATCGTCGTGCGCGTCGAGGCGCTGGCCTGGAACTGCCCGCAGCACATCCCGCAGAAGTTCACCGTGGCGGAGCTCAACCCGGTGATCGAGCGCCTGACCAGCCGGATCGCGCTCCTCGAACAGCAACTAGCGACTCAGGACGCTAGCGCTACTGCTTCTTCTCCCGCCACGAGCGCTCGAACGGCAGCCGCCACGCGTGGGGCGCGATGAGCTGGTGCACGGCGTTGGGCCCCCAACTGCCCGGCGGGTAGGGCTTGACCGGCGGCGGGTTGTCCAGCAGCGGCATCGACCGCTCCCAGAGGCTCTCGATGCCGTCGGCGGTGGTGAAGAGCGTGTGGTCGCCGCGCATCGCGTCGAGGATCAACCGCTCGTACGCCTCCAGCACGTCACCGGCGTGCTCGGTCTCCTGGGTCGAGAACTGCATGCTCAGCTTGTCGAGCTTCATGCCCGGCCCCGGCCGCTTCCCGTAGTAGGAGAGCGACACCTTCGACTCGTCGGCGAGGTCGAACGTCAGGTGGTCCGGCCCGGCCGAGCCGACGCCCGAATCGGGCGGGAACATCGTCCGCGGCGCCTCCTTGAACGCGATCGAGATGATCCGCTGGCCCTCGGCCATCCGCTTGCCGGTGCGCAGGTAGAACGGCACCCCCGCCCACCGCCAGTTGTCGAGCTGGACGTGCAGCGCGATGAACGTCTCGGTGTCCGAGTCGCGCGCGACGCCCTCCAGGTCGCGGTAGCCGCTGAACTGCCCGCGGATGACGTGCGACGGCAGCACCGGCAGCAGTGACCGGAAGACCTTGTTCTTCTCCTCGCTGATCGAGCGCGGCTCCAGCGCCGTCGGCGGCTCCATCGCGACGAACGCCATCACCTGGAACAGGTGCGTGACGACCATGTCCTTGTAGGCGCCGGTCGACTCGTAGAAGTCGGCGCGCCGGTCCAGTCCGAGCGTCTCGGGGACGTCGATCTGGATGTGGTCGATGAAGTTGCGGTTCCAGATCGGCTCGAACAGCCCGTTGGCGAAGCGCAGCGCGAGGACGTTCTGCGCGGCCTCCTTGCCGAGGAAGTGGTCGATCCGGAAGATCTGGCTCTCCTGGAACGTCTCGTGCACCTGCGCGTTGAGCGAGACCGCGCTGGCCAGGTCGGTGCCGAACGGCTTCTCCATGACCACGCGCGAGCGCTCGACGAGCTTCGCGTCGCGCAGCATCGAGATCACGTCGAGCGCGGCCTTCGGCGGCACGCTCAGGTAGTGCAGGCGGCGCACGTCCTCGCCGAGCTCCTCCTCGGCGGCCGCGACGGCGGCCGAGAGCGCCTCCGGGCCGGCGCCGCTCGGCACGTACCGCAGGGTCGCGGCGAACGCGTCCCACTGCTCGGCGGTCAGCTTGTGCTTGCCGTACTCCTCGACGGCCTGCCGCGCGAAGCGGCGGAACTCCTCGTCGTCGTGCTGCTCCAGCGACGACGCCACGACCTGCACCTGCGGAGCGAGCGCCGACGCCGCGAGGTGCGCGAGCCCCGGCAGGAGCTTGCGGCGGGCGAGGTCGCCGGTCGCGCCGAACAGGACGACGACGTGGGGGGCGATGGTCTCCGGCCCACTGCGGTACGGGGTCGCGCCAGGGGCCGGGTAGGCGACGGTCTGCGCCGGATAGTTCACCACGGACTGCATCGTTGCACTTGCGCGCCCGCGTGGATATGAACGATCGCGGAACGCGTCAGGGGCCGGGTGCCTGATTCAGGCACCCGGCCCCTGACGTCCGGTTCAGCCGGCGTCGATCGACCGGAACGACCGCGAGCCGCAACACGACGGGCTCGACAGGCAGCGGGTCTTCGACTCGGCGTCGATCTCCACGATCTCGTCGACGAGCTCGAGGTCGAGGTCGAACAGGTCGTCCACGGGCGCAGCTACTGGGCTCATGCCATCCCCCTATGACGTGGCGTCGGTGTACTGCCGGTGCCGTGCTGATATCGGCCGGCTCCCGCAGTACACCACGCACATCGACGGGTCGGCGCCCGGACGAACGGGTGAACGCGTCAGTCCGCGTCGATCGACCGGAACGACCGCGGACGGCAGCACGACGGCGTCGAGAAGCACCGCAGCTTCGAGTCCGCGTCCAGGTCCAGTACCTCCTCGACGAGCTCGACGTCGAGGTCGAACAGGTCTTCCGCGGGTGCGGCAACCGGGCTCATGGCATCCCCTTGATGTGTTGTCTGTGTCCGAGTCGGTGCGGGTCTCAGCTCATGTCGATCGACCGGAACGAGTGCGGACGGCAGCACGACGGCGTCGAGAAGCAGCGCAACTTCGTCTCGGCGTCCAGGTCGGAGGCCTCGTCGAGCAGCTCGACGTCGAGCTCGAACAGGTCTTCCACGGGTGCGGCGACCGGGCTCATGGCATCCCCCGTTGAGTGAGTCGGTGAGAGCAGTACATCATGCGGTCAGTCCGCGTACCAGACCTCCCGGACGGGTTCCTCGTCTGGCATGCTCGGCGGCCCATGGTCGAGATCGCTCCCCTCCGCGCCCAGCCCACCGCCACGTTGCGGATGTCGGCGCTGCCCGCCGCACGCACGCTGCCGACGCTCGCGGACGTCGACCCCGCCGATCCCGCGGCGCTGGCCGCGTACATCCGCGAGGTGGCGGGCGACCCGTCGTTCCGCGAGGCCGTCGCCGTCTCGAGCGCGTCGCTCACGCACACGCTCGACGCGCTCGACGCCGGCCGGCCCGTCACCGCGGCGAAGCTGCGCCGGGCCGCGCTGGCCGTCACGCGCTACGCGCTGCGGATGTCCACCCGCGCGACACCGTTCGGGCTGATGGCGGGGGTGGCGGCGGCGCAGTTCGGGGACGCGACCGCGGTGCGGCTCGGCGCCGAGCACCGCAAGGGCGTGCGGGCGGACGCCGGCTGGATCGCCGGTGTCGTGCGCGACCGGGTGCGCGATCCCGCGGTGCTGCGCGCGTTGCGGGTGGTGGTCACCAACCTCTGCACGGTCCGCGGCGATCGGCTCGTGCTGCGCTACGCGCCGGTGCTGGACGAGGCCGAGCAGGCCCCGCGGGAGGTCTCGGTCCGCCACACCCCGCTGGTCGCGGCGGTCTGCCGGGCAGCCCGCCGGCCGGTGGTGGTCGCGGAGCTGGTCGAGCGGATGTGCGAGGAGTTTCCCGGCGCCGCGCCGGAGGCCGTCGAGCGGCTGCTGTTGCAGCTCGTGGAGCGGCAGATCCTGCTCACCGAGCTCGACCCGCCGCCGAGCGCGGCCGACCCCGTCGAGCACCTGCTGGGGCACGTCCCCGGCGATCCCGAGCTGGAACGGGCGCGCGTGGCCGTCGCCGAGTTCGCGGCCGCCCCACTGGGCAAGGGGCCGGCGGCGTGGCGCGTCGCCACTGGGGCGGACGGCCGGTTCGCGCCGCACGTAGACCTCGCGCTGGACGTCTCCGCCGTGGTGCACCGCGCCGTCGCCGAGGAGGTGGAACGGGCCGCGGAGACGCTCGTGCGGCTGACCCCCTCCGACACCGTCCCGCCGCACCTGTACCGCTACCACCTGGACTTCCTCATCCGCTACGGCGACAGCCAGCTCGTCCCGCTCGCGGAGCTGCTCGACCCGACGACCGGGCTGGACGCTCCCGCCGGCTACCGCGTGCCGCGCACCACCCGCGAGGCGCAGACCGATCCGCGCACGCGCCGCAGCGCCGAGCGCGACCGGCTGCGTGGCGCGCTCGCCCAGCAGGCCATCCTCGACGGCACGGGTGAGGTGGTGCTCGACGACGTGCTGCTCGACCGGCTGGCGATCGACGACGACGTCGCGCCGCAGGCCGCCGAGTTCGGCGTCGAGGTCGTCGCCGAGTCGGCCGCGGCGATCGACCGGGGCGACTTCGGGGTCGTCTTCTGGTCGACGTTGATGACATTGGAGGCGGGGGCGCTCTCCGGCCGGTTCGCCTACCTGCTCGGCGCGCCGCCGCCCGAGCAGTTCGCCGGCGCGGTGGCGGCGCAGCTGGAGTACACCCCCGCGCTGGCGCGCTCGGCGAACCTGTCGCGGATGCCGCGGATGTTGCCGCACACGCTGCCGGTCGGGATCTTCGCCGACCCCGCCGACCCCGGCGTGATCACGATGGACGACCTGTACGTCGGGGGTACCGCTCGCAGATTGTTCCTGTGGTCGAAGCGGCTGGGTGCCGAAGTGGTGCCCTCGATGCTGCACATGCTCGATCCGCGCACGCAGGCGCCGAACGTCGTGCGGTTCCTCGTCGACATCGCCGGGACGCGGCACCGCGGGATGCGCCCGTGGGACTGGGGCCCGGCCGGCGACCCGCTGCCGTACCTGCCGCGGGTGCGCCGCGGCCGCAGCACGATCTGGCCGGCGTCGTGGCGGCTCGACCGGGCGCTCGCTGCGCCCGCGCTGCCGGTCGAGGAGTGGACCGAGCGGTTCGTGGCGTGGCGCGAGCTGTGGCGGGTGCCGCGGCACGTCCTGCTGGCCGTCGCCGACAGCAGGGTCGCGCTCGACCTGGACGCTCCGATGCACCGCGCGCTGATGCGCCACGAGATCGAGCGGCGGTCGGAGACGTTCGTCATGGAGTGCCCGTCGGGCGCGGCGGGCACCGGCTGGTTGGCGGGGCACGCGCACGAGCTGGTGGTGACGCTGCGGTCGCGGCCCGCCGCGCCGGTGACCACGGCGCCGACCGCACCCCGGCAGCGCACCAGGCACTACCCGGGAGGGGAGTGGACCTACGCGAAGCTGTACGCGCCCGAGGACCTGCACCGCAGGCTGATCGCGCACAGCCTCGACGTGCTGCGCGCGCAGCTGCCGGAGTCGGTCGACCGGTGGTTCTTCATCCGCTACGCCGACCCGCTCCCGCACCTGCGCATCCGGCTGCACGCCCCGGCCGCGGACGTGCTGCCGCTGCTGCACGAGTGGGCGGGGGAGCTGTGCGAGGCCGACATGGCCCAGCGGCTCGCCCTCGACACCTACGAGCCGGAGCTCTCCCGCTACGGCGGGCGGGCGGTGATGGAGGCGGCCGAACGCGCGTTCCAGGCCGACAGCGAGGCGGTGATCGCGCAGCTGCGCCTGGCGCCGGCGATGCCGAGCGAGCTGCTCGTCGCGGCCAACGTCGCCGACATCGCATCCCGATTCGGCAACCCGCAGTGGCGGGAGTGGCTGCTGCGGATGGTGCCGAAGGACGAGAACCACGCCGCGTTCCGCGCGCTGCGGGCCGAGGCGGTGGCGCTGATCGCCGACGGCGCCGTCGACCCGCGGATCGCCGCCATCTGGGACGCGCGCGCCGGCGCCGTCCGGGCCTACGGCGACGCCGTGCGCGCCGCCGGGGCGCAGCCGGCGCTCAACAGCCTGATGCACATGCACCAGATCCGGCTGGCCGGGATCTCACCGGCTGCCGAGGCCCGCGCACACGCGATCGCCCGCGGCGCCGTGGAGGTGGCGCTGAACCGGGAACGCCATACGTAGCGGTGCGAGATGAGCCGCAGCGTCGTCAGAGCAACGCTGCCGCCCATCTCGCGAGGCGCACGTCGGGGCTAGATCGCGGCGACCAGCGCCGCGGCCAGGTCCGTCGACGACGCCGGGTTCTGCCCGGTGTACAGGTTGCGGTCGACGACGACGTGCGGCGCGAACGGGTCGCCTGCTTCGTAGCGGGCGCCGAGGGCGACCAGCCGGTCCTCCAGCAGCCACGGCGCCTTGTCGGCCAGCCCGGCCAGCTTCTCCTCGGCGTTGCTGAACGCCGTCATCCGGTAGCCCGCGAACGGTGAGGCGCCGTCGGTCTCCGTCGCCAGCATCGCGGCCGGTGCGTGGCAGAGCAGGCCCAGGGGCGCGCCCGACGCGAGTGTCGTCGCGAGGACCCGGGCCGAGTCGGGGTCGACCGCGAGGTCCTGCATCGGGCCGTGGCCCCCGGGGTAGAAGACCACGGCGAAGTCGGCCGGGTCCACGTCGTGCAGCACGACCGGGTTGCGCAGCGCCTCCGCTGACTCCAGGACGGCTGCCACCGCTGCCGCCGCATCGGCGCCGCCGTTCGCCTCGGGGGCGAGGCTCGACCGGTCGACGATCGGGACGACTCCGCCGGGCGTTGCCACGACGACCTCGTGACCGGCGGCGACGAACGCGCTGTACGGCGCCGCGAACTCCTCGGCCCAGAATCCGGTGGGGTGCTCGGTGCCGTCGGTGAGGGTCCAACGGTCGGCGGACGTCATGACGAAGAGGATCTGTGCCATGTAGACGACGGTAGGCCCCGGACCCATCAGTTGACCAATAGAGTTCGCCATGTGAGCCATAGTCTGACTGATGGGTCGATCGATCTGGGATTGTTCCGCACGTTCCTGGCGGTGCACCGCTCCGGCTCGTTCACGTCGGCCGCGCGGCTGCTGGGGCTATCCCAGCCGGCCGTCACCGGGCAGATGCGTGCGTTGGAGCGACAGCTCGACCGGCAGCTGTTCGAACGCCTGCCGCGCGGCATCGCCTCGACGCCGGTCGCCGACGCGCTGGCCGCCGAGGTGGCGGGCCCGCTCGACGCGCTTGCGGCCGTCGCCGCGCGCGGCCGGCCGGCGGTCGCGCACGAGCCCGTCCACCTCGGCGGACCGGCGGAGTGGATCTCGCTACGGGTGCTGCCGGCGCTGGCTCCGCTCGTGGCGCGCGGCGTGCGGCTGCGGGTGACCACGGGTCTGGCCGACGACCTGCTCGACCGGCTGCGCGCAGGCTCGGTCGACCTCGTGTTCTCCAGCATCCGCCCGCGTGGCCGCAGCGTCGTCGCCACCCCGGTGATGGACGAGGAGTTCGTGCTGGTCGCAGCGCCGGCATGGGCCGAGCGCATCGGCCCGTTCGACGCCGAGCAGCCGGGTGCGCTGCGCGACGTCCCGCTGCTCACCTACGCGGAGGACCTGCCCATCGCGCGGCGGTACTGGCGCCACGTCTTCGGTGCCCGCCTGACGGCCCGGGCCGCCGTCGTCGTCCAGGACCTGCGCGGGTTGCTCTCGGCGACGGCCGCCGGGGCCGGGATCACCGTGCTGCCGACCTACCTGTGCGGGACCGAGCTCGCGTCCGGCGCGCTGGTCCGGCTGCTCGACCCGGCTGATCCGCCGATCAACACCGGGTACCTCGCGGAGCGGGCCGGTGCGCGGGGCAGCGCGCAGCTGGCCGAGGTGCGCGACCAGGTGCTGCGCGCCGCGCGCGACTGGTGACCGCTCCCGCTCAGCCCTCGGCGATCCGGATCGTCCGGCTCGGCCTGGCCTGCACCGCGTCGACGCACCGCTCGCCGCGGACGACGGTGTCGGCCCGGTCGGCCGGGCGTGCCGCCACGACGTGGTCGCGGCCGACCACGATCCAGCCCCGCTCGGCGATCACGCGGCGGGCGACCACGATCCGGCCGCGATCGTCGACCCGCCACCCCGTGCGGGCGATGACGCGGCCATTGTCGTCGACGACCCACCCGGGTGTCGCGGCATGCCGTTCGCCGTCGACCCGGTGGCGCTCCTCGACCTGGACGCTGCCGGCGTCGGAGCGTTCGACGACCCGCTCGGCGCCGGCTCGGCCGTCGGGCGGCTCCGGGGTGGAGGCGGCGGCGAAACCGGTGAGCCCGAGCGTGGAGCTCGCGGCGATCACCGTGGCCGTGACGAGGGTGCGGACGCGCATCGGTACTCCCCACAGTGGACGACTAGTGGGGACGAGGGTGCCGCGCACGTGCTGAACCCAGCCTGAAGATCGCTGAAGACCCGGTCAGCTCGTGCTGCAGACCAGCGCGGCGTAGAACTGGTGGGGGTTCGGGTCGGCGGAGCGCACGACGACGTCCCACGCGCTGAACGTCGCCGGCGAGGACTCCACGGCGGCCATGGCGAGGGTGTCGGTGAGGTACCCGCCACCGAAGGGCCGCGACCCGGCAGGGCAGGACACCGGTGCGTCGCCGATGCCGCCCGGCTGCACGAGCACGCGGTTCGAGAAGACCTGTGTCCAGTCGGCCAGGCGCACGCACAGTGCGACGGGGGTGATCCTCGCGGTGCCGGGCCGACCTTCCGCACGACGTTCATCCAGCTGACCCCGGGCTCGCGGGGGGCGGCAGCGACTGCGAGCCGGTGACGTCGGGCCCGTCGGTCCGCCATCCGCCGCTCACGGCCTTGCGACCGCCCGGGCACGAGGCCGTGGAGATCGTGGGCTGGTCCTGCCGCACGACGACCGGTGTGCCCTCGGCGACCTGGTGGTCGGGCAGGCCGCCGCTCTGGCACATCACGTAGGCGTCGAACCATCCCTCGAGGTGGTCGGGGTTGTAGACCTGGACCTCCCACCCGTCACCCGCCGGGGTCGGCGCCGACGCACTGATCGGGCGCCTCAGACGGTCACCGGGCTGTCGAAGTCGATCTGGTGCGTGTGCAGCCAGCCGAACATCCGCTCGGGTGTCATGACCGTCTTCAGTGCGACCGGCATCATGAGGTCGCGGACGATCCTCGCGACCGGCCCGGCCGCCTTGCCGCTGTTGACCCGCGCTGCGGCTGCGATCACCTTCTCCACCCGCGCCCGCCGCGCCGACTCGTACGCGGCGAAGGCGCCTTCGACGGTCGGGACGTCCCGCAGCGCCCTGGCCAGCTCCAACGCGCTCTCGACGGCCTGCGAGGCGCCCTGGCCCGAGCTGGGGGAGGTCGGGTGGGCGGCGTCACCGACGAGCACCACCCGCCCCCGGTGCCACACGCGGACGGTGGGGATGTCTTCGAGCGGCCCCGGCTGCGCGACGTCCGCGGGTTGCAGCAGCGCGACGATGTCGCGGGCCGGCACGTCGTCGGCGTGGCGTTCGTGGAGCACGGAGAGCCAGTGCTCGGGCGAGCGGCTGAGCGCCTCGTCGGGGCTCGCCGCGGGCACGTTCGAGAACCACAGGATGTCGTCGTCGGCGATCGAGTAGCCGAAGAACGCGCGCTTCCCGAACGCGAAGTGCTGCGCGCCGCCGCTGTTGGGCAGCCCGGGGTTCGCGATCCAGCCGCCGAGCCCGAGCAACCCGGTGAACCGGGGTGCCGGTGCGGCGGGATCGAGCTCGCCGCGGACGGCGGAGCGGATGCCGTCGGCGCCGATGAGGACGTCGCCGGTGGCGGCGGTGCCGTCGGCGAACCGGGCGGTGACGGTGTCGGCATCCTGATCGAACCCCACCAAGCGCTTCCCGAACTCGACGGGGATCTCGCGGCGCAGCGTCTCGTCGAGCAGCGCCCGGTAGAGCCGCGAGCGGTGCAGCAGCAGTGTCGTCGGCAGCCCCGGCAGATCGGTGAAGCGGGCCAGCTCACGGCCGGTGTGGTTCTGCATCACCATGTGCGGGCGCGGTTCGCCGATGGCGGCGACGACGTCGTCGGCGCCGATCCGGCGCAGCGCGTTGCGGCCGTTCGGGGCGAGGGTGAGCGCGCCGCCGATGCCGTCGGCCGCACCCGCGTGGCTCTCGTAGACGGTGGCGCGGATACCGGCGCGCTGCAGCGCCATCGCGGTGACCGGGCCGGCGATGCCGCCCCCGATGACGAGTGCGTGCTCGATCATTGCTGTCCTCCGAAGGTTTCCTGCCACGCCTGCCGGTAGTCGTCGCCGGCCAGCGCGGTGCTCAGCTGTGCGACGTAGTCGCGTTCCGCCCGGGTGCGGGCGATCCGGTACTCCTCCTCGACGAGGTGCCACCAGTCGAGCCCGCCCGCGCGGGCCCCGGCGACGGTGGAATCGATCTCCGCGATGGTTGCGTCGAGGGTGGCGAGGCGCGTCGCGAGCAGCTCGCGCACCTCGTCGGGCGGCAGCACCGTCAGCAGCGAGAGGGCCACCCCGAACTGCGGGTACTCGACGGCCGGCTCGGCGACGATCTCGCGCATCCAGTCGTTCAGCTCGGCGCGGCCGGTCGACGTGATCGAGTAGACGGTCCGCTCCGGTCGCGCGGTGTCGCGCAACGTCTCCTGCTCGGTGACGAACCCGGCCTTCGCGAGCTGCCCCACCACCATGTACAGCGAGCTGCGGGTGAACTTGATGTCCCGGTCCTTGCCGTACTCGACGAACTGGCGCGCCATCTCGTACGGGTGCATCGGGCGGAGCAGCAGCGCGGCCAGCACCGCGAGCGCGAGGGGGTTCCCCACTGCACGTTTCACGAACGACTCCCTTGGTCGAGATCGACCATACGGCCATGAATAGTCGATGTCGACTATATGTTGTCGCGAGCGGCGGGCATGATCACCCCATGGATCGTGGGACGCGGGAACTGTCCGGGCGCGAGGCGGCCGCCACGCTGCGTGCCAAGGTCGCCGAGCGGGCCGCCGCACTCGCGGCCGCCGGCACCGTCGCGCGGCTGGCCGTGGTGGTGGCCACCGACGACGGCGGCAGCCGGTGGTACGTCCGCTCGATCGGGAAGGCGGCCGCCGCGGTCGGGGTCGACTGCGTCGTGCACGACCTCGGCGTCGACGCCACTTCGACGGACCTGGGCGCGCGGTTGGCCGAGCTGAGCGCCGACCCCGCGGTGCACGGGATCATCCTGCAGACCCCGCTCCCCGCCGGGGTCGACGCGGCGGAGCTGGCCGGCCGGATCCCGCCGGCGAAGGACGTCGACGGCGCCAACCCGGAGAGCCTCGGCCGGCTCGCGGCAGGGCTGCCCGCGTTCGCGCCGGCCACCGCCGAGGCGGTGCTGCGGCTGCTGGACCACCACAGCGTCGAGCTGGAGGGCCGCGAGGTGGTTGTGGTCGGCCGCTCGACCGTCGTGGGCAAGCCGGTCGCGCTGCTCCTGCTCGCCCGCAACGCGACGGTCACCGTCTGCCACTCCCGCACGCGTGACCTCGCCGCCGTCACCCGCCGGGCCGACGTGCTCGTCGCCGCGGTCGGGCGGGCCGGGATGATCGGCGCGGAGCACGTGGCGCCGGGTGCCGTCGTCGTGGACGTCGGCACCAACGCCACCGACGACGGCGGCCTGGTCGGGGACGTCGACGCGACCGCCGTCGCAGGTCGGGCATCGGCGCTGACACCGGTGCCGGGCGGCGTAGGCGCGGTCACGACCGCGCTGCTGCTGGCACATACGGTGGACGCCGCGGCGAGCTGATCCGGCGCTGTGCCCGCTCGCGCAGCTCAGCCGGGAGCAGGGGAGGGCAGGAAAGCCACTTTCCTGCCCTGTGAGGGCCGGAAAGTGGCTTTCCTGCCCACGTGTGCGGTCCCGGGGATCAGCGACGCAGCGCCTTGCGCGCCAGCCAGTTCCCGACCAGCTGCGCCACCTGCACCACGGCGATGATGATCACGACCGTGACCAGCGTGACGGGCCAGTTGAACTGCTGGTAGCCGTAGGTGATGGCGAAGTCGCCGAGGCCGCCGCCGCCGACGTACCCGGCCATCGCCGACATGTCGACCACGCCGATGAAGATGAACGTGTAGCCGAGCACGAGCGGGCCGAGCGCCTCCGGGATGAGGACGCTCCACACGATCCGGAAGCGGCTCGCGCCCATCGCGCGCGCCGCCTCGATCACGCCGGGGTCGACGGAGACGAGGTTCTGCTCGACGATCCGCCCGATCACGAACGTCGCCATCGCCGACATCGGGAACAGCACCGACTGCGTCCCGATCGTCGTGCCCATGACGAGCAGCGTGAGCGGCCCGACCGCGGTGATGAAGATGATGAACGGGATCGGTCGCACGATGTTGACCAGCACGTTCAGCAGGTGGAACGCCGGCGCGTTCTGGAAGAGCCCGCCCCGCCTGCTGGTGTAGAGCGCCACCCCGAGCAGCAGGCCGAGCACCCCGGCGATCAGCATCGTCCAGAAGACCATGTAGACGGTCTGCTGGAACGACAGCCACAGCACCGGCGTCAGCTTGTCCCACTCGTTCACGCCGCGCTCAGCTCCTCGACATCGGTGTGCTGCGCCAGCTCGCGGATCAGCGCGTCGATCGCCGGGTCGCTGCCGGTCAGCTCGAACGTGATGCTGCCGAACGGCTTGTCCGCGAGCTCCCTGATCCCGCCGTAGACGACGGTGCTGCGCACGTCGTGCCCGGCGAGCACGTCGGACAGGGCGCTGCGCGCACCCGGTTCGGCGCGCACCGCGACGGTCACGAGGCGCCCGCTGAAGTGCTCGCGCAGCCGCGCGACGGTCTCGGCCGACGGCCGGTCCTTCAGCACGCTGTTCACGAACCGGCGGGTCGCCTGCTCGCGGGGGTCGGCGAACACGTCGTACACCGGTCCGTGCTCGATCACCTTGCCCTGCTCCATCACCACGACCGTGTCGCAGATGGAACTGACCACCTCCATCTCGTGCGTGATCACGACGATGGTGGTGCCCAGCTCGCGGTTGATCCGCCGCAGCAACGCGAGCACGTCGGCCGTGGTCTCCGGGTCGAGCGCGCTGGTGGCCTCGTCGGCCAGCAGGATGCGGGGTGACGTGGCCAGCGCCCGCGCGATCCCGACCCGCTGCTTCTGACCGCCGGAGAGCTGGTTGGGGAACTGCCGGGCCTTCTCGCTGATCCCGACGAACTCCAGCAGCTCGGCCACCCGCTGCTTGCGCTTCTCCTTGCTCCAGCCAGCGATGCGCAGCGGGTAGCCGACGTTGCCGGCCACCGTGCGCGACGCGAACAGGTTGAACTGCTGGAAGATCATCCCGACCTCGCCGCGGAGGGCACGCAGCTCGCGCTCGCCCAGCGTGCCGGTCACCCGGTCGCCGACGGTCACCGTGCCCGACGTCGGCAGCTCCAGCGCGTTGATCATCCGGACGAGCGTGCTCTTGCCCGCCCCCGAGTACCCGATGACACCGGTGATCGCGCCGTCCTCGATGTCGAGGTCGACGGTGTCGACCGCGCGCACCGCGGACCCGCGGCTGGCGGGGAACTCCTTCGTCGCCGCGGAGAAGCGGATCACCGGTGCCATGATCAGGAGCCCGATGCCTTCAGCGCGTCCTGGATGACGACCGTGCTGGACTGCAGGTCGGCGGCGTCGTTGTCCTTGAAGACACCACCGTCGCCGAGGTCCTTGCGGGCCGCCGCGAGCACCTCGGGGTCGTGGTAGATCTCGACCAGCTTGCGGTAGGTCGGGTTGTCCTTGTCGGCGGCGCGCGAGACGAACGTGTTGATGTAGGGCTTCGAGGAGTCGCTGTTCGGGTCGTCCTTGAAGATCACCTTGTCGGGCCCGAGGTTCGCCGCCGTCGCATAGTTGTTGTTGACGATCGCGGCGTCGACGCTGGCGAGGTTCGCCGCGGTCTGCGCCGCGTCGACCGGGACGACGGTGACCTTCGACGCGGCCGTGTCGATCTCGTTGGGCGTGGAGAGCGACGTGCCGCCGCCCTTGAGCGTGATCAGCTTGGCCGCCTGCAGCACCAGCAGCGCACGGGCCTGGTTGGTCGGGTCGTTCGGGATCACGACCTGCCCGCCCTGCGGGATCGCGTCGACCGACGTGTGCTTGGTCGAGTAGAGCGGCAGCGGGTAGACCGCGGTCGCGCCGATCGGCACCAGCGTGTCGTTGTTCTTCACGTTGTAGTTCGCGAGGTACTGCAGGTGCTGGAACTGGTTGAGCTGCAGCTGGCCCTGCGACAGCGCCGGGTTGGGCTGGTTGTAGTCGGTGAAGTTGACCAGCTCCACCGTGATGCCGGCGGCCTTCGCCTTCTCCTTGTAGACCGTCCAGTAGTTCTCGGTGCCGTCGGCGACACCGATCTTGACGACGGTCCCGGCGGCGCCGTCACCGCCGCCGGCCGGGGTCGAGCCCGGCGCGGCGCACGCGACAGCGAGCAGGAGGGCGGGCAGCAGTGCGAGCAGTGATCTCATGCGGGTGCGCATGGCGGAGCATCCTTTCGCCGCGCCGGCACCTGTGGGTGCGAGCAGCGCGGAACCTGTGGTCGAGAACGAGCGAAAGAGTGAGGGAACGGCCCGGTCGCGGGTCAGCGACAGCGGGTCGAGGTGCAGCCGCGCATCTGGTCGATGTGGCGGCGCCAGGCGGCCAACAGCGGACGCATGTCGACGGTCTCCCGAAAGGTCGAGCGCTTGCAGGTGGCGGAAATGACACCTGCCCGGTCGTCACCCGGAGCACCCCACCGCACGCGAGGGTTGCCAATCAGCCAGCCGGGGCTTGTCGCTGATGTTCGTGACCGTTGGTGACGACGCTAAGCGGGGGACTCACACAGGGTCAAGGCAAAAGGATGTGAAATGCACCAACTGTCCGTCCGTGCTGTTCGTCTGCGCACCCAACTTCCCCACCGTTTTGCCAACCTGCAGAGGCCGGAGGGCGTGCAAGTTGGCAAAACGGTGGGGAAGTTCGGTCACCAGTCGTGGACGGTGCCGTCCAGCAGCCGGTTGACCGGGAGGTAGGAGCGCTCGTACGGGTGTGCGGCCGCGGCCTGCTCGTCGAGCTCGACGCCGATGCCGGGGGTGTCGCCGGGGTGCAGGTGCCCGTCGACGAACGTGAACGCGCGCCGGAACACCTCGTCGGTCCGGTCGGTGTACCCGGCGTACTCCTGGATGCCGAAGTTGTGGATCGCCATGTCGAGGTGGATCGCCGCGGCCATGCCGACGGGGGAGATGTCCTCCGGTCCGTGGATCGCGCTGCGGATCTGGTACGGCGCGGCGAGGTCGAAGAGCTTCTTCAGGGGTGTGACCCCGCCGAAGTGCGTCACCGCCGAGCGGACGAAGTCGATCAGCTGCTCGGTGACGAGCGTCTGGTAGTCGAAGACGGTGTTGAACACCTCGCCGATCGCGAGCGGTGTCGTCGTGTGGCGGCGGACCAGCCGCAGACCCTCCTGGTTCTCCGCCGGCGTGCAGTCCTCCAGCCAGAACAGGTCGTAGGGCTCCAGTTCCTTGCCCAGGCGGGCGGCCTGCTGCGGGGTGAGGCGGTGGTGCGCGTCGTGCAGCAGCGGCAGGTCCGGGCCGAACTCGGCGCGCACCGCCTCGAACACCCGCGGCAGGTGCCGCAGGTACGCCGCCGTGTCCCAGTCCTCGACGGCGGGCAGGCCGGGATCGACCGCCGGGCTACCGCTGACCCCGTACACCCGGCGCAGCCCCGGCACCCCGGTCTGCACGCGGATGGCGGGGTAGCCCTGCTCGATCCGCGCGCGGACGGCGTCGAACAGCTCCGGGAGCGAGCCGCCGCTCGCGTGCCCGTAGGTGCGGACGCGCTCGCGGCTCGCGCCACCGAGCAGCTGGTAGAGCGGCAGACTCGCGACCTTGGCCTTGATGTCCCACAGCGCGACGTCGACCGCCGCGATCGCGGCCATCGTCACCGGCCCTCGCCGCCAGTACGCACCCCGGTACAGCGACTGCCAGGTGTCCTCGATGCGGTGCGGGTCGGTCCCGATCAGCAGCGGAACGACGTGGTCGCGCAGGTAGGAGGCGACGGCCAGCTCGCGGCCGTTCAGCGTGGCATCGCCGAGGCCGCTCACCCCGTCGTCGGTCTCGATCTTCAGCGTGACGAAGTTGCGTCCCGGGCTCGTCACGACGACCGTCGCGTCGACGATCTTCATTGCGGGTGCGGTCCTTTCAGCCTTTTGTGGCGCCGGCGGTCAGGCCGGCCACGATGTGCTTCTGCGCGAGGAGCGCCACGACGACGACGGGCACCGTCATGAGCGCGGAGGCCGCCATCAGGCCGCCCCAGTCGGTGCTCGCGTAGGAGATGAAGGAGAACAGCGCGACGGGCACGGTCTCGGTGTTCTCGTCGGCGAGCACCAGTGCGAACATGAAGTTGTTCCAGCTGGCGACGAACGCCAGCACCGCCGCCGTCGCGGTGCCCGGGGCGGCCAGCGGCAGCGCGATGCGCAGGAACGCGCCGAACGCGGAGAGCCCGTCGACGCGCGCCGCCTCCTCCAGCTCGACCGGCAGCCCCTCGAAGAAGCTGATCATGATCCAGAGGATCAGCGGGACCGAGACGAACATGTGGCTGAGCACCAGCACCGTGTAGCTGCCGACCAGCCCGGCCTGCGCGAACAGGTAGTACCACGGCACGAGCAGCGAGATCGCCGGCACGATCCGGGCGACCAGCACGAGCGAGCCGGTGCTGCGCATCCCGAACCGTCCGACGGCCCACGCCGCCGGCACCGCGAGCACGGCCGAGAGCACGGTGGAGACCACGCCGACGAGCAGTGAGTTGCCCATCGCCGGCAGGATCGCGCCGTCGGCGAGCACGTTCGCGAAGTTCTCCAGCGTCGGCGGGAAGACGAGCCCGACCGTCGGGTCGGTGACCTGCACGTTCGTCTTGAACGCTGCGGCGAACATCCAGACGACCGGCAGCGCGAACACCAGCGTCACCACCGTGATGGCGACGCCGCGCAGCCACGACCAGCCGCCGCGCCGCCTGCGTGTGACGGGAACGGCTCGGTCGAGCACAGCGGCCGTACTCATGCGGCGCCCCTTCCGGCGTAGCGGCGCAGCACCAGCACCACCCCGATGATGAAGAGCGTGAAGAGCACCAGCACGGCCGAGGCCAGCGCGTACTCCTGGTAGTCGAACGTGAGGCCGTAGGCGAGCACGTTGAGCGTCTCGGCCTCGAAGGCCGAGCCGCCGCCGGGGCCCTTCGTCGCGTAGAGGATGTCGAACGTCTTCAACGCGTCGACCGAGCGCAGCACAAGTGCGGTCGCGATCGTCGGGCCGAGCATCGGCAGCACGACGTGGCGGAAGCGCTGCCATGCGTTGGCGCCGTCGACCGTCGCGGCCTCCTCCGGCTCCTCCGGGAGCGTCGAGAGTCCGGCGAGGAGCAGGAGCGTCATCATCGGCGTCCACTGCCAGACGTCGATCACCATCAGGGTCGGCAGCGACTGCGACACCGAGCCGAGGAACTCCAGCGGTGCGATCCCGACGCTCTTGAGCAGCTGGTTCGCGATGCCGTTCGTGGGGTCGAGGATCAGCAGCCACAGGATGCCGATCGCCACCGGCGTCGCGAGCAGCGGCACGATCAGCACCGTGCGGACCCAGCGGATCCCGCGGAACGCCCTGCGCATGAGCATCGCGAGCGCGAGCCCCAGCACGGTCTCCAGCACCACTGCGCCGACGGTGAAGTAGACGGTGCGCCACACCGCCGGCCAGAACCGGCGGCCGTCGGAGAGCGCGTCGCCGTAGTTCTGCAGTCCGACGTGCTCCGCGCCGGCGTTGACCGCGCCGAACGCGTCGGTGAGGCTCAGGTCGATCGTGAACAGCAGCGGGAAGACGATCATCAGGCCGACGAAGGCCAGCGCGGGGGCCAGCATCATCCAGCGCAGCCGCCGGTGCGACCGGTCGACGGAATGCGACTGCATCAGATCCCCTGGTGGCGGTTGTCGCGGACGAGGAAGTCGGTCAGTTCGGCGTCGGCATCGCGGGCGACCGGCGGCACGTCCTGGCCGAGGATCCCTGCGACGAGCGGGCGGCCGATGATGTCGCGCGCCCGTCCGACTTGCAGGACCTTCGGCCGGTCGTGCCCCACCCCGTTCTCGGCGTTGACCCGCATCGACGCCGCGAGCTCCGCGGGGAACGTCGCGAGCGACTTGTCGTCGGCCCAGACCGACGTGCGCGCGCCGGGGATGCCGGCCGCCTGGATCTTCTCGACGGTCTCGCGGCTCGACGCCCAGCGCACGAACTGCCAGGCGTCGTCCTGCAGTCGGGAGAAGCGGTTGATCCCCACGCTCCACGACGGGATGTTGTACGGGCGCGACCCGGCCGGCCCGGCGGGGAACGGCGCAAATCCGACGGTGTCCTGCACGATCGAGACCTTCGGGTCGAGGAAGTTCGAGTAGATCGCGTCGGCGTCGACGTAGAACGCGGCCTTGGCCTGCGCGAAGATCGGCATCGCCTGCTCGAGGCTCATGTTGGTCGCGCCGGGCGGGCCGGCCTTCCCCAGCAGCTCGCCGTAGTACTGGTATGCGGCGATCGCCTCCGGGGAGCCGATCCGGGAGCGGCCGTCGGTGACGAAGTCGCCGCCGAGCGAGTACAGGAAGCTCGACCACTGCGTCACCGCGCCGCTGCGCTGGCCGCGCCCGACGAACCCGAAGAAGCCCTTTTGGCGATCGGTGAGCTGCAGTGCCCGCTCGCGCAGCTCGTCGAGCGTCGACGGCGGCGGCCCGAGGTCCTTGCGGTAGTAGAGGACCGACCGCTCGGTCACCACCGGGACGCTGAGCACCTTTCCGGCGACGGTCGACGCCTCACGCGGCGCCGGCTGGACGTCGTCCCACGCGAAGTCCGGGTCGCCCTGGATGCGCGGGGTGAGGTCGGCGAGCCAGCCGTTGTGCGCGAACAGCCCCTGCTCCTGCAGCGCCCTGACCATCATCACGTCGATGTCGGTCGCCGAGGCGTTGAGCTTGACGTTGTACGAGCTGGCCAGCTGGTCGGCGGTGAGCATGGACACCGAGACCTTCCTCCCGATCCGCTCTTCGAACTCGGGGAGGAGCTTGCGGATCGCCTGCGTCCAGACGTGGTTGACCGCCAGCATCCGCAGCGGCGTGTCCCGCGTGACCGGCGGCGTCGAGCACGCGCCGAGCGCCGAGCCGAGCGCGGCGGTGCCGGCGGTCGCGGCGACGAGCGTGCCGAACCTGCGACGGCTGAACCTCATGCCGGTACCTCTCATCGTCGGTGAGGACTGGCCCAACTGGTAGTACCAGTTAGCGGCGGAACGCTAACACGGCGTTGCGGGCAGCGCCTAGGGCTGGGGGTCGGTCCTGTGCAGGAGGGACTCGATGTGGCGGGCCGCCATGACGTCGACGCTGATGTCCAGGTCGGGGCCGTAGGTGCGGCGCGCGAGCGCGAGGTGCTCGTACATGCAGTGCCGGGCCCGATGGACGTCGCGGGCCTCGATCGCCTCGAGGATCTCGGGGTGGTGCGGCACGCCGGGCTCAGCGATGGACGGGTCGGAGTTGGAGCGCAGCATGACCTCGAACATCATCCCGCTGATCGAGGAGAGCATCACCCGCAGCACCGGGTTGCCGCTGGCCACCGCGATGGCCTCGTGGAAGTCGAGGTCGGCCTGCGCCTTCGCGACGAAGTCGGTGGCGTGGAGCATCCGGTCGTTCGCCGCCCGGATCGTGGCCAGCTCCGCGTGGGTGGCGCGCTCCGACGCCAGCCCGACCGTCTCCACCTCGATCGCGATCCGCGCCTCCATGACCTGGCGAACGCTGGGCCGGCTCGCGCGGTAGAGCGCGTCGTAGCCGCGAGCGTCCGTCGTCGAGCTGTCGGTGACGAACGAACCGCGGCCGGGTGCCACCTCGATCAGGTGCTGGGCCTCCAGTCGGCGCAGCGCCTCCCGCAGCACGTTTCGGCTCGCGCCGAACTGGGCGGCGAGCTCCCGTTCCGAGGGCAGCTTCGAGCCCACCGGGAGCTTCCCGGAGAGGATGTCGCTGCGCAGCTGCCGCGAGATGCTCTCGGTCAGCAGCCCGCGCTGGGGCGGCGGAAGCGGGTCGGACACGCGCCGGACGGTACCTGAGAGGAAACTCCTCGCGACTCAGGTCGGCGAGTCGGGCCCGACTCGCGCACCGGCCGGGCCCGACTCGCCCGCCGGATCAGCCCGACTCGCGCGCGGCGCGTGCCGCGTCGAACGGCGCGCGGTCGAACACGATCCGCATATGTGTGATCGTGCCGTCGACGACGGTCACGTGCTCGCAGCCCGGCGCGCTGGCCACGGGCACGGTTGCCGTGTCGTACATGACGAGCGCGGTCTGCTCGTCGCCGAACGCGGCCAGCATGGTCGCGGACCGGACGATCTGCGAGAACGGGCCCATGAACGAGCGGAACGCGGCTGCCCCCTCGATGCGGCCCGCCGGGGCGTCGCACACGATGTCCGGCGCGATGTAGGTCATCGCCTTCTCGAAGTCGGCGCCCGTCCAGGCGCGGTGGTAGGCGAGCGCGGTGTCGAGCGCGGGGCTCGTCGTGGTCATGGGGACTCCTCGGTCGGTGACGTCCACGTCGATGCGGACGTCGGTGCAGACACCACCGCACCGCTCGACGGAACGGTCCCGGCCAAGTTCCCCACCGTTTTGGGCACTTGCGCGCGAAAACGGCGCGCATCCACCCAAAACGGTAGGGAAGTTCGGGTGGGGTGGCGTGCGAGGATGCGGCGGTGACGCAGGGCGCACCCGGCCGAGCCCGCGCCGCCGACGAGCGGGCGTTCCGCGAGCTCACCGAGCCGCACCGGCGGGGGCTGCTGGTGCACTGCTACCGGATGCTCGGCTCGCTGACCGATGCCGAGGACGTCCTGCAGGAGACGATGCTCGCCGCGTGGCGCGGCCTCGACGGTTTCGAGGGCCGCTCGTCGGTGCGCACCTGGCTCTACCGCATCGCCACCAACCGCTGTCTCAACGCGCTGCGTGACGCGGGCCGCCGCCGCCCGCCCGAACCGCGGCCGCCGTTCGAACCGCCGCCCCCGAGCCGCCGCAGCGACGTGACCTGGCTGCAGCCCATCCCGGACCACCTGCTCACCGATGTCGCCGAGCCCGCGCCGGGCCCGGAGGCCCGGTACGGCAGCCGCGAGAGCGTGGAGCTGGCGTTCGTCGCCGGGCTGCAACGCCTCCCGCCCCGCCAGGCCGCTGCGCTCGTGCTCTGCGACGTGCTGGGCTTCTCGCTGGCGGAGGCCGCCGACATGCTCGGCGGCGGCCCGACCGCGGTGAAGGGTGCGCTGCAACGGGCCCGCGCCGGCACGGCCGCGCGGCACGGCGAACCGCCTGCGCCGAGCTCTCCGGAGGAGAAGGCGCTGGTCCGCCGGTTCGCCGAGGCCTTCACCGCCGACGACGTGGACGGTGTTGTCGAGCTGCTCACCGACGACGGCTGGCTCGCGATGCCGCCCGCACCGCACGAGTACCACGGCCGAGCGGCCGTCGCGGCGTTCCTCACCGTCAGCATGGGGTGGAGCGGGCGGGGAGCGACCACGCTGCTCCCCACCCGCGCCAACACGCAGCCGGCGTTCGGCTGCTACCTCGGTGGCCGGCCGGCGGGGTTGATCGTCCTGACCCTGCGCGGCGACCGGATCGCGACGATCACCCGTTTCCTCGAAGCGGACTTCCCGCGTCTCGGGCTGCCCGCGACACCAGGTGCGCCGTGATCCCCGCCAGGAGGGCCGTGGCCATGAGGCCGGCGCCCACCACCGCCGGCGAGCGGTAACCGAACCCGGCCGCGATGGCGAGGCCGCCGGCGGTCGGCCCGAGCGTCGCCCCGACGTTGAACGACGCCGTCGCCGCGGCACCGGCCAGCGTCGGCGCCGCGGACCCCGCGTAGAGGATCTGCCCGATCAGCGTCGAGCCGACACCGAACGCGAGCGTCCCCAGCACGATCATCAGCACGAGCGCGGCGGCCGGGCTGCCGGCGGTCAGCGCCAGCACGAGCCACCCCGCGACCAGCGCCACCGCGCCGAGCGCGACCGTGGTCATGGCACGGCTGTCGGCGAGTCGCCCGCCGAGAGTGACGCCGACGAACGAGCCGACCCCGAACAGGCCAAGCGCGATCGGCACCCAACCGGGGCCGAGTCCGCTGACGTCGGTGATCAGCGGAGCCAGGTAGGTGTAACCGCTGAAGGTCGCGCCGTTGACCAGCGCGCCGAGCACCAGCAAGACGGCGAGGCGGCCGTCGAGCAGTGCCCGCAGCTCGTCGCGGATGCCGGGACCGGCCGGTCGGGCGCCGCCGGGCACCGACATGACGATCGCGGCGAGCGCCGGCAAAGAGACGATCGCGACCGCCCAGAAGACGGCCCGCCACCCCCACAGCTGACCGAGCGCAGCGCCGGCGGGCACGCCCGCGATGCAGGCGAGCGTAACCCCGCTCAGCATCACCGAGGCCACGCGCCCCTTGACGTGCGGCGCGACCATTGCGGTCGCCGTGGCCAGCCCGATCGCGAGGAACCCCGCGTAGCTCACCGCGGCGACGACGCGGGTCGCGAGCAGCACCGCGAAACTGCCCGTGATCGCGCCCACCACGTGCGCGAGCACGAACGCAGCGAGGAAGGTCAGCAACGCCGTCCGGCGCGGCCAGCGCAAGCTGAGCATCGCGACGAGCGGTGCGCCGACGACCATTCCGATGGCGAACGCCGAGGTGAGAAGCCCGGCGGTGGGGATGGACACGTGCATGTCGGTGGCGATGTCCGGCACGAGTCCGGACAGCATGAACTCCGACGTCCCTTGGGCGAAGACGGCCAGCCCGAGGACGTAGATGACAAAAGGCATGACAAGGCTCCAGAGCCACATCGAGGATCGACGAGGACGCGGCACACAAGAAGGCCGCGCGAAGACAGCCCGGACGTAGGTGGTCCGGGCCGAGCCCGTGCATCGGTGATCCGGTGGCGCGGCGGAAGAACGCCGCTAGGGCTGGCCACCGGACGACCGGTGGCTAACCTCTGGAAGCCTCGGGGCTGGACATGATCGCGAACCTAACACTGCACCCCGAAGTTCCCCACCGTTTTGCCAACCTGCAGACCCTGGAGGGCGTGCAAGTTGGCAAAACGGTGGGGAAGTTGGGTCAGGCGCCGCCTTGACGTTCCGTCGAGCGGGCCGTCCCAGTCGCGGGCCAGTGCGGCGAGGAACTGCTGGGCGACCTGCATGGGGGCCGACCGCAGCCGGTAACGGATGCGGCGCCGCTCACCCGGCTCGGCCGTCACCAGGTGCTTCGCGATCGCCTGCTGGGGAGGACCGGCTCCACAAGATCTTCTTCTGCGGGGCCGGCGCGCCGACTGCGGCGAGGCAGTTCTGGACCTGCTCGACCGGGTGGAACGGGAGCCGCTCCGGCACGTCCGCGATGAATGCGCTGTGGGAACGGGTCCGCGGCGGCTGGCTTCTGCGCTGCAGATGGTGCCGGACCGACAATTCGAACGAAGAAATGTGTGTGCGCAACCAATCGGGATCGCTGCGCGAGAAGGGACGCCAGTGGGATCGGATGATCATCCGATCCCACCGCGGGTGGTGAACGTCCTGCTCAGCAGCGCCCGACGACGGTGCAGTTGCCGCAGTACACCTGGCCGCCGAGGTTCTCGCACCACTGCTCGAGCCGCTCGGTGAGGATGCAATCGCAGTAGCGCCACCAGCCGCCCATGGGTGCCGCGGCGGACGCCGTGGCGCGCGGAATGAACAGTGCCAGAATGTGATCAGATGCCTTCTCGACGACGCGGATCAAGATTCCTCCCCGGAGGATCAGTCAGCTTATCGTCAGCGACGCTAGCATTTGTGGGAACTGCTTAACAAGGAGCAGGTGAACGGGGTCGGTGCGCGCTTCCGGTGAGGTCGTCAGATCGCCCGGGCGCCGCGGTACGTGCTGCCTTGGATCTCCTTGGTCGTCAACTCACCGAACCGGCGTTCGACCAGGTTGAGCCAGGAGCGGCGCTTGACCGCCGGTGTCTTGTGGGTGAACTCCACGGCGGGACCCTTGCGCGCCGAATCCGCGCGCAAGTGCCCAAAACGGTGGGGAACTTCGGGGTCAGGCGCGGCCCAGGCGTTCCTTGAGCGCGTCGAGCGGGCCGTCCCAGTCGCGGGCCAGCGCGGCGAGGAACTGCTGGGCGACCTGCATGGGGGCCGACCGCAGCCGGTAGCGGATGCGGCGCCGCTCACCCGGCTCGGCGGTCACCAGCCCTGCCTCGGACAGCAGCGCGAGGTGCTTCGCGATCGCCTGCCGGGTGATCGGCAGCCGATCGGCGAGGTCGGTCGCCGTCGCGGGGCCGCCGGACGCGAGGGTGGCCAGCAGCGTCCGCCGGCTGGGATCGGCGAGCGCGACGAAGACCTGCTCCGCGACGCACTCGATCTCCGGCTGGGTCCTCGGCTCCTGCATCGGCTCGGGCATCGGCTCGGGCATCGTCAGGCAACGGCGTTGACGTACGCGACGAGCTCGTCCAGCTCCCTCTGCCACCCGTCGACGTTGCCGCCGAACGCCTTGTCGTGCGCGTCGGCGGGGAGCTGGGCGAACCCGGTCTCGACGACGCTCAGCCGCGTGCCGGCGCCGGCGGGTTCGAGCGTGAACTCGACGTAGGTGCGTCGCGGGTCGTCGTCGGGCAGCCCGTAGATGTTCCAGGTGAACCCGAAGACGGTCGGCTCCTCGACGCGTTCCACGCGCATGCTGACGGTGGCGCCGTCCGGCCACGACATGCTGGCTGCCCCGCCGGGCCGCAGGTCGATCGTCGCGGTGTGGCCGAACCAGCTGGCCAGCCCGTCCGCCGTGGTGAGCGCGCTCCACACCTTGTCCGGCGTGTTCTCGATCTCGACGGTCCGCTCGATGCGGTCGGGGAATGCCATGGCGACCTCTGCACGAAGTAGTAGCAACTATGAGGTTGCGACCATAAGGCAACCAGCGAGTTGCGTCAAACTCAGCCTTCGGCCTCCCGGACGAGCAGTGCGATCTGCACCCGGTTGCCGACCGCGAGCTTCATGAACAGGCTGCTCGTGTGCGCCTTCACGGTCGCGACGCTGACGTGCAGCTTGCCGGCGATCTCGGCGTTGGACAAGCCTTCCGCGATCGCCCGCGCGGTGTCCAGCTCACGTTCGGTCAGCGGCGAGAGCCGGTGGCGAGCGGCGTCGCGCGACTTCCGACGCGCCTCGCTGACGTTCGCCCCGAGGCCGCGGCGACCACCCGCGACACGGCCGACGGCGAGAGCGACGGCGTGCCGGCGGCCACCGAGCGCACGGCGGTCAGCAACTGCGGCGGCGGCGTGTCCTTCAGCACGAACCCGAGCGCGCCGACGCGCAGCGCGCGCAGCACGGTCTCGTCGGAGTCGAACGTCGTCAGCACCAGCACCCGTGGCGGGTTCGGCTCGCCCAGGATCGTCTCGGTGGCGCTGAGCCCGTCGCGGCTGGGCATCCGGACGTCCATCAGCACGATGTCGGGCCGCGTCTCGCGCACGACGGCGATCGCGGCATCGCCGTCGCCGGCCTCGCCGACGACGACCATGTCGCGCTCGCCCTCGACGACGAGCCGCAGCGCGAACCGGACCAGCTGGTCGTCGTCGACGATCACGATCCGCACCGGGGCGCAAGCGGGGGTGGGGGTCGACATCAGGTGTCCGCCCCGGCGGGACGCGCGGGCCATGGCAGCCGCGCGGTGAGCGCGAAGCCGCCGCCCGCCGCAGGCCCGTGCAGCAGCTCGCCGCCGGTCAGTGCGACCCGCTCGGCGAGTCCGACCAGCCCGAACCCGGATTCCGGCGGTGGGCGGAACGCCTGCGACCCGCCGGAGTCGCGCACCGCGACGTGCAACCCCGTCCCGGCCGCGCCGTCGACCGTGACCCGCACCCGCGCTCCGGGGGCGTGCTTGCCCGCGTTGGTCAGGCCCTCCTGGACGATCCGGTAGGCCGTGCGCGCCATGAGATCGGGCGGCTCGCCCGCAGATCCGTCCAGTGCAAATCCGTGCACTGCGGACCCTTCCAGTGTCACGTCCAACCCGATCGCCCTCGCGTCGGCGACGAGCGCGGGGACACCGGCGAGCGACGGCTGCGGCGGTTCGGGATCCTCGGGGTTGGCCCGCAGCACCCCGAGCACGTCACGGAGCTCCTCGAGGGCCTGGTGGGCGCCGTCGGCAACCCCACGGGCGAGCGCCGAGACCTGCTCTGCCGGGAGGTCGTGGCGATAGCCGAGCACCCCGGCCTGCATGGCGACCAGCGAGACCCGGTGCGCGAGCACGTCGTGCATCTCGCGCGCGATCCGGTGCCGCTCGGTGATCCGGGCCTCGGTCGCGCGCGCCGCCTGCTCCCGTTCCGCGATCTCGGCACGCTGGCGCAGCGACCGCAGCTCCTGCCTCCGGGCCCCGACCGCGAACCCGACCGCGACGGCGATTCCGATCACGAGCGTGGCGATCGCGATTGTCAGCCACAGCGGGGCCGGCCCGTCCCGCTGGGGGTAGAAGCCGGAGGCGGTCACGGCGGATACCAGGCAGGCCAGCGCGACGACGCCGGTCTCGACCGGGCGCCGGCGGGTGGCGAGCGAGCAGATGGCCAGCAGCGCCGCCCCACTGCCCAGCGTCGAGAACGTGGAGATGACCACCACCACGACCGCGATGCTGATCGGATAGCGCCGACGCCACGCAACCACGACGAGGCAGACGACGCCCACGATCGGGTCGCCGGTGATCAGCCAGTCGACGGCGTCCCCCGTTGTGCCCTCCGGCAGCTGCGCCGCGGTCGACAGCCAGCTCACGGCGCCGATCGCGGCGGCCGCCAGCAGCCGCCAGCCCTGCTGCCACGGACCGAGCCGCTCTGCGCCGGCCCCTGCGCTGCCCGCCCCTGCGCTGCCCGCCCGTGCGCTCACCGCGCCATCTTCCGGGATCGTCGCGTGCCGCGCATCCGACCGATGACGGATCCCGCGCCGACTTTGGTCGACCTCCGCGGAGGTCTGCGTGTCGCGCATCCCGCTGGTGGTTGCCGGTACCCCGAAAAAGGGTTAAAAGCAACGAATTGTTCAACTAGGTGCTGTTGCAAATTCCAGGAGAGTCTCCGAAGTGGGCGCCGGCACTGCCCCGATGTGCAGATGATGACGGCTGAGTGGTCCGGCCACCAGTTCGGTGACGACGCCACGGCGCGCCACGGAAAGCGGGCCGAGACCGGAAAGGGAGTCGACGACCTGCTGGATCACGCCGGCGTCCGACCCCGCCCTGGCGACGACTCCGACGCTTTCGGCGGGTTTGAGCCATTCGGGTTGCAGTTCGCTCGCGTCGGTGATCTCGTGGATCACCGCCCATCCCGGCATCGCCGTGACGTCCGGGTCGGGTGGGCCGGCGCGCCGGCCGGTGCCGACAACGAGAACGATGTCGCAGGTCGAGGCCAGAATTCGCAACGAAAGCCGCCGATCGGACGGCCCGTAGCAGATGTTGTCGGGATGGGCGCCACGGATGTGGGGAAAGCGCGATCGCAGGGCCGCGACGATGGGAGCGGCGTCCTCCGCGACGAATCCGGGTTGCACCAGATAGGCCAGCCGATCGGGGTCGGCCGTGAGCTCGGCGACCGCGCGCACGGAGCCGACCGACGTCGTCCCGACCCGGTCCGGTCCCTGTCCGCCGATCACCACCGCATGATCACCACGCTGCGTGAAGACGTCGAGCTGTGCCTGCGCCATCTCGACGTGCGGGCACGACCCGCTTCCCGAGCAGGCGCCGTCGGGGGCGACCACGGCCCTGCGGGTGCGCCACGCCGACCGCCAGGATTCGATCACCTGCTGCGCCATGGCGACGCCGGCGGTGTCGGCCCGGTGGACGCCGATGCCCATGCCGACAGCCTGTCCGGTCCGGTCCAGATAGGACGCTGTGAAGACCCATCCGCTGGACTGCCGGGGCCCGCAGAGCATCGCCGCGCACTGCTCCCGTACCTCGCGCCGGCCGCGTCGCCGCAGGTCAGCGGCCACTGCCGAGGCCGTGGGGAATCGCACCGTTCCGCGGTCCGGGTGACGGAACGGCGCCACCACCAAGACGCCGGGGGCGACGCCGCTCGTCGCGAATCGCCTGCATTCCACTGTCCGGTTCACCGAACCCCCAGATCCACGGTGGGTGCCCTGCGCGCATCCGAGCAGGGAGAATCTCGGGACGCTTTCGTCGAGACGCTACCACTCATGATTGCAAGTGGGCAGATCTACTTCGTTCCGTGACGCCCTCGGACGGGGTTGGTCCCGGCATTGCTCGAACGGACGACAAAAGGCGTCGCCGGCGGCCGGAGTGCATTGCGGACAGTCGCTCAGTGTGATCGGGGGATGGGTGTGTGCAACACGGTGACGGACGAAACGGTCTCGCGGCACGGGCCACTTGATCAGCCGCGGCGAGTGGTGTACCGACGCACTCGGACGACTACTCAGTGCTGTACGCGACCTAATTCAGCGACTCGATCGGCCGCTTCCGTCGCAGTTGTCGAGTCGGGACGATGAATACCGCATCCGCTGACTGGTCGTCCGAGAGGGAGTCATGGGCGCAGCTCGTCCGCATGTACCGAACCACAAGCTCCGTTCGCTGCTCGCGGAAAGCAGGCTCACGAATGGCGCATTGGCCCGTGAGATCAACAACGCCGGCCGAGAGGCGGGGTTGTCGCTCTCGTACTCGCGTTCGTCCATTACCCACTGGTTGTCCGGTATGCATCCCCGTGCGCCCGTGCCGGCACTCGTCGCGGAGACCTTCACGCGGCAACTCTCCAGGCCCGTGACGGTCGAGGAGACCGGCCTCGGCGGGGCGCAGCCCGATGAGCACGGCCAACCAGCCGACGGCGGGCTGGCCAGGCTGGACGTGCTGGCGCCGGCCGGCGCCGAGCCGGATCTGCTCGCCGGCAGCATCTACCATCTCGACGCGCTGTGCGTGCCGGACTGGATGCAGTCGCCGCGCGACCCGCTGCAGACCGGGGCGGCGTCGCCTGGATCGGCGTCCGAGCTCGACGCCGCCCTCATGCTGTGCGAGGTGTTCTCCGCGGCGGACGCGATGCGCGGCGGACGGCACGCGCGGGCCGCTCTCGGTGCGTACCTCGGCACGTCGATATCCCGCTGGCGGCCCGGCGATGCCCCCGGCACGGTGCGCCGCCGGATGCTCGCCGCCGCGGCGAAGCTCACCTACCTGTACGCCTTCATGTGCTTCGACGAGGGACTGCACGGGCTTGCCCAGCGCTTCTACCTGACCAGTGCGAACCTGTCGACCGCGAGCGGCGACCGGAAGGGGTACGCCATCGCGCTGCGGGCGCTCAGCGTCCAGGCCCGCTACCTCGGCCACCTCACCGAAGCCGTCGACCTGGCCGAGCGCTCCGTCCGGTCGGTGGCCTCGCCGCCGGACGAGCCGCGGGTACAGGCGTTCCTCTACGGGCAGCTGGCCGTAGCTCATGCGGCCGTCGGCGACGGGCGCCGCGCGCTGGGCGACCTCGCCATGGCCGAACGTCAGCTGGATCAGACCGGCGCCGAGAACGCGCCGATCGGCGCTTACCACGCTGGTTCGCTCGCACACCAGCACGCCGCGGTCGCGGCGTTCCTCGGCGATCGGCAGGCGGCGGTCAGCGCGCTGCAGGTCTCGTTGCGGCACCGGCCGACCACCGAGCGCCGCTCCCGCGCCATCCTGCGGGCCAGGCTCGCCGAGCTGCAGCTGGCCGGCGGCAACCTCGACGCCGCGTGCGATACGTGGATGCTGTTCCTCGACGACTACCAGCACATCAGTTCGAAGCGGGCCGACTCCGCGCTCGCGACCATGCACGCGCTGGTGCTCCCGCACCAGCACCACCCCCCGGTCAAGCGACTGCGCCACACCGCGGCGAGCGTCTCGATCCGCCGCAGCGCCTGACGGGTCTCAGCCGCCGGTGTCCCCGTCCCCGTCCTCGTCCGATTCCCCGGCCGATTGCATGGCCGCGGCGATCGTGTTGGCCTCGTCGATCAGCGCTTCGACGATCTGCGACTCGGGCACGGTGCGCACCACTTCGCCCTTGACGAAGATCGTGCCCTTCCCGTTGCCGGACGCAACGCCCAGATCCGCCTCACGGGCCTCGCCGGGGCCGTTCACCACACATCCCATGACAGCCACCCGAAGCGGCACCGGGAACCCGTCCAGCGCCGCGGTCACCTGATCGGTGAGCCGGTACACGTCGACCTGGGCCCGCCCGCACGACGGGCAGGACACGATCTCGAGCCGGCGCGGTCGCAACCCGAGCGACTCGAGGATCTGGCTGCCGACCTTCACCTCCTCGACCGGAGGGGCCGACAGCGACACCCTGATCGTGTCGCCGATCCCGTCGGCGAGCAGCACCCCGAACGCGACCGACGACTTGATCGTCCCCTGGAACGCCGGACCGGCCTCGGTGACGCCGAGGTGCAGCGGGTAGTCGCACGCCGCGGCGAGCTGCCGGTAGGCGTCGACCATCACCATGGGGTCGTGGTGCTTCACCGAGATCTTCAGATCGGTGAAGCCGTGTTCCTCGAAGAGCGACGCTTCCCACAGCGCCGACTCCACCAGCGCCGCCGGCGTCGCCTTGCCGTGCTTCTTCAGCAACCGCGCGTCGAGCGATCCGGCGTTGACCCCGATCCGGATCGGGATCGACGCCGCGGCGGCGGCTTGTGCGATCTCCCCGACCCGGTCGTCGAACCGCTTGATGTTGCCGGGGTTCACGCGCACGCCGGCGCACCCCGCGTCGATCGCCGCGAAGACGTACTTCGGCTGGAAGTGGATGTCGGCGACCACCGGGATCGGCGACTTCGCCGCGATGGCCGGCAGCGCCGCGGCGTCGTCCTGCGACGGCACCGCGACCCGCACGATCTGGCAGCCGGCCGCGGTCAGCTCGGCGATCTGCTGCAGGGTGGCGTCGATGTCGGCTGTCAGCGTGGTGGTCATCGACTGCACGGAGACGGGGGCGTCGCCGCCGACGGGCACCGATCCGAGCTGGATGCGGCGGCTGCCGCGCCGTGGCGCGACCTGCGACGCGGGTTCGGGCATGCCGAGCTCGACGGTGGTCATGACGTCTCCTTCGCCGGTTCGGACCGGACCGGGTGTTCGAGCTGCTTCAGGACGGCCGCCGCGATCCCGACGGAGTCGAGCCCGTGCGCGGCGAGCATGCCGCCGCGCGAGCCGTGGGTGAGGAACCGGCGGGGCAGGGCCAGCGGCAGCGCCCTCGTGCCGGCGCCGACCGTGGCCAGCGCGTGCGCGAGCCGGGCACCGGTCGAGCCCGTCGCCACGGTGTCCTCGACGGCGAGCGCGAGGTCGTGCGCCGCCGCGAGCTCCACGAGCGCGTGGTCGATGGGTGCGATCCAGCGCGGGTCGACGACGGTGACGGCCACGTCGTGCCGTTCGAGCTCCTCCGCGGCCGTGACGCACTCGCCGGCGAGCGGACCGACCGCCACCAGCAGCACCGTCGGCCTGCCATCGGTATCGCTCTGATCGGTCTGACCGGTCTGATGGATCTGATCGGTCTGATCAGCCGGGCTGTACAGGACGTCCATGCCGGACACCCGGCGCTGCGCGGTGACGTCGGATCCCGCCGTGGCCTTCGGGTAGCGCAGGACGGTCGGCGCGTCCGTGACGGTCACCGCTTCCCGCAGGAGCTCCGCCAGCCGGGTCGGGTCCCGTGGCGCCGCGAGGCGCAGCCCGGGCACGACCGGCAGCACCGACGCGTCCCACATGCCGTGGTGGCTCGCCCCGTCGGGGCCGGTGATGCCGGCCCGGTCCAGCACGAACGTGACCGGGAGGCGGTGCATGGCGACGTCGGTGACCAGCTGGTCGAAGGCCCGGTTGAGGAACGTCGAGTAGATCGGGACGACGGGGTGCATCCCGCCCATCGCGAGCCCTGCCGCGCTGGTGACCGCGTGCTGCTCGGCGATGCCGACGTCGAAGACCCGGTCGGGGAACCGTTCGGCGAACGGGCCCAGCCCCACCGGCAGCAGCATGGCCGCCGTCAGGCACACGATGTCGGGGCGCTCCTCGCCCAGCGCGACGATCTCCCGCCCGAACACCGACGTCCACGACACCGCGGAGGGCGCCGTCGACTCCCCGGTCGCGGGGTCGATGACGCCGACGGCGTGGAGGCAGTCACCCACGTCCTGCTCCGCGGGCGCGAACCCCTTGCCCTTCACCGTCACCGCGTGCACGACGACAGGTCGGTGGAGGTCCGCGGCCTTGCGCAGGGCCCGTTCTAGCGCCTCGACGTCGTGGCCGGGCACCGGGCCGATGTAGGCGAGGCCCAGGTTCTCGAAGAGGGTGGGCGTACCCGTCCTGGCCCGCAGGTCGGCGAGGTGACGGCCGAGCCCGCCGACGGTCGGCGCGTAGGACCGCCCGTTGTCGTTCAGGACGATCACCACCGGGCGGTCGGCGCCGCTGATGTTGTTGAGCCCTTCCCAGCTCAGCCCGCCGGTCAGCGCGCCGTCGCCGACGACGGCGACCACCCGCCGGTCGGTCGCCCCGCACAGGTCCAGCGCCTTGGCCAGCCCGTCGGCGTAGGACAGCGCGGTCGAGGCGTGCGAGTTCTCCATGACGTCGTGCACCGACTCGGCCTGAGCGGGGTAGCCCGACAGGCCACCGGGCTGGCGCAGCGACGGGAACTGGTTCCACCGCCCGGTCAGCACCTTGTGCACGTAGGACTGGTGGCCGGTATCGAAGACGATCTTGTCCCGCGGCGACGCGAACACACGGTGCAGCGCGATGGTCAGCTCGACGACCCCGAGATTGGGGCCGAGATGGCCGCCGGTGCGTGACACGTTCTCGATGAGGAACGCGCGGATCCTGGCGGCCAGCTCCGGCAGCATCGCTGCCGGCAGCCGGCGCACGTCCGCCGGCCCGCGGACGGTTCGCAGCAGTGGGGGAGCAACGGCGGACGTCATGACCTCATTCCCTTCGGCATGTCGAATCGGACGAGTTCCTCGGCCGTCGTGCGCTCCTCGACGGTGATCGGGCCGAGGCCGCTCAACGCGCTCACCACGCCGTCCACCAGCTCGGGCGGCGCCGAGGCGCCCGCGGTCAGCCCGACGGTCCGCACCCCGCGCAGCCACTCGGACCGGATGTCCGACGCGGAGTCGATGAGGTGCGCGGGGGGGCCGTTGCGGCGGCAGACCTCGACGAGCCGCACCGAGTTCGACGAGTTGGGCGAGCCGACGACCAGCGCCAGGTCGGCGTCGGCCGCAACCGCGGCGAGCGACTCCTGCCGGTTGGTGGTGGCGTAGCAGATGTCGTCCGACGGTGGCTCCCGCAGCTGCGGGAAGCGGTCGCGCAGCGCGGCGATCACCGCGGTGGTCTCGTCGATCGCGAGCGTCGTCTGGGTCAGGTAGGACACCCGGCTCGGATCGGCCACCTCGACCCGTGCCACGTCGTCGACGGTCTCGACCAGCACCGTCGACTCCGGGGCCTCGCCGAGCGTGCCCTCGACCTCCTCGTGCCCGTCGTGGCCCACCAGCACGACCGTGTCGCCCCGGGCGGCGAAGCGCCGCGCCTCGGCGTGGACCTTCGACACGAGCGGGCAGGTCGCATCGATCACGTCCAGGTCGCGTCGTCGGGCCTCGGTGCGCACCGCAGGTGAGACGCCGTGTGCCGAGAAGATGACGGTCGCGCCGTCGGGTACGGCGTCGAGCTCGTCGACGAACGTCACCCCGAGGCCTTCGAGCTCCTCGACGACGCTGGTGTTGTGCACGATCTGCTTGCGCACGTACACCGGTCCCGGCAGCTGGTCCACCGCGTGCCGCACGACCTCGATCGCGCGGTCGACGCCGGCGCAGAACGAGCGCGGGCTGGCCAGCAGGATCGTGCGGGGGGCGCGGACCGCGAGCCAGCGCGACATCACGTCGGTGGTGAGCTGCATCGCCGCACCGTCGTCCGCGGGGACGGCGATGCCGAACGCCGAGCCCGGATCGCCGGCCACCAGCGCGGTGAACGGCCCTTCTCCGAGTCGCACCCGGCCCTCGACGGTCGGCAGCCCCGCGCGTCGCAGCTCGCCTGCCAGCAGGGGCGCGCCACGGCACGCCGTGCCGGGTTCGTCGCCGCGGTCGCGCAGCTCCACCGCCGCGACAGCGGTGTCGGGTCCGACGTCGTCGAACACCGACGACGGGGTGAATCTCACCAGATCAGTCACAATGTGCTCCACCAGGTTCGGGAATCGAGGGGCGGCGGGTTGCTCCCGCGGTCGCGCGAACCTCGATATGGACGCTCAATCCACGGTCTCACGCCATCCCGCACGACGGCGCCCGGCAGAGGTTTCATCCATCCGACCGTTTCACCATGCGGCCACGATTCCGTGAAACGCGTCCGGAAATGAAACGCATGCCCCGAACAATTGTCGGATGGCTTCGCCGATCAGGTGCTGTGGTGGAAGTCGAGGATCGTCCGTGGTCGCGGCGGACCGATCGCACCGACCCGACGAATGGGGTGATCCCGACGGCACCGTCGACCCGGATCCCGACCCGACCGCGCGGCCGGGACGGCAGCTGCGCCGACGCGGACGTCGTGACCGCGCTGCGCGCCGCGATCGACCGGCTGCCGCCGAGGCTGCGGCTCATCGCGGGCTACCACCTCGGGTGGTGGGATCAGCACGGCGAGGGCTGCAGCGGGGGCGCCGGGAAGGTGCTCCGCTCGGCGCTGCTGCTCGCGGTCTGCCGGGCGCTCGGTGGGGACGTCGCCGCCGCCCGTGCGCCGGCGGTGGCCATCGAGCTGGTCCACAACTTCACGATGCTGCACGACGATGTGATGGATCGTGACACCGTGCGCCGCCACCGGCCTACGGCGTGGACGGTCTACGGGATCGACGACGCCATCCTCGCCGGCGACGCCCTGCAGTCGCTCGCCACGAGCACGGTGCTCGTCGATGCCCACCCGGCCTCGGCGGACGCGGCGCTGCGGATGGCGAACACGGTCGTGGAAATGTGCGCAGGCCAGGTCGACGACTGCGCATTCGCGCGCCGGCTCGACGTCACGCCCTCGGAATGCCTCACGATGACCGAGCGCAAGATCGGTGCGCTGCTGGGCTGCGCAGCCGCGATCGGCGGCCGTTACGCGGGCGCCCCGCCGCTCGCCGTGGCCGCGCTCGACCGGTTCGGCCGCGAGCTCGGCCTCGCCTTCCAGCTGATCGACGACCTGCTGGGGATCTCGGGTGACCCGCGGGTCACCGGCAAGCCGGCGGGCGCCGACCTGATCGTCCGCAAGAAGTCGCTGCCCGTCGTTGCCGCGCTCGACTCCGGCACCGTCGCGAGCGCCGAGCTGCGCGACCTGCTCGACACCGACCGCGACCTGCGGGCCGACGAGGTCGAGCGCGCCACCGAGCTGGTCGAACGGGGCGGCGGGCGGGCATGGGCGCGCGCGGGTGCGGACGCCCACATCGAACGCGCGCGGGCCGGCTTGGCCGCCGCGGCGCCGGCCACGGCCGACCTGCGGGAGCTGCACGACCTGGCCGACCTGATCACCCGCCGGAACTGGTGACCATCACCCGGGCTGGAGTGCGTCAGCCCGGTCCAGCAGCGCTCGTACCGACGTGGTGTCGCGGTGCGGCTCGACGAGCCTGCGCATCTCGGTCACGGCGGCGTCGACGCGAGCCGACCCGACCATTCGCCGGACGTCGAGCAGCTGCAGCCAGGTGTCGCACGCGGCGTCGAGGTGCCCCGCGGCGAACTGGAGTTGCGCGAGCCGGCCGAGCACGACGGCGAGCGAGCGGCGCTCGATCGCGGGTCGCTGCGCCGACGACGCCTTGAACAGCCGGATCGCCTCGGTGCTGTCGCCGGAGAGCTCGGCCACCTCGGCGTGCTGGTGGGCGAGCGACGCGGTGTTGTAGGCGCCGATCGCAGGGACGTGCTCTTCGGCCCGGCTCAGGTGGCGTTCGGCGGTGCGCAGCTCGGCAGGGGCCCGGTCGCCGTCGCCGACGCCGGCCAGCGCGACGGCGACCTGGCCGTGCAGGAACGCCCGGGTCCGCGGTCGCACCGCGGTCCCCGCGATGGAGCCGACGGCACTCTCGGCGAGAGCGAGCGATTGCTTCCGGTGCCCGAGGTGATGGCACTGCACGCTCATGCCACGCAGTGCGATCGCGTAGACGGCGCGGTCCCCGGCCTCCGCCGCGAGCTGCGCGCTGATCAGGAAGTAGCGCTGCGCGGGACCCTGATCCTCATCGTCGAAGCACATGAAGGCGTACAGGTAGCAGAGCTCAGCGGCCACCGCGAGCAGCTTGCGGCGCACGGCGGGGCTCGCGTCGGCCCGCAACCACGTGGCCAGCGTCGTCCCGGCGTACAGGCCCAGCGCCGGACGCGTGGCGCGCCCGCCGCGTTCGGCGTCGGCCGTCGAGAACAGGTCGCGCATCAGGTGGGCCGAGGCGACCTCCGACTGGCCGATCCGCGGCGCGTCGGGATCGGATCGGCGCCTTCGGTGCACGGTCGTGCCCGCGACAGGCCACTCCGGTGGTGCAAAACGTGATACGCGGACCTCGCGGCGCCGGCCCCGGTCGCGGGTCGGACCGGCCAGCTCCGCCATCTCGGTGGACAGGTTGTCGGTCGATAGCCCGCTGCCCGTGGTGGCAGCGCCGGACGGAAGGGCGGCATCATCGGCGAGCCCGGTCTGCGCGACGGTGACCGACCTGCCGAGCACCGCGCTGAACACCTCCGCGACGAGCGCGGGCACCGGCTGGCGCGGATGCACACCGGAGAGCCAGTGCGCGACGGAGGACCGCGAATACCGCAGTTCGAGGCCCCGTCCGGCGCCGGCCGCGTTGACCTCGCCGGCGAGTGCCTCACCCGTCAGGCCCGATTCGTCGAGCAGCTGGCGGAGCTGGTGGTTGAGCGCGTATGAGCGGGTCTCGCCCACTTTTTCTCCTCGGTTCTCGACCGTTCGGGGAGCGCTCTTTCCTTCGATCTTGGCTGCTTCGCCCCCTCGCCGTCATCGGCCGATAGGGGCACGATCGGTGGTGAATCGATCGGGCGTTACCCGCGGTTCGCCGCGAAACAGGGCCGAGAACGAAACATCGCCGCGGCGACGACCGGTCGATCGGCGTACCGCACTCCCGCAGAATCGTGTGCATGCGCAATTTTCCAACGTGTCCTGCGTCGACGGTCCGGCTCCCGGCCACCCCGACGTCCGGGCGGGAGGTGCGCCGATGACCGCGACCGGTGTTCCGCTCGCGCCGGGCTGCCGTCCGGTTCTCGGGCACGTCGCCCAGTTCCTGCGCCGGCCGCTGCCGTTCCTGGAATCGCTGCCGGACGTCGGCGACCTGGTGGAGGTCCGGCTCGGCCCGATGCGGATGTACATGGCGTGCAGCCCGGAGCTCACCTGGCAGGTGCTGACCAACGACCGGGTCTTCGACAAGGGGGGCACGCTCTTCGGGCAGATCCGCCAGATCGCCGGCAACGGGTTGATCACCTGCATGCACCGCGACCACCGCCGCCAGCGGCGACTGGCCCAGCCGGCCTTCCACGCGAAACGGATCGCCGCCTACGGCGCGATGATGGCGACGCAGGTCGAGCAGATGGTCGGTTCGTGGCAGGACGGCCAGATCGTCGACGTGCCCACCGAGATGGTCGCGCTGACCTCGAACACCGTCGTCGAGACGGTCTTCTCCAGCTCGTTGACGCCGGAGACCCGTGGCCAGGTCGCGGGCAACCTCACGGAGATCATGCGGTCGCTCCTGCGGCGGACGGTGTCCCCGGCAGCGCTGAACAAGGTGCCGACGCCGGGCAACCTCCGCTTCGCGCGGGCCTGTCGAGAGCTGCGGACCCGCACGGTCGGGGTCATCGCCGAGCGGCGCCGTGAGCAGAACGACGTCGGGGATCTGCTCTCCGCCTTGATCGAGGCGAACGACGAGGAGAGCCGCGACGCGCTCAGCCACTTCGCCGACGAGGAGATCGTCGATCAGTTCGTCACCTTCTTCGTCGCCGGTTCGGAGACCACCGCGAGCGCGTTGTCGTGGTCTCTGTACCTGCTGGCGCGCCACCCCGAGGTGCAGGAGCAGCTGCAGGCAGAGGTCGACGCCGTGCTCGGCGGCCGGAACCCGACCACCGACGACGTGCCGCGGCTCGGCCTCATCGGCCGGACGATCACGGAGTCGCTGCGGATGTACCCGCCGGCAGCGCTCTTCTTCACCCGGGAGGTCACCGCCCCCGTCCGGTTGGGGGAGCACGACCTGCCCGCGGGTGCGACGGTCGCCTACAGCTCCTACCTGATCCACCACCGGGCCGACCTCTACCCGGATCCGCACCGGTTCGACCTGGACCGCACCTATCCGCGGCAGGGTTTCGTCCCCTTCGCCGCCGGCGCACGCAAGTGCATCGGGGACAACTACGCGATGGCCGAGGCCACGATCGCGCTGGCGGCGATCCTCTCGCGAGGACAGGTCGAGACCGTGCCCGGCGAGGAGGTCGTGCCCGCACACGCGATCTCGCTCCGCCCACGTCACCTCTTCCTGCGCTTCACAGAGCGGACGCCGGCGCCGCCTGTGCCCCGGGCTGCGCCGGGAGGGGTGCCCAGCGAGGTGGCATGTGCCGAAGCGACCGCGGGCTCTGCGCCGGCGCCGGGACGGGGGGAGTGGCGATGAGCAACACCCCTCTGGAGACCGGGTACAACTCGGGCGTCCTCGGCCATGGTGTGCCCTCCGAACGGGAACGGCTCGGCACCGTCGAGAGGCTGCTCGATCCCATCACGCTCGCCGCGCTGGCGCCGGTCGCGCTCGAGCCCACCGCGCGGTGCCTCGAGCTGGGCGGCGGCTCCGGGTCCATCGCCTACCACCTCGCCGAGCTCGTCCCCGACGGTGAGGTGGTGGTGACCGACGTCGACACCAGCTTCCTCGAGCAGCGGTTCCCCAACCTGCGCATCGTGCAGCACGACCTGCGCCGCGACCCCTGCCCCGGCGAGCCGTTCGACCTGGTCCACTGCCGGGCCGTGCTGGAGCACCTGCCGCAGCGGCGGGAGCTCGTCCACTCGCTGCGGTCCTGGGTTCGCCCAGGCGGCCACATCCTGCTGGAGTGCTACGACACCGCGGCCGCAGCCGTCACGCCGTACCCGCTGCGTGCGATGGTCGACGCGCTGAGCAGGTTGATGGCCCAGCAGATCGGCACCGACCTGACGTTCGCCCGCCGGCTGCCGCTCGCGGTCACCGACAGCGGGTTCGTCACCGTGGACGTGAGCCGCCACCCGTTCACGATCGGCGACGGGGGACCGGGTGAGGCGATGCTGCTCACCTCGATCCGCCAGGTGCTGCCGGCGCTGCTGGAGTCGGAGCTGCTGGGGCCGGCGGAGCTCGGCGCGTTCACCGAGTGGGTGGGCACCCCCGGGAACCTCGACGTCTACTCGCACCTGTGCAGCGTGCTCGCCCGCCGTCCGGACGGGCCCGACTGATCCCGTCCCGCTGCCCGTGGTCGCGCGCTCGACGGGCCCGCGACCGGCCATCGCCGACAACGGAGTGCAATCGCAAATGGCGACCATCGAATTCCCGGAAACGGAGCGGACGTTCCCGGCCAGCTACAACACGCTCATGGACATCCCGTTCCGGTCCTACGTCAACGACGAGCTCCCGGCGGCGACGCCGGGCCACCTGAACTGGATGTCCGGACGTGGGCTGCTGTCGTGGCCCGACGGGGTGCGGGAGTACTGCAGCTGGCGGGGGCCCGAGCTGGGCGCGCGCTGGTTCCCCTCGGCGCGTCGTCCCGACCTGCAGCTGGGCATGGACGTGTTCGGCTGGCTGATGGTGCTCGACGACTCGTTCGACTCGCTGGACCTCACGCCGGACGACGCCCGGCGGACCGTCGCGCAGCTGGAGGCGGTCGTGCACCGACCTCCTGGCGTCACGCCGCCCGACGGGCCTGCCGTGGTGACCGCGTTCGCCGACCTGTGGGACCGCGAGTGCGTGTCGATGTCGCCGCAGTGGCGCCGGCGGGCGGTGGTGAACTGGGAGGAGTACTTCGTCTGCTTCGTCGCCGAGACGACCAACCGGTTCACCTCGGCCGAGCTGGACATCGAGGAGTACCTCGTCCTGCGCGACAAGTCGGGGATCATGTATCCGCTGCTGGACGCCATCGAGCGGATCGAGGGCTGCGAGCTCCCCGACACCGTGCTGGCCGCTGAGCCGGTGCGGCAGATGCGAGCGGCGTGCGTCTGGCTGTGCAACATCATCCAGGACGTCCTGTCGTTCGAGCGCGAGCAGGCGAACGGGGACCTGCACAACTTGGTGCTGGTCGTGGAGCAGCAGTTCGGCTACGGCCGGCAGCGCGCCATCGACGAGATCCGCAACATGATCGACGAGCACGTGCAGCAGTTCCTCGCCGCGGAGGCGCGCGTTCCGGCCCTCCTGGCCGAGCTGGAGCTCGCCGAGGAGCTCGCCGAGCACCTCCGCACCTACGTCACCACGATGCGGCTGCAGATCCGGGCGACCGACGAGTGGTGCCGCACGTCGAGCAGGTACTCCGCCTGACCCGCCTGCCCGGGAATACCGACGCGCCGTGTTTACTTGAGCGTTCTACTAACGGGATCGCTCGAGGGGACGCAGCCATGCAGTTCGGAATCTTCACGGTCGGCGACGTCGCCACCGACCCCGCAACGGGGCGCACCCCCTCCGAGCACGAGCGCATCAAGGCGATGGTGGCGATCGCGCGCAAGACCGAGGAGGTCGGCCTCGACGTCTTCGCGATGGGCGAGCACCACAACCCGCCGTTCATCCCGTCGTCGCCGACCACGATCCTGGGCTACATCGCGGCACGGACGCAGACCCTGCTGCTCTCGACGGCGACCACGCTGATCACGACCAACGACCCGGTGAAGATCGCCGAGGACTACGCCGTGCTGCAGCACCTGGCCGACGGCCGCGTCGACCTGATGATGGGGCGCGGCAACACCGGGCCCGTCTACCCGTGGTTCGGCAAGGACATCCGCGACGGCATCGACCTCGCCGTCGAGAACTACGCGCTCCTGCGGCGGCTGTGGCGCGAGGACGTCGTCGACTGGGCCGGGAAGCACCGCACACCGCTGCAGTCGTTCACCGCGACCCCACGCCCGCTAGACGGCATCCCGCCGTTCGTCTGGCACGGCTCCATCCGCAGCCCGGAGATCGCCGAGCAGGCCGCGTACTACGGCGACGGATTCTTCGCCAACAACATCTTCTGGCCGGCGTCGCACACCGCACGGCTGATCGGGCTCTACCGCAAGCGCTTCGAGCACTACGGGCACGGCAGCGCCGACCAGGCGATCGTGGGGCTGGGCGGGCAGGTGTACATGCGCAAGAACTCCCAGGACGCCGTCCGCGAGTTCCGCCCGTACTTCGCCCGGTCCCCGATCTACGGCGGTGGACCATCGCTGGAGGAGACCATGCGGCAGACGCCGCTGGTCGTGGGCAGCCCACAGCAGGTGATCGACCGGACGCTGCAGTTCCGCGAGGACTTCGGCGACTACCAGCGCCAGCTGATCAACGTCGACGGCATGGGCATCCCGCTGGAGACCGCCCTGGAGCAGATCGAGATCCTCGGCTCCGAGGTCGTGCCGGTGCTGCGCAAGGAGTTCGCGGCGCTGCGCCCCGCGCACGTCCCGGAGGCGCCGACGCACGCGTCGCTCAAGGCGGCGCTGCAGACGAGTGCGGCAACCTCATGAGCAGGCTCGTGGTGCTCTCGGCGGGGATGCGGCAGCCGTCCTCGACGCGCCTGCTGGCCGACCGGCTGGCAGCGGCGACCACCGCGGCGACCGGCGCCGAACTGGAGGTGCGCACGATCGAGCTTCGCGAGCTCGGGCACGACATCGTCAACGCGACGGTCACGGGCTTCGCCGCACCCGCGCTGCAGGAGGTGCTCGACGCCGTCGCGGCCGCCGACGGGCTGGTCGCCGTGTCGCCCACGATGAACGGCTCCTACAGCGGGCTGTTCAAGTCGTTCTTCGACGTGCTCGGCGACGATGCGCTGGTGGACGTGCCGGTGCTGATCGGTGCGACCGGCGGCACCGCACGGCACTCGCTGGTGCTGGAGCACGCGCTGCGGCCGCTCTTCAGCTACTTGCGGGCGGTGGTCGTGCCGACCGGCGTCTACGCGGCGACGCAGGACTGGGGCGCGGAGAGCGGCCTCGCGGCGCGGATCGAGAGGGCCGGGCGGGAGCTCGCGGCGCAGATCGCCGCCCGCCCACCGCGCGTCGTCCTGGACCCGCTGGACGAGCCGACGCCGTTCGAGCAGCTGCTCGGCTAGCGGCGCTCGGGATCCCGAGTGGTTCCGGGGGAGGGCAGGAAAGCCACTTTCCGGCCCTCACAGGGCAGGAAAGTGGCTTTCCTGCCCTCGTGTGCGGCGCGCGGGCCGGGGTAGTGCCTGGAACGCACACATCCCCGCCTACGCCTCCTGCCGGCGCACCATCTCCGCGATCCAGGTGGGCGCGAACGGGGACGTGCAGTTCGGGGGCGTCGGGTAGTCCTTGAGCACCTCCAGGCGCTCGCCGATGGCGATCGCGCGGGCGCGGTGCTCGGGGTGCTCGATCCCGATCTGGGCCAGGCAGTGGTTCATCGCCCATTGCAGGCGGTCCGGGGCGTCGCGCATCGTTCCCTCGATGAGGTCGAGCAGCCCGGCGAGGTCGAGGCCCGCGGGCCGCTTCGCCACCCGCTCGGTGGTCAGCGCCCAGCCGGCGCTCGCGACCACCGGGTCGGGATCTACCGACCAGGCAAGGCGCAGGTCTTCCGCGTGCGCGCTCTTCTTCACCACGTAGTTGACGAGCCAGTCGTGCACCTTCGGGGTGCACGAACCGCGCAGCATGGTGTCGAGTTCGTCGTGGTCGAACGCCTTCGGGCGGCAGATCAGCAGCGCGAGCAGCCGCGCCGCGGTGTCCCCGGTGTCCCAGAGCTGCCGGGCGAGCTCCTGCTGGGTCTTCAACCGCTTCGCGACCGCACGCAACTTGCCGAGGTTGACGCCGTGGTCGTCACCGTGGCGTTCGTTGATCTCGCGGGTCCGCGGATCCTCGAGTGCCGCCAGCTCGGCCAGGATCTCGGCCACCGTCGTTCCGGCCACGTGCGTCTCCCGTCCGTCCCGTGGCGGGACAGCTTACGAGGGCGGTGGGCTCGGTCTGGCCCGGGCGGACCGTCGGGGCTTACCGTTCTGTGACGTCCTCCGGTTGCGGGGATGTGCCCGGGCGCCGCCGACGTTGGATGTGGCGGAGGGTTCGAGCGCCGGACCAGGAAGGTTTGTGATGAGCGAGCGTACGGAGCGTGCAGTACTTGCCGGCGGCTGCTTCTGGGGCATGCAGGACCTGATCCGCAAGCGCCCGGGCGTGCTGGCCACCCGCGTCGGCTACACCGGCGGTGAGACCCCCAACGCCACCTACCGCAACCACGGTTCGCACGCCGAGGCGATCGAGATCCTCTTCGACCCGTCGGCCGCGTCGTACCGCGACATGCTGGAGTTCTTCTTCCAGATCCACGACCCGACCACGCGCAACCGCCAGGGCAACGACATCGGCGCCTCGTACCGGTCAGCGATCTTCTACGTCGACGACGAGCAGCGCAAGGTCGCCGAGGACACCATCGCCGACGTCGAGGCATCGGGCCTGTGGCCGGGCAAGGTCGTCACCGAGGTCGTCCCCGTCGGCGACTTCTGGGAGGCGGAGCCGGAGCACCAGGACTACCTCGAGCGCTTCCCCGCCGGCTACACCTGCCACTTCCCGCGCCCCAACTGGGTGCTGCCGCGGCGGGCGGACACGGTCGCGCGCTGACCCTCGGCCAGTACACCGCGGCGCCGGAGGAGGGCAGGAAAGCCACTTTCCTGCCCTCACAGGGCCTGAAAGTGGCTTTCCTGCCCTCACGGCCGCCAGCCGGGCGGATGTCCGTGTGCCTCTTACGTCGGGCGCCCGCCGAACCGCCAGCGGTGCACCTCGATGTCGGCGTACCGCTCCGGCGACGCCAGCACGGCCCGTGCCGCCCCCGGGTCGGACGCCCTGAGCAGCGCCGCCGTCCCCAGCCAGTGCTCGCCGTCGTCGGAGAGCAGCGGCCCGTACGCGATCAGCTCGTCGGTGTCGGGCGGCAGCGCGATGTCCGCCGCCGGCCCCGAACCGAGGCCGAGCACCAGGAACCGGGCGCCGTCCTCCGGTCCGCCGGGGAAGTCCCACATGGTGCGGCCCAGGGTGTTCCGCCACCGCCGCAGCATCACGTCGCGGTAGACCCCGGCCTGGTAGGTGGGTTCGTCGAAGACGAACGCCCGGGCGGCCGCCGGGTCGGGCAGGGCGAGGACGTGCACGCTGCCGGTGGGTACCTCGCCGTCCATCGTCGGGCCGCGGGCGATCATCCCGGCCGCGAACCGGTCCATGTACGACCGGTGCTCCTCCCACATCTCCGCACGCAGCGGCAGCGACTGCGGGCGGTCGCGGTGGTAGCAGAAGAACTCCATGATCTGCCACTATGGTGTGCAACTGAAAGAGTTACACATTCGAGGGGTGGATATGGGCAACGATCGGCCGGTCTCCTTCGCCGCGGCGGATGTCGTCGAGCTGCGCCGCTACACCGTGCATCCCGGCGGGTTCGAGAAGCTCACGCGGCTGTTCGACGACCACCTGATCGCCGGCCAGCACGATGCGGGGATGCTCATCGGCACTGTCTACGAAGACCTCGCCGATCCCGATCGGTTCGTGTGGTGGCGGGCCTTCACCGACATGCCGGACCGGCAGCGCGCGCTGGAGGCGTTCTACGGTGGCCCGGTCTGGGCGGCACACCGCACCGAGGCCAACAGCGCGATGATCGACAGCGACGACGTGCGGCTGCTGCGCCACACCGACCCGCCGCGCACGCGCGCCGTCGCCTCGGCCGCCGCGACCGCAACGATGATCATCGAGGATGCCGGCCGGTCGTTCGTCGAGGAGTGGCACGACGGCGTGCTGCCTGGACTCCTCGAACAACTCCTGGAGGTGCCGGTTTCGACCTGGCGCACCGAACCGTCCGTCAACACCTTCCCACGGCTGCCGGTGCGTGCGGGCACGGTGTTCGTCTGGACCGCGGGCTTCGACAGCCACGCCCAGCTGGACGCCGCTGTGGACCGGTTGAGCGCCGATCCCGACTGGACGAGCCGCCTCCGCACGCACGCCGGCCATGTCGAGCTCATGCGGCTGCGTCCGGTGACGTCGGGGGACTGAGCTCCGCCATGTCCGCGAACAGCCAGTTCACGACGGCCGTCCACGCGCTCTGCTGGATCGAGCTGGCCGCCCGCCAGGGGGAGTCGCCGATCACGTCCGAGCGGATCGCCGAGAGCCTCGCCAGCCACCCCGTGCTCGTCCGGCGGGTGCTCGCCCCGCTGCGTGAGGCCGGGCTGGTCGCAGTCGGCCGCGGCCCGGGTTCGGGCTGGCGGCTGGGGCGGTCGGCCGAGCGGATCACCCTGCGCGAGGTGTACACCGCGCTTGCGCCAGGTGGGCCCTTCGCCCTCCACGCCCACGATCCGAAGCCGGACTGCCCGGTCGGCCACGGCATCCGGCCGGCGCTGACCGAGGTCTTCGCCGACCTGGAGGCCGTGATGGCCCGCGAGCTCGCGCGGCACACCATCGCCGGGTTGCTCGACCACCTGCTGCGCACCTATCCGGTCGGGTAGCCCGGACGGACGAAATCCGGCCGACCGCGTGTACGGATCGGTGCACCGGGTACGCCGAATCATGCAGCTCCCCCTGACCCCACCGGTGGTCCTCGCCGCGCTGCTCGTCTCGGCACCGGCAGGCGCGGCCGGCTCGGACGCACTTTCACCCGAGGTCGACCCACCGGAGATCGACGGCGTCGCCGTCGTCGACCAGCTCCCCCCGACCAGCCCCTGCCCCGCCTACCTCGGACCGCAGTGCGATTCCGTGGAGCACGAGCAGTGGGTCACCGGCCAGGACATCGCCGAGCTCGCTACGGACGACCTGGGCGGACTCGATCTGGGCGAACTCGGCGCAGGTGAACTCGGCGCAGGTGAACTCGGCGCAGGTGAACTCAGCGCAGGTGAACTCAGGGCAGGCGAGCTCGCCACCTGAGCGCGGGCGGCGCAGCGGAGAGGAGCGGACCCGGCGCCGGATCGCGTCCGGCGCAACACATGGACGAGCATGGACGGCAACGTCCACTCCCGCTTTTCGCAGCTACGAGGTCCGCATTGCCTGTTCCGTCCGAAGAGCCGGCCCCGCTCACCCGGCCCGACCGTGTCGAAGACGTCGACGACGCCGAGGAGCGGGCCGCCGCGCTGCGCTCGGACTCCGCACCGCTGGGCACGCCGGGTCGGCCGCTCAACCGGCGCTCCCCGTTCGTCATCGGGATGGCGGGCGCCGCGGGCGTCGCCGTCACCGCGCTGATGGTCGAGTTGATCATCGTCGCGCGCGACGTCCTGGTCCTGATCGGGCTGGCCCTGTTCATCGCGATCGGGCTCGAACCCGCCGTCGAGTGGCTCGTGCGACGACGGCTGCCGCGCTGGGCCGCGGTTTCGGTCGTGGTGCTGGCGCTGCTGGGGGCGTTCGGCGGGTTCCTCGCCGTCGCCATCCCGCAGCTGGTGACCCAGGCGACGACGTTCGTCACGCAGGTGCCGGCCTACCTGCAGGACCTCCAGGCGTCCAACACGGTCTACACCGACCTCGACGCCCGCTTCCACATCACCGAGAGCCTCACCCAGCTCGCCGGGGGCGGGGCGCTGGAGGTGTTCAACGGGCTCCTCGGCGCCGGCGCGATCGTGCTCGACGTGCTCTCCAGCATGCTGATCGTGATCGTGCTGTTCGCCTACTTCCTCGGCGACTTCCCGCGCATCCGCCGCGGGCTGCACCGGGCCGTCCCGAACTCCCGGCGGCCCCGCTTCATCCTGATCTCCGACGAGGTGTTCGCGAAGGTCGGCGCCTATGTGCTGGGCATAATGGTTTGTGCGTTGATCGCCGGTGCGTCGTCGCTGGTCTGGATGCTGGCGTGGGGGATTCCGTACTCACTGCTGCTGGCGATCATGGTCACGTTGCTCGACGTCGTCCCGGTGGTCGGCACCTCGCTCGCGGGGATCGTCGTCACCTTCGTCGCGCTGGCCGAGTCGACCGCGGCGGGGCTGGCGACGGCGGTCTTCTTCGTGGTCTACCGGATCATCGAGGACTACGTGCTCGTCCCGCGGATCGTGGGCCGGGCCGTCAAGGTGCCGGCGCTGCTCACGATCGTCGCGCTCCTGCTGGGCGGTGTGCTGCTCGGCATCATCGGCGCCATCGTCGCCGTGCCCGTCGCCGCGGCGATCCTGCTGGTCGTCAAAGAGGTCGTCGTGCCGAGACTCGATTCGACATGACCGGTACCGATTCATGATCCTTTGATCGAGGAGTTATGTCCGGTTCGTGGTGAATGCGGTTCGACGTGGCGCTGACCTGCCACTCGGGACCTTCATATCGCGGCGTCGCAGATGTACTGTGCGTGCGCCGTCACGGGAGATCGACAGTCTGCCTTACCGTGCGTCCGGATCGGGAAGGGAGACGCTGTGGATCTTCGGGACCGGCTTCGCACGGAGGCGGGGGACTTCGTCCCGGGCGGCCACGACATCCAAGGTGTCTTCATTGCGCGGGCCGGACTTCCGCCATTTCTGTACCCGATTGTCCGGTGGATCGGTTGGGCGGGGGTTCGGCAGTACATCGTCGTATCCACGGCCCACGCGCACGTATTGCTCTTCGCGTCGCGGTCGCGGCCGCCGACGGCGCTCGGAATTGCCGGTACGTTGCCGCGATCGGTCCGGTTCGGGCCGCTGTCGGGCAGGTGGGGGCGCTCGATCGTCGAGGATCAGAAGATCTACATCCACCGCCGCTTCCACGCGGACATCGTCGACCTCGACGATCTCAGCGAGATGGATCCGCCGACGAACCCGGTCGGGATCGTGGTCGTCGACCCCGAATTCGACCCTGATCTCGACGGAGCGCAGTGAGCTGGTGATCAGCCCAGCGCGCCGGTGATCAGCCCAGCGCGCCGGTGATCAGCGCAGTGCGTCGGTGGTTGTGGCGAAGTGGTGCAAGGTGCCGGCGAGTGCGGGCAGGTAGTGGTTGAGCACTTCCTGGTTGACGTTGGTGATGTTGTCGCAGGCCTGGTGGTAGCAGGGGTCGTAGACCTCCCCGGCCTGGCCGCCCCAAGCGGCGGCTTGTTGTGCGGTCTTCTTCTTGGCGTCGCCGTTCTCGGCACCGCCGACGGGGATGCCGGCTTCGATGAACGCGGTTTCGTCGTCGCCGACGAATTCGGTGATCTCGGGGTTGCTCACTCCGGTTGCGATGAGCTGGTTGACGAGGACCTGCGCAATGGTGGCGGATCCGGGTGGACCGGTTTCCTCTTCGTCGCCGCCTTTTCCGCCTTGGACGATGTAGCCGCCGTTGGGGGAGGCGATCATGTCGACGTTGAGGTACATCTTGATCTTCTTGACCTCGTCGCCGGGGAGGCCGTCGACGTAGCCGCGTGAGCCTCGCGCGCCGGCTTCCTCGTGGCCGAAGAAGGCGAAGCGGACCTTGTTGCGGATGTCCGGGCTGTTGCCGAGGCGGGCCGCGATCTCCAGGAGGGCGGCCACGCCGGAGCCGTCGTCGACGATGCCAGGGCCTTCGGGGACGGAGTCCAGGTGAGCGCCGATCATGATGACGCTGCCCGCGTCGCCGGTGCGGGTCTCGGCGATCACGTTCGTGCCGACCTCGGGTGCCTCGTCATCGTCGTCGTTGCGGTTGCCGTGCCCGCCCCGTGGCTCGTACGTGGAGGTGCCGGCATCGAAGCCGGCGCCGCGCAGGGTGCCGAGGACGTACTCGACGCTGGCGTCGTAGCCGCGGGTGCCGGCAGCGCGGTTGCCGCCGTTGGCGTCGGCGATCTTCTGCAGGGCCTGCAGGTGGGCCATCGCGCCGTCGAGAGTCACGTCGGCGGCCAGCCCTTCCAGATTCTCCGACCGCGCCTGCGTCCCGCCGGTGGAGACAGGTGATGGCAGTAGCGGGGTGCCGCAGGCCGTCGTGAGCACGACGGCGAGCAATGCCGCGACCACCGGCGACACAGGCCTGATCCGTGACCTGTCCGGTCCGGCGATGGATGTCTTCACGAGCAGTCCTCTTCCCAAGGTTCCTGGCAAGGATGCACTGTTCGTCCCATCCGCGCGGCTGTGAAGGGCTGCGACATCCCACCGTGTGTTGTGTCCACGCAGGGATTGTGCAGGCGGTGAAGGTGTGCATCGGGGATCGACGCCCAGAAGTGAAACGGCGGCCGGGGTCTCGACGAAACACCCGTTGCACGGTCGGCAGCGGGCGAAGGGGCATCGTGGTCGAGCTACCCAAGGGCGGGAACGCAACGATCGTCGGCCCGCTCGTCCGATCGACCCTGCGCACGCACTTGGCGCCCGGCCAGATCGACATCTGCGCTCTTCTCGTCGACGATCAACGCAGAACCCGCTCGGACGAGGACTTCGTCTTCTTCAACCAGGAACGTTCCCGTTGCGGCAGCACCCGCCGCCTCTCGGCCGTCGAGATCGAGGTCAACCTCGACGAGGTTCCGGCGGCGGTCGACGCGATCGTCATCGCGGCCTCGCTGGACGACGGCGTTCCCGGCTCGGTCGCCGATCACGGCGCCGGGCACATCACGGTCGCCGCCGATCCGGCCGTCACTCATACCTTCACCGGACTGACCACCGAGAGATGCGTGATCGCCGCCGAGATATACCGCCGCAACGGCAACTGGAAGGTCCGGGCGATCTCCCAAGGCTTCGACGACCTGGCGGGACTCATCGCCGTCTTCGGCGTCGAGACCGAGGACGACGCGCCGGCCCCGCCCCCTCCTGCGCCGCCCCCTCCTGCGCCGCCTGCCCGGCCCGCGGACGGCGCAGCGGCGGCGAGCGGCGCGCCCCCGCAGACCCGCGAGATCGTCGATCGTGTGCGCGCGGGCGCAGCCGCCCGGCGGGCCGGCGCCACACCACCGCCGCGGCTCCAGACCTGGCTCGCCAACCTCAACGCACGTCGAGCGACGCCTCCGCCGCAGCAGCTGAGCGCCTACCGCGCCAGGCGACGCGCCGAGGCGGCTCAGGTCGCCGTCGACATCGCCATGCAGACCCAGCGCGTGGAGCAGCTCCTGTACGTGTTGCCCTACCCCGATCTCAGCATCCCGGCGCTGCTCGACCTGATCGACGCATCCGCTGCGCCGTTCCGTCAGCCACGTGTCCGGCTCTTCCGCCGCGCTCAGCCGGCCGGCCCGCCCGCGCCGCCGTCCAGTCATCTCGCCGGCGCGCTGCAGCAGCTGCACCGCGCGGCATCCGCACGCGCCGATCGTGACGCCCTGCACGCCTGGCTGTGGCTCGGCCTGCATGCCATGGACCTGCAGCCGAGCTTCGGGCACCCGGAGGACATCAGCGTCGCCCCGGATGCGGGCAATGTCGTCGTCGACGTGCGGTTCCCCAACCGCACGACGGTCGTCCCCTCGCACTCCCGCGCTGTCTACACGCCCGGCGACGACACCATCCGCTTCCACCCCGCGAAGCCGAAGGAGCAGTCTCGCCTGGCGAACATCCTGTTCAGCGCGGCACTGCTGGCCCACGCCCATGCCGCCGCCACGGCAACCTCGGCAGCGGGGCTCCCCCCGACGCTTCCCCTGGTCGTCAACGGATGGGAGTCCGTCATCGACCCGGCCACCGGTCGTCCCGACCGGATCTGCCGGGCCACGCTCGTCACCAGCGCCGAGCACCTCGCCCAGGTCGACCTGCGCGCCGTTGATCCGCCCGCGTGCCTGCGCAGCTTCGCGGGACTGTCGACGAGGCCGGCCGCGTATCACCCATCGCCACGTCCACCGGCGCCACACCTGCCGGGCGTGGGATCGATCTGGCTACGATCGACCCGTACGAGTTCGAAGGACTCATCACCGAGCTCGCCCAAGCGATGGGCTACACCGCCTACCGCACACCCCGAAGTCACGACCACGGCGTGGACGTCTACGTCGAATCCCGCGACACCCTCGCCGGGGGTCGGATCGTCATTTCCGCCAAGCGCTACCGCAGCACCGTCGGTCCCGACCACGTCCGTGCTCTCGACAGCGTCGTGGGCGATCAGGGTGCAATCAAAGGAATCCTCGTCACGACCTCCGGGTTCGGGCCCGAGTCGTACCGGATCGCCCGGGACAAACCGCTCGACCTCGTCGACGGGCAGCAGCTACGCCAGTGGTTGCACCAGTACCTCGGAGTCACGGGCCGCTGATTCCCGGTCAGCAAACCCTGGTGATCTCGCACGCGTTGCTGCAAAAGGTCTTGCCGTCGGCGCAGAGCCACTTCTGCTTGTAGGACGCTCTGCTGCCGTAGCAGCCGCAGAACGCGCAGGTCTCTCCTGTGGGAAGGCAGTACTGCGCGGCCGCCGCACTCCGCGGGGCAGCCGCCTCCAGCATCCGGTCGGCTAGCCGCTGCACAGATGTAATCATGACAAACCCCCCGATCCGCCGCGGAACACCCGCGGATCTCGCCAGCATGGTGGACCGGGTATCAACCACGGCCCGGCTCGATGGCTCGTCGAATCGGGACGGCGGGCACGGTCATCCCGACGGTCGGTGCGGGATCCTGGATCGCCGGCAACGGATGTGCGACAACGTCGACCGGCCGTCGGGAGGGCGCCGAGCGGCAAGATCAGTTGCTCGAGATCGATCTGTTGCCTGTCCGTTACGGCTCTGTGATCTTGCAGCGAGCGATCCAGCCGCCATCGAAGCTCAACTCCGTCCGCTCTCCCACGCCGAACGCACTCGCGACAGCCAGCGCTGCCGCCGCGCGAACCGCGGACTGCTCGATGTCGGTGTGGTTCACCTGCACGTGCACGACCTCGATCGACCATCCGGCGTTGTCGGCCCCCGCCTCGCCTGCGAGCCGTTGCCCATCAGCTGCACCGGCGAGTGCGGCCGCGATGAACTCGTCATCGTCGGACGATCCTGGTTGGAGCGACGAGTGGTCGAGCGGATCCGCTTGCCACGTGACGAGACCCGGTCCGTCGACCAGCCGGACGCGGACCTGGCCGAAATAGCCGACGCCCGCCTTCTGCTGCTTGATGGTGAACTCACGCGTGCTGTCGTGAATCACGTACTCCGGCCTCGTCGTGGAAGGCGTGCGGTCGCCACCCGGCCTGGGGTGGATCACCCGGACAGCATGATCCTTGCAGTCGGGCAGCTTCATCAGTGGCGTGGACAGGAAGAACGCGCGCTGCGTGACGGCTACGTCGTCCGGCTGGCGCCGTCCAGGTCGCTGAAGAGTGCGTCTGTCGGGAGCTACCGATCGGGCACCGACAACTTCGGCCTTTCACGCGGCCAACACGGCCTGCCGCAGCGTGCGGTAGGACCCAGCCGGTAGCGGTCGAACCGCGCAGCGAACCGTCAGCCGGCTGAAAGTCGGCGTCCAGCGTTGTCCACCACCCTCCTGGGCCGGACGTGCTCGCTCATTCCCGGAGGTGTTTCGTGTCTTCAGCTGTGATCATCGGAGGTGGCATCGGTGGCCTTGCCGCTGCCGTGGCACTGGAAGACCTCGGGTGGACGACGACGGTGTGTGAGCGGAGTCCCCAGCTCGTCGGGCCGGGCGGTCGGCTCGTGCTGGCGGCCAACGCGTTGACCGCGCTGGACCGGCTGGGGATCGGTGCGGCCGTTCGGGAGCATCCTGCGGCGGCGGCCGAGGTCGGGGTCCGCAGCCGGAGCGGCCGGTGGCTGGCGAAGCCGCCGCAGGCCCGCAGCCGCAGCATCGTGCTGATCCCGCGAGCCCGGCTCATCGAACAGCTTGCCGATCGGCTCGCTCGCGCGACCGTGCGGCTGGGGTGCGCCGTGCGGTCCGTCGACCCGGCGACCGGGTGGGTGGTGACCAGCGACGGTGGTCTGCGAGCCGACCTCGTGGTCGCTGCCGACGGGATCTGGTCGCGGGTGCGTTCCGCCCTCTTCCCGCAGCATGCTGGTGTCGCCTACGTCGGCGTGACCTGCTGGGACTTCGACGTGCCCGAGTCCGGCGCACCCGCCGGGCCGACGGAGTTCTGGGGTGCGGGGTGCGCGTTCGGGGTGGCGCCCGGGGTCGACGGTGTCGTGCACTGCTACGCACTCGCTGTCGAGGAGCCCGCACGTCGCGGCGTGCACGGCGAGGCCGCCGAGCTGGTCACCCGGTTCGGTCGGTGGTGCGAGCCGGTTGCGGAGCTGGTGCGGACGCTCGACCCGGCGACGGTGCACCGGCACGACGTCTTCGAGCTCGGCACACCGTTGCCGGCGTTCCACTCCGGGCGGGTCGCGCTGGTCGGCGACGCGGCACACGCCATGACCCCGAACCTCGGCCAAGGCGCGTGCCAGGCCCTGGAGGACGCTGTGGAGCTGGCGTTCCACATGAGCGATGCCGGGGGCGGGCTCCCCGGATACACGGCGGCGCGGCTGCCGCGGACCAGCCTGGTCCAGCACCGCGCCCGCACCCTCTGCCAGGCGATCATGGTGACGAATCCACTCGCGGTCGGGCTGCGCAACGCCGCGCTGGCCGGGGTGACGCGCCTGGGTCGCGACCTGCTGACGCGGTCGGTCGACGAAATCGTCGCCTGGCAGCCCAGTACCTGAGCCGACGGCGACACCGTCAACGCCGTCACGCCCGCGGAGGGCGGGCTGCTCCTGAAAGCGGGAGGCAAGCGGGTTGTTGGGGGCATCCGTTTCAGTTCGTCGTCGGAACGCAGGCGCACGGGGGCGGGGGAATCGCAGTGGGACGTTGCAAATGGCTGGTGTTGCTGGCGATCGTCGGGGCCCAGGCTCTGCTGAGCACGGCAGTGGCGGCTGCGGAGCCCGAGCCCCCTGGAGCGGCAGCGGTGGATCCGAACAACTACGAGTGTTTCGACGAAGGCGACTACCTGTGCCTCTTCGACAGGGACGGCGGCCCGTGGTCTGCGAGCCTCATGATCCAACAGGGCGAGCCCGGCTATGTGGTCGACACCGGGCTCGACGGCCGGTTGAACTGGATCTCGTCGTACACGAACGGCACCGGGCAGACCGTCCGGTTCTACGATCAGCCCGAGGGGACCGAGTGCTGGGACCTCATCTTCGAGGCTGCACCGTGGACCCGGGGAAGCTGCCGCGTTCGGCGAACAACATGACGGATCGGGTTGTCCTGGACGGTGAGCAGGAGGATCCGTGCGCCCGGGGAACGGTTTGATCAGCACAGCTCGGAGCGCCGAACTTCGACCGCCTTACGTGCGCATCGCCGGTGAGGTGCGCCGGCGCATCGTCGCGGGCGAGTTGCAGGTGGGTGATCGGCTCCCTTCGACGCGGGCGGTGACCCGGGAGTTCGGCGTCACGCTCGCGACGGCGGCAAAGGCGTTGGACGTTCTCAGTGATGACGGACTGGTTCGAGCTGTGCCGCGGGTCGGGAGGATCGTCACCTAGTTCGGTCCGGCCGGGGGTTGCCGTGTGCTGCCGGTGGCGGGGCGCGGGCGCGGATCGCCGCGACGGCGGTCTTGATCGCTGACCGGGATGGTGTCGGGGCGCTCTAGATGCGGAGTGTTGCGCGGCGACTCGGGGTTCCGACCGCGGCGTTGCAGGAGTACATGCCTGACACGCGCGCTCGGCTTCGCTCGCCGACCCGGGCCGGGGATCACTTCGACGGTCCCGGCGATCCCTGCAGCCGGCCGGCCTGCGGATCCGGCGTACCGAGCGACCCCGGTCAAACTGCCGTGCCGCACGGCACAATCTCGCCTCAGGACCGGAGCAGACCCGGCGAAGATCACCAATCAACTCCGACCGGCGAAAGATCCGGGTTTAGGATCCACTCCCGACTGGTCTCCAAGCGCGGGAGTACGCGAGTGATCTATCGAGGTTTGTTCTGGCTCGTCCTGGTTCGGGTCCCGGCCGAGACGGCGCACCGTATCGGTTTCGCTGCGCTGCGGACGGCCATGGCGATCCCCGGGGCCGGTCGACTCCTGCGAAGGCTTTGTCACGTGAGCGACGAGCGCCTCGGCGTAGACGCACTCGGACGCAGGTTCAGCAACCCGCTGGGGCTGGCCGCTGGTTTCGATAAGGACGCTTACGGCGTCGCGGGTCTAGCGGCGCTCGGCTTCGGCTTCGTGGAGGTCGGCACGGTCACGGCGCAGCCTCAGACCGGCAATCCACGTCCACGGATATTTCGGCTACCTGCGGATCGCGCACTGGTCAATCGGATGGGCTTCAATAATTCGGGCTCCTTGGCGGTCGCTGACCGGCTGCATCGCCATCCTCGCCCAGAGGTGACCACCCTCGGCGTGAACATCGGCAAGACCAAGGTCGTCGAGGAATCTGCGACTGTGAGCGACTACGTCACCAGTGCCCGGCGACTGCTGCCGTTGGCCGACTACCTCGTGGTGAACGTGAGCTCGCCCAACACCCCGGGGCTGCGAAACTTACAGGCAACCTCAGTGCTTCGACCGCTGCTCTCGGCGATCGACGGAGTGAACAGCGAGATCGCCGCGCAGCGGGACGCGCCTAGGGTGCCGTTGCTGGTGAAGATAGCTCCCGATCTCGCGGACGAGGACATCGATGCGGTAGCCGAGCTCGCCCTCGAACTTGACCTCGATGGAATCATCGCCACCAACACCACCATCGCCCGCGCTGGCTTGGCTACCCCGGCCGACGCGGTGGCGGACATAGGCGCCGGGGGCCTCTCTGGTGCGCCGCTGCGAGACCGTTCGCTCGAAGTGCTGCAACGGCTTCGCGCTGTAGTGGGCGACCGGCTGACCTTGATATCGGTGGGCGGCGTCGAGAACGCCGATGACGTCTTCGCGCGCATCTGCTGCGGAGCCACCCTTGTCCAGGCCTACACCGGACTCATATACGGCGGACCGTTGTGGCCGAGAGGTATCCAGAAGGGGCTGCTGCGGCGCCTGGAGGTCGCCGGGCTATCCAGCATTTCGCAGGCCCGCGGCAGGAAAGAACTTTGCGGGTTTGTCGATGGAATCGTCGACGGATAACCCCTGAGCGGAGATTTGGTGTCCGCCGTTCGACTCTGTGGCCCAAAGTCGCCAGCCGGGTGCGGAGACGCTCATTCCGGAAAAGGCGATTTATTGGAGCATGGCCCGGCTTTCCGCGAGCACGGCCGACAACGTCTAATCCAATCGACCGTGCGGATCGTCTCGGTCAACAGCACTGCCGGCCTGGGAGACCACCTGTCCGACCGCCGTGTCGGTGCTCGGGCACGGACAGAAGCCGCTACGCTCACCCACCTGAAATGTGCGCCCTTCTCGGGCGCAGATATGACCGTCGCAAGCCATGATCTCGCCTGCTCAGGAGTATCTGTAGCGCTCAATGCCGCCTAAGGATCAACTGCCCGTGAAGGCGCCAGGCTAGCGTCACAGAACATGGGCAACTCGACGAATGGTGGCGCCATCACTCCGCCCTCCCCGCGCCGGGCGCCAGTCGTGACGTGCGTTCCGAAGGGGGATGATTGGCGAGCGGCGCGGCAGAGAGCGCGACACCGCACGCTGCCGAGCTGCCGTGGGAGGCGGTCGCCGAACATCTAGATCATCCGGGTCTGTTGTTCTACGGGCTCGGCGTCCAATGTAGATCTCTCGGGGCACACTGGGGCACATGAGCACGAAAACGGCGGTTGACGCCGAGAGACACTGGAAGGCATCTCTGCAGGTCAACCGCCGTATTCGCGGTCTTCTAGCAGGTCATCACGACCTGCGGATCAGACGTCGTAGTAGAGCGCGAACTCGTACGGGTGCGGGCGCAGGCGCAGCGGGTCGATCTCGTTCTCCCGCTTGTAGGAGATCCACGTCTCGATCAGGTCGGACGTGAAGACGCCGCCCTCGAGCAGGTACTCGTGGTCGGACTCCAGGCGGTCGATGACCGCGGAGAGGCTGCCGGGGACCTGCGGGATGTCCTTGGCCTCCTCCGGGGGCAGCTCGTAGAGGTCCTTGTCGATGGGGGCCGGCGGCTCGATCTTGTTCTTGATGCCGTCGAGCCCTGCCATCGTCATGGCCGCGAACGCCAGGTACGGGTTGCCGGACGAGTCGGGGCAGCGGAACTCCAGGCGCTTGGCCTTGGGGTTGTTGCCCGTCAGCGGGATCCGGATGCAGGCCGACCGGTTGCGCGCGGAGTAGACCAGGTTGACCGGCGCCTCGAAGCCGGGGACGAGCCGGTGGTAGGAATTCACCGTCGGGTTGGTGAACGCCAGCAGGCTCGGCGCGTGGTGCAGCAGCCCGCCGATGTAGTAGCGGGCGAGGTCGGACAGGCCGCCGTAGCCGGTCTCGTCGTGGAAGAGCGGCTGCCCGTCCTTCCAGAGCGACTGGTGGGCGTGCATGCCCGAGCCGTTGTCGCCGAAGAGCGGCTTCGGCATGAAGGTCGCGGTCTTGCCGGCGTGCCACGCGGTGTTCTTGACGAGGTACTTGAACAGCATCACGTCGTCGGCGGCGTGCAGGAGCGTGTTGAACTTGTAGTTGATCTCGGCCTGGCCGGCGGTGCCCACCTCGTGGTGGCCGCGCTCGACGACGAAACCGCTGTCGATCATGTTGCTGACGATGTCGTCGCGCAGGTCGGCGTAGTGGTCGACCGGTGGGACGGGGAAGTACCCGCCCTTGTAGTTGACCTTGTAACCGAGGTTGCCGCCCTGCTCCTCGCGGCCGGTGTTCCACCAGCCCTCGACGGAGTCGATGTGGTGGTACTGCTGGTGCGGGTCGGACCCGAAGCGCACGGAGTCGAAGATGTAGAATTCCGCCTCGGCGCCGAAGTACGCGGTGTCGGCGACACCCGAGGCCGACAGGTACTCCTCGGCCTTGCGGGCGACGTTGCGCGGGTCGCGGCTATAGGGCTCACCCGTGATCGGGTCGTGCACGAAGAAGTTCAGGTTGATCGTCTTGTGCTTGCGGAACGGGTCGACGCGCGCCGTCGCCGGGTCGGGGAACAGCGCCATGTCCGACTCGTTGATCGCCTGGAAGCCGCGGACGGACGAGCCGTCGAACGCGACGCCGTTGTCGATCAGGTCTTGGTCGAACGTGCTGGCGGGGACGGTGAGGTGCTGCATGACGCCGGGCAGGTCGCAGAACCTGATGTCGACGTACTCGACCTTCTCGTCCGAGATGTACTTGAGTACCTCTTCGGAGTTGCTGAACACGCTCACGGGCTCCTTCTTCTCGGCACGTCGGTCGGAGGCGACGCTATGGCGGCGTTGTTGCCCGTCGGTCACTCGGTGGTTTCACAGAGGTTAACGGGGTGCTGCCGCGATGCCACCCCCGTCACACCTCCGGTGCAGTGGCCGGGCCCGCTCGACGCGCCGTCCGTAAGCTGGTGACGTGGCCCGTTGGAGCGAGTCGTGGTTGCCAGGATCCGTCCCGGCCGGGCCTTCGGCCGGCTATCCGGGGGAGAAGTACGGCCTGCCCGAACACGGGGTGTCGAGCGTCGCGGGGCTCGGGCGCCGGTTCGTCGCGCTCGCGCTCGACTGGCTCATCGGCTACCTCATCGCCGCGCTGGTCTCCGGCCCCGACCCGCTCACCAACCCGTCGTTCTCGTGGACGGTGCTGGGCATCTGGTTCCTGCTCACCGCGGTTCCCGTCGCGATCTTCGGTGCGAGCGCCGGCATGACGGCACTCGGCATCCGGGTGGCGTCGCTCGACAACTCCGCTGTCATCGGCGTGCCGCGCGCGCTGCTGCGCACGGCCCTGACGGCGCTGGTGCTGCCACCACTCGCCCGCGACTCCGACGGCCGCGGCTGGCACGACCGCGCGACCCGCACGATCGTCGTCAGGACCCGCGGCTGACTCGAGCGCGAGCGCTCGCCCACTCGTCCACGCGTCGAGACGGAGCTGCGGAAGGTCAGGAAAGCCACTGTCATGCAACGTGGTTGCAGGAAAGTGGCTGTCAGGTGGATCGCCGCAGCCACCGCGGTGGACCGGCACCCCCCGGGATCCAGGCACTGGCTGATCGAGGGTGCGCTGAGGGCTGTCGCGGCAGCCCTGAGCACACTCAAACTCACGATCCCACCCACTCGGCGACCGCCGGGATGTGCGCGAACGGCACTTTCAGGCCAACCTATCGTTCGAAACAGCCGTTCGCGCAGCTCACCCCCCGGGTGGGGAGGGCAGGAAAGCCACTTTCCGGCCCTCACAGGGCAGGAAAGTGGCTTTCCTGCCCTCGCGTGCGCAACGCACACACCCCGGCCGGCCACCACAGCCCCGGCCCTGGCCGCGGGGTTGGTCGTGCCCTGCACGCCCGGTTCGGGCACCCACCCCGGTCTGCGGTCGTGTACCCGTACCCGGAGCCGCACCCCGGCACGGATTCTCATCCCTCGTGGCGACCCGGAGGGCCATGGCGGACTTTCCTGACCCTCGGCGGGCAACGCCGCACCGGCAAGCGCCCAGCGCGCGCTGTTCGTGCATCCACCGGGACCTGGCACCTGCCACGGCGGGCGCAGCCGCTCGGCTACATGCGGGAAGGATCAAGCGCCCTTGCGGCGGGCGGTGCGCTGCACGCTGCGCATCTTGGCGCCGGCGGGCATCGGGCCCTTCGGCAGCGCGGCGGCGCGGGAGCCGAGCGCGGCGAGCTTCGCCTCGATGGTGTCCATCTGGGCCGGGGTGATGTTGCGGGGCAGCTTGGTGAGGTGGCGCTGCAGGCCCTTCAGCGGGACCTGACCCTCGTCGTTGCCGACGATGACGTCGTAGATCGGCATCGAGCCGGCGACGCGCGCGACGCGCTTCTTCTCCTGCGCGAGCAGGCTCTTCACGCGGTGCGGCACCCCCTCGGCGACCAGGATGATCCCGGGCCGGCCGATCACCCGGTGCACGGCGTCGAGGTGGGTGGTGCCGGCGACGCCGGGGGTGACGCGCCACTGGCCGCGCATGGTGTCGAGCGCCCACCCGGCCGCGCCGGGCTGGCCCTCGGCCTTCGAGTAGACGGAGCTCTGCACGCGCCTGCCGAAGATGCTGACCGCGGCCAGCACCCCGATCGCGACGCCGACCGGCAGCATGATCCAGTGCATGTCGAAGATCAGCCCGATGCCGAAGACCACGGCAGTGCACAGCAGGAGCGCGCCGATCATCAGCGGCAGCAGCGCCTTGTCCTCCTTGCGCTGCTGCTGGAACGCCTTCCAGATCTGTGAGCGCCGCTCCTTGGAGGCCGCACGCTTGAGGCGCTTGGCTTCCTTCTGAGCAGCTTTGTCGGGCTTACCACCGGCCATGCGAGTGAGGATACCGGTCGGAGCCGGGTCAGCGCGCCAGCAGGGAGCGGGCTTCCTGCGCGGCCGCGCCTTCGGTCGCGAGGTGCTCGAGCTCGGCCGGCAGCTGCTCGCCGCGCGACCGCACCGTCTGCGCGTAGAGCCGCCCGGCCCGGTACGACGAACGCACCAGCGGCCCGGCCATCACACCGGCGAACCCGATGCGCTCGGCCGTCTCGGAGTGCTCGACGAACTCCTCCGGCTTCACCCACCGCTCGACGGGGTGGTGGCGCGCGGAGGGCCGCAGGTACTGGGTGATCGTGATGATCTCGCAGCCGGCGTCGTGCAGGTCGCGCAGCGCTGCCGTGACCTCGTCGGGGGTCTCGCCCATGCCGAGGATCAGGTTCGACTTGGTGACGAGGCCGGCCGCGCGGGCCTTCGTGATCACCTCGAGCGAGCGCTCGTAGCGGAACGCGGGCCGGATGCGCTTGAAGATCCGCGGCACCGTCTCCAGGTTGTGCGCGAGCACCTCCGGCCGCGCCCCGAACACCTCGTCGAGCTGCTCGTCGATCGAGTTGAAGTCGGGGATCAGCAGCTCGACGCCGGTGCCGGGGTTGAGCGCGTGGATCTGGCGCACCGTCTCGGCGTAGAGCCACGCGCCGCCGTCGGGCAGGTCGTCGCGCGCGACGCCCGTGACGGTCGAGTAGCGCAGGCCCATCTGCTGCACCGACTCCGCGACCCGGCGCGGCTCGTCACGGTCGAGCTCCGCGGGCTTGCCGGTGTCGATCTGGCAGAAGTCGCACCGCCGCGTGCACTGCTCGCCGCCGATGAGGAAGGTGGCCTCGCGGTCCTCCCAGCACTCGTAGATGTTGGGGCAGCCGGCTTCCTCGCACACCGTGTGCAGCCCGCCGGTGCGGACCAGCGACTTCAGCTCGGTGTACTGCGGGCCGGTGCGCGCCTTCGTGCGGATCCACGGCGGCTTGCGCTCGATCGGGGTCTCGCTGTTGCGGACCTCGAGGCGCAGGAGCTTGCGACCTTCGGGTGCGATCGTCACGGCCTCAGGCTACGCCGCGCCCCGGCGTCCCACCGCAACCCCGGGAGCAGGCGAGACTACCGTCACGAACGTGGACCTCCGGATCTTCACCGAACCCCAGCAGGGTGCGAGCTACGCCGACCAGCTCCGGCTCGCGCGCGCATCAGAGGACGCGGGCTACGACGCCTACTTCCGCTCCGACCACTACCTCGCCATGGGCGACCGCCCCGGGCTGCCCGGGCCCACCGACTCCTGGATCACGCTCGCCGGCCTGGCCCGCGAGACGTCCCGGATCCGCCTCGGCACCCTCGTCAACTCCGCGACCTTCCGCTTCCCCGGCCCGCTCGCGATCTCCGTCGCGCAGGTGGACGAGATGTCGGGCGGGCGTGTCGAGCTCGGGCTCGGCGCGGGCTGGTTCGAGGCCGAGCACGCCGCGTACGCCATCCCGTTCCCTGGGCTGGGCGAGCGGTTCGACCGGCTCGAGGAGCAGCTGGAGATCGTCACCGGCCTCTGGGGCACGCCGGAGGGCGAGCGCTATTCCTTCGACGGCAAGCACTACACCGTCGCCGACTCCCCGGCGCTGCCCAAGCCCGTCCAGCAGCCCCTCCCGGTGATCGTCGGCGGGCACGGGAAGAAGCGCACCCCGCAGCTGGCCGCCCGCTTCGCCGCCGAGATGAACGTCGGGTTCTCGCCGCCCGACGTCGTCGCCGCGCAGTTCGAGCGCACCGACGCCGCGTGCGCCGAGATCGGCCGCGACCCGAAGACGCTGGTGCGGTCGGTCGCGCAGTGCGTCGCGGTCGGGCGCGACGACGCCGAGGTGGCCCGCCGCGCCGCCGCGATCGGCCGGGAGGTGGACGAGCTGCGCACCAACGGTCTCGCCGGCACCACCGCCGAGATCGTCGACAAGCTCGGCACCTGGAAGGACCTGACCGGCATCACCCGCATCTACCTCCAGGTGCTCGACCTCGCCGACCTCGACCACGTCGAGCTGATCGCCTCCGACGTCGCTCCCCACGTCTGAGCGGAAGTTCCCCACCGTTTTGCCGACCTGCACACCCACCAGGGTCTGCAAGTAGGCAAAACGGTGGGGAAGTTCGCCGGGGCGTAGCGTGGCCGGCATGGCTACGGGTGACATCCGGTCGTGCCGCCGCAGCGGCGAACCGGTCCGCGTCGACACGCTCGGCACCATCGACTACATCGACGCGTGGGACGTCCAGCGCGCCAACGCCGCGGCCCGCCGCGAGGGCGCCGGCCCGGACGTCCTCATGCTGCTGGAGCACCCGTCGGTCTACACCGCGGGCAAGCGCACCCAGCCGGAGGACCGGCCCACCGACGGCGCCCCCGTCGTCGACGTCGACCGCGGCGGCCGGATCACCTGGCACGGTCCCGGCCAGCTGGTCGGCTACCCGATCATCGGGCTGGCCGAGCCGCTCGACGTCGTCGATTTCGTGCGGCGGCTCGAGGAGGCGCTGATCTCCGTCGTGCACGCGTTCGGGCTCACCGAGGCCGGCCGGGTCGAGGGCCGCAGCGGCGTCTGGCTGCCCGCCGACGAGTTCCGCGCCGAGCGCAAGATCGCCGCGATCGGCGTGCGCGTCCAGGGCGGTGTCACGCTCCACGGCTACGCGATCAACTGCACCCCGGACATGAGCTCCTTCGACCGGATCGTCCCATGCGGGCTCACCGATGTCGGCGTCACGTCGCTGGCGGCGGAGCTGGGCCGCGTCGTCCCGGTCGCCGAGGTGCTCGACGCGATGGCCACCGCCACCCTCGCCGCGCTCGACGGCACGCTGCCCGTCGCCCGCCACGACGTGCGCAGGCCGGCCGCGCCCGCGGGACTGGACCTGCAGCTGCATCCGGCGATGCGCTAGGAGGGTCCTACGGGCGCGGGATGAGGCCCGCCTCGTGGGCCACGATCGCCGCCTGCACGCGGTTGCGCACGTCCAGGCCGCGCAGGATCGCGCTGACGTAGAACTTCACCGTGCCCTCGACGACGTGCAGCCGGCGGGCGATCTCGGCGTTCGACAGGCCCGCGCCGATCAGCCCGAGCACCTCCCGCTCGCGGTCGGTCAGGCGGCCGAGACCGGCGTGCCCGGCGGCGCGGGGGGCGGTGGCCGCGAGCCGGTCGAGCACCCGCCGCGCCACCACGGGGGAGAGGTAGGCCGCGCCACCGGCCACTGCACGCACCCCGAAGACGATCTCCAGCGGGTCGCCGGTCTTCAGCACGAACCCGCCTGCGCCCTCGCCGAGCGCCCTGCTGATGGCGTCATCGTCGGCGAACGTCGTGAGCACCAGCACGCCGGTCCCCGGCACCGCGGAGTGGATCTCGGCGGCGGCGTCGAGCCCGTCGAGCACCGGCATCCGGACGTCGAGCACCGCGACGTCGGGCCGGTGCGCGAGCACGAGGTCGACGGCCGCCCGGCCGTCGCCGGCCTCCGCGACCACCTCGACGTCGGGCGCTGTGGTCAGCACCGCGCGCACACCCGCCCTGACCAGCGGCTCGTCGTCGGCGATCAACACCCGGATCACCGCAGCATCATCCACCGCGTTCCAGCAGCTCCGCCGAGACCACCCGGCCACCGCGGAAGCACAGCCGATAGAGCTCGTGCCGCTGCGGGTCGAACGGGTTCGTGTGGGTGCTGTAGTGCCGGCAGACCGACCCGGGCGGACCGGGCGGCACCCCGGCCGGGTCGTCCACCCGCGTGCGCCACGGCAGCACGCCGGCGAGGCTCGCCTCGCTCTGCCCGACGGTGACGCGCGCGAAGTCGGCTGGGTGCAGCACCGAAGTGGCGGCGTCGAACACCATCCACCCCAGCACCCCCGCACCGATCGCCGCGGTTGCGCAAACGGCGACCAGCACCGCCGTGCGGGCGCTGCGCTGCACACGCGCCTCGGCCAGCTCGCGGTGCGCCACCGCCGGCGGCCCCTCCGGGACGGCCGGCGTGCTCGGCAGTTCGGCGACCACGACGAACCCGCCGTCCGGGCGCGGCCCGGCACCGAACGTCCCGCCGACGAGTCGGAGGCGTTCCGACAGCCCCACCAGCCCGTGCCCGCCGCGCATCACCGTCGTGACGGGTCGTTCGGGCGGTGAGTTCTCGACGCGGACGTGCACGGAGTCGGCGATCCCGACCGAGACGGTGACGGCGGCGCCGGGCGCGTGCTTGATCGCGTTGGTGAGCGACTCCGCGACCACCCTGCGGACCGTGCTGGCCACCAGCGGACCGAGGCCGGTCTCGACGCCGTCCAGCTCGACGTCGAGACCGGCCGTGCGGCTGCGTTCCACCAGGTCGGCGAGGGACCCGGCCGGGTCGGCGGGCGCGCTGCGCAACACGCGGACGGCGTCGGCGAGCCGTTCGGCCGCCGCGGTGACCGAGCGGCGGGCACCGGCGGCCGCGGCGCGCTGCCGCTCGGCCAGCGCCGGGTCCAGCTCCAGCGCGCCCACCTGCAGCGCCGCCGTGGCCAGCTCGTGCCCGATGAGGTCGTGCATCTCGCCGGCGAGCAGCGCACGCTCCCGGGCCCGGGCCTGCTCGGCGGCGGTCTCGAGCTGCTCGGCGCGCTCCCAGCCCGCTGCGACGAGCTCGGCGAACCGGCGGCGGTAGCGGCCGACCGACCACGGCACGGCCGTCAGCAGCAGCGTCGTCGCACCTGCGAGCAGCGCGGCGTCGGCACCGCTGGTGACGGCGACCGCCGCGGCGCCCGACACCGTGCTGCCGGCAGCGATCGCCGCCGCACCGTGGCGGCTGTCCACGGCGTGGCGGCCGGCGAGGAACGCGACCGTGGCGAGGCCCGCGGCGAGCACCCCGATGCCCATCGTGCTGTCCACCTGCGCCCGCGGGAGGTAGCCGAGCAACCATGCGCCCATCGCGACGACGAGCGCAACGATCGGTAGCCGGCTCGCCAGCCACAGCGCCAGCGCCAGCACAGCCAGCGCGCCCACCGCCTCCCAGGGCGCGAAGCGACCGGGCCGTGCGGCAACAGCGGCCCACAGGACGGGCAGCGCCACCACCGCGCACGCGGCGGATCGGACGGTCAACGCGGGCGGCTCCGTCATCGGTGCCGCGGCAGCCGGACCGTGGGCGCGTCGACGCCGGTGGCGGGCCCGCGACCGAGCACACCGCCGCCCGGCGCGCCGCGCAGCCGCTGCACGAGCGGGGAGGCCATCGGCGCGAGCAGCGGAACCAGCGCGCTCGCCGTCACCGCCCCGATCGTCAGACCCACGAGGACATCATGCGGGTAGTGCACCCCGACGATCACCCGGGAGGCCGCCGCGAGCAGCGCGGCCGCCGCCGCGACCGATCCCCACCGGCTGCTCGACCACCAGATCGCCACGGCCGCCGCACCGGCGATCGTCGCGTGGTTGCTGGGGAAGGACCAGTCGCCCAGCTCGGGGCAGTGCGCGATCGTGGGCGCGATCGTGGCGACGTCGAGGGTGCGGCAGGGCCGGTCGACCCGGAAGACGCCTTTGATCGCCTCGCTGATGACGTACGCGAGCAGGACGCAGACGGGCCCGACGAGCGCCGTCGCCATCGCGATGCCAGGCCGGTGGCGCGCCCGCACGGCGAGCAACACGAGCGCCAGCGCGAACCCGACGACCACGCCGTCGGTCGCGAACTCGAACGCCAGCTGCACCCAGCCGGGCAGCCGGGCGGCGGCCGCGACTACGTCCAGGTACCAACCAGCGGAAACATCGGGGACGTCAGGGATATCCGTTCTCGGCACCACGACGACGGTAGGCCCGCCTCGGCGGCCGACCACCCGTCGAGAGACCAGAACCGGGCCTGCCGAAAGTCAGGCCCTCCCCGGCCGGAGGCCGGAGGCGCCCCGGAAGTCGCGGGTGGCAGGGGTCAGCGGTCGATCGCGGCAGAGAGCGCCTCGGCGACGGTGTTGTGCCGGTACTGGTAGCCGGCGGCGAGCAGCTTCGCCGGGACGGCCCGCTGCCCGTACAGCAGCATCTCCTCGCCCATCGCGCCGAGCGCCGTCGTGATCGCGAACTCGGGCACGGCGAGGACGGCTGGCCGGCGCACCGCGGCGGCCAGCGCCTTCGTGAACTCGGCGTTCGTGACGGGCGTCGGGCCGGTGACGTTCACCGGCCCGGAGATCTCCGGGTGCTCGATGAGGAACCGCATCGCGCCGACGGCGTCGTCGAGCGAGACCCACGGCATGTACTGCTGCCCTGAGCCGAGCCGGGCCCCTGCGAAGCTCTTGAACAGCGGCCGCAGCCGGCCGAGCAGCCCGCCGGCGGGGGAGAGCACGAGCCCGGTGCGGGACGTCACGACCCGCACGCCGGCGTCGCGGGCCTTCGCCGTGGAGGCCTCCCAGTCGCGGCACACCTCGGCGAGGAAGCCGCCGCCCGACGGTGTCGACTCGTCCACGGCCTCCCCGCCGGTGTTGCCGTAGAAGCCGACGGCCGACGCCGAGAGCAGGGTCGCGACGCCGTGCTCGGCGGCTGCGGTGGCCAGCACCTCGGTCGGCCCGTTGCGGCTGTCCCGGATGGCCTGGCGGCGTGCGCCGCTCCACGGCCGGTCGCCGATGCCGACCCCGCCGAGCCCGACGACGGCATCGACGCCATCGAACGTGCCTTCGTCGACCCGGCCGGCCGGTGGGTCCCACCCACGCTCGTCCGGTGCCGCGGGTGGCCTCCTGACCAGGCGCAGCACCTCGTGTTCCGCCTCTCGCAGGTGGGCGACGAGGGCGGTTCCGAGCAGGCCGGACGAGCCGGCGACGACAACGCGCACGCCCGAGATCCTCGCCGAAGCGGACGACGGGCGCGAATCGGGTCCGCCGCTCGGCTCCGGCCCTACCCGTCGGCTCTGTCTGTCAGCGCGGCCCGGTGAGGCGCCGCGCCGCTTCCTCCTGGGCGCGCCGGATGAGGTCGACGAGCTGCTCGTTGGTGAGCGCGCCCAGGTCGGCGTCGGGCGGCGCGGGGGCCGGCCCGGCGGGTGAACCCGGCCCGTACTGCGTCCCGATCCCGGCGCCCTGCTGGTCGGCGGCGGTGCCGCAGCGGATCCGGGTGCCGTCGCCGCGGTGCAGGCAGGTCGCGTCGTCGCCCTGCAGGGTGCCGGTGCCCGACACGCGGTACAGGACGTTCTGGTCGTTGCCGATCGTCGCGACCCAGTGCGTGCCGTCGGTGGGCGCGATCTCCAGGATCTTCAGGTTCTGCCAGTTCGGGATGTCCTGGTAGTCGGCCTGGATGCGCTGCGCCACGGCGCTGGTCGAGACCCACGGCGGGTCGAGCCGGTGCACCGTCAGCGTCGCGAGCGCATCACCGGTCACCGTCGCGTCGATCGTGGAGATGGCCGAGATCGACGTCGCAGAGCCGCGCCCGGTCAGCGGTGTGACGTACGCGCCGCCGCGTTCGCCGACGGGCAGCGTGAACTCGCTGTTGTTGGCGGCGTTGACGTCGCCTTCCTCGTCGGTCTCCTCCCAGCCCGCCCGGCCGAACACGTAGTCCCACAGGTCGCTCAACGCGTGCGTCGAGCCGCGCTGCGTGGCGGCGAGCGTGATCGGGTAGGTGGGGCCGAGCAGGCCCGCGCCGTCGGGCCGGATGGTCACCTCACCGGTGTGCCCGTCGTAGACGGCGACACCGGCGGGTCGCTCGGTGACGACCATCCAGCCGTCGAGCTCCTTGAGCGGCATCACGACCTTCGGGACGTCACCGTCGCAGAAGCCGTAGACGTCCTCACCGTCGAACTGGACCCACCGTTGCTCGCCCGCGACGATCCGCGCGAGGTTGTGCCCGAACCAGCCGCCCGACCGCGCGCCCGCCTCTTCCGTGAACTCGCAGCGCTTCCCGGTGCCGCGCCCGGTCAGCGGGATCGACTGCTCCAGCACCGTCTGGTAGCCGGCGAGCCAACCGCGGGCCTCGACGAGCGTGTCGAACGTCTTCGTCGCCGGGAGGTACTTCGTCGCCGCGATGTCACCGGGGCTGTCGCCCAGGGTGGGCCGCGCCTGCGCCTCCGCCACGACGTACGGCGCCCGTTGCTCCATCATCGGCGCCGCGGCGTCGGTGACCGCCACCGACGCCACGTACACCTGATCCTGCTGGTAGGAGTGCCCCCAGCCGGCCCAGAACAGGAACGCTGAGACGCCGACGATGCCGAAGAGCCACGCCGGCCATGACGGCCAGGCGCTCTCCTCGATGGCGACCGCCCACCCGATCATGACGACGAGCAGCCCCAACAGTGGCAGCAGCCAGAACAGGCTCCTGCGCAGCTCCCACCACAGGGCGGTGCTGTAGTACGGGGCGACCCACACGAACAGTGCGGCCGCCCCGACGGCGAGCAGTGCCCAGACGGTCATCCACAGGATGGCCCTGGACGCCGCTTCCATGGTTACAGACCGAGGTCGGCTTCGAACGCGCCCTCTTCCAGGCGCTGCTTGACCGCGCTCAGGAACCGGCCGGCGTCGGCGCCGTCGACGATGCGGTGGTCGTAGGTCAGCGGCAGGTAGCACATCGAGCGGATCGCGATCGTGTCGTCGCCGTCGGGACCCGTCACGACCACCGGCTGCTTCGTGATCACCCCGGTGCCGAGGATCGCGACCTGCGGCTGGTTGATGATCGGGGTGTCGAAGAGCGCACCGGCGCTGCCGATGTTGGTGATCGTGAACGTGCCACCGGACAGCTCGTTCGGCGCGACCTTGTTGTCGCGCGTGCGTGCGGCGAGGTCGGCGATGCGCTTCGCGATGCCGGCGATGTTGAGCTCGTCGGCGTCGTGGATGACCGGCACGATCAGCCCGCGCGGGGTGTCGACGGCCACCGCGAGGTGCACGGCACCGTGGTAGGTGACCTGCTTCTCCTCGATGTTCAGCGACGAGTTGACCTGCGGGAACTGCTTCAGCGCCTCGACGGTGGCCTTGGCGATGAACGGCAGGTAGGTCAGCTTGACGCCCTCGCGCCGCTCGAAGTCGGCCTTCGCGCGGGCCCGCAGCTTGGCGACGCGGGTCATGTCGACCTGCTGCACCGTGGTCAGCTGCGCCGAGATCTCCAGCGACTCGACCATCCGCTGCGCGATCACCTGGCGCAAGCGCGGGAGCTTGACGGTGGTGCCCGGCTGCGGGCCGTCGGCGGCGGGCCTGGCCGGCGCCGAGGGCTTCGACGGGGCCGACGAGGCCGCTGCCGGGGCAGCGGCGGGAGCGGGCTCCTCCGCGGCCGGTGCCTTCGCCTCGGCGGCCGCGAGCACGTCCTGCTTGCGGATGCGGCCACCGACACCGGAGCCGGTGATCGTCGAGAGGTCGACGTCGTGCTCGGCGGCGAGCTTGCGCACCAGCGGCGTGACGTACGGGGCGCCGCCGTCGGACGAGCCCTCGTCGGCGGCCGGCGCGGCCTCGGCCTTGCCGTTGCTCTGCTGCTGGGCGGGCTCGGGCTGACGCTCCTGCTGGGGTGCGGGCTCCGGCGCCTTCTCCTGCTGCTCGGGCGCTTCCTGCTTGTCCTGCGGCTCGTCCTGTTGGGGAGCCTCGGCCTGCGCGCCGGACGCGTCGCCGATCACGGCGAGCTGGCCGCCGACCTCGACGGTGGCGTCCTCCTCCGCGGTGATCTCCAGGAGGGTGCCGGCCACGGGGGAGGGGATCTCGGTGTCGACCTTGTCGGTGGACACCTCCAGCAGCGGCTCGTCGACCGCGACCTCGTCACCCACGGCCTTCAACCAGCGGGTGACCGTGCCCTCGGTGACGCTCTCGCCCAGCTCGGGCATCGTGATCGCGGTGCCCGACCCGGTCGACTTCGTCGACGCGGCCGGCGCCTCTGCGGGCTCGTCGGCGGAGCTCGGCGCGGAAGCGGCCGCGGGCTCCTCGGCGGGCTCCTCCTGCTTCGGCTCCTGCTGCTTCGGCTCCTCCTGCGCGGGCGCTTCCTCCTGGGCGGCCTCCTGCTGGCCCTCCCCGGAGTCGCCTGAATCGGCTGAATCGCCTGCGTCGCCCGAGTCGCCGGCGTCGTCGGAATCGGCCTCGCCGATCACGGCGAGCTCGCCGCCGACCTCGACCGTCTCGTCCTCGCCGGCCACGATCCGCTGCAGCACCCCCGCGGCGGGCGAAGGGATCTCGGTGTCGACCTTGTCGGTCGAGACCTCGAGCAGCGGCTCGTCGACCTCGACCCGATCACCCTCCTGCTTGAGCCAGCGGGTGACGGTTCCCTCAGTGACGCTCTCACCGAGCGCGGGCATCTGGACGGAGAAGGCCATGATGGGTCGGAGCTCCTCTAGCTACGCGGGGTTCGGGCCGGTGAACCGGTCTCAGCTGTGGCTGTGCAGCGGCTTGCCGGCGAGCGCGAGGTGCGCTTCGCCGAACGCTTCGTTCTGTGTCGGGTGGGCGTGGATCAACGCGGCGACGTCTTCCGCCTGAGCATCCCAGTTGTAGACCAGCTGTGCCTCGCCGATCAGCTCGCCGACACGCGCGCCGACCATGTGGATGCCGACGACCGGCCCCGGTGTGCCCTCCGCGCCGGCCTTGACCAGCTTGATCGCACCCTGGGTCTGGAGGATCTGGCTCTTGCCGTTGCCCCCGAGGTCGTAGGTGAGCGTCTGGATCTCGCCGTGCCGCTCGCGGGCCTGCGCCTCGGTGAGCCCGACGGACGCGACCTCCGGCTCGCAGTACGTGACCCGCGGGATGCCGGCTTCGTCGATGACCGGCGGCTTGACGCCGGCCAGGTCCTCGGCGAGGAAGATGCCCTGCGCGAAGCCGCGGTGCGCCAGCTGCAGGCCGGGCACGATGTCGCCGACCGCGTAGACGTTGGGGAGGTTGGTGCGCAACCGCTCATCGGTGAGGACGAACCCGCGCTCCATCTTCACGCCGGCCTCCTCGAAGCCCGCGCTCGCGGTGTTGGGGCCGCGGCCGACGGCGACCAGCAGCAGGTCGGCCTCGATCTCCTCGCCCGTCTCCAGCGAGACGGTGACCGACTCGTCGGTCTGCTTGGCGCCGGTGAACTTGACCCCGGTCTTGAAGGCGATCTTGCGGCGGCGGAACGCGCGCTCCAGCAGCTTCGACGCGAACTCGTCCTCGTTGGGGACGAGCCGCGGCAGCGCCTCGACGATCGTGACGTCGGCGCCGAAGCTCGAGTAGACGCTCGCGAACTCGACGCCGATCACGCCGCCGCCGAGGATCACGACCTTGCTGGGCACGTGCTCCAGCCGCAGCGCCTCGTAGCTGGTGATGATCCGGCCGCCGATGTCGAGGCCGGGGAGCGTGCGGGCGTAGCTGCCGGTGGCCAGCACGACGTGCTTGCCGACGTACCGGTCGTCGCCGACGGTGACGGCGTTGGGGCCCTCGAAGCGGCCGTCGCCCTCCACCACGGTGATCTTGCGGGACTTCACCAGGCCCTGCAGGCCCTTGTAGAGCCGCGCGATCACGCCGTCCTTGTAGGAGTTGACGCCGACCATGTCGATGCCCTCGAGCGAGCTCTTGACCCCGACCTTCGCGCCCTCGCGGGCGGAGTCGGCCACCTCGGCGGCGTGCAGCAGCGCCTTGGTGGGGATGCACCCGTAGTGCAGGCACGTGCCACCGACCTTGTCGCGCTCCACGAGCACGACCGACATGCCCAGTTCGGCGGCCCTCAGCGCGCAGGCGTAACCGCCCGATCCGCCGCCGAGAACGACCAGGTCCGCGTTGTGCTCGGGCACGTCGCAACTCCTCTAACAGATCGCCGTGTCGCGGCATGTCACGCCGCTGCAGCCATCTTGTCATCCGCTCCACCCGGGCGCGGGAGCTGGTCCACCCGGGAGAGAATCATGCGCCTCGCTCGTTGCCCGGAGGGGTGGGGCGGAGACGGAGGAGTCATGGGGCTGCTGGGCAAGCTGGGCAAGGCCAAGGCGGGGAGGCTGCGCGGGTCCGGTCGCGAGGACGAGTCGCACCTGCGCGAATGGGCCGCCTCCCACCAGGGTGTCGAGGCGTTCGTCGAGCCGCGCACCGCCGTCACCGAGACCACGATGCTGCTGGTGGCGAACGACGGCGAGTGGACCCGGCGCCGCATCTCCGGCCCCGACGGCGCGCGCAAGCTCGCCCGCTCGCTCAAGATCCCGGTCTACGACGTGCAGCTCGTCGGCTACCCGCAACGCATGCGCGACCACGACGCCCGGCAGAAGGCGCTGCGCGAGCGGGCGCGGAGGGCGCAGGAGGGGTAAGGGTCACCGTCCACAAGGGCTGGGGCGCGTGGAAGGCCCGAACAGGGCGCGGCGGGCGCTCGTGCACAGGTTGGTGCCGCCGTGCACAGGTTCGAACCTGTGCACGGGGAGGTGAACCTGTGCACGACCA